>CBDCWT010000038.1:0-62604 GCA_965223305.1 Pirellulaceae bacterium | reverse complement strand
CACACCTGGCCGTTCGAAACGGGGTTGGGTTTCGATGAACGGTACGTCGTCGAGAACAAGGATCGTTATCTCGAGGGCCGCTATTACTTCGACGAGTGGGACAAAGCTCTGCGGTTTCGCGGCTTGATCAAGCAGCAGCGCGAGCTCTATCGCCAGCTGCCGGACTACCGGCAGCGACTGGGGGCTTTCGAATGGGAACTTCCGGAAGACGCCCATCCCGATCACTTTGTCGGGGACCTTGCTGTGTGGTGGATCCGGAACTTTCCACAGACAGAGCCGCTCTTTCTAGAGATCGGTTTTCCCGGACCACATCCACCGTACGACCCCGTCCCCCGATTTGCAGAACCATACATGCATCGTGAGTTGCCTTTGCTCGAAGTGACGCCACGAGAACTCACCAACCAGCCGCCGCCGCTGCAAGAGCTAAGGCTGCACAACAACAGGGTCGATCACGACTCGGTCGTTCTCGACCTCGAACCGACCGCCGAGCAGCGGCATCGCCAGCGCGCCTACTACTTGGCCAACGTCACCATGATCGATGAAAAGGTCGGCCAAATCGTGGCAGCCCTCGAAGAACGAGGCTATCTGGACAACGCGGTGCTGATCTTCACTTCGGACCACGGCGACTGCTTGACGGATCACG
The DNA here is from genome assembly GCA_965223305.1 of Pirellulaceae bacterium. Taxonomy (GTDB): domain Bacteria; phylum Planctomycetota; class Planctomycetia; order Pirellulales; family Pirellulaceae; genus CBDCWT01. The sequence goes on along the minus strand of CBDCWT010000038.1, from coordinate 61,961 downwards.
GTCATAGCCAAAAGTGGACCATGTACGATCAGGTGACGCGCGTGCCGCTCGTCGTTCGATCGCCAGGCCGATTCGAGGAAGGCCGCACCATTTCGTCGCTCTGCCAGCAAATGGATCTAGGGCCTACAATTCTAGAGCTGGCGGACGTCGCGGTCCCCGAGTCACTGGAAGCGGTCACGTTACTCCCCGCCCTGACCGGTGCCAGCGAGTTAGGACGTGAATACGTCTATGCCGAACAGGCCGGCGACGGAACTCTAACCGGCTGTAAATTCATGACCATGGTCCGCGATAGCCAATGGAAGTTGGTCCACTTCCTGGATGAGTCGTACGGCCAGCTGTTCGATCTGTGCACGGACCCGGACGAGGTCAACGATCTCTGGTCGGACCCTGGAGCTCAACAAGTCAAAGCCAGGCTGTTGACGGAACTCCGAGAGTGGCGCATCCGCAGTGGCCTGCAGACAGCAGCGTGGTGTGGCGAGGCAAGGTGACTTGCCGGCGCCGATCTCAGTCGCTGTTTCGATAGCGGTAGCGAGCGCTGACTCGATCTAAGAGCGAGCGGTCTTCGCGGGATAGGCTGTCGATCCCGTGCGCATGTAAGCGGCTAAGAATGTCGTCGACCCGAGATTCTTCCTCGGCCTCAATCTCGCGCTGGCGGTCTAGGCGAGCTTGCTTGCGCTGAGCCAGCCAGCGCTGAACCGGCCCCACCGGCTGCTCTTCGTCTCTTTCTTGAGCACGTTCCAGGCTGGTATAGCCCTGCGAAAAGTCATAGCCGAACGGCTCCTGCTGCTCCTCGATGTCATGATGCCTTTCTGATTCCTGCTTGGCGCTGAAGTAGAGAAAGATCGCCAGCAGCGAAAGGGCGAACCAGGCAGGAACCGGATGCGCCTGCGAACCGTTGCGCACGTACAGCAGGACCGCCGCCACGGCCAATGCCAGGGCAGTGATCTTAGCGATCGTAGCGACGAACAGCGAGGCACGACGGGCGCCGGAATCAGGCGAGAGACTCAGCAAAGCCGCTCGCAGTGCTCGCCCTCCGTCGAACGGAAACGCCGGGAGCAGGTTGGCAACGAAGACCACCCAATTGATCCAGAAGGTCAACTTGCAGGCCACCAGCCATGCCCGGTCTGGGTCGATGAGGTTTCTGGGGTTCAGGGGATTCAGCATCCCCAGCAAGTCTTCACCCGCGGCAACGGTCACCGCGCCGGTCAGCGCGCAAACTCCCAGGTTGACGGCGGGACCCGCAATGTGCATTGCGGCCTCGGAAAGCGGTTCCAAGGGCGGCCGCATAGAGGCGAGCCCGCCGAGTGGGCCGAGCACGATTTCGCTGCCATCACCGCCGAGGCGAAGAGCCGCCAAATAGTGACCCAAGTCGTGCAAGAAGACACTTATCAACAAGATGCAGAGGCTGCCACCGGCCACCTTCAGTGCGTCCGGCGATTCATCATGAATGCTGGCCTGCCATCCAAGGAAAAGAGTGATGAGTGCAAAGAGAAGAAAGAGACTGTGGATGCGGATTTGCAGCCCACCCCAGCGTCCCACACCGATGCTCCAGATTCGGTGACTCCCCATGGCCTGTCCAGTTCTGTGTTACGACGGGCGAACCACTTTGAGTAATCGCTGCCCTCCGGTATCTTATCAACCGAAAAATACGCGATCAACGCTGACAGGGTTCTCGTAACCCTCGCCGAATTGGCCGGAAATCGTCAAAAACGCCGTAGGATTCCTCGCCAAACACCCAGAAAAATCCGGCTGCCCAGATTGGATCGATTGGGAAGCCCAACACGGCTGACAGCTCGCTTTGCTGTGGAGTGCTCTGAATGAACCATCCCGAACGAGAATTGCTGAGCACCCCGCGCTTTCGCGTGACGCAGATTGCCAGCAAGGGTTCGGACGGTCAGCTGCGAGAACGCGCCGTGGTCCGGCACCCAGGAGCCGTGACGATCCTGCCGCTGCTTGACGGTGACGATGTCTGCCTCATCCACAATCGGCGCGTCGCAGTCGATAAGTCGCTGATCGAACTCCCGGCCGGCACGTTAGAACCCCAAGAAGCACCTGCCGAGACCGCTCGCCGCGAACTCGTTGAGGAGACAGGTTACTCTGCTGGAAAGCTGACTCCGCTACTCGACTTCTATATGTCGCCGGGGATCCTCGACGAGCGAATGTATTTGTTCCTCGCTGAAGAGCTGACCGTCGTCGGTCCCAGCCGTGAACCGGGTGAAGAGATCGAGAATTTGGTTGTCAGTTGGCAGCGTGCTCTAGAGATGATCGACAGCGGACAGATAGAGGATGCCAAGACAGTCGTGGGACTTCTGTACTACGAACGGTTGAAGCGACATCAGAGTACATAGCTGAGTTGGGCAGGTGAAAGCTGCGTATTTCGGAAGCGCGAAGTGTCAGTTTTGATATTGCGCTTCTGGCTGTCGGGAGGGTACAAGATGTTGAATTCGCGGCGTTTGTCGTAACCCGAAGCGTCAGCGAGGGGGAGTTGGCGTACCAACGCAAGTTGTTCCCTCGCTGACGCTTCGCGCTTCCGATCGGGCCAAGATCGCAAACTTCAAAGTGCGTTAGCGAGCGGGAGTTGGTGTACCAACGCGAGTCATTCCCTCGCTCACGCTTCGGGTTCCGATTGAGCCAAGAGCGACGAATTCAACCTCCTGTCCCTGCCAGACGCCGAGTAGCGCAACTTCTAAGACTGCGGCGCCGGCTGTGCTTGCGGTGCCTTGGCGGGATTGCGGTAGAGCACGTCGGCAAGCAGTTCAGGAGAGCCGGAGTCTGGTCTGGACCTCGCGAAGTGCCATTCGCCGTCGGCGGGCACGAAGGCTTCCGAGAGTGGCCACGGATCGAACGGCCGACGGCCCAACGCCAACGCGAGTTTTCGCGAGTTGAGCGTCACATTGCCGGCCCGAGGTGGAACGGGACCCGCCTCCCTCCGCCAACAGCCCTGGAGGAGCTCTGGGGCATACCCGCCCACACGATTCACAATCTGGGCAATCTCAAAGAGGCTCAGCCTACGTTCACCACCGGCGTGATAGATGCCTGCAAGGTCGTTCCCGAGAACCGAGCGGAACACCTCGTTCATACAATCCGTGTAGGTAGGCGTTCGTATCTCGTCATAGTAGAGGGTTGCCGGTCGACCGTTTTTGAAACGTGATTGGATCCAGTCAATCGCACCGGCACGTCCGTTGAAACTGACGCCCATCGGAAGCGAAATCCTCAGCACACAGGCACTGGGCAGCTCCCGGCAAATCAGTTCTTCGGCGGCCACCATCGTCTCTCCATAGACCGTGACGGGGTCGGTCGGATCGGTCTCAGTGTAGTCCCCTTCACCCTAACGCCTGAAAAAACGAGGTCGATGGAAAGATGGACGAAGCGGGCACCGCAGCCGGCAACGAGATCCAGCAGGTTGCGGACGGCTTCGAGGTTAATTCGCCAGGCCATCGCGGGGTCCAACTCGCACGATTTTAGCTTGCAAGATCCTTCGCAGTTCAGCACACCTCGAAACTGGTGTTTGTGGAACAACCTGCACCAGCCTGCGGTGTCATGCGAATCGCACGGGACAATGCCCTCACCCGAGAGCTTCCAGTTGTCGGTCCGCCGAGTCCCTATGACCTGCCCGGGATACTCCCGCGCGAAATAGCGAAAGGCGTTATAGCCCGCAACTCCGGCAACTCCGGTGATCAACAGAGGTAGGAAACTCTCCGTCGATGTGTCGTTTGTCGAAACGGCTGTTTGCTCGCTCACGAATCTTGACCTAGAGTTATCATGGCCTCACGACTTTACCGTTAGTACGCTTGGCTTCCAGGCTGTCCACTCGGCCGGGGAAGCAACAAACTTGATGACTGATCGGCCATCCTGTGGTCATGGCTCGTTCGATGCCATCCGTGCCTCGTTTATCGACTCTCGTCGTGCTGTTCTGGCAAGCGACTGTCGTACGGATAAACCACTTTCGAAAAACAACCTTTGTGCAGGTCCAGCTCCAACGTGTCTACCGATTCGCCTGTCGCCACTGCTTCAGCAGTTGTCGACACGATTCACCAAACGCTCTTCGCAGAGTTCCAGCAACAGTGTGAGTGTTGGGAACAGGAATTCGACGCACTGCTTCTTCAAGTCGAGTCGCTCGACGACGGCCAACATGCCGAAGATCATGCCTCGAGCAACTGCACACAGAGGCACTTGGATCAGCTGGCCCAGCAGATGCACCAAGAGAGCTTGCAGCTCAAAGAACAGCAAGACCAAATTGTACACGAGCTGTTTGATGTCAGGACGCTCGTCGAACGACAAACCAACCTATTCTCCAAATTACTCGAGTCCGCCGAGCACCCGACGGTGGCTGCGCCGCAGCCCACTGGGTGAACGGCGGGCTTACCGGTTTTTTGTTATGTCAGAATTCCAACCAACGCGGAGCTCGCGATAGCAGAGCTGTAACGTCATGTGGGATCAAGTCGGAGCGAAAACCGGTGTCCTGAGCGGGGTGTGTAGTCCTCCCGGAGCCAACTTCCAATCCCCACATGCCTCGGCAGGCACCACTCCCTCGCCGCGAAGCGGATCGGCAGGCAGACGGAGCGATGACTCCCTGGTCGATCAGCTGATCGCAGAGGGAAGGTGGGCCCTCCTGCTCCGCCCGCAGATTTGCGATTCACTCAGCCGAGACAAACAGCAGCAAGCAGCGGAAACGTTTCTACGCTCTGCATCGGAGGTGCCCTGCGGCGATGTACTCGTTCGCCCGTGGACCAGCGGCGAGATCGAGAGCCTGGACGAAATCGAGCCGCAGTGCGTCCACGTCGAACCTCTCTACATCGACCGCTTGCCGATCACCAATCGACTCTATCAGACGTTTGTCACCGGCGGTGGCTATCAGCAACCATCGCTGTGGCGCACAGCCGTGCGGCCGCGGATCGAGGATTTCACCGACTCAACAGGACAATCAGGTCCGCAGGGGTGGGCCAACGGCCGCTTCCCTGCTGGACTCGCAGACCATCCGGTGGTGGGAGTTTCTTGGTTCGAGGCCGATGCCTACGCGCGGTGGGCGGGCAAGCGGCTGCCCTGCGACGCCGAGTGGGTCAAGGCCGCGAGCTGCCCGATTTCTGCGGCGGGATCGCGGCCGGTGCAACGGCGATATCCCTGGGGAGAGACCTTTGACCACTCCCGGGCCAACCTCTGGATTTCTCAAAGAGGCAGCACGGTGCCAGTGGAGGACTACTCCGAGGGCGTCACTGCCGGCGGCGTTTATCAAATGGTGGGCAACATCTGGGAATGGACCTCTTCAGAATTCTGCGCTTGGGTCGAGGGCGTGCAAGTCGAGTTGGAACGTCCGCTAATCAGTATCCGGGGGGCGGCCTTCGACACCTATTTCGACAGCCAGGCGGATTGCCAAGCTCAGAGCGCTGACGACCCGTTTGCGCGGCAAGGCAACCTGGGATTTCGCTGTGCTTTGAGCGCATGCGACGTTGCGGAGCGCTACCTACCTAGCTAAGTAGGGAGAAGGTGGAACATGACACGTTGGGGACGCCAGCGAATCGAGAGCTACGAGTTTCTCAACGATGTGCGGGCAACGGTCTGCTATGTCTGCGAAGAGGCAAACTGCTTCGGCAAAGACAGCTGCCGGCATTGCGGGGCGCCGCTGGCGCTGACGTTCCAATCCGCCGGCAAGAAAAAGAAGCCCCAGATGATCGGCATCGTCGGAGCACCAGGTACCGGAAAGACGGCCTACCTAGGAATGCTGGCCGACATCCTGTCCCGCCAGCAAGGGCCAGTACAGATCCTGGCGTGCGGCGCCTTTTCGGTGGGGTTGCAACAAGCCACGCTGGACGCTCTGGCACGCGGTCAATTCCCTGCACGGACGGCCCCCGAACCTCGAGATTGGAATTGGTTGCACTGTGAAATGGGGAGGCGGGAAGCGGGCAAGCGAAAAGCACGTCAACAACCTGACTTGATCTTGCCCGATATCTCGGGCACTGCCCTCTTGTCCGAACTCGAAGATCCAGGCAGCGTCAGGATCATTCGAGCATTCCTTAGCAAGTGTGCCGCGGCAATGTTGCTGGTCGACGCCGACCGCCTGCAGAGTGGCGATGCCGATCCCGACCTCATGACTGCCAGAATTCTGGATTACCTGGCCGAGTTGGCGCCGGACCGCCGCCGAGGTTGGCGAAAACGGCCGGTCGCCATCGTCTTTACGAAGGCGGACCGATGTCAAAGCTGCTTTGATAATCCCAAAGAATTCGGGCGATCCACCACGCCTGAACTTTGGAAGCTGTGCAAGAAGCGTCTCGCTAACCACTGCTTCTTTGCCAACGCGCTGGTGGGGTCCACGCTCGAGTACCGGCACAAGGGTCAACTCGTGCAACTGCCGCTGAGAGTCGAGCCGCGCGGCACCGTGCAGCCTTTCGAGTGGTTGGTCGAGAAACTAGCGTTGTAGGAGAGTGCCGCCACTATCCGTGCGGCGCCGCAGATCGACTGCTCGTCAAGTGCGCTACAACCGGGCTCAACGAGCGCCGACCAGCTGGTTCTGCTTCTTCTCGGCGATGATTTCTTCCTGGACGCTCAGCGGCACTTTGCGATAGCAAGCCAGCTCCATGGAAAAGACACCTTGGCCCTGGGTCAGGCTGCGAAGGTCAGTCGCGTAGCCGAAGGTCTCCGAGAGTGGCACGTCCGCCGAGAGCGTGGCGATCCCTTCCCGTATGGTGGTGGCTGTAATGATCCCACGTCGGGACGTGAGGTCCCCAGTAATCGCACCTTGGTACGAATCCGGGCATTCGACAGCGACCGACATGATCGGCTCGAGTAGCTTCGGTTTGGCGCGTCGCAGTGTCTCCCGCAGACAATCACGGGCACAGGTCTGGAACGCCCGGTCCGAGCTATCCACTTCGTGAAAGGAACCGTCGTCCAGAACGACCTTGACACCCACGACCGGATACTCTGCCACCGGTCCTTTCCGTAGCGACTCTCGCATCCCCTTCTCGATCGAGGGAATGTACTGTTTGGGAATTCGCCCGCCGACAATGTTCTCCTCGAACACGAACGGTACATCGGCGTCCTCGGGCAACGGCTCTAGGCTTCCCACAATGTGTGCATACTGACCTGAACCCCCTGTCTGCTTCTTGTGTTTGTAGTTGAAGTCCACCGAGTTCGTTGCCGTCTCCCGATAGCTGACCTTGGGTGGCCCAACTTCGACGGCTACGTTGTATTCGCGGCGAATTCGTTCAATGTAGATTTCCAAATGCAGCTCACCCATACCCGCAATCAAAATCTCGTTGGTCTCTTCATCGGACATGACCCGAAACGTCGGGTCCTCCCGGCGAAACCGTGCCAGCGCCTTGCCCAGCTTGTCGCCATCCGATCGATTGACCGGTGACACGGCGACCTTGATCACCGGTTCGGGGACATACATGCTCTCCAATGTGCAGAGCTTGTCCGTCTGGGCATAAGTGTCTCCGCTGGCGCACTCGATGCCCATGACGGCGATGATGTCGCCGGCGGTGGCGGCATCGATCTCTTCACGCTTGTCAGCATGCATCCGCAACAACCGGCTGAAACGCTCCTTGCGTCCAGTCCGCTGGTTAACATAGGTCTGACCTTTGCGCGCCGTTCCCTGGTAGAGTCGCATAAATGTCAGCTGGCCGTACGGATCATCGACGATCTTAAACGCCATTCCGACCATCGGCTCCGCCGCGTCGGCTTGCAGCGCAACTTCTTTCTCGGGGTCAGCATAATCTCGTGCGGAGATCTCTCGATCGAGTGGCGAAGGCAGGTAGCGCACGATGGCATCCATCAGTGGCTGGACGCCCTTGTTACGGTAGGCCGTACCAAGAAAGACTGGCGTCGTGTCCTGTTCCTGGACCGAGTGCCTCAGCACGTCGTGAATCAGTGCCTCTGGAATCGGTTCCTCCGACAGCAACAACTCCATCAACTCGTCGCTGTACATAGCAAGTTGCTCGAGCATCTGGGCTCGCGCCGTCGCCATCGCCTCGACATGTGCGGCCGGCACGTCCGCCCGGCGAACCAACTCACCGTCCTTGCCATCGAAGTAGAGGGCTTCCATCGTGACCAGATCGATCAGTCCCTCGAACGACTCGCCGGCGCCGATCGGCAGCTGCATCAAGATGGCGTCGCATCCCAGTTTTTCGCGCACCTGCTCGCAGACACTCAACGGGTCGGCCCCGACACGGTCCATCTTGTTAATAAAGGCCAGCCGGGGGACGTGGTACCGTTTCATCTGCCTGTCGACGGTCATCGACTGCGACTGGACACCCCCGACCGCGCACAGCACCAAGACCGCACCGTCTAACACGCGCAAGCTGCGCTCGACCTCGACCGTGAAATCAACGTGGCCCGGTGTATCGATCAGGTTGACCGTGGTCCCTTCCCATTGGACCGTGGTCGCCGCGCTAGTGATGGTGATGCCGCGCTCCCGCTCCAGGTCCATATGGTCCATCGTCGCGCCATCACCGCGACCATGCACTTCTTCCATCCGGTGTATTCGCCCGGTGTAAAACAGGATGCGTTCACTGAGCGTCGTTTTCCCAGAGTCGATATGCGCCGAGATTCCGATGTTACGAATCTGTGACTGACTCATGATTCCAAACCTATAGCTGACAAACCAAGCTCATAAAATGCCCGAAGAAACAAGACGCCGCGGGGGACCCGGACACCACATTTACCCAGCGTCCGCCTGACCACTCGAAACTGCTAGCGGTTCTTGCGAAGCAACCCGCACAGACAACCGGCACGCCGACCGTAGACATCCCTGAAAGCGGAGATACAACGAGGCGGGAAAGGGGAGAGTGCGCGAACTAGCTATTCTACTTCTCATCGTCTTGCAGGGAAGGGCTATCCAGTTGATTAGGAGTCCTTCGTCGCGTTTTCTAGGAAAAAAAGCGGTAGCTGGGCGGCCACAGCAGGTGAACACATGGTCCGGCCAACGGACCAATGAAGCTCAGCGGCTGACTCTGCCCGCCCCGGCTGCCGCGGTCGTGACCGATGGCTGGCGATATGACTTCCGCTGACGGTAGAGCTCCAGCCGCTGTTCGGCCGCCGCACGCATCGGTCCAGATGCGCCAGCTACAGCCTGCGTGCCATACTCGACTGCCTGCTGGAACTGGCCGGCACTTGCATAGGCGGCCGCCAGGATATCCAGTGTCCTCCAGTCGTGCGGCTCGCGGCTCAGCTGCAAAGCTCGCTCGGCGGCCTGCACGGCCAGCGAGTCGTCCCGGAACTTAGGATCCGGACAGGTCGCCATCAGCCAGGCCGCGCTGCGATACGCCAGCACAGACTCACTGTCCGCCGAAACCGCCGCGCGAAAGTCGGCGGCTGCATCCTCCCAGCGGCTCAGCCTCTCGTAGACCCAACCCCGGTTCGCGTAGGCTCGGACGTCGTCCTTGTCCAGCGCAACCGCTGCGTTACAGTCGGTCAAGGCCTGGGTCAGATCACCTCTCTTGGCGTATGTGAAGGCACGTTTTAGGTAGGCGTCGACATCGGTGGGCCGCAGCTCGATCACCCGGGTATAGTCCTGGATTGCCGCTTCGTCTTGGCCCATGTCGGCGCGGATTTCCGCGCGATTGAACCAAGCGTCGAGGTAACCCGGTTTCAGCTCGATCACGCGCGAAAAGTCGCGGAGTGCCGCTTCGCGGTCACCGCGGAGCCCGCGGCTGACACCCCGATTGTGCCAGGGTTTCCAGGCATTCGGATCCAACTGAACCGCGGACTCAAAATCGGTCCGAGCCAACTCGTCCAACTCGGCAGCTCGCTGGACGGATCCAGCCACCAAGGACTCGGCGGCCTGGGCCGAGTAGATCTCACCGCGGCGATTACGAGCCCAAGACATCAACTTGGGCGCATAGCCCGCCATCTGCTCGGACAACCCGCTCTGCTGAGCCTGCTCGCAGAGCGTGATGATCTGCGAAAAATCCTCGATGGTCTTCGCGGTCTTGGTCTTCTCGAACGCGTCCCTGATCAAGGACGTCTCGGCGGCCCTCACCTGCCCCACCGTCAACTCGATCACGACAAAAAGGCCCCACGCCATCAGACGAAGGGCGACTGACCCGTGGCCCAGCGGCTTCCACTGCATCCCGTTCCTCCTCCTTGAAGCGTCCGCAGCGGCGTTTAGGCCGCCGCTTTGGGTTTCCATCCGCTCTGCAAACAGCTCAACACGAAAGCAGCTAGCCGTGTCCAGCCAGCGCGCCCGCGCACCTACTCCTTACTGTTGCGCAGTTGGCTCCATCGCAACCCGAAGCGTAAGCGAGGGAACAACTTGCGATGGTACATCAACTCCCCCTCGCTGACGCTTCGGGTTACGAAAACGCGCAGAAAGGCGAAAAGCGCACCATCAAAAAACCTACTCCTGGGGCTCCGTCATCCGCCAAGGATCCAGAGCGTCGGCGAGTGTCGAGTCGGGCAACACGCCCTGCTCGCGGCACAGCTCGCGTATCGTCTTGCCGCTGCGAAATGCCTCCTTGGCTAACTTCGCGGCTTGCTCGTATCCGATCAGGGGGTTCAGGCTGGTGACCATCGACAGACTCTGCTCGACAGCCGCCGCACATGCCTCTGCATTGGCTTCCATGCCCTCGGCACAAAAGTCGATGAAGGCTCGCGTGACCGCCGCCAACAGATGGATACTCTCCGCGATCGTATGCCCCATCACGGGCATCATGATGTTCAGTTGAAATTGGCCGCCCGCTGCGCCGCTCAGCATCATTGTTTGGTCGTTCCCATAGACACGGGCCGCAACCTGCATCATGCTCTCGCACATCACTGGATTGACTTTGCCAGGCATGATGGAACTGCCGGGTTGCCTGTCGGGAAGCACCGTTTCCGAGAACCCACAACGTGGACCAGAACTCAGCCAGCGGATATTGTTGGAGACATTAAACAGCGTTGTAGCGATCGTACGCAGATGCCCGTGGCAGCCGACCAGCCCATCCCGTTGGGCATTCGCCTCGAAATGGTTGACGGCCTCGACGAATGGAATGTCCGCCTCCTGAGCAAGCACTCGAGCAACTCGTTCGCCGAATTCGGGGTGGGTGTTGATCCCCGACCCGACAGCGGTTCCACCCGCCGGGAGCTCTAAAACCTCGTCGATCGCTTGTTCCGCGCGGCGCACCGAGAGTTCGATTTGTCTAGCGAAGCCACCCACCTCCTGGCCTAGCCGCAAAGGCGTGGCGTCCATCAGATGGGTGCGTCCGATCTTAATGACGCCATCCCACTCCTCTGCCTTACGAGCTAACACAGCCGCCAGCCGCCGCAGAGCGGGCAGCAGATCGTGCTTAATCTGCTGGGCGGTGGCGACATGAATCGCGGTCGGAAAAATGTCGTTGGTATTTTGCCCCATGTTGACGTGGTCGTTCGGGTGGATCGCTTTTTCCGGCTGAAAGCGGTCTTGACCGAGTAGCTCGATGGCGCGGTTGGCAATGACCTCGTTGACGTTCATGTTCGTCGATGTTCCCGAGCCGGTTTGAAAAACGTCGATCGGGAACTCACTGTCCAACTTGCCGTCGCTGACCTCTTTGCAGGCTCGCAGCAACGCGTCAACCTGCGTATCGTTGAGCGGCTGTTTGCCGCTGCCGGTCAACTTTCCCAGGTCTCGATTCGCGACGCCGCAGGCATATTTGACGATGCCTAGCGCATGAATCAGCGGGGGTGGGAGCGTCCACCCCGAAACCGGAAAGTTCTCCACCGCCCGCTGGGTCTGCGCGCCGTAGTACGCTTCGGCAGGTACTTCCACCTCGCCCATCGAATCGCGTTCTGTGCGAAACTCGCTCACCGTTGATGCTCGCCACTGAGAAAACCAACCAACCAGACGGCCCGGCTACCCGCCCTGCGCAGGCCGCCGACATCATAGCTGGAAGAGAAACAAGCTCCAAGGCGGAATTGGCGATCGGCAGCGAGCTACCAGTAGGGTGGATCTCCACCTCTAAGACGGTCTGGAGGGGCCCGAAAGAGACGTAACTGCGACGCCGACAAGCCAAAATCAGCCGGCACGCGTTAGCTAGCTAGCGTCCGGTTGACCTCGTCCGGTTCTGTCCGGGGATCGGCGTTGAGGGGTCACTGAAGCGCGTCGATTCGAACATAACCGTGGGCTAACGCCCAGCGGCTGATTTGGTTTGATAGGGGTAGGGAGGTCCGGTTGGGCCTTCACAGGCGCACTAGCCGAACTCGCCAGAGTTTGGTGGACTGCGGATTCGTCCAAATTCTGGCGAATTCGGCTACAGGAAGTTTCTGGTACGAGCAAATGGGCATCTTGTTGATCCTGTAAATCCTGTCACTCAAGCAGAGGACAGGATAGTTTGTCGCGACATCCGTTGCGTTAGCCCACGGTTCATTGCACTTTCGGCTCGGCAGGAGCCTCGCCCTCCCGTTCGATTGACACGGTTTGTTGCAGTGAGTGCGGGTGGACATCCTGCCGTGAAACCCGTCCGCTCTAGCAAGTGGGCAACGCCGGCCAAGCGGCGGTTATTCCGCGCCCAGCTGGCCTTGCGAACCACCGTCCTGACGCCGCTGTAGCATCGGCTGCAGCTCGTCGACAAAATCTCGCACGTCCTTGAACTCTCTGTAGACACTCGCGAAACGGACGAAGGCCACCTGATCGAGGCGGCCCAGGTGCTTCATCACCAGTTCCCCCAGATCGCGACTGTTCACCTCACTGTCGAAGTTCGCGTAGATCTCGCTTTCGACTGCCGAGATCAGGGACTCGATCTGCTCTTCGCTGATAGGTCGCTTCCAGCAGGCCTTTGCCAACCCTTCCGAGATCTTCCGCCTGCTAAACGGCTCGCGCTCACCATCCTTCTTGATCACCTTCACATTCATCTCTTCCAGGCGTTCGTAGGTTGTGTAACGCCGTTTACAGCTGAGACACTCCCGTCGCCGCCGGATGGAGAACTTGTCCTCGCTAGCGCGCGAGTCAATCACGCGGTCGTTGTCGATACGGCAGAAAGGACATCTCATCGCAGTGCTAGGCTCACATCCGCTTCACATTCCTGCTTCTGGCATCGCCGTACTATACCCCGATCGCCAAACTCAGAATACAGACGGCCGAGCGCACCCGGTCCAACCACGCCTTGGAAGCGCCTCACGCTGGACGCTATACTCAGTGCAACTGGCCGCGGCAGGCTCAGCTTTCTGTGGTCCCTGCGGCCACCGTCAAACGGAACAGACCGAGGCGCCAACAAAGCCGGCCATCCCTTTCAGGAGTGCAGCAATGCCTTGTGGTGCATGTGGATCCGATGTTCCCACCGATTCAGTCTACTGCCCCAAATGCGGGAAGCGGCTTCATTTTGATGAGCCCCGCACACCGGCCCAAGCGACCGCGGACAACCTGCCTCTAGAGAACGGCCACGGTGCGCAGGAACGGACAGCCCAACAGCGATTCCAGGATACCGCGACCGGTAAACGCGCGACGGGAGGTGGCGAGGAGGAGCTCTGGCAGGGCGGTTACTCGGGCAAAGATATGGTGGGCAGCTGGATCCTAGCCGGCATCGCTTCGATCGCTCTGATCGTGGCCTCGGTGTTGTTTTCCAACTACATACTCGTCTTCCTGCCGCTGCTAGGGCTGATCTGGCTCTGCATTGCCTGCCTGCTGGCGTACCGTAAGCTGTCCGTCCGATACCGGCTTACCAATCAACGGTTCATCCACAAGGTCGGCATCCTGCGGCAGGTGACCGATCGCATCGAGGTCATCGATATCGACGACGTGACATTCGAACAAGGTCTCGTCCAGCGGCTGGTGGGGGTCGGTACCATCCGGGTCACTTCCAGCGATAGCACGCATCCCGAGCTGCTGCTCCGCGGAATCAACGATGTTAAGCGGATCGCAGATCTCATTGACGACGTCCGCCGCCAGGAGCGGCGTAGTCGCGGACTGCATATTGAGGCAATCTGAACTCTTGCCTCAGAAGATCAACTTGGCGCGCCCCAGCCGCTGCGCTGTTTCCGCCATAAGCGCGTCCTCGGCTACCTCGTCTTCCGCCTCGTAGGTCACCGAAAAACGCAGGAAGTTCCCGGCATCATCCCAAGGTACGGTGACGATCGATTCCTGTGTGATCAGGAACTGGCTGGCTTCTTCCGCCGTCTCGAAGTCGGGCCCGCCTTCCGCACTGCGCGGTGCCTTCGTGTAGAGGAAGTAGGTGCCGCCCGGTAGCTCACACTCAAAGCCCAGACGGCGCAAGGTGGCCACCAACTTTTCAAGCCTGCGGCGGTACTTCGCCCGCACCGCCCGGTGCAGCGAATCGTCTTGCAAGGCGGTGATGGCGGCCTTCTGGATCGCAATGAACTGCCCAGAGTCAAAATTGTCCTTGGTGTCGGCAAACGCCTGCACCAGCCGCTCGTTTCCGCAAACCCATCCAAGCCGCCAACCGATCATGTCGAAACCTTTGGACATCGAGTGGACTTCCACGCCTACGTCTTTGGCTCCCGGCACGCTCAGAAAACTGAAGGGTTCCGTTTCGAAGGTCAACATCGTGTGCGCGGCGTCCTGGACAACCACGATCTGGTGGCTCTTGGCAAAGTCGACCACGTGCTGAAAAAAGGACGCAGGAGCCAGCTTGCCGGTGGGACTGTTGGGATAATTCAGCACGAGTAGTTTCACTCGCGCCAATACATCTGCAGGGATTGAACGGAGGTCGGGAAGAAAGTCGTTCTCCGCCAAGAGCGGTAGCTTGAACACGCTGCCGCCATAGTACTGAGTATGTGTACCCGCCACCGGATAGCCCGGCACGGTCATCAGTGTCACGTCGCCCGGGTTGATGAAACAGGCTGGCAGAATCGACAACGCGGTTTTCGAACCGATGCAGTGATTGATCTCCGACTGCGGATCAAGCTGTACGCCGAAGTTCCGCTCCATGAACGCCGCCACCGCTGCCGTAAAGGCGGGAATCCCGTTATCCGCGTAGCCCCGGTTCTCGGCACAGTTGATCTCGGTGGCCATGCGGCGACGCACCGGCTCCGGTGCCATGGCGTCGTTTTCGCCAATGCCAAAGTCAAGCAGCGGGCGGTCCGGGTGGTCGGCTAGTGCCTTCCGTTTGGCACGCTTGATCTTTTCGAACTTATAGATCGCGGTGCCCTTGCCGTAACCGGCTCCCCCAATTCGTTCGGCAAATAACTGTTGAAAATATGGATCGGACATAGAGAAGAAAGTCTGCTAGTCGGCAGGAAACAGAAAGTTGGTGGGCAAGGACGCCAGTGTGTTGGATCTGTGAGTGAAATGCAATGTGGGGTGAGCGCGAACAAGTTGAAAACTGCAACAACCCGAGATCCGGGAAGTGCCACACCACCGACTCTCGCTCAACAGGCTGCTAGGCGTCGCTGCGACGACGGACGGTGAGTCCGCCGGAACGAACTCTCGCCAGGTGGGGTTTGGGCGGCTGCTGTTCGCCAGCGTCGATGTCGCCCAAGTAGATCCGCCGCACTTCGGGATGCTGCTTCACGTCGCTCGGATGACCGTGGCAGAGCACCGTCCCCTTGTTGATCACATAGCAACGGTCGGTCACCTGCAAGATCTCTCGTGCGGCATGGTCGGTGATTAGCACCGAGATACCACGCTGCTGGAGATCTCGAATAATCACCTGGATACTCTGCACCGTCACGGGGTCGATCCCTGCAAACGGCTCGTCCAGCATGATCATCTCGGGGTCGCTCACCAAACAGCGAGCAATCTCCAACCTCCGTCGCTCACCGCCGGATAGTTTTCCCGCCTTGGCGCGCCGTAGCTGGGCGATGTCGAACTGCTCGAGGAGCTGCGCACATCGCAGCCGCCTCTCCTTCCGGCTCATACCCAACAGTTCCATGACGCTGAGCATATTCTGCTCGACGCTCAACTTCTTGAAGACGCTGGACTCCTGGGCCAAGTAGCCCATACGCCCATCGCGGCAGCGACGGTACATGGGCCAGTTGGTGACATCAATGTCGTTCAGAAAGACCTCACCGCGACTAGGAGCGATCAGTCCACAGATCATGCGAAAAGTCGTCGTCTTACCCGCGCCGTTGGGCCCCAACAGACCAACGATTTCGCCTGCGTCCAGATGTAGCTCAACCCCATCGACAACGCGCCGCGAGCGGAACGATTTGACCAGCCCGCGTGCCTCCAAGAGCGACATGGTGGATCCTCCGTGATCGTAGTACCGGCCAGCGCAGAGAGCTAACCCGAATTATTCATGAGCGATCTGCTGCGAGGTCGTAAGTCCATCCGTGGCTTCGTCATGCTTCACAATTCTCCCTCGACGTATTGCTTCAATACGCCTGCGGAAGAATTGCGCGCCTTCCTTGCCACGAACGTACTTACAACCTCTCGCGACGATCTTCATGAATTATCCGGGCTAGCGGATGAAACCCATCCGAGCAAAGTTGGGGAGCAACGGCCGCCAAGCGTGTGGCCAGTAGATCACCAGCGCCTTCCCGAGCAGGAGCCGTCTTTCGACGTACTCTGGAATCTGCCCGCCTTGGGACCACAACCTGGCGTCCTTGCTTTGGGGGCTGTTGTCGCCCAGCGGGAAGAACTGGTCCTCCTCCAGCGGAAAGTAGAGGCTCCGGCGATGGGCGAAAAGCGCCGGCCAAGCTTCCGGGTCCGCGAGCATTCTCCGGAGTTGGCTCGCAGGGTAGGCGTGACCATACTCGAGCTTCCCTTCGTGGCGGTCATCCTCTGCCGCCGCCTGGTAATAGATATCTCGCAAGACTTGCAGCCTGGTGACCCGCATAGTCACATTGCGACCGCCAATGCCGATCGGCGCCAGGTCACCCAAGTCATCGTCGGATGTCATGACCGGTGGCCGTGTCAAGTCACCAGCATAGGTCGTCGGCCCGTCGAACTGAACGAGCTTCGAGTCAACCCACAACAAGAGCTGGTCGTCAACATTGGCAAACTGGAGACGGTGCCGACCGGAACCGCGAATTCCCGTATCGCCGGACGGCCGGTCTGTGTTGCCGGCGTCCGCCGCTGGGATCGTCAGCACCGCTTCCCCAGTCGCTACGTCGATCCGACAAGTATAGTGCACACCGCCTTCGACCAAGTCCAGCAGTAACTCACCTTCGTCGCTCTGCAATTCCAGCTCGCAAGCGACTGCTAGATCACCAACCCAACAGCTGCCCACCGAGCTGGCGGTAACACCGTCCGACAAATAGCCACCGTCTCGCGTATCAAAGTCGTTGTACGCATAGTAATCCGTGATCAGCTGGCCGACGTATTCGCCGGAGACAAGCCGCGGCGGTAGGTGGCCCTGCTTGATGTCGTCCCAATCCTCTGTCCAAGGCACCAGATGCCGGTAACGCAGCCAAGAAACCTGCTCGCCGGCGGAGACGCTGAACAGTCGGTTGCCCGCTCCAATCTGCCACCGATGCTGCTCCTCGGTGGCCACACCCTGGTTCCAACGTGAAGGCCAACCGGCCTCGACGAGTTGCTTGGCAATGTACTTCGTGTCGTCGACCAGCTGCAGCATCGCTTTGACCTTGGCTGGCGGCTTGCGAGCAATCTCGAAGGCCCGCTGTTCTAGGTTCGGTTGCCGCTGATCAGGCGGTGCAATGTAGATGTCCCCGTTCTGAATCCGAACGGTCTCGCCGGCCAGGCCAACCACACGTTTGATGTAGTTCTGTTTGGCGTTGCCTGGGTACTTGAACACAATGACATCCCAGCGTTCTGGGTCCGCCACCTCGTAGGCAAACTTGCTGACCAGGATCCGATCGCCGTTGAAGGAGTCCTGGTTCGTCTTGAGCAGCGCCCGCCGGGGTTGGCGATCTACGTCTGTCTGATAACGGCAGATGGGACACGTTACTTGAACGACGAGCTGTGGCGTGTCGTTTTCGATGCTGGCCCCCGTTCGATACCGATAGCCGCACTGCACGCAGTCCAGGTCCAGGTGCCGCCCTTGAAGCGTCGGTGCCATCGAACCAGTCGGGATAACAAACGCCTCTGCCACGAAGGCCCGAAACAAGAACGCCAGGATGACGGCCACCACGATCGACTCCACCGTCTCCCGAGTTGCCTGCGGATTGCTCGTCTCGCCAGAGGATGCCTTCTCCTGAGTACCCTGCTTTCGCGACATGTCTTCTGCTCTCGACGTTCCGCTTTCTAATTGCTGCTTGCTACGGCCCATGATCCATTTCCCGGCTACTGCCGACTCTGAGGACCCTACCTACCACCAGTCTACGCGGCAACCCCGCTTCGGCCCAGTGCCGGCTGTCGACGGAAATCGCCGGGTTGTCTCCCAACACGATCCAGCGGGCATCGCCGACCGGGTTGTCAACAGTCCAGGCGGCTTGACCGATCGGAGGCAAGTAGTAGATATCCCGATACAGCCGGAGCTCCTTGATCTCGACCGCTCCGCCACAAACCCCAATCCCAACGGGACACGATGTCGGTCGAGCTGGTCGGTCATCGACCGGGAGCTGAGACTGGAGCAGCGTGCGTCCGTCGACGGCAAATTGGACCTGCCGGTCGAACGTAGAGTATTCGACGCGGAGCCACCTGTCTTGGCGATCGAGAGGCCAGGCCGCCGTCGCTAGCATGCGATCGTTCCGCCTGAGAATAAGGCGGTGGTCTGCCAGTCGCACCTCTGTCTCCAACATGTCGCTGCCGTCATGGATCGAAAAAGCAACTTGGTTGACGCCGGCGCCAAGCCAGATTCGGCAAGTGAGCATCAAATCCCGGACCGTGTTTAGGGAGCGGGACACCGCTTGGTTGTAGCCGCAATTATCGCGGATGGGATTCTCGAGTCCCTGCGCCGGACCGCGGTAGCTCGACCGGTGGTGGTACAACAACCAATCGAACGCCTCGTCACCCCGGTCGGGTCGACCCGAATTGTGAAATCCGCCGTCACGGGCCACCCACTGACTTGACGGCAGGCCGCCGCGCCAGCGAAGTGGAGCTCGGCGCCCTCGATAGGCATCGTCGTAGACGCACTGCGCCAGTTGTTTTTGCTCGTCGAGCGTCCGGTGCACCCGCCGACGATTGATGAAGAGATCGCCGCTTTGGACAGTAACCTCTTCGCCAGGCAATCCGATCAGCCGTTTCACTGACAACCGGTTTGCATCCACCGGATCGCGGAAGGCAATCAGCTCTCCCCGCCGAGGCGCACGCCAGTGATAGGCCATTTGGTCGATGAGCACCCTTTGGCCGGGAACGGGAGACTGACGGCCATCCAACGGTTGGTGAAAGCCGCAGTTGGGACAGACTACATGTAAGGTTGGCGGCAGCGGCTCTGCGTCACACTCGAACGGAAAATCACAGTCATCACAACGGAGGTCAAGATGCGTGCCGACTAAGGTGGTAGCCATCGAGCCGCCAGCGATCCGTACTGGAAAGATCAACCCCCGGATCGCCCCAATGCGCACGGTGCCGACCACCAGGACAAGTGCCGTCGCCCACCAACCGAACCGGCGAGGCGGCTGGTGCACTGTCAACAGAAAGCAGCTCACCACAAGCTATCTCCTGCCTGCTTCCCGCAACTCCCCGGCTCGGCAGGCTGTGCAGCGTTTGCGCTTCACAAACCTGCGGACATCCACGTCACCCTCCCGCTCGGAGGTCGTGCAGCTACTACGCTTTATGCAATCCGCCAAACTCTGGCGAGTTCGGCTACGCTGCAAATCAGCTGCTGGGCGTTAGCCCACGGTTCCCCAGCGAAACCGATGCTTAGCGTCCGGCGAGGGGCTCCCCCTCTCCGGCCCTTCGGGCCGACTCTCCCCGAGGGGAGAGTGACGAAAGGCGAAATCACGCACTAACTTAAAAGCTGCACAGCCTCCTCGGCAGGAGCCTCGCCCTCCCGAGCGTCGACTGACAACCTCAGATGTCTGCTTCCTGCTTCCTGCTCCTGCTTCCCCCCTACTCCCCCGGCTCGGCAGGAGCCTCGCCCTCCCGAGCGTCGACTGACAACCTCAGATGTCTGCTCCCTGCTTCCGCCTCCTGCTCCTGCTTCCTGCTCCTGCTTCCCCCTGCTCCCCGGCTCGGCAGGAGCCTCGCCCTCCCGAGCGTTGACGGAAAACTCAGATGCCTGCTCTCGGCAGGCCCGCCGTTTGTGCGCGCTGTTGGCGGACGGCTCACGGAGTGAGCCTGCTACCTTTTTCGGCCTGCTAGGTCTTCTTCTCCTCGCCCGTATCCAACACCGCCATGAAGGCCTTTTGTGGGATGTCGACCTGTCCGATCGACTTCATACGCTTCTTGCCTTCGCGCTGCTTGGCCCAGAGTTTTCTCTTGCGGGTGATGTCCCCGCCGTAACATTTCGCCGTGACATTCTTCCGCAGAGCCGGCACCGTCTCGCGGGCGATTACCCGGGATCCGATCGCGGCTTGAACGGCCACCTCAAACATGTGTCGATCGATCTCACTCTTCAGCTTCTTGACAACCGCTCTTCCGCGGCGCTCGGCATCGTACCGGTCACAGATGAAACTCAACGCGTCGACGCGTTTACCGTTGACGAGGATATCTAGGCGCGCCAAATCGGCCGGGTGATAACCAATCAACTCATAGTCCATCGTACCGTAGCCTCGAGTAGCGCTCTTCAGTTTGTCGTGCAGATCATAGATGACCTCGCCCAGCGGCAACTCGTAACTTAGCATCGCGCGCGTCGGAGATAGATACTCTTGCCCGATCAATGTCCCGCGGCGGTCCTGACAGAGCTTCATGACCGGTCCGATATACTCGCTCGGTTGAATCAGGTTGACGCGCATCACCGGCTGCCGAAATTCTTCAATCTCGCCGGCGTCCGGAACTTCCTGCGGCCGGTGGATGTGCAAGGTCTCCCCTCTGCGGGTCACAATTTCATAGGTCACGTTGGGTGCCGTTTGAACCAGATCGATGTCGGCCTCTTGCTCCAGTCGCTGCTGGATAATCTCCATGTGCAGCAGGCCGAGAAAGCCACAGCGAAAGCCGAACCCAAGCGCTTCGCTGCTCTCCGGCTCGAACTCGAAGCTCGGGTCGTTGATCGCCAGCTTCGTCAACGCGTCTCGCAGCTCGGCAAAGTCCTGCCCATCCGAGGGGTACAAGCCGCAGTAGACCATCCGTTGAGGCTCCTTGTAGCCGGCGAGCGGGGCGGCAGCCTCGTTCCCAGGAACACTCACGGTGTCGCCAATGTGAACTTGGTCGAGTGCCTTGATGTTGCACACGAGGTAACCGACCTGGCCGGCTCCGAGCGCATCGGCCGGCCGCTGAGCAGGCGTGAACTGGCCTAGCTCCAGGACTTCATGGGTCGTACCGTGCCGCAAGAAGCGAATCTTCTGGCCCTTTCGAATCGTGCCGTTCATGACACGAACGTAGGTAATCGCACCCCGATATTCGTCGTAGTGCGAGTCAAAGACCATCGCCTGGAGCGGTGCGTGCGGATCCCCTTCCGGCGGAGGCACCTGCCGGACGATCGCGTCGAGCAACTCTTGAATCCCGCTGCCAGTCTTGGCGCTGACGAGCAAGACATGCTCCTTCTCGATTGCCAGAGAGTGCTCGATCTCCTCCGCCACTTCGTCCGGTCGGGCGTGCGAAAGATCGATTTTGTTGATGACCGGCACCAGCGCCAGATCGTGTTCCATCGCTAGAAAGGCGTTGGCCACCGTCTGCGCTTCGACACCCTGAAACGCATCGACCAGCAGCAGCGCACCTTCACAGCAAGCCAGCGACCGAGACACCTCGTAGTGAAAATCCACGTGACCCGGGGTATCGATCAGATTCAGCTCGTACTGCTCACCGTCGCGTTCGTAGTAGATCACGACTGCACGCGCTTTGATGGTGATCCCCCGCGATCGCTCCAACTCCATGTCGTCCAACAACTGGTCTTTCATCTGCCGTTGGCTGACCGTTCCAGTAAACTCCAACAGCCGATCGGCCAGGGTACTCTTGCCGTGATCGATGTGAGCGACAATACAGAAATTGCGAATGTTGGCTTGGGATACCATTGGCAAAGCGTTACTCAAGAGTCACTCAGGCATCACTCAGACGCTCGACAGCCGACCACGCTTCACCGGCTGCACAGAGGCTTTCGCCGCCGGTCTGCAGACCATCACTTGCCTCGGGACAACAGCTCTCTCGCCAACCCCGCCGCCCCGATGTAGCCGGCTGCGCCTCCGAGCTGCGCGAAGTCGATTGCCGTCACATCCTGCACCACATGATAGGCCCGGGCACGGAACTCCTGCTGAATCTGCGCCAGAAAGCGGCGTCCGATTTCTGTGGCGTGACCGCCGAAGTCCATGGCCCCTCCCAGAATGACCGCTCCGGGATCCACCGTGTGCACGACAGTGACAATTCCGACCCCCAAGTAGCGGGCCGTCTCCAGAATCATGTCCAGCGAGAGCGCGTCGCCCCGCTCAGCTTCCTCGGCCATCATTAAAGTGCTCAACGCCTCACCTTGAGCCACCCGCTCGCGCAGGGAACTGGACCGGCCGGCATCCAAGGCCTCTTGGGTGCGCGCCACCACCGCCGGTGCGCTGGCATACGCTTCCAATTGACCCTGACCACCTCCCCACACGCAAATCCGCGCCTGATCGCTGTGGTCGATCAAGATGTGGCCAAGCTCTGACCCAAAGCTGTTGACTCCATCCAACGACACTCCTTCGAGGATGATACCGCCGCCGACACCGGTACCCAACGTAAACATAACCATACTCTGGTGTTTCTGTCCGCCGCCCACCCAGAATTCACCATAGGCCGCTGCGTTGGCGTCGTTGGCGAAGGCCACCGGTTTATGGCACAGAGCAGCCAGCTCGTCGCGCAGCGGGAAGTAGCGCCAGTGGGGCATGTTGGGGGGCTCCAGAATCATCCCGGTCGGAATGTCCATCGACCCAGGTGTACCCAGACCCACCGCAGCAACCGCGTCCCAGTCAAGTGACAGCGATGACAACAACTCCGAAAGGGCGGCATGAGTCCTTTCTACGGCACTCTGCGGACCTAGATGCTCGTCCGTCGGCACGGACGCGGTATCAATCGTGCGCCCAAGGTCGTCAACCAATCCAAGTTTGATGCTTGTCCCGCCAACATCGACGCCAATGAACAAGGGAGCTTGACCTGCGGAGGCAGAAATTCGTTCGACAGCCATCAGTCTTTTCGAAACGGGGACCTAGCTAGGTGGTGGTGCGTATACAGCCGGAAAAATAGAGGACCAGTAACCAGTAAGGCGCGCAGCACGCCCCCAGAGACTCGACGGTCGAAGCCGGGGGACTCGCTCGCGGACCCGCTGCCGCATTCCTCAGACCACCGGCGATCGACGTGTATCTGCTGAAGTCTCTTGGGAAGGTCGAGTAAGAGTGTAAGAACAGGAAAGCTCGGCGGCAATGCCGGAGCGCGTGCGTGCCGCGACGGATCACTGACTTCGCCGATCATCGGGCCCACCGAATCGGAGTCGTCCACGAATTTCCGTCGAGGAAAGATCGAGACGGAAATCTGATTCGGCCACGCCAACACACAGCTGCCTCAGACAGGCGTCGAGTTGGAGATCGGCCAACTCGCAAAAGCTGCCGTCGATCAGCCGGCCGAAGACGAGGAACCGGCAGTTTCGCTCAGCCAGTTCGATGAGTGCCTGATTGCGTCCGGCGACACCGTCGCCGTAATAAGCTGGCTCCCCTATCCGCCGAATCGTGTCGGCCCCCACCACAAAAGTGGTCCCGGGAAAGAGCTCAGACTTCTCCACAAAGGTCGCGGCACGCGTGATCCAAACACGCTGGGTAGCCGGCAGGTGTTTCAGCCGGTCAAGCAAGTCTGCCCGGTTCACATCCGGTTTGTCGACGTTGTGGATCGAGATC
This sequence comes from Pirellulaceae bacterium, assembly GCA_965223305.1. GTDB lineage: Bacteria > Planctomycetota > Planctomycetia > Pirellulales > Pirellulaceae > CBDCWT01. The sequence continues at coordinate 38,267 of CBDCWT010000038.1, read as the reverse complement.
TCGAGGTCAACCTCCCGCTGCAACACCGCTGCGGCGACCTGCACCATCTGTTGATGACCACGGTGGAAGGGGTTAAAAGCCCCCGGCATCAGCGCCGCTACGCCGGATCGCTCAGTGGACACCGTTTTTTCCGCAGACAGCGACAGCCACCTGGTCGCCCTGCAGGAACCGATCGATCATCTTCCGTCTTCGCCCTTGCGCCGAACATGGCGAATCTGCCGACCGCGTGCAAACTCGTCATGTTCCGCTCGTATACGTATAGTTGTCCAGAGCGCGGCATCAAAACTCGCGCCGTGGGGCACGAACTCGAGCCCCCAGCGAACGTTCGACCGTCTTCAACAACTCCTGTACGACCAGTAACGTAGCTTCGCGCTGCCGCGCTAAGCGGGTGCCGGCAGCTAGCTGTTTTCGGGCCACTGAGAGGACCGGGTGCGATTTACCGCGCTGTCCGACCGCCACATAGACCAATCCGTCCATACCTGGTGGTGCCGCGGGCCCCAAGTGCCCCGTAATCGCCGCCGACAGATCAGCCTCGGGAGTCACGGCCAACGCACCAGCGGCCATCTGCTGCGCCACCTGGCTGCTCACCGCACCCGCATTGCGTAGCGCCGTGCGGCCGACTCGTAGCCAGCGAGCCTTCGTATCATCTCGGTAGGTGACGGCCGATCCACAAAGTACCTCCGAAATGCCCGGAATTCTCGCCAAGGACGCTGCAATAAGACCGGCCGTACAACTCTCGGCGAGCACGAGGCGAACCTCACATTCAACGCACTTGGCCGCCAGCCGGCTGCAGGCCTGATGGAGTTCGCTCGTTCGCGACATGCGTCTTACTCGAGATCGTCGGCCCAGGCTTCACCGGCGGCGGCAGCCAACTCCGCACCCAACGCCGTTAACCCGAATTATTCATGAGCGATCTGCTGCGAGGTCGTAAGTCCATCCGTGGCTTCGTCATGCTTCACAATTCTCCCTCGACGTATTGCTTCAATACGCCCGCGGAAGAATTGCTCGCCTTCCTTGCCACGAACGTACTTACAACCTCTCGCGACGATCTTCATGAATAATCCGGGGTAAGCATTCCTTGGAGCCGAATTTGCCAGAATTCGGCAGTCCACCAAACAGTCCACCAAACTCTGGCGAGTTCGGCTACGAAACTTCAAGAGCGAGTTCAGCTACGAACCTCTGGCGCGTCACCCGCCTTGTCGCTCGGTCGTCTTCTCTCCACAATGTCCGCCGTGATCCGCTCTCCCGCAACGCCCCCTGGGCTGCTCCCGTTTTGGCGAAGCCCCACCGTTCTCGGTACGATCCTGGGAGTCGTCTCGGCGATCGGGTACACCGCCACGAATATTTGCTTGAGGGCGGTGGTCCATTGCGATCCGATCTGGGTCTCGTGTGTCAAAGCGACTCCGACGGCCTTCGTGCTCGCCCCCTGGTTGCTCGTCGGACCACCGCTCTCCGCCTCACGACTTCCGACAGGCAAGGCCCTGGCGGCTCTGATCTTGGCCGGCCTGCTGGGCCAGCTGGGTGGCAACGTGCTGTTCCAGTGGTCTCTCAGCGTGCTCGGAATTTCCCTTACCGTACCGCTTTGTCTCGGTTCGATCATTCTCTTTAGTGCCGTGCTCGGCCGCTGTGTGCTCAACGAGCCGGTGACTCCCGGGACGGTCATTTCTATGTCGATGCTGGTCGCCGCCATCTGGGCCCTGTCGCTGGGTGCGGGCGCTGCTCGTGACGCCGATCGCTCTAGCGGCAGCACGGCCACAGCTAGCGGCGAGCCCGGCCTGGCGGCAACATGGGTGATGCCGGATCCAGCGGGGCACAACGGCAACCCCGGGCTGCTTTGGGCCGCGATCTGCGCCTCCTGCGCTGCCGGGGCGGCCTATGCGATCCTGGGCGTGGCGCTCCGCAAGAGCGTCATGGGCCGCGGTTCTGTGGTTGGGAGCACCTGGACGATCGCGATCGTGGGGACGGTTAGCCTAGGAGTTCTCAGCCATTGGCGACTTGGCTGGCAGGGTCTGCTGGCCACTTCCGCAGCAGACTTTCAGGCGATGGTGGCGGCTGGGATCTGCAACTTTGTGGCGTTTCTGTCGTTGGTCCGCGCCCTGCAGCTGACCACGCTCATCTACGTAAACGCGCTGAATGCCTCCCAGGTCGCCATGGCGGCTTTGGCGGGGTTCTATTGGTTCGCCGAGCCGGCGTCGCCGGCCCTGATGCTTGGCGTTGGACTCACCGTCGGCGGACTGCTGTTCATGCCTGCCAAGCCCGCAAACTGAGTGGCGGGACGCAACGGGCCTTGGGATGTGAGCGACGGTTCCTAACCAAACCGGATGCTAACGCATTCCGGCTGATTTGCGATGACGTCCCGCGCGGAGGTCGTACAGCTTTACGCTTCACGCAGTCCACCAAACTCTGGCGAGTTCGGCCTACGCTGCAAATCAGCCGCTGGGCGTTAGCCGGCGTTAGCCCACGGTTCCCCAGCGAAACCGCCGCGTAGCGTCCGGGGTCCCCCCTCTCCGGCCCTGCGGGCCGACTCTCCCCAAGGGGAGAGTGAAGAAACACGACTCAGTAGGTCGCGTTGTTCGTAACCCAAAGCGTCAGCGAGGGATGTACTTTCGTAAGCGCGAAAGCGTCAGCGAGGGGAGTTGATGAACCAACGCAAGTTGTTCCCTCGCTTACGCTTCGCGCTTCCGATTGTGGCGAAATGCGCGACTTCGAAAGCTGACCCTTCGGGCTCCGATGAACGCGGCGAATTGGCCGTGCTGCTTCAGAAGAGCCCGCGGGGCGGGCGGGGCAGCCGGCGGATAACGCAAGTTTTTGCCTGGTTTACACTTCGGGTGATCAGTTCGGGTTCTCGTGGCGGCCAAGAAAAAAACTTGAATATTTTCGACGGAGCCTCAAAGAAACCACAGCCCCCCCCGAATTCCAATCAGACGATCACGCCGACGGGGCGGATTCCGGGGCCAAACAACGACAACCGATTTATTCTTCGACTACAAGTTTGGGAGGTTGAGCTGATGTTCAAGAAACTGTTCCTATTGGGAGGCGGTGCGGCGCTGTTGATGGGTCTGCTGTTTAGCCGAAGTCATATCCACACAACGGTGGGCATGGTCAAGCAGCAGGTACAGGATAGTGTACCGATCGACTTCGAGCTCAAGCGGGCTCGGCAGATGATCAAAGACCTGCATCCGGAAATCGAGAAAAACCTGCGGCTGATCGCTCAGGAAGAAGTCGAGGTCGCCAGCCTGGAAAGTAACTTAAATCGGGCTGACGAGCGGTTGGCGAAAGACCGCAGCGACATCAAGCGGCTCACCACCGCGCTCGAGTCTGGCAAGCAGACGTTTGTCTTTGCCAAGCACACGTACTCGGCGCGAGAAGTGGAGGCCGACCTGGTTTCGCGTTTCGCGGAATTCAAGACGCAGGCTGCCACAGCCAAGGCAAACAAGAAGATCCTGAACGCGCGTCAGGCTGGCCTACAGGCTGCACGCAGCAAGCTGGACGCCATGCTCGACGCCAAGCGTCAACTAGAAGTGGATGTCGAGAACCTCGAGGCCCGGCTGGCGATGGTCGACGTGGCTCGGACGACGAGCAGCTTCAACTTCGACGACAGCCACTTGTCGAAGACGCGCGAGTTGATCGACATGATCGGCACGCGGGTCGAAGTTGCTGAGAAGCTAGTCAACTCGGAGGTGCACTACTTCGACCGCATTCAATTGGACGAGCCAGAGGCGAATGTGGACATCACCGACGAGATCGCCAAGTACTTCGGCGAAGACCGCGTCATGATCGAATCATACGCCAACAACAACTAGGACAGCCACAAGTTGGAAGCTGAGAACGAGTGTTCCCCAAAGGGCACTCGTTCTCTCTTACCCATCCCAAGGAACCTGAAGGCGGTGGCGCGAGCCATGTTTCAGAATTGGCGATTCAAACTGCGAAAGGCCGAGGAAGCGCTCAGGGCGGGCCGCTTGGACGAGGCCAGTGAGTTGTTGATTCGCGGGGACCTCACCGACTACTTACCCGGCAAGCGACTTGCCGGCAAGTTGGCCGCGAGTCTCGGCGAAAGGGCCCAACAGTACTCGCAAGGCGCGGACTGGCAGGCCGCCTGGAGCGACCTGCTGACAGCGATCCGGTTTGGAGGCGAAACAAGCGAGCTGGTCGGCATTCGCCAGCAGCTGATCGACGCCGGTTTCGCGGCCGTCCACCAGCAACCTCGAAGCGGGGGGACACAATCGCCGCGCTGGGGCTGCTGGACAGCCTCGAACGCCGGCGAGCCCCCCGGGCGACGTTGGACATCCTCCGTCGGGTCACCCGGCAAATCCAATCGGCGGACAAGTTAGCCAGGCAAGGCAAGTTTGGCGAGGCCGAAAGTCAACTCACCGCGGCTGTCGCTCTGGCGCCCGACCTGCAGTTGCTGAAGGAGAAGTTAGGCGAGCTGTGGCAAAAGCGCGAGCAAAGCCGGCCGCTGACCGAAGGACTGCATCGAGCGATTGCAGAAGCTCGTTGGAGTGACGCGCTGACTGCCGCGGATCGGCTGTTGGAGTTGTCTCCTGAGAACCGCTTGGCGATGGACGCTCGCCGCAAGGCCTGGACGGAAGTGGGTCGGGACGAGGCATCCCTTGCCGACTGCGGGATCCGCTATACCGGGGTTGAATCCGGTGTTGAGATTCCCACCGCCCAACAGCGCTTCGTGCTCTGGGTCGATGGTGTGGGGGGCTTTCTGGTCTGCCAAAGCGATCAGGTGATGCTTGGTCAGGCGCGACCCGGAAAATCAGATCGACGTGCCAATCATGGCGGATCTGTCGGGAAAACACGCGCGCATCTGCCGGAGTGGCGAAGGCTACTGGATCGAACCACTGCAGTTGGTTCGGGTCAACGGTCGCGCAGTTCGCTCGAAGACCATGCTCAGCGATGGAGACGAGTTTGAACTGGGAAGCGGCGTCCGGATTCGTTTTCGGCGTCCTCACGCCTTGAGCGCATCGGCACGGTTGGAATTCCTCAGCCGCCACCGCACCCAGCCATCGGCAGACGGTGTTTTGTTGATGGCCGAGTCCTGTGTCTTAGGCCCCCCAATGGCAGAATCATGTCGTTTGTCGTGATTGGTCCGGTGACGTGGTGCTGTATCGCCACGACCAGAATCTCTATTGCCGAGCAATGGAGTCGATCGAGATTGACGGTGAATTGTGCGACGGTCGCGGCCGTCTGGCGGGCAATTCGCATGTCGTCGGGAGCGATTTCTCCATGAGCTTGGAGGAACTGGACAGATGCTCAACTCAGCCGCTACTCTAGAGGATAACGGCACCCAAGTGGAACCCAACGCCACGCAACCCGAACAAACTCGTTCCCCCGGAGCTGGGGTCATGCGATTCGCCTATGCAACCGGCTCCCGACCGCTCGATGGCTATACCATCAAGCGTGGCATCGGCATCGGCGGCTTCGGTGAGGTCTATTTCGCTCTCAGCGATGCGGGCAAAGAAGTCGCACTCAAACGCATCCAGCGGAGTATGGACGTCGAGGTGCGCGGAGCGAGCCAGTGCCTGAACCTGAAACATCAGAATCTGATCTCTCTGTTCGACATCAAGTACGACGACGAAGGGCAAGCCTGGGTCGTCATGGAGTTCGTAGCAGGCGAGAGCCTTAAGGACGTCATTGAGCGCAATCCGAACGGTATGCCTGAAGAGGAGGTGCTGCCCTGGTTTCGCGGCATCGCCCACGGAGTCGCCTACCTGCACGACCACGGGATCATCCATCGTGACTTGAAGCCGGGGGAACATCTTCGCTGACGAGGGCACGATCAAGATCGGCGACTATGGCCTCTCGAAGTACATCTCCTGCAGCCGCCGCAGTGGCCAAACCGAGAGCGTTGGGACCTTCCATTACATGGCCCCGGAAATCGGCAAAGGGGTGTATGGCAAGGAAATCGATATCTACGCTCTGGGAGTGATGTTGTGCGAGATGTTGACCCGGCTCGGTCCCCTTTGATGGGGAGAGCAGCCAAGAGATCATCATGAAGCACCTCACGGCGGATCCAGACCTGAGAAACGTCCGATGACCGCTATCTTCCGCTCTTAGAGCGAGCGCTCGCGAAGGACCCGGCCAAACGATTCGACGGCGTCGGCGAGATGCTGACCAAACTCGAGCAGGCGTACAGCGGGGTGTTGGAGATCCCGCCCGTGCGCCAGTCTCAACCGGCTACGGCAGCAGTCGCGGAAGAGGTGGACGAGGGAATCTATTTGGGACCGGTCCGAGAGGTGGTCGCAGGTCGTCGCGCGGAAAGAACTAGTGCGAGAAGTCATTCCGCGGCGCGCCCAAACCGATCCCAGGGACCTTCCGAGCCGATCGCGCGGGCGGTCTATTCCGGTTGGCACCGCCTCAAAGAACACTGGGACCGGGCGAGGATGGGGATGCCCGCCAAGCTGGCACTGCTCGTCGCCGCGATCGTGCTGGTGATCATCAACTCAGAGTGGCTTTTGCCGTTGGGTGCCGTGGCCACGTTAGTTTATCTGCCGTACCTAGCAGTTTACCACCTGGTTACAGCAGCCCGAAAACCCGCCACCGCCAGCACAGAACCTGTCACCAGCAGGCCGGCCCCGGCGGCAACTCCAGTGCAACCCCAGCCTCCGCGCCGCCGGCAGCGCAGCAGCGTGCGCGTCAACTGGCAAGAAAAGGCGCGGACCGCACTCTGCGAACGCACGGTCAGCGAGCGGCTCGGCGAGTTGAACGGCTCGCTGCTTTCCGCGGCCTTCGTAAGCGTCGTGACCTGTCTGCTGATGGTACTGGTCAGCGGACAGCCCATCGAGTCGATCTACACCTGGACCCTCTTTGGGTGGCTGACGCTGACCAGTTTGGCAGGCGCTTGGACCATTCTGACGATCTCCAAGCTGTGGGAAGGGCACGAGGGTGAACAGCTCCATCGCCGTTTCGTGTTGTTGGTTGCCGGGCTGGGGCTCGGCCTGACTGCCTTTGCTGCCAGCGAGTTTCTAGACGTGCAGCCTAGCCAACAGTTGGTGGTCGATTCGCTGCCTCAGGTTCAAGCCTGGTCAGACATGTACAACGCAGATCACTCACCGAAACTGCCGGCCTTTCTAATCTACTTTGCGGGCCTCTTCCTGGTAGCGCGTTGGTGGCTCCAATCGGACCCCCTCCGGGCCACCCGGCTCAGCTTGTGGTCGACCGGTATTTGCCTGCTTTGGGCCTGGATCGTGCACATGGTCTGGCCCTTTCCACAACCTTGGGGACTGATGCTCGCGGCGGCTATCTCGATCGCCGTCCAGCTGTCCGCACCCTGGCTATCGCCTGCCGAGCGGAGCCGTCTTCGCCGCCAGGCGACGGAAGCGGCGAGCTAGGAGTTTAGGCAGTTAGGGAGGTAGGTGTTTTAGGCAGTTAGGTGTTTAGGAAGTTCGGTTAGCTCGACTAGAAACTCGTTACTCTCACCTGGGCGGCACCCGCTGCGGGCGTCGTCGTTGAGGGAATCTCAAGATGCTATCACAATCGATTCGTAATCCGTTGACACGCGAGGTCGTTTGGTTCCGCTATGGTTGCGGCACAATACAGATCTTGTGCTTGATCGCTCTGATCGGGCTGCCACTACACGGTTCCACCGAGCTGTTTGCAGATGAGCCCGCTGCTGAACCCGCAGCGGAGCAGCCAGCAGACTCGGAAGGGGCGCCCGATCAGGCAGTGACCGAGCAGCCCGCCGAGGAAGATCCCGTTCCCGCTGAAGTCGACGCGGAGGTTCTGGAATTGGGTCCCGTGACTTCGGTTACCAACGTGACGTTTCCCGATCGCGAAAATGGCACGCAACCGGATTGGCTGGAAAAGGAACCGTGGCAAGAAGATGGCCGGCGGCTGGTTCCCGTGATGACCCGTGTGCAAACCACTAAGCTCAAAGCCATGCAGGTGCTGGATGACAGTATTCGCGAGGAGGCGGAGGACTACGTCGCCGGGCTGTTGGAATCGCGTCGGGCTGCGGAGTTGACTGCGTTCGAGATCAGCGAGCTGAAGGCGCGCTGTTTAGCCGAGGAACCGTTTGTCGAGCGGGTCGTTGTGGGCGACTACGGCGAGACCTATCGAGCCCACGCCCTCTTGAAGTTCGATGAGGCTTTCGCAGGTGATGCAACCAGCCGGTGGCGCCAGGTGACTGCAACCAGGCGGTTGACGCAAACCGGGCTGGGCGCGGCAATGGTCCTGTTGGTGCTAAGTACGCTGTTCGGCTATTTCAAGCTCGACACAGCAACCAGGGGGTACTACACAGCCCGCTTGCAGTTCGCGACCGTCGGAACGATACTGGCGTTAGCGGTCGCTGGTGCCGTCTTCTACAAGTGGTGGGGCTCGTGGCTGTGAAGCGGTTCTCTTGCTCGCGGTTCTTACGACTCCGCGGCGCATCCTGTGGCGTTGTGACTCCCGTGCCTCTTCACCTTCTTCCATGAGTTCATCTTTCGAATCGGATCGACTCCTGATCAACCGCATACGCGGTGGAGACGGCGACGCCTGGGGTGATTTGATCTCACGATATGAAGGGCGGCTGCTGGCTTTCGTCGAGAGCCGAATTGGACGGCGTGCAGCGAGCGAAGATATTGTTCAGGAGGCGTTCATCGGCTTTCTCAACAGTCTGCCCAACTTCGACGGTCGACGTCCTTTGGAGAGCTACCTGTTTTCGATTTGCGCTTACAAACTGACGGACCACATGCGGCGTGAAGGCCGTCGCCCCGCGCTGCCTCTGTCGGCCAGTTCGGAGTCTGGTGGCGATTGGCAATTGGCCTCACCCGCCCGTGCGGCCAGCAGCATTGTGCGCAGCGGAGAACGCAGGAACTTAGAGGAAAAGGCGCTCGTTCAAGCGCTCCAGCAACAAGTTGACCGCTGGAAAGAGCGCGGCGATTGGACAAAGCTGCGCTGCATCGAACTGTTGTTCGTGCGCGGATGGGCCAACAAGAGCGTGGCCGCCGAACTCGATATCAGCGAACAGCAGGTCGCCAATTTCAAGTTTGACTTTATTGCCCGCATGCGATCCATCGTGCGTAAGCAGGGCGTTTCAGAGGACGTGTTTCCGGAAGTCTACGATAGTTAGTTAGGAAATGTGGCACGAGTCTTGTTCTGGAACAATCAAATCAGCCGGAACGCGTTAGTTTCCGGCTCCGCCGGAACCGTGGGCTAACGCCCAGCGGCTGATGTCGCAGAACCATGCTCGGCCATTTAGGGTGAGGGAAGTCCCTGTTGTGTGCCCTCGACCGGAGCCGCCATTCCACACCGATCCTTCATATGTTCACCGACTCCGAGTTAGAAGCGTATCTCGACGAAGCCTTGCGGCCGGACGAGATGGCGGCCGTCGAGCAGGCGTTGCGGGCTGATGATGAGCTGGCGCGACGGCTGGCCGCGACCAACGCCCGCCGAGATGCGGGCGTGCACACCCTCGGAGAAATCTGGCGACGGCATCGCGTCAGTTGTCCGACACGCGAGCAGCTCGGCAGCTCGCTGCTGGGCGCGCTGCCAGCCGAGATCGCCGACTACATCACGTTTCACGTCGAAAAGGTCGGTTGCCGCTTTTGCAAGGCGAACCTCGACGACATGAAGCGACAGCAGCAGGAGGCGGCCGAAGCTGCAGTCAGCCGGCGATCCAAGTACTTTCAATCGAGTGCCGGCTACCTACGTCGCAAGTCCTGATCTCGTTCATGCTGTTGAAACATCAGGCCTACCCCTCGGAGTAGTAGGCAGTTGCACGCGAAGCGTGCCAGCAACGTAGTCGGCACACTCCGTGTGCCGTAGCCATGCGAGCAAGCACGACATTCACTTAGGAAGATGAGACGCCTGTAATCTCCGCCTACTTCTACCCTCCCGCGCGCGGGAGGGTCGGACGCGATAGCGTCCGGGGAGGGCTGCCCGGGAGCCCCTCGCGTGCCCCCTCTCCGGCCCTTCGGGCCGACTCTCCCCGAAGGGGAGAGTGACGAAACATAAATCACGCACTAAGTTACAAACTGCACGACCTCCCGGGGAGAAGGCGGTCAGCTGCCGGCCGCTGCCAGCCTTGGCCGGCTCCGTAGGATGGCCCAATAGACGAGCATCAGCAACAGGATCAGCAGGCTGATCAGCTGTGAAATGGTCAACGGCGTCCCCCACTGACCGATCTCGTCCGCCCGCACCCACTCGAGCAGGATGCGGGTCACTGGGTAGACGGTGAGCACCAATCCGAACACCTCGCCCTCGCGGCGACGAAAGGGAAAGAAATACCAGGCGACGCAGAAGATCAACAGGCCGTTAATCGCAGCGTACAGCTGAGCGGGATGGGAAGGCAGACTCCATTCCGGTAGCTGCGCGAGTTTGAGTTGGAAGGTTCGGCCTCCGGCTGTTGTCAACTGAAACTGCTCTCCCGCAGCGGCCAACAGCGGACCAAGATCGTTCAACCGTTGCACGCCGTTGATCGAGCGGACTTTGGTACCCGCCTCGATTCCCGCCTCGCTGGCCGGACTTTGCGGTGCGACCTCGACGATCGTGAGCGACCCGTCTTGCCCGTCCGCTGCCAAACGCAGTCCATGGTGCCGCCCCAACGCGAGCTGGTGCCGGTACGCCGGACTCAGCAACTCTGCCTCGGGCGCCGAGAAACGTGGAAAGCGAATCCCGATCGGTCCTTCATCACAGACGCCCCCGTAACAGCAACCGTTCAACAAACAGCCGATCCGGCCAATCGCCAGGCCCAACACCAAACTAGGGGCGATGACATCGGCCAAACGGAATATCGAAATCCGCTTTCGCCACGCGTAGAGCACAAAGGCCAAGGTGGCACCAATCAACGAACCGTACACAACCAGCCCACCTTCGGTGAACTTGAGGATTGCCGAGAACGTCTGCAGCGAATTCGACCGGGGGAATGTCTCCCAGAATTGAATCACATAGAACAGCCTGGCCCCGGCGATCCCCAGCGCAAACATCCAAAATGCAAGCGAATAGACCTGCTCTGGATCGACTCCTACTTGCCGCGCTCGATGCGTGGCAGTGGCCACGCCCAACACGACGGCCAGCAAGAGCATCACGCCGTAGCCCCGAATGGGCAGCCCCAGCCCTTCCGTTTCTAACATCGGAAAAACGAACAGTACCGCTAGCGCTACCGTCACCGCGAACATCAAGAGCCCGCTGATTTCCGCGCTCGGTCGGCGTTGGAGTCTGTGCCACACCAGCCAACCAACAACCAATAGCACCCACGCTAGCAGCAGCCACCCCAGACCGAAGACTGGAACGCCGGCAATCTTCTCCGGAATGTAGAACAGCGTCTGCCGCATGAACGGTTAACCGCCGACTTTTTTGCCGGCAGCAGCTAAGGAGTCGTCCTCACCCTGCCCTCTCCCCCTGCTATTCTCGCTGCGCGAGGCAGGGGAGAGGGAACAGAAGTCGGCAACTTATTGTTGGACAGCGCCTAAGTCTCTTCTTCTGCCAACCGCCAACTTCTTTTCTCTGTCAACTGCTACTCTTTTCTGCCAACATGATGTTGTCGATCAACCTGGTTGCACCCACGCGGGCGGCGATCAAGACAACGGCTGTGTCGCGGATCTCATCCAGGGGCTCCAATGTATCGGGGTCGGCCACCGCGACATAGTCCAAGCTGTCGACGCCGGCGTTCGTCAGCTCAGCTTGCACAGCTGCTGCGATCGGCGCCGCGCGGCGTTCGCCGTCGTCAAACAGGCGACCTGCCATCGCCAGGCTGTCTGGCAGAGCTCGAGCCCGCTCCCGGTCCTCATGGTCCAGATACTGGTTCCGCGAACTCCGCGCCAAGCCGTCACTCTCACGAACAGTAGGACAGGTCCGCAGGGTGATCGGCACACCAAGTTCAGCGACCATGTCACGGATGACCAGACACTGCTGGTAGTCTTTCTCGCCGAAGTATGCAACCCGAGCTGGTATCAAGTGGAATAACTTCAGCACCACGGTCACTACGCCACGAAAGTGTCCGGGACGGCAGCGGCCCTCCCAGCGCGACGCGACCGCCGGTGGCTCGACGTAGCTCGAGAAGCCAGGCGGGTAAATCTCCGAGCGGGGAGGGGCGAAGACATACCCCACACCCAGCGATTGCAGAATGCGAAGGTCTTTCTCGAGACTCCGTGGGTAGCTCGCGAAGTCCTCCTGTGGTCCGAACTGGGTCGGATTGACGAAGATCGTCACCACCGTCTCGTCGCACTCAGCTTGGGCGGCCTCTACAAGACTTAGGTGGCCCTCGTGTAGCGCGCCCATCGTAGGCACCAAGCCAACCTGGCGTCCCGCGGCCCGCAAACTCATGGTGAGCTGTTGCATCTCACGGCCAGCAGTCACGGTCCGCGGGATCTCAGCCACCGACTTTTCCTTATCGTTGCATTACAAGCAGCATCTGTTAAACAGTCGACGGCCTCCCCATCGCCTCCAGCGCCGCGCAGATTTCTACCACCGCCTGTTGGAGGTTGCCACTGGCCAGCCTCAACACCGGGCCGACAGGCGCCGCAGCTAGGTGTCGCGCGATAGCTCGCCATTCGGCGGCTGAGGTATCCGAGCTCTCACTTGGCATGACGACCAAGAGCTTCACCACGGGCAACGCCGCCTGCAGCTGCCGCCACACTTCGCTGATTCTGCCAACTTCACTGGGATGATGTACGGCCGCATCAACTAATGCATGCTCGCACCAGAAATCGCTGATCAAATAGGCGTGGTCAAGCGGGCCCCGCTTCGACCGCGCCGCAACAGCTCGCGCGGCGGCCGAACGCAGAGCCTCAACACGCGCGCGAAGTGTCGATTCTATCCCGGCCGCGCCCGACCGGCCAGCCGGATGGGGGTCAAGCACGGCGACGTGGGAACGGTCTTCGACCAGCTGCGCGACCACAGCCGACAGGCACGAGCAGGTTGGTCCGACCAGAGCAACGTAGTTGTCTGCATCGTCGAGGTGTGAGAGGAGCGATCTCAAACTTAATCCCGTCTCCGGATGCACCATCTCGCCGGCTACTTCGACGGCCGGCTGCAGAACAAATCGGCGAAAGCTCATGCGTGGATGCGGCACCGTCAGGTCCGGTGTATCGGTGGTTTGAGTGCCGTAGAGAAGCAGGTCTAGATCGACTAAACGAGCGTTCCAACGAACGGACCTCGTTCGCCCCAGTAGGGTCTCGGCGCGCTGCAGCACGCGTTGCAGCTCGGCAGCCGCGAGGTCGGTCTCGATGCGGATTGCGGCGTTGAGATAGTCGGATTGTCCGGGCGGCCCGCCTACCGGCTTGGTCAGGTGGCCTTCACTGACCGCAGAGACGGCGACTTTCTCCTGCATCTGCAGCAGCTGGACGACACGGGTCAACGTATCCCGTGGCTCGCCAAGGTTGGCGCCAAAACTGATCAAACAAGTCGGCACGACAGGTCAACGCGGACAACCGCAACGAGAAAAACGACGAGAGAGACTTCCAGTGTCTCTCTCGCCGCAATCAAGCTGAACGCGATCCCTGCGTTTGCTCAAAAACGCGGGGGGGACCTCCGGATCACGACCTAGGCCGTCGACTGTCGCTCCAATCGGTCGCCGCCCCCCAAGCTACTTAGATCCTGTTCGTGTTGATTGGGAGAACTTCGCGAGAGACTAGCGCCGGCCGCGCGCACTGCACGCGCACAATCTCCACGGGCGCCGAATCGGCAGTCTATTTCAACCGAAAGAACGATCGGTTGTCCAACACCAACATACGGTTGGCGGCAAAGAGGTCGCGAAGTTCCTGAACAATCAAAAACCCCATTGTGCGAAGCGGCGAAGAAATGTCAAGCAAGGTCTTTCGTACTTTTTTGGCAAAAGAAAAAAGAAAGTTGCGTGGCAAGTTTCATGTGCCAAGTCGCTCGACTGAAGTCATGTCATAGCGCCACGCCTGCAGCGCAATCCGCCAATCTGTCGTCGTTCCCAACGCACGAGGCGATTCGCTTTTAACCGTTTTCAAAGCTCGGGCGCGGGGCTTCCCGACAGCGCGATTGGGCCGCGATTGCAGCTTGTGAATGGGCCTTGACGCGGTTCGTATCAGTCAGTACTCTCCCGCCACTTTCGTCCCTTCCGAGCCCGTTCGCGGCACGTCGCTAGCTTTCATCTCAAGGAGAGGCAGGATGCCGCTTCGTCCGCGACTCTTTTCCGCCAGCTCGCAGTGGTTGCTCTTTACAACCGTCTTCGCCACCGCGTTCTTGGGCTGTACTTCTCCCCTCTTTAGGGGACAGAGTCCAGAAACAGACGAGTTGGATGGGTTTGTGGATTTATCGAGCAGCGAGTCGCCCACACGGCTTGTGGGCGATTTGGCCGTGCCCTGGGGCCTGAATTGGATCAAGGTGGAAGGCGTCGGCTTGGTCACCAATCTGGCGGGAACTGGCAGCGACCCAGCACCCTCGCCGCTGAGGGACAAACTCATCAAGGAGATACAAACGCACGACGTCAACCACTACACCAAGCTGCTAGCATCGGATGACACCTCGATGGTAATCGTGCGTGGTTTCATCCCCCCTGCGGCTCAGCAGGGCGATATCTTTGATGTCGAGGTACGGATCCCGCCTCGATCGCAGACGACCGATCTCAACAACGGCTGGTTAATGCAGGCGCGGCTGCGAGAACTGCGGTTCTTGGATACCGTTCGTGAAGGGCATGTTGCAGCGTTGGTCGGTGGTTCCATCCTCGTCGACGCGCTGTTCGCGGGCACTGGCGATCCACTCAGCGAAACGACCGGCCGTATCGCGGGGGGCGGGAAAGTAACGAAGGCTCGTCCGATTGGTCTGGCGATCAGCAACGAATTCGTCACGAAAAGAACCAGTCGGATGATCGGGGCAGCGATCAACGAGCGGTTCAGCCGTGTCGAACACGGAACCAAGAAGGGGGTCGCCAACCCAAAGCGAGACAATCTTGTCGAACTTGCCGTACATCCACGTTATCGCAACAACCTGGGGCGGTACGTGCGGGTCATCCGCAGCATCGCCGTCGGCGAAAACGCGGGCGATCGGGCCGTCCGGCTGACAACTTTGGAACGGATGTTGCTGGAGCCGACGACCGCCGAAGCGGCAGCACTTCAACTGGAGGCTATCGGCAAAGAGGGAATTCCCGTACTGCAGCAAGCAGTCCAGTCGCCGGACCCCGAGGTGCGGTTCTATGCCGCCGAAGCTCTGGCGTACCTGGACGATGCAGCCGCGACCACCCCACTGCGTGATGCGGCCGAGCAGGAGCGGGCGTTTCGTTGGCGGGCGTTAACGGCCCTCTCGACCATGGACGCCTACGAAGCAAAAGAAGCGTTGGTGAGCTTGATGCATGTGGTCAGCGCGGAAACGCGCTACGGTGCCTTCCGCGCGCTGCGCGGCCGCAACTGGCGCGACTCGCTGGTCCGCGGCGAAGTACTTGACGACAAGTTCGGTTTTCATCTGATCTCCAGCAACCAGGAGCCGATGCTGCATTTCTCCCGGACCCGCCGCCCCGAGCTGGTTGTCTTCGGGGATTCGGTCTCACTACGTCCGCCGCCGTTCCTCTACGCTGGGAGCTCGATCCTGATTAAACGCGTCGATGATCAGACGTTGCGGCTGAGCTGTTTTCGGCCGGGTAAGGAGGATCAGATCGAAGAGTGTTCGGCCGACATCGGCGAGCTGGTGCGCACGATCGCCAAGATGGGCGGCGGCTATGCGGACGTCTTTGAGTGCTTGAGATCTGCCAAAGAGCAGGGTTACCTCCACGCCAGAATCGACGTCGACGCGATCCCCCGCGCCAATCGACGCTATCAACGCGAGCAGAGCGACAGCCTGGCGGACCCCTCCGAGCGGCGATTCCGTGTCACAAACCCCATTCCAGAAATGTTTTCTGACCGTTTGGGGCGCACCGAGGACGGAGCGGATGAGGTGTCTCCGGAACTCAGCGAAGAACTCGACTTACCCCAAACGAAGCGGACGAAATCCGGCTTCTTTGGTAAACTTACGTCTTGGTTTGTCGACTGAATCGGTTCCCGCTGAATTCCTCTGTCGAAGCTGGAGGCCACCTTCCTGCTAGGCGCCGGCGTCCCCCGGAGTGAACAGCTCGGCTGGGATCCTAACCCCCCGGGGAGGTTGTGCCGCTTTTACGCTTCATGTTGACCCGAACTTGCCAGCATCCACCTCACCCTCCCGCTCGCGTGAGGGTCGGACGCGTAGCGTCCGGGGAGGGCTGCCCGGGAGTGATCGCCCGTGGCGTACCCCCTCTCCGGCCCTTCGGGCCGACTCTCCCCGAGGGGAGAGTGAAGAAAGACGAAATCGCTCACTAAGTTAAAAGCTGCACGACCTGCGGCTGATGGCTCAGCGGAACTGATCGCTGTGGTCGTCTCCTCCCCCATCGTTTCACCGGGTTCCCATGCTGAAAGCGCTCGAACTAGTCGGCTTCAAGAGCTTTGCCGACAAGACGCGTTTCGATTTTCCGCCGGGGATCACCGTCGTGGTCGGTCCTAACGGGTCCGGGAAGTCAAACATCGTCGACGCGATGAAGTGGGTGTTGGGCGAGCAAAGTGCTAAAAGTCTCCGCGGCAAGGACATGGCCGACGTCATCTTCAAGGGGACCGGTGAGGGCACTCGCCGCATGCTCAACACGGCCGAAGCGACCATCATCTTCGAAAACGCGGATGGTCGCCTGCCCGTAGAAGCGGCCGAGGTCCATGTGACTCGACGTGTCTACCGGAGCGGTGAGGGCGAGTACCTGATCAACGGCCAACCGTGCCGTCTGAAGGACATCAAGACGCTCTTTCGCGGGACTGGCGTGGGCACCGACGCCTACAGTCTGATCGAGCAGGGGAAAGTCGAGCGAATGCTGCAGGCATCTCCGAAGGACCGCCGCGCGATCTTCGAGGAAGCCGCTGGCATCAGCCGTTTCAAGGCGAAAAAAGCCGAGGCGCAGCGGCGGCTGCTGCGCGTCGAACAGAATCTGCTGAGACTGTCCGATATCGTCGAAGAAGTTGGGAGCCGACTCCGGTCGGTGCGGGCGCAGGCGTCCAAAGCACAGCGGTATCGCGAATACAGCGATCGGCTGCAGCAACTGCGTACACAGGTCGGGCTGGCCGATTGGCGCGAGCTTTCTGAGCGGCTGCAGAAATCCGAAGATGAGCTCGCCGGCTACCGGAATCTGGCCGGTGTCCAGGAGGCGCAGGCCGAGTCATACGAAGCCCGCACACTGGAACTGGAAGTCGAGCTGTCGCACCTGGTGGAAACGGTCCGTGTGGACGAAAACCACATCGCCCGCACTCGCGAGAGGATTGCCACACTCGAGTCGGCCGCCCTGCAGGGCCGGAGCCGCCAAACGGAGCTAGCAGAGGTAGAGACTCAGACGCGGATGCGGCTAGCGGCCCTGGCCGGACGCGCCGGCAGCATCCAGCAGCGAATGCAAGAGACGATCGACGGGCTGCACGACGCCGAACAGGCCTTCACCGCCACCACGCAGCGAATCGACGCCTTGACTAAGAACTTGGATGCCTCGACGCAGTCACTCGAACAGCTCCGCGGGGAAAACGAGAACCGCCGGAAAGTCCACCGGGAAGGCATGCAAGAAGTGGCCGCGCTGGCCAGCCGCATCGCGAGCCTCCAGTCGCAGCTGGACGCACTCGAGCAGGCCCAACAGCGGAGCCGACAGAAACTCGCCGAGCTGACCGCCGCGCTGACCGACGACCGCCGGCGGCGTGCGGCCGCCCGCGACGAAGTCAGCCAGGCGGCGTCCGAGGTAGAAACCAAACGCGACGCGGTGGAGGCCGCACGTCGGCAGCTGGTTGTCTGCGAAGAGGAGGCAGAACGCCGCCGCGAGGAGCTGAGTGGCTTCAAACAGGAGTTCAGCGCTGCCAGCGAGCGTGCTGCGGTACTTCAAGAGCTGGAAAAGAACCAAGAGGGGCTGACCACTGGTGTACGCGAGGTGTTGCAGCTGGCGCAACAGGCCGAGGCAGGCCCCTTCTCGACGGTCCAAGGACTGGTCGCTGACTTGCTGAGGGTCGCTGTCGACGTCGCGCCGCTGGTCGACGTCGTGCTGGGCGAGACGGCTCAGTATGTCGCGGTGTGGGGGGACGAGTTGCTGGAGCGGGTTCGGACCGGCAAGTTTCGCCCTCGCAACCGAGTTGGCTTTGTGCGGATCGACGAGCCGCTTCCCAGCAGCCAAGCTGCCTTGGATCTCGCTGGCCGGCCAGGAGTTGTCGAGCGACTGGATCGGCTCGTCAGAGCCCACGGCCGGGCCGAGCCGCTGATCCAGCGGCTACTGGGTGGCTGTTGGCTGGTTGAGTCCTTGCAGGCCGCTGCCGCAGCCCGCACCGCAGGGGCCACCGGCGCGCGGTTTGTCACCCGGCAAGGTGAGTTCGTCGATGTGGACGGAACGATCGTCGTTGGGCCCCGAGGCGCGGCCGGGACGCTCGTCTCTCGCAAGAGCGAACTGCGGGATCTCACCCACCGCTCAAAGCAGCTCGCGACGACGATCCGGTCGGCGGAGCAGAAAGCTCTAGCGGCAAGTGGAGAAACCGAGCAACGGCGACAGGAGGTTGCAGACCATGCTGGGGCACTCGAAGCAGCCGCCCAGCGGCTGGCCGAATGCCGGCTGCAGGCCCAAACGATATCCGACCGCTGCGATGAGCTTGAGAAACAGGAGAGCGAGACAAAGCAGGAGAGCGACGATGCGGCCGCCGCAGCGGGCGCGCGCCAGCAAGAACTGCAGGCGACGCACGCGCAGCTGCGAAGCGCCGAGACCCACGTCGCAGAACTCGATCAACAGCTGCGGGCAGCGAAGGCGAAGGTCGAGGCCCTGGAGACGCGGCGCAACCACGAAGCTCAGCAGGCGACCGCCGCCCAAGTCGAACGGGCCAAAAACGAGCAGCTGCTGGCGACCCTGAGGGCGCAGATGAGCCAGTTTCAGGCAGACCGCCAGGAGCGCGACCAATCGAGCCAGCGAGCGCGGCAAGAACTCGCTCTTTGCCTCCAACGCCAGACCGACGCCACGTTGGAAATTCTCGACGCTGGCTCACAAATCGCCGAGCTCTACTTACGACGAGAGCAACTGGAGCATCAGGTCCAGCAACAGCTGCAGCTGCGCGAAGAGACAGCCGCGCAAAAATCGCAGCTGGCCGACCAGCTGCATGCGCTCCGTCGCGATATCCAGCAACGCGACGAGCAGCAGCACCGCTGTGAGCTGACCGCCAGCGAGGTGCACCATCAGCGTAAGACGCTCGCCGAACGGCTCAAGGAAGACTACGGAATTGACATTTCAGAACTGGCAGATCCGGCGGTTGAGCAGGCCGGGGACAGCGAATCGGTCGACCAAGAGATCGCCGACCTGAGGCGTAAGATCAACAACATCGGCGCAGTAAACATGGACGCGCTCAGCGAGCTGGACGAGCTGGACGAACGATTCACGTCTTTGTCGAGCCAGTTCGAGGACTTGACGCAAGCGAAAGAGTCGCTGGAGCGGATCATCACCAAGATCAACGCGGACAGCCGACGCGTCTTCCAAGATACCTTAGAAGCGATCCGATTGAACTTCCAAACGCTCTACAGAAAGTCGTTCGGTGGCGGCCGGGCCGATCTTGCGCTCGAGGAGGGCGTCGACGTGCTCGAGGCTGGCATTGACATCATCGCCACCCCGCCCGGTAAACCCTCCTTCAACAACTCGCTCCTCAGCGGCGGCGAGAAGGCGCTGACAGCAGTCGCCCTGCTCCTGGCGATCTTCCAGTACCGGCCCAGCCCTTTCTGCGTGCTGGATGAGGTCGACGCCCCATTCGACGAGGCCAACGTGGGCCGCTTCATCGATGTGCTGAACGACTTTCTTGGCTGGACCAAGTTCGTGGTGGTGACCCACTCGAAAAAGACGATGACCGCGGCCACGACGCTCTATGGCGTCACGATGCAAGAGTCCGGTGTGTCCAAGCGGGTCTCGGTGCGTTTCGAAGACGTTAGCGAAGATGGTCGCATTAGCCAGGATGCTATCGACCGTGACGATTCGGCAGATTACGACGCTGCCTGAGTCGCCCCGCCGGAACGACGTGCGATTTCAAACGGGCGCCGGTGATTTCAGAGAGTTTCTAGTTCACCCAAAGCCTCGCCGCCCCAACACCTCCCCCTCGCTGACGCTTCGGGTTATGAAAAGCCGGGTCAAATTCGTCACCCTCAGCCCGCCAAACCGCCAAAAGCGCAATATCAAAACTGACGCTTCGGGTTACAAAACACCGGGTGACTTCACCGTCCGCCGGCCACCTGCGGGGCCCATCTAAACGACCGTTTGCGGCCAGAATGCCGGAGTTCGCGTTCTGCTACTAAACGTGAACAGTCTGATCCACAGGTCCGCTGCTGAGCCAAGTCCCTCTGCCACGGTCGATCGTTATCAGCCACCAGCTGACGCTAACCGCTAACAACTCTCGTCGCGAAAGATTCTAAAGAATCCTCCTCATTTGAATCGAAACTAACATTCGGAGGGTTTGTTACAAAGTGTCCGCTCCGCGGTGGGTCGGACATCTTGTGCCGCAGACGCTCCCAAGGGGGGAAGCAAAGCCGAGGGTGTTCATCGCCCTCGTTGAGTCGATGCCGTTGGCCCGGCGGCACTTGGCTCTCTGCACGCACCTCGCCCCGACTTGGTGTATCTCGCCGAAAGATTGCAAAACCGACTGAGGGGACTTGTGTGGAGAATCGGTAGTGGAGTGATCAAGCTCAGATTCTCTATTTTACTGATTTTCACCAATCCTCCAGTGTCTGCTTTGCCGAAGTAACGAGTAGTGAGGCGCGGATCAGAAGGACCTGACCTTAGCCACAAGAAGCGAGTTTAGCCCCGACCCAGATGTTGATGTCAGCTGGTTCCCGCAATCGGCAAGCGTGGCCCTCGGGTCACCGGACGTGAGCAAGGGGCAGTCGAAGTGGCACTTTGCTGCTGCGACGCAAGCAGAAACAACGAGCGAGTAATGGAGAGCCTGCGATGAAGGTCTTCACAACTGGACAGGTCGCGAAGATCTGTAAAGTGGCGCCGCGCACGGTCAGCAAGTGGTTCGACTCGGGCCGCCTAAAGGGATATCGGATCCCGGGATCCCAAGACCGGCGCATCCCGCGCGAATACCTTATCAAATTCCTGAAGGAGCACGGCATGCCCTTGGGCGACCTCGAAGACGAGGCGATGGCCAAGGTGTTGATCGTTGCCCAGGACCAGGTTCTGATCGAGAACCTGAAGCGAGAACTCCCAGCTGAAAAGCGGTTTAAGGTTGCCGTGGCAGCCAGTGGCTTTGAGGCGGGAATTCAAGCCGAGAGTTTTCATCCCGATTGTATCATCGTGGATTTCTCGATCGGTAAGGTGGAAGCGCTGCAGATTTGCCAAAACCTGCGAAAGAATACTGATTTTACCGAGACGATCTTGATCGCCCTGTTGCCGGACGACGGGAGCCCGATGAGCTTCGACCGCTCCGCGATCAACGAGACGTTCAAGAAGCCGTTCGATGCCAACCTGTTGGCGGAACGACTGCGCACCTTAATCGGTGCGAAAAAAGAGCTCGTATAAGCCCGCGGCCGCAACTGTGCGGTGGCAGCGCCGCTGATGGGCACAACCGCTGTAGCAGGACCCCTACGGCGGACATATTCCGATGGGGCGGTCGAATGAATCGGCCAGCGAGGGCGACCGGCGTTCCCGGCTCCGGCGCCCTTCCCATTTTCTTTCACGCTGGAATCAGGCCTTCTTTTCGCCGATTCCCGCCGACGACCTGCTGACCGTCGGCTCGCTCTCAGCGCGACCACACCTCCTCGCCCGGTCGAAAGCCCGGTAAACTCTGTGGACATGCAGCCGGTTTCCATCAGGATCATCGAGAAGGCAAGCTAAGCTGGCATGAACGAACTGACGCATTTCGATGATTCGGGCGCTAGCCGGATGGTCGATGTCTCGGCGAAACCGGTCACGTCCCGCACCGCGCGGGCCCGGGGAGTGGTGCAAATGGCTGCCCGCACGGCGGAGCTGATACGAGGTCCGGGCTCGGCCAAAGGGGACGTGTTGGAGGTCGCACGGCTAGCTGGAATCATGGGGGCCAAACGAACCGCAGACCTGATCCCACTTTGCCATTCCCTGCCGCTGGACGGAGTCGAGGTGGCCTTCGAGTTTATTGGCCCGACCACTCTGGCGATCGAGGCGACCGCGCGGGTGACGGCCAAGACCGGAGTCGAGATGGAGGCGTTGACGGCCGTCGCCACGGCCGCTCTGACGGTATACGACATGTGCAAAGCAGTCGATCGCGACATGACCATCGGCGAGATTCGATTGGAAGAGAAATCGGGTGGTCGTAGCGGCCATTACACACGGCAGGAAGCGTAGCGAGGGATCGAGGGTGAGTAAGATACTCGGGATCGGGCCGGCCGGGCGGGCGCTCCGTCACGCCGACGTAGGGGAACTGTATGCCCCTGTCTCGGACGAGATGGACGACGTCGAGCGGCTGCTGCGGCGTGAACTGCGCAGCGATTTCCCGTACGTCAACGAGCTGATCCAGCACGGCTGCTTGCTGGGCGGCAAACGGCTGCGCCCAGCCCTGCTGCTGCTGGTTGCCAAGGCTATTGGCCCGGTCCGCCAGGAGCACACGGTGCTGGCGGCGGTCGTCGAGATGATTCATACCGCCACGCTGATCCACGACGACGTGCTGGACGAAGCCGAAACCAGGCGGCATTTAGCTACGGTCAATTCCCGCTGGGACAACAAGGCCAGCGTGCTGCTGGGCGACTTCCTCTTCACCCACGCCTTCTACCTGGCCAGCACTCTCGAATCGACTTGGGCCTGCCGCCAGATTGGCCGCGCCACGAACATTGTCTGTGAAGGGGAGCTCAGGCAGAAGGGAACCCGCGGCGATTTCACACTCAGTGAACAAGAGTATCTGTCGATCATCGCAGCGAAGACTGCCGAGCTGTGCGCCTGCAGTTGTCGGTTGGGCGCGCACTATGCCTTGGCGAGTGACGAGATCGTCGACGCGATGACCCGATTCGGCCTCGAGTTGGGCATCGCCTTTCAAATCGTCGATGATGTTCTGGACCTGTTTGGCGACGAGCAGACAACGGGCAAATCGCTGGGCACCGATCTGGAGCAGCAAAAGTTGACGTTGCCCTTGATACGCGCACTGGCAGCGGCCGATCGGGCCCAAAAAGAGCAGATTTTGGATATCGTCAACGGCCCAGAGCCTCAACGCCGCGAGTGCCTGACGCCGGTCCTCGAGCAATTCGGGGCCCTCGACTATACGCGCCAACAAGCCGAGGAACACATCCGCCGAGCCGTCCAGCAGCTGGATTGCCTGCCCGATTCCAGCATCCGCAGTCACCTCGCCGAGCTGGCTGAGTTTGTTGCGGCCCGCACCCGCTAGCGTCACAACCTCGAAACCTGGCGAGAAGCCGCTCGTGAGTAGGCCGAGCTAGAAAGTCGCCGGGCTGGCTGCGCTGCCGGCCGGCGAGTACTTGGAGTGGACACCCGGATCCACGTTGCCCACCATGTGGAAGTGGTTGTGGTCGATGTAGATCACTTCGATGGAATCCTCATCCGTGAGTGTGTGCGGCACCGGCCAACCCACCCGTTTGCGTTCGGTGAAGTAGATCGTGCACTTGTAGTGGGCGTGGTGCAGCTGAGCGGGCCCGATCAGCGGCACGAACCGGGGGGGATCGACGTAGTCCGCGATCTTCTCTTTGACGATCCGCACGTTGTTCCTCTGTTGCTCGTAGAGGAACGGAATGCCCCCTTCGATCGGCCGCGCCTTCTCGAGCGCTCGCATCACTTCGTCGTCGCTGGGAGGATCCTGCGCGACTGCCGGACCGCCCGCCGTGAGCGGACCCATAATTGGCACGTTATCGTACCGCTCTTCGATCCAGAATTTGTCCTCCTGCTTTTTCTGCAAGTAAGGGCTGATCGGTATCGGAATACTGAAAACACCCAACGTCGCCCCAGTTGTAATCCCAACGCATCCCACGCTGCTCAAGGTCAAACAGGCCAGCATGGCAGCGATCCCGGCGTTTACCGACTTGGGAGACATGAGAGAGTTCCTCGGAAAAATGGCGTTGTTGGGCCGGACCTACCACCAAACGAGCGGTCCAGCACTCCACGGTGCTAGACCTATATATCGTGTTAAACTGCAGGGAACTTGCGGGTAATTCCGAATTTGCCGCGAATTCCCTGCCCCGCGAAGGCGCGTTCTAGGCAGGTCGCAGACTGCACGAATTCGCAACAGCAAGGACAAATCTGCCGAGCCTCTGGCGGCTCCTGAAGCCGTTGCGGCACGTTTCCATCAATCGGAAGCGCAAAGCGTAAGTTCTGCTGTTGCGCTTTTCGCCTCAATCGGGAGCCGGTCAATTCGACAGCACCGCTAGCCAACCACCTGACCCCTGCAACTTGAAAAGGGCCCTTGCGAGCTCATAACTCGCAAGGGCCCCAGCGCTATCACACTTTTCCACTTTGTCGTATCGCTGCAGCCGAGCCGCTTTACCGGTGGTGCCGGTCCTTGAAGTCCAGCTGCCACCACCCGTCGTCCCACTCCAGAGTCACCTTCCGCCAGCCCAGAGGAACTTGCGGATAGGGGTAGAAGGGGCCGATGTACGGCCAGGCAGAGGCGGAGTATTGCTGAGGATAGGTAACCGCTCCGTAGTTGGGATAGGCCGCGTAGCTGGGCCATGCATAACCGGGCATTCGCGGATGGTCGTAGCGAGCCGCGGCGACGCCGCCACCGGAAGCACTCATCATTGGCACTGGCGTAGTTCCCGGCAGTGTCGACTGATGATTGACCGCCTGAGCCGGAGCGAATGCTAGCGGTGTCTGTGGACCGCCCTGTGTGTACTGGACGGGAAGGTAGCCTTCGGCAGCCTCCGCCACGGCCGGCTCCGGCTGGCTTCCACCGCTAATGACCAGGTCGTTGACAACCTCCTCGACGCCAGCGACCCGTCGGGCCGTCTCCAGCACCAACTTCTGCTGGCGTGCATCCCCAACGTATCCAGAAAGCCAGACCGATCCACTTTCAACCTGAACATCGATTCCAAACCCACGCAGTCTGCCGCTCTGCTTGTAGTCTTGGAGCTGCTGTACCACCTCTTGGGCAATCGCGTCGTCGTGTTGCGACGGCTGACGCGACAGTGTGGCAGGCTCACTGATGGTCAGGTCGTTGACGACCTGCTTGACGCCGGATACCCGGCGGGCGATTTCAAGCACTAGCTGCTGATGCGCCGCGTTGGAAACGGTGCCCTTCAGCCAAACCACTCCGTGGTCGACTTCGACATCGATGCCGAATTTCCTCAGTTTCCCCTGCTGTTTGGCTGCACGAAACTGATCAATGATCTCCGTCGCGATCCGCTTGGCGTCCTCCAGCGACTCCTCTCGGTGCGAAGAAGCTGGCACGACGACCGGGTCCCTCTTGGCCAGGGGGGCTGCCCGCTCCACCGACTTGCGAGTCGTCATCAGGCGACTGCTGTCGGTCTTGTTGAGCTGGGTGAGGATCGACTTGGGCTCCTTCTTTTGGGGCTCACAGCCGGCCTCAGCCGCCTTGATAGCGGTCGCCGAAGAGGCGCTCACAGGCCTGATCGGATTCGGTGGTGCGGGGTCGGTCTTGGCCTCGACGACCTCGATCGAGTTGAAGATCTGCTGCACACCACTCGCTTTGCGAGCAG
Organism: Pirellulaceae bacterium; assembly: GCA_965223305.1. Classification (GTDB taxonomy): domain Bacteria; phylum Planctomycetota; class Planctomycetia; order Pirellulales; family Pirellulaceae; genus CBDCWT01. Next base: position 12,707 of record CBDCWT010000038.1, on the reverse strand, counting down.
CTTGCACCGCCAGCTTTTCCTGTTGCTGGTTGGCAACGAAACCGGAGAGATAGACAGCTCCTTCCTCGACGTGCAGCTCGATGTTGAAGTCTCGCAGATTGCCTTTGGATTTCTCCGCCTCCAGGCTCTGCACGATCTGTTCAGCGATCTGCGTGTCGCACGCCCACACCAATTGGGGCGACGGGGCAGCGATTGCCAGAATCGCGAAACCTACCAAAAAACGTCGCATGGCTCCCCCTCCTAGGAAAACATCCGTGTCCGCTTTGGGTCCGCTTTCCGTTACCAGCTCGCCTCGAAGTACAGGCTCCGAGCGACTTGAGCAACGAAATAGTCTGCGGGAATCTTGCCGTTCGTGATGACGCCGCTCGTTCGAGCGAGGCAGCCGACGACAGAGGATTCGGACAGAGGGGAGCCGTCACATGGCATCGGCCACGCCACGGTTGGTTGCGAACTGAGCCCCCCTGCGCAACCTCGGTCGCTTACAAATCTGCCTGGTAATTACCTTCGGTTTCCAGTCATACCGAAAGGTAGGTTTTTTTCGATTTTGACGATCTTCGCAGAGATTCGGCCGCCGCGGCTCGGGCCATGTTGACCCAAACCCCAGCGCCTGAGGGGACCCCAAAGGGCGGTGAGGGGGGGGCCTCCCCGGACGCTACGCGTCCGCAGGTTTGTGAAGAAGGGGTAGGCCGGAACAAGCGGCGCCAGCAGCCATCCCTGTGCCTACGATTTCCCCCGCCGCGCCGTTCCGGCAACACCGGTTTGATGCGTCGCCGGAACAGCGCGGCGCTCACGGAGTGTGAAGCCAGAGCTCTCCCACCGCTTGTTCCGGCCTACTTTCTCGCGAACAGCCAATCGCAACTCCAGGGAGGACGGCCATCAGCCGGAATGCGTTAGCATCCGGTTTTGGGATGAACCGTGTAGCCGAACTCGCCAGAGTTTGGCGGACTGCCGATTCGTCCAAATTCTGGGCGAATTCGGCTACAAGAGGTCCTTCACGGCGTTGGGGGAGGCGTTTCTCTACATCGCCTCCGCACCCGATTGCGAGCGGAGATCGATCGTCGCGCCGACGACCATGATCGGCAACGTCGCACCCGTGATGAGCCAGGCGCCACTGCCGCTGGAGAGTGTGACCAGCGTCGTCACGCCCACAGCTAGCAGAGAAAGGAGAAAGAACACCTGCGCAGCCGATTCGAGGGCGTGCGAGGACCGTTCGCTGAGCCGTGCGAGGCCAACACTGGTCATGCCAATCGCCTGAGAGAGAAGAACCAACCAGATCACGGTCGAGTCGCTAGCGTCCATCATTGATTCGGCACTCCCAGAGCCATTCGGACCTTGCAGGTTCCGTCCTGAAGGTTGTGCCGGACTCTGAGCGAGTCTCGTGCCAAGGGAGTAGAAACTTGCCAGGCGCGACGCGCAGCTCGCGTCAATCGCCGAATCAACCGGGAACGCGACGCGCCCGGCGAGCCCGCTGGGCGCAGTCATAGTCCGCGGGAGCGTCGCCATCTAACAAGACGAACTTCGACCGCCAGGCACAGTATGGCCCCGGCTCAGTCCGCAGCTAGCTGCGTCGGGACTTTCCAAGAGGTGTGTAAAAACTACAAATGCCTGCCGCTGTCACCCAGTCGGGCCCGCGGCCCGACCCCGGTCATTTCAGCAGCTTCTTGATTTCGGCCTCCAGTTCAGCCGCGTGGATGTTGCGCCGGACCACCTTACCCTGCCGGTCCAACAACAGCATGGTGGGCAGCGTCAGCACCCCCAACTCGTTGGCCAACCGGCTGTCGAGCCCGCCGCTTTCATGCATTTGCGGCCAGCTGATCTTCTGGGCACGAACAAAGCTGGCTGCATCGGCTTGGGTGTGATCCACGTTGATGCCCACAGGTAGAAACTTCTTGGCCCCAAACTTGTCCTGCAGTTGGCGGATCTTCTGCATGTCCTCTTTGCAGGGCCCGCACCATGTCGCCCAATAGTGCAATAAGACGACGTGGCCACGGTAGTCGGTCAAGTCGACATTGCGGTTGTCGAGCCCTTTTCCTTGCAGCGACAGCCGCTTTCCGACTGCCTCGAGCCGCCGCCGAGCACCCGTCGCTTTGGTCGCAAACCGGCTCTCGGGGAAGTCGGTGACGATCTTTTGATACCAGCGTGACGCCTGCTCCTCCTTCCCGGCGAACTCCTCCGCGATTGCCAGCTGCAGCATGGCTTCGGCAGCATCACTGGCTTTGGAATATCGCCTGACAAAGGCCTGCAGGTCTTTCAACCACTTCTCCTGAATCTTGGCAAAGTCGGCATTTGGTTGCTGTACTTGGCGACCGTATTCGGCGGTCAAATAGCGAAACTGCACATAGGCGAGCAGGTCAGGGGAGGCCTTTTGACGGGCCAGCTCTTTGCTCATCGCGGACAGCTGGCGGATCCCATCTGGGTACTCACCCGTTTGGACCGCGGCGCTGATCGTGTCCGCGAACTGGCGCACCCAGTTCTCCCGATCCGCGGGCGCGGTGGCCTGCTCGACCAGCTTGCGGAGAACCTCGGCCCGTGCCGCATTCAGCTTCCCAAGTTGATCGCCACCGGCTGCCTTCTCGAGCTGCTGATCGACCTCCTCGAGCTGGCGGAGCAGTTCCTGCATCCGCTTATCCAGACCGACCTCGTGGTCGTTGGGCTGGTCGGCCTGACCAGTAATCGAAGTGAAAAACAGGCCGGCGGCCGCTTCCTCTCGCGGTAGGTCGATGACGCGCCAGCCACCTCCTATTTTGACCAAAGTACCCACAATGACTTGGCCGTGGCGCCCGCCTGTTTCGACGATTGCCGCGGCATGATCGTAGAGCGTGAGGTCTTTGGTCGAGCCAGCCGTTCCGGCGGGCACGACACCCGGCCGGGTCGCGCCAAACTGCAGCCATTTTGAGCTGGAACTGACGAGCTTCTGTTGGCGGGAGAAGTTCTTGAACCCGCCCCGGGCTTTGGTGATCCGCTGCTTCAGGTCGCGCGTCTGGTCGGCGCCGAGAGCCAGCGATTTCAACTCGTTCTCGGTCAGCAGGATCAAGCGATAGCGAGCTTCATCACGCGTGCGCAGCGCGGCGACGACCTCCGCGGTCACCTCTTCGGGAGAGATCGCCTTCCAGCGATCGATCCGGCCATCTTCGTCGTCGTCCAACCCCCAGCGGGATCCTGCGATTCCCAACCAACGGTATTGTTCTGCCTTCCCGTTGAAGTCGGAATCGATGTCGCGGTAGACTTCGATTCCGTTGATAAAGTAGCTCCATTGGTCGATCCGATTGTCAGCGTTGCTGTCCACGAAGCGACGCAGCATTTGATTGGCTTCTCCGACCACGGCCCAGCCGGACAGCCCTTTTTCGCGAAGGGCTGTCACCTTGCATTTGGCCAACTCGTCGGTGGAAGGTTGGTCGTATTCGACACCGTCCTGAACGGGCTTGAGCTTGAGCGCCTGTTGTGCAGTCGGTTTGGCAGCAGTTGCTGCACTCAGCAAGGCAAGCGATAGGATCAGCCCGCCGAGGCAACGGGTAAACGATCGGTAGCACATGGATCATCCCTGGATGGTGAGATTGGGGGGGCAGGAGCCGTCGTGTCACTCTTCGGCCAAACGCGATCAGCGGCATGATGAAAATGGGTAAGTTTTTCCGATTGTGAGTGGTCAACCGATCGCCGAGAGTTCGTCGAGGTTTGGCTCGCGCGCGAACTTCAGGCTGCGGCTACGAATCACCGATGACAGGTTCTGTGACGGGGCTCCCGTGTTTGACACCGCTCGGGGCGAGCCTAGAATAGTTCTCCGCGATTGGCGGGGGGGTATCGGGCGATTTGGCCGAAAAAGCAGTGGTCAACCGATCGCCGTTTCTGTGGAGGGGGCGTATAGCTCAGTTGGTTAGAGCGCGTCGCTGATAACGACGAGGTCCATGGTTCGAATCCATGTACGCCCACTTTTGGGGTGAGAGGCAACACCGTTAAGGACTTGTCAGTAGCCGAATTCGTCAGAATGCTTTCTGTAGCCGAATTCGCCAGAATTTGGACGAATCGGGGTTCCGCCGAACTCTAGCGAGTTCGGCTACCACCGGATAGCGTTGGGCGTTGAGTTGAAAAGTCCTTTACGGCGTTGGGTGAGGTGGGTTAGCGAGCGGATAGACAGCGCGTCGGATGCGGAGGACGACCTTCCTCCTAGACCCTCGCCACGTCCGCCGCTTCGCCCTTCACGGCTGGGGGACGTAGCTCAATTGGGAGAGCACCGGCTTTGCAAGCCGGGGGTTGGCGGTTCGAGCCCGCTCGTCTCCACTCGCAGCTCGCGGCGTTGCTGGGCTCGTTGAGACCGGGCGTGGGCGGCGCCAGGAGCATCCGTGGGCGCATCTTTTTCCCCGCCGTGGCGGAGGCGCCGCTGCTAACATAGTGCGTGATTTCGTCTCTCTTCACTCTCCCCTCGGGGAGAGTCGGCCCGAAGGACGACCATCAGCCGGAACGCGTTAGCCCGGATTATTCATGAAGATCGTCGCGAGAGGTTGTAAGTACGTTCGTGGCAAGGAAAGCGAGCAATTCTTCCGCAGGCGTATTGAAGCAATACGTCGAGGGAGAACTGTGAAGCATGACGAAGCCACGGATGGACTTACGACCTCGCGGCAGATCGCTCATGAGTAATTCGGGTTAGCATCCGGTTTGTTGAAACCGTGGGCTAACGCCCAGCGGCTGATTTCCACCGTAGCCGAACTCGCCAGCGTAGCCGAACTCGCCAGAGTTTGGCGGACTGCCTGAAGCGTAAAAGCGGCACGACCTCCGAGCGCGATAACCCTTGGCTGTGTCCCTTTGGGCAGGGCGGTCGCGGTGGCTTTACCGACTGCCGGATTCTGCGTCTGCGAGCGTGCCATGGCCCCATTGACAGCCAACGCAGATCGCTATAAGTTTTGTGGTTTCCCCAATGCCCTTGTGGCGTGCAAGGAGGAGAAAAGGGGTTGGCTGCTCTTGGGCAGCTGGCGGTGTTGAAGGACTGGAGGCTGGTTCCACGAAGTGAACCTTTGGTGGGGAATCAGGCTCCTGTCTTTCAATGACAGGCAGCTCGATGCAGTCGGGCTGGAAGTTCTTTGACAATTTGGTTGAGAAGGTAGATGGCATCTTCGCGGAGGCGAGGAAGGCGTTGGCGGGATCCGTTTAGGCGGGACTGGTCGGCGTTGTTCTTTGCTTCCACACAAAATGTTCTTGAATAGCGCGAAGAGACGTGAAGAATCGTTACGGATATAAGCGATGACCACGCCGGTCAGAGGTGTCGGCGCGAGTCGGCGGTTTTGGCTGGCTGGGATCTGGATCTCGAGAGAGTTTTGGATTTAAGTGGTCAAGCTATTAAGGGCGCATGGGGGATGTCTTGGTATCGGAAGGCGATGAAGGGCGTGGAAGTCTGCGATAAGCCCGGGGGAGTTGACAAACGAGCGTTGATCCTGGGATTCCCGAATAGTCCCTACGCTGAATACATAGGCGTGTGGGGGCAAACCCGGTGAACTGAAACATCTAAGTAACCGGTGGAAAAGAAAGAAAAATCGATTCCGTAAGTAGCGGCGAGCGAACGCGGAACAGCCCAAACCGTGGGGGTTTTCCCCTGCGGGGTTGTAGGGCCTTTCACATGGGAGTTACAAAGCAGTCTAGTAGCGGAAGGGTGTGGAAACGCCCACCAGAGAGGGTGACAGTCCCGTACGCGACATTAGAACTGGCTCCCGAGAGGTACCTGAGTAGGTCGGGTCACGTGGAACCCCGACTGAATCTACGGGGACCATCCCGTAAGGCTAAATACTCTCCGATAACCGATAGTGAACTCAGTAGGGCGACTGAAAGATGAGAAGAACCCCTTTTAGGGGAGGATAGTGAACCTGAAACCATGTGCCTACAAGCGGTCGGAGCACTATGGTCCTTTCGGACAAGGTGTGACGGCGTGCCTTTTGCATAATGATCCGGCGAGTTACCTTCGGCGGCAAGGTTAAGGCCTGACGGGCTGTAGCCATAGGGAAACCGAGTGTTAATAGCGCGACGAAGTCGGCGGAGGTAGACGCGAAACTGCGTGATCTACCCATGGGCAGGGTGAAGCGCGGGTTAAACTGCGTGGAGGCCCGAACTCACTTGGGTTGAAAACCGAGGAGATGACCTGTGGGGAGGAGTGAAAGTCTAATCAAACGCAGAGATAGCTCGTTCTCTCCGAAATAGCTTTAGGGCTAGCCTCGAGCCACTACGTTCCGGGGGTAGAGATACTGAATTGGATGGGGGCCCTTTCCAGGGTACCCCACTGAACCAAACTCCGAATACCGGAACGACTATCTCGGGAGTCAGTCCACGTGGGATAAGCTGCGTGGTCGAGAGGGAAACAACCCAGACCGTCGGTTAAGGTCCCGAAGTCATGCTCAGTCACTAAGGAAGTTGGATTGCTGAGACAGCCAGGATGTTGGCTTAGAAGCAGCCACCATTTAAAAAGTGCGTAACAGCTTACTGGTCGAGCAGTCCTGCGCCAATAATGAACGGGAGTAAGCATGACACCGAAACCGCGGGTACAGTGATCCTTCGGGAGAGCTGTGCGGTAGGAGAGCGCTGTACGTCAGATACAAGCCGTACCGAAAGGAGCGGTGTCGGGGCGTACAGGTGATTATGCCGGAATGAGTAACGATAAAGCAGGTGAGAATCCTGCTCGCCGAAAGCCTAAGGTTTCCTGGGGAAGGTAATTCCGCCCAGGGTTAGCCGGTACCTTAGTCGAGGCCGAAAGGCGTAGACGATGGATAGCAGGTTAATATTCCTGCGCCACGGGTGTGGACCGATGGAGGGACGGCGTGTGAATAGTGAGCGGTACGACTAGAAATGTCCGTGGACCCTCAAGCGGTGGTGGGATAGGAAAATCCGTCCACGCAAGCCGAGTGAGGGGACCGAGAGCAATTAAGATCTCTAAGTCATTTGAAGCACGTCCAAGAAAAGCTTCTAAGGGTTGAAGCACCAGTGACCGTACTAAAACTGACACAGGTAGGCGAGACGAGAAGTCTAAGGCGCTCGGGAGAACGGTGGTTAAGGAACTCTGCAAAATGGCCCCGTAAGTTCGCGATAAGGGGTGCCCTCGGTGGTGCAAGCTGCTGGGGGCCACAGTAAATCGGCTCCTGCGACTGTTTATCAAAAACACAGGACTCTGCTAACACGCAAGTGGATGTATAGAGTCTGACGCCTGCCCGGTGCCGGTAGGTTAAGGAAGCGGGTTATCCCCCCTCCCCTGTCCTCCCCCTTTAGGGTGAGGATGAGGGTGGGGGGAGAAGCTCTCGACCGAAGCCCCGGTAAACGGCGGCCGTAACTATGACGGTCCTAAGGTAGCGAAGTTCCTTGTCGGGTAAGTTCCGACCTGCATGAAAGGCGTAACGACAGGAGCACTGTCTCAACCACCGACCCGGTGAAATTGTAGTCGTGGTGAAGATGCCACGTACCCGCGGTTAGACGGAAAGACCCCGTGAACCTTTACTGCAGGCTGATATTGGGCTGAGGTCTATCTTGTGTAGGATAGGTGGGAGGCTGTGATCTTGCGGCGCCAGCCGTAAGTTAGCCATCCTTGAAATACCACCCTTGGTATGCTTTAGTTCTAACGTTGATCCCGTGAATCCGGGCAACGGACAGTGTCAGTTGGGCAGTTTGACTGGGGCGGTCTCCTCCCAAAGTGTAACGGAGGAGTACAAAGGTACCCTCAGCCTGGTTGGCAATCAGGCGTAGAGCGCAAAGGTAGAAGGGTGCTTAACTGCGAGACTCATCAGTCGAGCAGATGCGAAAGCAGGTCTTAGTGATCCGGTGATTCCGTATGGAAGGGTCATCGCTCATCAGATAAAAGGTACTCCGGGGATAACAGGCTTATCGCCACCGAGCGTCCACAGCGGCGTGGCGGTTTGGCACCTCGATGTCGGCTCATCACATCCTGGGGGTGAAGAAGCTCCCAAGGGTTTGGCTGTTCGCCAATGAAAGTGGTACGTGAGCTGGGTTCAGACCGTCGTGAGACAGGTCGGTCCCTATCTGCCGTGGGCGTACGAAACTTGAGGAGATTCTTCTTTAGTACGAGAGGATTTGGAAGGACGTAGCTCTGGTGTCCCAGTTGTCGCGCTAGCGGCACGGCTGGATAGCTAACTACGGAAAGGATAAACGCTGAAAGCATCTAAGCGTGAAGCCCGCTCCAAGATAAGGTTTCGTAAGCGCATTGACGCGAGAGCCCCCTGGAAGACGACCAGGTTGATAGGCCGGATGTGTAAGCTCAGTAATGGGTTTAGCTAACCGGTACTAATGGGCGAATGCTTGACCACTTATATCCAGCACTCTCGCGCGCGTTCAAGACAGCCATCTACTTCAACTCGACCACCAGGCGCGTCCCGCCTTCACCAGCGGGCGCGCCTCTTCCCGGTGAACATATTGCAGTGGAAACACCTGTTCCCATCCCGAACACAGTAGTTAAGCACTGTGAGCCGATGATAGTGCCAAAAGCGTGAAAGTAGGTATCGCCGGGATTTATTCACCACAAAAAGCCCTCTGTGTCGTTGCGACCAGAGGGCTTTTTTCGTGCCAAACAGCGGGACATCCTCACCCTCCCGCGCGCGGGAGGGGTCGGACGCGATAGCGTCCGGGGAGGGCTGCCCGAGAGTGATCGCCCCGAGGCTTGGCCCCCCTCTCCGGCCCTTCGGGCCGACTCTCCCCGAGGGGAGAGTGAGGAAAGACGAGATCACGCGCTAACTCAGAGCTGCACGACCTCTTTGGGCACGGGTCCTGCTGATCCTCCTGCTAGCAATGGCAGCAGGCATGGCAAATCGCTGGCGACGCCGGGCTCAAGACCCGCTAGCTGGTTGGACGATACCGAACAGGTCATCGTCTCGTTGCTCTCGAGTTCTTCTCTATGTCTCGACGGTTGCCCGCAGCCTCGACCTTTCTGATCCTGCTCTCTGCCGCAATTGCCGCTCAATCTGAGACTATGCGAGCTGGGCCGGCACCCTTTGTTCTAGGGGATGGGCCGCTGACCTTGAGTCGACTCGAACAGCTGGCACTGGTCAACAACCCGTCGCTGGCTGAGGCACGGGCCAATGTCGATGCGGTGCGCGGCAGATGGTTGCAGGTCGGGTTACCGCCGAACACCATGATCGGCTACTCGGGACAACAACTCGGCAGCGGCGGTTTGGCCGAACAACATGGGGTCTACCTCGGACAGGAAATCGTCCGCGGCGGCAAACTTCGCTTGAACCGGGCGATCGTCGATCACGAGGTCCTCAAGGCCGAGCAGCTTTGGGCGGCACAAGAACAACGTGTGCTGACAGATGTTCGCTTGGGCTACTACGAAGTGCTCATTTCGCAAAGACGCAACGAAGTGACTCAGCGGCTGGTCGACATCGCCGGCGATGCGGTCCGCACGGCCAAGAGCCTGTTGACAATTGGCGATGTCAGCGATGTAGATGTGATACGAGCCCACGGCACGCTCCAGATGGCACAGCTGTTGAACAGGAATGCAAGAACTCAGTACGTCGCGGCGTGGTCACGGTTGGGGTCCGTGCTTGGAACACCGCAGATCCCTCCACAACCACTAGTGGGTCAATTAGACGGAGTTGCCTTCCAGATCGACGAACAGGTAACCCGCCAACAGCTTCTAAGTGCCAGCCCGGAACTTGCGGCAGCCCATGCCGACCTGCGTAGGGCCCAACAGGCGGTGCAGCGTGCCCGCGCCGAGCCGATCCCTGACCTCGAAGTACAGGGGATTTTGCAGAGCGACAATGGGACCGGGAGTAGTAACGCCGCCCTTCAGGTTGCGCTGCCCTTGCCATGGCTCAACCGGAACCAAGGTGGCATCCGCCAAGCGGAAGCGGAACTCGTCTCGGCAACTCATGCCGTGGCACGTGTCGAACTAAGTTTGCAACGACGGCTGGCGACGGTCTTCCAACAGTACCAGATCGCACACAACCAAGTTGCCGATTACTCTCAGCCGGACGGTATCCTGGACAACGCTCAGGCAGCGCTCGATATCATTGGGCAGAGATACGAACTCGGTGAAGTCGCTTATCTGGAGCTGTTGACCGCCCAAACCAGTTACTCGCAAACTAGCCTGGCTTACCTCGAAGCACTCGGCGAACTCTGGGCTGCAAAGTTGGAGATCGACGGCCTCCTGCTTAAGGATAGCCTGGAGGCGGACCCGCGGAACTAGCAAGAGACGATGGACGAGGCCGCACGTCACTGGATCCCGAGTGCGGTAGCGACGTCCAGCGTCTGGCAGGGACAAGATGTCAACTTCGCCGCGTTTTTCGGAACCCGAAGCGTGAGCGAGGGGGAGTTCGTGTACCAACCCAGGTGATTCCCTCGCTTACGGCTTCGCGGCTACGATTGAGCCAAGAGCGCCACTCTAACCCGAATTATTCATGAGCGATCTGCTGCGAGGTCGTAAGTCCATCTGTGGCTTCGTCATGCTTCACAATTCTCCCTCGACGTATTGCTTCAATACGCCTGCGGAAGAATTGCTCGCCTTCCTTGCCACGAACGTACTTACAACCTCTCGCCACGATCTTCATGAATAATTCGGGCTAAAAGTGCGGCTCGGGGTTTGTAACCGCAAGGTTGTACCTCGGGAGCCGCGATCGGGCCAATCTGCCGTTGACCCGACGGTCAGAAAAGCCAATGATTGCGGAGAGTTCGCCTGGAGTTGTCGCTTGGACCCACCCACCTATCTGCAACTTCAAATCATGCTGATTTGAACCGGTTCGCTTGAAACGACCGAGACGGCACGCGGCATTAGACGCGAGGCAGGCAGAAGGCAGATCTGTCAGGTCGCCTTCTCTATTTGATACTCGTTTCAGGAGATCAAGCGATGAAACCCAGCGGGAGAACTTCCGAGCAAAGGGGGGCGATACTGACTCCGATGCTCGTGATCGGCGCCATAATCGTCGTGCTAGTCGCGGCAGTTCTGACGCGCGCCAGTTGGCTGCCGCTCGTCCAACGCGGCCTGCACTCGTCGGCATCGGCGAACACGAACACAGGGCATGATAACACAGGGCATGATCGCCACGATCACTCGCATGATTCTACCGGCCACTCGCATCCACCCGCGAACACACGGCAACACGAAGGACACGACGACGCCAGCGCCATCGAACTGAGTGCGGCGGCGTGGAAGAACATCGGGCTTCGAACTGGCATCGTCAAAGCCACGACTTTCGTCCGCAAGGTCGCAGTGCCGGCGATCGTCGTTGAACGTCCAGGACGCTCCCAGGTCGAGATTACCGCACCGTTCACCGGAGTTGTGACAAGGGTCTACCCGATCGAGGGCGAGGCGATTCAACCAGGACAATCGCTGTTCACGCTGCGGCTAACACACGAAGACCTAGTAACCGCCCAGCGGACTTTTCTGCAGTCCGCTCAAGAACTGGATGTCGTTCAAGCTGAGATCGCCCGGCTCGAGTCTGCAGGGCAGGGCGTGATCGCCGGTCGCCGTGTGCTCGAACAGCGATACGAACAACAAAAAACTGCGGCGGCGTTTCACGCCCAGCGACAAGGCCTGCTGTTGCATGGACTTTCGGAAGAGCAAATCGACCAGATCCTCCGGACGAGGCAGCTGTTGCAAACGTTGACCGTGGTCGCCCCTCAGTTCATAGACGAAACGGACCACCAAGACGTCGAACATGTCTATCACGTACAAAAGATCAACGTCCGGCGGGGCCAGCATGTCATCGTCGGGACCCCACTCGGTATGCTCGCCGACCATTGTCTGCTCTACGTCGAGGGACAAGCTTTCGAGGACGATGCTCAACGCCTGACTCAAGCCGCCCAGGCAGGTTGGACGGTTGAAGTTTCGTCGGTCGGTGAAGAGGGCGGCCAAGGCGAGCCGGAGCAGTTGCAAGTCGTTTACGTCGCCGACCATGTAGACGACGAAACTCGGGCCTTGAGGTTCTACTTGACTCTCCGAAATCAACTAGTGAGAAACGACCGGCACGACGGACACAATTTCATCGCATGGAAGTACCGTCCCGGGCAGAGGTTGGAGGTGAACGTGCCGACGGCGGAACCGTGGGAGAATCAGCTTGTCTTACCGGTCGATGCGGTCGTGGAGGAAGGAGCCGAAGCGTTCGTTTTTCAACAGAATCAAGACCACTTCGATCGTATCGCTGTCCACGTGCTCTATCGTGACAAGGACGTTGCCGTACTGGAAAACAGCGCCAAGTTGATCGGCACGACCGTCGCCATGTCGGGTGCATACCAAATGCACTTGGCGTTAAAGAACAAGACTGGCGGCGGCATCGATGCCCACGCTGGACATAGCCACTAGGCCGGGGACCGATCTGATGTTGTCAGTCGTCTTAAACGGCGTGATTCGCTTTGCGCTCCGCAATCGAATGCTGGTCGCGGCGCTGGCGTTGTTTGTGCTGGGATACGGCGGTTGGCACACCTACCGGCTACCGATCGACGTGTTCCCGGACCTAAACCGACCTCGCGTGGTCGTCATGACTGAAGCTCCAGGCATGGCCCCAGAAGAGGTCGAAACGCTCATCTCTTTCCCCCTCGAGACAGCCCTCAATGGGGCGACCGGCGTCCAGGCAGTGCGGAGTTCATCCGGCGTCGGCGTCTCGGTGATCTACGTCGAGTTCGATTGGGGCACGGACATCTATGTGGATCGCCAAATCGTGAGCGAGCGGATCGCCTTGGCCAGCCAGCGGCTGCCCGCAGGGGTTCGTCCCCAGTTAGCTCCGATCTCGTCG
>CBDCWT010000037.1:0-154297 GCA_965223305.1 Pirellulaceae bacterium | reverse complement strand
GAGTATCTTCGAGCAAGCCGCGGCGCTGTAAATCGGTCAGCAGGGCCGCGGTCGGTTGATCAAAGATAGGGCAGTGCCTCTCGTAGTCAGACTTGAGTGTCTTGTGTGCATCCCAGTTAAGCAGCCCGTCCACTCCTGATGCCCGCGATGCGCAATACAGGCTCACATAGCGAACGCCCCGTTCAAGCAGCCGCCGGGAAAGCAGGCAGTTGCGCGCATAGGCTGCCTTGAGGCGATTGCTGTCCTGCGTTCCGTAGGCTTTGTGAGTGGCCGCCGATTCGCGCGTCAAATCAGAAACCTGCGGCGCCGACAACTGCATCTTGGCGGCCAGTTCGTAGGCAGCGACACGCGCCTGCAGATCGGTTTCCGCTGGATGTGCCGCGGCAAAGTCCCCGTTCAGCTGCGCCAGCAACCGGCGAGACGCGACCTCCTCGGCGGCGGAAATCCCTCTCGGCCGAGCCAGATTGCGAATCGGCGTCTGATCGCTCATCACGATTGCTTGGTGCCGGGCTGGCAAGAAACCGTTCGACCAGTTGGCTTTTCCGTTCGGAGGTTCGCCACGAATATCCGGAGTCGCGACGTAGGTGGGGAGGTTCTCATTTTCACTGCCCAGTGCATAGCTGACCCATGCGCCGGCGCTGGGAAACCCCTCGGTAGCGTGACCGGTGTTCATCAGGACATTGCCGGGACCGTGCGTGTTGGTCTTGCTGTGCATCGAGTGAATAAAAGCAATCCGGTCGACATGCCGCGCGATGTTCGGCAGAAGCGTCGTGATTCGTTTGCCACACTCGCCCGCCGCAGCGAATGGCCAAGGACTCTTCATCAAGTTGCCATTTTTTCCTTGGAAGGACACGAGCTCTTCCTCCCCAGGTATCGGAGTGCCGTGCCATCTCTCGAGCGCGGGCTTGTGCTCCCAAAGATCCATGTGAGAAGCCGCGCCAGGACAGAAGATCTGCAACGCGCGTTGAGCCTTGGCCGGATGATGGGTCATGCCGCAGCCAGGTTGCCAGCCGGTGTTCGTGGCAGTGGCTTGGCTGTCGAGTAGTTGCAGCAACCCAATACCCGCCAAGCCCGTGTAGACGTTGCCAAGAAACTTTCGTCGTGTAAGAGAGCCGAGCACGTGGTGCAACTGGTATCTCCTCAGGAGGTCGTGCAGCTTCTAAGTTAGTGCGTGATTCATGTTTCTTCACTCTCCCCTCGGGGAGAGTCGGCCCGCAGGGCCGGAGAGGGGTTACGCGAGTGGCGATCACTCCCGGGCGACCCTCCCCGGACGCTATCGCGTCCGACCCTCCCGCGCGCGGGAGGGTAACGTTGATGCCCGCTGGTTTGTCTAATCATGAGTGTGATTTCGTCTCTTCACTCTCCCCATGGGGAGAGTCGGCCCGAAGAGCCGGAGAGGGGTTACGCGAGTGGCGATCACTCCCAGGCAACCCTCCCCGGACGCTATCGCGTCCGACCCTCCCGCGCGCGGGAGGGTAACGTTGATGCCCGCTGGTTTGTCTAATCATGAGTGTGATTTCGTCTCTTCACTCTCCCCTTGGGGAGAGTCGGCCCGAAGGGCCGGAGAGGGGTTACGCGAGTGGCGATCACTCCCAGGCAACCCTCCCGGACGCTACGCGTCCGACCCTCCCGCGCGCGGGAGGGTGAGGTGGATGTCCCACAAGTTTGTTCAATCGTGAGATAAGACCCAGCTAGTGCAGATAGATCAACTCACTGGTATTCAAGAGTACACGGCACAACGCCGGCATTCCATTCGCCTCGATCAACGCTGCGCAGCGGCTGGTCTCAGTTTCCGTCGGATGTCGCGAAAAGCAAAGTTGAAAAGCTCGGATGATTTGATGGTTGACGTCATCACCCACATCTCGTTGCAGCCGCTCGGCCAGGCGGCGCGCCATCTCGATCGTGAAACTGTGATTCAACATCGTAAGTGCTTGTAGCGGCGTCGTGGTCTGGGATCGCTTGGGCGCTGAAAAGGCGCAGTCCGGTTGATCGAAATCGGTCATCAAGTCGAGTACCGATGCACGAGCGTTTTGGTGGTAGACCGCGCGCCGATACGTCTCGGGTCCGTGCCTGTCCAGCGGTTTGTAAGTGGCTACGTTGTCTTGCAGGAACTCGTAGAGGCGGAACCCTGGACCACCCATCCTGGTGTCCAACTTCCCGGCAACCGACAGCATCGTATCGCGAATTTCTTCGGCGGATAGCCGCCTGGGTGGAAACCTCCACAGCAATCGCGCATCGCCGTCAATCTTGGCCGCTGCAGCTTGGAATTCACTCGATTGGCGGTAGGTCTTCGACATCATGATCAGCTTGTGCAGTGGTTTCAGCCGCCAGCTATGCCGGTGTATCTGCTTCGCCAGCCAGTCGAGCAGCTCGGGATGCGTTGGTCTTGTCCCCATATAACCAAAGTCGTTGGGAGTGTCGACGATTCCCGTGCCAAAGTGATAATGCCACAGCCGATTGGCCAGCACACGCGGAGTGAGTGGGTTTTGGGGATGTACAATCCAGTCGGCCAGCGATTGGCGTCGATTTCCCTCCGGTTCGTCCGCCGCGAGTTCGTAAGCGGGGAACACGGTAGACAACGCACCAAGACTTGTTGGCAAGACTCGCTCGCCTGGGAGCTGCGGATTGCCGCCCACAAACACGTGGAACGGCCCGGTAGCGTCTTCGGGGGCTCGAGTGCCGACCCAAACCGAGGGCAACTCCGGGATCTGTGCGAGATCCTGGCGCACCGCAGCCAACTGACGGGCTAGCTCGGCGAACTGTTGCCCTTCTGTTTGTGTCGTTTCGAGCTTGATCAGGCGGTGAGTGCGGTGAGCTTCATTCAGCGGTTGTCGGTCGTGTGAATTCGCGACTTCGATCCAGTGCGTGCCGTCCTGGGAGATCTCGATTCGGTATTCCGCCAATGCCTGAAACTGAGGTTGGTCAGGAGTCTCCTCGCCGCGCGCAGTGGAAAAGAAGACACGGTTAATCAGCGTCTGTGCCGGAAGTTTGATGGTTAAGCTGCCCGCTCTGCCGAGGAAACGCGCTCCGGTTTTGCCGTCGATGGCAAGATGAGGACCGTATGCGCCTGGGAAGTCTTCGATCTCGCGGCTGGCACCGCTGGCGGTGGCGCCGTTGGAGGCCAGCGCGACGTTGCGCGGTCGATCTTCAGCTGACCAGACCTCGAATTCGTCAATATCAAAGCGACGGTCATCCTGGGGGGCGTCACGACGTCCTTCCGAAATCAACCGAATGTAGTTTACCTCCACAGCCGCAAAGCTCTCCTCGGTGCCGCGCGGATCGCAGCGTTCGCGGGTCCAGGTCCCTTCATACCGGGCTGACTGTGTTAATGCACGGGTCAGGATTGTTTCGCGGAGCGCCTCGCGTTGTTGGACGAGCTGATCGCGCCGCGCTTCCAGTGGTTCGCGCCGCGCGGCGAGGGCTGACTTTTCCTTCGCAGTGGCCACCACCCGGCGACCATGTCGAACAGCGGAAAACGTGGCGTACCAGCTGTAGTAGTCCCGCTGCAGGATGGGATCGAACTTGTGGTCGTGGCAGCGGGCACAGCCGATTGTCAGCCCAAGAAACGCGCCGCCGGTTGCTCGGATGATCTCGTCGATCGTGTTCGCCCGTATCTGAGCTGCTTGGACTACGTCCTGATTTCCGACATCATCGAAGGGACCTGCCACTAGGAACGCCGAACCGACTTCGACTTTTGGCTGGTCTTTGCCGAAGACGTCGCCGGCCAAATGTTCGCGAATCAACTGGTCGAATGGTCTATCGCTATTGATGGCGCTAATGACGTAGTCGCGGAACGGCCATAGATCGTTGATGATGAAGTTGCGTTCGTAGCCGTTGCTCTCACCGAATCGAACTACGTCGAGCCAGTGGCGACCCCACCGCTCACCATAGTGTGGCGATTGTAGGAGTCGATCGATCAGCTGTTCGTAAGCAGCTGGATCGGGGTTGTTCACGAAAGCTTCGACTTGCTCCGGAGTCGGTGGTAGACCAAGCAGGTCATAAGTTGCTCGGCGAATGAGCGTCCGGCGATCAGCCGCGGGATTGACGGTCAGACCGTGCTTCGCGAGGCGGGCATCGACGAAGCGGTCGATCGAGTTTTCCGGCTGCTGTGCAGGTCGGTCGCCGGTTTCCGGAGACGGAGCACTCAAGAGGGGCTGCAGCGACCACCACGACGCGTCGGTTCTCGCCCGTTCACGAACGATCACGTCTTGGGGCCAGCTTGCGCCCTCGGAAATCCAGCGTTCGATCAATGCGACTTGATCCGCGGAGACGGCCGCGCCCTGCTTGGGCATCTGCGGTGGCTCGCCGTCCACACCGCGGATCAGCTCAATCAGGTAGCTGGAGGCAGGGTCACCTGACACAACATAGGCGTTGTGACGCAGGTCCTCACTAGTGGCAAGTGAGATGTCCCCTTTCTTGTTGCCGGGAGAATGACAACGGAGGCAATGCTGAGAAAAAATGGGTGCGATCTCGGATTCGAAATCTACTTTCGAAGTTGCGACCGTCGGCTGAGTAAGGCAGAGGACGATCGCGAGCCACGCGGCAGTGAACATGAAGCGTGACCACCCCTTCGCTCGACTCCCGGACATCATCGTCGCTGCCGCTCGATGCGGTCTTGAGCGTGCTTGAATCGAAACGGACGCTGCGGCGGTCATGAAAAGGGCTGCCAGCGAGATAACGGGGCGGCGGACGAGCTCAGTAGGATCTGTGGCCTGTACAGATTCTACTCGGCAGGAAAACTGCGTCCAGGCAATTCGCCCGGTGGACAGCTCAAGCCGAAGATTCATCGCGCTCGTCCCTGCGGGACTCGAGCTGTTTACGCAACCGCTGCAGCTCGGCTTCCATTTCTACCGCACGAGCCTCGGCAGCCTGACGCGCCGCTTGCGCGGCTTCGCGTGCAGCACGCTCTTGTTCGTACGCACTCAGCGCCGTTTCTGCGAGCGTGCGGAGGATCGCTCCGGTTCGGCTGTCTTGCACCACGAGCTGGCCGTCGTTGAGCTGAAATGTGACATCTAACGAGGGGCACAGGATTTCATTTTGTGTGCCGGCCGGTATGCGCTGATAACTGCCCTCATCGTCTAGCCGAAATCCTTGCAGCGGCGGCGAGAGGTACTCACCGGTTGGATCGTAGAGGATGTACTCCTCAACTCCGATCTGGCTGTAGATTTGAGGCTTGGATTGCTCGTCTTCACGCCGACTACTGCGGGAGGTGACCTCGATCACAAAGTTCGGCGTGCGGTCTTCTTCCCAGATCTTAAACGTGCGCCGTTGACTTGGATCGCAGTTTTTTACGACAAACAAGTCAGGCACGACGAACCGTCGGGGGTTACCCTCTTCGTAATAGACCAGCAAATCACCGGCCACGTAGACCTGTTGGTTACGGTAGCGGCACCGAAAGATGTCCAACAAGCGGATCATCCAGTCCCGGTGCGCATCGGTCTCTCCCATCGGCCGTCCGTCCGACTCTGCGTATTCAAGCGGGTCAGTTGTTGTCACACGGGGCATGGGCGTCTTCTATTTGGTTGGAGTCACATTCCGGTCCTGTGGACTCGGCAAGCCGCGCTAAACGTGCACTCACCATCAGACTGACTGGTCAAGCGTCGCCGCCACGGGACTCGAGCCGTTTACGCAATTGCCGCAGCTCGGCTTCCATTTCTACCGCACGAGCCTCGGCTGCTTGATGCGCCGCTTGCGCCGCTTTGCGTGCGGCACGCTCAGTTTCAGCGTGCGTGCAGAGGGTCGCTCCGGTTCGGCTGTCCTGCACCACGAGCTGGTCGTCGCTGAGCTGAAATGTGACACCTAACGAGGTGCACAGGATTTCATTTTGTGTACCGGCCGGTATGCGCTGATAGCTGCCCTCATCGTCCAGCCGAAATCCTTGCAGCGGCGGCGAGAGGTACTCACCGGTTGGATCGTAGAGGATGTACTCCTCAACTCCGATCTGGCTGTAGATTCGAGGCTTGGATTGCTCGTCTTCACGCCGACTACTGCGGGAGGTGACCTCGATCACGAAGTTCGGCGTGTGGCCTTCCTCCCAGATCTTAAACGTGCGCCGCTGACTTGGATCGCAGTCTTTTACGACAAACAAGTCAGGCACGACGAACCGTCGGGGGTTTCCCTCTTCGTAATAGACCAGCAAATCACTGGCCACGTAGACCTGTTGGTCACGGTAGTGGCACCGAAAGATGTCCAACAAGCGGATCATCCAGTCCCGGTGCGCATCGGTCTCACCCATCGGCCGTCCGTCCGACTCTGCATATTCAAGTGGGTCAGTTGTCGTCACACGGGGCATGGACGTTTTCTATTTGGTTGGAGTCGCATTTGGTCCTGTGGACTCGGCGAGCTGCGCTAAACGTGCACTCACCATTATACTAGCTGACGGATAACAGGCCGCTCGAGAGGCAGGTGCACATTGAGCCTCCGTTCCGCCGTACGAATCGTACTCGCGCCGAGCTCTTCGAGCAAGTTAAACGGCTATGCCGCGCCCAGCAGCAGATCTGCTCCCGTCTCCTGCTCCTGCTTCTCGCCCTCCCCATGACTTCGGCAGAATCTACACGATCAACCGGATGGCCGGCACCGCGATCTACAACATCAGCCGCTGGGCGTTCGCCGGCGTTAGCCCACGGTTCAACATCGTAACCAGCACTCTGATGGGCGTTCGGCTCGGCCGGAGCCTCGCCCTCCCGAGCGTCTTACACGACTGTTGCAGCGGGTGTGATGGGGTAACCCGCCGCTGGTTGCCGTTCCTTCAATCCTGTTTCATCATGTTGATCCCGTCTTCCGCCTTTTCTTGACGGGATCTACAGGATTAGCCGGATGGCCGGCAACCGTGATTCTGCAACATCAGCCGCTGGGCGTTAGCCCACGGTTCAACACCGTACCAGCACTCTGATGGGCGTTCGGCTCGGCAGGAGCCTCGCCCTCCCGAGCGTCTTACACGACTGTTGCAGCGGGTGTGATGGGGTAACCCGCCGCTGGTTGCCGTTCCTTCAATCCTGTTTCATGTTGATCCTGTCTTCCACCTTTTTTGACGGGATTTACAAGCGTTGACAGATAAGCTCAGACGTCTGCTCGCGGATGAAGCACACGTGTGGCGCAGTGGTCCATACTATTCGAAGAGCATTTGCAGGTCGTCGGCCGACAGCCGTTTGATCAAGCTCTGGTTGGCCGTGATCACCGCGTTAGCCAGATCGCGCTTAGACTGCTGCAGTTGAAGGATCTTCTCCTCGACCGTGTTCCGGCAGATGATGCGGTAGGCCATGACAGGGCGAGATTGACCGATGCGGTGCGCGCGGTCGACCGCCTGGGCCTCGACTGCGGGATTCCACCACGGATCCAGAATGAAAACGTAATCCGCCGCCGTCAAGTTAAGTCCGTGCCCACCCGCCTTCAAGCTAATTAGAAATAACTTGCAGGCGTCATCCTCCTGAAATCGGTGGACCTTCTTGCCACGTTTTCGGGTCTTGCCATCGAGGTACTCATACGACCAACCGCGCTCATCGAACGCGGTCCGTACCAGCGCCAGCAAGCTGGTGAATTGAGAGAACACCAGCGCTTTATGACCTTCGTCAATCACCTCACTGAGCTGTTCCAACAAGAGTTCGAGCTTCGCCCCTTGGACCTTCTGTTTGTCGTCGATCAGTCGTGGGTCGCAGGCAGCTTGACGGAGGCGAAGCAGCGCCTCCAAGACATGGATCTTTGCTCGTTTGAGACCGAGTTTTTCGACCTGCTTGCTAATGTGCCCCCGATAGTGGTCCCGCAGCTCGCGATAGAGTTTTGCCTGTTTCGGGTTCATTTCACAGTACAGCGTCTGCTCCGTTTTTTCAGGCAGGTCGTTGAGCACCTGCTGCTTGGTGCGGCGCAGAATGAACGGACGAAGAGCGCGGCCTAACCAGTCAAGAGATTCCGCGTCGCCGTTCTGGGCGGTCGTCAGTTTTTGAAACGTGGAAGTTTGGCCGAGCATACCCGGGTTGAGGAAATCAAAGAGGGACCACAACTCGCCAAGATGGTTCTCAATCGGAGTTCCCGTCATGGCGAGCCGGAAGTTTGCTTGCAACAGACGGCAAGCTTTTGCTGCCTGAGATTTGGCGTTCTTGATCGCTTGAGCTTCATCCAGAATCGCGTAGTCAAACGCGATCTCGGCCAGTTGGCCGATGTCCCTGCGGAGTGTGCCGTAGGTCGTTACTAGCAGGTCGGTGGCCGCCAGTTGCGTGAGTTTCTCGGCGCGGCTTGAGCCTGTGTAGTTCACCAGTCGAAGCCGCGGAGTAAACCGCGCGGCTTCCTCCAGCCAGTTGAAGATAAGACTCTTGGGTACAACAGCAATGGACGGCAATCGCGACTCGTTTTGTTTCAGTCTTCGTGATCGCCGCGCCTGCAGCATTGCCAGTACTTGCACCGTTTTTCCCAAACCCATGTCGTCGGCCAGGCATCCTCCGAATTCAAACTTGCGTAAGAACCCGAGCCACCCCAATCCGTCTTGTTGGTAAGGCCGCAGGCTGCCTTGGAAACTCCTCGGCTCTCTGACGGCTTTGACCCCTTGGAACGCCTTGAGCTGCTTGCAGTACTTGACGAAGTCGCGGTCAACGGTCACGTTCTCTCGTTCCGACAGCAGCGCGTCGAGCAGCAGCGATTGCGATTTGGAAAACCGGACAGCAGCGCCATCGTTGGTCCCTGCCTCAGCTAGCTGTGCGTATTTTTCCAACCACTCTTCGGGCAGAATGCCCTGCGACCCGTCGTCTAATAGTAGGTACCGACTGCGTTGCCTGACGGCCGCCAAAAGAGTGGGTAACGATGCGGTCACACCGCCGAAGTCGACGTCTGCCTTAAGGTCAAACCAATCCGTTTCACTGGTCACTTGGATGTCGAATGAGCTGGCGGATCGTGTGATCTTGCCGAGCGCCACGACTTCCCATCCCGCCGTGGCTAATTGACTGACGACCTCCGGGAGCTTCTTCGCGTCGACAGTAAGAGCGGTTTCGTATGCATTCTGCGAGAACTTGATGGGCACTGATCTCAGTTGATTGACAAGTTGTTCCTCCGCCGCCAGGTTCCGTGTGCGCCATCGTCTCCGTTCCGAGTCCCAAAAAGTACGACGGTCCGATTCGAGGTCTAGCTCGTGATCGTCGTACTTCATTAAGATCTTGACGGGGAGCCGGTTGTAGTCGAAGGCTCTTGGCTGTTCGACAACCAGCTTGGGTTGAGGTGGCTGGTGCGAGATCGCTTCGACTTCAAGATCTTTGTCGAACACGATCTCCGGGACGTTTGGCAGTAGGGAGAACTCCGAGAGGAAACCATCCAACTGATCGTCAGGAAACTGGATCATCCCGTTGCTCTGCCAGCCTTGAATCCAGGAGGCGTGTTCGGGCACCAGTCGGCCGATCTGATGCTGGAACAACACGAGCCCGTTACCGAAAGCGTACACGACTTCGGAGAGCGGACGAGTTTCATCATCGCGAACAAGAAGCGGGACCAGTTCGAGCCGCTTTTGCTTGCTCGGTTCGCTGGCCCTTTGCAGTACGGTCGTGAGAGACCAAGGCGGCCCGTCATCCCACGCTAACGTTTGGAACTCATCAAGATGACGGTCGTCATGGAGCGTCCAGACAAATCTTCCAGTACCCGCTAGCAACTCCAAAGCGTAGTCCTGTACCGCTTGAGGAATGGTAAATAGGGAGCTGCCGGAGCTGTGGCGGTGATAGGAATATCGGTAGAACTCGTCCTCATCATGCGGTTCAAGCAACGAGAGGATCTGCCGCTCGTTCGTATCGGAAAGAGTCGGAAGATCGTCTTGTCGAAACGTCTTCCGCTGGGGCTTGCCCCAGTCACCGTTTGTCTTGATCCTGCTTTGGAATAGCCTCAGTATCACTTTGGAATCGCCAACCTGCTCGGCCAGACAGAGGCTAAACCAGAGTCGCTGTATCCCGTTGTCAATTTGCCTCCACCGATCAGGCGATGCAACGTCTGCCACATGAAGTTGGAGTGTCCTCACTTGGCTCTTCCACGCTGCTGAGCGTCTTCCCGCAGTTTGCTTGACTCTTCGCCGTTGCGTGGCGTTGGATCTCCGGTCGGGTTCTGCGTCCCAGGCTAAGAGCGTCGCCCAGAGATGTTTGCAGTTGAATCCGTCAGCAAATCGCGGACAGTCGCAATCCAGCTCGAGGATTTGTCCACTGGTCCTATCGATCGAGGCGGTGACGTTGTACTGCTGGCCGTAAGATCCTCTGACGGTCGCGGCAACCGAGCTGGCTGAAACGTGCTCAAGTACAACAAGGTCCCCGTCGTAGTACGCCTGACCGCGTCTCTGGTCTCCCGAGAGAAATGAATCCCGACAACTATTAGTGACACTCACATCCATGTCTAGGTTTCCCGCTCCCCACATCTCGACGAGAGGTTTGTTTCAAGGTCTACCTTCGCTTTTGTAATCGAGTCGTGTGGAAACTGGGAGACCAAATTGGATCGGCGACCAAGTCGGGCAGCTGGGCAAATCGTAGCGGATTCCGTTCCATTGCCGGTTACGACGAGTTGGCGACCCGCTGCGCGGGTTGTCGGCAGACCGTCGGCAGAGGGGGAATCGCAAGCGCTTCCTGCCTTGGGGTTCCCCCTGTTGGCCCGCGGCGCGGCTGTTCGCCGCCAATGCGCGAAGATCCCTAACCCGGATTGTTCATGAAGATCGTCGCGAGAGGTTGTAAGTACGTTCGTGGCAAGGAGGCGAGCAATTCTTCCGCAGGCGTATTGAAGCAATACGTCGAGGGAGAATTGTGAAGCATGACGAAGCCACGGATGGACTTACGACCTCGCAGCAGATCGCTCATGAATAATTCGGGCTAACAAGAGCGTTGGTTCGTGCGATGCCAGCGGCGCCACGCCAAGTAGAGACCGACGACACCCAGGCTTGCCAAGGCCGCGATCACTGACGGTTCTGGGACCGGCGGGGTGCTCGAGCTTTCGCCCTCTGCACCAGAAAAGGTACCAATTCCCGGAGCCGTTGCCGCGCTCAGGCTGCCCCTGTTGTTTCCTGCGGCGCCGCCCGGAATACCGCCGGCGCGAGAGGATCCTCCGAGACCCTCGCGGCCCAACGAGTCCAACTCCCAACGCGGCGCGCCGCTAGGACCAGGTGGAAGAGCCGCCAACTGGGGTGCCGCGGTTTGACGAGTGCCGCCAACTTCAAACAAGAGGAATGGGCCGCCAGTCGAACGGCTCGCCTCGTAGTAGTTGATACCGCCGCTGAAACGCCAGCCACCCACAGGAACATCGCCCGAACCCCACGCTTGCTGCACTTCCCAGCGGGCACTCGAACCCGTGGCAACCGATCCGCCTTCTGTCGGAGCAACAGCCACCGATGGAAGCTGTTCCGCGCCCCTTTCCTCCGCGTGGACCACCTGCGCCACGGCGAGCGCCCGCCAGTTTGGCCCGAAGTTCTCATGCAGACCGTCCAACCCCGGTGCCCCACCCGGAACAAGTTCCGACCCACCATCCATTCGCGTCGCCGATGCCATCTCACCAGACGCCATCGGCAGCTGCCGATTCGCGATCTTGGGAAACTCCGCTATTCGCTGTGGGGAGACAAACAACACGAGTAACAGCGCTAGCAGTATCCACAAGTAGTCTCTTCTCATCGGTGCCCCCTCCAGTCGGGGGAGCCACGACCTCCCTGGCACGGCTATCTGTTCAAGGTGTCGAAAACGGCATCATGCCCCACTAAAAGCTTTGCTCACGCGGCTCACCCAGGTCGTGCCGAAAAAACAAAATCGAACCGTGATTCGAGGCCGCTTCGAAGCAGATACGGAGGCCACGGCAAAGCCGCAGGCCAGCGTTGGCCGAGGGCACGGCCCGACAGCAGGGTGAAGATCGAAGACGACTTGTGGATCGGCGCCCCTCGGAGGTCAAGAAATGTCGACCTGCGCGCCGCATCAGGGGCGGGACAGAGAGTCTCTCTTTCACCCTACGGGTTACCCGCCGGCTCAGCAGTTCCCTCGACGATTCGCTTTGGAGGACGCCGTTCAGTGCCTAACCTATGAGAACACAACAATTTAAGGCTCTAGGCACGTGGTCATTACCACCCGAACGGGGGGTGTGCCGCCGGAGAGCGTTCTTGAAAAGCAACCTTGTCTATATTTTCTGTTAACTTACTATTTGATAGAGTTCGCGCTGGTTGGTGTTCTAGTTCACAACGTGGGCACGTCATGTTCGGCCGGAATTGTAATTGGTGTAGCCATGTTCAAGTGGTTCGGGATCGGATTCGCTTGTGCCATCTACCCTTACTTGCGTTCGGCCTCCTCGCCTATCGCTGCCCTCACTGCTTCCACCGGTCTTTTCGATTCCTGAGGTTCCATGAGCTAACGCTGGCGAAAAGGCGTCCTTTGGCTCACCCGCCCGAGACGCTCGGTCCCAAACGAAGCGTAGCGACCGACCAGCCCACCGCGCGTCGCGTCTAGCTGCCTGTTGAAAAACGCCATCTTGGCGTTTTTCAAACCTCACCAAGCTCAGAACAGAAGTTCTTCGAGCTCGCGAATCAACGACTTACGTCGCTGATTTGGCATCACATCCCTGTAATGCGGCGGCCCGTCGGGAAAATCAACAGGCTGCCAGGCGCGCGGAAAATTGACAATTCTGCAATCTTGGCCGCAGCCCCCCAAACGGTAACCCATACTTGAGATGGGTGCTGCTCTACATACCAAGCGCCAGGGGGGTAGGAGAGAAGACCATGTCAACCAATTCCACTACAGCGCCACAGATCGGCCCGCTTCGCGAGCTAAAGTCCTTTGTTAATCGCTTAGCTCGCGAGTATTTCTTAGATGGCCCCGATCGCCGTGCCGAGCCGCGGATGAAAGTCACTCTACCGGTTAACATCCAACCGCTGGACGATTCTCTGCAGCCGCTCGGCTATCGGACTCGTTCCGTAACTCGAGACATCTCTGAGACCGGTATCGGACTCGTGTGTCAGGATCCGGTGAGCGCCGAGTACCTGCTGCTGCAACTGCCGACTCCGTCGGGGGACGCCTTCGAAGTGGTGGGAGAGGTGCTGCGTTGCCGGCCGGTGGGATACTACTTCGATGTCGGCTGCAAGTTCATCGTGCAGTAACTGGATAGGGACGACGGCGGGCAGCTATTGTTCCTCCTCCATGCCAAGCTGCCGCATCTTACGGTAGAGATTGGATCGATGCAGACCTAGTCGCGCCGCGGCGTCGGTCATGTTCTGGCCCGACTGTTCGATCTGCTTGCGGATGTAACGTATCTGAAAACCTTTGGTTGCATCGGCCAGCGTCTTATCCATTGCGAACACCGAATCGCTTCCTTCATGTGGCGGCAGGATAAACGCCAAATCGTCGGCGTCGATCTTGGTGCCGGTAGCGAGGTACGCCAGTCGTTCCATCAGATTCCGAAGCTCGCGAACGTTGCCAGGCCAGCTATGACTGCGCAGCCGCCGCTTGGCGGCCGCGGTCAGTTTGAGCGGTTTGCGACCGGCTTTGGCCGAGAAGTCATCCAGGAAGTGCTTGGCCAACAGCAGTACGTCCTTGCCTCGGCTGCGGAGTGGTGGGATTTCGAGCGTGACGACATTCAGTCGATAATACAAGTCTTCCCGGAACTTCTTGTCGCGTACCATCTGGGTGAGGTCTTGATTGGTGGCGGCGATGACGCGAGCGTCCGTGTGGATCGAGACAGAACCACCTACACGGACGACGGTCTTGTCTTCGAGCACACGTAGTAGTTTGGCCTGCCCCCCCAAACTCATCTCGCCGATCTCATCCAGAAACAGCGTTCCACCGGCAGCCAACTCGAACTTGCCGGCTCGCGCTTCGCGAGCGTCGGTAAACGCACCTTGCTCGTGGCCGAACAGTTCGCTTTCCAGCAGGTTTTCGGGAAGCGCCGCACAATTGACGGCCACCATGGGTTCGTTTCGTCGCTCGCTCAAATAGTGGACTCGACGTGCGACAACTTCCTTGCCGGTTCCATTCTCGCCCAGCACCAGGACGGCGAGGTCGGTATCGGCGACTCGCTCGATGGTTGAGCGAAGTCCCTCGACCGCCGCGCACTGGCCCAGTAGCCTAGCTCCTTGCGCGGCCTCGTCCACCATATGGTCACGTAACCGCAGCAACTGAACACGCTGCTGCATGTTCTCAAGGGCTGTTGACGCATGCTCTGCCAACTCGATCAACGCTTCTTCATCCTCCGCTGTGAAGTCGCCAGCGATTTTGTTGATCAGCTCGAAGGCTCCCAGAATCTCGCCGCTGCCCGATTTCAGCGGCACACAGAGTAGCGACTGAGTGGCGAAACCTAGCTTCTTGTCGACTGTCCGGAATATCTCCTGTTGCCCACCCTCGCTGCCGACCCGCCGCGGCATTCCACTCTGCACGACCTGGCCGACAATCCCCGCGTCATCAGGTATGCGGAGTTCATCGCCTTCCACACCGAGGGCCGGCCTTCCCACGAGCGTCTTGCCTTGCTCATCCCAGAGAAAGATACTTGCCCGCTCGGCAGCCAGCAGTCGTGTCGAAGCCTCCGCCATGTCCTGCAGCAGCTCTTCCATTTGGTGCGTCTGGTTCCAATGGGCTGCGATCTGCAGGATCGCCTCCATTCGCCCCACGCGGCTGCCGACCCGTTGGCGCTCGCGGACGATTCGCAATGCGGGAGCTAGGATGGCTGCGGTCCCGACGAGCCAGTTGGGATCACCTGCCTCGATCTTGCCGGCCAGCAACTCATTGCCGCTCGAGCCCGGCGCCAACGGCACAGCAAACCACTGCTCGGCCACCGCGAGGGCCTCGCGATCCAGCGCGTCGGCCAAGATTTCCTGAGGTGCTGTAGGCGATTCTCCCTGACGAGTTACCCAGAGCCCCGCTTCACAACGGACCAGCTCCAGCCCCCGGCAATCCCGCAGATCCGCGATGGCCCGAAAAGCGTGGGCCAAGAACTCCTCTTCGTCAGCGGCCGTTGCCGCAGAGCTCAGCAACTGACCGGCTAGCTGCTCTTCGGTCGAGGCGATGGTCATTTTGCCACAGTCTCCGTAGCTCGGGCCTGTGTCCACAATCCGATATCAGAGGCGATCGCCGTTTTACACGCTGAGCGGCTCCGTAGTGTCATTTGTACGACATTCCGGTCGGGTATGTCATCATATCAAACGAGACGGTCGGTTGTAAACGACATCAAAACGATTACATGCTCACCGCTTCCGAGGGGCCTGGCGGTTTTGGTTGGGAGAGCGCGGGGTGGATCAACTCCAATCTCTGCCGAGTCGCTTAAGTTGGTGCGTGATCTCGTCTTTCCTCACTCTCCCCTTGGGGAGAGTCGGCCCGAAGGGCCAGAGAGGGGGAAACCCTCCCCGGACGCTACGCGCCGGTTTCGTTGGGGAAACCGTGGGCTAACGCCCAGCGGCTGATTTGGAGCGTAGCCGAACTCGCCAGAGTCGTAGCCGAACTCGCCAGAGTTTGGTGGACTAGCATGAAGTCGTAAAAGCTGCACGACCTCCTATTGGTCGGTGGGGATCAGGGCTAGACTGTTCGAGCGAGGTTCATGGGACGCTTGATTTAGCTGCCATCCGAAGGGAGCGATAGTTATATGGGGAACTTTGACGGCAAGTGCGGTTTGATTTTGGGTGTGGCCAACGACCGATCGATCGCCTGGTCGATCGCACAAGAGGTGCTGGCTCAGGGGGGGCAATGCGGATTCAGCCATTTACCCGACAAACCGGACGATCAACGGCAGAAGAACCGGCGTCGGGTCGCCAAGCTGACAGACCAATATGAGGGCGCGCGGTTCTTGGTACCCATGGACGTCCAGCAAGATGCGGACATCCAAGCCGTCGCCCAGCGCGCCGCAGAGGAGTTTGGAAAGCTCGACTTCGTGCTCCATTCGATCGCCTTTGCCACGCTCGAGGATCTCAGGCGTGATACGATCGAAACCAGCCGGGATGGTTTCAAGCTGGCGATGGAGATCAGCGCCTATAGTCTGTTGGCCGTTGCCAACGCGGTCAAAGAGCTGATGAGCGAGTCGTCGTCAATTGTCACACTGACCTACTTGGGCGGCGAACGCTGCGTTCCAGGATACAACGTGATGGGTATCTGCAAGGCGGCGTTAGATGCTGCGGTGCGCTACTTGGCGCACGATCTAGGCCCGCGAGGAGTGCGCGTCAACGCGATTAGTGCGGGACCGCTGAAGACTCTCGCCAGCTCAGCGGTTGGAGCGAAAGGCATGGAGGCGCTGTACGAGAACATGGCGCCGTTGGCTCGCAACATCACCCACCAAGAGGTGGGGCGCGTCGGCGCGTTCATGCTGTCCGAGCTTTCGAACGGGATCACCGCCGAGTTGCTGCATGTCGATGGCGGCTACAATGTCATGGGCTCGCCCGGACGGCTACTAGACAAGATTCCCAGCGAGTAAGGCGAGACGAGGCGACCGACCCGGATTGGAGGGCGTGCTCTGTGGCTGCAGCTGAAGTGGCGATCGCCATCGTCGCGGAGAGTGACCTTTTCCTGATCGGGCGGCGTCCGCCCGGCAAGCCGCTGGAGGGCTATTGGGAGTTTCCCGGAGGTCGCATCGAACCTGGCGAGACTGCCAGTCAGGCAGCGGTCCGTGAGTGTTGGGAGGAGACTGGGATTCGTGTCGAGGTGATCGGCGAATTAGTCGAGCAAAAGCAGCTGCACGAATACGAGCACGGTGTGGTGCAGCTCCAGTTCTTTGCCTGCCGGCCGACATCGCAGGTCGTCGCACCCAAAGCCCCTTTTCAGTGGGTCCGCCGCGGAGAGCTGGCGCGATATCCGTTTCCTGCCGGCAACGATGCACTGTTGGCGAAGTTGCTGAAAGAGGGCTGACCCTTCGCTAGCATCGACGCTCGCGTACTTGTGCCTTCTGCCCTCCGGCAGGGCCAGGCCAGCGATTCGCTGCGTTTTTCGGAACCCGAAGCGTCAGCGAGGGGGAGTTGGTGTACCAACGCAAGTCAATCCCTCGCTTACGCTTCGGGTTCCGATTGGGGCCAAGAGTGCAACGTCAAAGAGCGTCAGCGAGGGGGAGTTGATGTACTATCGCAAGTTGTTCCCTCGCTTACGCTTCGGGTTCCGATTGTGGCCGAAATCGCAACTTCAAAACTTGCGCTTCGCGCTTCCGATTAAGCCAAACGCGCAACATCAAAACTGACGCCTCGGGGTTTCCAAGCACGCAGCCGGCACAACGTCCACAGCTGGCGCTCCGTCCTAAAAAGCGGCCTAGCTCTCCCAGTCTGAAATCCAGTACTCTTTGTAGAAGTTACAGCCCGCCAGGCGCAATTACCCACCCGCTCCGCCGTCAAGCTCGTTTGAGAGATCCGTTTTGACAGGCCGAAACCCGCTCGATTTCTCTTCTTCCGGCTGCCACCAACCTGGTTCGGCGGATTTAGATGACGATCGGCAAGGGATTTGCACCCTGGCCTTTCCCGTTGCCGCAGGATGCGGCGCAACGATCCCACCTCGTCAATGGAGTGACGTAGAGCATGGAAGCTCGCTACCTTCACAGCGCTACCGTACTGCTTTGCTTGTTGTCCCTGGGTGCTAGCCACCGGACTAAGAACTTTCTCGTCACCGCACCCACTCCGGCGCTCAGCCTCGAGGTTGCTGAGGCGGCCGAACGATTCCGCCATGACTTGGCCGTCGAGTGGCTAGGCAAGGCCTTGCCTGATTGGCGAGAACCATGCCCGATTGCGGTCCATGTGGGCCCGCATAAGGGGGCTGGCGGTGCGACGAGTTTCATGTTCGACCGGGGGCGTCCGTTCGGCTGGACGATGACGATTCAGGGATCGCGCGAACGGATTTTGGACAGCGTTCTACCCCACGAGATCACCCACACGGTATTCGCCAGCCATTTTGGCCGCCCTCTGCCTCGCTGGGCAGACGAGGGTGCCTGCACGACCGTTGAGCACCGCAGCGAAAAGCTCAAGCAGGAGAAGATGTTGCTCGAGTTTCTCAGGTCCAAGCCTACTCGCGGAATAGCGTTCAATCAGCTGTTCGCGATGAAAGAGTATCCTCACGACGTGATGCCTCTCTACGCTCAGGGGTTCTCGCTGGCTAAGTTCCTGATTGCACAGGGAGGCAAGCGGCAATTTGTGGAATACGTCGGCGATGGGATGAAGTGGAACAACTGGCCGAAGGCGACCAGGGAGCACTACGGATTCCAGGATCTCTCCGAGCTTCAGCTGAGCTGGCTGGAGTGGGTTCGGCGGGGCTACCCACCTATTTCACCAAAGACGGACGTTGTCGCTGCGGCGCCCGCAGTCAGCTTGACAAGCTCGTCACCGGCAGCGGCTGAACCTTCGGTCGAGGTCGATCGCCTTCGCGAGCCTGCGAGCGGCGGATCGCGAACCGGTTGGTATGCCCGCACCCGAGACCGAGCCGGGGCAGCCATTCAATCGTTAGATCGAAGCATCCCGGTCCGCTCGGCTTCTCACAGTCGGAGCCCAGCGGCTTCTCGACAGCAGGTCGTTACCAGGCCGCAGCGCCCGGTGCAGCCGACGCAGCGTGTGATCGAGTGGCGGCACCCTCAGGCTGGCACTCCGCGGCTCGTGGCGCCTCCGACCAGCGCCTATTTGACGGCACCGTACAACCGCCGCGGCACGATCATGCGTTGACTGTCGTCCGGGCGTTGAGCTCTTTTAAGAGGGCGGCAGCGTCAGTTCGAGCCAACGGTCATCATGTTGGTCGTAGACGCCCCAATGCCAAAGTTGTCGCTCTCGGGCGGGTACGACCACCGGGCGAACAATCCTGAATCCGATCGCCTTCTCTTCACCCAGGAGTGGAGGGAGCGTGTCGACGCTGTCTTGCATCAAGGGTCCCGGGTCTGCCAAGTTGAAAGCCGAGTTCGGGCAGGTTCGAGCGGAGATAGAAAATGACTCGGGCCGCTGATCTCGCCGCTCGGCATGGGAACCGCCTTTCGCAACGCCCCAGGCCGAGATAAACGGCTCCCCCAATTCTTCGAGTCGCTTGCGGAAGGAATCTGATTGCTGGACCAGGTGGTCGCTGACTGGCCAGATGACCGCCTGTTGCGACCCGCGGTAGTCTCGCCGCGGATCAAACCCGTCGACAACCCACTCTTCGACATTCCCGATCATGTCAAGAATCCCGTAGCCGTTCGGCTGTTTCGTTCCCACGGGAGCCAGGCAGTCAGCGAACTTCGGTCCCGCAAAACGAACCGCGTACTGGTCTATCTGTCCAAAGTCATCGCCCCAAGGGTAAATCGAGTCTCGCTGGCCGCCTCGGCAGGCCAACTCCCATTCGGCTTCGGTGGGCAAGCGGTAGAACCGTCCCGTCATCATGCTGAGCCAATGGCAGTACCGACGTGCGGACCACTGGGTCATGCCGACGGCGGGCCAATCGTTCGTACGTTGATGGGGGCCATTCCACACGCCGGAGAAGGAGGATGTTTGTTTGTGCAGCGGCATGCTCGCCCGACGAGCGATCGCGCTTCGCTTACTCACAATGCGGTCATCGGCCCATGCCGCATACTCTTCGTACCGCAGCTCGTACTTTCCGATCCAGAAGGCTGGTATCGAGAAACGTTGGATCCGCGCCGCTTCTTGGGGTCGTTCAGACGACGTGCCCGAGCGAAACGAAATCTCGCCTCCGGGAACGCCTACCATGAGGATCGCAAGGTCAGTGCCTTCGATCTGCTGATCGTAGTCGCTGATCTTGTTTTCAAGTGTGGGTCCGACGACGACGGTCAGCGGAATCTCGTTCACCCCTTCACGCAGCTTCAGTTCGATATAGCCTCGGGTGACTTTTGCGGGAGTGCCACTGACTCGTAGCTGGACAGAGTGGTTGCCAAAGTCCGGATGCCAAACACGGAATCGCTGCCGTCCGGTTGGCAAATTCTCGATCCGGAGCTGGCCCTGCAGGTCGGCGACTGCCATGAAAGGATGGTCTTGTACGATCAGCCATGCGACGTCCGCATCGTGAACGGCGCAACGAACAGGCACCGGCCCCCGCTCGGCCAAGTCAACTCGCCGCCGAAACACGGTCGGCGGAGTGAGTGGAAGCGTCGGCCCCTGAGGCGGATTCTTGACAAAGGAGACCAATGGAGCGTGCTCCACCGGTGTCGCATTGTGGATCTCAAGCGTTTGTCCACAGCGCAGCAAGCGCACTCGAGGTTCAATGCCGTCGGGTCCAATCCGGAAGGTAACGACTCTTTCGTCTGGCGATTCGCTTACCTCGGCTGCAGCGGTGTGACGCGCCCGCCGCGCGTCCCAAATCAACGCAAGATTCTCCAGCGGACGCTTTAGGGTTCGGGAATCGACCGGTGTACCGTCAAAGTGACCGATGACGCTCACGCTGCAGCGCAAATCTGCGTCCGATACGGCTGGTGGATCCGAGCCGTCCGCATCCACAACAGCGTAGGCAGACACCCACCATACAAGCAGGTGAGGCAGTCGTTGCGCAAGTGGTCTCATCTCGATCTGGAAACTCGCATCAGGCCCAACCATTCAACCTAACAGCCCACGTCAATAAAATCGACTTTTGTGCGCGATGGCGTGATGACGAATCGTAGCCCGAACTGGCCAAAGTTTGGCCAAAACCAGATCGTAGCCGAACTCGCCAGATCGTAGCCGAACTCGCCAGAGTTTGGTTTGGTGGACTGCAAATTCTGCTAAATTCGGCTGCCAGAAACGGCCTTGGGTGTGGGGGAGTGCCCGTGTCGCAGCAAGGGTTGCCAAAGCGTAGAATCAAACCCACGCGTAAACTCCGAATTCCCAAACTTCATGCGGAAAATCACATGAGTAAATCCCTTCTCGCACTTTCTTCCCTACTGCTGCTAGTTCCGCAAGTCGATGCCGATAACTGGGGGCACTGGCGCGGACCAACTGGAAACGGCGTCGCGTTCAACGCAACTCCGCCTACAGAGTGGAGCAGTACCAAGAACGTCCAGTGGAAAACGGAGATTCCCGGAAAGGGCTCTGGCTCGCCGGTCATCTGGGAGGACCAGGTTTTCGTCGTGACCGCCGTGCCGACCGATCGCGGCAACCAACCGCGCGGACGTGGCAGGCGCTTACCCATGCTTCGATTCGATCTGATCTGCTTCGATCGAAATGACGGCAGCGTGCTCTGGCAGCGGACTGCCGCGGAAGCGATTCCTCACCAGGGGACGCATGTCACGAACGGTTTCGCTTCGGCGTCGCCTTGCACCGATGGGCAGCATGTTTATGCGCATTTCGGCTCGCGCGGTCTCTACTGCTACACGATGGCCGGCGAGCTGAAATGGAAACGTGATGACTTTGGGCGGATGAACACGCGAAATAGTTTCGGCGAAGGCAGTTCTCCCACGTTGGAAGGC
This sequence comes from Pirellulaceae bacterium, assembly GCA_965223305.1. Taxonomy (GTDB): domain Bacteria; phylum Planctomycetota; class Planctomycetia; order Pirellulales; family Pirellulaceae; genus CBDCWT01. The sequence continues at coordinate 133,018 of CBDCWT010000037.1, read as the reverse complement.
GACAAGATCTTGGTCCCTTGGGATCACGAAGGCCAGTCCTATCTTTTTGCGTTGGACAAGTCCAACGGCGAGACGATTTGGAGGGCCAAGCGTGACGAGCCGAGCTGCTGGGCGACCCCGCTGGTCGTCGAGCACAACGGGAGCAAGCAGATTGTCATGAACGGGCAGAACTATGCCCGGGCGTACGACCTAAAAACCGGCCGAGAACTGTGGCGCTGTAGTGGCCAGACCGGCCGTCCTGCTGCCTCAGCCGTCTCCGGCGACGGACTTGTGTTCATCGGCAGCGGTTTTCGCGGCGAGTTTCTGGGCGCTTTCCGGCTCGACGGCCGCGGTGACATCGAAGGTTCACCTAACGTGGCGTGGACGATCACTCGCGATGCCCCAGATATCGCGTCGCCATTGCTCTTGTCTGGGCGACTCTACTTCTACAAGCAGAGACGCGGACAACTCTCCTGTGTCGACGCCGCTACCGGAAAACCATACTACCTAGCCAGCCGAATCCCCGGACTTCGTCAGATCTACGCATCGCCGGTTGCAGCTGGCGGGCACATTTATTTGACTGGGCGGAGCGGAACGACCGTGGTGATCGAGGCGAGTGACAAGCTAAAGGTCGTGGCAACCAATTCGGTCGGCGAGACCGTCGATGCAACTCCTGCGCCCGTGGACGACCAACTGTTTATCCGTGGCGAAAACCACCTGTTTTGCCTGGCACAGTAGCCAACGTCTTTCTTGAGGGAATCTCGCATGACATACCGCCTCAGACAAACCATGCCAGCTGTGACCGTCGTGTTGCTTGTTGCGGTGCTGGTCCACGCCCAGCGTTCTGGCCGTCGACGGGGCCCGCGCGGCGGCGGAGAAGCAGCGCTCGCCGAGCCCTTTCGCGGCATCGCCGCCGGCGGCCAGATAGAGAAAGGACTCTTCAAAATCGAATCGACGGGTGTCAGCACCGAGCCGGTCGTGAAGGCGGCCCAAGCGTTCTTGGCCGGGTTGAACGACGAGCAGCGGGAGCGGACGACGTTTGCGGTCGATGATCTGGAGTGGCGGAAGTGGGACAACCGGCACTTCTACAAGCGGCAGGGAGTTGGCTTCGACGAGATGGACGAGCAGCAGCGTGAGCTGGCGTTCGGCCTGATGCAAGCCAGCTTGAGTGCCAGGGGCCTGCGGAAGTCACGGGACATCATGAAGCTGAATGGCACACTGGCCGAGCTTGCCGACAATTTCGAGGAATACGGCGAGTGGCTTTACTGGATCACGATCATGGGCGAGCCTTCGCAGACCACGCCCTGGGGCTGGCAAATCGACGGCCATCACTTGATCATCAACTACTTCGTGCTCGGCGATCAGGTCGTGATGTCCCCAGTGTTTGTTGGCAGCGAGCCGGTACACGCGACCAGCGGCAAGTTCAAAGGCACGATCGTCATGCAGGACGAGCAGGACAAGGGGCTCGCTCTGATTCAAGCCTTGAATGCCGACCAACAAGGAGAAGCGATTCTCTCGGGGACCAAAGACGGAAACAACGCATTAGCGCAAGCCTACAGGGACAACATCGACCTTGACTATGCCGGCATTCCTGCTGCCAAGCTGGACGAACGGCAGCGCGGCCTACTTCTATCGGTCATCGAAGAGTACGTTGGCAACATGGACGACGGGCATGCCAAAGTAAAGATGAGCGAAGTAGAACAACATCTCGATCGTACCTATTTCGCCTGGGTTGGCGACACGAAGGCCGACAGCGTTTTCTACTACCGGGTTCATAGTCCGGTGGTTTTGATCGAGTTTGACCACGAGCGTCGTGTGGCCCCGTTCCGATCGCGCGCGCCGTCCCGCGACCATATTCACGCGGTGGTCCGTACGCCGAACGGAAACGATTACGGCAAAGACCTCCTGCGGCAGCACTACGAACAGCATCACTAACGGCATCCTGATTTCACCCTCCCCGTGGGCTGTGCAGCTTCTACGCTTCATGATTGAACAAACTTGTGGACATCCACCTCACCCTCCCGCTCGCGGGAGGGTCGGACGCGTAGCGTCCGGGGAGGGCTGCCCGGGAGTGATTGCCCGGAGGCGTCCCCCCCTCTTCGGGCCGACTTTCCCCGAGGGGAGAGTGACGAAAGACGCATCAACTTAATAACTACACGCCCTCCCGTGGGAGAGCGAAGAGAAGACGAGTGTGACCTATGGCTGCCTGGAAAACCTTTTGGCTTCATACGCTGTTTCTCATCTGCCTGCTGTGTGCGGCCACATGTTCTGCACTGCACGCTCAAAAGGTAGCGGCGTCGCAAGCGACCGCGACCCCGACCGAGGCATCGAGAGATTTGGTTCGAGCGCTGCTGGTCGACCAGCGTGTTCCTGGCTTGTCGGTGGCCGTTTGGCAAGAGGGGCGAATTATCTGGTCCGAGGGGTTTGGGTACAGCGACCTAGAGAGTCGCGTACCGGTGTGGCCTCACACGCGTTTTCGCATCGGCAGCATTTCCAAACCGCTGACTGCTGCCGCGGTCGGGCGGTTGATCGAACAGGGCAAGCTGGACTTAGACCGCCGCGTCCGCGACTACGTGCCGTATTGGCCTGAGAAAGAGCATGCGATCACTGCTCGGCAGCTGGCGGGACATCTGGCCGGGGTTCGGCACTATCAGAGGAACGAGTTCTTGATGAGCAAGCCGTTTCCGTCGGTCGAATCATCCATTGCAATTTTTGCTGAGGACGCTTTGCTCCATCCTCCTGGGGAGAAGTTCCAATACTCGAGTTACGGCTATAACTTGCTCAGCGCGGTGATCGAGGGCGCGTCGGGCGACGATTTTCTGAGCTACATGGAACGCGAGGTTTTCGATCGGCTAGGGATGCGTCACACGGTTGCCGATCGACCGCAGGCAATTGTCGAGAACCGCACCCGTTTCTATGCCCGTCAGGGCGATTGGATCGTGAACGCCCCGTATGTGGACAACAGCTACAAGTGGGCGGGAGGCGGGTTTCTGTCTACGCCGGAGGATTTGATCCGTTTTGCTGCGGCGCATCTTGGCGAGGAGTTTTTGCGGCGCGAGACGATCCAGCGATTGTGGAGATCCCAGCAGACAAACGTTGGCCAGCAGACTAACTATGGGATCGGCTGGCGGACATCGACGGATGATGAAGGCCGTCTACGGGTTGGGCATGGTGGCGGATCGGTCGGGGGGCGGGCGCAGCTGGTGATCTATCCGAGCGAGCGTGTCATTGTCGCGATCACGGCGAACATGTCCAACGTCCAATACGGCGACCTGCAATATCAAGTTGCCGAGTCCTTTCTATGCGCCAAGCAATCTGAAAGAAAGTAGCAGGCTCACTCCGTGAGCCGTCCGCCAGGCGGAGTGAACAGGCCCATTATTGAAGGCCGTCCGCGATCGGCATTGGCGATCTCCATCAGCATCCTTGCGTGCGGCAGGCCAGGGTAGGTAGCCGAACAAGAACCAGGCGCTCGCCCTTTCCGCGGCTGAAGAGCTGTGGCCCCATTGAAGTCACTCTGCCAAGCGGCGGACGGCACGCGGAGCGTGCCTGCTACACTTTTCGACTGAAAAGTCGCGGGCCAGTGAAGTGTGCTCGACAAGGCAAGCTTGTGATCCTCGCGGAACAAAACCGGACGGTCGCCGAAAGAAGGAACCGTCCCGAGTTGACACGTTGCATCATCCCTCCCAGGGTTTCCCCCCTCTCCGGCCCCGTTGGGCCGACTCTCCCCGAGGGGAGAGTGGGGAACCGTGGGCTAACGCCCAGCGGCTGATTTGGAACGTAGCCGAACTCGCCAGAGTTTGGCGGACAACTGCTACACAGCTTCCCGACGTCGGTTGCTGAGCCGCGGCCGCCACAGCTGCCAATAGTCTTTCACCAGCCAGACGCCGGAGACGATGATGACGAAGTGCGCGCTCGCCAAATGCTGCCGGCGGCCGTAGGCGACATCCGCGAGCTCATCCGTGCTCTGCGGCGAGGAGTCCGTTCCGCGGGTCACTTTTCCGCTCGTCTCGTCCACCTCCGTGGCAGGCTCTATCGACACCGACGGCGGACTAGGCGTCGCATCCGACGGCAGCTCGACCGTACTTGCCTTGGTAGCGCGCCCGCGGTGATCTGGCTGCCCCTCCGCAACGTCGAACGCCAGAGCGACGCCGCGCGCACCATCGACCTTCCAGCTCCAGGCCAGAGCCGGGGGTAGCTCTGCGGCGGTGTGCGTTGAAATAACGGCGAAGTTCTCAGTCCGGCTCGGTGCCCTAAAGACCCGCACCCTCTGATCGGCATTCCTCGCGAATGAGGTATCGTCCGATACCGCGTCCACCGAGCGCAAAATCGCCACGTCGGCGAAGCCTCCGCCGGACCGTGCACTCGCTGTGAAGCCAGTACCGGGTGTCGACGTCCGCGCCGCCAGCGATCGCTGAGGAGCAAGATCGTCGGCTTGCGTCTGGGAGGCTGTCATCTCGACGAGCTCCTCGTCAACCGGGCTCGCCCGACGCGAGCTTGGCAGCACCGATGCCACAAGAGTCTCTTTCGCGAACTCTGGTTCGCTACCCGACTCCGGCATCGTACCTGGCAACTCGTGTGGTTCAAACGGACGAAGTGGCTCGGCCGTCTGCTTTATCGGGAGAGAGTCGAACTCGGTGGTGTCTGGCTCGACAAACTTGGTCTGCCCGTCCCGCGTCGAAACATTCGACCGATCGCCTGCGAAATCGGAATAGGCTGCGGCGGTATCCGAAACCGATAGATTGAGATTCCCGGTCAGCACATTGAATCCACCTTCAGCTGACGCGGTCCGCGAGATTTCGACAGTGTTGGCACTCTGAGCGGCGACGTCGATCTGCGGATTGTGAAATCCTCCCACCGTCGCGGTGAGCAGCAAGCGGTCTTCACAACGTTCAAAGAACAGGCGGCGAATCTTCATTGGTTGGCTCATGGGGACTGCCGTGAGGAACTATCGGTTCATGCGCAGGACGTGGCGAACCCTGCGGCTCACCCGCGCCACTAATTTCATTTCGTTTTCCATTGCCCGCCCACAGTAGCTTGCGCTTGAGAGCTAGAGCGGCCGTGTCGTCCGGCCGCTGCTGGTCGCGCCGGAGGCGACCGAGATTGACGTAGCTAGTGTTCAGCAACTCACGAAACTCCACGATTTCGGGTGCTCGCTGCCAAGCGGTTTCTTGATGGAGAATCGCTTCCTCGTAGATGGCTGCCGCCTTGTCGTTTTCCCCAGCTCGCTCGCGCAGCAGCGCCAGGTTGTTGAGCACACCACCGAGGCTGGCACGGTATCGCGGGGAATCTGCAGAACCTCCTGTCAGTTTCTCGAAAATCGTCCGCGCAAGCAGGAACCGCTCTTCCGCCTCGCTGGCAGATTCTGCGGCAAGTAGCTGCCCCAAGTTGTTGTAGCTAACACCCAGCTCATACTGCAGCTGGACGAGATTGGGAGCGCGTCGTGCGAGCCTCTCTTGGACTGCGATCCCGGACTCGTAAGCCCGCTTGGCATCCTGCAGTTTCTCGTTTCGCTTGTAGATAGCCGCCCGGTTGTTATAGCAGGCGGCGAGCTGGGCGTCCCATTTCCAGTCGGTTGGTTCCTGCTCGGCAAGCCTCCGTAAGATCTCGATGGCGCGGTCATTGTGGTTCGCCGATGCGGCAAGATCTTCCGTGCCCAGAAGAAAGGAAAGTTCGTTGTAGGATCCTGCAAGTTGACTCGCGAGTTCCGCGTTGGAGGGATCTGCGACGAGCAACCGTTTTTGCAGCGTCACTGCTTCCCGATAAGTTGACAGTGCGTTGGTTAGCTGTCCCGTCTTCCGTTGGAGGCTGCCGACGTTCGTCAACGCCAGGGCCAGCGACTGTGCGTAGCGGCCCTCGCCAGGGTGCTGTCGGCACAACCGTCGCAAGATAGTCTCTGCGCGCTGGTAGGCTGCGTAGGCCGGCTCGGTCTGGCCCTGCCGCTCGAGCAAGTGCGCCCTGTTGTTCGAACACAACGCTAGATCGACTTGGAATCGCGCCACGTCCGGCTGCTCACGGTTGAGTTCCCGATAGAGCCGCTCTGCGTGCTCGTAAGCCGCAACTGCCTCGGAAAACTCGCCGAGCTGACCGTGGATTTCGCCGATCTTGGAGTAGCTGAAGGCCAGGTCGAACTTCAAGTCCAAACCACCCTGCGCCTGCTGCACGAATCGCTCATAGTGGTGGAGTGTCTTCCGCAGTAGCGAGCGGCGAAAACTCTCCATCCCCGGCACCCCTGCGAGCTCGCCGGTGACCATGGCGCCCAACTCGTCTACTGCCGCGCGGCTTTGTCTAAAGTTCTCTCGAGCCCGAGCCAGATTTTCGTCAGATGCCTGCAAAGCCCCCGCGGTTCGGCGTTGCTCTCGTGCGATCAGCAGCGCCGCGACGGTCGTGCCTAACAACGCAAACAACATGACTGCAAACGCCGTGGCGACCAGCTTGCGGTGCCTGACCGCCCACTTTGCCGTGCGGTCAACCAGCGTCGGCCGGCGGGCAAGCGTAGGTTTGCCGCTCAAGAAGCGGCGCAAATCCTCTGCCAGCAATTGCGCTGACTCGTAACGATCGTCCCGAGACTTTGCAAAGGCCTTTAAAAGAATCGTCTCTAGATCATGGGGAATGGCGCCGTTGAGCTGCCGCGGTGCGATGGGCTCCTGTTGTTCAATTTGGCGCATCAATTCCTGCCGATCGGCAGCTCGAAATGCCTGGCGAAGCGTGAGCAACTCGTACAAAGTAACGCCGAGCGAGTAGATATCGCTTCGATGGTCTACGAGCGCCGCCTGCCCCGCGGCCTGTTCCGGGCTCATGTATCGCACCGTGCCCAGCAAGTCACCAGTGACAGTTATGTTGTTGCCAAACTGACAGCGAGCCAATCCGAAGTCGGTGATCCAGAGTTTACTCTGCCAATCGATCAGCAAGTTCGAGGGTTTGATGTCCCGGTGAACGATTCCGTATTCGTGTGCGTGGTGCAGCCCTTCTGCGGCTTGCACTCCCAACTCCGCCACCAACCGAATGTGGTCTCGGCTCTGGACGGACCGCGCCGTCGAGAAACTGCGGTTCGTCGCAGCACCGGCCGCGTGCCGGTCGGGTTGCTCGGCAGTATCCCGACCGCCGCCGCATTCGCCCGAGGACTTGCCGATCAAGCCTGATCCGAGCTCGCCGACGTCCAGTTCTCCCGCCCAAACACGCAGTTCTTGAATCGCCAAGTCGAGCGACTGGCCATCGATCAGCTGCATGCTGTAATAGTGCACGCCGCGTTCACATCCTACCGAGTAGATGGGCACGATGTGCGGGTGATTTAGCTGTCCAGCTGCTTGCGCTTCGTTGTTGAAACGCGCAATCTGCTTCTGATCAAGGACCGCAGCAAAGGGAAGGACCTTCAGAGCCACCTTGCGGCCGATCGAAATCTGTTCGGCCTCATAGACGACCCCCATGCCGCCGCGGCCGATCTCGTGCTTGATTAGAAAATCGCCCAGTTCTCGGTAGGGCAGTTCGTCGGCTTCTGGGGCACGCCCTGCGCCGAGCGTCGCCGTCGCTCGGTACAGAAACTCCAGCCCGCTCAAGGAATGCCGTAGGGCCTCGGCCAGTTCTGGATGGTCTGCGATCAGTTGATTGGGATCGGGACGCTTCCCACTTTCTAACTCGTCGAGGTATCTTTCGAGAATCTGCGAGAGCTCTTCCTGCAGAGCTTGCGGCAACGCATCCAGAGGTGAGGTTGGGGATTCTGCTGACCCTTCCCGGACGGAGGCGTTCATAGCAACCCCCTCGCTTCCAACCGGACACGCAGCTGAGCGACCGATCGCACCCACAACATCCGGACTGCACCGGGCGAGCGCTGCATTCGTTCTGCCACGTCGTTGAACGGGAGCCCCTCTAGGTGGCGTAGAACGATCACCTCGCGGTAGTCGGGAGACAGCTTGGCCAGCTCATCGGCCAAGGCAATCGCATGTTCATTGCGCTCTGCATCAGAGCTAGGCGACGTCCCGTTTTCAGCGAGAACTGAAACGAGCCGAGCCGTCGATCGTTCCAGCGACGCGCCCATGGCCTCCAAGGAAACCTCACGTCGCACGTCCCTTTTCTCTGCCAACACGTGCTTTTCGACCACGCGCGCGAGGTTGTTCACCAAGATCCGCCGCAACCAGCTGACGAATTCGCTTTCGCTGGAACCCCGAAACTGCGCAAAGTCGCGATGTGCCTCGAAGAGCGTCTCCTGAACGATGTCGGATGGGCTAATCCGACGGCGGAGTTTTTGGTCCAGCTGGGTGGTTGCAAGCAGCTTCAAGTAGCTGCAGTACAGCTGCAGCAATCGACCTAGCGACTCGCTCTGCCCTTCGCGGGCGGCGTCGAGCAGCAAGCGAGTTGTCATGCTCGAGGCGTCGCTCATGATCTATCCAAGGGATTCTGTGGCTAAGTCCCTCTTCCTCAGGCCCGTTTCGCTGCGGATTGTCACGGAAAAACGAAGATTTTTTGCAAATGCTCTCCAGCATTTAGTTTAACGCTGCGCGCCTGTTCCTGTCGACGAAAAACGCCGCCGCGTGACATTTGTCAACTAGGCAGGCCTAGGACGCTAGCCTCGCAATCGGCAATCACCATCAGGAGTCACGGCAATGAGAGTTTCGAAGACCGCGAATCGACGACGAAAACGTCGACAGGGAATTCGGCTGGAGCGGCTGGAGCAGAGGGTTGTCCTGAGCACCGTGCTGTGGCACCCCGCGGAACTTGGTGCCAATGATGACGGCGTTGTCGTTCGCAAAGATAGCGGCGCCGTCGATGTAGACGTTCTACAAAACGACTATGGAACTACTTCATGGTACGGCCAAGCGGGTCGTGACAAGCTACGGGTTGTTTCGGTCACCAAGCCGGAACAAGGCGCGATCGGCATCGGCGAAGATGGGCGCTCGGTGAAGTACACGCCCAGTTCAGGCTTCATTGGCATCGACTCCTTTTCCTATACGATCGAAGACGGTGCAGGCGAGACGGACGAAGCCAGGGTGTTCGTGCGGGTCGCCGAGCCTCTGTTTGCGATGGACGATTGGTTTCGGGTCGAGCCCGAAGCGGACAACGTTGTGTTGGAAGTTCTGCGGAACGACTCGTTGAATGTAGCCGGCTTTGCAGGAGGATCCCCGCAGTCGCCGATGAGGATCAAGTCGGTTAGTGAGGCCAGCCATCAAGGAGCTTTAAGTGTTGCGGAGGACGGACAGAGCCTGATCTACTCACCGATAAGTGGGTTCTCCGGCCAGGAGTCGTTCACCTACACGATCGAGGACCAAGCCGGTTATCGGGCGGAAGCCACGGTTCGAGTCGAGGTGTTATCGCCGAGCGGCGGCGAGTTGCCAACTCCTTCCGAGCAGCTCAGGCAACTGCTCCTCGAGGCCGCTCTTGAACGGTCGCAAGCTCAATTCGGACAGTTCTCGGATCCCTCGACCTTCAAATACTACTGGGCCACACCCAGGGTCATTGATCCGTTGTTTGCTGTTGACGCGTCATTCGACGACGACATGCAGACTTCGCTACAGGCGGTCTCCACGAACTCGGATTCGGCTACCGAGTTTTCAGGCACCAATATACAGGTTGCCGGCGTCGACGAGGGAGATGTGGTCAAGACAGATGGCGACTATCTGTATGTGCTCTCGGACTGGTTTAACGAAGAGAGTTCCACGCAAGAGCACCAGCTGATTATCGTCGACATCACAGAACCGGCGGCACCTGCCGTCGTATCGCGTTATGAATTTGACGGTGACATCGTCGAAGCTTATCTCAGTGGCGATCGTGTGACGGTCCTCTCGCAGACTGAGTCTACGGTAGTTGTCAGTCTTCTGGATGTCGCCGACCGCGCCGCGCCAACTCTTGTTGGGGAGTCGCGGATCGACGGTCAGTTGAAAACAACACGGGCAATCGGCGAATTGCTCTACGTCGTCGCCGATGCCTATGACGCGGACCGGTTACCCATGCCGACGAGCAGCTGTTTAGACGAAGAGACCGGCTGCTTTTACGAGACAAAGCGTGAGTTTGTCGGGCGCGTGCGCGATGGCATTCTCGAGTCTTTACCGCAAGTCGAAACTCGTGACGAATCGGGAGAGGTCGTCGACGAGCGAGGACTCCTGGAGAGTTCGCAGTTAGTCGCGTTCAACTTCGCAGAGAACGGCGGGCTGTCTGCAGTCTTGACGTACAACATCTCCATCTCCGCTGAAACAGCAACTCCAGTTGCCAGCACTTCTTTTGCGCACGGTGTGACCAGCGAGATCTATATGTCGTCCAATGCGCTCTACATATTTGAGCGGTCACACGGGTCCGGCAGAGAGTCGGACGACGTCCGGAGCGCCTTCGAGTCTGTCACTAATATCGACAAACTTTCCTTGGCAGCCGACGGGCAGGTGCGATGGGAAGCTTCCGGCTCCGTAGACGGACACCTCCTGAACCGATTCTCCGCCGATGAATTCGATGGGTATCTGCGTGTTGCAACGACGACGTCAATGTGGGGAGGCACGAGCAGCCTCTACGTACTGGAGCAGTCCGGAGAGGTGCTGGAAGTCGTGGGCAGCGTCGAGGGGTTAGCCCCGGGCGAACGTATCTTCTCAGCCCGTTTCGACGGGACGCGAGGATTCGTTGTTACGTTTCGCCAGGTGGATCCGCTTTTCGTCTTTGATCTTAGCGATCCCACCGACCCTGAACTGCTGGGCGAATTGAAGGTCACTGGCTACTCCAACTATCTGCAACTCATCGACGAGAACCACTTGCTGGGCATCGGACGAGAGGCCAACGGCAACGGCTTCTTTCAGGAGCTGCAGGTCTCGCTGTTTGATATCAGCGACCTGAGTAACCCCGCGTTGCTGCATCGATATGGCTTCGAGGGTGGCCGTGAGTTGTGGTCGCCTATTCTGCAGGGCCCGTGGAACCTCGGCACACACCACAGCGTCAGCTACTTCCCCGCCTCCCAAACACTTGTGATGCCTGTCTATGAAGGGGAGGGTGGGTGGTGGTCGTGGGCAGGCGACAGCGCAGCCGCTGTTTCCATGAGTGTCCTGGACATCGACGTTGACCAGGGGATTACATCCAGAGGCCTGGTCGACTTCGATCAGCCTTTTGATCCAGATCGAGCGCGTGCCGTCCGCGTCGGTGACGTCCTGTACTCGATTTCGCCTGACTTGATCAAGGCAAACGAGTTGTTGTCGCCGGCCAACCAAGTAGGAGAAATCTATATCGGAGCGGGCGCGACAGACGACAGGTTTCAGCTGCGCGGAGGTCCGTCACAAGCTCTCGACGTACTAAGCAATGATCTTACCAGCGGCGCAGAGGGAGGACGCGAAATTGTCTCTGTCAGCCAGCCGGCGCGGGGTGGAGAGGTTACGATCGACGAGGACAGTGGGGCAGTGATGTTCCAACCTGAGCAAGACTATGTGGGTACGGTTACGTTTTCCTATACGATGGGAGCCCCCCGCTACCGGGATGTCGCGACAGTTACAGTTGATGTCAAACGCCAGTGGCATAACGACGTCGCGCCGAACGATGTCAATCGGGACGGCCGAACTTCACCCATCGATGTCCTTGACTTCATCAACTTCATCCACAAGCAGGGTATGGGCGGCATCGACGAGCTCGAGTCGCGGCTCGAGCAGTTCGCCGGAGAATCAGACCGGGCGAGGACGCTTCGCCCTGACGCCAACAACGACGGCTACATCTCCTCGATGGACTTGTTGTTGATGGTCAACTATCTCAACTCACTTGATCTGCGTGAGGTAGGGCTGCCGGGAAGCGGCTTCAAGGCCGAAGGAGAAGCAGAGCGTCCGTCCTGGCGCAGCGCAGCGCCGAGCGCGGAAGATCTGGACGCAGCAATTGAAGACCTCACGTTCGGTTCCTCGGAATACGGATCCCAGCCGTGGGTTACCCAGGACTCCGCCGGCCCCCAGCTTCGTCGGGCTGCAGACTTGTCCGAGTTGTCGAACGGCCTACGGCAACCTCCGCTTGAAGAGGTCTTGGAGTCCTAGAGCCCTCGCACGGCGAAACACCAGTCACGCTTTTCCACTACAACAAGCGCTCGGGAGGGCGAGGCTCCCGCCGAGCCGCGTGCATCGGAGTGCTGGTCTACGGTGGAAACCGTGGGCTAACGCCCAGCGGCTGATCTGTCGGGTCTGATCTGCCAGGTCACCAAACAGCCAAACATCAGCCGAGCCGCGTTAGCGGCCGGTTCTCGTCATCATACGAGCCGCCTTGCTGACTTCTGAGACGGGTGATCGGAAAGTCCGTCTTCCCCCCTCATTCGGCCTTCGGCCACCTTCTCCCCGGCGGGGAGAAGGGGCTTTGGTGGGGGCTACGCCGCGCGATGATCTCTGTGTTTCTGTGTTTCAAGAATAGCCAGATAAAAGAAACACAGCACCAACGCGTACGGCAGGCACAACCGTGTGCGTTCTCGGCGCCAGAATCAGCCGGAATGCGTTAGCATCCGGTTTCGGTGGAAACCGTGGGCTAACGCCGGCTAACGCCCAGCGGCTGATTTTGTACTGCAGGCCCGGGCCATCCTGGGTCGCAGGAAGCGAGGGCAAGAAGCAGGAACAGTATCAGTTTTCACGCGGCGGACGGCACGCGGAGCGTGCCTGCTACATTAATGCGGTGGATGACGTTCGGGAGGGCGAGGCTCCTGCCGAGCCGTAATGCATCGGAGTTAGTTCGAAGATCTCGCCGACCAGTCGCAATTCGGTGACGCGCATCCTGCTGCGGCCCATCATCCGTTTCCAGAGGACACTCGATTGGTCGGACGCTAGCCGGAGACGTGCCGGCACAGTAGGTTATTGGTGGAAATCGAACTATCGTAGACAGACTCCTCCCCACGTCAGCTTTCCAGGAGAACCACGCATGGTGCACCGGTGTTGCATCGCAATTTGTTTGATTGCTTTGAAACTCTGCGTCGGTTGCAGTTCGAGCACGTCCTTGGAGCAGCTTGACGAGCAAGTTGTGCAGGGCGAGGTGCGAGACGACCAACTCTCACCCTTGCCGGCGGAGCCGGCCACCGAGCCTATGGAAGGCTTTGTCTTGATTGCCCCCTTGCGATCGACAGAGACCTATCTGTTGGATAAGGACAATCAGGTCGTCCACCGCTGGGAGAGTCGGTTTCCACCGGCGAACTCCGCTTATCTCTTAGAGAACGGCGACCTCCTGCGAGGTGCTCGCGATCCGGACTTTAAACACTTCAGCGGCGGTGGTGTAGGCACCCTGGTCGAGAAGTACTCCTGGGACGGCGAGCTGCTCTGGTCGTTCAACTATGGAAGCGAGGATCACTGCCCCCACCACGACATTGCGCCGCTGCCGAACGGCAACGTCCTGATGATCGCCTGGGAACGAAAGAGCAAGGAGGAAGCGATCGCTCTGGGGCGTGATCCCGAGTTGCTAGGCGATGACTTGTGGCCGGACTATGTTGTCGAAGTGCAGCCGGATGGCCCTACCGGCGGCAGGATCGTGTGGGAGTGGCACATGTGGGATCACCTCGTCCAAGACTTCGATCGCGAAAAGCCGAACTTCGGTGTCATCTATGAGCATCCCGAGCTGATCGACTTGAACAACACCGGCTCGACACCGCCGGCAACGCCCGAGGAGCTGCGGAAGTTGAGAGCAGTGGGATACGTGGGTGGAGATGATGACGACGACGACAGCAATCGTCGTGGCAGATCCGACTGGATGCACACGAACTCGATTCACTACAACCCGGAGCTTGACCAGATCGCGTTGAGTGCCAAGAACTTCAGCGAAATCTGGATCATTGATCACTCGACAACACGGGAAGAGGCCGCCAGCCATCGAGGCGGCAACAGTGGAAAGGGCGGTGACCTACTCTACCGCTGGGGAAACCCTTGGTCGTATAAGTCTGGGACGATCGATGACAAAGAGCTCTTCGATCAGCATGACGTGCGTTGGATACCGCCCGGATTTCCCGGGGTGGGTCACATCACGGCATTCAACAATGGGCCAGGGCGCAACTACAGCTCCATTGTCGAGATCGAACCGCCGATTGACGGCGACGGCCACTACATTCTCGATGATGAAGGACGGTTCGGTCCCGAAGAGCTTGCCTGGCAATATACGGCCGAGAACAAAGAGGATTTCTACTCGAGTTTCATCTCGGGCGCATCGCGTTTAGAAAACGGCAGCACTCTTATCTGCGAAGGCGCCTCGGGACGGCTCTTCGAAGTCAATTCGGAAGGCAGCATCTTGTGGGAACACGTGAATGTCTTCGGCGGTGAGTTGGATCGGGACGGCCGGCCGAACGACTACGCGGAAGAGGCCCGCCGCATTGTGTCCGACACCGCCAAAAAGTCCATCGTCGAGAACAACGCTCTATTCCGCGCCACCAAATATCACGTGGCGTATCCAGGCCTGGCCGGCAGATCGCTCACTCCGCTCCCCGACCAGCCGATTCCGTTTGCCACGCAGGTCGAAAACGAGATTCGAAGGTTGAGGAGCCAGGCAGGGGCCGCCGACGCGGACGAAGCTGACCGACCGCAGGCTGACGCCGAACCGCTAGACGAGGTGAGTTCGCCTGTTCCAGCGGTGGAAGGGACGGAACCCTCGACGCCGGACGGATCCGCGGAGCGAAAGGCAACGGTCAACGACCCGCTGGCCTTCGTACACCCTAGATACTGGCCTGAGCGGCCCCTTCTGCTCAGCAGCCCGCAGACCCTCCTCGATTGACGTTTGCAACATGCCGAAAGTGTTACCTGTCGGTGGCTCGTGGGAGTCGCAAACGCCACTGGTGGTGGTGTCGGGCCTTCCTCGATCTGGCACTTCCATGATGATGCAGATGCTGGCTGCGGGCGGCCTTACTGTGCTGTCGGACGGGTTACGTGTTGCAGACCAAGATAACCCGCGCGGCTATTACGAGTTGGAGGCAGTCAAGCGAACCCGCCGCGATTCATCGTGGATGGACGGCTCGGAGGGCAAGGCGGTCAAAGTCGTCCACGCGTTATTGAGCGACTTACCCCGGGATCGACCCTATCGCGTGATCATGATGCGCAGAAAGACCGAAACAGTGGTGAAGTCGCAGACGGCCATGCTAGAGCGGCTGGGCACCGAGGGAGCAAACCTGCCACCCGACAAACTCGCTCGTGCGTACGAAAACCAGCTGAATCAAGCGAGAGACTACATGGACCGACAATCGTGCTTTGAATTCATCGAGGTCTGGTACGGCGCGATCCTGGCGTACCCCCGGTCACAGATTGAGCGGATCGACGGTTTCCTGTCAGGAGAACTGAATGTTGAAGCCATGGTTTCCGTTGTGGATCCATCACTGCGACGACAGTAAGCCTACGGTGATCGACTCAATACGATTCCTCAGTCACTTCCACCATGATCTAACCTGACACCAATCAATGTTGGCTGACCTCGCTTTTCAGTTCCGCTCAACACGCTACCGATGGCCTACATCGGTCCCGGTGCTGGGATTGCGATTGGTCGGGTCGTTTTTGGCCGTTTTGGGAGCGATCTTGTACGGCAATGTTGGTGATGATCACCTGGCCCATTCGCCGCATCGTTTATTCGATTCGTGGAAATCGGGCCCGGCTCAAGGCTCAAGACAAAGACGCGTCGTCATCGTTGGGTCTCGACGGCCTGGAACCGACGCTAACAGAAAAGTACTTAGACGAAGGTTTGCTGCCGAATTTGGCCAAACTGCGAAGGATCAGGGGGGCTATCAACGCATGAAGACAACTTGTCCGCCGTTGTCGCCAGTCGCCTGGTCGAGTTTCGCCACCGGCAGCAATCCCGGCAAACACAATATCTTTGACTTTATATCGCGTGACCCGCATAGAACTACCAACCGACGATGTCGTCGGTTCGAATTCGCGAGCCACAAACGAACATTGAAGCTTGGCCGAGTATGTCATTCCACTATCCAAACCTGAAATCACCGAGCCTACGAAAAAGCAAGCCATTCTGGACGGTGTTGGGCGAGTCGCGAATCTTCAGCGCCGTACTACGAGTACCAATTACCTTTCCTCCAGACAAGTTTTCTGGCGTGCAGTTGGCAGCCATGTGTGTCCCTGACTCTGTTGGGTACCCAAGGAACGTTTTCGTATTATGCCGAACAGGGCGAAGAAGGTGCGCCACACATGGCAGCGACGCCGGCGGACAGCGAATTATTGTTGAAGCGCGTTGGCAGCGAAATCCATTCCCATTTGAAGGGGCCCTGGCAACTCGCTCCGCTCGCGGGTCAACCGGAGCTTCAGATTCCTTTTGTGGTTTCGCCGGGCAAGGGCCGGCAGGCCCGCGAGGATGAAAATCGGACAGTCAGTCGATCGTTCTGCCGATTGCGTCGAGTTTACACTCCGTGGGTCAGGGTCGCCTTCGCGGCCGCCCCCGGCTGTCAAAGTGTACGTGGTATCTGCAAGTTCTATCTTGAAGCAGCTAGGATGACAGCTTCGAGATGTACTGCAGCAGTATCCAGATCGATCCGGACAAGCCGGTGATGCCCATCTCGCACCCCACGGTCTATTCAAGCTATCTGGCTCGCCAACAGGAAGCGTTCGCGACGCTGGGGTTGGCAGAGGACACGTGGTCGCTGTCGGAGGGCTTGATGGACGAAGCGGCTTTCCTGCAGCAAGCTTACGCAATCCACGAAGAACGGGAAGCGATGTTCTTTGATGCGTTGACCAAAGTTCGCAATGGGATGGTTGTTTGTGTTTTTGACGGCCCGGATCGGATTCAGCACATGTTTTGGCGTTTCCTGGAGAAGCATCATCCGGCACTCAATGGAGACGATGGCCGTTATGCAAACACGATCCGCGACATGTATGTCAGGATGGACGAGCTCGTCGGACGTGCGATGAAAGCGGTCGGCGAAGACACGACGTTGATCGTCATGAGCGATCACGGCTTCACATCATTCCGACGGGGGGTTGACCTGAACGCCTGGTTGTTGAGCGAGGGGTATCTGAGGTTAAAAGAGGGGGCTGGCGCTTCGAGTAAGATCTACTTGAGCGACGTTGATTGGCAGCACACACGGGCTTATGCGATCGGTCTAGCGGGGATCTTCATCAACCAGGAAGGGCGCGAGCGAGACGGTATTGTCCCGCCGGGAGAGGAGAAACGGCGACTCGTCGCGGAGATCGCTGATAGGCTGACTGGCATCTGCGACCCCCAGTCGAACACGCCCGCGGTTCGGACGGCGATGCCCCGAGAGGACGTTTACCACGGCCCGTACACTGAGGCCGCGCCGGACATTCTCGTTGGCTACACACACGGGTACCGCGTTTCCTGGGATGCCGCTGTCGGCAAGACGGGTGCGGAAGTATTCTCTGACAACAAGAAGGCTTGGAGCGGCGATCACTGTGTTCACCCCGAGTTCGTGCCCGGTGTGCTGTTTACGAGCAGAGCACTCGATGAGGCGAAACCGGCTCGCATAGTCGACATTGCGCCAACAACGCTGGAACTGTTAGGGGTCGAGAGACCTGCTTACATGGACGGACGCTCACTGCTATGAAAATTACCTCCAAATCGAATGCTCGCAGGTGCTGGCTCTGGCTGTTTGCACTGATCTTGGCCGGTTGTCGTGACTCGCAGTCCCCCGAGCCGCGGCTGTTGATGATCGGCATGGATGGCATGGACCCAGTCTTGCTGCAGCGGTACATGGATGAAGGCAAGTTGCCCAACTTCTTGAAGCTGTCCAAGCAAGGCGGTTTTCGCAAGTTGGCAACGAGCATGCCTCCTCAAAGTCCAGTTGCCTGGTCGAATGTGATCAGTGGTTGTGATCCTGGCGTACACGAGATCTATGATTTCATTCATCGCGATCCCAATCCTGCGGACGAGACGCTGGCGATCGAACCCTACCTCTCGACTAGCTCGATCGAAGCCGCGTCGATTCATCGCGAGTTGCGCTTTGCTGATTGGCGAATTCCATTGACCTCCGACAAGCTTGTCTTGCGGCGTGAAGGCCCGACCTTCTGGGACTTCCTCAACGAGCAGGGTATTGACGCGACGATTTACAGGATGCCCGCTAATTATCCGGCCAGCGCAGCACAGGGTCACGGGCACCTCCAATGCTTGACCGGCATGGGCACACCCGACTTGCTGGGGTCGTACGGTGAGTTCACCCTGTTTTCGGCAATTGCACCTGCCGAAGGACGTTTTGCGTCCGGTGGCAGTTTTCAGCAATTGCGTGCGATCAAGAATCGCGCCGAGGTGGAGCTCGTCGGACCACCAAACTTCCTCAGAAGCCCCGACGACGATGGTGAGATTCCAAACATGACGGCAAAGATCGAAATCGTGCGTGACGCCGATCGTGATCTTGTTAAGATCGCCACCGGAGATGTCGTTCACGTGTTGAAGACGGGAGAATGGAGTGACTGGACGCCGGTCGCTTTTCAAACGGGTATTCCCGGCGCAACGGCCCTCACCGCTCTACGAGCGCCAACTTCGATCAACGGGACGGTGCGTTTCTATGTCAAAGAGATTAGGCCAGTGCTGGAGATCTTTGTCACGCCGATCAACATCGACCCCTTAGCGCCGGCTGTCCCGATTAGCGAACCTGCAAGATTTGCAACTGAGCTGGCACACGCTACAGGTAGGTACTTCACGGCCGGCATTCCGGAGCATACTGCCGAGATCCAGGAGGGTGCGCTCGACGAGGATCAGTGGTTGGACAAAGCCAACATGATCCTGGAGGAACGCATCGTGCAGTATCAACACGCCCTCCGAGAGTTCGACTCGGGATGTTTGTTTTTTTACTTCGGCACACCTGACCAGATTTCGCACATCTTTTGGCGCGATCAAGATCCCGACCATCCGGGTCGTCTGGAGAGCCAGGGAGAAAAGTACTCGCGTGTCATTGAGGACACGTACATTAAGATGGACGCGCTGGTCGGCGATGCGATGCAAGCGATTCGGGATACGGATGCGCTGATCGTGATGTCGGACCACGGATTCGCCAGTTTCCGCCGTGGCTTCAATCTCAATACTTGGTTACATCAACACGGTTATTTGACGCGCCGCGCTTCGAGCGGTGATGAGCAAGATACGGACGATATGGCTAGCGGTCGACCGCTGGCCGATGTCGATTGGAGCAACTCCAAAGCATACGGCATTGGATTGAACGGGCTGTACTTGAACTTGAAGGGTCGCGAAAAACATGGAATCGTAACCGATGAAGAAAAAGAGGGCTTACTGAAGAAGTTAACCGCCGAGCTGCTGGCTGTTGTGGATACCGACGGCGCGCGGGTTATCGACAAGATCTACAACACTGCATTGGACTATCAGGACGCTGATCCCGCGATCGCCCCCGATCTGCTCATTGGTTATGCGCGTAACTACCGAGCTGGATGGTCGACGTTGCTGGGTGGTTTCTCCGAAGAGATCATCGAGGACAACCTGGACCGCTGGTCCGGCGATCACTGTATTGCCGCGCACTTGGTTCCCGGCATTCTGTTGTCGAATCGGCCGATTGCCGTCGACGATCCAAATCTCCGCGACCTAGCCCCCACGATCTTAGACGTGTTTGGGCTGGCGGCACCAGCTGAGCTTGGAGGCAGGAGCGTGCTCGGCCGCCGTTGAGGATCACCTACTTTCGAAACACGAGAAATGTCATGTTTGGCTCAGATGCGAAAGTCAAGATCGCCAAGCCGCTGTATCAGCGTTTGGCCGAGATTGCTGTTGCCGGTGGGTACTCCAACACGGAGGAGTTCATCGTGCACATCTTAGAGAAAGAGGCCGCTAAGTTTGATGACGCAGCCGACGAGGCGGAGGTGCAAAAGCAGCTGCGTGGATTAGGCTATATCGAGTAAGCCGACCGACATGGATACGTGGAACGCGCTGCTGACGTCGGCTGCCGAGTTGCTGCTGGCGCCCTTTCGACACTTCCCGGCAACTGGGTTGGTGGTCTGGTCGGCGGTGACCGGGATCATCATGACGTACATTTTCGGCCGCACCTCCAATCAGCGCGCCCTGCGCCGCACGGCGGACGACATTCGAGCTCAGCTGCTGGCCGTCAAGTTGTTCAAGGACGACTTGTTTGTCACGTTTCAATGCCAGCTCCGAATTCTTCGGTCGGCGGGGCTGCGGGTGTTGCACTCGCTGCCGCCCATGTTGGTGATGATCGTGCCGTTGCTTTTTGTGTTGGCACAGCTGGCGATGCGGTACGAGTACCGCTCGCTTGTGCGGGGTGAGCAGGCTGTCGTCGCGATGCACGTGAAGCCCGCCTCGTGGAAAGCATGCCGAGACGTCTTCCTTAGCCCCGGTGATGGCTTCGTGGTGGAGACCGAGGCACTGCGCGACGAGCAGAACTCCACTATCTACTGGCGAGTTCGCGCGGAAGGCAGTGAGCCGGCGGTCCTGGAGTGGACGATCGAGGACCGTGTCATTTACAAGCAGCTTCCGATCTCCACGCCTGGGGTGTTGCAGATCTCGAATCCGAAACGAGCCGCATCGACTTGGCATCGCTTGCTGTTTCCGGCCGAATCTGGGCTGGCTGCCGACTCTCCGATCGACTCGATTGAAGTTCAGCTCGCATCGCGAGACACTCCTATTTTGGGATGGAAAGTCCCTTGGTGGGCGACGTTTTTTGTCGTCTCGATGTTGGTTGCTTTGATGTCCAGTCGTTTTATGGGTGTGCAGTACTAGCGTCTTCTTCCACTCTCCCCTCGGGGAGAGTCGGCCCGCAGGGCCGGAGAGGGGGGGCACGCCTTGAGGCGCTCACTCCCGGGGAAAACCCTCCCCGGACGCTACGCGTCCGACCCTCCCGCGAGCGGGAGGGTGAGGTTGGGAACCGTAGGCTAACGCCCAGCGGCTGATTTGGAGCGTAGCCGAACTTGCCAGAGTCGTAGCCGAACTCGCCAGAGTTTGGTGGACTGCAAGAAATCCGGTGATTAATCGAAGAAGTCGTGTAAGAAACACGCTGCTCCGGGGAGTTACTATAAGTGCGTCCACGGACCAAACACTGTAACTTGTCGTCATGAGCCGGCTTCCGCAAACCAGACACAGTCTTCTGATTCGGCTTAGCCAACGCAGTGACGACGCTTGGGCGGAGTTCTTGGAGGTCTACGAGCAAGCGATCTTTCGGTACTGCCGGCAACGGGGGCTCCAGGACGCCGACGCTCACGATGTGACGCAAAGTGTATTGTTGGCAGTCCACAAGCGTGTCGACACTTGGGACGGCGACCCATCGCGAGGTTCGTTTCGCGGATGGCTCTTCCGGGCAGCCCGCAACATCGTCGTCGACGCGCTCGCCGATCGTTCACGGCAGGCGATCGTAGGCGGCGGTACGAGCGTCGCGGGGCTCTTCGCTGAACTGCCCCAGGAGTCAGGCGCCGACGCCTTTCTCCAGGAGTACCACAGGTCGTTGTTTGAATGGGCGGCCTCTCGCGTGCAATCGGAGGTACACGAGAGGACGTGGAAGGCATTTTTCCAAACCGCTGTGGAAGGCAAACGGCCGGAGGATGTGGCCCGCGAATTGGGTGTCTCCGTCGGCAGCGTATATACAGCAAAGTGTCGTGTCGTCGCCCGTCTGCGCGCGATTCTGTCGCAACTAGATGGCGACGCCGATCTCTGATTTCCGACTCTTTCTTTGATGGAGAAATGGTAGATGTCCGACAGCGAGAATAGCTGCTACGAAGTCGATCGACTTGAGTTGCTGCTGAGCGACAAGCTCAGTGAGCGCGATGAATCGAAAGTTCTCCGTCATCTAAATGACTGTTGGGAGTGCCAGCGGGTTCTCGAGACCGTCGCGGCAGACAGCAAGCTGTGGAATGCACTGCCACGTCAACTGACGAGTCACGTCAGCCACCAGGTTAGCGATGCCGCCGAGGAAACAGCCACGTTCGAGCATCGCGACGTGCAATTTGACCTGCTCAAGAAATACCTCGGCCCCACGGATCATCCAGAAATGCTGGGGCGCATCGGAAGTTACGAAGTTTGCGGTTTGATCGGACAGGGCAGCACGGGGATCGTCGTCAAGGCTCTTGAGGCTCGACTTAATCGTTACGTTGCCATCAAGATCCTGGCACCGGCTTTCGCCAGCAACGGTTCGGCGAGGCGTAGATTTGAGCGAGAAGCCAGAGCGGTGGCCGCAGTTTCGCACGAGCACGTCGTGCCCATCTTCGCGGTAGACGAATTTCGAGGTATCCCCTACATCGTGATGCAGTATGTCCCTGGCTCCTCGTTGAACCAGCGAGTCGAGCAGGCAGGCCCCCTGGACACATGCCAGGTTGTCCGGATTGGTTTGCAGGTGGCTCGAGGCCTAGCCGCCGCGCACGAGCAAGGCATCGTCCACCGCGACATCAAGCCGGCTAATGTTCTTCTGGAAAACAGCGTGGACCGTGTATTGGTCACTGATTTCGGACTTGCACGAGTTGCGGACGAGGCGGCGATGACGCGTAGCGGGACGATCGCCGGAACGCCGCAGTTCATGTCCCCGGAGCAGGCGATGGGTGAGAACATCGATCACAGATCGGATCTCTTTAGCCTTGGAAGCACGATGTACACCGCGTGTACCGGCCGTCCCCCGTTTCGCGCCGATACAGTGTTCGGCGTGATTCAGCGCGTGTGCGAGTGCCAGGCGAGGCCCATTCGAGAAACAAATCCCGAGATTGCCGACTGGCTCGAAGCGATGATATCGAAGCTAATGTCGAAACGCCGCGAAGATCGATTCGACTCTGCCAGCCAAGTGGCGGAAGTGCTGTCGCATGAGTTGGCTCATTTGCAGAATCCCTCTTCTGTCCACATACCGGATCGTACGTGGCGTGTGACCGATACCAGTCAGCGGAGGGTCGGCTCGCGTGCCAAGTTCTCCCTCATCGGTCTGGCCGCCGTCGCGACCATGGTCGCTGCCGTCACGCTGCTGACCAACGGAGTTGCGGCGCCACAAACAGCAGCTCGCCAGTCCAACGCGCTCGTCTTGGCGACTCAGCAGGTCGAGCCCGAACGCTCGCCGCGTCAGGTCGTCGCGCCGGAACCTGAGTTTGAGATGGCCGAAGAACGGGTATTTCCGGCGAAGGCGGGAGGCCAGCTAGTTATCCGCGCTGACAGTGGCCACATCGAAGTCAACACGAGTGACGAGCTTCAAGTGAAAGTCGTGTTGAAAAGAAAGGTCACCGCTCAGGACGAACAGGAAGCCCAAAAGACTGCTGCCAAACACAAGGTGACGTTTACGCCTGGGGACGGCAACTTGAGTATCGAGGCCAAGATGGACCCGGAACTAAAGAAGTTGAGTCGATCTCCGTTTCGCGATATCAAATTTCAAGTCACAATTCCCCGCAACTACAACCCCGACCTCACGACTGCCGGGGGTCACATTTCCATCAAGGACCCACTTACCGGCAAAGTGCGTGTCAAATCCGCTGGTGGTCACCTCACCTTGGCCAACGTTGACGGACCTGTCTGGGCAAACACGTCTGGAGGTCACGTCACCGTCAAAGACATCAACGGCCGCGCTGAGGTGCATACGAGGGGCGGGAACCTGACGATTGGTCGAGTGAGCGATGCGATCACGGCCGAAACCTCGGGGGGGAACATCAAGATTGCGGGGGTCGAGGGTACAGTTCAGGCCAAAACGGCGGGTGGCAACGTCGTTGCCACCTTGTTGAAGCAACCTCAGCACGATTGCCACTTAGTCACGTCTGGCGGCAACGTCCGAGTGCGGCTTGCCAAAGGACTCGCGCTCAACGTGGAGGCGGAGACGAGCGTTGGAAGAGTCAGCGCGCCTTTTGCAAACGGAAATAAGAGGAGGGGAAAGCTGAAAGCAAAGCTGGAAGGTGGCGGACCAGTCCTCAAAGCGAAAACCAGCGCCGGCAACGTTGTCTTCGAGTACATTGACGCGAGCTAACGAAGGATGTCAACGCAGAATCTCGCTCAACGCCAGCCGCAGCGTTGCCTCGCCGATCTGTGTCTCAATCGCATCGTCTGAGGAGAAAATGGCTGTCTGCTGATACTCGCTGCCGTCCGGCTGCAAGAACTGCTCCAGTTGCTTGTCTACAAGGTTGACGATCCAGTACTCGTCGATTCGGGCAGCGGCGTAGATCGACACTTTAGCTCGGTCTTTCGACAGAGACGTGTCAGCAACTTCGATTAGCAAACGGCAATCATCGCCACTTGGATGTCGGTCGCGGAAGTCGGTGTGGACTCCGCAAACCACTGCCAAGTCAGGTTCCGGCTCGCTTCGCGCGGTTGTGATCGGCAGCTGGCACTGGGAGAGCCAGCCTGTCGGCAACTTTGACTGCAGCCACTGGTCTAACAGCCGCACTACGAATCCGTGGCCTGGATTCTGGTTCATCTTTTCGACGATCCATCCTTCGAGCAACTCGACGCGATCCTCCGGCGTCAAGAGACCGAGTGTTCCAAGTTGATGGTATTGCTCGACTGTAAAACGATGGATCGGCAACCGTGGCGTTTCATTCGAATCGAACGAGATCGCACTTGACATGAGCTACCGACGCCTCCCCGACAACACCAACCAGTGCATTCTAGCATCGGATCGCCCCGCGGGACCAGGCTCTATCGGAGAACAGCAAAGGCAGGTCGCACCGCGACACGACCTGATTCTCTTTCCCGCCACTGGTTCCGGCCTACAACTTGCGTTGGCACACCAACTCCCCCTCGCTGACGCTCTTCGACGTTGCGCTCTTGGCCCAATCGGAACCCGAAGCGTAAGCGAGGGAATTACCCACGTTGGTACACCAACTTTCCCCTCGCTGACGCGTCGGGTTACGAAAGACGCGATTGAATTCGACATCTTGTCCCTACAGAAAGGCGAAAAACGCAAAAGGCGTAAGCTGGGGAACAACTTGCGATGGTGCACGAACCCCCTCGCTGACGCTTCGCGCTTACGAAAAACACACCAATCCAACGCCCGCCAGGCGGCGAAAAGACGTAACTACACAGCCCCCGCTTCGAGCTTTCGACTGGGTCCCCGGTGGAAGAGCAGGTTCGATCGTGACAAGCGTCGTTGTTCCCGGTTTATAGCCATAGAGGACCCTGTCGGCCGGACTCCGCCCTACCGCCTCGCCGGCACAAGATCTACTGCAAGGGAAACTGAGATGACTGCCAAACGAAAACGACAGCGGGCGAAGCGTTCACAGCGCGGAGGGCGGTTAGACAAGCTGCGGTTCGAGAGGCTCGAACAACGTCTGGCTCTGACGACAGCGGTGCCTGTTGTCTTCGACGACACCTATACGCTGACGCCAGACTCGCCGCTCGAAGTTCCCCAGCGCTTCTCGGTGCTGACGAATGACCGAGAATGGGACCGCGATCGACACCAAGCAGTCCTAGTCTCGGAGCCTGCACAAGGCACAGTGGAATTCCGGGTTGACGGCTCGTTTGACTACTCCCCGAACGAGACGTTCGCTGGCGTCGACAGCTTCTCCTATCGAATCGAGGGAGGCGATCGTGCGTCTGCTGTGGCAACTGTAACGATCGGCACACACGAGGCGTTGGCGGATGTCGTTCGCTACCGCTTGGAGGTGGTCAATCTGGACGGCGAATCCGTCGACTCCGCTCCCGTTGGCACACTCCTGGAGCTCCGTGGATACGTTGACCACTTGAGTACTGATCCCGACTTTGGGGTCGCCATGTCAGCACTGGACGTCGTGCATCCGAGTGCCCCCTTGCACTTTGTTCTCCCGGTGCTGGATGGCGACGGCTTCCGCTCACTGGCGATTTCGACCGCTGGGTCGGAAGCTTTGACCGTTGGCTCGCTGCGGGACGTGCGGCAAGGCGCGGTGAACGACGAGACCTTGTTGTTTCGTGCACCGTTTTGGTCAGAAGAACCGGGCGTGATCGAGTTCGGTGCAGCACGACCGACGGGTCACGGCGATTTTAACAGCAGCCCTTGGCCTGCGGCCCAGTGGAACCAAGCCGAGAGGGGACCTCTGGACTTCCTCACGCACGGCGAGATTGACTTCGGCGGGACCACAACAATCGACATCACAGATGCCCAGTATGTTGCTCCGGAGCCGACGGATGACCTCTACGTCGTTGCTGCGAATGGGACGCTGGTTGTCGACGCCGAATCGGGGGTGTTGGCGAACGACTCGACTCTTAACTCCGGTCCACTCACGGCCCGCCTAATTCAGGCCCCGACCCAAGGTGAACTGGTTTTCCGGGAGGACGGGTCCTTTGTCTACGAGCAGAGGCACCTGCCCTCAGTCAACTCTGATCGTTTCTACTATGTCGTTGATGATGGCGAGCATCAACGCGTCGCAACCGTGGCGATTCGCATCGATCCTGACACGGTGCCGACCGAAACGAGAAAGCCAGCCTGGCAAAACCCAACAAACCGCTTCGATGTCAATGACGATGGTTTTGTAACCCCTCTCGACGGGGAGCTCGTTGCCCAGTCCCTCAAGGCCGGGGGAGCGCGGACGCTGGACGCCGGCACGGACAGCCCACCGCCACCCTTCCTCGACGTGACCGGCGATAACAAACTGTCGATTGCAGACGTGGACGCGATTGTTGATCAGCTAGGCGAGGATCTGGTTGCCCTCAGGCTCAAAGTTGTTGACGCCTCTGGAGCTGAAGTCGACGCGATACCGATTGGTGACGAGTTCTTTCTTGAGGTGATTGCAGCGGATCTGCGCTCGCAGCCGCAAGGTGTCTTTGCGGCGTTCACGGACATCTCTTTCGACGGCGCACTGGCGAGTGTTCTTGGCGACATTTCGTTTGGCGAGAGCTTTCCCATTGCGCAGTCCGGAGACGGTCTCACTGCTGGACTCATCGACGAGGTGGGGGCGGCGCGAAACAACAGCACGGTGCAGACCGCAACTGCCGCAGAGTTGGTCATGCGAATTCCTCTCGTGGGGCTTCAAAAAGGGCAACTTGTCATCACCGCGGACGCTGCAGATGAGCTTCCTCAGCATGATGTTCTGCTGCTGGGCCGCAACGTACCGGTACCAGCTGGTCGCATACAATATGGTGAGGCGATTGTCACAATCGGCGAATTGCCCGTGGATGCTCCTCAAACAGTGGCGGACACCTACGAGGGCATCGAGGACCAGCGGCTCGAAGTCGACCGCGCAGAGGGTGTGCTGGCAAACGATAGCGACCCCAATGTCGTACCGCTGGTTGCGCAGATTGTCCAACCGCCGGCACACGGCGCTGTCGAGCTGACGCAGGACGGCTCGTTCATATACACTCCGGAAGCTGACTTCGCAGGCGCGGATCGGTTTAGCTATCGCGCGTCCAACGGAAACTCGGTGTCGGGGTTGACCGTCGTGTCGCTTACCGTCCACCCGGTCGATGACGACGCTCCGATAGCTGTCTCTGATTCCTACACGGTGGGAGTCAACGGTGCTTTAACGGTGGCTGCAGGGGAGGGTGCCCTAGCCAACGACTATGATCCGGACGGAGACGCACTCACGGTCGAGTTGGTGACGGCGCCTCTGCACGGTGAACTGACGCTTGCGGAAGATGGCTCGCTGTCTTACCGTCCGGTTGCAGACTTCGTGGGTACTGACTCGTTCGGCTACCGGGCCACGGATGGAGAGTTCACTTCTGAAGAGACCACAGTCGAGATCCACGTGACCGAAGTAACAGACGCCATCGTGCGGGTGAGATTGGAAGTAGTTGATTCGAGCGGAGATCGGGTTAAATCGGTCACCGTCGGCGATCGCTTTATGCTGCGGGCCTCTGTCGAGGACGTGCGCCAGCAGCCGCGTGGTGTTTTTGCTGCATACGCGGACGTCGAGTACGACCCGACCTTGGTTGCAACCGCCGGAGAAATTACCTTTGGAGATCTCTACAACAACGGAAAGTCCGGAGACATATCGAACGCGGGCCTGATCGATGAAGCCGGCGCGTTTACGTCAAGCTTGGAGCCTATCGGTGGAGGTGAGTTCCTACTATTTGCGTTGGACTTCGAGGCGACGAGCGCTGGCGAAGTAGTTTTTGCGGGTAATCCTGCTGACGACCTTCCTATCCACGACTTCGTAGTTTACGGCTTGAATGATCCCGTGCCGGGCGGGCAAGTTGACTTCACAGACGCCGAGGTCGCCAGCCTGCCGGCTGCCAAGGTCAGTTTCGGCCGAGCTACGCTGAAAATTGTCACGGCATCGGTCAACCCGACCCAAGCCGACGAATTCAAGATCGAGAGCGAATCACAGGAGCAGTCCCTTGACGTGTTGGCCAACGATCTCGATACCGCGCTCAGGATCAACAGCGTGTCGAATAGCTCGGTGGAAGGTGTTGTAGAAGCGTCAGCTGACGGCCGTCACATCCTCTATACTCCACCGGCAAACTTCATCGGGACCGATCGCTTGACTTATACCGTCGTGGGCGAGAACGGCGATTTGCATACTGCCGATCTGACAGTGCGGGTTGTCAGTCGCTACCAAAACCAGCAGAACCAATATGATACGGATGGAGATGGCACGTTGGCGCCCCTTGACGCGTTGTTCGGAATCAACCGACTCAACGAGCGTGGTGCTCGGCAGCTGAAGGAAAGCGACCTACGAATCGAGGGTCGAGTTCGATTCCTCGATACAAATGGCGACGGTTTTCACTCCTCGGGCGATGTGCTTGTGGTGATCAATCGGCTGAATGATATTTCCCAGCAGGCTGCAGAGGGCGAAGCAGCGGTCGCTGGAGCAACTATTCATGACGACTTGTTTGGTAAGAGCGATGAGCTTGTGACCTTGAACGAGCAACGACAGCAGGAGGTCGAACTGCTACTTAGCGACATCGTGCAACCCACACCGGCACCAGAGACGCGTGAGGCGGCGGACCGTGAGTTCGCCGTTCCAATTGAGCGGCAGGTTGACCAACTGTTGCTTGACGGTGGCTTGGATCAACTCGATCTGTAGCGCGCTGCGCCTGTATGGCCGGTCAATTCTTCTCCCAGTCGTTCTGTGCTAGGAGACGTGATCACGAACACGTCGGAGCAGGGTCCTCGCCGGGATCGGCTACCGTTTTCCGCGCTCCCGTTCTCTGCGTTGTTCGGCGAGGTTCGTAGCAGAGTCGAGCGGTAGCCGATCAACGCTCAGTACTCGGTCGACTTGAGGATCTCGCCACTCTCGAGCAACCGACCGTCGTCGTAGACATCGTACTGGGGCATCATATCGAAATTGAAGAGCATGATGTGTCCCCAGGTGATCTGGCCGGGTCGGTAGAGCTTGACAGCATCCAGGAAGTAACGAAACTGCGCCAGTCGCTTCGATTCGTCAGGGGGGCTGCCGAACATGTGCCTCGGGTAGCCCCACTCCGTTATCCAGTACGGGAGGTCCGTTCCTACTCGGTCCAGAATTGGATTCATCCGCTCCTGGATCTGCTGCAGCGCTGTGTCCCTGCCTTTTTCAAGTGCGGTATCGGCAACGGCAGGGTAGATATGTACGCCAATACCATCGGCGAACGTCAGGTAGTCCTGCGCGTTAAGCTGCCGAGCATGTCTGCCGCGAAGGAGTTGCAGGTAAAGCGTCGACCGCACGATCGAACCGTTCACAGACCTCACCCATGAATCGGGGGGATCGGCCATCCCAGGGGTTAGAATCTTGACTTGTCCCGGACCGTAGATCTCATCGGCGAGCGCACGGGCTGTCTTGATGGCCTCACCGCACCTGCGGACTCCCTCCCGCACGACGATAAAGCGTTCGTCATCCCAGGCCGTCGTGTCATCGACGAACCAGCCACCCTCAACAACGGGCAAGTCCCCGTTGAAGTCAGCCCAGTTGACCTCGTTCATGATCTGCAAGGCTTCGATCCGTGCGCCTCGGTCCCGGCAGGCGCGCAGGAAACCGCCAACGACTCGCCGGAAACCCCGGATGTCGAGATCTGCCAGGCGATATTGATCCCAGAGCAAGGGAAACTGTCCGCCAGGATTGGCAATGCCCTTTCGTTTGACGGCCTTTTCCGAATAGAACGACGGGTCCGCCGCCCCAATCCAAATAGTCACAGCCATGCCCAGCTCGTTGCAATGGTGGACGTGCTCCAACGCGTTCTCATACGGGAGCTGAAGAGCAAGCCGAACGCGTGTTGCTCCGGCGCGGCGCATCCTGTCTAGAACTTGCTTCTGCTGCCCCAAGTCCCCGCCGCTGAACCACTCCAAGTTGGGACGATTGACCCCGAGCCTCAGGCCAACGCTACTCACCTTCGCACCACCGCTGCCGTGCCGCTGCGCGTCGGCGGCTCTCGAGCTAACGACCAGGACACCTAACAGCACAACCGGAAGCAGCAACACTCTACTGTTGACGTTCCGTGAACTGCCAGTGTTGGATGCCGGAACGTTGGCCCAGCCACTGTGCTGAGGGCGTGAAGTACCTGAAGTACTACGTTCCGATTGTCGCACGTCCATCGATCGCATACTCAACACGCACAGCTTGAGTTTGAGCTCAGTAGGCATCACGATTTGTCTCCTGCGAGCAGGTATGCAATCACGTCGCGGATCTCGTTGGCGTCCAGCTTATCCAATAGCGGACCCGGTTAACTTGCGGGCGGAGGGCGCGAAGTGCTGTTCTCGACGGCCGGGAAGTCGAACGCGGCATTGTCCCAGGTTACCACTTTGCGACGGACTGGTGGGGCGATCAACCAAAGTGGGATGGGTCCCATCACGAAGCCCTGGATTCAAAAGGCCCGTGATTTGCGCCCTTCGCGGGACCTGCCGAGTCTCGGGGCACCTCGATCAAAAGCGGCAAACTGGGCGATGCGAGAAGCACCCGCAGCGTTGATCTGCCCTTTGCCGCTGATGTCTCCAACGCAACAATAAGGGAGTTTGAATCGGTTGCCAACGGTTGGGCCGCCCCAGACTTTTTCGGATTTCCGCCTCTGTGGATAGAATGGCTCGGGCCCCAGTGGGCCGTGCCGGTCGACGACTTGTGTGACGAGTGAGCTGTGATGGACCAAGCTGCAACAACAACGACTTCCGGTAAGTTCAGTCTCCGCACTCTGTTGCTCGCGGTTACGGCGTTCTGCCTCGTGGCAGGCGTTTCGCACTATCTTGGTGTCGAATTGGTGCTTGGCATCATTCTCTTAATCGCCGCCTGGGTGAATCTGGTCGTGATTGGAGCGCTAGTCGTAGGTGTGGTTCACGGCAGCGCGGACGTGAACGCCGCCTGCATCGGCGCGGTGATTCCCATGGCAGCATTGACTTTCGCTACCTTCACTTCGGGACGACACGTGGGTATCTTCATCGTCGGTTACATGACCTCGTTCGTCGGAGCCTATGTGTGCCGACGAGTTCGACGGAGGCTGTCTGACAGCACTTTGAGTCCTTGAGTCAACTCATGGAGAACCAATACCAGGCCTCGATGCGGTTGCGCCAGACCGATGCTAAGATACTTGATTCCACGAATCGCCTTGGCTGACCTGCCTCGCATCTTCGGGTGGGCATTACTAGGCGCCATCATTGCCGGCGGCTACGGTATCCTGCACGACCAGATCACTTATTCGATCTCGTCGGAGTACTTTACCAACTTGAAGTTCCGACAGTTTTCGTATGCCGACGTCGGTCTTGGCGATCGCGTTTTCGCCGCGACAATTGGGTTTCTGGCCACATGGTGGGTTGGCTTCATCATTGCGTGGTTCATTGCACGTCGGATGATTCCAAACCAACCTCGGACGAAGGCCAATTGGCAGATCATCAAGGCATTCGGAATCGTCTTTGGCACTGGCCTCTTGTTCGGAATTGGTGGATTCGTCTATGGACTTTGGCGCGGACCCGATGGTGACTACTCATCATGGGGGTGGGCCTTCGAGAGATACGCGATCACGGATATGTGGGCCTTTGTCCGCGTAGCCTACATTCACAATGCAAGCTATCTTGGCGGACTTGTCGGCCTAGTAGTAGCGCTCCTGACAATTCGACCGGTAAAGGGACGGCGAGCGTAGTCGTTCAAGGGCTCGTCGCGACTTTCATTGACGCGCAATGCGCGGAGCTTAGCTATCTTTCTGTCCCGATTTTTCTGTCATACAGAGCCTATTGGTAGAAGCCCGCTCTCGAAGCGGCGAACTAACCGATGACTCGGATGGAGTGTCGCAGTGATTCTCGTGACCGGTGGCAACGGATTTATCGGCAAGCACGTGTGCGCGGCATTGCAAGAAAGAAATGATGTACTCGCCTTGGACAAGACGTGCATCGGTTCGCATGGCGAACACGTTTCGGTGCCGACCGTTCAATGCGATCTATCCGACGAAGATGCACTCGCGCGCGTTTTTGCGGCTCATTCCATTGATACGATTGTGCACCTGGCTTCCCTGCTCAATACCGCATCGGGCGAGAATCCAAAGCTGGCCTCAGACGTCAATGTCGGGGGAAGTGTCAACCTATTCGAACTGGCTTCCAAGTTTCAGGTCAAACGAATCGTTTATGGGAGTTCGATTACCGTCTACGGTTCGGTAGCAGAGGCCGCCGGTCCTCGTGGCGTTTCCGAGGAGTACCCGGCTGCACCCGAGGACGTGTACGGAGGTAGCAAACGCTACGTCGAGATCCTTGGAGCAGCGTACCAATCTCGCGGCGACTTCGATTTCGTTTCTGTGCGGTTTGCCTCCGTGATCGGACCGGGATCGGCGAGTGCATCGTCGCCGTGGAGATCCGACATCTTTGAGAAACTTCGCCAACCGCACGCGACGATCGAAGTACCGTTTGGGGAGGACCAAGCGCTACCTCTCGTTCACATTGACGACGCTGCGGACGTGGCCGTCCGCCTGGTCGAGGCGAAAGAGATCTTATTTTCGGTTTACAACTCGCCGTCGCAGACTTGGACCTTCAGTGAGATGGCGGCACATGTCGCTTCGCAGAACCCGCAGATTCGATTCGTCTTTGGGCAATCGAAGATCGCGGGCCATCCCTATAAGACGGACGCGTCACGGTTCATCCGAGAGTTCGACTTTTGCCCCCTTCCGCTGGAAGACCGCATGCGCTCCGTCGTCGAGCAAGCCTAAACACTGAGTCGGCGGTTGATAGATCCTTGATGCGGGTCAAAGATAAATACGCGACACGGCCAGGAAAGAAAAAGACACGGACTGATGAGTGGGAATTACGGTCTCGACCCTGTTTCAGCAATCAGCGAGGCCGAGGCGACCGGTGAAACCGCCATGATCTTCGCGGACATCCGTGAGACCATGCAGCTTCCACTGCTGACCTCGATCTGGCGAACGCTGGTCGCTATTCCAGCTGGGCTGCCCGCGGCTTGGGTGGCGGCCAAGCCACTCTACCAAACGGGACAGCCTGAAGCCGCACTGCTGCAACTCCGCGAGCAAGCGCTGCCGCCGATACCGGAGCCGCTCGCTCCAGGCCAACTTGCCTGCGCCGGCGTATCGCCGCACGACCTGCCAGCGATCCTGTCCATTATTGATGCCTACAACCGCTCCAACGGCCTGAACCTGATCGCACTGACAGGTCTTATTGCGATGCCATCTGGTGCGCCACCCAATAATCCTGTGCCACCAGCGCTGCCGCCGTGGCCCGAGCTGCCTCCGCTTTTAGCTGAGGCTGACATGGCGGTGGACACGTGGACGCTTCTCCAACATATCAACCGTTTTGGAGCCGCCCCACCGGTTTCAGGTCTCGCAACCCTCTGGCGGCACCTGGCCCACTGGCCCGGTCTGCTTGCACTTGTCCATGCAGGCTTTTCCCCGCTCCACCAAGATGGAACGATCCAGCGCGCGACCGTGCATACTCTAGATTTTGCTCAAGCGGCTGGCGCAAGCATCGCTCACCTGAGGCAGCAGCCCGCCTCGATGCCGGTTGCTGCCCGCGAAATGATCACGACTTACGTCCTCGATCCAGGCAAGGTTGCGCGGATGGTCGCCATCGGTCACGGCCTTACCCGCTGGCTTCAGACGCCTGATGAATGACAGTGAGATAGTAGGTGCGACAAACATCCCGCTAAGAAAGCAGCTAAGTATGACAGTGGACGGTCGAGAACAGGCCGAGATCAGGGCTCTGACTTTTGATGTCTTCGGCACAGTCGCTGACTGGCGGAGTACGGTCATTCGCGAGGGCCAGGAGCTTGGCAGGCAGAAAGGGCTAACAGTCGATTGGGGCCAATTTGCAGACGCCTGGCGGGCCGGGTACCAGCCATCGATGCAGCGCGTACGCAGTGGGGAACTGCCCTGGATGAATATCGACGCGCTCCATCGAATGATCCTCGACGATCTCTTGGTCCGTTTTGGGATTACCGGACTGACCGAGCCGGAAAAGGACCATTTGAATCGCGTTTGGCACCGACTCGATGTCTGGCCGGAGGCTCGATCCGGCTTGGAGCGACTGCGCCGCCAGTTTGTCGTAGCTCCACTTTCCAATGGAAACGTCGCGTTGCTGACAAACATGGCAGAGCAAGCCAACCTTCACTGGGATTGTATCCTCTCGGCTGAACTGGCGGAGTGCTACAAACCCGATCCGCAGGTCTACTTGATGGCGGCCAGGTTGCTCGGTCTACGGACAGACCAGGTGATGATGGTCGCAGCCCACAATCAGGACCTTGAGGCCGCCCAGGCTGTGGGCTTCAGCACCGCCTTTGTCTATCGCACCACGGAATACGGTCCGCACCAAACGACTGATCTCGAACCAGACCCGTCGGTCGATATCGTTGCCCGGGACTTCAATGACCTCGCGGATCAGTTGAATGGAAACAACGGTCGTTAGTGCGGTGATGAAGTCAACAGACCGCCCACTCAACCACTTCGATCCAAGCAGAACACACCATCACCCAAGAACACTGCATGCCAATTTTACAACGTTCATTCGCAACTCCTTTTCCAAGAGCCGATCTAATATGACCGCTTGCCCTTCAACACGAATTGGAATGATTCTCCTAGCGGCTGTTTTTTTGGCACACGGCGTCATTCACGCCGAGCGACCCGCCAACATCCTCGTCATATCGATAGATGACCTGAACGACTGGGTCGGCTGCCTGGGTGGACATCCTCAGGCGGTCACACCTAACATCGATCGGTTGGCAAAAACCGGAACACTATTCGCCAACGCGCATTGCCAAGCTCCGATTTGCACGCCCTCGCGAGCTTCACTGGTGACAGGACTGCTGCCGACCACGACGGGTCTCTATTTTTTGCAGCCGGGTTTGAGGTCATCCGAAGTCGCGGCGAAACAGCCGACGGTCATGGCGGCGTTGGCAGCCGCTGGCTATCGGACGATGAGTGCCGGAAAGTTTGTCCACGGGAGGAGAGAGGGGGCGTATTTCGACGACTACGGTGGGGATCTGGGGGGATTTGGTCCCAATCCGGAGGAAAAACTGATTTGCCCGCACGGTGGCATCAATTGGGACTGGGGTCCGTATCCACAACACGACTCCGAACTACCCGACACCAAGATTGCCGATTGGGTCATCGATCGACTGTCGCGGGATTCTGACCAGCCCTTCTTCTTGGTTGCAGGGTTCTGGCGACCCCATGTGCCGCTATATGTTCCCGAGAAGTGGATGAAGAGATTTCCGTTGGATCAAATCGAGCTTCCCGAGGTCAAACCCGATGATCGCCTGGATCTCTCAGAGTACGCCATGGATCTTACGATCGGTCATCCCGCGCCGCGTCACGAGTGGTTTGTTGAAGAGGATCACTGGCGTAGCGCCGTGCGAGCGTACTTGGCCTGTGTCGCCTTCGCTGATCATTGTGTGGGACGCGTACTCGACGCTCTTCAAGCCAGCCCGCATCGAGACAATACAATCGTCGTGCTCTTTTCGGATCACGGTTGGCACTTGGGTGAGAAGCAGCGCTGGGCCAAACGGTCACTTTGGGCGGACGGAACCAGGGTGCCGTTGATCATCTCGGCGCCTGGTTTTAGCGGATCGCAGGTGACTAACCAGCCTGTCGGTTTACTCGATATATATCCGACTCTGCTGGAGCTCACTGGAACGGCGCAGTCGATGAATCTGGACGGCCAGAGCCTCGTTCCGCTGCTGAAGAACCCGCATCAACCCACGACACGTCCGGTGATCACGACCTTCGGACCGAGGAATCACGCTCTTCGAACGGAGCGATGGAGCTTCATTCAGTATGCGGACGGTAGCCGCGAACTCTACGACCTCGAGAAAGACAAGAACGAATGGCACAACTTGTCCGACGATGCTCGGTATCACGAGTTGATCGAGGAACTGGCCAAGCAACTACCGAACGAGAACCGCGAACCTGTTCGGTCAAACTGGAGCCGTTGGGAAGTCGAGGCGTGGGAGACCGCAGAACGAAACGCCAAGCAACGCTTGGAGTCGGCCGGCCGCTGATTGGGCACCAAGTGGACGGCGTTCTAAGTGGACGGGGCCTGTTTGAGTAGAGGACGCATGAGGCCCTCCGGTAATCAAGGCTGGGTCAAATGTGAGCGGATGAATTCCATCGTATCATCGATAGCCTGGGGCATCTGTTTCGGGTCGCCTCCCCAACCGCCGTGCCGGCCGCCCTTGAGCGTGATCAGGCGATGGGGCCTGCCCAAGCGGCTCAGTGCCTCCGCCATCTCGACGGACTTTTCATAAGGGACATCAATGTCAGCTGTCCCGTGTACCAGGAGAATCGGGGGGTACTGCGCTGATAAATTTCTGATCGGACAAAATGGGGTGAGTTTGTCGCGATCAGTCGCTGGGTCGTAGCCGGTGGCTGCTTTGGTCCAAGTCCCTCTTTGCTTCAAATAGATGAAGAACTTCCACCGATCTGGACCGGTTTGTTTGTCCACGTTAGTCAGCACTTTATCTCCGACTAACTCTCGCGCATCATCATCCGAAATTAGATCTCCTCTGAGAAAAGCCTTGTTGGGTGCCGTGGTCCATTCTCCATCGATATCGCCGAACCCCCAAAACGACACCAGTGCCGTTGGTGGCGGATCGACGACGAAACCGCTCATCATGGCTAAGTAACCACCGGCTGAGCCGCCACCTACGACAAGCCTATGGGGATTGGCGTTAAAAAGTCTCGGGCCAGACTCTCGAATCCAGTTGAGGGCGTCCTTCAGGTCTTCGATCACGTCCGGCAACTTCGCTTCGGGTACCAAGCGGTAGTCAAAGGAAACCACCACATAGCCTTCCTTTGCGCCCAGCTCGAGAAACTGCTTGGGGACGTCGCGACGGTGACCCATCATCAGCGCGCCCCCGTGAAACCAGACAAGGACCGGTCGGTTGGGCAGATCATTGGGTTGGTAGACATCCACTTCGATTTTGACATCGCCGACGACTTTGTAGGTCAAGGTCTTCTTGGCGAGGGTCGTGTCGCTGTTTTGTGAAACCTGGGCGCAGGCCGGGATGTCGAGAAAAAAGGCGTGGACGCCGAGCAAGAGCAGCCATAACAAGGCCAGCGTAGTTTGTGGGACTTTCACGGTAGTTCCTTCCGATCGCGTTTGGGTGTTGGGCCTATTCGTGACAGCTGGCAGGCCAAGCCCAAAGCTAGTGCATCCCAACGGTCAGATCAAGGATCCATAACCAGTGAATGCCGATTACGAGCCGCTGAGCCGAACGAGCTACTGCCGAACGTTGAGTTACGAGCTCTTATTTGAAGAGCAACGGAAGGAAGTCATTCAGATAGAATCGCCAGACGACCCATCCGTGGATGCCGTCGTCGATGTGAGTGATATGCTCGATCTTGCTGGTCTCGAGCTTGGTAAGGAACTCTCTGTTTTGTTTGAAGAGAGAATCTCTTGTACCGCAACCGATCCACAGCAGGCTGAGTTCCTCGTTGATCCTCAGCGGATTTTCCAGAGCTTTGTCGAATATCCATCGTATCGGGGATGGCGGCGCTAAAAGCTCCGATCCAACCAAATTGGTCGAGATTGCAGAGTCCGACGTAGAGCGACTGAGCTCCACCCATCGACAGACCTGCTATGGCTCGATCTTTCCGGTTCTTGCTGACTCGATACGTGGTCTCAACCAGAGGAAGTACTTCTTCCAGCAACGTTCTTTGAAACGGTTCGTATTCACGATACTGCCTGTTGCTGTGCAGATGGCCATAGGGCATAGCGATGACCATCGGCGTGGCTTTACCTTTAGCGAGCAAATTGTCCGCGATAATGTGGGCGCGCCCGTTGTTGGTCCAGCTTCGTTCATGGTTGCCGCCGCCGTGCAGAAGGTACAGGACGGGATAGTCATCCCTGCCGCTCGTCTCGTAGCCCGGCGGAGTATACACGAGGAACGACCGAGTCGCTTTCAGGTCCCGCGAATAGTAACTGTGAATGTGCACCGTGCCGCACGGAACATTTTGCCGCTGAAAGCACAGTGGCTCGTCGGCGGGAACTTCCAACAGATTGTACGCCGACTTGGGACTGAAGATGATCCATGGATTGGCTGGGTCGGTGACCTCGAGGCCATCAACAAAAAAGGTATAGCTTTGAATACCGGGTTCAGCCGGGCCAAGCGTCACACTCCAGACGCCTTTGTCGTCTTTTCTCAATGGCTCTTTGCCCTTGAAGAAGAGCGACTTCACTTCAACGGCGTTTGCCTGCGGCGCCCGGAGTCTAAAAGTTATCCGCCTGTCCGGATGAACTTCAGGCGATACAACCTGAAAGGGCCTCGGGGTGTAAGTGCGATTCCTTTTCGCCCAGGATGTCTTGCCGGCAGCTTGTTCCCCCTCGGCGGCAACCAGCGTCATGGAGCCGCAAAAGACCATAACAACCACTACAAACGCCTGGCGTGTTCGATGCTTCATTACACATCAGCTCCCGACTACCTCGCCATAGTTGTCCGTTCCGCGACTTGTGTTCGACGATCATTGTAGCTGCCTCACGGGGGTCGTGTAGCTTTGCGCTTCATGCAGTCCACCAAACTCTCGCGAGTTCGGCTACACTCCTAATCAGCCGCTGGGCGTTAGCCCACGGTTCTTCACCGAAACCGACGCGTGGCGTCGGAGAGGGCTTCCCCCTCTCCGGCCCTGCGGGCCGACTCTCCCCAAGGGGAGAGTGAAGAAACACGAATCACGCACTAACCTAAAAGCTGCACGACCTCCACGAGGGCAGGGCAACTTGCGCAGCGATCGAGCAACTGGCCAGGCAGAAGCCTGGTTGCCGGTTCGAGTCTTCGGGGAAACGGATGCTGTTCACGGTGATTCTGCGGCATTAGGCCCACTCGTCTCCGATGTTTCCAGCAGCAGCTCGGCTTCGTTATAGAAACCTTGCAAGGTCTCGTCCGGCGTGTAGTCCTTTCGCCATTCGAGCGCCTTATCGTACCAAATGCGGGCCTGGTCCCCGTTACCCAGCCGCTGGTGCGACATGGCAAGGAATAGCCAATTACCCGGGTGGTCCGCACCCAGATCTACGGACTTCTGCAATGCATTCAACGCAGTGGGCAATTGTCCAGACCGATAGTATACAACACCCAGTGTGTGCCAGCGGTACCCACTATCGGGAGCAAGTGCGCGGGCGAGTTCGGCCATCTTGACAGCCTCACCCACGAATCGGTGCGGTGTCTGGGGATTGCGCACAAGGTGCCACACCACGTTGTCATGTGCAAAGGCCTTTCTTTTGGGATAGTCCTCGATGTCTGCAACTGCCAGACGGAATCTTGAGATTCCTTCAGCAAACCTCCTCTGTTTGATGAACGTCCCGGCAATTTCCGATTGCGCGTGCCACCAGATATTGTCAACGGGTCCGGTTAGTTCGACAGTTCGCCGGAGCGTATCCATAGCCTCGCTGAACTTTTCTTGCTTCGTCAGGATGCTGACGATGAGATGCAGCGCCCCGGGCCTCCCATTAGGGTTGAGCTCGAAGGCGCTCCGATACGCTGCCAACGCTTCGTCCAGCTTCTCTTGTTTAAGACGCACATGGCCCAGGACGAAAAACGCACGCCCGTAGTCCGGCTCGAGGCCAATGGCGGTGCGGTACAACTCCGCTGCAGCGTCGTAGTCTTGGGCGCAATAGGTCGCCCATCCGGCCGAAAAGAACCGATGTGCAACCCGGTGTACGGCGATATTCCCAGGGTCGAGTTCGCACGCGCGATTCGCATGGTGGAAGGCGAGTTCTCTAAGTGGCCCCGGCACCGCTAGCTCTCCAATAGGCACCGAGCGAACCAATGTCGCGTGGGCCATTGGGTTGTTGGGCCGTAGAGCGATCGCGGCGGCGGCGTGGCGGAGCGCGGCCTGCAGATCGGTGGTTCCCCGCGCAGCGAGAGTTTGCGCCAGGGCCACATTGACCCAGTAGTCACTTGGGTCCAGCTCGTGCAAACGCCCCAAGAGAGCAAGGCTCGCGTCGCGGGGTTCTCGTAGTCCCGTGATGTCGTCCGTCACCGACAGGCGAAACCGGCCGAGACCGGCCGGTGACGGTTTGAATCCGTCAACCAATCCGTCGCCCATCCTCAGCTTCACTTCCAGCGCGTCAGAGGATCTCGGGGAATGCCGCGGTTTTAAGACAAAGACCACTGCCCGCGGTTCGACGATCTTGGGAGTCCATGCCGAAAAACGGACACCATCGATTACTTTGGACACCCCGATCTGCGATCCATGGTCGGAAAAGACCTGCTCGATCGCCACCGAATTGTTGGGTTCGGCGTCCGCGGCTGTCCGCGTCGACACCTCAAACTCATCAATTCTGCAGACTCCGTTTTCGCCACGTCCGCCTGCTCCCCTAGGAAGTCGCGAATCTGGTAGCATCTCCAGACGAATTGCTGCGACGGGTCGATTTCCGACAGGCAACGTGATGGTGTAGGTGTCGCGGAGAGCGTTCTCACCGCTGACGAAAACGGAACCGTCCTGCTCAAGTTGCAGTGCCGCACCCGCGGAAGACTTGAGAGAGGTGGGCTCGACTACATTCCAGTCAACCACGTCGGGGAGGTTCGCCAGCATCCATCCTTCGTCCATCCGGCGTAGAGCTTCGGCTAGCCACATCTTGACGATCTTTGGCTGTTGCTCCAGCGATTTCGAATCTGCCGCGCGGGCGAGCAGGGCACGTACATCAGCCCGGGCAACTTCGGCCCGTAACGAGTTTCGCCAGTCGTCTCGATCTGCGCCGGCGATGACTGTCTCAAGCCAGTCATCAAGGTCGGTGTGCGCCTGCATTCCACACGCGGAAAGGCGGAATCGTCCCAAACCGCTTTCCATGGAGATGACGAGCTTGAGTCCGGACTGGCGGCGGTGCGCGTTGACTATCTCGAAGAATGCCTCATAAGCCTCCGACCGACCGAAAAAGATTGACCACTTCTGCAAGGTGATTCTCGGTGATTCTGAAATGTAGTCAGAGACTGCGGACCTGAGCGGAAGAGGAGTTCTGCCGGCACTGTCGGCGCTCGCCACTCGAAAATCGTGTACATCAAAGCCACCGCTGCCTCGTCTCCTCCCCGGCCCTCCGCTTGGAAGCGACTCGTGCGGTAGCGCTTCGAGCCGAATGCCGGAGACGTCACGTCGATCGGTTTGCACGACCAACTCATATTGATCGCCGGTGTCACCAAGCTGGGACGCAACCAGAATCGAGCCGTCCGGAAGCACTTCGTGTGTTGCTCCGCTGCTGGCGCTGAATTCAACCA
Organism: Pirellulaceae bacterium; assembly: GCA_965223305.1. Taxonomy (GTDB): domain Bacteria; phylum Planctomycetota; class Planctomycetia; order Pirellulales; family Pirellulaceae; genus CBDCWT01. Next base: position 91,715 of record CBDCWT010000037.1, on the reverse strand, counting down.
CTTCGAGCACCGTCCAATCGGCGCTCTTCCATTGCTCCAAGGAGTGGGGACCTCTCGAGAGCTGCAGCCAGCGGTCAAGGGCTGCGACAACCGGAGGTTGTAGTTGTTCCGGCAATTGCAGGATTTGGTGTACGGCTTTCGTCGCCGAAGTCGAATTGGGATCGATCCCCCAGGCGGCGAAGGCTTCCTCATATAGTGGTAGCGCTCGCTGCACGATAGGAAGTCCGCGACGGGTGGCACCGTTGGGTGTCTTCTCATCCACCACGATCGCTTCGATGACCTCCTGTTCCGAGCCTTCAGCCAGTTGTTCCATCTCCCACGCCCAGGCATCTTCCAGGTCTGCAATGAGCTTCTGGTCCCGGACCTGGTTGTTCATGGCGACCAGCAGATCGGAGACTTCGCGCTCAAGGCCGTCGCTGACTGCTCCAGTGTCCAGCAGATCATGGGCACGCTCCGCGGCCTCGTGGGCACGGATGAGTGACTCTTCATCCGGAAATGCCCCCGCGGCCGGATCCCCACGAAGGGCTTGAGCAGTCGCCACTTCGTTTTGGATCTGGGTGGCGAGTTGCTCTCGTTGTTGCCGCAACCACAGCCAGCCGCTGCCAACAATCACAAACATCAGCAAGACCGAGGCTGCCAGAGCAACCACCACGCGTCGCCGTTTGCGTTCTTCTGCTGCCTGCGCGGCCTGAACGGCCCGCTGCATTTCGGTTTCGCGAAGTTTTGTCTCGACTGATTCCAGGTAATGGGTAACTCGCGCAGACAGCACACCTGCATCGTGAGGCCGGTCACCCGGTTCCAGCTCCAGGCAATCCTTCGTTAAGGCGATCAAATCGGTGTCGGCTTCACAGTTCGCAAGCCGGTCAAAGCAGTCTCCCAGTTGTCCTCTGGAAGCCTGACGATGAATCTGCGTGCCGTCCTCTCCGACATACGGTGGTTTGCCCGTCAAGATCTCACACAAGATCGCGCCCAGCCCAAAAACGTCTGCCCGCTGATCCAGATTGTCGATTTCGCCAAGGCGCCTGCTCCGGAGGCATGTAGGCGGGCGTACCCATCACACTGCCCATCTGCGTTTCCGATCCCCCGCTTCCGAACGTTCCCGGCGTATCGCTGCCAATGCTGCGGAGCGTCTGAATGATGCTTTGGCCCTGCTGCCTTTGCTGGGACTTTTTCTCATCCGCAACGCCGCCCATGGACAACACCTTGGCCAGGCCCCAGTCCATCAACTGGACTTCTCCAAACGCGCCTACCATGACGTTCGAAGGCTTCAGGTCGCGATGGATGACTCCTCGACTGTGAGCGTAAGCCATTGTCTGGCAGATCTGGTTCAAAGATTCCCAGAAACTTACCCCGGTCTTCGGTGGGATCATGGCGTTTGTCCAGAAGTGATGACAGTGTTTCACCCTTTACCAGTTTTCATACTGAAATAGGGTCTTCGATCGGCGAACTGTCCCAGTTCGTACACCGGCGCGATCCCCGGATGCTGTAGTTGCCCGCCGATCTGGGCTTCTTCAACAAACCGCTGAATCACTTCGGGCCTATCCTTGTGGGAGTCGAGTAGTACCTTGATTGCCAGATCGCGCCCCAGATCGGTATCTCGCCCCTTGAGAATGGCTCCCATCCCACCGCGCGCGATCTCACCGTCCAGCCGGTAGCGATCATCCGCGCTGCGATTTTGGCATTTCCAGCGACTGTGGTCTCAACAGCGGATCGGCGCCGTCGGCTTGGGCTTCCCGAAGCACGATGCGCGGGGACATCGACGGTGTGGCCGAGAGAATCTAATACGTTGCGTCGGCCATTGACGGCCACGACTGGCCGGTCTTGGGCCGGTGCCGGCGGCCCCACCTGTGTAGCGTCGACGGCCGGACCATTTGCCGCCACAAACTCCATGGCTGGTTGCTCCAGGAAGCTCCCCAATTCGCCATGCGACGAAAGCATCCGGTCGACTTCTTTCCGGATCGTTTGATTATCGCCACAGGCCTGGTCTAGAAAGGTCGCTCGTGCCGCGGGAGATTCGATCTTCAAGGCAGCCATGAAAATCGAGTCGAGGTCGAGGTTGTTGTCAGTCATCAGGTCTCCTCGCGCAGAATCAGTCCTATTAGATAGTGCGAAAAACGAGCGTGATGCGCCCTCAATATTTTTCAGAACTTCGCCGTAACTCTAGATGTCGGCACGCGTTTCAATCGGCATCTTTCAGCCGCGCATGCAGCCGGGTTCAGGCGAAAGTCCAGTAGCGCTCCGCAGTTGCTCTGGAGACGCCGATGCTTATCTGCGTCGACCAGCCTCCTCGTGCACCAACGCCATCGGCTGCACCGTTTGGCCTGGCGGCTCTCGTGACAACTTAGCGGCGTTTCACGATCGTTAGGGAACGATTCAACAGTTGAAGGCATTTGGCATATCGTCAGTTGTCCAGCGAACGAACCATGGAAGCCACTGACCGCGTGTACGGTCAAGGCGATTCTGTATTGTTGAGCCGTTCCTCCTGCGGGTTTGCCAGCCGCTGCGCGGCTTCACTGTAGAAACCTTGCAAGGTCTCGTCCGGCGTGCTGTCCTTCTGCCAATTGAGCGCCTTGTCATACCAGGTACGGGCCTGGTCCTCAGCGCCCAATTGCTGGTGCGCCATTGCTCCGAATAGCCAGATGATCGGATAATCGCCGCCTAAATCGATGGCCTCCTGGAAGCGTCAAGCGCAGCTTCCATTTGTCCCGCTCGATAGTAAGCAACACCCGACGTGAGCCAAATATTCCATTGCTTGGGAGCAAGTTCGCCCGCCCGTTCGGCCAGTTTGACAGCCTCACCGACGAACTGATGCGGTGTCTGGGGATCGCGCACAAGGTGCCACGCCACATTGTCATGTGCAAAGGCTTTTGTTTGGCATGGTCCGCGATGTCTGCAACCGCCAGACGGAATCCTGAGATTCCTTCAGCGAACTTCCTCTGTCTGATGAACGTCCCAGCGATTTCCGATTGTGCCAGCCACCACGTATCATCAGCGGGTCCGCTTTGTTCGACAGTTCGTCGGAGGGTATCCATGGCTTCGCCGAAATTTTCCTGCTTCGTCAGGATATAGACGATGTTCTTGAGGGCGTTCATCCCCTTAGTGGCGTCGATTTCGAAGGCTCTCCGATACGTTGCCAGCGCTTCGTTTAGTTTCTCTTGTTTAAGAAACACATGGCCCAGGACGTAGAATGCACGCGCGTAGTCCGGATCGAGACCAATGGCGGTCCGGTACAACTCCACTGCAGCGTCGTTGTCTTGGGTGCAAAAGGCCGCCCATCCGGCTGAAAAGAACCAATTTGCAACTCGGTGCACGGCGGTATTTCCGGCGTCCAGTTCGCACGCGCGATTCGCGTGGCGGAAGCTGAGTTCTCTAAGTGGGCTCGGCACGGCTAGATCTTCGATAGGCACCAAACGAACCAGATTCGCGTGGGCCATTGGGTTGTTGGGCCGTAGAGCGATCGCGGCAGCGGCGTGGCGAAGCGCTACGTGCAGATCGGTGGCTCGCGCAGCAAGAGTTTGTGCCAGGGCCACATTGACCCAGTAGTCACCTGGGTCCAGCTTGTGCAAACGTTCCAAGAGAGCAAGGCTCGCGTCGCGGGGGTCTCGTAGTCGCGTGATGTCGTCCGCCACTGACAGGCGAAACTTGCCGAGACCGGCCGGTGACGGTTTGACGCCGTCAGTGAATACGTCGCCCATCGACAGCTTCACCTGCAGCGATTCAGAAGATCTCGGGGAATGCCGCGTCTTTAGAACAAAGACCGCGGCGTACGGTTCGACACCGTGGGGAGTCCATGCAGAAAAGCGGACACCATCGATCGTGCTAGACACCTCGAACTGCGATCCGCGGTCGGCAAAGACTTGGTCGATGGCCACCAAATCGTTGGTTTCCGCGTCCGCGGTTGTCCGTCTCGACAGCTGAAACTCATCAATTCGCCAGGCTCCGTTTTCGCCACGTCCGCCTGCTCCCCGGGGAAGACGCGAATCTGGTAGCATCTCCAGACGAATTGCTGCGACGGGCCGATTTCCGACAGGCAATGTGATGGTGTAGGTGTCGCGGAGAGCGTTCTTGCCGCTGACGAAGATGCAACCGTCTTCCTCTAGTCGCAGTGTCGCACCCGCCGAAGACTCGATAGATGTGGGCTCGACCACATTCCAGTCAACCAGGTCGGGAAAGTTAGCCAGCATCCAGCCTTCGTCCATCCGCCGGAGAGCTTCGGCTAGCCACATCTTGACGATCTTCGGCTGTTTCTCCAGCGATGCCGCATCTCCTGCGCGGGCAAGCAACGCCCGTACGTCAGCCCTGGCGACTTCGGCCCGTAACGAGTTTCGCCAGTCGTTTCGATCTGCACCGACGATGACGGTCTCAAACCACTTAGCAAGTTCAGTGTTCGCCTGCATTCCGCACACTGAAAGGCGAAATCGTCCCAACCCGCTTTTCATTGAGATGGCGAGCTTGAGGTCGGACGACCGGCGGTGTGTGTCGGCTATCTCGAAGAAAGCCTCATAGGCCCCTGAATGACCGAACAAGATTGACCAGTTCTGCAACGTGATTCGCGGTGATTCTGAATTGTAGTCAGACACCGCGGACCTAAGCAGAAGAGAGGTTCTGCCGGCACTATCGACGCTCGCCACTCGCAAATCGTGTACTTCAAAGCCACCGTAGTCTCTCCTCCTCCCCGGCCCTCCGCCTGGAAGCGACTCGTGCGGTAGCGCTTCGAGCCGAATGCCGGAGACGTCACGTCGATTGGTTTGCACGACCAATTCATATTGATCGCCGACGTCACTAAGCTGGGACGTAACCAGAATCGAGCCGTCCGGAAGCACTTCGTGCGTTGCTCCGCTCGTGGTGTTGAATTCAACGACTTGGAGTACGGTCCATTCGGCGCTCTGCCATTGCTCCAAAGATCGGGGGCCTCTCGAGAGCTGTCGCCAGCGATCAAGGGCTGCGACAACCGGAGCTTGTAGCGGTTCCGGCAATTGCTGGATTTGCCGCACGGCGTTCGTCGCCGAAGTCGAATCGGGATCGATCCCCCAGGCGGCGAAGGCCTCCTCGTATAGTGGCAGCGCTCGTTGCACGATCGGAAGTCCTCGACGAGCGACGCCGTTGGGTGTTTGCTCATCCACCACGATCGCTTCGACAACCTCCTGCTCCGAGCCTTCGGCCAGTTGCTCCATCTCCCATGCCCACGCACTTTCCAGGTCTGCAATGAGCTTCTGGTCGCGGACCTGGTTGTTCATGGCGACCAGCAGATCGGAGACTTCGCGCTCAAGGCCGTCGCTGATTGCTCCAGTGCCTAGCAAAGCATGGGCACGCTCCGCGGCCTCTTGGGCACGGATGAGTGGACTCTTCATCCGGAAATGCCCCCGCAGCTGGATCGCCGCGGAGAGCCTGGGCAGTTGATACTTCCTTTCGGATTTGAGTGGCAAGTTGCACTCGTTGTTGCCGCAGCCCGATCCATCCGCCACTAACAATCAGGAACGTCAGCAGGACCGAGGCCGCCAGAGCCGCAACCACGCGTCGCCGTTTGCGTTCTTCTGCCGCCTGCGCCTCCTGAACGGCCCGTTGCATTTCGGTTTCGCGAAGTTTTGTCTCGACCGACTCCAGGTAATAGGTAACTCGCGCAGACAGCACACCTGCATCGTGAGGCCGGTCCCCCGGTTCCAGCTTCAGGGCAATCCTTCGTTAAGGCGATCAGATCGGTGTCGGCTTCACAGTTCGCAAGCCGGTCAAAGCAGTCCCCCAGTTGTCCTCTGGAAGCCTGTCGATGAATCTGGGTGCCATCCTCTCCGACATACGGTGGTTTGCCCGTCAAGATCTCACACAAGATTGCGCCCAGACCGAAAACGTCTGCCCGCTGATCCAGATTGTCGATTTCGCCAAGCGCCTGTTCCGGAGGCATGTAGGCGGGTGTACCCATCACACTGCCCATCTGGGTTTCCGATCCCCCGCTTCCGAACGTTCCCGGCGTATCGCTGCCAATGCTGCGGAGCGTCTGAATGATGCTTTGGCCCTGCTGCCTTTGCTGGGACTTTTTCTCATCCGCAACGCCGCCCATGGACAACACCTTGGCCAGGCCCCAGTCCATCAACTGGACTTCTCCAAACGCGCCTACCATGACGTTCGAAGGCTTCAGGTCGCGATGGATGACTCCTCGACTGTGAGCGTAAGCCATTGTCTGGCAGATCTGTTCAAAGATTCCCAGAAACTTACCCCGGTCTTCGGTGGGATCATGGCGTTTGTCCAGAAGTGATGACAGTGTTTCACCCTTTACCAGTTTCATACTGAAATAGGGTCTTTGATCGGCGAACTGTCCCAGTTCGTACACCGGCGCGATCCCCGGATGCTGTAGTTGCCCGCCGATCTGGGCTTCTTCAACAAACCGCTGAATCACTTCGGGCCTATCCTTGTGGGAGTCGAGTAGCACCTTGATTGCCAGATCGCGCCCCAGATCGGTATCTCGCCCCTTGAGAATGGCTCCCATCCCACCGCGCGCGATCTCACCGTCCAGCCGGTAGCGATCATCCGCGCTGCGATTTGGCATTTCCAGCGAGTGCGGTCGCAGCAGCGGATCGGCGCCTTCGGCTTGGGGATCTCGAAGTACGACGCGCGGGACATCCATGGTTTGGCCAAGAGACTCCAATACGCTGGGACGGCCGTCGACGGCCACGACTGGCCGGTCTTGGGCCGGTGCCGGCGGTCCCACCTGTGTAGCGTCGACGGCCGGACCATTTGCTGCCGCAAACTCCATGGCTGGTTGCTCCAGGAAGCTCCCCAATTCGCCATGCGACGAAAGCATCCGGTCGACTTCTTTCCGGATCGTTTGATTATCGCCACAGGCCTGGTCTAGAAAGGCCGCTCGGTCGGCGAGAGATTCGATCTCCAAGGCAGCCATGAAAATCGAGTCGAGGTCGGGGGTATTGTTCGCCATCAGATCTCCTCGCACAGAATCAGTCCTATTAGATAGTGCGAAAACGAGCGTGATGCGCCCTCAACATTTTTCAGAACTTCGCCGTAACTTCAGATGTGGGCACGCGCTTCAATCGTCATTTTTCAGCCGCGCGTGCAGCCAGGTTCGGGCGAAAGTCCAGTAGCGCTCTGCAGTTGCTCTGGAGACGCCGATCGCCTCAGCGGCTTCCTGGGTCGTCAGGCCCGCGAAGTAGCGAAGCTTGACCAACGTTGCTTTCTGAGGCCATCTTTCCTCAAAATCAGTCAGTGCCTCGTCAAGCGCCAGCAGGTTCAGATTACTGCCAGCTTGATCACTTGCAATCTCGTCCAAAGCGGCGGGTTCAATCACCCTGCGCCGCTTCAAGCTTTGTTTCCTCCGGGCGTTTTCAATGAGGATACGCCGCATCGCCTCGGCGGCGGCAGCGAAGAAGTGGCCTCGCCCATTCCATTCTTGCGGCTTGTCCGTATCGACCAGCCGCACATACGCCTCGTGCACCAACACTGTCGGCTGCAGCGTCTGGCCTGGTTGTTCTCGTGACAACTTAGCCGCGGCAAGCTGGCGAAGCTCCTCGTAAACTAGTGGCAACAGCTGGGCCGAGGCCGCTGCGTCGCCCTGTTCGATGGCCGATAGGATTCGCGTCACGTCGGACATACGGACCAGGATACCTCCGCCGCGGACAGAATTCGATCGGTAGGTTGCATGCGACTGGTGTTCGTTTCCTAAATTTCTGGAAGAAGACAACGTGATTCTCGACTTCGCAATCCAGGGTCGCGATCGATGGCACTCCGCCGACATCCGTCTCTCGCTATTCGGCAACGCGCGTCGATTCCGTCGCAGAACATGCAACTGGCTTCGACGCACAGGTGGCGCGGATTCTCGAGCTGCTGCGGTTCGGAGGGGTGCGGCCAAGACCACTATTGGCACCGCTTGTTTCCGCCCACTAGACGTGGGGGGAGCACCAAGCCATTCTAGTCTTGTGAAACGCTAGGGACCTCTGCCCTGGGTGATGTTTGAGGTTGGGGGTGAGCATGCCAGACGTGACGCGTGTGCTATTGAAAATCGAGCAAGGTGATGCGTCTGCCACCGACGAGCTGTTGCCGCTGGTCTACGACGAACTGAGGCGCCTTGCAGCGGCGCGATTGGCGAGCGAGAAGCCGGGACAAACACTGCAGGGAACGGCCCTAGTCCACGAGGCGTATCTGCGGTTGGTCGGCGATGCCTCGGAAACGCGAGATCGGCATTGGAACGGTCGCGGGCACTTCTTCGCCGCCGCCGCAGAGGCGATGCGGCGCATTCTCGTGGAACGTGCGCGGCGTCGAAAAGCATTGCGGCACGGCGGCGGGCTTCAGAAGGTTGAGCTGTCCGAGGGCGACCTCTTATCGCGAAGAACTCCCGAAGAGATTTTCTTGCTGAACGATGCCATCGACGCTCTTACGAAGGAGGAGCCAACAGGCGCCCAGCTGGTCAAGTTGAGAATCTTTGCAGGTTTCTCCGTCGAGGACGCCGGGAACCTGCTGGGAATGTCTCGCGCAACTGCATACCGACACTGGATATACGCACGCGCATGGCTAAAGGATCTGATGTCCAGCGAGGACTCGAGCCATTCTGGCGCGGAAGGCCACTGAGAAAAGCAGAAAATTCGCGGAGATCGTGAGACAAACCCACCTTCGATTTCGCACTGCTTTGCAGACGCCACTGTCACAGGCAACCACGGGATCTGAGCATGAACTCCAGCGCGCAGCAAGCAAAGAAGATCTTTCTCGAAGCGATTGAAATCGGAGATGTCGAGGAGCGCGAGTCTTTCTTGGGCAAGGCTTGCGGTGGAGATAGCCGGCTCCGTGAACGCGTTGATCGCCTGATCGCCGCCCACGATCAAGATGACAGTCTGTTCGACCGTACCGCGTCCGCTCCGCTGCAACCAACAGAAAAGCTCGGGCAAACCATCGGGCCCTACAAGTTGCTGCAAAAAATCGGCGAAGGCGGTATGGGAGCCGTATACATGGCGGAACAGGAAAACCCTGTCCGACGCGTAGTGGCCCTAAAAATCATTAAGCCGGGCATGGATAGCCGCCAAGTGATTGCGCGATTCGAGGCCGAGCGCCAGGCCCTGGCCATGATGGACCACAACAACATTGCCAAAGTCCTCGATGCCGGCACGACCGACGCCGGCCGCCCCTACTTTGCTATGGAGTTGGTAAAGGGGGTTCCGATCACGGCATACTGTGACGGAAACAAACTGACGCTTCGCGAACGATTGCAGATGTTCATACCGGTCTGCCAGGCGATCCAACATGCCCACCAAAAGGGAGTCATCCACCGCGACATCAAACCCTCCAATGTCCTGGTCACTCTGTACGATGGCAATCCCGTCGCCAAAGTCATCGATTTCGGCATCGCCAAGGCAACCCAGCAGAAGTTAACCGAACGCACTATGTTCACAGGGCTCGGGCAGATCCTGGGGACGTTCGAGTACATGAGCCCCGAGCAAGCAGAGATGAACCAGTTGGACATCGATACCCGCAGCGATGTCTATTCGCTCGGTGTGATGCTCTACGAGCTGCTGACTGGCTCCACCCCGATCAGCAAAGAGGAGCTGCGGAAAGTTGGCATCGAGGAAATGTTGCGCACGATTCGTGCAACCGACCCCCCCAAGCCGAGCACCCGGATCAGTGAATCGAGCCAGACTTTGCCTTCGATCTCTGATGCTCGCAAGACTGATCCCACAAAGCTCTCCAAGTTCCTGCGCGGCGATCTGGATTGGATCGTGATGAAGGCGCTCGAAAAAGATCGGACGCGCCGCTACGAAACTGCTAACGGCTTGGCGATGGATGTGGAGCGCTTTCTCAAAGACGAAGCAGTGGAGGCATGCCCGCCGTCGTCGGCTTACCGGTTCCGCAAGTTCGTTCGGCGGAATCGGACGATGGTGGCAGCGGCGGCAACGGTTGCTGGCGTTCTGGTGGCCTGTTCCATCGTTAGTTCTGCGTTGGCCGTCTGGGCGCTGCGCGCGGAGCAGGTCGCGGCGGACAACGAAGCAGCTGCCATCGACGCGCTTGACGTTGCCGGAGCGGCGCAAAGGGAAGAGCAGAAGCAGCGCGAAATCGCCGACGAAAACGCCCGCCAGGCCTCTCTCGAAGCGGCCAAGAGCAAACAGGTGGCCGCCTTCCTGAAAGAGATGTTGAAAGGAGTCGGTCCTTCCGTCGCCTTAGGCCGAGACACAACGATGTTGAAGGAGATTCTGGAGAGCACCACGAAACGCGTCAGCGCGGAATTGGCGGATCAGCCGGAGATCCAGGCCGAGTTGCGGGCCACGCTGGGTGAAGTGTATCGAGAGCTGGGCGAGTTCGACCAGGCGGAAGAACAGCTCCGCGGGGCCCTAAGACTGTTCCGAGCTGTTCATGGCGATCTACATGCAAGCGTAGCGGACGTACTCCAGCACCTCGGCGAGCTTCCGGAAACGATCGGGAGTGAGGAAGCCACCCAATTCCTAGGCGAATCGCTTCGAATCAGGACAGCTGTTTTCGGTGAGAAGCATCCAGCGACGGCGAGCTCCCTGCTGTCCATTGGTCAGAGACAATCAGACCGATTCCGCCGCAACAATGAGGGTCTCGACGGTGAGCCGATCCTCAGCTTACTGGGTAAGGCTCTCGCGACGTACCAAAGCAGCAAAGGCGACCATGACCTGCCGATTGCAAAAACTCTAATCGGCCTGAGTGCGGTCAATGGTACGGTCGCTGGACGACTGACTGAGAAACAAGAGAAAGAGGCGCGATATGCCAAATGCCTTCAGCTGTTGAATCGGGCAGTGACGATCTTGAGACGTCGCGACGGTGACGACTTTCGCCAAGCTGAGGCTGAGGCGCTAATTTTCATCGGTTGGACGCACCAACTGCTAGGAAATAACAAGCAAGCCAATCTGGCGTTCCAGCAATCCCTGGGAGAGGCGCGCTCGACGGCCGCGGGCCGAGTTGGGATACCCAACCAACTAAGGCAATTCTCTGCTTTTCAGCACAAACAAGCACACTATCAGGAACGTGTCGCAACACTCGACCGCCTCCTGCGCGAGGCGAACCGCCTGTTCGGGGCTGAATCGCCGCGGGCGGCAAACTATCAACAATTCGTGGGAGTGCAGATGTACAACCTGGGGTACCTCGATAAGGCGCACGAGTTGCTGACACGTGCCCCGGACTCCTTGGCTGGCCATCTTTGGGACACGGCCTATATCCTCGTTCAGGGTGAAGACGACCCTCGCCGTGCTCGGGAAGCAGCCGATATTCGCCGCCGCCTGTGGAACGACCGCGACAACGTCCATAGAAAGGAGCAAGAGTTAGGCCCACGCTACTCATCCGCCCTATGTCTAGCTGGGGAGATTGACGAAGCGGTTGCCATCCACAACGAAGCTGAATTGGCTGCTGCGGAAGGCCTGTGGTATGAAACAACCGTTCTAAACCTGATTTCGGGCGAGTCCAGCCGAAATCTTCCGATCTTTGGGCGCGCCCTGGCCGCTGGCGAACAGGCCACTATTCAACAGGAAGCTCGCGTGATGGAGCGAGCGGCGAGGGCGGTCCTGATCGATTCCATGGCTGCACCTGAGCTGGTGGCGCGCGCCGCACGGCTGGTCGAGCGGGCAACAGAAATAGAGAGCGGACCGGGGGGTGATGATCCGCGGTTCGACCTCTCCTTGGCATTGGCCCGGTATCGACAGCGGCGGTACGAGGAGGTCGAGCGTCTAACCGATCGCGTACTGGCATCAGAGAAACAACATCTGCGGCGGATCGCCCTGACGCTCGCGGCGATGTCACACCTGCAGCAAGGCGAAAGACAATCCGCGGAGGAGCGTGTCGACGAGCTTGGTCTCTTCTCGGTGCTCCCAACGAGCCTGCCCGCGAAGTTTCGTTACACTTGGCGCGTCGATTTCTTCGCCGCATGGTACCTCCAGTCGGAGTTGCGGTCTCTGCTGGCGACGGATGACTTGGATTCAGCTTCCACCATCCAGCTCGGACTGCGCCGACAATCGCGGCATGTGGAGCGTCATCCGGATGACATGCCGGCGGCCCTGCAATTGTTGCGTCTCTACGTGTGGTTTCGCGAGTCGGATGAACATCATCACCTGTTCCGTCGCTTGATCGCTGACCCATCCAATCTGAAAGATACCGATTCACAATACCGCCTCGCGCAGTCTTTCCTGCTGTATCCCTCATCAGACGTCGGACTGATATTGAAAGCGCGGAACTTGGCCCAGCAGGCGGCCGACTCGGTGAATGCCGAGCAACTTGAACATGAGGCGGCGGTGAAACTAGCAAACTACCAGTTGACGCTTGCTTTGGCGGAGATTCGCTTGGGGAACAACGAGGATGCTCAGGCGTGGCTCGATCGAACCGAGCCAATCGTGACATTGCCTCATCGGGGGCGTTGGGGGGCGATCTCCTCAATCAACTACAGCCAAAAACGCCGGCCGGAGATGGCTCGTGCGGCGCTCGCCGTAGCGGAAGAGATGATCTGGCCTGGGCCGAGCCGTGAGACAGTCAGCTTCGCTCTAGTCAACGCTGCGGTTCATGAGAGCGAGCAAGACATCATGGCCGGCTGGTTGCTGCTGGAGGAAGCACGCGAAACGCTCGACATCCCGTAGTACGCTGCAGTCAATCTTCGCGGGCTACATCAGCGATAAGGCGGTAGGTTCCACGAACGACGGCTAGGTCACCAGATTTGGCGACAGGACTTCATCCTTTCGCTGCCGCGCTTGCGTTCCCGTGTCGTTCCGCCGAAAATGTCGCCTCGATGGTTTGTCGGCAAGTCAGCGCGTTGGTGTGGCTGCCCACTCTTTGTTCTGGGAGACCATGAGATGATATCTCTCCGTGACTTTCTTTTGGGTTTGGCGTGTGTGAACTGCGTGATGTTCGCAACCATCATGCCGGCAAGTGCGGATAGCAACAGTGTGGTGGCGTGGTCGCGGTTTCGCGGGCCAAATGGAACTGGCATTCCACCAGTTGAAACAGATGCACCAATTGAATTTGGCCCGGCGCAACATCTGCGCTGGAAAGCCGAGTTACCGTCGGGACACTCCTCACCATGTATCTGGGCTGACAACATCTTTCTCTCGGCTCACGATTCCGAGTGGGCCAATCTCGAGACGCTATGTCTGGATCGAAAGACGGGGCGAATCAAGTGGCGCCAGTCGATTGAGTTCGACAAGCTCGAGCGGATCAATCGGAACTTGAGCCAGAATAGCCCGACCTCACCAACACCGACAACCGATGGAGAGCGAGTCTTTGTTTACGTTGGTTCGTTCGGCTTGGTTGCATATGACTTTGATGGCACGGAGCTTTGGACGAAACGCTTACCAGTGCCCAGGGTCCCAATGCACGGTACCGGCTCCTCTCCGGTCATACATGACGGTCGGCTGATTATCGACCTTCACGCGACAGCCGAACCAGGGTTGCTGTGTTTGCGATCCTCGGACGGAGAGACGTTGTGGAAGGCAACAACGCCGCCCGGTCGCCGCGGGTGGTCTACTCCGATTGTTTGGCAGGAAGAAGAGGAAACAATGGTCGGGCTTCTGGCGCCGAGCCGATTTACCGCGTACAACATTGCCGATGGGAGTGAACAATGGTGGATTAGCAAGCTACCAAACGAGACGTGCGCGTCACCGATCGTGCACGAGAAAATGCTCATTTTCTACTGCACTCACGCCCTTGGTAATTTAGAGGAGTTATTGCCACTGCCTCCATTCGACGAGCTGCTCGCCAAATACGATGCGAATGGAGATGGCAAGATCGGCACCGACGAATTGCCAGAAAGTTTGGTAGCAATCAATCGCGAGTTCACCGGAGAAGGATTGAAAGTCGGCAACTTTGCCTGGAAACGGGTGCTTCGATTCGGTGGCAGAAGGAGAGGGGGCCCGGTGGTTTTTGATCAGTCCGGCCTGGATACGAAGGTGAAGGAGGTAACGGCCATGTTGCAGGGAGTTGGCACGCCTCCCGGAATGTGGGCGTACCGTATCGGTGGTACCGGGGATGTGACAGAGTCGCATCTAGTTTGGTCTGAACGAAAACAGATTCCACAGATGCCTACACCACTCATATACCGTGACCATCTTTATCTCGTCCGCAACGGTGGCGTAGTCATCTGTCGCGATCCTAGGACTGGAAAGATCCTTTACCGCAAGCGCCTCGGGGGAGCAGGCGGTTACTATGCGTCGCCAATCGCAAGCTCAGGCAAGATCTACATTGCCTCCGACCGAGGGCAAGTTGCCGTCATCGAAGCTGGAAACTCAGGGACATTGTTGGCTAAGAATGACCTTGAGGAGCCAATTGTCGCGACTCCAGCGATCGCCGACGGCATTTTATACGTGCGAACTCGAGGCCACCTCTACGCATTTGGTGACTGAGTGCTTCACGACTCACATGATGACGCTGAGCGTGAGCGTGCGTAATCTGCTCGAAGCTGGAGTGAGTCGTCAGGTTAAGTACTGGACCGGGTGATTTGGAGTAGGGGATGTGCGTCTCGATGACTGGTCCAGCAAGGTGATGGTCGTGTTCGCGCTGAAGTACCGCCGAGAAGTTGTCATTGCGTGTGTCCTTTGGTGCACATTGGCAACGGCGGCTTCCGCGGAACCGCCAAAGCCGATCATGACGCTCGAAGGCCGCTACGCCGCGTTGAGTCCTGACGGCAAACGTCTAGTCGGCAGTGTGCCGGGAAAGAGCTGGCGTGCTACCGATCTGAAAGTCTGGGATGTTGCGACCGGTCAGGTGCTAATGCTGATGAAAGGGCACACGAACAACATCTGGCAGGTGTCTTTTAGCCCGGATGGTAAACGCTTGGCCAGCAACGAGAATTGGGTAGTCAACGTGTGGGACTTGGAGGCGAGGAGAGAGATCAGCTCGTTCAAAACTCCGGAGTTTACGCGTTGCGTCATATTCATCTGCGATGGAAAGCAGCTTGCAACTGGGCACGATGATGGCCGAGTAATCCTGTGGGATGTTAAGACATCGCGGCGAGTGCGCACGTTGAAGGGACATGTAGATTGGGTTCCGGGACTAGTTCTCAGCGCCGACGGCAAACACCTCGCCAGCGCCAGTGTTGACATGACCGCGAAGGTTTGGGACTTAGAAACCGGCAATGCCATCCGGACATTGAAAGGCCACACATGGTATTTGAATCGCGTCGCCTTCGGGCCGCTAGGCAAGCGTCTGGCTACAAGCAGCGACGACATGACCGCCCGGATTTGGGATCTGGAGACCGGAGACGAACTGCTTGTGCTACGAGGACACACAGATTGGGTTGTAGCCGTTGCTTTCAGCCCGGATGGGAAGTGGGTCGCCACCGGGAGCAGCGACCACACCGCGAGACTCTGGGACGCCACAACCGGCAATGAGTTGCTCACGATCGGTGGTCATACTGAGAGAGTGGGTTGCGTGACCTTCAGTCCGGACGGGAAAACACTAGTTACTGCAGACAACAACAACGTGGTCAAGCTATGGGACGTTCATTCGCTCTTCCCACGGGAATGAAGCCCACGAGAGCTCGACCCTCATAGGCTGCAGCTTGATTAGCGGCCCGAGCTAGCCCGCTCACCACTTTGATGTTGCGCATTTCGCCTCAATCGGAAGCGCGAAGCGTAAGCGAGGGAATTACTTACGTTGGAACACCAACTCTCCCTCGCTGACGCTTCGGGTTCCGAAAAACGCGGCGAATTCGACATCTTGTATCCGCGAGACAGCCAAAGCGAAACTCAAAACTCGCCACGGGGGCTTCTAGCCAAACGATTGCTCTACCGCGGCGCGCGGTCCGTGCCGTCGGCTCACATTTCGACGAACAACAGATAAGATCACTCGTATGAAACACTCAAAGTTCATCTCGCTCGCGGCTCTGTTGGTCCATGCTGCTAGTGTTGGCAATGCACAAAACGAAGGTTCGTGGGCATCAACGTCTAAGACCGCGTTCACGCCCGAGGTTCATCATGCTTTCGCAATGCAGCCACCAGCCGAAAGGCGGATGGTGAACCGGAGAAGCTGGTAGTCTGCGAAACCGACGGAGACTATCCGCATAACGGAGTGAGGGGGCTCGCGATTGATCCGGCGAACCCGGAGTGGCTTGCGTTTGGCCTTTGGAGAGAACTTGGGAGTCGACTACACGTTCGTTGGCTCAGACGGCGTCAATCTATCTGGTGGTGCTGAAGGCGGCTCGACGTATCTTTGCCGTACTGATGGCAGCATGTTGACTCGGCAGACCACCGGTCACTGGAACGCGTTCGGAATGGCATACGACTTGGAAGGGGATCTCTTTTCGACAGACAACGACCCCAACGCCACACCACCGAACCGACTGCTCCACATTGTCCCTGGTGCAGACTATGGTTTCGAGTATCGATACGGCCGGTCGGGCCGTCATCCGCTTGTGTGCTGGTATGGTGAACATCCCGGCACGCTGGGGATGATCGGCACACTCGGCGAAGCAGCCTGCGGCGTGATCGCACACGGGCCCGGCCAGTTGTTGAGTGCTTCTTGACCGACAATCGGATCGACATTCATACACTGAAACGTCATTCCAGCGCCTCTAGCCGATAGCGATCAGAGCGTGCGCTTTGTAGGCATCAAATGGATCGCCGACGAAGGACTTCACCAATACCGACCAAATCTCGACGAGCTGCTGAAGCGTTCTGACCTGAGTCGCCGCGATCTGCGCGCCCTCGTGGCGGCGATTGCCAGAACTCGAAGCGCTGGCCCGCGATGCAGACAAAACCGTTTCCGACGAGGCGTTCCGAACGCTGGTTTCGGCCGGGCTTGCGACGCGAAAGCTGAAGAGTAAACCGCCGACTCACGACATCAACACATGGCAAACGTTGGTTGATGAAGCGACAGGCCATACTCGCGTTACGTTGTGTCACACGTTACGAACAGATATCGGATGGTGTGACGGACACTCTCGGCGGCGCCTTGACTCGACCGTCTGCATCTCGTCACGTTTCCTTGCGGGAGCGTGAAAGAATCCTAGGCATTGTCGACGAGTTTCTGCATCAGATTGCGAGCGTTATGTTGCTGAGGGAATGCAACGGAGCTCGACAGGGCAGCCGAAAGCAGTTTCTTGGCGATTGTGTGGTGGCCCCGGGCGTGGAGCGTCAGAGCCGCGATGTAGCCGACCTCCGGGGAGATCTCGCCGCTTTTCAGCACAGCCTGGATCACTTGTTCGGCCTCTACCGTTTGCCCCGTGTTGAGCAGGGCCCAGGCGAGTGTGGCGGCGGCGGCGCGACCACGCGGCGTTCTCAGGTCCTTGTACCGCGAGATGTTCACTTGAGCATGTTGCAATGCCACGTGGTGCCGCTCAGGGTCGTCCTGCTCTAAGAGCGAGCGGGCCAAACCGTTGGCAGCATCAAAGCTGGCCGGGTTCTTGGTCAGCATTTCGCGGAAGATCTCTTCCGCCGCACGTGATTTGCCGGCGAAGCGCTTAGACATGGCATCGAGCGTCCGCACAGCAATCGACTCGGGATCGAGCTCCGCTGCTTTGTTGATGCAATCGATCAGCATCTCTTGGTTGGCCGACGTGAGCGCCCACCGAGCAGCCGCGAGCATCGTCTGGAAATCGTCGCCGTGTTTCGCTACAGCACGCTTCATGGCGGCGGTCGCCCTGTCGACGTCTCCAAGTTGTTGGAGCATTCTACCCAGCAGGATATCCGCCGGCGGTTGGTTCTCATCGAGGGAACATAGAGTCTCCAGCGTCTGCGTCGCTTCCTGGTCTCGCCCGCTATGCAAGAAAACACGAGCCAATCGAATCCGAGCTGCGGCATTCGCGGCGTCCTCTTTGATCCACGTTCGCAACTCGGCCTCCGCCTTGTTCCATTGTCGCCGTTGTTCGTAAACCCGCGCCAAGCCCGCGTGCGCCTTGATGGTTTGGGTTCGCCTTCGCGTCGCGTTTCCTGCAAAGCGGTTGGCCGTCGCAAGAGCTTCCTGGAAGAGGATCTCCGCTTCTGCCAATCGCCCCTGACGCATGGCTAGGTCGGCCAGCATATTCCAAAGCTCTGGGTCGTCCGCGTGCTTCAAGGCGGCTGATTCGAGCGCCTGCCGGCCCGCAACAACCTGGTTCGAGGCGAAAGACACATGCGCGAACAAGATCGCGCCGGGCGCCAGATCCTTGTGCTTCGCGGCGACCGCTTCGAGCTGCTGGAGTGCCGCCTCGAGCCTGCCCTGCCGGAAGGCTACGATTGCATTGGCGATTTCCCGATGCGCTGGATGCGTGCCCGGAACGGGCGAATGGCTCGACGTTTTCGGTTCAGCCTCGGTTGACTGGCCCTGGGACGCATTAACTTGGGTCTCGACCCTTGTCCGATTGGTCTGAGTCGCCTTCCTTTGGGCCTGCAGCTCAGCCGGGGCGCCCAGAAACAACGGAACGATCAAGAACAGAGTGGTGTAAATACAGGTACGTGCGTCGTGCATTCGAGCGGACCCTCGTGAACAGGCGAGCGAAAACTGAAGGCTACCATTGGTGTCGCCCAGCGTCGTCGCGATGATGGGCCGAGCATCCACAGTGGAACTCTAGCATATCAATCGAGTTGCCATACTTGCGGTGAAGACAATCCCATTCCCGCATTTCCGGGTTAGGAGCTGTGGAATCGCATCGCGGGAATGATGACCTGATCCGCATCACCGTCGCCATCCCGCTCACCGAAATGCTCGGCAAATTCATGAGGCATTTGCCCATCGCCCGCGCCGTGTCCCAGCATGTACAGGCGATGTATCGAACTGCGGAAATCGTCGTATCGGGTGAATCGGTCATAGGTGTACAGCGACGTTCCGTATGGCGAAACAAACAGCCGGCCTATTCCCAGGAATGTTACGTTGTAGTTGTCGGGATTGAATGTGCCGCCGGTCGGCGGTCCCAGAACGTCGATCGGATAGACACCCCAAGGAGCCGGTTTGGGCCCGCCGGGACTGGACATTGGAAGCGTTCCGAATGTGTCGCCGTTGACCAGGCCATCGACTTGAATGGAGCCGGGACCGGGTACCCAAACGGTTTGAAACGGCTTGAATTGGTCAGGAACGTAGTAGGTCAGCTCGGCTTTGGCAACCGTTAGACCGCCGGGCAGTGAATTGTAAACAATCGTGTAGTTGCCCGAGTCGAATCCATTACCGCTGGATGTGATCGCCGTAGCGGTCAGATCATACACTCCGACATCCGGTGTTTGCGATCCGCCACTGACCACGATGTCAACGGTGTTGATCGTGTTGCCGTTGAGCAATCCTGTGGCCGTGAACGCCGTGTCGTCCAACTCCTCTCCGTACGTGACGGTCTGGAAGGTCGGCGTGATGGTCAATACCGCCGTGCCGACGGTCAATCCGTCGACCAGCGTTTCGAAAGTGATGTCATAGTTGGCCGCATCGAAGCCGGGGCTGCCGCCGGCAATACCCGTGGCCGTGATGTCATACTGGCCGACCGCGGCGGGTGCCGGTGTGCCGTCACTGCTGAGATTGACAGCCGTCACGGCGTCGCCGTTCTGCAGTCCCACCGCGTTGAATCCGGTCGGATCCAGCGTGTAGTTCTGGCCATACGATTTTCCCTGAGCCGTCGGAATGATCGCCAACGCGGCGCGATCAATCGTCAACGCGTTATCCAGCGTGCCGTAGGTGATGTTGTAGTTCGACTCCAGAAAACCGCCGCCGCTGCCGGTGATTCCGGTGGCGGTGATCTCGTAGGAGCCGGCGCCAGCGGACGCACCGGCACCACTGCTGGTCATGCTCACATTCGTAACGGTGTTACCGTTGAGAAGTCCCGACGCGGTGAAGGCGGTGTCGTCGAGTACCAGGGCCTGCCCGAATGTCTTGCTTTGGCTCGTGGGCATAATCGACAGCGGAGCTGGTGTTACGGTGAGCCCGCCAGGAAGAGTGTCGTAAACGATGGAGTAGTTGCTTTCATCGAAGCTCCCACCAGCCGCGACAACTCCCGTCGCTGTGATGTCGTAGGCGCCGACATTGGCTGCCGCGGGCGTGCCGGGACTGGTCAACGCCACTTCGGAGAGCGTGTCGCCGTTCAGCAACCCGGCTGCGGTGAAGGCCGTTCCATCCAGAGTGTACGCATCGCCATACACCTTGGACTGGGACGTGGGCGTAATCGTCAGAACGGCAGTTCCCACGGTAAGGGCGTCGGTCAGCGTGCCATACGTGATGGAATAGTTGTTGGGATCGAAGTCGGCGCTACTGGTGAGAACGTCTGTCGCCGTGATGTCGTATTGGCCCGCGGGAGCAGAAGCCGAGGCGCCAGCACTGATCAGTTGCACAGTGAAGACTTGCTCTCCATTGACGAGCCCACCGGCCGTGAAAGCCGTTGGATCCAACGTGTATTCCTCGCCGTACGACTTGCTTTGCGCTGTGGGCATGATCAACAGCGGAGCCGGATTAACTGTCAGCCCGCTGCTGAGGACGTTGTAGGTGATGTCGTAGTTCGCCGCATCGAACCCGCCGCTGGCGGAGCCGACCGCGACTGCCGTGATGTCATAAGCTCCGACGTCCGCGGTCGTTGCCGTGCCGGGACTCGTCATGGTCACCGTATCGACCGAGTTGCTATTGACCAATCCAGTGACCGTGAACGCAGTGTTGTCCAACACAAAAGCGTCGCCATATGTCTTGCTTTGAGCTGTAGGCGTAATTGCCAAGGCGGCTTTTTCGACGGTGAGCCCGCCGGTAAGCGTTCCGTACGCAATGGCGTAGTTCGACGCTTGGAAGCCGTTGGCACCGTCCAAAACATTGACGGCTGCAATGTCGTAGCTTCCGGCACCGGCCGTGGCCGGAGACCCACTGCTGCTCAGGGCGACATTGGTGACGATCTCACCGTTTTTCAAACCGGCAGCTGTAAACGCTGTCGTGTCGAGTGTATACGCGTCGCCAAACGTTTTCGACTGCGCGGTTGGCATGATTGTCAGCGGAGCTGGATTGATCGTGTAGAGACCGTCAACGGTCATGGTAACGTTGTAGGTCTCCGAAGGGACTGAGCCGGCCCCCGTGACTTGAATCACGCTGCCGCCAACCGGCGATGTGGACGTCAGCGCGAAGTCCGTCGACAGACCGATGGATGCGAGCGTGTCGCCGTCCTGGAGGCTGCCCGAGTCCAGAACCAATCCTGGCGATGACGGTGTGTCCCCGTAGATGGACGAACCGGACAACGCGCGCACAACGAGTTCGATCGGATCCGTGAAGTAGAACGAATAGTTATCTGCCGGCGTGCCGAGGTAGCCACCATTCCAGGGTTGATAAACACCAACCTCGTTCTTGAAGCTGCCATCGAGTTCGTAGACGTTGCTTCCCAGTACTCCGTTGACGAGCGTTGACCCACCGTCGGCTGTCCAGCTGCCGGCGCCGGGCATGTAGAACCGCAGTTCGCCGTTGTCCGCACTCCAGTAGCTGGAGTCCTCGACCGAGGTGAATGTGCCCGTATTGTCGATCTGAGCGACCGCCATGTAGGTATTGCCGCTTGTGTAGTCGGCGCGATTGGTCACCAAACTACCGATGTGCGTATTCTTTGTCGTGATCGATCCGCCGACGTGCACGAAGATATCTCCGCTCACTTCTCCGCCGGCACTGCCTCCGCCGTGCCCCACCAGGGAGTATCGGTTCAGATTGCTTTCCCCGTCCGCCGTGAGGTCGCCGGTCACCGTAAGGTCGATCGTCCCACTCATCACACCGGCGGCAGCGAACGAGCCATGTCCCAGCTGAGATGGGTCGCCGCCATTGCCGGCCATGAGTGCGAAATTGTCGACCGTGACAGTGATGTCCCCGCTGAAGTCGCCGCCGGACCCCTTGCCGCCATGGCCAATCTGGGTGCTCGTCTGATTGACGTTCGAGTCGATATAGAGATCGCCGGCGGCGGCAATCGTGATCGGTGCGTCCACGGTTACTTGAGAGCCACCTCGTCCGGTTCCGACGTGGCCGATTTGAGCGAGATTACCCAGCGACTCTACGTTGACGTCGCCAGTCGTCCGAACATTGATCCCACCAGTAATGCTGTAGGCGGAGCTGGTGCTTGGCGCGCGGAATCCCAGCTGGCTATTTCCGCCAGACCCGAGGACGTGCAAACTCTCGGCGAAAACGTTCGTCTCGCCGTGGCGGCTGCCGGCCGCCGCTCCGCTGCTGATCGCGACACCGCCATTGTTCTGCCCGTAGATCGTCGTCGTGAGTGGATCTGCAGCAAGAAATGTCGCGGTGCTGTAGGCCGTGGCTCCGTCCCAGCCGGCCACCACATTCAGTGAGCCGGACGAATCAGCTTGGACGTCGGCGGTGATGTCGACATCCCCCTGGGCGAGTAAGGTCAGCGTGTTGTTCGACGTCCAACTAATCGGGGCGAGTATTGTGATGTCGCCGTTGCCAGACGGAGGCCCGGTCGCCCCGGACGAAGGGTCGTTAACGTCAGTCTGAATCGTTACATTGTTGGATGCCAGCGCACTCGTGATGAACGCAGCCTCGGTGACGTCGATGACGTAGTCGTAGGGGTCCAACAACAGCTGTCCGCCGCGCGTATCCACCTGACCGGCGAATCGAAGAGACTGCTTGCCGGACACTTCCACCAGGCCGCCCGATCCAAGCGGCGCGCCGGTTGCCGCGATGATGCCGTGAAAGGCCGTTTCGCCGTCGGACCAAAGCGTCACCGTTCCACCGTCACCAGAAACGGTCGCGTCGGCGCGAATCATGGCGCCGGCCGTTACTAGCGTGGATTCGGAGTTCAGGATGGACGGATCCGAACCCTGGAATCCTCCACCGATGTGAACCTGGCCCCCACCGTGTTCACCCGACGCGTCGATCTCGCCGGACACAACAACATCGGCGCCGGTCACGACGACCTTGCCGCCCGCAGTCTCATCGGCCGCGTTCTGCTCCGGGGTGCCAGCAACGGTGCTCGAAGCGTTGACTCGCTGGGCGGCGATCAGGCCTTCTTGCATCACGCTACCGCCTGGGCTTACCAGGTAGACTTCTCCGCCGACCTCCAGCGCCCCAGTAGCACGGACCACGCCGGTGTTGCGAATCAGACCCGCAGTCTCGCTGATTCCGTTGTTCACCGTGCCTTGGTCGGCCTGCGTGTACACCACGCCGCCGCTTAGTTGCGCGGAGTTTCCGGTAACCAAGTTGATGGATCCGCCCTCGCTGGAGATCAAACCGCTGTTCATCACTTGCCCGCCGATCAATGTCGCGCCGCCCGAGCCGGTGATGATCGAGCCCAAATTCGTCACGGTGGCCATGCTGTCACCGCCAAAGGTGAGCGAGCCGCCCTTCATGAACTCAGAATTGGAAATATCCAGCACGGACGCAGTGAACCCATTCGTGTTGATCATGCCAGAGGCGCCGACCAGCACGCCCGACGGATTCACAAGGAACACGTTGCCGTTTGCATTGAGCGTTCCATAGATTGCCGAGGGATTCGAGGTAACGACTCGGTTCAATACCGCCGCGTTCGCCCCGGGCATTTGAAAGTTCGTGGTATGGCCCTGCCCGATACTGAAACTCTGCCAATTGATGATCGCTCGATCACTGGTTGTCATGACGTTCAGGGTCGAGCCTGCATTGGAGATCGTCCCGGCGCCGGCGACAATCGCCCCGCCTGTCGGATTCTCTGCCCGACAGAGGTCGCTCAACGCCGGCTGCAACACTAGCAACGCGCTCAGACAAACGCGAATACCGAGGGATAGTTTGCGCCTGGCGGCCCGGAGATGAGTATTGAGCATGGACGTCACAGTATTCCTGTCCGTGATTCACAGTGGTTGCACAGAGTCAAGTAGCTGTATCAACCTTAGCTCGCGGTCCGCTCGCTTATCAGCCAGTCCAATTCCCACTACCAGTCCAATTCCCACTACGACAGTCTCCCCAGTAAGTTGCAAGGACTCTTTTCGAAAGTCTGAATATGCGGCGCATATGGCCGAGAATGCCGCGCCGGAACGGCCGTGGTCTCCTGCTATCGAGGCTCTGCGCAGACTTGGGGGCGCACCGTGCGTTTTGGGCGAGGGGTGACGCTGATGGCCCGATCTCAGACCGAATTTGGGGAAGGATCTGATGGTAGCGGTTGCGGCTCTCGAAGTTTTTTTAACGACTAGCCCGTATGACCATCACAGGCATTACGGTCGGTCACGTACGCATTGCTGCGACGCAAGCCCACTCCTGCGACGCATGATCCGAAAATTCGACGTTTCCCGATGAACTGCATGCGCGCTGCAGGGATCAGGGAAACAATCGCGGTTTTTCGACTCGAACGAGACGCCCGACGTACTTCGGCTACAAAGAATAGACCGGGGCACTGCAGAGTTGCACATCTCGGCCGTCACCGCGGACGATGACGGCTGTAACAAGAGTCCGGAACGTCCCCCTCAAAGCAGTTGTCGAGTTTGCTAATGCAACCCGTGGCCCGAATCCTTTCCATCACCATCACAATACTCCTCTTGTCCAGAGGGACCTTGGCACAGAACTACGAGCGGTACCAACCGTTGACCCCGTCTCCCCGTGATTTGGACGCCCCACAACTCGCGCCAGCCCCCGAACCAGCAACTGGTAGCGACCGGCAGTTGGTCGATCGTTTGGACGCAGTCGTTGTCTATAGCGACAAGCAATTTGTTGAACCGCGGGCGACGAACGCGAACTTGAACGGTCTGGTCCTACGGATTGGGTCCGCACCTGCGTGGCCAGTTCCGCCGGGCCCCGAAACACAGTTTCACGCCCAACCGCCCGCTAGCGAAGAATTGTTGTTTCCCGAGGACGGATACGACCAGTTTCCGAACGCCCCATTGATTGATCCTGAGATCTACAACTCCCTGTTTTATCAACCCGCCTCGGCACCTTCCTTGGTGTTCTCCCTGGAGTTTCGCGACATTGTCGAAGGCTACCTGGGACGTCCGATCTCACTGCGAAGTCTCAACCAAATGTCGCGCGACATCCTCAATCTGTACCGGCACTTTAAGCAGCCGGTGGTTGACGTTCTCATTCCCGAACAGAACATCACCGGCGGCACAGTCCAAATCGTTGTCATTGAAGCAACAATCGGCCGGGTCGTTGTGAACGGGGGCCAATTCTTCGCCGCGGAGAGCGTGGCGCGATGGATCCAAGACACGCGAATCGGCGATTCCATCTACGAGCCGAACATCGAAAAGGATCTTTTCTGGCTCAACCAGAACCCGTTTCGGACGGTGACGGTCGATTTGCTTCCCGGTCAGGCTGACGGCTATACCGATGTGTTCTACAACGTTAGCGATTTAGCACCGATTCGCGCGTACCTCGGATACGACGACACAGGCGTTCAAACGCTGGGCCGCGATCGATTGTTGGCTGGCTTCACCTACGGCAACATGTTGGGCCGCGACGGCCTTCTCAGTTACCAGCACACAAGCGATACACATTTTGATCGCCTGAAGGCACACGCGGCAAATTACACGCAGCCGATCGACCGAGAACGTAGCTTCAACGTGTTCGGAAGCTGGGCTCGAGTGAATCCCGATTTTGGATTTCCATTGCACCAAACAGGCCAGAGTTGGCAAGTCGGCGCTGGGCTCACGCAGTACATCTGCAAGACGCGCTGGGCCGAGGAATACGTCTACCTCGGAGGCGACTTCAAATCGACCGACAACGACCTGGAATTCGGTGGGGCCACGGTGGGAACCTCAGCTGCCAACCTGTTCCAGTTTCGCCTGGGCTATTCCCGACTCCGCCGCCGGACGTTCGACGAGTACCGTCTATTTCAAGCCGACCTGTTTGTCGGGCCTGGGGACTTGCTTTCTTCGAGTGCGCGGGCGTTCAGCACGATTCGGCCCGGGACATCACCTGACTACGTCTACGGCCGGGTTTCCTATCACGAAGCAAGAATACTCGACCCCGCCTGCATGTGGATGTTGACTACCCGTGCCACAGCACAGTGGGCGACCGATCGGCTGCTATTTAGCGAAACTCTTGGCTTGGGCGGCTTCGACAGCATCCGAAGCTACGACCAACGGACTCAAAGTGGCGACTACGGTTGGCGAACAAGCTTCGAGCTGGGTCCCCGGCCCGCAGAACTGTGTTTTCGAGGCCTGCGCGGCCGAAAGCGGTTTTACACGTTCGTGGACCTGGGACAAGTGTACGCCTTCGACCGCCAACCGACCGACCAGGACAATCCCTTCATGGCCAGCGTTGGCGTGGGAATGCAGATGGCGATGGCCCAGGACCTGTCGTTTCGGTTCGACTATGGCCATGGTCTCACCGATGTGCCAGGTTATCCGAAGGACCGAGTGCACCTGGGGCTGATCTGGCAATTTGGCCCGGGATTGGACAACGGACGGTCAATGGTCGCCCTGGCTCGTGACACCAGACGTGCCTTGCAACATCAGAAGGCCCGTATGCGTTCATGCTATGCGCACTGGAAAGCGCGGCGCGAAGCGCTCGGCTGGCGCAAGGAAGGCCGGACCCCCCGCGCGCCATGCAACTGTCTTGGTACATGCGCCGAATCCTGCAATCAAGACTGCGACGGATGTAGCAACGATCTACCGTGCCAAAGAGCTTGCTATGGAGGTTGCGACGAAAACTGCGCGGGGCATTGTGAGGGTGAGGCAAAGTTCTACGTGAGTCGCAGCGGCGAAGCCGGAGCGATGAATTAGCGAAGGAGCGACTTCAGGTCAGCTCTGCCAGGAACTCGTCCAGTGACTGAGCGCAGGCACGCTCCTCTTTGATCAACTGTGGAGATTGGCGTCCAGAATGACATCGACGTTTACCCCATCGACAGCCTCATACGAGTGGGTGAAGCGGTGCGAGCCGGCAGGTTCTGGTGACGACTCCGTAACGAGAAGGTCCGTGCAACTTCCCCGTTTATCGCAGTGATCGCGTGCCGCCCGGTCATTGATCTTTGGGTGTGCGTCCGAACTCTCGGCGCATCGACGAGCAAGGTCGGGGACCAACAAATCGTTATCGCGTACCGCGTGACTCTAAGGAGAGAATGATTGTCGCCGAATTGCCAGGCTAGGAGTGAGTTGCGGCCGGGCGCCGGCCGGTGCCAGATCGCAGCAAAGCTGTGTGTGCCTGCGTCCATCGAATGCCCAGAGCGCTCCTCAGGACGGGGAGCCGGGGACGAGCGGCACCGATTTGAATGAAGTTGATCTGATATATCTGATATAACAGATTCGTCGCTCAATTCGTCGCTGGCAAGAGCAAAAGGGAGGGTGAGTACCATGCAGAAGGCACAGGCACAAGTGCAGCTCAGGAAGCGGCTCGACGATAGCAAGCAGCAGAGGATGCGGGTCGCGCGGCATTTCCAAGACGGCGAGTTCGCTGAGCTAGCGCCGTCAGAAAAGACGATCCAGCGACTTAGGAGCAAAGGCGAGGTGCAAGCCGCCACGCAATTGGCGCGGGCGGTGAGCCGCGCAGCCGCAGAGTCGCGCCTGGAATCAGGCGGCACTGCGACAAACGCAGAAGCCAATCGGATTATCCACGAGAGCCTGATCGGCGTAAATGATCTTTTGTCGGTACAATTTCTGCATCAGGGGTCGAACACTGCTTACGCGGTGGGCCGCATCGTCACATTGCCGCACCGTGGTGCAAATGGTACCGGGTTTCTCATTTCACCAAGGCTGATGATGACAAATCATCATGTCATCCGCTCGCCGGTCGATGCAAAAGAGAACCTGGTTGAATTTGAGTACGGCGACTCGCCCGACGGCCAACCGATCTCATTTCAGTTCAAACCTGAAGAGTTCTTCGTTACGAGTCCCATTGACGAATTGGATTGCACGGTTGTTGCCCTGGAAGCGATGAACCGAGACGGTGTGAGTTTGAGTCGATTTGGGGCGGTCTCGATCGCTGACGACGAGAATGCCGTACAGGTCGGAGAGCGATTCAACATCATTCACCATCCAGCCGGAGGTCTGAAGCAAGTCTCGATTCGTGACAACTTCGTGGCCGGTGAATGGCCGGAATCGGATCCTCGGTACTGGCTTTACGCTTCAGATACCGAACGCGGCTCGAGCGGCTCACCCGTTTTCGATGAAAACTGGAAAGTGGTGGCGCTCCACCATGCCGGCGTCGCGGTCGATGACCCCGATGAAGTCGCCGTCTACCGACAGATTCTGCAGTCACTGGGAGTCGCCGGCGTTGGCGAGGCCAGTACGGTGGAGTTGAATGAAGGGATTCGTATCGAAAAAATCGTTACCTGGCTGCGTCAAGAAGCCCGATCGTTGTTGCCACAGGAACGTGTGCTTTACGACGAGATCTCTCCGGCAGTAATGGTCGCCAGGCCGCAAAGCCCCGAATCGGGATCACAGTTCTCAGGATTGTCCGGCGGGCGAGTCGACTCAGCATCACCAGTCACATTCAATTTCTACTTCGCCGGATCGGATGATACGCACCGGCCACTCGCGCCGACGCCCGTCCCCGAAGACCAACGAAGGACGTTGGAGCTTTTCAAGAATCAATTGAATAGCCAGAAAAGTGTCTTCAAAGCACTCGCGGTGCTTCAGCGGGAACGCGAGGAAGAGTATTTGCCCGATGACGCGACTATTGATACCCGCCAGAGCACGTATTACGGTAGCCTACGCACGAAGATTGAGAATAACTCAATTTCGGCAAGTGATTTGTATGAGGAGTTGCATACCCTTCTATCGACAACGCTCTCACTTGCCGACAAGTTTCCTGAGAGTCTTCGAGAGCTGGAGTCTGTGGTCGGATCAAGCCGGACAGCTGAGTCGGTGAGAACGTTGGAAAACAGGACGCAGTATGCACGAGCGCGGGCTCACCTTTACACCAAGGCCGACTTGCAGCCGCATCGAATGTTGCAGTGCCCGTATACCAAGACGATAATTGCGCCCGAGCAACTCATGCTCAAGGACCTAATTGCTGAGTTAGATATGGAGCACTTGCTGCCTGACCGATTTACCGGAAGCAGCAGATTTCTCAACTGCGAACATATCGTTCCAAAGTCTTGGTTCGACGATGACCATCCTGACGGAATTAGCGACTTGCATCACCTGATCGCTGCCGACGGTGGCTCAAACCAGTATCGATCAGACTTCGCGTTCCGAGAGCTTGGCGCCTTCGGCGAGGATGGCCCCAATGACCGTCCTGTCTACATCGGTCCTGCCGGTCGAAAACTGCATTCGAACGATACCTTTGAACCGGCGAACGGCAAGCACATCCTGGCACGGGCGACGCTCTACTTTCTGATCTGCTATAAAGGTGCAATTTCCGAGCAGAAGTACGATGCGGCAGCCATCGAGACATTGAAGAAGTGGTCGAAGGAAACACCACCGGGGGATTACGAGAAGCATCGGAACGAATCCATCTTCGGTGTGCAGGGCAATCGTAATCCACTGATCGACTTTCCATTCCTCGTTGACACGATTGACTTCACACGTGGTCTTTCAAGCTAGGCGTTCGTCAAGCTGAAACACTAGTGGCAAAACGCCTGATTGGCATAAGGTCGGCATAGCTCCGATCGATCTAGTCGTCGTGCCGACTCGTGAGTGCTGGAACCCTGACGATTACGAAGCTGTCAGGAAGTTGCGGGAGGCCGCCGGTGAGGTGAACGTCGTTCTCGCGGAGCAATTCTTGCCGGGTTGAGCACTTCCGTCTGCGTTTCCCAATTGAACTTGCAGGCTGTCCCCGTATCTTAAATGCTAGCCCGAATTATTCATGAGCGATCTGCTGCGAGGTCGTAAGTCCATCCGTGGCTTCGTCATGCTTCACAATTCTCCCTCGACGTATTGCTACAATACGCCTGCGGAAGAATTGCTCGCCTTCCTTGCCACGAACGTACTTACAACCTCTCGCCACGATCTTCATGAATAATCCGGGCTAGAGACCCGGCCTCCTTTTTTCTCGCGATAGGCGCCCGCCGGTTTTTTCTGTGGACGCTGCAGGTTGCTGCGCAAGTATCCAGGTATGTCGAATGCTGTAAACGACTCCCTGAGCGATCCGAATGAACTGGTTTCCCAGGCTCTGTCGGGCGACCAGCGGGCATTGGCCACGCTGTTCAACCAATACCGGCATCGCCTGCGGCAGATGGTGCGTTTGCGGCTCGATCGGCGTTTGCAGGGTCGGGTTGACCCGTCGGACGTGGTCCAAGAGGCGTACCTGGATGTAACGAAGCAGTTGCCGTCGTATGCCGAGAAGCAAGAGCGTATGCCCTTCTTCCTTTGGCTTCGCATGGTGACCGGACAACGAATGATGCGACTGCATCGTCAACATCTGGGCGCGGAAATGCGCAACGCCGGGCGCGACGTATCACTTCATCGTGGTGCACTTCCCCGAGCCACCTCGGGTTCGCTCGCGGCGCAGCTATTGGGCCGCTTTACATCGGTCAGCCAAGCGGCGATACGCGCCGAGATGCAGGTGAAACTACAAGAGGCGATCAACAGCATGGAAGAAGTTGATCGCGAGATCATCGCGCTGCGGCACTTTGAGGAATTGACGAACAAAGAGGCAGCCGAGCTGCTCAGTTTATCCAAAACAACCGCGAGCAATCGATACGTTCGCGCGATGGCCCGCTTGCAGAGAGTGCTGCGGAGTATTCCCGGATTTTTCGACGAGGCGACTTAACATGAATTCCCGTTTACTTGGGAGTGAAATAATGTGCAAAGAAAACTCCATAGCAAGCGACGAACCAGTCGTCGAGCGCGTTGCCGAAGAGATCCTTGCCCGCCAACGAGCTGGCGAGAGTCCGACAGTGGAGGAGTACTGCGAGCGGTATCCCGAGCATGCCGAAGAGTTGCGATCGTTTCTACCGGCCATCTTGGCAGTAGAGAACCTCAAGCCGAATTTCCAGGATGCAAGCGGATCCTTCTGTGCTGATATTCAACTTGGGGGTCAACGTCGCGAATCCATCGGGGATTATCGGCTACTGCGAGAGCTGGGGCGTGGCGGCATGGGAGTCGTCTACGAGGCCGAGCAGGAATCGCTAGGTCGCCACGTGGCATTGAAAGTCTTGCCCAGGCAATCGGCCCGAGACACCAAATCCGCCAAACGATTTGAAAGCGAGGCCCGTGCTGCGGCTCGCCTGCACCACACCAATATTGTTCCCGTGTTCGACGTCGGCTCGGATCAGCAGTATCTGTTCTATGCCATGCAGTTGATCCAGGGGCAGGCACTTGATTTGGTGATCGACGACTTGAAGCAGTTGCGAGATCGTCGTGCCGATGTCTCAGAGCCTAATCACGATTCCGTACACGAAGAAGACGACATCGCCAAATCACTGCTTCGTGGCAGATTTGGACAAGAGCAGTGGTCAGATGGAACGGATGTCGGACCTTCCCAGGAGGACAACGAGCCCCGACTACCAGAAGACAAGGAAACAGTCGCCATCGTCGCCGACTATACCTCCTCGGCAGTCTTGCCTGGCCAGTCTGCCATCTCAACTGCTGACGACAATCCGCAAGCTTACTATCAGAGCGTAGCAAAGATCGGCGTGCAGACCGCCCAAGCGCTCTCCTACGCCCATGCCCGCGGCATCATTCACCGCGACATTAAGCCTTCCAATCTGTTGCTCGACGGCAACGGAATCGTTTGGATCACCGACTTCGGATTGGCGAAAACTGGCGATCATGGCTTGACTCATACCGGAGATGTGTTGGGCACGATCCGCTATATGTCTCCGGAACGTTTTGGCGGTCAATGTGACGTGCGGGCCGACGTTTATTCCCTAGGGCTCACGCTATACGAACTGTTGACGCTTAAGCCTGCTTTCGTTTCAACGGACCATATGAGTTTAATCGACCGCATCAAGACCACAGAACCATCCTCACCCCGCGCGATCGATTCACGTGTCCCGCGAGATCTGGAAACAATCGTGCTGAAGTCGGTCGACAAAGACCCGAAGCGTCGCTACCAGTCCGCGGACGACTTGGAAGCAGACTTGCAGCGATTCATCGACGACGAACCGATCCGAGCTCGCCGAGTTTCTCTGCCGGAGCGATTTATCCGCTGGAGTCGGCGGAACAAGTCGCTGGCTGCAGCGTTGACGGTGATTTTTTCCCTGCTGACAGTCGGGTTGGTTGGTTCAGCGGCTGCAGCTCAATACTTCCGTAATCAGGAGCAACAGCAGCGGCAGCTTGCTGATGAAGAAGAACAGAGTCGCAAGACGGCGGAAGCCACGGCCTACCGAGCACTGGTTGGCGAGGCTCGCGCGCTGCGACTTGCCCGGCAGCCAGACTACCGCAGCGCAGTGTGGTCACAACTGCAGAAGGCGCACGGCATCGACACGCCAGCCAGAGACGTTGATCAGCTGCGTGTGGAAGCGGCCGCTTGTCTCGGCGATTTTGTCGGCAGGGAACCGATCATTTGGAACGATCTTGGCGAGATGCCGGGCTTAGTCGCCGCATTCCCAGACAGCCAGCGAATCGCGTTGGCGTTGAAGGGCGGCATCATCAGCATTCGACTAATCGAAACGAATGAAGAGATAGCACAGTTTGAGGCTGGGGACGGAGACACACCGTTTGAGTTAAGTGATCTTCAGGTGGCACCCGATGGGCGGCATATCGTCACCGCAGACACGCGCGCGGCGATTGAAGTTTGGAAATCCGATGAGACCGGCTCAACGTGGACCTGCGACGTCAAGTACCGTGCCCTTTACTCGGAAGGTTTGCCGTCGGGAGTGCCACGGACTCACGTACGCATCTTTCCCGATAGCGATCGCTTATCGGTTACTTCGATTCGACGCAGGGAAATCGGTGTCCTTGGTCTCACTAAGCGCCGAGCAGATCAGATTACGTTGCAGTCAGGGGTCACCGGTTACGGTGCATCTGTCAGCCCCGACGGTCAACGGTTGGCGGTCGCGATGAAGTTCCAAGAAGTTGGCATCTACGATGTTGCCTTGGGTGAGCTAGTAAAGCGTTTTCGGTCACCGCTGGCGGGCGTCTATGAAGTCGTGTATTCGCCCGATGGCAAGACACTCTACGTGGCTGCTCATGGAGGGTTTGCGACCTACGACACGGAGACGTTCTCGCAGAAGATGAGAGTGCGAACCGACACTATGTACTCTCCCGTGCTTTCTCAAGACGGACGTTGGCTGGCGTTCGACACGCCGTCAGGTCAGGTTCATCTATGGAATCTCAACTTGAATCGTGAGATCGCGAGATTCGATGGCCCTACGCGAGCGGAAGATTATTTTCTGTCCAGGCTGGCGATCACTCCCGATGGGAGGCAGATCGTGTATGCCGGTGCGACAGAGGTTCGCACCTGGCGGCTGGACGCCCAACCGGAGAAGCGGATTCTTCAGGTACAAGGCAACGCGATGGGGGACATCGCGTTCAGCCCGGACGGCCAGCTTCTGGCGACCGTCGGTACCGACAACCAAGTCAGGCTGTGGGATAGCCTGACGCGTGAGTTGCTCCATACGTTTGAATTGGACGGATACTGCCTTGCTGTCGCCTTCAGCCCCGATGGACGGTTATTGGCGGGGGGAGGATTTGGCAAGCTACGACTCTGGGACACAGATACACGGCGGCAGTTGGTGTCTCACCGCACTGAAGGCGGTGCCGCGGATCTCGCTTTCACTCCAGACGGACAAACAATCGTTTCGTCAGGACGGAGGGGGATGGATGTTCTCGACATCACACGAACAACGGCAGATGACGGCGAGAAGATCGTCAAACTACAGTCCCGGACGCTCGACGTCATGCCGCTCGGTGACAACAGCAACAATTCAATCCTCGGTATTTCGATCAGCCAGGACGGAAGATGGGTCGCGTTCGCACGAGCCCGCGACCACATATCCCTGTGGGACTTGCAGGAGAACCGAGAAGTCAATCCGTTTCCCAAAAACCAACCGCTGATGAGGGCTGGTGTTTCCTTCCTTCCCGACAACCGGCAGGTGGTGATCATTGCGGACGATGGCAAACCTCAGGTGTGGGATACGACGACCGGAAAAATGGCGTACGAAATCTCGCAGACGCGCCCGTTCCGCATTCGGCGACACGCACTCAGCCCAGATGGTCGCTGGTTGGTGGGTGCTGCCGACGCCGATGCGGCCACAATCATCGACGTCCAGGAGCAGCGCGAACTGTTCACACTCAGCAGCGAGACGTCCGCCATCAAGAGCATCGTCTGGAGCGAGGACGGTCAGCGTTTCGCCTTGGGACTGACAGATGGCGACGTGGTCATCTGGGATTTCGCCTCAGTTAGGCAGCAGTTGTCGAAGGTGGGGCTCGGTTGGGAATAGTAACGCGGTAGGAACCGTACGATGTGGTCGTTCAGGTCGATTACGAGCAAAGACGCAGCGGCGTTTTTCCCGCTGCAGGTTGAGCTCGGCCAGAAGTCGCGGAGGATGATGTGACAACTAGCAAGATCGAACCAATCAATGTTCGCATGAGACGTTCCACTCCAAGCAAATCGAGCGCTATCTGAATGGCTTCAGACTAATGGCAAGTCTCTGTAGGTACAATCAGCCAGGCTCTGAGGTGATGAAGACCTCTATAGTTGGAGGCGGCATCAAAGTCGCGTAGGAGTGACACGCTTCCTTCAGCACCGGAAGTGCTGAATCGGCGTCGGTCAATAGATGTGGCAAATCGCTTGCTCGCTTCGGATTCATCGTCCGACGCGCGTTTTCACGGGCCGGGCTTATGGGCAACGACCGCCCCATCTTGGCATCAGGCGGCGCGGCTTTCTCGCCCCATCAGTTCGCGCGTCTTGCTAACTCGCACGGACACGTGCAACTCCCTGTTTCCTGGTCTTGGTCCTGATCTTGCTCTGGAATCCACGAGATTGCCACACCCCCGCGGAGCAGGACCAGGACCAAGACCAGCACCAGGAAAAGAACGTTCAGGATACTATTCTCTAAACCACCACAAGAATCGGCGCGGAACACCTCGTCGGCTTAGTACATCGCATCACAACTTCTCGCTCAAAATTGCCTTCAGAATGGCAGCGTGGCCGTCCACCAGGTCTTTCGTGGCCGTGACGAGCGTGATGGTAGAGTGTTTTTGTAGCGCACCAAGGGTAGGCTTGATGCCGGCGAGATTGCTTTCAAGTTCCGACCGGTATCGCTGCTCGAATTCCGCACGACGAGATCCAGTTGCGTGAAACCACTTTCGTAGTTTGGTTGATGGTGTGAGTTCCATTGGCCACAGGTCGATCTTGGCTGCTTTTTTGGTAACGCCTCTTGCCCAAAGCCGATCAACGAACACCCTGAATCCGTCGTCAGGATCTGGTGCATCATAGATGCGCTTGAGCCGAATCTTGGTTGTCATCGCTTCACCCTGATGCCGAGCTTTTCCATTCGGCTTCGCAATGTATTCGGGTTCATGTCGAGTATCTTGGCTGCTCCACGAGGACCGGCGATCACACCGCCCGTGAGTTCCAACACCGAGCGAATGTGTTCTTCCTCAACTTCGGAAAGGGGACGAATCACTGAGTTTCGAGCAGATCTGGATTTGCGAACAGGTAGAACACCTGCGGGGAGTTGCAACTTGTCACCGGACGTAAGGATCATCGCCCGTTCGATGACGTTTTCGAGTTCTCGGACGTTGCCAGTCCACGAGTAAGCTTGCAGGTCCTGAAGAACTGATTTGGGAATCTTCTCGATTCGCTTTCCGAGGCGTTCAGCGTGCTTTGCGAGGAAAAAGCGTACCAGCGTGGGGATATCCTCCGTTCGCTCACGCAAGGGCGGTACTTGGATAGGGAAGACATCAAGCCGGTAGTACAGGTCTTCTCGGAAGGTTCCGTCGTCCACCATATCGAGCAGATTGCGGTTGGTAGCGGCGAGCACTCTGGTGTCGATGCGAATCGTCTGGCTGCTGCCGACTCGCTCGAGTTCCTGTTCCTGTAAGACTCTGAGCAACCGAGACTGAGCAGGCAACGCCATCTCTCCGATCTCGTCAAGGAATATTGTGCCACCATCGGCAAGTTCGAAGCGTCCCGCTCTTTGTTGGGTGGCCCCGGTGAACGCTCCGTGCTCATGACCGAACAATTCACTTTCCAAGAGCGATTCAGGAAGTGCTGCACAGTTTACTTTCACGAAGGCTCCGTTGCTTCGCTTGCTATTCTTGTGTATCGCTCTGGCAACGAGTTCCTTTCCTGTCCCGGTTTCACCGAGAATCAAAACCGTACTGTCAGTGGGAGCGACCATGTCGATGTTCCGCAGGACCTTCCAGGCTCCATCGCTCTCACCAATGATCTCAGAAAAGTCGGATCTTGACCGCAGTTCTTCCCGGAGATACGCAACCTCCGCTTCGATCCGCTGACGCTCGGCACGCAATTGATGTTCACGCTTCCGACTGTCGTCCAATTCCCGCTCAGCCTGCCTTCGCACGAGTTCAGCCGTCGCACGAGCAGCGAAGATGTGAAAGATCGAAAGCTCTCGTTCGTCGGCATCAAGTGGTTGGTCATCAATCACCGCCAAATGCCCGACGACGTCGCCCGAGTCATCCGTCAATGGAATGGCGAGATAGCTCCGGGCGTCCAGTTGCTTGAGTAGCTCGTTTGTTGGAAACGTCTTCTGGATGTCATCAGCAAAAGTGCTGGATCGTCCCTTGAAGCACCTGCTTGCACGGTGTCCCTTCGATGCCGAAGTCAAAGTTCGGGACGTGTTCGTTGGCAACCCACACGGCGAGCGTCAAGACCTTCGTTCGCTCAGGATTGAACTCGCCGACAAACGATGCCTTGACTTTCAATGATGCCGCAAGGTACTGCACCAGCGACAGAAAGAAATGGTCGCCTTTTGCCCCGGCAGTTCCCTCCATGATCGACCGCAACGTGGCGTTTGGACGGGTGCTGGAAACTGGGACTCCGGCGGCAACTGAGTCTCCCATGTTTAGTTCTCCCGGCTCATGAGGCACGACATTTCGTAGCACAGCATGATATATCGTACTTTCTGTTCCCTCTGCGGAAAAGCGTCCAAGAGCGTATGTTATTGCACAGAGGTCACTTACGAAGCCTTGGTGGCCTTCTAAAAATCTTTGGCACTCCCGATGCTTTAGCGACTTCCATGCCAGTGACCCGAGTAGGGTCAGGGCCATCAAACACCCAATGGAGGTCATGAAGATGAAGCGATTCCAATTTGGAGCACTCGTCGTTTTCAGTAGTCTGTCGCTGTTCGCGCTTGGCTGCGGTTTCTCGAACCCGGCAACCATTGCCACCAGAGCGGAAGCGGCCGAACCACAATCTGCCTCAGAGAAAGCCGCTGCGTCCTACACCGCGAAGGGAGAACTGATCCGTCCCGCCGATCACCGGGAATGGGTGTTTGTCGGAGCACCGGTGACGCCCAACGACATGAATGACGGGAACGCGGCATTCCCAGAATTCCACAACGTCTACATCGATCCGACCAGCTTCGCTTCGTACAAGAAGTCCGGCACATTTCCCGATGGAACGGTGATCCTAAAAGAACTTGTGTCCGTCGGTGGCAAATCAATGGACAGCGGCAACGGATACTTCCAAGGGGAATTCATCAGCCTCGAGGCGATGGTCAAGGACCGTCAGCGATTCAAGGATGAGCCGGGTGGCTGGGCATTCTACCGGTTCGGCGAAGCACCGAATTACGCACCCACCGGTGCTCGCATGAAAACTGAATCGTGCAACGCCTGCCACTCAGGCGCCAACGAAGACTATGTGTTCACCGACACCTATCCCGTGCTGCGAGCGGCCAAGGCCAAGCTAACCCAATAGCCTTTTGACGCAATCAAAACCCTTCAACATACAAGGACCGGATCGTGAACGAATGTCAATCGATTGCACTGCAAGGAAACTGCCCGGTTGCCTACGTCGCCTTAGGCAAACCAACGCAAGGTGACTCGGACTACTCCTCGTCTTACGAGGGCAAACTCTACTACTTCGTCAGCGATGAAGCGAAGCAGGAGTTCGAACAAAACCCAGAGAAGTACATTCCTGCCTTCGGTGGGCTGTGTGCTTTCGGGATGTCCATTGAGAAAGAGTTCGAGTCAGATCCAACGAACTTCAAGATCATTGACGGCAGACTCTACCTGTTCTTGAAGGACGATGACACAGATGCTCTTGAACTCTGGAATAAGGAAGACGAATCCAAGTGCCTCGCCAACGCCAAAAAAAATTGGGAATCACGGTCAACCATCTGAAGCCAGTTTGCTCGAAGACACTTCCAAATCACAAGACAGGAAAAACACGATGAACCCACGATTTATCACCAAAACGATGCACGCTTACCTTGACTACCCCGTTGCTGCTGCGCTCATCGGGCTGCCCTTTGTGCTGGGGCTGGGAAGTTCCAGTCCTCTGGCCCTCTGGTTTTCGGTCGGAACCGGAGTCGCCGCGTTACTACTGACGATCCTGACTGATCACAAGACCGGCCTGATTCGCATCTTGCCGTACTCAGTTCATTTGGCGGTAGATGCCCTCGTCGGCATCGCCTTTGTCATCGCACCGTCTGTGCTGGGGTTTAGCGGGATCGATGCAGCATTCTACCAGTTGAACGCTGCTGCAGTTCTGACGGTAGTAAGCCTACACAAGCCGGAGCCAGTGGCGACACCGGCCATGGCCTAACAGCCTGTTGATTTTCTCAACGGGCAGCTGCATCACAGGGATGTGATGCCAAATCAGCGACGTATATCGTTGATTTGCGAGCCGCGAAGAGCTCTGTTCTGAGCTCGGTGAGGTTGAAAAACGCCAGGACGGCGTTTTTCAACAGGCGGCTAAGCTCCCCCAAGTCACCGACCGAGCTCAGTGGTCGGTGACGTATGAGTGGCTGCGAGCGTTCGCGCAAGTAGCCAGAACTACAAGAACGCCCCAGCCGCACGATGCTAAGAACGATCCACTTTTGGCTTAAAACTCGTGGATTCTATTAAGTCTAGTAGCTTTGTTGGTCTTAAGTACCAAAACCAAACGTGATCGGGATAGTCGGGATTTCTGTGATCAAACTTGATACCCATCGGGAGCCTAAAAACTGGGTGGATATATTTGGTGATCGTAAAACCGTCGTTTGGGGAGAAGTGGAACTCGTTTCCATTGGCCACTAGGGCGATGTGATCCCTATCCACCACCAATTTGGCAAAGGGCCAACTGCAGTACGTGCGGCCAGTTTTTGCTCCGCCAGTTAATACTTTGGGAAAGTCGTCGGACATTAGGTTGCCCATGAGGTTTCTGGGAGGTGACCGCAGGAACCCGCTCTTCTTCCGACAATGCAGACTACTGCATGGGAATCGCCACGTCCAACGCGACCCGGCATTGCCCAAAGCGACCCAGCGCCGGCAATCTCGCAGCTCGCTTCCAGCCATCCAACTTCAACATCTCGCCAGGTTCTGCACCTATTCATGAGCGATCTGCTGCGAGGTCGTAAGTCCATCCGTGGCGTCGTCATGCTTCACGATTCTCCCTCGACGTATTGCTTCAATACGCCTGCGGAAGAATTGCTCGCCTTCCTTGCCACGAACGTACTTACAACCTCTCGCGACGATCTTCATGAATAATCCGGGTTAATTCAGAAGCGAGGAAAAGTTCCGGCTTGTACGGAATTCGTCGCTTCCACCGGTTGCAAATAATGAATTCGTTCTCTATTCTGGTGTAGTTAGAGAATGAATTCATTACTGTCCGCTGAGGCCGATCATGGCAAGGCCACCGTCCAGTCAACCGACCGAGTTGGAAATGCAGATTCTGCGTGCGCTGTGGGATACAGGCGAGTGCACCGTTCGGCGAATACACGATTCGCTTGTCGCAGTACGGGGTGATGGGTATGGATATGCCAGCACGGTAAAGATGCTGCACGTGATGCTCGGCAAAGGGCTAGTTTCGCGAGATGACTCGATAAGGCCGAAGACGTATCGAGCTTTGCTTTCGGAAAAGCGAACACAGCGCTCGATGCTCAAGGATTTGGTGCAGCGAGTGTATGACGGATCGTCGGCCGCGGTGATTCTGCACGCACTCTCGGATCGTTCGATCACTCAAGACGAGTTGGAGGAAATCCGCGAAATGCTCAAGAAACGCGAGGCGGGATCGTGAGCATTCTTGCCACTGATATTGCCTACGCGTTGCTACACTCGCTATGGCAGATCGGACTGATTGCGCTGGCCTATGCGTTGGTTCTGGTAGCGGTTCGTTCGGCTCAAGTTCGCTACGTTCTTGGCTGCAGTGCACTCACCCTGTCCTTGGCCTGTCCGCTTGGCTGGCTGCTGTTTACCGGCGAGTGGCTGGCTAAGAAGTCAGAGCAAGCAGACGTAGCGGAAAGCACTCCGTCCGTGCCGAGAGATTTGGCGCGATTTCCATCAGAGCGTCCATTCATTGCGAACCATAGCGACGCTCGCCCGAGCGTGGACATCGGTGTGGAAGAACTCCCTAGAGCGGCGACGAACACAGCGCAGTCTCTCGAGGGGCGCCGTCAAGTTGCATGGCTCACGATCGTGTGGCTCGTCGGAGTCTGCGTGGTTGGGATCCGCATTCCATTGGGATTTCGTTCGGCTTTAGGTCTCATGCACTGTTCGTTTCCCGTTCACAATGACGTAATCAACCTTGCCGAAAGACAGTGCAGGCGGCTTTCGTTGCGATGCAGCGTTTTGGTTGCACAATCGGAGAAGGTCTTGGTGCCTTGTGTCGTCGGAGTTTTCAAACCGACCGTGCTGCTGCCTACGTCGCTGGTAACTGGGCTAACGACGTCGGAACTCGAAGCCATTCTCGCACATGAGTTGGCTCACATTCGCAGGCACGACTTCGTCGTCAATCTCTTTCAGTCGGCGATTGAATCGGTGCTGTTCTATCACCCGGCTGTCTGGTGGATATCTCGGAGTGTGCGGCACGAGCGAGAAAACTGCTGTGATGACCTCGCGCTGA
This sequence comes from Pirellulaceae bacterium, assembly GCA_965223305.1. Classification (GTDB taxonomy): domain Bacteria; phylum Planctomycetota; class Planctomycetia; order Pirellulales; family Pirellulaceae; genus CBDCWT01. Next base: position 51,071 of record CBDCWT010000037.1, on the reverse strand, counting down.
CGGTGTGTCGCGACAGGAAGGTCTACGCATCAGCGCTGCTAGCGCTGGGAAAAATGACTCCATCGGTCACTGTTGCCGCCAACGGCGGAGCACTTTTCAAGCGAGTCAAACGCATTTTGGGGCAATCAAACGCGAACGTGAGCAGCCGTTCAGCATTAGTCGCGGCATGTGGTGCCGCCATTCTGGTGTTGGCTGTTGCGGCGATGGCGTGCCACGAAACTGAAGATTCCCGTTCGGCGGAAAAGGAAGAAAGAGTAATGGGTAATGAATCGAATCGTGAGCTAGGCGACGAACAGGTTCGCGCTCCATGGAGGGTGTTCATCGAAGTGTTTGAAAACGGTGGGGATGCAGCCATTGTGGAGCTTGTGAACTCCGGCGGAATTGGCGTCAATGAATTCGACGGCAATGGCGGCTCAGCGCTGACGTATTGTGCTTACTCCGGCAACGTCGAGCTCGCGGAGCAGCTTGTCGCACTTGGAGCCGACGTCAACGGGCGGCATCCAAACACGCACATGACTCCGATGCACACGGCGGCGGCGTTCAACCATCCCGAGATGGTGACGTTCTTACTCGATCGTGAAGCCAATCCTGACATAGCCACTAGTTCCGGTACTCAATCGCCTGCGTTTTACTCGCCACACGGAGGGGAAACGCCGCTGCACTTGGCCGTGGCGCAGGAAAACACCGAAGTCATTCGCATTCTGCTAGCGGCAGGGGCGCATCTACACACCAAGGACGCGGATGGCAAACGTCCTATCGATTACTTAAACGACGCAGCGAAACAAGCGAACGAAATTCGGAAACTCTTCGACGACCGAGCGGCTTATCTGAATCGCTGGCAGATCAGCGACTGGCAACGTGCGATCGAAAACGACGATGTCGATAGAGTTCGTGAACTACTGGAAGAGAGCCAGAGGCGCTGTGTGAAATGTCTGCAAAAGTTTCGCACAGACGGAACATGGTATCTGGTGGACCCGTTGTGCGAGGCAGCTCGACGGAATTGCGTTCCTATCGTCAAAGCGATGCTGGAACACAAACGTCTGTCGAACTACACCGTGGGGCTCGGTCAATACAACGGTGAGATCAAGGGAGCCCATTGTCTTGCGTGGGCCGCATCGGAAGAAATGCGGCAACTGCTGATTCACAGTGGAGCTGATCCGGCAACAATTGACGGCATTGAAATCCCAAACATCAACGAAGAGTCCGTTCCATTTGAACAGACAACGAACGACCTCGGTTTGCGATGGCAACTGGCTGTTGAATCGCGTGACGAGGATCGCATTCGCGAGTTGCTTGCAGTACATCCGCATCTGTCGCGCCAAGTGATTATGGAACGTTGGCGAGACGGCCGCATGGGCCATCGCAGCCTCGATCCGCTCTACCAAATGGCTCAAAGTGGCCATCTCGATATGGTGAAGCTGATGGTTGAGAAGGGCTACGACAAGTCGAAGCTTGTCGGTGCTGTCGAGCTTGCTGCTCCGGAAGTGGCTGCCTACCTAATCGATGATCTGGGTGTCGAGGCGAAACCAAACGTTGGCTTGATGGCTTACATCGGCGACACCGCGTCACTAAAGTTCTGGCTTGATCGTGGCCACAAACCGGAAGGACGCATGCTCCTTGACGCGTGTGGAAGTCGAGGTCGATTCCGCGGTTACAAGTTTGACATACACACCGGTTGGCCGGAGAGATTCCGAGAAACCATTCGAGTGCTCGTTGAAGCTGGAGTGGATGTGAATGCTCGCATGCCCAGTGGGAACGAAAAGTACGAAGGCTGCAAACCATGGCGGGCCAACGGAGAAACGCCGCTGCACTTCTCAGCCGGTAACTGGGACCCGGTGCAGGTCCAAATGCTGCTTGACGCGGGAGCTGACAAGACGCTGAAAAATGATCTTGGCGAAACTCCGTACGACTGGGCCGTGGAATTTGGTGCGCCCGAGGAGACGAAGGAGCTGTTGAAGCTCGGTGACCGAGGCAATGAATCCTCTGAAGCTGACGTGTTGCTGGAATACGGAGCTGAGCACGACGTCTACACCGCTGCAATAGCGGGCGATCTCGAAGTGCTCCAGCGACTGATAAAAGAAGATCCCGAATCGCTCGACAAAATACGGCCAGATTATTACGGCCGGTCTCCACTCGACCAGGCACTAACCGTCGGCCAGCTCGAGAGCGCTGAGCTGTTGGCGAACAACGGGGCGAAAGTTGGTCCACATGCTGCCGCCGCGATGGGACGAATCGACCAGGTCAAAACGTTTTTGCAAGAAGATTCTCAGGCAACAACGCGATTCTTCGGCAAACAACCTTTGTTGATCTGGGCCATACAGTGTGGCCAGGTCGAAGTCGTGAAGATGTTACTTGAGCGCGGTGCCGATCCCAATGGCAGCGACGAATGGAGCGTCACGCCACTCAGAACCGTTGCTCAAGTCAAAGGCGAAGCTGGTGCTGCGATCGTCGACTTGCTCGTTGCTTCCGGCGCCGACATAGAGCAATAATTACGCAGCTACACGCCGATTGAATGTGCCAAGAGTCAACAAAACAAACACGTTCACCATCGGCTTATCTACCACAAACAGAACTGGGAAATAACTGACCTGGAGTCGAGGTTCTGGACCGCACTTGGTGACGGCGACGTGGAAACAGTCAAGGCCTGCCTTGAAGACGACCCGTCGCTTGAAAAGAGAAGATTTCCCACCGGCGAGGACCTATTTGACCTGACAAATACGTTGGAACAACAACTGAAGCTTGCACAACTCTGCCTGGACAAAGGCGTCGACGTCAATCAATTGACGTTTGATTTCAAGTTGACGCCACTCGACCACGCGATCAACGCAAACCAGACAGAGCTCGCTGAGTTCCTTCAAAAAAATGGCGGCGTGGAATCCAAGCACCTGAGCGAAAAATCCTCGCGTTAGGAACTCGTATGGAGGCTAACAACGAGTGGCAGCAAGCCGTCCGACACGCAGAACCCAAGGGAGGCAGATTGTTCATGATTCCATGAGGTGCGATCCTGGGTACTCGTCCACCGTTGGGCATGATTCGCTCATTACAACAGGACAGCGAGGCGAACAATGACTGACCCCACACAAGAGAATGCACTTCATAGTGCAGCCCACTACAGCAAGCAGGAAACCGTTGAGAAACTTCTGGCCCAGGGAGTTCCGCTCGACAGACAGCACACTGTCCGAGGCGGACTGCCTATTCACTGGGCCACTGAAGGAACAGTTGAGATATGCAATCTGCTGTTGGATGCCGGAGCGAACGTAAATGCCATCGCGGAGACCGATGATGAGCGAAACGGAATGACGCCGCTCATCTATTGTGCGTGGTGGTGTGGCGATTGCGACGACTGCATCGCGATCGCCAAGAATCTCATTGACCGGGGTGCTAACAAGAACGCCCGCGACGCCGAAGGCAAGACTGCGGTTGATCGCGCCAAGCAGCAAGGCCACCTGAGACTTGCGAAGGCGCTTGAGGAGATCGGTTGTCCGTAATGTGGTTATACACGGGCGTTCGCCCACGGTTCCCCCTCAAACCGGATGCTAACGCATTCCGGCTGGTTGTGCCGAGGGCGTACACGGCTAGAAGCTGTAGGCCGCAACAAGCGGCGGGAGAGACGACGATTCTCTAGCCCGCCGTGACCGCCGCGCCGTTCCGGCGCTAGCGGAGCGGTTGTATTGGGCGCTGAGCGTCAGTCAGCACCTGCCGGAACGGCGCGGCAGGGACTCCGACGCGCATGGATAGCTACTTGCGCCGCTTGTTACGGCCTACTTCTTTTGCGCATCATGCAGTCCACCAAACTCTGGTGAGTTCGGCTGCGCCGCAAATCAGCCGCTGGGCGTTAGCCACGGTTCTCCCCCCTCAACCGGATGCTAACGCATTCCGGCTGATTGTGCCGAGGGCGTACACGGCTAGAAGCTGTAGGCCGTAACAAGCGGCGGGAGAGACGACGATTCTCTAGCCCGCCGTGACCGCCGCGCCGTTCCGGCGGTAGGGGAGCGGTTGTATTGGGCGCTGAGTGTCAGTCAGCACCAGCCGGAACGGCGCGGCAGGGAGTCCGACGCGCATGGATAGCTACTTGCGCCGCTTGTTACGGCCTACTTCTTTTGCGCATCATGCAGTCCACCAAACTCTGGTGAGTTCGGCTGCGCCGCAAATCAGCCGCTGGGCGTTAGCCACGGTTCCCCCCCTCAACCGGATGCTAACGCATTCCGGCTGATTGTGCCGAGGGCGTACACGGCTAGAAGCTGTAGGCCGTAACAAGCGGCGGGAGAGACGACGATTTTCCAGCCCGCCGTGACCGCCGCGCCGTTCCGGCGCTTCGGCCCGACTCTCCCCAAGGGGAGAGTGAAGAAAGGCGAAATCACGAACGAACTAAATAGCCGCACGACCTCATGGGGGGGCGGTGTCTGGCACGATCGATGGAATTGCACGGGTCGGAACTGTATTCTGACCTCATGAACGATGTCACCGAGATCCTGACTGCGATCGAGCAAGGGGATTTGAGAGCAGCCGACGAGCTACTGCCCGCGGTGTATGACGAGCTGCGGGTGTTGGCAGCCCAAAAGCTGGCCAGAGAGAAACCGGAGCAAACGCTCCAGGCGACGGCACTGGTCCATGAAGCCTATCTGCGATTGGTTGGCTCTGGGACTTCAGAAGGCTGGAATGGTAGGGCCCATTTCTTTGGCGCCGCGGCCGAAGCCATGCGGCGTATCCTGATTGACCGAGCACGGGCACGAAAGACCCAGAGACGCGGTGGCCACTTGAAACGCAAGAGCTTAGGGGAATTGCAGCCAGCGATTCAAACTCAGTCTGACGACCTACTCGCGCTCGACGATGCCCTGAAGCGTCTAGAAGAAGTCGACCACAGAAAGGCGGCGCTCGTCAAACTGCGTTATTTCGCCGGACTTACAGTTCCACAGGCGGCCGACGTCCTCGGTGTTTCCCCAGCAACTGCTGATAGGGATTGGGCTTACGCACGAGCGTGGCTGCATGCGGAAATCGCGGATATAGCGAACACCGGATAGGTGATTCCATTTTTTCGCGAAAATCTTCGCGGCGGATGAGGTGATTCGCCCCCGGATTCCGCACTGCATCCTGGGGACGGGATGAGTCGAAAGGTCAAACCATGTCAGACAACCACATCAGCGAAGAAGTGATCTTCCAGTCGGCGTTGGCAAAGCGTGCTGGGATTGAGCGAGACGCGTATGTCAAAGGTGTTTGTGATGGCAATCCTGCGCTGTGGGACCGCATCCAGAATCTCCTGAGGCTGCATCAGGAATCTGGTGGGCTACTCGACGTCCCTCTACCTGGTATTGATGCAACCGTCGATCTATCTCTCAGTGAACAACCGGGGATGTCGATCGGACCGTACAGACTGCTCCAGCAGGTTGGCGAAGGCGGATTTGGTGTTGTTTACATGGCTGAGCAGCATCAGCCCGTGCGTCGCAAGGTGGCTTTGAAAGTCATCAAGCCGGGAATGGACACGAAGGAAGTCATCGCCCGGTTTGAGGCCGAACGCCAGGCACTGGCCATGATGGACCACCCGAACATTGCAAGAGTGTTGGACGCCGGAACGACTGATTCGGATCGGCCCTATTTCGTAATGGAGCTTGTCAGTGGGATTCCCATCACGGAGTACTGCAGTGAGCAGCGGTTCGGCGCTCGCGAGCGGCTGGAACTGTTCACCAGGGTCTGCCACGCCGTTCAGCACGCGCACCAGAAAGGAATCATCCACCGTGACATTAAACCGTCGAATGTTCTCGTCACCGAACATGACGGCCACCCCGTTCCGAAAGTGATCGACTTTGGCGTCGCCAAGGCGATCAACCAGCAGCTGACCGAACGGACGATCTTCACGCAGTTCCAGCAGATGGTTGGTACTCCCATGTACATGAGTCCTGAACAAGCGCAGCTCAGTGGACTGGATGTTGACACGCGCACAGACGTCTACTCCCTGGGAGTGCTGCTATATGAGTTGCTGACTGGAACGACTCCATTCGAGAGAAAACGCTTCAGTGAAGCGGCCTACGATGAGATTCGTCGCATGATACGAGAAGAGGAGCCGCCTAAGCCAAGCACCAGAGTCAGTACGTTGGGCGAATCAGCGAGTCGCATCAGTGGCAACCGCAAGACTGACGTAAGGAAACTGCGCCAGTTGATGCGCGGTGAACTCGACTGGATTGTGATGAAGGCTCTGGAGAAAGAGCGTGGTCGTCGGTATGAAACGGCCCTCAGTTTTTCGCAGGACGTGCAGAGGTTTCTCGGCGACGAAGCTGTTCTTGCGAGGCCGCCTTCTCGGTCCTATTTGATTCACAAGTTTGTATGCCGCCACCGCAGCGCCGTTCTCGTGACTTGTGCCCTGGTCGGGTTGCTTTGCTCTGGCGTGGTTGGCACCACGACCGGCTGGATCGATGCGGTTCGCGCACGTCAGAAGATGGAGCAGAGGGAACACGAGGCAATTGAGGCGAAAGACAGGGCGGTCAAGGCGGAGAGCAAGGCCAAAGAAGCACTTGTCCAGGCGGACGAGCAGCGGGAACGTGCCGTCCGCACAGCCTCGGATTTGCGGGTCCATGCTTATGTCAGTGACATAGGGTTGGCATATGAGGCGATTCGAAACGGCGACCTGGGGCGCGCCAAGGGACTCCTGAGCAAACATATCCCGAATCGTGACGAAATTGACTTGCGCGGATTTGAATGGCGGTTTCTTTGGTCTCGGTCGCAAACCAACTTCACGTCAGACTTGGGACCCTACTGGGGCTTCCTGCTTGGGCTGGCCATATCACCGGATGGCACACATGTGGTGATGATACGAGGCCAACCGAGTCGCGTGGCCCTCGTGAACCTGGAAACGGGTTCTGAAGAGTCCGCGTTTCAGACTGACTGTACGAGCCCGTTTCTGTTCACCGCGAGCGGCAAACTGTTGATCGGCAGACTCAAAAGCAGCGAGGACGTCGTCGCTTGGAATGTGGATGATTGGAAAGATCGGGAGTCACTGTCGCTGTCGTTTCCCCTGGCTGTTGGGAACCGCCGCGAGAACGAGATCTTTGTCGCGCGAGACGCTGAGAAGGAACGATTCGTGGTGTGTAGCGTTAGTGACTGGCGGAGGGTTGCAGAACTACAAAACGCACCCGATGCAGGTCCGCTGCTGCAGCCTGGCTTTGGCAACGGCGGGTTCATGAAGACGTGCCTGGCCATCTCTGAAGACGACTCCACACTCTACCTGGCAGGTGCGAATGGGATTCGCCGATGGGACCTGAAAGAGCACGTGGAACTTCCTCCATTTCAAGTCTCGAGCCCACAAAGCACTTCCACACCTTGGGGTGAGGGACTTTCAAGCCTGGCGACGTCAGCCGCAGGGCATCTTGCCGCAGCGGACCGATGGGGCAACGTGCATCTACTTGAGCCAGAAAATGGGCAAGTGCTTCACACATTCAACTCTCATGTAGGATGGGTGCCGACGCTCACGTTTTCTCGCGACGGCTCTCGACTCGTTTCAACCGGCGCGGATCGGCAGGTCATTGTCTACGACCCGACGCACAAGCGCGTTGTGGACCGGCTATCGGGTCATTCCGCAAGCGTCTGGGCGTCGGATGTCTGCCCGGATGGCCGAACGGTCGTTGCCGGCTCGGGTCACGGAGGCCACGTGCTTGCATGGTCTGTTCTCGACTCTCCTGGCAGAGCTCTGATAAATGCAGGCGTCGAGAAGTTTGCCCTCATGCGAAACGGTCAGATCTCCGTGCTTCGCGACTCAGCGGAAGACTTCGAGTTCTATGACCCCGACGAAGAATCGTTTACGCCGGCCGACAGGCGAGAGTTGCTCGGTGCCATCCGTGGGCGAAACGCGGAGTCGGTTGCCGCGTCGCCGGATGGGAAGTGGACGGTGACCATTGACCGCGGCGAACTCTCCGTGTGGGAGGACGCGTCGGCACGGGTCGTAAGGGTTTTGTCCAAAGAGGTCGCGAACGCCAGTCAAGCCGCCTTCTCTCCGGATAGTCGTTTCTTGGTCACGGCCGAAACTGGTGGTGAAGTCCGTCTCTGGAATACAGGCAACTGGGGGCGTGCAGTGCTGCAAAACGAAGCGCCAAAGATCTGGGATGTCGGCTTCGCTCAGAACGCCCAAAAAATGGCCCTTTCCGAAGACCGCGGATTTATTCGCGTCTTTGACCTGACCGGGAAGCCACGTGCCGTATTTGAAGCGAAGCCCCCCAGTTGGGCCTATTCAGTGGCTTTGTCGACGGACGGTCGCCTGCTCGCTTCAGGTCATCAGGGCGATCTCATTCGCATCTGGCACGTCGAGTCGGGTGAACAAGTGGCCCAGCTTTCAGGTCATGTTCAAGGGCCTCACTCGCTCGCTTTCTGTCCCTATGACAGAACACTGGTGAGCACTGATTATTCGACGGTCAAACTTTGGAATGTTGCCACCTGGCGGGAACTCATGAGCATCAAGGCGGATGTTCAAAAGGTTGAGTTCTCACCCAATGATGAATACCTCGCAGCGATGGTCAACCTGGCCGATGACACAGTTTTTCGTGGCGATGAAGCTGGCCTGCGCGTCTTGTTAGCGCCGTCGCTAGCTCAGATTGATGTGAACCGAGTTAAGGAGTGAGCAATTCGGCGTGCGAGGCTTCAGCGCTGGCGTTGACGATGCTGGCTATCCCGAATTATCCATGAGCGATCTGCTGCGAGGTCGTAAGTCCATCCGTAGCTTCGTCATGCTTCACAATTCTCCCTCGACGTATTGCTTCAATACGCCTGTGGAAGAATTGCTCGCCTTCCTTGCCACGAACGTACTTACACCTCTCGCGACGATCTTCATGAATAAGTCGGGCTATTGGCTCTTGTCTTCCTTTGTCGACTGGTCGGGCCGGCCTCCCGAGAGGGGCACGGGATTTCCGCGCCCACTTTCACGCGAGCATCATGACAAACTCAATTCCTTCTTCACCGATCACGTCAGAATACGTGTCTTCACGACAAGTGCAAAAACCACACTTTTGCAGAACGCGTATCGACGCCACATTGTGCTTCGCCACGTGAGCATAAAGGGGTCGTCTTTCCACCTGTTTCAAGAGCAGCGACAACCCAGCAGTGGCGACCCCTTGGCCCCAATACTTCTTCCCAAGCCAATAGCCGACGTTGCTCTCACCTGATTCCTCCCAAATGACGATGTTGCCAGCCACCTCCCCCTCAAAAATGACGGTCTGGAGGATGACCGCCGGCTCGCCCATAATCCTTTGCCAGTGTGACATGAATGCTTCATATTCACGAGCTGGAAAAGCCGCCATATGAGTTGCCTCGGGGTCTAGCTGTTGCTCATAAAAAACGCGAAGGTCGCGCTCCTGAACATCACGTATCGAAACTTGCGGATCCACGATAACTCCGCGCTAGAGATCTTAACCCGGCCACTTATGTAGTGTTATTTCTGTTCGCATGCATGTCCGAGGAACGCCGCTGCTAGCCCAGTCCATCCGTCGATGCTACGGCTGTTGTTCCCATGGTGTGAGTGAATCAGCGAACGACAGGTAACTTGCAAAACCTATTTAGACAGTTATACTGCGTTTGACCCCAGTCGTCAAATTTCAAGGTTGTGCCGCTTGGCTGCCTGTTGAAAACACCGTCCTGGCGTTTTTCAACCTCACCAGGCTCAGAACAGAGTGCTTCGCGGCTCGCAAATCAACCACTTACGTCGCTGATTTCGCATCACATCCCTGTGATGTGGCAGGCGCGTTGAGAAAATCAACAGGCTGTTAGACAACGGCGGCTCACTGTTAGCGCATCGCAATGGAACGACTGCAATATGGGGAACGATCATGAACAATGACGATGCATATGCCGGGGGCTTGTTAAGGAGGGCACTTAACCCGGCAACGCAGCCGCCACAGATTCGGTCGTTCTTGAGTGGAGTCCCCCTCCACGGAACTGAGAGACCCAACCGCTGCCACACCCCACGAACTTGTGAGACTCGAGGACCGGGTGTTTCCGTAGTAACTCAGTAGTCCGCCCGCGTGCGGCATCAATTGAACTCTTTGGCGACGCGACGGTCGATTGGACTGGTCCGTTCTGTTCGGCGTTTGGTAGACTTTTCGAGAATCGTCTCAACGAGGGTGTGCCACATGGATGACCGACTCCTGTCGTTTACTATCAGTATCCCGAAGCCTTTCCGCCGTTCATTCCGCCTTAGCCTTTGTACTGTGTTGTTGCTAACTGTCATCGCAGGGATTTGGCTCGGTCTTGGAGGTCAGCACTGGGCAACCATGCAGAGAAAGGGCAGCGTCCGGGAGCCGGCGGCATCTCGCTCCGTGGCAACTGGGATTCCCCTGAGCTTCGTGTCATTACAATTGCATTTGCCCTGCCGACTCCGGCTGTCCAAACAGGTGACCGAGCCAGCTTGGGCTTGGATTCCTCGTCTAAGGTGGTGGTCGACGATGTCACCGTGTTTAGTGTTGATTCCGACACTCGCGGCGAACGTAGGATGGTGTCGTTTTTGCTTAAACCGGAAGAAGCGAAGCGAATCATGATGTCGAGTGAGCAAGGTCGGCTGACAATGAGCATTGGGAGCGGCCCAGCTCGGACGGAGTGACTCCGCATCGCCGTTGTCGCATTAAGCGACCGGTGTTGTAGCGTCAGCGTCGACAGAACGTGCTTTTGCTGGCACCTAGCGACACGTCGAAGGCCAGCCCACTAAAACGTTGAGGATTCTTTCCGGAGGCAACCACGACCGATTTCGAGCGAGAGTATGGAGTGCGCCACCGATGTCCTGTGAAGCGGGGCCCTCCGGAAAGAATCCTTAACGTTCGGGAGTCCTGTTTCTCCGCGAAGTGTGTCACACCGCCGCGACTTTGGCCTTGTTGTTAACTACGCAGGTCGTCAAGACGCTGTACCTACCTGACTCTTTTCGCACGACTAGGGTGGCGTCGAGAGATTGCAGGAGCACGGGGAGTTGGCTGGCGTGAAACATTCTTGTAAAACCATTCTGTCCAATGGACCTTTGTCGAGTTACGAGCATCGAGACGCAATACAAACAACGGGGCAAGACGAATGAAACCTCTATCAGCATTCTTGTCGACAGTTACGCTTTTCGCGTGTTCTATCGCGTGTGGGGAAACCGCCGATAAGGTCTACACGGGAGGCCGGATCTACACCGTCAACGAGACGCAGCCGTGGGCCGAGGCAATCGCTGTGAAGGGCGATTCAATTGCGTTCGTGGGCACTGCTTCGGACGCAAAGAGATTCATGGGCCCCGGTACGAAAGTAGAAGATCTTGGTGGCAAGTTTGTAATGCCAGGTATTATCTCGACGCACGAGCACAGCATCTTCTTTATGGCTGTCAAGTCCGGCCTCGTCTTCAAGGAGGTATCGCACGACAAGGATAAGATGTTGGCCGAGGTGAAGGCCCACGACGATCGCATCAAGTTGACGGTTAATGATTCGCGTTGGCGTTGCCTTTGTAAAGGCTAGCAGCGAATAGTTTCTGTAGACGGATTTTGATTTCGTTTCACGGAGGCCGCCATGCTAGCAGCGTCACTTGATTTTGTAGACCATTTCTCCGACGTCGAAGAACCACGGATTGAGCGAACCAGGATCCATGGCTTGATTGATATCTTGTTCATTAGCGTAGCTGGCACGATTGCGGGGTGTGATGGACCCTCGGACATCGCGAGCTTCGCCACCACACAATTGGCTTGGTGCCGCAGATTTGTGGAACTGAAAAACGGTGTGCCGTCGCATGACACGATCGGACGCGTCATATCCTTGATCAAACCGGATCAGTTCCAAAAGTCGTTTCTCGATTGGGTCTCTTCTTTGACGGCGAACGACCAATCGGGCGGTCCCAAGTTTGTCCCAATTGACGGGAAGACGTTGCGAGGCTCTGGCGGTGCAAAACATCGTGACAATCCGCTTCACGTAGTCAGCGCTTGGGCCACCGAGCAGGGCATGACGCTGGGCCAAGTCGCCGTGGACTCGAAGTCGAATGAAATCACGGCGATCCCCAAGTTGCTAGAAATGCTGGAACTTAAAGGCGCCATTGTCAGTATCGATGCAATGGGTTGTCAGAAGGAGATTGCCAAGCAGATTGTCGACAGTGGCGGTGACTATGTCTTGGCAGTGAAGGACAATCAGCCAAAACTGTCGGAAGCAATCGCTGAGTTCTTCCTCCAACGACATGAAAACGAAGATTTCCATGAGTACGGTTGTCGCCAACACCATACCGCTGAGAAGGCAAGAGGAACACTTGAATCGCGTGATTATACGGTGGCTCCGCTCCCCGAATCGTTGAAGACTCTTCGTCGCGGCTGGAAGGGGTTGAAGTCGATCGGTCAGGCGATCACCATCACCACGGCATCGGACGGCAAAGAAACAAGCGAGGTCAGATACTACATCAGCAGCCGCGCTCCCAAGGTGAAAGAATTTGCGAAGTCCGTCCGAGGCCATTGGTCGATCGAAAGCATGCACTGGATCCTGGATGTCGTATTCGGAGAAGATTCGAGTCGGCTTCGCAACGGCGATAGCACACAGAATTTCGGCTTTTTGCGAAAGTTTGTAATCAGCCTGCTCAAACGTGACACTTCGAAGGGAAGTTTGAAAGGCAAACGGAAGAAAGCCGCGTGGAGCACACAATTCCTCGAAAAACTCCTATTTGGATAGCGACTTAGATGCGATCGTCGTGGGTGAAGGCCTATCTCCAGGAAAACCCGAGCGGCCCCTTCATGGCCTACGGCGGCGCTTACGAGAGCACCGTCGAGATTCACCGCAAGGAGCTGGATGCCATTACGGGGCCGGACAAGCCCTTCTTCATTATGGCGGCCACGGGCCACGGCGGGTGGGCCAACTCCAAAGCATTGGAATTAGGTGGCGTAACTGACGACGCTGAGCCCATCGACTTCTTTGGCAAAGACGATGACGGCACGCGCAACGGTTACGTGGGAACGGCCGCCGCAGCCTATTACATGATGGGTGTCGCAGGGCTTAGAAAGGAAGCGGTTCTTGGAGCCGCTCCCGATGTTCTCGAGTTGATCGCCAGCCACGGTGTCACCCACTTGATTGAATGTGGGCAGCCTCCGGGGCACGAGGAGCCACTCTTCGACGCCATCGGTCAGCTGGAAGCTGACGGCAACCTAACCGCACGCTACACCGTGTGCATGATGGTTCAGCGCCAGCATCAGATTCAGGGAGCGGTCGACGGTCTGAAAAAGTTCGCCGCCAAATACAACTCCGAGATGTTCAAGGTGAACACGCTAAAAATCCACGGTGACGGATCGTTCGAGGGACACACTGCGAATCTTCTCAAGCCTTATGCAGACAAGCCGGGTGAAACCGGAATTCTCTCGCTTCCAGAGGACAAAAGTATTGAAGCCGCTTTGTCGGTGTGCAAGCTTGGCTTTGACATGCACACCCACGCCATCGGCGATGCCGCCAATCGCTCATTTCTGAATGTCTTCCAACGGGTGCGCGAGGCCGGTTACGACGAGTCGCGCCTGACGATGGGACACACGTGCCTGGTGGACGATGCCGATCTCGATCGGTTCAAGGACCTCGATGTGATTGCAAACTATTACGTGCTCGAGGCGGCGCAGCCGAATCCTGAGTACCTGTCGCGATTGGGGAGGGAGCGATATAGCAATCTCATGCGCATGGGGACGATGATGGATAAGCAGATCCGGGTAACGATGTCCCAGGACTTTCCCTCGATGAGTATTAACCCTTTTCTCCACTTGCATGCCGGTGTGACCCGAAGTTTGGTTGGGTCCGACGAGATCCTTGGTTCGGAAGAAGACAAGCTGACCGTCGGTGAAGCAATCAAGGCCTACACTCTAAACGCAGCTTATCAAGCGAGAGCTGAGAAAATCAGTGGATCCTTGGAATCGGGGAAGCGTGCCGATTTCATTGTGCTTGACCGTAACCTTTTCGAGATTCCCGAGGACGACATCGTCAATACGCTTGTGCTGAAAACGGTTGTCAATGGACGCATCGTTTTTGATCGTACTGAAGAGATCAAGCAGCTTAGCGTTGTTAAGGTGGATGTTACGAATCCCGACTTGCAGCGGGCCATCGATATCAAAGATTTGAACCTGCTGGTCGAAGATGAGCTGAGCGCAGCGGGCCTGTGTATCTGCTCCGATCAGCCTCACACCATTGGACCTGGTGCGTCATCGGCTCCAGACAACGTTAATGCAGCTTTTGGTTCGTTGCTAGCGCAGGGATTCCGGTTCGCCCGACCTGCGCGACAGATCAGCTGGCGTGACGACCAGAAGTATTGGATTCAGTGGGCGCTGAAGCAGCCAGGTATTGCCGTTCTGTGGGCCTATGACCCGGATGCGAAGTCGGTCGTAGAGATTCTTCAGGTTCGAGACAAATGATTCGATGAACTGTAGTTAGCTTCGCGCCAAGCCGCACAGCATTGCCGGCGTAGCCTTTTTTCAACTCCATATCGCTCCTCGCGAAGCTAATACATCTCCGTAGTTTGCTGTCAGGGCGGAAGCCCCTAACCAGTCTTGCTCGAAACATGGTTAACGCAACCGCTAGGAATTACTACTTGACGGTCGCACGAGAGCTGCGTGACGCAACGAAGTGACGGCTGCTACCACCCACTGTAGGGGGTGAAATCATGGCCATGCGATATAGCTTCTTACTCCCCGGCGGCGGTGCAAACTACAAATGGTCAAACGACCATAGCTATGTGAAAGTGTCAGCAGCCGATACTGGAGGCACGTACTCGCTAATCGAAGATAATCTCTCTGCGGAGTTCACACTTGGTTTGCATCTGCACCGTCACCACGCGGAATCGTTCTACATTCTTGAAGGCTCCATCCTGTTTTACGTCGATGGCGACTGGGTGGATGCATCTCCTGGCTCAGCGATTCACATTCCACCGGGCGTCCCACACGCAGTCGACAAACCAGGAAGCAATGCCCAGATGCTGATGGTCATCCAACCGTCCGGATTCGACCAGTACCTGGGAAGAACTCGGTAGATGTTCGGAAGCAGACTTCGCGAATGAAGAGATAATGAACGCCCTTGCCGAAAAGTACGACATCATCAACCTAGGCGACGTACCAAAGCGGTGAACGTGTTGATTCGGACTTGAGAGCAAACACGTACGGGACCCCAATCATCCGCCGTTTATGCGTCTCTGCCGAGCCGCCGTTGCGTTTCGGACACCTCAGAACGTCACGGCAGGATCAACTCTTCGGCTTCGCGGCGGAGCAACTCCACGATTTGCAACTCCGGCCAGGGAAGTGGTCTCGCTGATTCCGATTCGCTTTCGAAGACTTCCGCTGCCTGCTGCAGCAACTCGCGGGCTTGGTCGTGATGCTTCAGCCGCTTATGAGCCATGGCTCGGATCAGTAGCGAGGGAGATCGAAGCGTCGGTCGATTGAGGAGCGATGGCTCTTCCTCGTATTCCTGAGTTAACACAGCGTCATGATCGCCGCGGCGATACAGCAGCATCTCCTGGGCAGAAGCGAAACCACGAGAGCTTCGCCCTTCGCGATGGGAGTCCAACACTTCTTCAAGACGGTCACAGTATGCTCGATCACGTGGAACAAGTAGCGCCAGCCGCATTGGATTTGGAGTCGAGATGTCTTTGTTAATCATCCGTTCGCACAGCTGATCGTACTTCTGTCTCTGACCCGAAGACAGATAGGCAAGACCAAGCTTAACGGCTGTCGACCGTGTACGAAAGCCACTAGAATTGGCGAGTTCGAAGTCTTCCGCAGCTTGCTCCCATCTCTTGAGCCGAGCCAGTGCCGTGCCGCGCGGGAAATGCACGTTGGCACCTAGGAGCTGGGCCGCATCGAAATCAGCGATCGCCTCCTCATACCGCCCCACGCCCGCCAAGAGAGCGCCACGCTGACTGTAGAGAACCACATCTTCGGGCCGTAACTCAATCAGACGGTCAAGGTGCCAACGTCGCGTGTGCAGAGAATCCACCGGTTTGTTGCGGTTCGTCTTGGCGAAACGGGGCGTAACACGATTTTGATTGATCATGCTCCGCTCGATGTGCTTTTCATGCCACGGTTCACCACGAAGTGCAGGAAGCAGGCCCTCGCGTAGCGATGCGGAACAGGCGTCCCATGCCACACGCCACTGCTGTGGTGGCAAAGTCTCGACGTTACCCAGCGCGTTGATGCGCCGGCCACTGAGCACCTGCGCCATCTTCACCAGCTCTTCGACCGGTCGTGAATCGGCGGAGATATCGTAGACCATGAGTTTCTCGCCATCTTTGATGACGCAGCGGTCCATCGCCTCATCAGTTAAACCACTATCAGCAATGTTGTAGTGGAGCGACGCTGCATAACGTGGGGAGAAGATACTGCCAAGCGGATCGCTCTTTTTCTGCAATACGGGAGTCAGCGCCTGTCCGGTAGCCACATTCCAGATTTGCAGATCACCGGTGCCCCTTTTGGCGATAACGCGTTTACCGTCGCTGCTGAACCGGGATAGCGTCGGATTCTGGCTGTCGCCCGGGTTTCGGAATGCGCGAATAAGCTGGCCGTTCTCTGCATTCCAGACGCGCGTGATTCCATCCATACAATCAGTGAGTACGTGGTTGCTGCTGGGACTCAACCGAATATTGGTCACCATCCGATCGTGATGCAGGCTGATCAGCGTATCACTGGCAAAGTCACCAACGATAGCGGTTCGATCCGTCTCGCTGCTGGCCGGTGCACCAACTCTGCCTGACACAGCAAAGCGCTGGCAACGCGGATCGCAGTGCAACCGGAGGCCGCGGGGCAAACGGCCTTGGGGAACGGAGACACGATGCAGCAATTGCATCTCCTTGTCTGCGTTCCACACACAAATGCTGAGTCCCGCCGTATCACGGGAAGCGGATACCACGTATTGGTCGTGGTTGGAAAACCAGCAGTAGTCAATTGGCCCGGCCGGGTGCTCCACCGTTTGGCTCAAGCGTTCACCACTGGGCAAATCGCAGATCCAAAACTTGTGCGCCTCTCCAGGTTCGACTGCCGCGAGCCGAGTGCCATCACGGCTTACGGGAGGACGGCGGACAGAGGAACGCCGGACTCCGGTCTTTTCATGTTCAATAACAGGCCCGAGCGGATCACCTGACTTGGCGTCCCACAGCCGGGAAAACAACGTGTCCGCTGCGTCTTCCGTGGTCCACACAACCGAACCTCCCGCCCCCCATCCAAAATCCCAGATGCCGCGTTCCGGATCGGGTTCGATCACCACATCCTTGCCGGTGGCGATATCTAACACATGCAAGGACCCACGCCGCATTACGGTTGAGCTGCTGCTGACGAGCAGGACGTGCTGTCCATCTGAACTAAAGATGGGTGGTACAGGCGTTGCCAAAGTAGCAAACCTCCCCGGGGGTGATTTGATCTGCATGGGATCGTGAAGCTGCTCTCCCGTATCAGCGTTCCAGAGGTATACATCCAGCGTTGTTGCCTGCTGGAACAATCCGCGGCTTCCGCTGGAATTCGTGGATGTGGCAGTCATGCGCTGCGGCCAGAACGTAACGAGTGTCTTCCCATCGGGACTGATGCTTGCCGATACCGCCATCTGCTGCTGCGGCCGGGCATTTCGTCTAGTCGTTTCCTCCGGCGAAACAACTACCGTCTGGTGCCGTGGCATACTAATTGGCCATAGGTGGACATTGTTTCCGGCGGCAACCATCAAGTGACTTCCATCCCGGCTGAAACCTGTTTTCGTGACCTGCCCCGCATGCCGCATCAGCGGAGTTGCGGGTTCTCCTGTAAGAACTTGCCAGACTCGCACGGAACCGGACCCGCCCACAACATGGATGTATCTGGCGTCGCCACTGAAGTCGAAACGTCGCACAGTAGAGTCATGTTCCAGTGGCGGAGTCACAACCTGGCCACTTTCGACGTTCCATACTTGGACGTGCCCTTGGCCATTGAGTGCCGCGATGTGTAATCCGTCCGCGCTGACCTTGATTTGCGAGGTCGGCCATTCAGTCGTCTCGGGCAAACGGACGCGATGACGAATCTCCCCGGCAGCGGCGGCCACGATCGCGACATCTCGATGGAGCTTACACAGAAGCGTCCGCGAATCCGCGCTGAATAGTGTTTGCATCGAAGTCCTTGGTCCAGGGCGAGGCCCGGTAGGAGGCTGCCCATCCACTGTCAACTGCGAGCCTTGGAAATGGCTTACCAGCTCACCTGTCTTTGCGCTGTAGAGGGAGACATCGCTGTCGACACTCAGGGCAATGAATTGTCGGTTGGGACTGCAAATCTGGGAGACAGAAGGAGCGCGAAATCCGCCCCGAAAACCCCCATTGGAATCATTTCGAGAGAGTGGTCTAGCTACTTTCAGCCTCGGTACATTCAATAGGGTCAACTGGCGATCGGTTTGGGGGTTCCAAAGATCGACTTGCTGCTCCAGCACGCGTACTCGTGCGAACTGAGGGATGTTGTCGCCCTCCGTCAGCTCAAGATTTCTCGCATGAACCAGTACGAGTTCGCCAAAACCGGTGGTGCCATGGATGTCCCACTCCGTGGTCAGACTGCCAACCACCTGGCCGTCCTCAGCTGATCGGATCTGTAGCGCTCGCGAGTCGGGTGCGACCGAATAGCTACTCCACCCACCCGCTAGGAGGCTGCCGAGGTCACGCGGTTTCGACTGGCTCACCGCGATCAACTTTTCCGTTCGCCAATCCCAAAGATGGAGTCGAGCTGTCTTATGTTCGTCTTCGTCCTCGACTCGCTCCTGCGCGAGGATTCGCGTGTCATTGAGCAAAAAGGCGACCGCATCAACCGCATTTTCGTGTGGCAATTCTCGTTCGACCTCTCCTGTGGTGGAGTCCATGATGCGCACGCTCCCATCATCGCAGGCCGTCACCAGCCATTCGCCATCGGAGCTTTGTTTAACATCGAGGACCTTCGCACGATGAGGAAGTACCTGCGTGGGGCGTGGGCATTGCCGGATGTCGGCAGTCAGGCTTCGTCGCTGTTCTAGTTCACGATCTGGATCAGCGGACTCATAGCGCAGAGCTTCGGCCCCAAGCAGTGCAGCTAGTGTAATGTCACCGCGTTCGCGTTCCGTAGCTGCTCGCATCCGCAGCTGCTTTGCAGTCAGCGCGTTAGCCTTTAGATGCAGCCGATCGGCCTCCTGCTTCGCTGCTACAGCAAGCTGGGCCTCACGTTGCTTTTCATCCGCCATCGAGTCAGCCAGCTTGCGAGCGTCATCAGCCTCTTGGAGCGCTGATCGAGCCACACCGGCATCATGTCGGGCACGCAACATTCCTACCGTTGTCCCGATGATTCCCAATAAGACGGTGGCCATCACCAGCGAGGCAGTAGCGACCACTCCCCGATTGCGTCCAACGAATTTTCGCACCTGATACGACAACGATGGCGGACACGCCTCAACCACCTCGTCCTTCAAAAATCGCTGAATGTCATTCGCCAGTCCATTGGCGCTGTCGTAACGACGACTTTGTTCCTTCTCGAGCGCCTTCATGACGATCCAGTCCAAGTCACCACGTAGGAACTGCCCCAAACGTCTCGGATCGGTCCCGCGGTCCTGTGCAACCTTTGCCAGTGCGGTTCCCAGAGTGCTAACCCGAGTCGACGGCTTGGGAGCTTCTTCCTCGCGAATCAACCGCTGCAGTTCTGCGTAGGCCGTTCCGCGGAGTTCTGACGCATTGAGCGGAGTGCCACCCGTCAGCAGTTCGTAAAGGACGACTCCCAATGAATAGATGTCGCTACGCGTGTCGATATCCATGCGGCTCATCTGCGCCTGCTCGGGACTCATGTAGGCAGGTGTTCCGACCATCTGCCCGTAGGCGGTGAACAACGTCTTTTCGGTCAGCTGATGGCTGATCGCCTTGGAAACGCCGAAGTCGATGATCACCGGCATGGGTTTGTTATCGTGCAACGTCACCATGATATTGGATGGCTTGATGTCCCGATGAATTACGCCCTTCTGATGAGCGTGTTGCACGGCCCGGCACACCGTAATGAACAATTCCAGGCGATCCTGAGTCGACAACTTGTTCGAGTCGCAAAACTCGGTAATCGGGACTCCCTTGACCAACTCCATCACGAAAAAGGGGCGACCACTCTCCGTCGCACCCGCATCGAGCACCTTGGCAATGTTGGGATGATCCATCATGGCTAGTGCTTGACGTTCTGCTTCAAAACGCGCGATCACCTGTTTCGTATCCATCCCAGGCTTAATGATTTTGAATGCGACCTTGCGACGAACGGGCTCCTGCTGTTCGGCCATGTAGACCATGCCAAAGCCGCCCTCGCCGATTTCTTGCAGCAACTTGTACGGACCAACCTGCATTCCCGGTCGTTCCGTCACTGTCATTTCAGTGGCAGCTGCTTTCTCGTCGAAAAAGCTGTCACTCTGCTTGTGGGCGTTGAGAAGTTCGCGGACCTGTTCGCGTTTGGCAATGTCGTCGCCGCAGGCATCGATGATGAAGCCTTCCCATTGATGAAAGTCGTAGTATTCGATCGCTCGATGAAAAATATCCTTAGCGGATTGCTCGGCGCCCATTCTTTTCTCCTTTTGTTTGCGTCACCATAGAGCAATGCGCAATTGCCGGTCGCTATTCTCATGAGAAACTAAAATAATCCACGATCACGACAATTAGGGATCATCGACGAGGTTCGTCTTAAGCCAGGCTCGGGCGTAAGACCAGTGCCGATAAGCGGTTGCGCGTGACATATCGAGTAGCTCAGCCGCTTTGCTCAGGGAAAAACCTCCGAACAGAACGAGCTTCACTAGCTCAGATCCAGCTGGTTCTTCCTGTTCCAGCCGAGTCAGGGCTTCGTCAACGGCGACGATCTGGTCGGGGGTCCCCACAGCGATCAGATCTTGTTCCGAGAGCTCCACTTGCCGCCAGTCGCTACCTCGCTTCCGGGCATTGTGTCTCCGAGCCCTTTCCACGAGCAGGCGTCGCATGGCTTCTGCGGCCGAGGCAAAGAAGTGACCCTGGTGATCGAACTTGCCCTCGCCATCGGGACCTACCAAACGCAAATAGGCCTCATGCACCAACGCCGTTGCCTGCAGTGTCTGACCGGGCTTTTCGCGTGATAGCTTTGCGGCCGCCAACGCGCGCAATTCGTCGTAGACCAGCGGCAGCAAGTCGCGGGCAGCGTCCCGGTTACCCCGGTGGATTGACTCAAGAATCTGCGTGATCTCGCTCATCCTAACATCATATCACGTCGTACCCCTTGTCTAACCGGTTTGGGGAATTCGCAAGCCGAGCGCGTCATCCTCATCGCTGATGAAGAACGGAATCTGCGTCAGTCTAACTGCCCGACGCCGATTCGGCACTTCCGGTGCTGAACGGTCGGGATCGAGTGATGAGCCAGATTGTGAACGGGCAGTGCGACCGGTCAAAACATCCCGTTAGAGTTTTCGGACTGACCGGGGACAGTTTGCAAAACGTCCCAATGCTCGACGACCTTTCCGTCGTCATTAAGTCGGAAGATGTCGATTCCCGCCCAATCTGATTCGCCGGGCCATGTCTGATGACAATGAAGAACCACGTAGTCGCCCTCGGCGATGACATGCACGAATCGCACGCGTTTTCCTGGGTACTCCGCGGCCATACGCTCAAAGTACTCGATAAACGCTTCTTTGCCATCTGCGACAGCTGGATTGTGCTGTTTGTAGGTGTCACCGACGTAAAGATGCACTGCTTCGGCTGGTTTACACTGATTAAACATCAAGTCGTAAAACGCTATGACCGTCTGCTTGTTCTTCTCCAGCTGGTTTTCCATGTCGTACCTCCTGCGAAGGTCGCCCGCACACGCTCGCTCTTAGGAATCGATTAGCACGTATCGTTTTCTCTGTGTCAATCGCACGTCGGCAGGTAGACGGGTCTTGAACCTGAAGCTGGGCTGGAGGAAACTGCAAGAGTGACACTGTATCACTTCATTGAATCACGCATCCGGAAGCCGAGCGCCGTGTGAGCGATTCGACGCAGGAAAAACTGTTGAACACGCGACGCTTTCAGTTTCGAACTGTGGATGTGTTGTTGGTCACCGTCGTTGTTGCACTGACAATTATGGCCGCCAAAGAAGGCCCAATTTATGGCAAGGCACATTCTCCCATCATGCTTGTCGTGCTCGCAGGCATTCTTGGTGCAGTCACAGGCCGCCTCGTGTCAGGTGCTTTTCGTTCCGGCTTAGTTGGCGGACTTCTGCTTGGGGTGCTGGGCTACCTCTTGGCCGTCTTCGCGGTGTCATTAGGCATCAAGATTACTGATAAGACACTCTTTTTCGTATGTGTCTGTAGTGGCGGCGTAATCGGCGGCCTGATTCCGACGACGCCGCATTGGTGGCGTCAGGCATCCTTTCGAAGTCGCATAAGCATCCTGTTGGTGGGTTTTGGCTTGTTGATTACCCTCACATTTCGCTGGTGGACGGTCAGTACTCAGACCCACTTTGTTGCGGAGTTGCGGGCGGCAGGAGCTAGTATCTACTACTCGGATGTAAACCCATTTCCAACGACTTTTGACTCAAACCGGATGCAACCACGTTCCGAGTGGCTTCGGAAACTGCTGGGACTGAGACGATGAAGCCGAAGGCATTTCGCAATTTGCTGATTCTGCATCGGCCATCTTGGCCGACGCGACTTGTGGTAGTCGTGGTAGGTGGCCAAGGTGGCCTGGCCACGTGACAAAGGACACGCCCTCCTGATGCAAGAAAACCCGTTCGCGCGAACGAACTCTAAGTAGTTATCGATTTGATGGCGCAACTTCAGATGTGACCGGCCACCGCCGGCAGATGGGCGCAGAGCTAACTGGCGTCGGGTTACGCCAATGGGCGAAACCGTTGAGCTCCAAATTGGAATTCAGCTTAAACGGATACGAGTAAACCCGCCGTCGGCCGGTCCGGTTCACGGCAGTTCATTCGATGCGCCGCCGCCCGGCTCTCTCAAGCTGCCGAAGGAGAAGTTGAAATGGCGCTGCATCCGACGGTCGGATCAATAAAATTCCTCAGCGACATCCGCACGAATCGTTCGGAAGTCGTAGTGCCTCGCCGTAAGTCAACGAACCACGCTAAGTGGCTTGAATGAGCCGCCCAGTGGTCCGGTCGCTTCAGTCCCCAACCAATCCTGCAGCAGCGAGGCGTAGATCCTGCGAAAATCGACGGTGGCTTTCATTTCGTCTTCGTCAAGGTCCGTCAGTGACGGGTACTTTGAGAGAATGCCTGGTTTGATCGCGTCGCCAGCGATGAAGACTGGCCCACACGTTCCGTGGTCCGTGCCTGCGGATGCGTTCTCACGCAACTGGCGGCCGAATTCGCTGAAGGTCAGGATAGTAATCCGGTCGCTTAGTTTGTGTTTCTTCATGTCATCAAGGAACGCTTTCAGCGATCGGCTGTATTGTCGCAGCAATCTCTCGTGCGACAACTTTTGAGCCGAGTGTGTGTCGAAGCCGCTAAGCGAAACGTAGAAAATACGAGTTCCACCACCAAGGCGAATGATGCGCGATAGTAATCGTAATTTCCGAGCCAGACTGTAGTTCGGATACACCTCATCGCCGCCCGATGTGTTGATGTCGTTCGATTCAGCAAATCGTTTCGCAGCGTTGTAGCTTGCGCTAACGGTGTTTTGAACGAAAGCGGAGAGATCATCGCTGTCTTTTCGACCAGCGGGAAGGTCCAAGCTTGATGCGAGTTCGAGCTCCGCTTCGTTGTTCAGGGCAATGGAATTGGTGCGGCGACCAATGATTGCGGCAGGGATGGTTCCGTCTCCGACAAAGACTGCGTCCGCAATGGTTCGCCCAGGTTCTCGTGTTTCATCGCACGATCGCCCAAGCCAGCCGTGGCCGTTGTGATCGACTGCGTTCATGCGAGCCGAGTGCCAAATCGCCTGGCTGCGAAAGTGCGAGCGACTTGGGTTTGGGTATCCCACTCCCGGAATCACGGCGAGGCGTCCTTCGTCAAACAGCTCGCCGGCTTCTTTCATCACAGGGTGCAAGCCGATCGAGTCGTTGAGCTTGATGATGTCTTTTGTTTCGATGCGAAGTGACTTGCGATATTTCGCGTAGTGATCGTCGGCGAACGGAATGACCGTGTTCAATCCGTCGTTGCCCCCTTCGAGTTCGATAACAACGAGAATCCGTTTGTCTTTCTCAGCCTTCGCCGCAAACGCGGATTGCGACAGGAAGGCCGGCACAATGGGAGCCAGCGAAACGAGGGACGATTGCTCCAGGAATGTTCGTCGATTCAACATGCTTGTCTCCGTTGCCATTTCTCTACACGAGAACTCGTTTCAAGACGGTAGTTGCTTACGATTTCGTTCCGTTCCTGTCAGGTTTGAAAATGCTCTCCAGGCTTCGTCTCAAAACAACGCGGAACGGTTGTCCCGACCGTTCCCGACTACGCGAGCCACGAACAATTGGGACAAGTGTTCTGCAAATGTCTGACCTCCGTTCTGAGACGCAGCTTAGTGCAAATGGACTTTGGTTCCGGTGAGTGTTTTCAATGCGATATCTGAATGTGTCTGCCCGGTGACTTCTTCATCGGCGCCGCCAGTAAGGAGTGTGCTCGTCAGTGCTCGAAACTCGTCCGGTGTGTTTGCGAGTCGCTCCAGGTTTGGTGCTGAAGCGACGCGGTGTATTTCGCCGGAAACTACCGCTGCGCCGTAGTTGGCTCGAGCGATGACCGTTCGAGTCGTCAGCCATGCTCGGCCACCTGGCCAGCCGGCGACGTTTGGTGGGTAGAACAGATCCAGCCCCATCCGTTGCAACCAGCTGGCCAAAGTCAACGTGCTAGGCGGAGTCTCAAAGAGTTCAAACGAGCGGACCGGAGCGATCAGAAACGTCAGCGGATCGGTGATTCGTTTGTTGATATTGGCATCCGAGAAGAACAACTCCGAACGCAGAATGGTCTCGACCGCTTTGCCGATGTTGAGATTTGACGCGACGAGCTGTTCGGCCAGTTGATCGTGAGCTGCTTTGCTGACTACGTCTGGTGCGAAGAATTCTGTAATCAATTTGCCCGCCAGCCGCCACGAGGTAGTCGCGTTGGAAAGCAGCAGTTCCGCCAGTTGTTCCGGATCGAATTTCTTCGTCTGGCCAAGCACGGTTTTTTCGCCATCGTCGTGTCGGCGTTCGTTGAATCGGAATTCGCCTTTGTTGATTTCGAGCCCAGTCAAAGCGCGTGCCGCGTGTTTAACGTCCGATTCAGTGAAGTTGCCTACGCCTAGCGTAAAGAGCTCCATCAACTCGCGACTGAGATTCTCATTCGCGTGCCCTTTGCGATTTGTTTGCGCGTCAAGCCACGTCAACAGCGCTGGGTCTCGCAGAGTCGCATGCAACAGCGTTCCGAATTCGCCTCGCGCGTGTTGCCAGAACAGTTCGTTCTGCGCCTTCATCTGAGTAAGGTCGTTGACCTTCAGGTTACTGGTGGCGAAGTGATTGTGCCACATGAACGTAAGTCGTTCGCGAAGTGGATCCGGCGAAAACAGCAGTCGATAGACCCACCACGCCTTGAGGCGATTCACATTCTCTTGCCCGGCAGCGGCGTCGCCGATGAGGCTTTGGAGGTTCTCGAATTCGAGCGGAACGCCTTCACGCCCTTCGCCGCAGATGATTCGACTGATGGCGTCTTCGGGTTTGGAAGCAACATCACGACGCAGCTCAGATGCGGTTGGGCCAAAAACGGCTCGCCGGTGCAGATGAGCCACCCGGCGATCGCCCCACGGGTTTTCCTTGGACGCTGAATAGGTTTTCCAGGCGGTCATGGATGGCTCCCGCGTGGTTTCGGTGTATCAGTCCATGCAGGCTCTCAGTTCGCTGACGTGAGATCGGTGATGACGGGTTCTTTCTTTGCTTTCAGGGTAGACCATCGCTCTGCCATATCGTCAACGACGACCTCGCCAAGGTCGATGTTCTTAGGTTCCGCATTCTCAAGGTCTTCCACAATGCGAAACGTCTTGTTTGTGCGACAAATGATCGAATACGCAACGCCAACGGGCATCTCGATTTCGAACCGACCATCTTCGTCAGTCTTGGAGCGTTCCAGCGAGCCCATGAAATCTGGGTCGTTTTGGTGCCTAATCTCAAGCGGCACGTCCCCCATCGGACGTCCTTCGGTATCGACGAGCCGGCCAACCAGTTGGCTTTTTGGCAACAACTGGATCTCAAATTCAGTCTGCCCTTGCTCGGGGACAATCCGTGCGAAACGCGCCAGCTTTCGGTCCTTGTCGGTAAGGTAGACCGGTCGGATTCTCCCGTAGGACGATCCTGTCACTTCTACTGTGGACGGCAGGTCTCGTTCCCATTTTTGCCGTGGACCGAGCCCCTTACCCTGAGCGCTTTCAAGAGGGCTACCATCTGGTCCGATAATCTTTACGATGACTTCGATTCCGGGATCGGCATCAAGTTCAACGTCGAAGGTAGTTGCATCATCTGGAACGTTGATTTCCTTCAGCGAGTGATACATAGATGGAACGATGTGGCCGTATTGAAAGACGTTGCCGGATCGACGAGCCTTATCGTCGTTGAGTTCTTCAATGTTTTCAGAGCCGTAACCGGTGACGTATGAAGAGTTGCGAACGATCGCGGCAATGACTCCGCGCCCCGCGATAACTGGGATTTGAAAACTGCCGTCTGCATCCGAGTGGTAGCGGGAGTTGTTCCCAAACATCGTCGTGATGCCGCTAGAGTAGGTGGTGTACTTACCGCAGTTTTCGTTGGTGGCAAACGGTGCATAGTAGATTTCTGCAACGAGTGGTTTTCCCGTTCCCTTCTCCGTCAACCGCCCCTTCGCCATCACGGCGCGGCGGAGTTCCAGGTTAAGCTCAATTGGGTTCATGCCGTCGCTAGCGGGAACCTGAAAGTGATCGCTTTCGATGTAGGGCAGTTTGCCAGGGCGAACAGATAATCCGTTACCGTCGTATCGCCCGGTGCCCTTCGGCGCGATTGGCAGACCTTCGATCCGGTATCGCCCCCGGGCGTCCGTTCGGGTGGTGATATATCCATCATGGCTCATGGTTGTGCCATACATGCCACTGGTAGCAACGGGAACATCAACAAGTGGCTCCTTTGTTTCGATGTCGCGAACGATTCCGAAAACAGGAACGCTGGGCTGTGTTACGTAATCAAACTTCCGCCCGTAGTAAGCACCGACGGTCGTGAACCGCGTCAGTTGCGGTGCATAGACCGGCGTCATGTCTCGGCCCATGACATGAATGACTCGATTAGCAATGCCTTTCCCTCGGATTCGCAGAACGGCCACATCGTCCTTTGCAATAAGACCATCCAGACGGAATCGTCCCTTGGCATCGGTTTTGACGGGCTGGAGGTGGTCGGGCGGGAATTCCGAATAGGCTTGCGCCGGGAAGTAGGGGCCTTGTTGCGATCCTCCCATCATCATCGTTTCGCGATCAGACTTGATGGGTTTCTTTGATACCTTAGCAAACCAATCTGCAATCCGATCCGGGTCATGGTGAGTGATCTTGAAAACGCTAACCCACACGTCCGGCACTGGCTGCCCTTCGAGGTTAAGCAATCGGCCCTCGATCGGAACCGCGGGCCGCAGTTTCACAGGTACTTCGCTATCAAGGAAACCAGGTGTCGCCAGACGACGGCCATTGAATTCCCTCGTGACCGTGCGTCCCTGAACGAACGAGTCGGCGAAACCTGGAGCCGACACCACCATCGACGTCCACGGCCCAAGGTGGCTGTATGCAACTTTCGGATATTTCTTGCCATCTGGCCGGATCAGTTGCTCGCGCGGAATGTTGTCGTCGAAACGGCCTTCCCTGTCGGTCGTCAAGGTATGGACCAGGTCAAATTCAGAAGCAGACGCGTAGTAGAGCGGCGAGTGGACTGCGTAAATTCGCAACGTTGCACCCGGCACAGGCCTACCATTTGGATCAAGGACTTGGCCGTGGATGTGGATTGTGTCTTCGGCGCCTTTTTCGACTGCGCCTTTTGCGATGGCGGCTGTTTCGCGCTCTTTGGTCTCTTCGGTCGCACTCGTTTTGTCTGGGCTGACGGCTCGGACAGCAGCCGCAGTACCAATCAAGGGGACCATGAACAGTGCAATGAGGGCGGTGGATTTCCAGGTTAGGCGCTCAGATAGTGGCCGCTTGAAATCGAGGATCGTTGCAATTCGTGACTCGACGTTCGACTCACGAGCCATCGCTAAGCCAGGAACGATTCGGCCGGACGACCTGCTGATTTGTGAAGCGACTTCGAGAAGGTGTCGTGCGTAGCCGGTTCGATCGCCGGTTTGACCGATCGCCGCGTCGTCGCATGCGTGTTCCGCGAGGTCTGACAATCGCGTTCGCAGCCACCAAGACAATGGATGAAACCAATAAAAACAGCGATTCAAGTCCGCTCCGATTGTCACCAGGAAGTCACGCCGCGCGACGTGAGTGAGTTCGTGAACGATGATGGCCTGCAGCTTTTCCGCATGCCACGTTTGCCAGTCGGCGGGAAGTAAGATCGTCGGGCGGAACCAGCCGATGGTGACGGGAACGCAGGTTTCATCGGACTGGCAGACCGTCGCGAGTCGGCCTTGGAGGATATCGTAAAGCGGAGTGATTTCATCCGTGATGGTTTTGGCGCGGTTCAAAATGCGAGACGCGGACCACAAGCCCAGGAGGAGCCGGATCGCGAAATACGCTGTGACGCTGAACCAGGCCACAAAGAGGGCAGCTGTCCCCAAACGCGTTAGGTCAGCCCACGTCCACGATGGCGCAACCGGTGTCACTGTCGTCGAATGTTCAGGTTCCTGCGTCGTGGGGGCAGCAGATGCAAAATCGATCGATTCGGGTTCAGTGGTTGTCATTACGTTTGCGTCGATCGCGAATTCGTCCGCAAACGTCGGCTGTTTTGCGAGAGCGAGTGGCTCAGCCTCTGGCAGTGCGCTCGCGTCGGCCGCGTTCCATTCCAGCGAGACGCTCACGGGAATCGCTGGTAACGAACAACTCAGCAGCGGCAGAGCCAGCATGCCAATCAGCACACCCGACCAGATGCGATGCCTCAGGTTGGAATCGCGGAGTCGGAAGAGTTTCATCGCGATACCAGCGACAAGCGCCAGCACAAGGGACTTGGCTGACAGATCAAGAACAAACAGTAGCCATTGATTTGAGATTTCAAACATCCGAAACTCCGAGTGCTGGTTTTCAATCGGGATGCCACTTTGGCCTGTCCAGTGCCACTCGCTACTTCTTCGTCTTCTTCGATTTACCTATGGTCTTCGCCTGTTCCGCCTCCGTGGCGGCGATTCGATTCGCTAGTTCCTGCAGCCGTTCGGGCGAGATTTGCTTGTCGTCCACCAGCCCAACCAGTAAGTCTTCCACCGAACCCGCACAGAACCTATCCACAATGGAACGGACCGCCGATGCGGCGACATTCGATTGCTTAACAACTGAGCGGTAGATATAGGTTCGCCCTTCAACCTCGTGTGTGACGTAGCCCTTATCCTCAAGCCGCCGCAGCAGCGTCCTGACGGTGGAGGCCTTTAGGCCGTGCGTTTTGTCCATTTTTTCACGGACAACTTCTGCAGTCAGAGGCTGATCGTTCCACACAATCTGCATCACTGTGTTCTCCAGTGGGCTGAGTGCGGGCTGTCTTTTTCGCTTCTTTGACATGAAACATCCTTCGGTAATCGGTAGTATTACTATTTGTAACGCTACAAGATGTAGCGGTCAAGAGTGTGCGACTATTTTTTTGAGATGTTTCATCGGTTAGCAGATGCGTCGGTTGATTGAAGGTTTAGTGTGAGCGATCCGAGCCGCCCAAACGCGATGTCGAAGAATCGCTGCAATCCACCAGGTCGATCAGACAGTCAGGTTGGAAGCCAGGGTACGCTCCGCATTTTTCGAATGCTGCCGTAATTCGACCGCGACGTTTTTGGCGATTTGAAGTGCCATCGATGGAAATCGATGTCAAACTGATGACGAATTGCGGCTTTGCGGTGGCCGTCTTCGTGACCAAGGTCGAACCGACGTTTGTCACGAATGACAGTTGGCAATCCAACCCATGCTGACCCTCCTGGGGTTCATACGGGACTTGCAATCTGCATCGGACGAAATGACGAATGTCGCTAGTTTAAGCCCAAACACTTTGACGACACTGCCTTAACCCGAATTATTCATGAGCGATCTGCTGCGAGGTCGTAAGTCCATCCGTGGCTTCGTCATGCTTCACAATTCTCCCTCGACGTATTGCTTCAATACGCCTGCGGAAGAATTGCTCGCCTTCCTTGCCACGAACGTACTTACAACCTCTCGCGACGATCTTCATGAATAATCCGGGTTAACGATGCTGGCATGCAGTGCAGTCTTTCGTGCTATTCACGTCCCAAGCCGCCGGCTAGTAACGATAGGCAGCCAGCTGGATAAGATGCGGCGGCTTGGCTTGCCTGACAGCACTGCCGCGATAGCGTGACTAAACGTCATTCATCAATTGGGTTACACCTTAAGCTAGAAGATGGGAGGTGGTGTAACTTTCTTTCTGTAAAAGCACAGAGGGATTCCGGCGGTAGCGTAGCGAAGCCGGAACGCCTCTGGTAGGTCCGCTTGAAAAGCGTGGGCCAATGTTGATCCTCTTTTCGCAAGTCATCACTCAAGCGAAAGGAGACCCACATGACCCACGAAGATCAATCTACCCGTTTCGAGGAGCTTCTCCAACTATTGAGCGAGCATGGTTTCGACGGTATGGCTCAAGCGATTGAGATCCTGATGAACGAGGCGATGAAGCTGGAGCGCTCAGATGCGCTTGGCGCGATGCCGTATCAGCGCAGCGAGTCGCGGCGCGGTTATTCCAACGGCTTCAAGCCGAAGACAGTGAACAGCCGCCTTGGCCGTCTGAGCTTGAACGTTCCTCAGACACGGGACGTGGAGTTTTATCCATCAGCGCTGGAACGCGGCGAACGCAGTGAACGGGCTCTGAAATTGGCGGTCGCCGAGATGTATGTCCAAGGTGTGTCAACCAGGAAAGTGGCGGAGATCACTCAAGAATTGTGTGGCCTAGACGTGAGCAGCAGCCAGGTGAGCCGAGCGGCTGAGCTACTCGATCAGGAACTCCAGGCATGGCGTGAACGCCCCTTAGGCACGGTTCCGTACGTCATCCTGGATGCGCGGTACGAGAAAGTCCGTCACGGTGGCAGCGTGCGTGACTGCGCCGTCCTGGTCGCGATAGGCATCCTCGAGAATGGCCGACGTAGCGTGCTCGGCGTGAGTGTTTCCTTGTCTGAAGCTGAGGTTCATTGGCGCGAGTTCTTGAAAAGCCTGATCGATCGAGGCCTCCACGGTATTCAATTGATCGTGTCAGACGACCACTCTGGTTTGAAGCAAGCACGTAAAGCGTGCTTCCCCGGAATCGCCTGGCAACGTTGCCAATTTCACTTGATGCAGAATGCAGTGCACTACGTTCCCAAAGTCGCCATGCGAACCGAAGTCATGCAAGACTTGCGCAGCGTGTTCAATGCCCCGGACCGCCATGAAGCGGACCGGCTGCTCGCGCAACTGCGCAACAAGTATGAAAGCACTGCGCCCGATCTCACAGCATGGATGGAAACTAACGTACCCGAAGGCCTGACGGTCTTCGAGCTGCCACCAAGTCATTGGCGTCGGTTGCGGACCACGAACGTGCTGGAGAGATTGAATCAAGAGATCAAACGACGAACACGCGTCGCGACGTTGTTCCCGAACGAAGCGTCGTTACTGCGTCTCGTCAGTGCGGTCCTCAGTGAGACCAGCGAAGATTGGGAGACCGGCAAGATCTATCTCACGATGCAAACTAGCGTATTAGAAAACGGAACACAGAGAAAGGCTAGCGGGGGTCCAGGGGGGCGGCAATGAGCCCCCCGGTCTGCGTGAACGAAAAAGAAACTGGCGGCGAAGCCGCACCGAACCACTGAGAAGAAGATCAACAGAATTTACAGAACGAAGCTTGCTCGGCCAGATGGGATGAAAAGTCCGTCGCTCCGAGACCTAGATTTAGGGAGTGTTTGACTTCTTCCTAAGTCTTCGGTCAGGAGCGACGGGATGCATAATTTACCGAATTTACAGGCGTTGGTGGGTTTGGATTATCACGACTCGGTAGTTCAAGTGTGTGTGTTGGACCGAGAGGGTGCGGTGTTAGCTAATGGTCGAGTGAACAACCACCAGGGTGCGATTCTGGACTTCGTCGATCTGGCGTTGGAGGGGCGGCTGGTGATGGGAGCAGCGCTTGAATCGTGTTGCGGTGCGGCAAACCTCGCCGAACAACTGCAGCAACAGGGATGGGACGTGGCGTTGGCGAATGCCGGCATTTGCTCGCGGATGAAGCAGAATCCCGACAAGACGGACTTCAGCGACGCGCAGTTGCTGGCGGACTTGGTGCGGGTGGGCTATCTGCCGCGAGTATGGTTGCCACCGGAATCAATTCGTGATCTGCGGCGTCTGACACGGCATCGTCAGCAGTTGGTGGACGAGCGTCGGCGAATCAAACAACGGATTCGGGCCATGCTGCGTGAGGAACGAATTTCACCACCGTCCGATGTGGGAAACGTGTGGACGGTTTCCTGGAAGCAATGGCTACAGTCGACCACTTCACTCCGGGAGCATAGCCGTTGGGTCATGGACGTACATTTGACAAACCTGAATCGCGTATCCGAACAGATTCGAGATGTCGAACGACGCATGGAGGCGAGCACGACGGACGACGCGGTGGTGCAAAAACTGCGCGAGGAAAAAGGAGTCGGCTTGGTGACTGCGGTGACCATGCGTGCGGAGATCGGCAGTTTTCAGCGATTTCAGTCGGGCAAGCAGTTGGCTCGCTACTGCGCCGTAACGCCGAAGAACGCATCCAGCGGCAAGAAGCAAGCCGATGGTGGCTTGATTCAAGCCGGAAACTTGCACTTGCGAACCATGCTCATCGAAACGGCTCACCGGCTGGCTCGCTTCGTGCCGAAGTGGAAAACCTTGAAAGACCGACTCAAAGCAGCGGGCAAACCCGCCAGTGTGGCCGCGGCGGCCGTGGCCAACCGCTGGATTCGCCAACTGTACTGGCACATGACGTTGCCGACGGAGATGCAAACGGCCGCGTAAGAAAGGAGACGCCATGTCGACTGTTGAGTGTGCAATCAAGCTTCCGGTTGTGAGGTGAGCTCGTAATGGCACTGGGCTTTCATGCTCGTAGCTAGGTGGGGCAGCCTCACACCTTTTCGAATCCCAACTTGGGCTCAATGCTCGGATAGAAGAATGGAACACCGGATTGCCACAGGCGACGTCGCAACGGCGAAACCCAGGCCGTTTTGTCACCGCAGGATCAGCAGGAGAACATCCATGTAGCAGCAGTCGCAGCATCCTGCCGCGAAGGTTTAGCGCATTGCGGCCAATCCCGAAATGTAAAAAAAGAGGCGGCCGAGAACTGAAGCCCAGCCGCCAAACTTCGGTCTTGGCCCCAGCGCGGCGCTCGGGTCGCACCTCTGCGTTGCCCTATCCTCCGTCTGGGCTGACCCAACTGTAGCTCACAAAACAACGGAGCAAAAACAAAAGAATACCTGTTGACTAACGAAACGTTTTCATAGAAGTGCCATTCGACGAAATGACCGACGCACTTTCGAGCTTTGGCTTCGTGCCTTCGGCGTGAAACGCCTTCCTGAAAGAGTTTGTCAAGCCCAAGCGGTTTCCATCGGGTTTTTTACGTACGGATAGCGCTGTGCGTAATCGCCTTTCTTTGGTTGGTTGATCGAGTTGTGGACTTCGTCACTCTTTTTCTGATTCAATCTCGGTCGTCGTCGCTACGGGAAGTTGCAATCGTTCTTTCCAAAACGCGATTGCTCCCGACACATTCCTTCGCGAGGTACCTCTCGCATGTCCTGCGAGAGGCTCTGCCTCGTTGTAGCAGACGCTGACTTATCTAGCTGCGAATTCCTCACCGTTGTGGCCACTCCACACAACGCATCGTGCTGACTGGCTTGGCACTTGGCCAGGCCGTCGCATCCACGGCGTTTCACGAGTTGGCCTCAACGGGAGGGATCTCGAGTCACGGCGACTCGGATCGAACAACCTTTGCCGAATCTTGTTTCGTCGTATCTCCTCGTAAAATGATGATCAGTGTAGGCTTCGTCGTCCTGTCATCCGTCGGGGCTCACCCTGGCGAAGCGAATGGCTCCGACGGATGGCAGGACGTAAGAAGCCGGACCATCCACGTTGAGTTGTCATTGCTCCCCATGTAGGCTTTGTTGTTCCGATTCCCGAGGGGCTCCTGTGGTGCTTATTGTGTGGCCAGCTGCCGGCACCGCTGATACGAAATGCGTTTGGTCGGCATATGCCAGATGATGGTGGCCAGCTTTCTCATCACGGCGACTCGTGCAATGGTGGCACCGCGCCTACGTTTGATGCGTTTGAACCATTCTCGTAACCGACGGTCCTTGCGCAAGACCTTGTGCGTCACTTGTGCCAGCAGCCAGCGGGCCAGGCTGCTGCCGGCTTTGGTAATCCTTCCGAGGCATTGGTCGGCCTCGCCGCTATTTCGACAGCCCGGTGTGAGGCCCCAATAATTAGCAAGGCTGTGCGAGCGAGGGAAACGCTCGATTCGACCAACACGGCATGCGAGCGATATCGCGGTAAAGGCAGCGACGCCGGGGATCGTCGCGAGGATGGCCGCGTCTTCGCTGTTGCCACAACGTTCGGCGATGACTTTCTCCAGTTCTTCCAACCGCTGTTGAACTTGCTCCAGGTCAGCGAGCAGGTGATCCATTTCCAGGCGGTCAATCGAGGGCAACACGAGCCTTTTGAGCCAAGCGATGGCCGCTAGAGTTGGGAATTTCTTCGTAGCGCCCCCCAAAACACCGAACAATTGGAGGCTGGCGGAAGTGCATTTCGCGGGCGATTCACTGATAGCAGTGACTGCTCGCAAGTTGTGATTGCTCTTGACTCGCTCAGAGCTTTGGTTGATTGGTTGGCCTCTCGTTTGGAAGTCAAATCGCAAGGAGGCGTCGAATGTCCGACGACAAGAACACAGCTGTCGCTCCCCCCCGCGCTCGCTGCCGCTGACCCAAATCTGGACCCACGCAGTCGACCAACCGACACGGTCGAAGGTTCTCCAAGTTCTCTCGACCATTGCGGCCAATTCATTGCCGAAGGCTCCAAACCGAACGGAGGCCAGCAATGAGTAACGCCGCATTAAGATCGAGCGTTGTCGCAGACGAGATTGCACGGCCTCGCGATATCGTCAAATCGCCGAGAGTTGTTCAGGTTGTCGGTTCACCCAAAATCAAACCTGAACACCTTGCTCGTGACGCGGCACTTTACATTCGACAGTCGAGTTTGCATCAACTTCGAGAGAACCGCGAATCCACCGCGCGGCAGTATCAGCTGCACGATCGGTTGCTTGCGTTGGGATGGCGTAGAGATCAGATAGTCATCATCGATGAAGACCTAGGTGTCAGTGGCAGTGGGAGCGTGGACCGAGACGGCTTTCGTCGACTCTTGAAACTCGCTACCGACCACCAACTCGGCATCGTGCTGGGGTTGGAGATGAGTCGACTGGCACGGAACTCCAGGGATTGGCACGATCTGTTTGAAGTGTGTGCGGTATTCGATTCGTTGATCGCCGACGAAGACGGAGTCTTCTGTCCCAACGACCCCAACGATCGGATGGTGTTGGGGCTGAAGGGCATTATTAGCGAGATGGAACTTCACACGATGAAGGTTCGTTTGGAACGCGGCCGAATGAACAAAGCAGAACGAGGCGAGTTGTTGCACAGTCTGCCGGTTGGCTTCGTGCCCGATGAAGCTGGCCTACCGCAACTTGATCCCGACGAGTCGGCGCGGCACGCCATGCGAATGTTCTTTCGCTTGTTTGAATCCTTGGGCAGCGGCAGCAAAGTGTTCCACCATCTTGCCTGGAATCAAATCAAGTTGCCGTTTCGCGATGGAACCTCCAAGTCGCCAGGACACGACTCCGAAATCAGTTGGCGGGTACCCAGCAAAGCCACCGTACACGAACTACTCAAGAATCCGCTGTACGCTGGTGCTTACAGCTACGGCAGGCGAAAAAACTATCGAAACAAACGCGGCAAGCGATCGCAGCACAAATTCCTTTCACGAGACGAATGGAAAGTCTTCATTAAGGATCGATTCCCGAGTTACATCTCCTGGGAACAGTTCGAGGCAAATCAGCGGCGACTGAATGAGAACAACACGCGGAAAGGCCACAAGGGAGCTCCGCGTAGCGGCGCCGCGTTGTTGGCGGGTATCGTGTTCTGCGGTTGTTGCGGACGGCGGATAACTCCCATCTATACGGCTGCCGACCGAGGTAGCTATCGTTGCCAACGGTATCGCGATCGGGTTGCCGTGAAGCCCTGCCCATCGACGATCGTTTGCCGCGCGCTCGATGACTTCGTCGCGAACAAGGTGCTCGAAGCCCTCGCGCCCAGCACGATCGAGCTTAGCCTACAAGCGGCGGAGGACGAGTCGGTGCGGCGTCGACAGCTCGAAAAACAGCTTGAACACGAAGTGCAACGGGCCGAATACGAAGTCAACCTAGCTGAGCGACGTTATCGGACCGTCGATCCTGCCAACCGTCTGGTTGCCAGTACGCTTGAACAACATTGGGAGTCAGCGCTTGTAGATCACCAAGCAGCCAGTAAGAAACTCGACGGATTCCGTAGCCAAAGCGATGTTCAATTGACTCAACAAGAACGTGACCAAATCCAGGCAACATGTAGTGATCTGGCTGCGTTGTGGAGCGGTGCCACACACGCAGAACGAAAAGAGATCGTCCGTCTAATGATTGAGCGAGTTGAAGTCTCCATTGTCGGCAATAGTCAATCCGTCACGACGAAGATCCGTTGGTCAGGCGGATTCGAGAGCTGTTATGAGATTCGGCGACCGGTGCAACACTTCAAACAACTCGATTACTACGACGACCTACTGAACCGCGCTTTGGAATTAGCCTTGGCAGGCAAGACTACATCAGAAATCGCGTCGACGCTTCGGTCGGAGGGATTCCTATCGCCTCGGGACCGCCGGCCTCTGTCAGTCGCAATGATCAGCCTGTTGCTCAACAGAGATCCGCGCAGCGCCAAGCAGCTTCACCATCCCGATCTGTCCCAAGATGAGTGGCGCGCTAGTACCCTGGCTGGCAAACTCGGCATTCGCGAAAAGCTGCTCAAGCACTGGGTAACTCGCGGCTGGGCACATGCCTGCCAGCGTCCAATCGCACGAGCCTGGATAATCTGGGCAGACGCCGAGGAGTTGAAACGCTTGCAGAAACTAGTAGCATCGCAAGCAGGCCGAGGATCACCATTACCACCAAAAGAGCTTCGGACGCCGCGACTGCAGAACCGAAAGAACGCCGAGCAAAACGCCTAGAAAATAGTTCGTACGAACTAGTGATAGCTTACTCACCCACCTCGTCCAGGCCCAAAGAGGACTGCATTATGAAGGAAGATTCTGGTCGGCATTTCCCATTGCAGGTTGTGACTTCGGAGGATTTGCCTAACCTTGTTGACGAGGCGAGTGCGTGCTCGACCGGCATCCTTTCGGAGTGTCGTCAACCGCCGATTCTCTTGGTCTGTGGTGCAGGCGATGTCGACTTGCCGCAGGCCGCGGACCGGCTTGCCATGCAGCAGGCGATTACGATTGACCCAAAGCAGTTCGCTGAGTGCGGCCGCGTCCCGTCGATCCGTCTTGCGCCTCTTCCGTTCGTCCGGTTGAATCAGGATCACCTTCGCACACCGGTAGTCTCGCAGCATGCGGATCAGCCAATCGTTAAACCCGCAGACTTCAAGCACGGCCACGAACTGCGTGTCGTCCTGGAGTCGTTCACGAGTGAGCCGCTGGAAAAACTCATTGATCTTCGTGGGCCGCGTCGACACCTGGCGAGCCATCACGACATCGCCGTTGTCGTCGCGCCGAGAGATGGTGATCTGTCGAGCATGTTGGTCGATTCCTAGGTAGAGCATTGCGGTAGTTCTCCTGTCTAAGGGAAGTGAAACAGCTTCCCAATCATCGGTCAGGAAAACCGCTCGATCTGAGAGCAGCTACTCTTTCATAGATATCGAAGCTAGTTGAACCTGCTAGACGATGCCTGTTCAGGCTGTCTTGGATGCCTGTTAGTTCACCGTGTCGTATACTGTGAACTCCTGCCTGCCAGAATGGGCTTCATCGCCGACAGAACGCAGGAGATGAAGAAAACAACATCCGCACTGAAGATAAGAGGCGTTCGATGGACTCATCAGATGATTCTGCTCGAAACGTCATCGAGAGTGCGTTACACGTCTTTCTTGCAATAAGAAATGGGCAGACACAGCGATTGCTCAGGTTAGCGACGACAAACTTCGCATTGCTCTCGACCCCGAAACAAACAGCATCGCGGTGGTCATGAAGCATGTCGCGGGTAACCTGCTATCGCGGTGGACAGACTTCTTAACCACGGATGGTGAGAAACCGTGGCGAAACAGAGATGATGAGTTCGTCGATACGTTCAACAACCGGCAAGAGATTCTCGACTATTGGGAAAAAGGCTGGAAGTGTGTTGCGGACACGCTGGGGCAACTTGAGCCGAATGACCTCGCGAAGACAGTTGAGATTCGCGGCACAGCACATTCTGTACCCTTGGCAATTCATCGGTCACTTGCCCATTGCGGATACCACTGCGGACAAATCATCATGATTGCTCGCATCGTGGTTGGAGAGAAATGGAACACGATTACCATTGCCCGTGGTCAGTCCGCCGCCGTAAACGAGCAGGTATGGGGGAACGCACACCTTCAGAAATAGCGACCTGCACGGCGGATTTCATCGGAACGGCGTGAAACGCCTGAGCAGCGTCGGACGACGAGGCCGATGCGTTTCGCGAATTCCAAATCTGCGGGAGCCACTATTGCTAGAATTGCCGTTGTGACAATTCGCGGTCTAGCTGGTGATTAGCCCATGACTCCCTCGAAGTTCCGCCAATTCGCTTTGAGCCTTCCAGAATCCGACGAAAGTGAAGACGTGGATCGTCCGGACTTCCGAGTGCGAGGAAGAACTTTTGCAACGCTCTTTCCACGCGATGGATGGGGAGTCGTCAAGCTTACCCGTGAACTTCAAATCAAGTTGGTCAACGAACAGCCAAATGTGTTCGAGGTTTGCAATGGCCCATGGGGGCGTACCGGTGCCACGATTGTGTTTCTGCAAGACGCTGAGGAGGGCAGCGTCCTGCGGGCACTCGTCGATGCATGGCGAAAGAACGCTCCGAAGTCGCTAACCGAAAACTTTGCGACTGAACTCCCAAACGACACACAGGTGTGAAACTTGATGGGGAGAAGTTGCACAGACGATGAATCCGCGCGTCTTGGTCACGGTCGGAGGGCAACATCAGAACAGTGGGACCGCCCCCGCAGGGCAGTGAACTCCCAGCGCGAAAACTGCCGCCGACGCACCAGTTTTTGGCATTTTGATTTGGAATGGCAAAATGAGACTCGCGGACCGGGCATTTCGGTCGTAATCGGCTTGTTCGCCCACGCAATCGCTCAGCTTTCCCGTTGAGGTTTCGCCATGTCATCGTCGCGGAAATTTGATCGTCGCACAGCCATTGCCGTGCTTTCTTCTTTGGGAAGTGGCTCGTCGGTGTTTCGTCGGGCATTGGCTAAGGATGCCGAAAAGCAAATGGTAGTCACCGTCGAAATGATCGCCGAAGCAGAATGGGTGGCCGGTACGATGAAAGTACGTTGGTTTACGTCGCCAATGAATTCCAACAGGCAACAGATCATCATTTATCGCGTCCACCGATCGACGAGTTCTTGCTTGATCCCGAGTTTATTCAGGAGGCCGAACTTGCCGACCCGGACAAACTATACATCTGCCCAGCAGACGGGAAACCTTGACGATTATCCAGCGGAAAAAATGGACTTTCCCCCGTGTCTTAGAACGGCAATTCAGGCAGGGGTTGGTCCAATTCTGACTTTCCCCAAAGACGAACAACCTCCTCTAACAGACTGTCAGCGTTGTCACTGTTTGCCAGGATGACTATAGCGTCACCGGATTCTGGTGATGCCGCGAATTCGGCTCGCCAACCCGCGTTAACTCCGGCGTGGCAGACTATCAGAGGTGTCATTCCTGA
The DNA here is from genome assembly GCA_965223305.1 of Pirellulaceae bacterium. GTDB lineage: Bacteria > Planctomycetota > Planctomycetia > Pirellulales > Pirellulaceae > CBDCWT01. The sequence continues at coordinate 11,068 of CBDCWT010000037.1, read as the reverse complement.
CTTGGGAATGACAAAGTAGCCCAGGCCACAGGGGCTCTCCTCTCCGTTTGAAAGCTTGACCGGCACATACATTTGTGCCGTCGTCCTTTCCGAGAGCACACCCATCCCAAGGGGCGCCGCCCGACTAGACAAGCCGGCAGCGACAAAGCGCGTCATGTCAGTGATTGTCGAGTAGAAGCCAGCACCCGAGGTTCCGGTGAATCGATACGTTGGGAGAGGACTTCCGTCAGAGTCATAGGGGGTAGCCGCTTTCTTTTTGACCCGGTCATCCCATCCAAACCGACTGTTGTTCATAAGAAGTGGTCGCAGCACTGCCTGATGCATGTAATCGCTGAAGGATTCGCCAGTTACTTCCTCGATAACCAGCTGAAGCACCACGATTCCCCCGCCAGAGTATCGCCACTTCTCGCCAGGGCTCTCAATCGCCTTCACCGCTGTACCCGGTGTAGAGTAGACGCACTCCTCAAAATTTCCCGACAGCACGTCCTCAATGGTTGGAAGGGGCTTTGGGACTTCAAAGCCCGGTATTCCGTGCATCGTGAGCCCAGCCGTATGGCTCATGAGCCTCTTTGCAGTGATGCCGCCAGTCTCGTATTCGGAAGCGGGAAACTGCCAGCGCGTGAGATACTGCGATATTGGCGCATCCAGAGACAGGTGTCCGGTGTCGACTAGACGCATCACACCCCACGCCGTAACTGTCTTCGAAACGGAACCAACGTTGAATACTGTATCAGCACGGACGGCCTGGGCGGATTGCCTGTTCGCCAGCCCATATCCCTTTGTGAATGCGGCTTCGCCGTTTCGAACAACTCCAATAGCGGCGCCGGGCACATCGAGTCGTTCAAGTAGCCTGGGAACCTGTCGGGCAAGTTCGTCCTCTAAGCTGAGCGTGTCGCCCAGGGCCGAACTTGACATGATGGCGAGCGGCAGAAATACGCTGACCACCACACGCCCAAGACACTCACGGCAGATGAAATCGGTAGCTGACATGTTGGCCCTCTGGTGATTGCTTCAAACGTCGAATCGCTGATTTAACGGCCCCCCCAGGGAATTCACCTGCTCCAAAAACAGGCACTTGCCCGTCCCTTTCCCAAGTCTGCTTTTGGCAATCCAAATTTGGTTCTGCAAAGTAGCGACCGACCCAGTGCGCGACAATACTGAAATGCCAGCACTTGCCTATCCGAGATATCGCGACACGTTTCTGTCGTGGACATCCACTACTTTGCCGGACTCTGTGCGGCGGCGAATGCCTAACCGCTAACTACTCCTTTCCTGGTCTTGGTCGTGCTACGGGGCCCATGAGCCGCGTGACGCGAGGAGCGGTAGTGCGAATATGAACTCGAAAGCGCAAGCTGGAAGCTTTCGTCACGAAATCCAGAATCGGTTTTCCAGTCTGACTTGATGTCTATCATCAATTCAAAGTCGCCGAACTTCTCTTCCGAAACTAGGTAGGCCCCGAGTCCGCTCCCCGGTGGATCCTGTGCGCCAACGATCGCTTCCTCTTCGATCGTCCACTTGCCCGTGTGTTTTTTCAAAGTTTCTATCGGAATCCCAATCTCATGTGACCAAAACGGTCCGCCGGGGGACAAGCGGCAGGAAAGATGTCGGCTTGTGACATGAGGTGACGCCGCGCTGTTTCGGCGGCACCAAGTTCGATGCACTCCGTGTTGGTTGCCTAACCGGCGCGTGCCGGAACCGCGCGGCGGGGAAATCGTAGGCTGATGGAAGCTTCTTCTGCGCCGCTTGTTCCGGCCTACCCCTGCGCCAAATCAGCCGCTGGGCGTTAGCCCACGGTTTCCGAATCGTCACTCCGATGTCCCTCGGCTCGGCAGGAGCCTCGCCCTCCCGAGCGTCTTACGAATTTTGGTGCAGTGGGTACGATGAGTATCTTGCCGCGGAGCTCGCCCCTTCCATCCTGTTCGTCATGTTGATCCTGTCTTCGTATTTGTTTGACAGGATTTACAGGATCAACAGGATCGCCCAGGACCGTGACACAAAATCAGCCGCTGGGGGTTAGCCGGCGTTAGCCCACGGTTTCCGAATCGTCACTCCGATGTCCCTCGGCTCGGCAGGAGCCTCGCCCTGGGGTGACGAATCGTCTGTAATGCTCAAATCTAGTTGTTTTCTTGCTGAATGCGATCAGCGGCAGGCTGCGTAGGCGGCCGCTTTTCGCGCCTGGGTCGAGTTGGTTAGGCCCGCTTTCTGCAGCCACTCTTTGAGTCCCTTCGTTGCTACCTGTTTGAGGCGTGCGGCCAGACGTGTGTGGGGGCGTCGTTTCAAACAGCGTGGGATAGATTGCGAGCAGCGTGGTAAACGTCCCCCGATTGTGATGACGCTGAAGCGATTTGAAACGGCCGAGAGAGGACTCTAAGACCTCCGTGCTACAAGGAACTCTCAGTTTGGCGTAACTGGAGCTGACCAGCTTCCGCTCGTTTTTTGCGTAGGCGTCGACTAGCTTGTTGAGAAGTTGTTGGGCTATCGCGGACGACAAGTCTAATTCTGCCAGCTGTTTTCTTAGAGCCTCCTGTCGCACCCGCATACACTCCTTCGCGGTTAGTGAACTCCAGCACTGCCGAGACAACCTGCCGGCACTCGCGCCAATGCTCCAAATCCTCTTCGAAGTCTAAAAGCCAGCCGAGCTTCTGGGTGACCCGCTCTGCGGACACATCTCGGTTACCGGGTGCTTGCGGGGTCTTCAAGTGGAAACGCACCATCTCAGCCCAATCCATCAACTTGCCCAGGTTCATGAACCGGCACTTCGTTTTCTTGGTGGGTGGAAGAAAATGATCTAATTCTGTTTGTTGAATGCCAGCGGTCGTCTTTCCAATCTGACTGTCGAACTGGATAAAACGCTTGTCCTGACCGAGTATCTTCTTGAGAAGATTGGCCGCCACGTGTTTCACATCAGCCACTAAAACGACTTCAAACCCCTTGTTTTCAAGCCATTTGACACCCTCATGAAGCTCAGAGGCGCCATCACTGGCGATACTGATTGGTGCGCCGGTTTGATCGGCCAGTTCTACGAGTGCTTCACCGACTTGCTCCTTCCTTCGTGAAAGCGTTGGCACCACCGCCAGTGGTTTCATGTCGTCCCGTCGCAAGGGGCGTCCTACAGGAAGTTCCGACTGACGGATCCCAAGGACGATCAGCACAGACATTTTTCCCAGCTGAACACTATGGTCGATCAACCAGATCCAATCGGGTGCAAATTGGACGGACTCCTGTAAGATCGCAACGCCATTGCGGCAAGTCCACAGACGGATCGTGTCGTGGCTCGGAACGTCAAATTCCACCTGCAGCCAGTAGCTGATCAGACGCAACACCCGTTCGGTCGAACGAAAGCCAATAAGACTTGCTAGTGCACAACACAAAGCCATGGTCCGTGGTCCAAACTGGTGCCCTTTTAACGGTGGATCGTCGGGGAGTTGGAATGGTAGAGCTTGCTGCTTGGCTGCCAGTCTACGGTACTCAGCCAATTGCTTTTCGGCTCGTTGAAGACTCTTAGTAAGGCTTCTGTTTTCATCGCGAACGCGTTGATGATCCTGCCTGGCTTCGCTCTTCTCGCGTTTCAACTCGTCAATTCGATCACGCAGTCTTTCGCGACTGCGGTAAAATGACGCACAAAGCGCCCATAAAGAAGACTTGTAACGCCCGACCGAAAAAGAGGATACTCGTGCCACTGTTGCGCTCCTTCGCTTGGTGGATGTTTGCCAAAAACAACCAATACGTTGGAGCGCAACATTTTTGAAATACCAGTTTTTACGATCTTCTCTAGATTCAACCTCTTTTCACCATCCCAGCCTCGCCCTCCCGAGCGTCTTACGAATTTTGGTGCAGTGGGTACGATGGGGTATCTTGCCGCGGAGCTCGTTCCTTCCATCCTGTTCGTCATGTTGATCCTGTCTTCGTATTTGTTTGACAGGATTTACAGGATCAATAGGATCGCCCAGGACCGTGACACAGATCAGCCGCTGGGCGTTGGCCCACGGTTCCCCAGCGAAACCGACGCGCAGCGTCCGGCGAGTGCCCCCTCTCCGGCCCTGCGGGCCGACTCTCCCTAAGGAGGTCGTGCAGCTTTAAGTTATCTGTTTGCAAGAGTTTAGTCGTAGGCTGGGACAAGCGGCAGGAAAGATGGTGGCTTGTGACATGAGGTAACGCCGCGCTGTTCCGGCGGCACCAAGTTCGATGCACTCCGTGTTGGTTGCCTAACCGGCGCGTGCCGGAACCGCGCGGCGGGGAAATCGTAGGCTGATGGAAGCTCCTTTTGCGCCGCTTGTTCCGGCCTACCCCTGCGCCCTTCGGGCCGACTCGCTGCGAATGTCATCCTTGAGTTGCACAGTGTGCCGCTGGAGGGTGGAACTGCAACTCGGCTGAACGACGAAATCACAGGACGCGGCGGTATTGGTGCCGGTGACTATGCGATGAGCCGGAGTCTCGCCATCAGGCCACGTGCTACAGCCTAATCGCCTCATCGAGCAATTCCGCGTACGAACTTTCCTCGTCTTCGCGCTCCAATTCTTCGGCCAGATCTTCCAGCTGCGGGTCGGCCAGCGCAGTGTACGCTGGATCCACCAGGTCGGCGAAGGCCAACGCGTGTGGCGCCGTTGGAGCTGGGCGCTCGACCGGGTCGGTGTCGGTTCCCACGTTCGGCAAGCCGGAGATCACCACTCCGCCCGGTATCTCCGGAATCTGCGGGACACTGATCAAGGCCGCGAACTGCGCCACCAACGAGGCGTCGGCCGCGTTCAGCCGGCCATTACCGCTGATGTCTCCCAAAATACCCGGATCGGTATTCGGCGTGTTGGCGAACCCGCCGTCGATCAAGGCCGCGATCCGAGCCACCCCCGAAGCATCGGCCGCATTCACCCGTCCGTTGGCCGAGACATCCGCGAAGAAGGTGGCCATGTGCAGGCCGTCGTTGTCGATCGCGGGTGACTCGTTGTCGTTACCGTCGCTGACGATCAGGCCATGCAGATCAATGATCTGCTGCCGGCGATAGTTTTCGCTGGCGTTTGCTTCCGGAACCGATGCCTGGAGGTTTACAAAGTGGGCCTCGCCCGCCGGCAATGGCGCGATGGCGAAGTAGACGACAATCGCCAGCCCCGGTGTCGATGTGTTGACAATCACCGATGCGCCGGCCGGTGCATCGGGACCGAGTGACCCGCCGGTAATCTGCAAGAGCTCGGGGTCGTAACTGATCCGCGCGTCGATCGCGCGGACGTTGGTCCCATCGCTGATCGTCAGCGGAATGCCGGTGGTGTCGTCGGCCGGAAGGTTGACCGCCTGGCCGGGCCCCCGCACGAAGTCGGGAATGCTGACCGTGACCGTATTGGCGGCCGGTTCGGAGACGGTGAAGGTGGACGAGAAATCGTCGCCGGCCGTTCCATCTCCGTTGCCGTCGAGCAAAAGTCCGCCGGTATCTTCAAAGCCGTCGGTGGCACTGCGCAGCGTGAGCGTATAGGTATCGGGTGCGAGAGGATCGCCCGACTTGATGAACTCGACCATCGTCTCGGAGGCAACCAGGGAACCGATGACCGGACCGCTGGCCGCACCGGTGAGGATCAGATCGGCAGCGCCGAGTCCAGCGGTCTGGGAGTCGTAGAGGTTCAAGTCGCCGGTATCGATCGGATTGGTAAAGGCGACCTGCACGCCGGTGCTGGTGGGCGTCACGCTGGTGACGGCAAACCCCTGCGGCTCGTCATCATCGGTGATCGAGGTAATAGCCTGCTGGTTGCCGCCAGCTTCGTTGCCGTTCTCGACCGCCGAGATGTCGACGACGACCGTCTCGTCGGGTTCATCCAGTTCGTCCTGGACGGCGGTAACCGTAATCGACCCGCTGGTGGCTCCGGCAGCGATGACGATCTCGGAGTTGGAGGCGTTGTAGTCGTCACCGGCGGTGGCGCTCCCGCTGATCTCCAGATCGATGGTAACCGGTACGGTCGTCGTCTCGGAGAGGGTGGCGGTGAAGGTGGCCACACCGCCCGCTTCGTCAATGGCCGAGTTGTCGACGGCGAGGCTGACGTCGGGCACGACCGGTTCGTCGTCATCAGTGATCGTGGTGGTGGCTTGCTGGTTACCACCGGCCTCGTTGCCACCGGTCACGTTGGCGATGTCGACGATGACCGACTCATCGGCTTCATCTAGTTCGTCTTGGACGGCAGTGACGGTGATGGCGCCGCTGGTCTGTCCGGCGGCGATCGTGATCTGGCTGCCAGAGGTGTTGTAATCTTCGCCGGCGGTAGCAGTGCCGCTGATCTCCAGATCGACGGTCACGTCGACGGTGGTCACCAGGGACAGCGTGGCAGTAAAGGTGGCGACCCCGGATGCTTCGAGGATGGCTGCGTTATCGACGGCGAGTGAGACATCGGGAACGGGTGCCGGTTCGTCGTTGTCGAGGATGGTGGTTGTCACCTGTTGAGTGCCGGCTTCGTCGGCATTGGCGACACCGGAGATGTCGACGACGACTGACTCGTCCGGTTCGTCGGCGGTGTCATCGACGGCGGTGATGGTCACCGATCCGCTGGTCTGTCCGACGGGGATGATGATCTGGTTGCCGGAGGTGGTGTAGTCATCGGTGGCAGTGGCATCACCGGAGAACGCCAGATCGACGGTGACTTCGGCTGTATGGGCGGCCGACAGGGTCGCAGTGACGATGGCCGTTCCAGCCGCTTCGTCAATCGTCGCGTTGTCGACGGATAGGGAGACACTTGGCTGCAGGTTCTGATTGATCCAGATTTTGGCTCCGTGACTACCGTTGAAGATGTTCTGCTCCCAGACGTCGAGGTCACCGTCACCGTCGATGTCGGCGAGATCCACATCGTCGATTCGCCGCTCGTTGAAGGTGAATGTCAGGCGCTGGCCGGAGTCCGCGAAGACGCCCGCGCCGTCATTCAGCCAAACTTGCGACGGATCGCGCCGATTCGCGGCGAAGATGTCGAGATCGCCGTCGCCGTCCAGGTCGCCAAGTTTCAGGCTGGCGATGCGAGAGTTACCGGTTGATGCGACGCGTTGTCCGGAGTCGACGAACAATGCGCTACCATCGTTGATCCAAATTCGAGCACCGACATTGCCGTATTCGTTCCCGGCTACAGCATCGAGGTCACCGTCACCGTCGACATCACCGACCTCGACATCGAATGTCGCGCTGAAGCCGCCCAGTGCCTGTCCGCTATCCGTGAAGACACCCGAGCCGTCGTTCAACCAGATGCGATTCGCGGGGCCATTGTTGGCCGCGAATGCGTCGAGGTCACCATCTCCATCGAAGTCAGCGAGTGCCAGTCCCGTCGTGGTGGCCGTGCCAAGCGACTGTCCGGTATTGAGGAATTGTCCGTTGCCGTTGTTAAGAAACACTCGGTTCGGTCCGTAGCTCGCGCCGACCATCACGTCGACGTCGCCATCGGCATCTAAATCGCCGATTCCGACTGTCGGTCCTCCTCCGAGGTTCTGTGTTGAATCTGTGAAGATACCGCTTCCGTCATTGATCAACACGGTCGTAGAGCCAAGGATGTCGACGTCGCCGTCACCATCAACGTCAACGAACCGCGCTTCTCCGCCTGTCTGGATCGCTTGACCCGAATCACTGAACACGCCCGATCCATCGTTGATCCAGAGCAATCGGTTGCCGCTCAGAACGTCGGCGTCACCATCACCGTCGACATCGCCGAACGCGACTGACTGCCCATCGTTGAACGGGAAAGTCTGGCCACTGTCGGTGAATTGCCCACTGCCCGAATTCGCTTCCGTATGGAATTGCCAGACTCGCGCATTTGCTGCGCCGCCGGTAGTGTTGATACCAGCTGTGGCCGTGACGGAAACAACCTCACCAGGGGCGAAGTTCCCAGTTGGATTATGGGTGACGACTGGCCCGGCGGCGGTCACGTTCGTCGCTCCACCAGTCAGACGGCCACTCAAATGCCCGTGGACCACGAATGTCTGGTCATTCGCTGAAGCCGCCACGACGTCTTGGTCGAAGGTTGCGGAGATATCGGTGTTGGCTGGGGCCTCACTGTTGGCTGCTGGCGCTACGCTTTGGATGGTCGTCAAGAGCCAGCGTCGTTCGAGCGATTCCGCGGCCAGTTTGCGCCTCATCTGGCGCCGGCGGGAGTTGGAACGGACACGGCTCAAGAACGACTTGTGAGGTTTGGACACGCTTTTTCCCCGATAGAAAAGGTCTGAACCGACAAGGAAGAGGCGGATATGCCAGTAAAGTAATTGTCTAACTGCGCTGAGTCAACACGGTACGATGGTCGTGTACAGCGGATGTGAGACTAGCCAACAATGGTGCTAACGTTCGGGCAATGTGATCGTTGGCTATGACCCAGCATTGCTGGAAATCACAGGGGCCACTGTGGCCGAAACATGCCTTCTGGCGTTTCGGTGATTCTCAACAAAGTCATTCCCGGGCTCGCGATCTTACAAGGTCGCACTCTCGATGAATTGTTCAGACTGTGCGGTCCTCTCGGCTTGTGGCCCTCTCATTGCCCAGAGTCCAATTTGACTCCCTTAACAGGTGTCAGCTTTTTCTTTTGTCTTTTGAACCATTCCTCCTTCCCGTTCGACCTTTTCACGGATGAACCAGAACGAACGGCTTAAAGACGAATTGCTGGTGATCCAGGCTCAGGAGGGGGCCGTTGAGGCACTCTCGGAATTGGTCGATCGCTGGCAGGACCGGCTCTGGCGGCTTGCCTGGCGTCTGACGGACGATGAGCAGGCGGCCTGGGATGTCCTGCAAGATACCTGGATAGCGATCAGCCGGCAGATCGGACGGCTTGGAGATCCGTCCGCGTTTCCCGCCTGGGCTTACCGCATCACCAGCAACAAATCACGCGATTGGATTCGCAAGCGACAACGCATGCGCCGGGCTGACGAGGCCTATGGCCAACGTTGGCGCGAGGCTGAGGACGGTGGACGTCCGACGGACCGGCATTATGCCTCGCTTCGGGACGCCCTCGGCGATCTGCCTGGACGTGATCGCGCGATCCTGTCGTTACGCTACGAGGACAACTTTAGCACGTCTGAAATCGCCGAGATTCTGAGGATTCCGCCCGGAACGGTCAAGTCAAGACTCCATCATGCCCGGCGGCGACTGCGCCGGTTTCTCGAGGAGGATCAAGATGAGTGAACACGACGATACGCTGCGAAAAACTCTGGAAGAAGTTACGCGACTTCGGGTCGAACGTGAAGAATCGCTTCGCGAAGTCGCCACGAGAGAATACTCCGGACGTTTGCGAACTGCCGAACGCATCTACTGGTTCTACGGAGTTGCCTGCGTCGCTATGGGGGTGGCCGCGATCAACTTCTTTGTTCGCAGCTTCGATATCAAGACGCTTATAGGCTGTGCCGTGGTGATACTCGTGATTTACGAGACGACCGTGCTGATGAAGCTCTGGTTCGCCACGGCCAGAATGAAGATGGACGTGCTAAGCGAAATGAAACTGCTGCGACTCGAAGTAACGCGGCTCGAAACGGCAGTCGGCGTCGAGGAACCTTCCCATCCGCCGACGAACTACGAGCCAATGCCCGGGATGCCCTCCTTGGAACGAAAGTTCTGGATAGGGGTGTGCGTGTCTGTGGCCATCGCGGTCTCCTCCTGGACTTCCCATGCATGGTTCGGTGGCGGAGATACTTCCACCGAGACGCTCGTGACACTGACCGCAGAGGGCAGCGCGGAGAAGCAGCACACGACCGAGCGGGCCTTTACCGGCTACTACTTGCCGAAGGGATTCTCCCTCTACACACCCAAGGACACGAACGTTCGGTTTCTCGACCCGACGGGCCACGAGATGCCGGTCCAACTCGTGGTGACGGACACCAATAATCGGCACGATGTGACCTTTACGGACAGTGTCTTTGACCGCGGAAAGCTGCGTTACACTCAAGTATTGGATGTCCCCAAAGCGGCTAAATTCGAGGATGGCGTGTGGACCTTCGAGGACGGTATACATCACGTCGGTCATGATACGGAGTACAGCATTACGATCCTCTTGCCGCCCGGCGCCACAGTCCTCGCGGCAGACCCAACGGCCACTGTCAAACCGCACGCGGACGGCCGTACTCACCTTCGTTTTCAAGGGACGGCTAAGGACAACAAGAAATACACCTTCACGGTCCGTTACGAATTGCCCTCGAAGTCAGAGCACGAGGAGTAGTACTCCAACGCACAGCGGATCCCCCGTCGCTCCGGGATCGATGGGCGCGTCCTGCTAACCCCACACGGACACGCAACTCCCCAGTTTCCTGGTCTTGGTCCTGATCCTGGTCTTGCTCTGGAAGCCACGAGATTGCACCCGCCCAGAGCAGGACCAGGATCAGGACCAGCACCAGGAAAAGTGTTAAGGGATGGCTTGAGTGATTTCACTCCTTGCTGCTGAATTGGAGTGAGTAAAGATCGGCGTCTTTCATCACGATCCGCAGTCGGACGAGCTTGCCGGCCCAGCGACTCAAATCCGTACCCTTCTTCCAGCTGACGATATGATCAATCTGGTCTCCGATCATCTCCTGGCATTCCTCGAGCGAAAACCCTTCAATCGGCTTCCCATCTGGGGTCTGGATTTCGACGAACAGTCCGCCGACCGCGGACGTGGCGTAGTTGAGTGAGAGCTTCGTGCCGGTGAAGGTGAACGGTATGGTGATCAAACGCGCCACCCTTGTATGGAGCTTGCACGGAAACAAACCCGTCCGGTCGGATCACATACCGCCGGACGTGATTCGAAGGGATAGCCGGAGTGGTGCTTCACGTAGAGGGACAATTCCCATTCGCCCGGTTTGTACGATGCCGCGCGCCGCATAATTCGCTCGCGACGTCCAGTTTTGCAGATCTGCTCCCGGGCCGAATGAACGCCTCCATGAATGTGCGCTGGAAGTTGTCACCGCCGCGCGCCGATGCCAGCAGGATGTCCGTGCAATCGTCGACGTAATTCCACTTCGTGGGCGTGCCAATCCGTTTAGCTTCCTCGTCAGTCAACACACGGCGCCCGGGCAGGTAGCGGGTAGGGAGCCCCAGGTAGATGTGCGGCGCCCGGACGTAAGGATCGAGCTGATTTGTGTAAAGGTGTTCGCGGGGCTGGCC
>CBDCWT010000036.1:0-271298 GCA_965223305.1 Pirellulaceae bacterium | reverse complement strand
CGAACAGGATGGCCATCTGTTCTACGTGATGGAGTTGGTCGAGGGTCGGTCGCTGCAGGCAGAACTTCAGGCCCGCTATACCTTCAGCTGGCAGGAAGTCAACGACCTGGCCATCGACATCTGTAGCGCCCTCAAACACGCTCATGACCGAGGGGTCATCCACCGCGACCTGAAACCTGCCAACCTGCTACGGACCGAGTCCAAACAGATCAAGTTGACCGACTTCGGCATCGCCAAGTTGTTCGGGGCATCTCACCTTACAGCAGACGGCAGTGTAGTGGGCACCGCGGACTACATGGCGCCCGAGCAGGCGGAGGGCAAGCCGGTATCGAACCGGACTGACCTCTACAGTCTGGGCAGCGTCATGTACACGTTGCTGGCCCGGCGGCCACCCTTCGCCGCGGCTTCCGTCGCGCAGGTCGTGCACAAGTTGCGTTATCAAGAACCGCACCCCATCCGGCGGTTCGCGCCCAAAGTGCCGCCCGAGCTGGAACAAGTGATTGCGGAGCTGTTGCGGAAGGACCCGGCGCAGCGGATCAGCAACGCGCTGGTGCTCTCCAAGCGCCTACAAGCGACGCGGCTCAGCAACGAGCCGCAGGACGGCTCGCAATCCGACGACGCCACCCACCTCTCCGGCGCGGCTCCGGATACCAGGGTTTCGCCAACCTCGGTGGATTCACCGTCCGAGCTGGCAGGGGCTGATGGATTTTCTTGGAACGATGCCACGGTGGTGACGTCAGGAGCCGGTTCCTCCGAGTCATCGGCCTCCGAGGCCCCCGCTGATTCAGGCCCAGAATCAGCCCGAGACACGGTGGCTGATCCACTGGCCGGAAATCGCTTCACCACCTTGGATGAAGCCGCGCGGCAAAGGGCGGCGGAGATCCCGCTCGACGAGCCGGCGCCGGCGACGGAACGAGTTCAGGCGGCTTTGCTGCTGGCCGCCTTCGTGTTGCTTGTTGCGGCGACGGCCTGGTTTGCCTGGCCGCCATCGGCGGACCGGTTGTATGCCCGCATTCAGCAAGTCGCAGCGGCAGAGGGGGCTCCTGAGGCCAAGAAGCAGATCGACCGCTTTCTACAGCGTTTTCCAGACGATCATCGTTTCGCCGAAGTCCAAGGACTCCAGCGAGATGTCGAGTGCAAATGGCTACAAAGCCGGTTGGCGCTACGCGAATTGAAGTCGGGAGGCTCGCAACTCGCGGACTACGAAAAGCTCACCTTGACCGCGATGCGGACCATGCAAGATGACCGGCCCGCAGCGATGAAGATCTTCGCGGACTTGATCGGGCGGTTCGCTAACCAACCGGATCCACCTGCCGCCCTGCGAGACTGCCTGAACGCAGCGCGCCATCTGGTCGAACGCGAAACTTTCTGAGAAAGAGGGAATAAATCGCCGGCCGAGGCGATCTACCGATATGGTAGGTCGTCCTTCCGATTGCGAAGTAGGATTGGGTGGTGCAGGATTGACAGCGTCCTGACGGGCCGAAATACTACAAAACTGTGGACGGATTGGCTCGCCAGGCGCAGGGAAAGCTGGGTTGTTCGGTTGTTCTTCATACATTTCTTGGAGCAGTCTTTGCTCAGGAGGATATTGATGCGAAAGGGCTCGATTTTGTTTTTGTTGGGCGGATTGGTGTGTGTCGCAGGGATGATCGGTTGCGGTGGAGCCGCTGGTGATTATCCGGATACCGTACCGGTTTCCGGCACGATTACGCGACTCGGTTCGCCGGTGGCTATGGCCGTCGTGACGTTCATTCCGAACGAAAAGGGCAGCCCTGGGACCGCCGTGACCGACGCTCAGGGCAACTACACGTTGATGACGTTCCAACCGGAAGACGGCGCGATTCCCGGCGGCTACAAGGTGACGGTGACGAAAACTCAGGTGCAGAAGCAGGGAAGTGCGGTTGGCAGCCCGGATGATCCAGACGCCGCCTATTTGGAAATGGAAGATCAGGGAATTGATGTCACCGGTGGCTCGGCGGGTGACGGCACGGCAGCCTCAAGTCAGCCAGATGCGGTTGACCTCTTGCCGCTGAAGTACAAGAGCCGTGACACCACGGACCTTACGGCCGACGTTTCGAAAGACAAAGCCGTGTACGATTTCGAGTTGACGGAATAGAATTGCCTAGGCGAATCGCCGGCAGGAGCAAAACTCTGCTTCGACGCGATGCGTCGAAGCAGAGTTTTTTGTTGATCGAGGGATTTCACAAGCCGCCCGCCATTCGTGGCAAATCCTATGAACTGGAAAACCCGGAGCCTGCTGCTGCTCGCCGTAGTCGCCGTGTTGGTCCTCGCCGCCCGCGCCTACTGGCCCTCTTCGACTAACGTGGGTCGCCAGTGGGTCTTCGACGAACCTGCTTTTGTCGAGGGAGCCAGCTCCGACGAACTTCGGCAGGAGACTCTGCGGACGGCGGCTGAACTGGTTGAGGCCTACCCGAACCGGACCGAGTCACTCGCGGTGGCCGCTCGAGTGGAGTACAGCTTGGGCCGGACCGATCAGGCTAAAGAGCTCTGGCAGCGGGCTGCACAGGTCGATGCCGAGTTCGCCAACGCCTATTTCGCTTTGGGGCAGATCGCCAAGGACGGAGCGGACCATCAGCTTGCCGCCAAGCTGTTTCGCGAGGCAATTCGTCTGGCACCGACGGACCCGCACGCGCCACCGCTGCTGGCCGAGTCTCTGATGGCATCACGCCGCTTCGATGAGGCCATCGAGGTACTGCGGCGGTATATGGAAGATGGCAAAGCGACCCCCAAGGCCGTTTTGAATCTAGGTCACTGCTACGGGGAGAAAGGTGAGCTCGAAAACGCAAAATGGGCGTTCGAGGTGATGATCGCCAACTATCCGGACGAACCCAGCGCGTTATCGACGGCGAATTACAGTTTGGCGAAGTTGTACAAGCGGCTAGGTGACACCGAAAAAGCCAAGCGGTGCTTGGAGCAGTTCTTGAAGCACAAGCCCCAAGACGCAGACATCATTGAGGACTCACGCAGGTATCAAGATACGGATTGGTTGCGAGATCTGCTGGTCAAGACTCTCTGGGAAAGCGGCCAAGCCTACCACGCCTACTCGGACGAGCCCAAGGCAGAGGAGATGTGGCGGAAGGCCGCTCATCTGGACTCGGGGCACTTCGAGTGCCGCAAGGCACTGCTTGAGCTGTATGACGACCAGCAGCGGGATCGCGACGGGCTGCTGATCGCTGAGCAGCTTTGCCAGCTCGCTCCGACAAATCCCGACCATTGGGTGAACGCCGGAGTCTTGCGAGGACGACTCGGCGAGCTAACCGAGGCTCGAGCGGCCCTGCAGCGAGCCATTGACCTGCGGCCCAAAGAGCTTCGCTACCGGGAAATCTATGAGATGCTGCAGTAGGGTCTCCGCAAACGCCGAAGTGCTGGATTGCAAGAGATCGTCCTTTCAGCGGATCTAACATTCGAAACAGGGGGAGATTCCCCGGGAAAGTGTCAATTACCACAGCCACGCTGCCCATTCACCGCCGGCGAAATCGGGGGGCCACGCCGAGTCGCTTCCGGCTCCGTGGGCCCAAAAAGCATTGCATGACCCCCTCTTTGGTGGGGTTTACTTCTCCTGGACATTCGTAGAATGGGCATCGGGTTCTGCGGCAAGTGCGGAATTGTTCGCGCATAATCAAAAAAAACGGAAAATTTTCTGTAGAATTCGTTTTGACATTGGAAAGTGATGGTGTAAAAGAGGGGTTACGTGACTTGGAGCAGTCACAGGGGGATTGGCCTGTCAGGCGAGTGCCCTGTCAGGCACTTGTGATCTCATCCTTTTTTCTTTACTGGAGGGACGTATGATGTACCGTTCTGGGCGACGAAGTCGTCATGGCTTCACGCTGGTCGAATTGCTGGTCGTCATTGCCATCATCGGCATCTTGGTGGGTCTGTTGCTACCCGCCGTGCAATCTGCGCGCGAAGCGGCCAGGCGCATGCAGTGCACGAACAACATGAAGCAACTTGCGTTGGCACTCCACAACTATCACGACGCTTATAAGACGTTTCCGCCGAACAGCGTCGGGACGACCCAACCGCCGGGTAACTGGGGTTCGGGTAACTGGAGACTGCACAACGGTAACCGTGCCAGTTGGCTGATGAATTCACTGCCTTTCTACGATCAAACAGCTCTGTATGATCGAGTTCGTGAAGGCGGTCCGCTCAGCAACACGGCAGCAGTTCCGACCGGGCGCGGCGGTGCCCACGGGCTGTGGAGTGGTTACTATGCTTATCGGACAAAGATCAGCTCTGCTCTTTGTCCCTCGGACGGTCGTGGTATTCGTTCTGGCGAGAACAGCACAGCGAAGAACAACTACTTCGGTTCTGTTGGCGACTCGATCAAGAACAACCACAACCAGCGGAACAACCGCGGTATGTTCTCGCACATTAAGGGTACGTCGATTCGTGACTGCAAAGACGGCACGAGCAACACGGCCTTCTTGAGCGAGAGTACCATTCAGACGGCTTGGGGTGGTCCGGCCTGTAACACGCTGCACGGTTGTTACACGATCGTCAGCGGGTTGGACAACAATCCCTCCGCTTGCTTGGCGACCCGCGGTCCCAACGCGACGGTCATCGGAAACTATCCGACGAGCCATCAGCGTCGTGGCCAATCGCTGTACTGCGGTTATGCGATGATGGTCGGCTTCACCACGGTGTTGCCGCCGAACTCGCCGCAGTGTGCTAATGGTCGTGGTGAGTGGCAGTGGGGTATCTTCCCGCCGGACAGCTTCCACCCAGGTGGTGTGAATCTGGCGATGGCGGATGGCTCACTCCGCTTCATCTCCAACACGGTCGAAGTCGGTGACACTTCGGTGCCCGGTCCTTCGATCAGTAACTTCAAGGCAAGCGTCTACGGCGTCTGGGGTGCTTTGGGCACGAAAGACGGTTCCGAGCCGACGTTCCTTGAGTAAGTGTAGTTAGCGGCCCGACGGGCCGGTATCGACAACTGCAGCCCCCGAGAGCCTGTGCTCTCGGGGGCTTTTCTTTTTGCGGAAGCTGCCAGCGTGGCGTGCGGTAATCCGCCAAACTCTGGCGAGTTCGGCTACGCTCCAAATCAGCCGCTGGGCATTAGCCCACGGTTCATCCCAAAACCGGATGCTAACGCATTCCGGCTGATGGCCGTCCTCCGTTCGCGAGAAAGCAGGCCGGAACAAGCGGCGGGAGAGCTCTGGCTTCACACTCTGTGATCGCCGCGCTGTTCCGGCGACGCAACGCATCAAACCGGTGTTGCCGGAACAGCGCGGCGTGGGAAATCGTAGGCACAGGGATAGCTGCTGGCGCAGCTTGTTCCGGCCCACCGCCTGCTGCGTGGCATGTTGCAATCCGCCAAACTCTGGCGAGTTCGGCTACGCTCCAAATCAGCCGCTGGGCGTTAGCCGGCGTTAGCCCACGGTTCCTGAGCGAAACCGACGCGATAGCGTCGAGGGGGGGCTCCCCCCTCTCCGGCCCTTTGGGCCGACTCTCCCCGAGGGGAGAGTGAGGAAAGACGAAATCTCGCACTAAGTTAGGGAGCCCCCTGCGGCGACTGCCGCTTAAGCTGCGGCCCGACATGGCGTAAAATGGATGATTATGTCCATCTTTATCTCCATCTGCTGTGGTGTGGCCGTCTGGTGGCTGATTCGCAAGCGATCGCGCGTTGCTGCGACTGCTGCCGGAGCTCTCGTAGCACTCGGCGTTGCGGTGTTGCTGGGCGTAGGGCGACCTGACGACGAACCGCTGACGCCGCCGACCGCCGATCTCGACAGCCAGTCCTCACAGCTCCCGCCGATCGAGTTAGCCCAACTTGAACCGCTGCGGCCCGAACAGGTAGAAATCGACGGCTACATCTCGTCGGAAACTTGTCAGGAGTGCCATCCACACAACCACACCACCTGGTGGTCGTCCTACCACCGCAAGATGACACAAGTAGCGACTCCAGCCGCGGTGATCGGGGATTTCGACAACGTCCAGGTGATGGCGCAGGGCAGGACCTACCGGCTGACTCGCAACCGCGACGTCTGTTGGGTCGAGATGGATGATCCGGACGCAGCAACGGCCGGCGAGCGGGTCACCGTCCCGATCGTGATGACCACGGGCTCGCATCACATGCAGGTCTATTGGTATCCCACCGGTCGGTCCAAGACGGTTGGTCAACTGCCGATTGCCTTCATCAGAGAAACCAATCAGTGGGTTCCTCGTGATGCGGCCTTCTTAATGCCGCCAGCTCCCTTCGGCGCCGAGACCGGGCGATGGAACAAGACGTGCATCGCCTGCCACGCCACGCATGGCCAGCCGCGGCCGAATCCCCAGGGGGAATGGGATTCGCGGGTCGCTGAGTTTGGGATTGCGTGTGAAGCGTGTCACGGGCCGGCCGAACGGCATGTGGCCCTGCGCCGAGCCGGAGAACTTCCGGCGGACCAAGAAGATCCGATTGTGAACCCAGTCCATCTGACCCATGACCGCGCCTCTGAAGTCTGCGGGCAGTGCCACAGCATCAATACACCGTTGGACACGCCGAGTTTTGTGGCGTCCCAAGTACACGGCCAACATTTTCGACCGGGAGATGACCTCGCTGAGTCCCGTTTGGTCGTGAGGGAAAATGCGGAAAGCCGGGCTCATCTGCAAAAGTACATCGGTGATGAGACCGACCAGTACATGATCGATCAGTATTGGCCTGACGGGATGGTTCGGATCAGCGGTCGGGAGTTCAATGGCTTGGTCGAGTCGAGTTGCTTCCAACGGGGAGAACTCTCGTGTTTGTCGTGCCACGAGCTCCACCCCGCTGAAACAAACCCAAGACCACTAGAGGAGTGGGCAAACGATCAGCTCAACGAGCACTTAGGCGGCGATGCGGTCTGCCTGGATTGCCATGAACCTGACCACTACGGCGACCAACACACCTATCACGCGGCCGAGTCGTCAGGTTCCCGCTGTGTCAATTGCCACATGCCGCACACCACTTATGGTCTGCTTAAGGCCATTCGCAGTCACGAAATCACCGTCCCCAGCGTCGCGGCGGACAACCTGCTGGCTGGACGGCCAAACGCCTGCAACCTCTGCCATCTCGACCGCACGGCTAGCTGGACGGCCGAGCATCTGCGGCGCTGGTACCAGATGGAGACACCTGAATTAGCAGCAGACCAAAAGGCAGTCGCATCATCGGTGTTGTGGCTACTCCGCGGCGACGCGGGGCAGCGAGCT
This sequence comes from Pirellulaceae bacterium, assembly GCA_965223305.1. Lineage (GTDB taxonomy): Bacteria > Planctomycetota > Planctomycetia > Pirellulales > Pirellulaceae > CBDCWT01. The sequence goes on along the minus strand of CBDCWT010000036.1, from coordinate 264,110 downwards.
CTGGTTGCCTGGAGTATGGGATGGAAGCCGGCGCTGGAAGCCTCTGGGGACGATTGGCAGGCGCCCTTCCTCGCTCAACTGCTCGAAGATCCCTACGACGCGGTTCGCTTTGTCACGCAGCGATCCCTCAAGCAGCTCCCCGGCTTCGAGGACTTCACCTACGACTACGTGGGTGCTCCCTCGCAACGCAGTGCAGCTCGTCAGCAAGCGGTGCGGCTATGGAGCGAACTTCAGCGAACAACCGGCGCCCGTCACGGTCCCGAACTCCTGTTCGACGAAGCCAATCAGCTACAGCTAGAGGCAGTCTTTCGGCTCCTCCAGCAGCGCGACGATCGGCCCGTGAACTTGGCGGAGTGATCGCGACGTTACAACGTCCGCCGCTATGACTCGGCCTTGGACTTCTTGCTTCCCCCGGCGAGTGCAGGGATCAGTCCACCGATGATGGCCGCCGTGATTCCACACCACAGGAAACGCTCACCGCCTCCTACGGGGATCAACACGTTCGTGTCGGCCGTTGGCACCGCCAGGGCGCACAGCACCGGATAGGCCAGACCGCTCAACAGGCCCGCCAGCAGGCCGCCGGCCAAGCAGTTCACGGCCGTACTGAGGGGACGGCCCAGGAAAACGCCCGCAGCCAGGCCGATTCCACCTCCCATCAGGGCGAACATCGCGCCGTAGACGCGCACGGCGACGCCCAGGTCCGTAACCGTCTGCTCCGTCTTGTAGTGAGCGAAGAACATGTTCCCCAGGTAACCCGCCAGGGCTCCGATCACCGCGCCCACCGCGGCACAGCCGAGGCCCGCAACCAACGCCGTGGCAATCGACTTGCGGGCCAGCCCCTCGGCAACTGCGACTCCGGCGGCAATCAGGCCCCCCAATAGCGAGACCACGAAGATGGCGTTCTTCTTGTCCAGGTCGGCCTGTACTTCCGCCGGGAGAATCCCAAACGCGTTCTCGGCACCCTCTGGAGGCTGAAAGACCGGGTGTATCTGTTGCAGAATCAGAAATACGAGGATGCCACTCAACAGCGCAACGATGATTCCACCCCGCGCACCCGATTGCCAGGTGTTCGTTTTGGCGGGGCCGATGTCCCCCTCATAGTTCGCTGCGCCCTGCCGGTCGGTCGTCATGTTTCGCTCCTTGGGTCTTCCCTCATCTGATTTTCACGGCTCACGATAGCCGTGGTGCTTATTCTGAATGCTGATCGGACAGTTGTCAAAACCGTCGCCGCAGAGGTGACGCGATGCAAAGCAACAAGTTGCCGATATTCGTCTCCAGGACTTTCTTGTAGCCGAACTCGCCAGAGTTTGGTTTGGTGGACCTGCCCGATTCGGCCAAACTCTGGCGAGTTCGGCTACGCTCCAAATTAGCCGCTGGGCGTTAGCCCACGGTTCCCCAGCGAAACCGACGCGTAGCGTCGGGGAGGGATTCCCCCTCTCCGGCCCTTTGGGCCGACCCTCCCCGAGGGGAGAGTGAAGAAACACGAAATCACGCACTAACTTAACCCGGATTATTCATGAAGATCGTGGCGAGAGGTTGTAAGTACGTTCGTGGCAAGGAAGGCGAGCAATTCTTCCGCAGGCGTATTGAAGCAATACGTCGAGGGAGAATTGTGAAGCATGACGAAGCCACGGATGGACTTACGACCTCGCAGCAGATCGCTCATGAATAATTCGGGTTAAAAGCTGCACGACCTCCTCGGAGGTGGGTGCAGCTTACGCTTCATGCAGCCCACCAAGCCAAACTCTGGCGAGTTCGGCTACGTCTGGTGAGTTTGGCTGCGATCGGATGGCGGCGGAACGTCGGCAGCGCTGTTTGAATGGAACCTCTATTCGTTTTCTGTGATCTCTTCTTTGATCTCCACCAGTTGATCGACCTGGGGCGCTTCTATTGTCTGCTTGGCGCCGCCCATCCAAGTAACTTCGATGCGATCGACGTGGGTGCGACTTCCCAAGCCGAAGTGCAGCCGAGCACCGTAGTGGCTCTGATATCCTCGGCCGCTGTGCACTTCGTCGACCTGGGTCAAGTCACCGGCGACCACGCGGACTCGCGCGCCAACCCCCTCGAGATCCCGCGTGCCACGCTTTCCCACCAACCGCACCTGGATCCAGTGGTTCCCACCGGCCGATTCATTCCGGAGCAGTGTCGGTTTGCTCCTCGAGTTGACGATCACCCCATCTAAATCCCCGTCGTTGTCGAGGTCGCCGAAAGCTGCCCCGCGGCTGCTGAATTGCGGGGTCAATCCATCCCCGCTTTTCGCGGAAACATCGACGAACTTCCCGTCCTCCTGCATCAGCAGGATATTACGGACCTTGTGAGCGGTGGTGTTGTCGCGCAGCTCCGCATTGTCGTCGAAGTGCCCGCAGGCAATGAACAAATCACGGTCACCGTCGTTGTCGAAGTCAACGAAGCTGTTTCCCCAGGCGACGTGTGGCAGAGTACCGAGCCCTCCTCCGCTGGGGCGGGTCACGTCCTCCAGCAGCCCATCTCCTGTGTTGCGATACAAGGTGGAGTACTCTTTTGCGGCTGTCGTCACATGAAAATCGAAGAGGCCGTCGTTGTCATAGTCTGAGCAAGCAACCCCCATACTTCCCTGCGGGGTTCCACCGAGATCGAGTGCGACCCCACAAAGAAGCGAGTTTTCTTCGAACTTGCCAGTTCCGTCGTTCTGAAACAGAAAGTTCTGCATCACGTCGTTACCCACGAAGATGTCCATGTCGCCATCGTTGTCGAAGTCACAGGCAACCACGCCCATGCCGGTTCCCGGATAGGCAGCAATGCCCGCCTCCTTACTCACGTCTGCGAATGTGCCATCTCCGTTGTTGCGATACAAAGTGTCGACTTCCGGAGTGAACTCCAGCGGCCCAGGATAGGAGGGGATACCGGCGCGAGTCTTGATTCGGTGGTTCGCATAGTCAAACTGAACGTAGCTGGACACGAACAGATCCAAGTCTCCGTCCCCGTCCATATCTAAGAAACAGGCACCCGAACCGACTTTGTTGCCATCCTGAACACCCGCTTCAGCAGCCGCGTCGGTAAACGTCCCATCGCCGTTGTTGCGGTAGAGCACATTGGGTCCGTAGTTGCTGACGTAGATATCCAAGTCACCATCGTTGTCGTAGTCGGCAACCGCCACGCCCAGACTGTGACCGGTATCACCCACTCCTGCCTTCTCAGTCACGTCCGCGAACTTCCAGTCACCCAGGTTGCGGTAAAGCCGATTCTTCGGCGGGGTCTCAAATTTCGCTCCTTTCAGCGCTCCACCGTTCAGGAAGTAGATGTCGGAAAGGCCGTCCCCGTCGTAGTCGAAGATGGCCAACCCGGCACAGATGTTCTCGACAATGTACCTCTGGCCGCTGCTGCCGTCGTTGTGCTGAAACTCGATGCCCGTTTCCTGGGTTACATCGCGAAGCTGAATGGGACTCTGAGCCGACGTGTCGGCTACCGGCGATCCCCCCAGAGCGAGCGCGAGGACGAGCGTGAGTTTCTTGAATCTGCTTTGTCGACTTTGCACGGGTCGAGTTCCTCTCAGTGACAATTCCAGAACATAGCTGGTAAGGGGGCAGGAGGTCGAATTCGTCGCGCTTTTCGGAACCCGAAGCGTCAGCGAGGGGGAGTTGGTGTACCATCGCAACTTGTTCCCTCGCTTACGCTTCGGGTTACGATTGAGGCGAAATGCGCAACTTCAAAAGGCGTCAGCGAGGGGGAGTTGATGTACCAACGCAAGTTAGTCCCTCGCTGACGCTTCGCGCTTACGATTGAGGCCAAGCTCGCAACTTCAAAACATGTGCCCGCGGATCTGGCCTCGAATGCCTCTACTACGACGGGCAGGTGAGCAAAGTTCATGGGGCCTCCTCGCCGAGGATCTTCTGCCGAAGCCCCCTGAATTCGGCTTCGAGCATGAGGTTGCCTGCCGTCCTCGCCGCCTCGATCGCATCGTCCGCAGTGGCTATGGCCATTTCCACATCCCCGGCGTTTGCATAGACTTGAGTCAGCACGATGGCAGTGGTCGGGTCATCCGACAGCTGCGCCGCCCGTTTTGCCAACTCCACCGCTCTGGAGTAGTCTCGTTGGTCTTCGTCCGGACACTGCGCGAGAAAAAGCGCAAAGTACTTGTGAGCCTGGACGTCACTGGAATCCGCAACGACTGCGGCCTCGTACGCAGCCCCGGCTTCCGAGAATCGCTCCGCCCGCTCCAGACTGTGTCCCAAGGCAGCGTGCAGGACCGCACTGTCTGGTTCCACTCTCAGGCAGTTCTTCCACATTGAGATATCGTTCCGCCAAGTCGTCAGCTGCTGGGCACTGGTTATCTGCAATGCCAAGATCACGCACATCCCAGCGATCACCGCCACATAAAGCTGCCAGCGTCGGTTGATTCGCCCGGCGACGAAGGCCGTCGCAGACGCCAGAACCACTGTGAGCCCAATGAGAGGCAGGTAGAGGAAGCGATCGGCGCGGTGCAGGTGGTGCGGCATGACTTGAGCCGCCGGCGCTAGTGACAGAACAAACCACAACAGGCCATAGAGGGCGATCCTTCGCTTGCGCAATCGCCACATCACCACGCATGTTGCTACGGCGGCAAAAAAGCCCAGCACTACTTCGGCACTGGTGATCCCCTGCGGTTCAACCTTGCTGTAGCGGAGGGCAAGTTCGGCTGGCCAAACCAGCGACTTGAGATTGAGCCAGTAGACATTCATGACCAGCAGAGCTCGATCGTTGGCCAGGAAGTTCCCTTTATCCATCTCTGGACTCAACGGGTCTAGAACCTTGATCACGATCGTCGCTGCCGCAATCAGCCATAGCGCCAACGTACCCCGTACGATTCGCTGCTGTTTGGCACCGGAGAGCATGAGCAGGTCCCAGACGACGATCAACATCGGAAGGATCGCCGCCACCGCGTTGCTGAGACAGGCGAACGCGCAGCAGATCGCGGAGCCAACGTAGCGAGCATCGACTTGCTTCGACTGTTCTGGGCCCTCGCCAAGCTCCCTGGCAGCAAGATGAAAGTGCAGGCATCCCAACGCTCCGAGTGCCATCAGCAGTTCTTCGCGTCCAGCGATCCACACGACAGGTTCCACCACAACCGGATGAACCGCATAGACCGCAGCCGCCAGTCCGGCACAGACCGCCGCCCATCGTGAGTTGGCCTGTTCAACGGCAAACGGCGAACCAAGCAGGCGGATACCCAGCCAAAAGACAAGCAGTACGTTGGCCAAGTGGATCAGTCCGTTGGTTAGTTTGAACCCGGCCGGGTTCTGTCCCCAAACCTGAAAGTCCACGGCAAACGAGAGCGTGCGGATCGGATAGTAGCTCGTGATGCGGCGTGTGGTGAAGATCTGAATCAGGTTCTCGAAGCTGAGTCCCTGAATGTGCGGATCTTCCAGCAGCTGCTCGCGGACGTCATAGCGAATGAAGTCGAAGCCCAACATCGGCGCGAAGGTAACAACCTATCAGAATCACCAGCGCCAAAACCACGAGTGGGATGAACTGCGGTGCTCGCTGACCTGTCAGCGCCTTCTTTTTCGCCCGGGTATGCACAGATAGCGAGCTTGTCGTGGTCGTGTTGAGAAACGCAGTACCGGCTTCATCTCAAAGAGGGATCGAGCATTCAACAGCAGGCACGCGCGCCGCGCGGTCTGCCATTTGTAGGTCATCCCGACAACTCGGCACCGCACGAGTGTGTCGATTGCCTTGGTTTTGAGACAGAATCCAAATCAGCCCGCCGCACGCCAATCCAGCGGGCGGAGTTCCGCGTCTCCCTCGGTGATTTCTAGGAATTGGTCTGCTTGGACGTCGTGAAAGCGGTCCGTACGGTCGCTCGTAGGCCAGTAAACTTCCAGCGAGTTGATGCGTTCGGCTTGGCCCAACCCGATCTGTTGGCGGAGCGGGTTCCCGCCAAAAGCTGCCACCGCTGTTGACCCATCGATAGATCGAGCGGGTTTTACCACCTTCTTCGACTTCGACTCGGATCCGGGCACCAATCCCGCAACGGTTCGAATCCCGTCCCACCAGCTTGAGGCCAATCCAGTGGTTGCCGAAGCCGGGATTCTCGAAAAGCGCGTTCCAGAAAGCGTCTCCGGCATACGCGCCGCCTACTTCGATGAACACATCTTGGTCACCATCCCGGTCGAAGTCGGCGAACGCCACAGCGTGCCCTTTTTGCAGATGCCCGAAACCACCCGCGGTGGTCACATCATCGAATTGGGTACCACCGCGATTGCGGAACATCAGGTTGGGCATGAGCTGTTCATACTCGGGATACCCGGTGCCGAGGTAGAAGTCCAGATAGCCGTCGTGATCTAGGTCACCGAAGTTGCTGCCCATAGGAGCGGTTGGCCGAGTCAAGCCATGCTGGCGTGCGACCTCCTTGAATCCCCCTTGGCCATCCCCTTGATAGAGGCAGTCTGGTTCAGAATCTTGTGGCAACCCCAGATAGTCCGCTGCGATATGTTCAACCAGCGCCTTGTAGCTGGAGGCATACAAGTCCAGCGCGCCGTCGTTGTTGAAATCCCAAAACCAAGCGGGAAATCCGTGCAGTGGAGCGTAAACGCCGGCCCAGGCCGCCACGTCGGAAAACGTGCCGTCCCCATTGTTGTGATAGAGCCGATTGTGCTGGCCCTGATTCGAGACATATAGATCGGGGAGGCGGTCATTGTCGTAGTCGCCCCACACCACCGCCTTGGCCCTGCGGTGGTTCTCGACACCGGCTGTCCGAGCGATGTCTTGGAAACGACCCTGGCCGTCGTTTTGGAATAGCTGGCTTGGAAAACCTTCATTGCCAACGTACAGATCGAGATCACCGTCGTTGTCAAAGTCGGCCCACGCCGCTGTTTGCGTCGGTAGGTGAACATCTCCCAACCCCACGTCGAAGGTCACGTCGCGGAAGTGGCCTTGCCCATCGTTCTGAAGCAGCGAATTGGGATACTGGCCCCTTTCATCCAGCCAAGCGCCGCGGAGCACGAAGATATCGACATCACCGTCGTTGTCGTAGTCGGCCTGGACCAGATTCAACCCGCCAAGAAGACCGCCCAACCCTGCCTCCTCGGTCAGCTCCTGGAAGTTGCCGTCGCCCATGTTACGGAAGTAGCGAATCTGTCCCGAGGGACTCCAGCTCGAGGCGAGAATGTCCAGCCAGCCGTCACCATCCAAGTCGTCTGCGATCGCCCCACCACAGTGACTCAGCGTATTGACACCAACTCGTGCGGCAACGTCCGGAAAGCGCGGAAAGTCGGCCGTCGAGTCAAACTTCTCGCGGGCGATCAAGTACTTCTCCGGGACTTGGTCGGGGTGCTGGCCGACAACCATGAAGGCCAAGTTCAGCAGCCAGCGAGCGGTGAGATCTTCAGGCCGGCGGTCGAGTACTTCTAGAAAGAACGGAATCGCTTTACGGCCACCTTCGGGGTGCACATGCACGCCACCCTCACGAATGGGAAACAGGCAGCTGTCTTCGGTATGGCAAGCCACGCAATTCTCGTTCTCGCCTTTACGCAGATACGCCAGACCGAGCAGCATGGGGAGCCGAATGGGAAACTTCTCGAATTGACTCTCGAGCTCGCCGATCATTCCGTAGGCCGAGAGCAGTTGCTCGATCGACCGCTCCGTCTCGCCCATCAGCAATTCGCGAATGCCTAACAGCGCGGTTAGCCGAAATCTCTCCATCCGGGGCGTTCCCGGAGCAAGGGCTGCCAATTCGCCCCGCAGCTGTTTGGCCTCAGCCTCGGCAAAGTACTCATTCGAATCGCGGTGTGCGGCCACTTCGATCTCGCGAAGCAGAGCCAGCATTCGCGCGTGGCTGTCCGGCTCTTGCTGCGACGCAGGCCGATCGCCCGCTGCTTGGTCGCTCGCAGAGTCGACGACCGGTGACGGAGAACACGCGGCCAGATGGACAAGCAGTGCAGCTGCTAACAGCCTGCCGCCGGTTCTGAGCATGGCTAAGTCTCCGTTGGATGGCCTACCATCGATACTGCTTCGCCTCGCCATCCCTAGCAGCCTGTTTATTTTCTCAACAGGCTGCCGCATCACAGGGATGTGATGCCAAATCAGCGACGTAAGTCGTTGATTTGCGAGCCGCGAAAAACTCTTGTTCTGAGCTTGGCGAATTCGCGTAGCCCGGGCTCATGTTTCCCAACCCGGCACCCGTCGCCAAAGGGGCTTTGGCGCTAGCTGCTTAGGCTATAATAAGGCACGCTTTGAGTTGTTACCAGGCTTCGTCTCAAAGTAGCTGTCACGCTCTGTCGTGCCGTCCGCTATTTGAAGCGAGCCTGCTAGTTACGGCCGACTACTCCGTTTAGACAAGGCTGTGCGAGGGATGCAATGGGGAGCCGTCGCGGCAAACGGGCAAAGCCAAAGAAGCCGGCGGCTTCATCGCCGGACTCGACGACCAGCCACCGACCATCGGCCAGGTGGCCGTTGGCACTCGCCCTGATCATCGGTGCAGCAGCGGTCATCGTTGCGCTGGCGCGACGGCCACACGGCGCGTCGGGCCCACAGCCAAGCCAAGACGCCGTGGTAGCAAGTGGCGCAACAGAGGCATGGCCGATAGACGACACCGCCCCTACCACCTTCCAGCAGCTGAAGGAAGAGTCGTTTGTGGTGGTCAAGGAGCTCATGCAGCGGCGGCCGCAAGACGCGGCAGCTGTCGAGAAGGCGGCGCAGCTGGCAGGTCTGTTTGGAGAAAAGGAACTGGCTTGCCGCTACTGGGCGCAGTGCGTGCAGCTGGCCCCGCATTTCATGCGGGCTCGTTACTTCTTGGCCTGGTTCGCTCTCCAAGATGGCCGCTACGACGATATGGCGAATCACTCCCGCCAAGCACTCACCCAGGTCGCTGCGTCGAGTCAGGATGCGACGGTCTTCCGTGACTTGCTAGGATGCGCCCTCGTCGAACTGGGTAACACCGAGGAAGCCCGACAAATTCTGGACGCCAACGTACAGCGGAAAGTGGCTACCTGCGACACCTTCACCTTGCTCGGCAAGGCCTGCCTGCTGGCTCGGGACTACGAGGACGCGTCGAAGTACTACCTCGAGGCGATCAAGATCGATCCTGCTTGGTCGAAGGCACTCTATGGCCTGGCTACTGCAAAACGGCGGTTGGGAAAACTGGAGCAGGCCAAAGAGCTCTTCGACCAGTTCCGGAAAAACCAAGCGACCGAATCGGTCAGCTCGGACGCCGCGCAGTTTGCGGCTGCCCAGCGTGACGTGGCGATGGTCTATCACAACATCGCCGCCATGTACAGCCAAGCCGGCGACGTCTCCCGTGCTGAAATTCTCGAGCAACGGTCACGCCAACTGCAGACCAGCAGCGGCGCTCACCAGCCCGCTGAACCGATAAGCCAGCAACCGCGAAGGATCTCCGGTAAGTAGGGATCGCTAGCTTACCCAGCCCAGATTTGGATACCTGCATTCCATGAAGCTACTAAGTTGCCTGGCAGTTGCCATCGGATGCGCGGCTGGACCCATGTTGTCGGTCTTGCAAGCACAAGGCACGATCCAGCTACGGGATGTTACCAACCACACGGGCATCGAGTTTCAGCACACCGATGGCGCGACGGGTCAACGATACATCGTCGAGACGGTGTGTGCCGGGTTGGCGCTGTTCGACTTCGATCAGGACGGCGACATCGACATCTACCTTCTGAACGGCAAGCCGCTCGGAGGGCGGCCATCCGGTCCGCCTCCGGCCAACGCCCTCTACCGAAACGAGGGCGGTTTTCGTTTCACCGACGTCACCGCGCAGGCTGGAGTCGGCGACCAGGGCTACGGACTGGGGGTGACCGCTGGCGACTACGACAATGACGGAGATCAGGATCTGTTCGTGAACAACTACGGACCGAACGTCCTCTATCGCAACAACGGCGATGGCACCTTTGAGAATGTCACCGCCGCATCTGGGCTGGGAGATGCAAGCAAAGTCGGAGCTGGTGCCAGTTTTCTCGATATCGATGCGGACGGCGATCTCGATCTCTACGTCGCGAACTACGTGAAGTTTTCGCCGGAAAAGCACGTGCCACGTTTCGACCGTGGAATCCCTCGTTATCCTGGCCCTGTTGAATTCACTCCCGAACCGGATGACCTCTATCGCAACAACGGAGACGGTACGTTCACCAATATCAGCGCCGAATCCAACATCGCCACTTATGCCGGCACCGGGATGGGACTCATCAGCACAGATTTTGATGGCGACGGCGATAGCGACATCTTCGTCTGCAATGACGCGACCGCCAACTTTCTTTTCGAGAATGACGGCCAAGGACACTTCGAAGAAATCGGGTTGCTGGCCGGTGTCGCCTACAACATCGATGGCGAGGAAGATGCCAGTATGGGGGTCGATTGCGGTGACTTCGACAATGACGGACTGCTCGACTTTTTTACGACAAACCACTACCGAGAGGTGCCTGTGCTCTACAGGAACCTCGGCCAAGGGCTGTTCGAGGATGCAACTCTGGCCACGGGGGCTGGCGCCGGTTCTTTTACGTTCGTGAACTGGGGAACCGGCTTTGCCGACTTCGACAACGACGGCCATCGCGATCTCTTCATCGCATGCGGACACACCGACGACACGATCGCGCAGGTCGACCGAACTCAGTCGTTCGAGATGCCGAATGTGCTGCTGGCTAACTTGGGCAACGGCAAGTTCGCCAACGTCTCGAACCAGAGTGGCGACGGGTTGTCGGTCAAGTTGCCTAGCCGCGGTACGGGATTTGACGACTTAGACAATGACGGAGACATTGATGCCGTCGTACTCAACATGCGGCACCAACCGACCATCCTCGAGAACATCTCGAGCAACGACCATCGCTGGTTACAGTTACAGTTGCGCGGCCGTTCGTCCAACCGTGACGGCGTCGGTGCCAAGGTCGAGGTCGTCGCTGGGGACCTGTCTTTGGTTGACGAAGTGCATTCGGGAAGGGGATATCAGAGCCATCACGGCTCGCGGCTCTACTTCGGCTTGGGGCGGCGGCGTCAGATCGACCGCTTGACGGTCCGCTGGTTGGGCGGCGGCACCGATGTCTTGACAGACGTCCAGACAAACCAGCTGTTGAAGATCGAAGAAGGTAGCTCGCCCTAATGCGGCTCGGGCGAACGTAGCTACCCCGGTTCTTTCTCCGACAGCATCTCGTGGCGCTGCTTCCAAACAACGTTGTCGGGAGCTAACTCGACGGCTTTCCCCATCGCTGTGGTGGCGCCTGCCGCATCGCCCGAAACCTCGCAGGCAATGCTAAGGACAACAAAGTGCGTGGCGTTGCGATCCGGCCGTTGGGTCGTCGCCCGCGCCACCTGAACCAGCTGGTCGGGTGGTAGGCGATCGGCCGCTTGACGAAGATTCTGTTCCGCCGCGAGCAGATTCCCCACCGCCACCAGCAGCCTACTGATCTCGATCGGATAGCCCGTGTTCTGCGGCTCGATCTCCGACAGTTCGGTCAGGACGCGGACCGTTTCCACAGGTTGGTTAATCTGCAGGTACATGAAAGCCAACGACTGGCGACACTTGACGTCCTGGGGATTCAGCACGCCAGCGCGAACGAGCAGCAGCTCGGCTTCCGACAGATGGCCGTGCGAGAAACAGACCGTCGCAGCCTCGAAGTACGTCCCCGCCACATCAATGCACATCGTCTCCAGGTCGTCAAATTCCCGCCGTTCTTTCTCGGCAAGCTCCCTTTCAGCAGCACGGAGTTCCTGGTACTTCACCATGTACTCCTTGGCTAGTTCTTTTTCTCCCAAACGCGTGCAGGCGTTGAAGAGGCCGAAGTGGGCGTTGGCATGCGCGGGGTGATCTTCGATGGCGGCCTCGTAGTCTTTTTTTGCTTTCTTGTAGTCGCCCATCTGCATATGGGCCATTCCCAACAACACCCGGCCCCGATATCGGCGCGGATCGGAGACGATGTTGTCCATCAGCACACTGACCGCGTCTTCCAGTTGATTGGCATCGATCAGCGCGCTGGCCAATTCGATCTGTGTCTCAAAGGAATCGGGATTGTGGGTCAACGCCAGGCGAAACAACCTGGCGGCCTCTTGGTTGTCGCCTGTCTTGGCCGCCAGCTGCGCCAAGCCGTGATAGGCGTAGCCGTACTCGGGATTGAGTTCGATACACCGTTTCCAGGCCTTGGTGGCTGCTTCGGAATCACCCAGGCGAAAATACAGACGACCGGTGATCTCCCAAGCATCCGACTGCTCGGGAAACCCCTCGACTAAGCGGTCGCATACCTGTTTGACTTCTGCGACGAGTTTGTCGACCTCGGTGGGCCGTTCCGCGAGCCCCTCCCGGAGGAACTCCAAAGGCCCTGGCGGAGCAGGACCAGGGGCCGGTCCGCCAGCCGGGTTTGGCGGCGTCCCCGCACCCGGTGCACCGCCTGGGAACGGCGAGTTGGTCAGTGGTGATAGTCCATCCTCAGCCGCGCTGGGCACCGCAGCCGCCGGCCGGCGAAATGCGCTGTAGTAACCGCCGATTGCCGCGATGAGCCCCAGCACTACGAAGAGCATCACTCGGTTGGAACTCCGCGGCGGCACGCTCTGGGTACCCTCTTCCTCGATCGGTCCGTCCGATTCCGGCTCGTGCTCATCTACCATCGCGGTTCACAGACCTTTCGAATTGTCACTGTATTTTGAACTGCGGGAATTGGACTGCGGCACGGTCCCCGCAGAGGCATGGCGCGGCCCGGACGCCGCCAACAACTACAAAGTACAGCCTACTACGTCCCGCCTACTCATTCCACCAGACCGCCAACCAGTACGGCAGCTGCAGAGTCGGTGTTCGCGAATGGGAACCGAGAGCGACGTCTAAGTCGCCATCTGCGTCGAAATCCGCCAGCTCCAGCGTTGCATGCCAAGGGAAGTCTTTTTCTAGGGTGTGCCGTACGAACTGCCCACCAGCCACTTGCTCGAGACAGACGAGCGAGGCCCACTGCTTGACCCCTGGGTTCCCGAACTTCACCTTAGGCTCCACCCACACGGTCGCCATGATGTCCGAATCGCCGTCGCCGTCGACGTCGCCCGCCAAGGCGTGGTAGGCACCTGGCAAGTCGGCCAGCCGGTGGTACTGGAATCGCAAACCGCCTAGGTTCTCGAGCCATTGGACGCCGTGACAAGGTTTGACGTACTTGTCGTCAAAGCTATCCCCGTTCGTGCAAAGGATGTCGATGTCCCGGTCTTGATCGATATCGACAAGCTGAATACCGCTGGATCCAAACGCCGGATCACCTGCTTCCCACAACACCCGTCGCCGAAACCTGCCGTTTCCCAGGTTCAGGAAGGCATCGACACTCTCGAACTCCTGACTGACTAAAGCCACAAAGTCCGGGAAACCGTCGTCGTTCAAATCGTAAACAGGCAAGTGAATAGCCCCCGGGCGGCGATCGATCTCCTCGACTTCAAAGTCGGGAGTTTCGCCTCCCTGGTTGCGCAACAGCAGGATTCTTCCCCGCCGTGCGCCGAACTCGCCGACGATCAAATCGAGGTCGCCGTCGCCATCAAAGTCGGCAGGCCGTACGTCACTGACTCGGCCCAAGCCCTCAGCGACCGAGATCTCTTCAAACGAATCGCCCTGCCGGCGGAGCCAAACAACTCGTCCGAGGTCAAAGTCGACCGCCGCCAGACCTCCCATGTCTGCCACCACGAGATCGCGTTCACCATCGCCGTCTAAGTCGCAAGGCTCAACATGGCAAGGATGGTGAAGTCTTCCCAGCAACCGCGTGGTTGGCCTGCCCGTGCCGAAATCGACCGCCGTGACCGTGCCCTGCCGCATGTCACATGCCAGCAGCGAGCTGCGGTCGTCCCCGTTCAGACGCGTCCAACGTAGGTCCGTAATCGCCGGGGGAAAATGAGCATGATTGCTGGCCGGCAACTTCTCGACCCGGAACCGCACGGCGAGCGGAGTCTCTGCCTCGAGCGGCGCCGGGTAGCTGGGCATCTCCGCGGCGCGCGACTGGAAGTAAGCGATCGTGCGATCGAGCGGTGGTGGATCCAGATCGACGCGCCCCGAACGAGCGTAAAATTCGTAGCCGCGGACGACCTCCTTCCTCCACGCGCTGCGGGCGTAGTTCGCTGGGTCAGGCACTCCGTGACAGTCACCACAAAAGGCGACGACCCGCGCGCTGGTCTCATCATCGACCTCTTCGATTGCGGACCAGGTCGCGTCAGCTGCGACCGTCACGTCCGTGGCCGAACGGGTCCGGACAACGGCCCAAGCAGTCGCTGCAATCACTAAGCCAACTGCCGCAGCACCCGCCAGCAGCAACCCATAAGTCGGTCGACGTGGTTGCGGCTCGCTCATGAACGGTGTTGTCCCGTAGACTCTCGTTGGGCCGCCCAGCGTCGTCTCAAACGTCGGCAGCGCAAAGTTCCAAGTTTTGAAGTTGCGCTTTTCCCTCTCCGCAGGGACTAGCTGTCGAATTCTATCGCGTTCTCGTAACCCGAAAGCGTCAGCGAGGGGGAGTTGGTGTACCAATGCAAGTCAGTCCCACGCTTACGCTCTTTGAAGTTGCGCTTTTTCGGCATCTGGCAGGGACAAGAGTTTGAATTTGTCGCGTCTTCGTAACCCGAAGCGTCAGCGAGGGGAGTTAGATGTACCATCGCAAGTTGTTCCCTCGCTTATGCTTCGGGTTCCGATTGTGGCGAAATGCGCAACTTCAAAAAGCGTCGGCGCGGGCCGTTGGCGCGCCAACGCGAATCAGTCCCTCGCTAACGCCTCGCACTTACGAAGGCCGCGGCAAGTTCGCTATTATACACCCGCCAGCGAGATCGGTTGACAGCCGAGAGTACCCCGATTCCCATGGAACGCCATCGCCAATCAGCCCGCTTGTGGAGACGAACGGTACCGATCGTCATCCTCGCGTCCCTGATCATACTTGCTTTCCTGTACGGTCCGACCACCGTAGCGCGATACTTCAAAAACAAAGCCTCGCATGCGTTGGAAAAGTGGGCGATCAGCTCAGCACAGCAGTGGCTTGATCGAGCTGTCCGGCTGACGCCCGCGGACGGTGAATTGGAGCTGCTGCGCGCGGTTTGTTTTCGCCGCTGGGGTGAAATGGGTAAATGGCGGCGTTCGATGGAGGCCGCCGAATCCGCCGGCGTTCCTGCGGTTCGCGTCGAACGCGAGATTGCCCTCAGCTTGTTGCGATCAGGAGACGACTATCCCTGGGTCGGCGGAGCCGAAGCTGAATTGCTGGCCGCGGGCGTCGCGCCAGACGATGTGGCGACGACCCTGCTGGATCATTTTCTGGCCAGAGGAGACTACGCCTCCGCCGAGCAGTTTCTCACCAGGTGGCAGCGCGGTCACGCGGATGACTCGCACCTCTCGTACCTGTGGGGATTCTACTGGTTGCAGCTCCAAGCGTACCCGCAGGCTTTGGACCGATTCCGCGAGACACTGGAGCGGGAGCCCGACCACGAACTAGCGAGAAAGGTGATCGCAGAGCTGCTCGAAATGCAGGGCCGCATCCCGGAGGCGGTCGAACAGCACGCTGAGTCATTGCGGCGCTCCCCTACGAGCCAAATCGCCAGGTTGGGATTGGCCCGAGCGCTGCGACAGCTGAACCGCCGCGGGCAAGCCCAGCAACTTCTCGATCCACTGGTCACCGGGACAGAACCGCTCGAAGTTGCTGTGCGCGAAATGGGCCAGCTCGAGTTGGAATCGGGCCACTACACGGCTGCTGCGCGATGGTTGTCCGGAGACCGCCCGGTAGGTGACGTTGACCCGGAACAGCTCTTGCCGGCGGCCATCGCAGCCCATCTGACTGGCGAGCCCATGCGGGCCCGCGCGATGATCGATCGCTACGAAGCAGTCTCTTTTCATTCGGTCCGCTCGTATGACCTGCAATTGCGGGTCTCAATCGATCCACTTGACCGGGAAGCGTCCGCTGAATTGCAGCGTTTGCAAGCCGGCCCGCCGCCCCCACAGAACTCCGCCCCGGATCGGATCGGTTCGGATCGATCAGCTCGCGAGCTATATCTCCAACACTGTGCCGCCTGCCACGGCGAACACGGCGGAGCCAACGGACGCGGTGCGCGGCACCTGTTTCCCAGAGCCCGCAATTTCTTGCGCGAACGGTTTCGCATGGTCAGCACGCGTAACCGTGCACCCACGCTTGACGATGTCGAGCGAGTGATCGAACACGGGCTCCCCGGAACATCCATGCCAGCGTTTCGGCAGCTAAACGAGGCGGATCGCCGTCTACTGGCCACTGAAGTACTGCGACTCCATGCGGAGGGACTCAGAACGCAGTTCACCGAGATGCAGGCTGGGGCGGACCAGGAGCCCACAGAACAAGAGGTGCTGGCATTTGTCGAAAGCAGAACGGCGACATTGGCGCCGATCGACCCGCCGGCAATCGGGCTGCCCAGCTCGAATTCGCTGCAGCGAGGCCGGGAACACTATACTCGGCTTGGCTGCCATCAGTGTCACGGAGAGACTGGCTCTGGGGCAGCGGACGTTTTGCTCTTCGACGACGACAACCATCCAGTCCGCCCACGCGACCTGGTTCACGACCCTTTGAAGAGCGGAGACGACAGCGCCCAGTTGTTCCTGAGGATCGCCCTGGGCATGCCTGGCACACCACATCCTGCTGCCGCGGGTGTCTCGGACGAAGAACTGATCGAGCTAGTCCACTATTGCCAGTCTCTGTCGGGCACAAAACAGGCGTCCACGAACCACCAGAGATGGATTCGGGCATCAGCAGTTCGCTGACTCGTGGCACCTGTGGCTCACTCGTCGTACAGCGGTTCTAGGTGGCGACGACGTCTGCGGCGGCGCCTGGAGTAGCTTCGGACGCGGCGGCGCGGCGTTTCGTCCTCGCCCTCGTGAATGATGAAACCGGAGAGCAATCGGTAGAAGAAGAGGATGATGAACGCGCCCGCCGTGGCGACCGCCAGCCCGATCGGGCTGATCGGAGTCACCCGTCTTCCCTCATAGAAGAAGGAAACGATGCCGCAGCCGATCACCGTCCCGCCGATCCCCATCATCAGTGTGGCCACGGCCCCACCGGGGTCTTTGCCGGGCATGATAGCCTTCGCCAACAGCCCAACAATGGTTCCAAAACCGACCCACACCAGAATGTCGTTCGCCAGCTGAGTCATGTATTCGGACAATTCCGGACTCTCAGGCATCTTGATGCTCCCGATCAAAAGAAACGAACGAACCTGTGCGGGCACCCGGTGTCACAACCTTAGGCTGGGGATGGCCGGCAGCCGGCGGAGCCCGAAGCGTAAGTTTTTGAAGTTGCGCCTTTAGCTGAATCGGAACCCGAAGCGTAAGCGAGGGAACAACTTGCGTTGGTACATCAACTCTGCCTCGCTGACGCTTCGCGTTTACGAGTACCCGGCGAATTCGCCTGCTTTCACCTACGAAAAACTCATGAATTCGCTGTCGTTCTGCCTATCGACTCCCCAGCTAGCAGCGGGTAACCACCGCTCAGCCCAACGGGGGTCCCTGAATCGCAAGGGCGGGCTGGTATTGTGGTTATCGTCCCCGCCAGTCGAGGATTCCAGTCGATTTCCACGCCGGCAGCGGCTTTTCCTGGGATCGCCCGAGCGGCGACAAAATCGTCAACGCCAGCAAAATCCGTCTTGCCAACAGCGTTCCTTCTGGAAATCATACAGGTATCGGGTCGTGATTACGCAACACGACGGACTAGAGGCCCGCGAGGTGTCCGCATCTATTGGCAACCGCGGTCGAAGCGGGGAGATTCTAGTTGGAAAGGAGGTGATCTAGTGAACTATTTCTGTACTAGCCAACGAGGTGGCGCTGCCTGACGGCAGTCGGCGGGCTGCCGGCCTCTTAGGCAGCCACCAGCTCGTGAACAGATCACCTATTGATCGATTTGCGAGTCCAAACGGGCTCGTCTCTCGAAGTGAGAGACGAGCCTTTTTTTGTTGACTCTCGTGCTTCGGCCTTCTTGCACGATTTAAGGGATCGACAGCATGGCGCGCGCTACAAAATCAGCCGCTGGGCGTTAGCCCACGGTTGCCATCAAAAACCGGATGCTAACGCATTCCGGCTGATGGTGGCCCGAAGGCGTACACCGTTGGTGCTGCGGTGAACGGGGTGTGACACCCCATCACATCCACCGTAACAGTCGAGCAAGACGCTCGGGAGGGCGAGGCTCCCGCCGAGCCGAAAGCACATCGGAGTACTCGGTGGAAACCGTGGGCTAGTAGTAGGCCGGAACAAGCGGCGGAAAAGCCGTCCATAAAGTGCAATGGCCACGCCGCACCGTTCCGGCACGCGCCGGCGAACGCCTAACCTACGCCCAGCGGCTGATCTTGTACCACGGACCGGATCATCCTGTTGATCCTGTAAATCCTGTCTCCGCGGCGGGACACCCCATCACATCCACCGTCACAGTCGCGCAAGACGCTCGGGAGGGCGAGGCTCCTGCCGAGCCGAAAGCGCTGCCACAGTCGCGTAAGACGCTCGCGCTAATACATCAAAAACTCGCACGTCGCCTCCCTCCAACCATCGCAATCGAGCGCCGCGAGCTCGGCAACATCTGATTCAGCGAGTGGACCGAGGCGGAATCGGCCGCTCAACTGATCGCCGCCGCTCAAAATGTCCAGCGGCAGCTTCTCGGTTTCGTATTCATACGGAGGTGGATTCAGCTGAAACTGCTCAGGCCACAGGCGGTGAACCGCGGCTAACACCGCGAGCGTCGTCGCGTAGCTACGAACTTGCGCCCAGCTATCCGACGGCGTCAGCGTGATGCCACCACAGCTCTGGTGTTGCCACTTGTTGAAGGTCGGACGAAAGCGGATTGGGCGCGCTTCGAGCCCCGGCAACTCGAAGCGGTTCAGCTCCTCGACCAACGCCTGTTGGTCCACGAACGGCGCCCCGGTCACTTCAAACGGAATCGTGGTGCCCCGACCTTCGGAGAGATTGGTCCCCTCGAGCAAGACCTGTCCGGGATAGACCAGCGCTGTCTCAAAACGAGGCATGTTGGGAGAAGGCAGGACCCAACTCAGACCCGTGTCTGGCCAGTACATCTCACGTCGCCAGCCGGACATCGGCACAACTTCGAGCGACGCCTGAATCTCGAGCTGCTGGTTGAGGAAGCAGGCCAGTTCGCCAAGTGTCAAAGCGTGCCGCATCGGGATCGCAGCCATTCCTACAAAGCTCGTGAAAGCTGAATCCAGCAGGGGGCCTTCGACCACTAAGCCGCCCAGAGGGTTCGGGCGGTCTAACAATACGACGGGGAGATCCACGGCGGCGCAGACTGCCAGGCAGTGAGTGACCGTCCAAACGAAGGTGTAAACGCGAGTGCCAACGTCTTGCAGATCGATCACCAGGCAATCCAAATCAGCCAGCATTTCGGGCGTGGGGCTGCGGGTCTCGCTGTAGAGACTATAGAGAGGAATTTGGAGCGGGGCATAGATCGAATGAGGTGTCTCGATCATGTTGTCCTGCTCTTCACACCACAAGCCATGCTGCGGCGAGAAGATCGCGACCAGCTGACCAGGCAGCCGCTCCGCCAAGGCGTCACACGCATACCTCAGTCCGCCGCCAACGGACGCCTGGTTCATCAGCAAACCGAACTTCGCGCCAGCGAGAACAGACGGAGGACGATCCAGGCAGCAGTCGAGACCGAGTTGAACTACGTTTTGTCGCGGCATGAGCGGTCGGTCAATAGAGCAGGTACTTTGCCCTTCGCTGCAGAAAAGCAGAAAGCTCGGCTTGGTAGCTCGCGCGGATTTCCGCAGCAGTCGCCCCCGCGCGGATCTTCGACAAGACCTGTTCATCGCCCAACAGCCGCTGGTATCTGCTCAGTTCCCAGGTTTCCGGATAGAGCAGAGCCAGCTGCCGAGCGATCTCCCATCCGGCGAGCAGCGGTTCGAAAGCGGCGCGGTCGGTGACGATGATGTTGACGCCGCCACACGTTTCGCCCGAGAACTTACTCGCTCTCGGAGTGAACCGCAACGGCACGAAGCGTACCCCCGGTAGGCCAGCATCGTTGAGTACGCCTGCCAGCTGCTGACCGTCGATCCAAGGCGCACCGAAGACCTCGAAAGGCGTGTCGGTTCCGCGGCCCACGGAGAGGTTCGTCGTCTCCAGCAGCCCGACGCCGGGGTAGAGCAGAGCTTCCGTGAGGCTGCGCATGTTCGGCGAGGGGTTGATCCATAGCAGGCCCGTCGAGTCGTAGAATTCGCCTCGCGTCCAGTTGGCCACCTCGACGACCGTCAGGTCCACGTCCAGCTCCAGCTCTTCGTTGAACATCATGGCCAGCTCGCCGACCGTCATCCCATGCCGGACAGGTATCGAGTGAAATCCGACAAAGGACTCGCGGCCGGGATCGAGCACGGGGCCGCCAACATCTGACCCGTTGATCGGATTGGGACGATCTAAGACGACGAAGCGGAGATCAAACTCCGCGGCGGCTCGCATCGCTTCGCCCATCGTCGATATATACGTGTAGAAGCGACAGCCGATGTCCTGGATATCAAACACCAGCGTGTCGAGGTTCCGCACCGCTTCCGCCGTTGGCCGCCTCGTGGCTCCGTACAGACTGACGATCTGGATGCCCGACTTGTCGTCTCGGCTATCCGGGACATTCGCCTGGTCTAACAGCCCTGCGATGCCGTGCTCAGGACTGAACAGCGTGACAAGCTCCACGTTGTCCGCGGATCGCAACACATCTACCGTGCTCTTCCCGTCGCGCGTCATCCCCGTGTGGTTGGTGATCAGCCCCACACGACGTCCGGCCAGCGGCTCAAAGGCACGCTCGCGAAGCACGTCAATTCCAGTCAGCACTGCGTGACTTTCGGTAGCCGCTGCAGTCTCGCGTTGGTCGGCCGCGCGGACGAGAACCGGAGCGGCGACGGCCGCGCTAAACAACAAGAGCAGGACCGTACCGAGTGTGATCGTCTGTCTGGCGAGATATGTTTCAGACGCATCTCGCTTGGTCGAATGGCTCATGATCATCGTCCCCCACAAAGTGAATATTCCGCTGACGACAGCCATTGGATTCTGGCCAAAGCAACTCTCCCGGGCGGGCCAACGGATAAGATGCTACCTTCGTCACATCTCGGAAGCAAAGACGATCCGCGATTTTTTCGAGCCCTTTTCTTAGGTCCGCCGCGTGCCAACAACCTGTTGGCTCACCACCCCACCCAAGAAGGTCGCGGCCCCCCCGATCAGCGCCCACCACGGCCAGGCAACTGCCAAGTTGAACCTTGGTAGGACGAACGCCACCGTCAGCAAAGTGACAAGTCCGACCAACAACCCGATTAAGCAAGCGGACTGCTGAACGCGCCGGGTGACAACCCCCAGGGCGAAAACGCCCAGCAGCAACCCGGCTGAAAATCCGGCGATCGAGAGCGCGCTCCCTACGACTCGGCTGTCGAAACGGTCAGCGGCAATACCGATGCCGATTTGCAGGATTCCAAACAGTATGGTGACGACCCGACTTGTCTGTACTAAACTCTCGGCCGACTCCTCTTTGGCCCGATTGGCTGCCCAGAAGTCGTTGACCACGGCGCTGGCGGACGAGTTCAGTGAACTCGAGAGAGTCGACATGGCGGCGGCAAACACGGCAGCCAGCAACAGCCCCACGATCCCGATATTTCTCGGCATTTCTTCGACGATGAAAGTGGCGAATTCCCGGTCCTTTTCGAATACTCGGCCGGGATACTCGAGGTCATAAAAACAGGCCAGCCCCACGCCCAACAGCAAGAAGAGCAGAAACTGGAGCAGCACGACAAAACCGCTGGCAATCAACGCCCGGCCGGCGTCGACTTGTGAACGGGCGCACAAGTAACGCTGCACCATCATCTGGTCAGTTCCGTGCGTACCCAAGGTCAGGAACATGCCGCCGATGACACCGGCCCAGATGGTATACGGGTCACCGATCAGAAACCGCCACTCGATGACCTGGAACTTGCCGTGTTCCAGACCGTAGGCCTGCAGCGTTTCCCAGCCGCTGGGAAGCCGGCTCAAGATGATCCAGGCCGCGATGACGCCTCCGACCATGTAAATCACCAGCTGGATGCAGTCGTTCCAGACAACCGATTTCATGCCTCCGAAGACGGTGTAGACGATTGTCACGACACCCATCGCAATCACACAGCTGGCGAGCGGCCAAGTCTCCATCACTTTCTGCAGGGCAACGGCGGCTAGAAACAGCCGGAGGCCGTCGCCCAGGTTTCGGGTCACCAAGAAGATCAACGATGCGGTTTTCTTCGTCGCACCGCCGAACCGATCCTCCAGTACCTGGTAGGCCGTGAAGAGCTTGCCCTGAAAGTAGAGCGGCAGCAGGAAGTAGACGATCAGTGTGCGGCCGAGGATGTAGCCGAAGGTGAGCTGTAAGAACCCCAGATCACCAGTCTCTTTGGCGAAAGCGACGCCGGGCACGCTCAGCACGGTGGCGGTGCTTGTCTCGGTGGCAACGATCGACCCTAGGATCGCCCACCACGGTAGATCGCGTCCGCCGAGTAGATAGCCAGAGAGATCGCGTTGGCCACGGCCGACCCAGATCCCGATGAAGACGGCGGCGCAGATATAGAGGCAGAGGACCGCCAGATCGATCTCGCCGATGGCCAGTTTCAAGTTTTGTCTTTCGGTTTCGGCTGCCTGCAGGCGAAATCGCGTCTCGAGAGCGCGCAGAGCTCGATCGTCATCAGCCGAGCTTCCTTCCTGACAACAGGCGCTGCAAGCATGGCTTCACGTCGGAAAGATGGCTTCACGTCGGAAAGGACGCGTCGATTGTGACCTATGCTACTCGTTAGCGACTGGTGCTGACAAGTTTGGTGTCTACTAGCCCAGTGTACGGTCGGACGGACCATCTTAGAATTCACGCTACATGCGATGCTTCATCACGCGGAGCGTGATGACTACGTAGACGTCACGCTCCGCGTGACGTTGCCAACCGTGCAGGCGCCCTGTGCGATGGACGTGAATCGAAGTCTAACCCGAATTATTCATGAGCGATCTGCTGCGAGGTCGTAAGTCCATCCGTGGCTTCGTCATGCTTCACAATTCCCCCTCCACGTATTGCTTCAATACGCCTGCGGGAGAATTGCTCGCCTTCCTTGCCACGAACGTACTTACAACCTCTCGCCACGATCTTCATGAATAATCCCGGCTAACAGCGTTCCACGGTCAAACAAATCAGTCGGAATGCGTTAGTAGCCGGTTTTGTAGGACAGTGGGCTAACGCAGCGGCTGACATCGCAAAATCACGCCCGGTCAGTCGGCCTTGCTATCTGGGATTGAAATCCGGGCGTATCCTCGAGCCGACAGCGGATGTAAGCTACTGAAGGTCCAAGGTTGGCTGTGCTTCCACCGATCTCGGAGTGACCACGCACTGCTCCGGGCACTGCAAATGGCAGCGTGCCGGGGCCTTTGATTGCCTTTTACCAGATTGTCGCACTCAAGAAACTGCACATGGACGATCGCGAGCGAGGCAGTTGGGACGATGAGCGAATTACTTGGCGCCACATTGTCAAGCTCCTTGTCTTTTTGATCAAACCGGATTTCCACTTTCCGGTTCGGTTTACTATTTTTGACTGGTTCGCCCTCGTCGTCTTGTTCGGCCTCCTGGTCCGATTCTATTTTGTTGAGTAGGAGGCGGCCGTCCCTCGCGCGGCCTTCCACTTCCGTGAACGATTACGGGTCCAGCTCGACTGTGACCCTCCAGTCATGTGTTGGAGAGCAGGTTCGCCATTTGGACTTTTCCTCGAACCAGGGCATAGTCTTTCGCTGTGTTTCCCTCCTCTGACAACGCAGCTGGGTCCGCGCCAGCTGCGAGCAGTAGTTCAGCGACCAGGCAGCTCTGCTGCTCGTTCAGAGAATTCGACAAAGCACACAAATGAAGCGGCGCCTTCCCGTCCACGTCGACTTGGTTAGCATCCGCTCCTGACTTGAGAAGTAGCTCGATGGCCTCCATACGTCCGAACAGAATTGCCAAGTGCAAACCGGCGAAACCCTGATGCAAGGCGTTGACTTCTCCCGTGGCCTCTTCTAGTTCACGCCCGAGAGACGCCATGTCGCCATCGCGCGCCGAAATTGCGATCTTCGAAGGAGGCGCAATCATCCGGCCGTCTTCGCGCAGTTCGACGACCACGTCCGATGTGTCCGCGAACAGCAGGAGACACCTGCCGTCCAGTTCACACTCGAATCCCCCTTCTCCGATTCCATCTTCAAGCTGCCCGATCGTGTCCGCCTGCAGGTGACGAATCAACGTACTGCTCGGTTGCGAAGGCAACCAGAAGGCAACCTCAAGTTGGGTTCTTGTTTCATCAACCACAGCTCGGATTTCGCCGCCCACCACACCCTCGTCAGCGAGCTGCGCATCAAGATAACTCTCCATGCGATCTGCTGAGTACTGCCATTCATGAAACTCGACCGGAACTGGGATTTCCCGGTCGGAGTCTTCGTCCAATACGTAGAGGCCGAAACGGAACGTGATCCTCATGCTGAGCTAGTCCCTGGAATCGGGCACGCCAGCCGGACTGGCCGAGTTCTTCTCGGTGTCTTGCTCCGCGCCTCGGTCAGTCTATCTTGTCACGAGCGGTCCCGGCGCAGGGCTGTCAAAAGTTACCCGGAAAATTATCACCGAGACAAACCGCGCCAAAGGCTGCGTAACGTAACAGCCACTGCGAAGCTCAAACTGTCCCATGAGCCATAGTAAGTCTCTACCATTCTCGAGACTCCGTACGGGGTGCAGTCCGCCCAGTATCAGGTTGGACAGATTGCTAGCACGGAGGATTGGTGTTGGAGAAAAAAAGGCGTCCGAGTCTTGATAGGCGATTTTGGTTCGCAGCCAAATAACCCAGAAGGAACGGACGCGATGACACAGATTACATCGGATTCTTGACCCCAGAAATCCCTTCTTGTCGCTGTCCCGAGTAATTTGATGATTCGTCTGGTGCCGCTGGCTTGGCGACTTGTCGCGGCGGTACGATGTTTTTTCACGCGGCTCGCCGACGCCCAAGACGACCGAGCTATTTGAACTCCGATTGGAGGACGTGCTTCGAGAGGTCGGACGGACCATCTTAGAATTCACGCTACATGCGATGCTTCATCACGCGGAGCGTGATGACTACGTAGACGTCACGCTCCGCGTGACGTTGCCGACCGTGCTGGCGCCCTGGGCGATAGACGTGTATATCGAAGTCTGAGCGCGTTCCACGGTCAAACAAATCAGCCGGAATGCGTTAGCATTCGACTTTGTAGGAACCGTGGGCCAACGTAGCGCTACAAGAACCACGGTGTCACCGCGATGAACGGCCATGCGCGGGCCGACAAAGGGCAAGCCCGCAAGGTGACACCGAAGAAGTGCTGGAAGCGATCAACGCCGCCTTACCTCACTTCCATCAGAAGCGGATCAACGAATCCGCCATCTACCGCTTCTGCATCGAAAAAGGACTCTTGCAGGCCGATCAAATCGCACTTACGACCTTCTGCCGGTTCGTACGCGAGTACGAGTTGCTGACTGCAGCTGAGCTCGTTCCGATTTCTTGACCAAACGGAACTACTCGTTTTCATAAGCCTCAAAATCTCCCATCGCAAGCGGATTCTCCGCAGTCAAACTCGCAGCCAGTATGACAATATCCTCTTCAACCGCGCTGTGTGCGCGGCGGCGCTCGAGCAACTCGATGTCCTCGACGGCGGAGACATCAAATCCATACGTCACCAAAAGCGTTGCTATATCTGATGCAAATTCATGTTCATCGCTGGCTAATCCAACAATCGGAACAAATGCACCGGCCGCACCGTCAAGAAGGTCATTACCTACCTGCGGGATTACATGCGCCAATCCGATCCACGTTCTCTTACCGTCGCTAATTGTTCTTTGGATATTCGTCCATGAGCACGGACCTTTGTTCCATCTTGCTTCACGCCATGATGATGAGGCCCACCTTTCTTTGGCGTTGGATGCTTTACAGTTGTCCCACCCCTCCCAACACGAGCTCGTGCAGCATCTTTCGATCCCTTCAGCGTCGGGTGCCACCTCAGCCGTATCTGGAGTTCTTTGTGAGTTGAGTTAATTGTTACGTACCCCGCTCCGATCGTACTTTGGGGCTGTTCCCTGCCGAATTGTGATTGCAGTTCGATCTGTTGGTTACACCGGTAGTTCGACAAGCTCCCGCACCCCGCCGCCTGCCGCATCCAGCACCTCGCCGCGGCGTCTCGCAGCCCGCCTCTTTTGTCAACGACATCGTACCCCGCCTCCGATGTGCTATGCGACGGTTTTCGTGATCTTTGGACAGCGAGTCAGCAGCGTATAATGGATCGCGTTTTGTTCGGGACGTCATTCAGTGGTAACGAATCGTGTGGCGGAGGATTTGCAGTTCCCAAGAGGAAGTCGATGCCCAGCTCTCCAAGCTGAAAATCATCGCTTGTCCGCATTGCAAACAAACCGGATCCTTGATCCGACACGGCTTCTTGCGAGGCTATGACGCAATGCATCTGCGCGGCAAGACCATCCGAGCTCAGCGTGTCTTCTGCACCAACCGGAATCGTGCCAGCGGCTGCGGGCGAACCTTCAGTATCTGGACCGCCGATAAAATCCAACGGCTCTTTCTCTGCGCCGACAGCTTGTGGGAGTTTCTCCAGCAAGCCGCCCTTACCGGCAATCAACGGCAAGCTTTCCGAAGCCTCGCATGCAGACTGAGCGATTCCGCGGCCTACCGCATCTGGAAACGCTTTCAACAAGCCCAAACCGCGATCCGCACCGCGTTGGGCAGCTTGTGCAAGCCGCCCCAGATCGCGTCGCGGCAACCGGCGGAACTCACCCTCGCTCACCTGCAAGCTGCCTTCAGCCAGCATCCTCTGGATCCCATTGCCGCCTATCAAGTCACACTGCAAACCTTCTTTGTGTGACACGCGGATTCGGTTCTCGTACTTGCCACCCGATCGCCGAGCACTGCGCTAACTGCGCCGTTTAACTCGTCGCCTCCTTCGTTGGCGGCCGTGGCCACGCTTTGCTGCCAGCCGCGCGACCAAATTGCCAGCGCACGATCCACGCGCCGCTCAAGTGTACCGCTCGAACAACGCAACACGACGACGACTCGCCCAGCAACGCTCGCATAGACTCTGCCACCAGCATGTCCCGGAAACCCGTTTAGCAAGGAGTGAACCATGAAGCGACCCTCGGTCTACCTCAAGATGAAAGTGCTCGGCGCGATTGATGTCGTCGAGGGCAAAACGCGGCACGAAAGAATCCACAACGTCGCAAAGATGACGTTTCTCGATGAAGAGGGAGAGCCACACCGTTTCACCTGGCGGACCATCCAGACGTGGTACTACCGCTACAAAAACTACGGCGTCACCGCGATGAACAGCCAGGCGCGAGCCGACAAGGGTCAGCCGCGCAAAGTGACGCCCGAGGAAGTGCTCGAAGCGATCAACGCTGCCTTACCGCACTTCCATCAGAAGCGTATCAACAAGTCCGCCATCTATCGCTTCTGTATCGAGAAAGGACTCTTGCGGGCCGACCAAATCGCACTCACAACCTTCTGCCGATTCGTCCGCGAGTACGAGCTGCTCAAAGAAGACGTCAGCGGCAACAAACGCCGACTCGCCTTCAGCATGCAATACGCCAACCAGCTGTGGCAGGCCGATACCATGTTCGGCCCCCACGTGCAGCGGCGGCAAGTCAAACTGATCGCCTTCATCGACGACGCCAGTCGTGTCTTGTCTCACGGAGAGTTCTTTTTCGACGAAAACGCCGAATCGATGATCCAAGCACTCCGCGCCGCGTTCTACAAACGGGGTGTGCCCGAGCAGTTGTTGGTCGATAACGGCTCCATCTACTGTTGCCAGGAGATCACGCTCATCTGTGCCCGTGTGGGCTGCATTCTTCGCCATACGGCCGTGCGAGATGCCGCCGCCAAGGGAAAGATCGAACGGTTCTTCCGCCGCGTCCGCGACCAGTTTCTCGTGCAAAAGCTCGACCTCTCCTCACTCGCTGAACTCAACAAGCAGTTCACGCACTGGGTCGAACACGAGTACAACGCCGCCCCGCATTCGACGCTCGGCATGAAGCCGATCGACCGTTTCGGCATGGACCTGTCCCGCATCCGGTTCCTGTCTCCGTCCGAAGACACCGACGAACTGTTTTATGCCGAGGCGATCCGCACGGTCAAAAAAGACAACACGTTCAGTTTTCGGGGTGACCGCTACGAGACGCCCGTCGACCTGCGCGGCGAGAAGGTTGAATTGCGTTACGAACGTGGTCGCAAGGGCGCGGTCATCGTCTACGACAAGGGCCGACGCATCGGACAGGCCAGACTGCTGGACGCGGTCGCCAACGGTCTAGCACGCAGAAAAGAACAACCGTAGCCCCACTGGCCGTTTCTAGTGCGTGTCGCACTTACATTGCGCGGATCCGCGGCACGGGTTCCCGGTGAATCGCGCTCCCGGACGCCAAACGATTTTCAGATCCGCTCTATCCAAATGACTTTCTCTGTGAGGTATCAACACCCATGATCCGTTCCTATTTCGGTCTGACCGACAATCCTTTCGCACTCCGTGACATCGAACTGCTTCGTCATCAACAGGAAATCTATGACACGCTCAAAGTGCATTGCCAGCAAGGTGGGCTCTGCCTGGTGGTCGGCCGGCCCGGCACCGGCAAGTCCGTGATCAAGGAATCGCTCAAGCGGCTCCCCGAGAAAGAGCATCTGGTGGCCACGGTCGCGCGGACGCTGCACACCTACACCAACACGGTCAAGATTCTCTGCGAAGCCTTTCGCATCGAGTTCGAAAGCTCTGCCTTCAAGTGCGAACGCCGATTGATCGAACAGGCGTTCACGCTCAATTGCACCGGAAAAATGTTGGTGACGATCATTGATGACGCTCACCTAATGGACATGGACAACCTGCGGAAACTCCGCCTGTTGCTCGAAGACTTTCCCAAGAACCACAACCTGATCCTGATCGGCCAAGTCGAGCTGCTCACCCATCTCGACCTGGCGGTGAACCAGGATCTCAAGAGCCGCGTGACCTATTCCGTGATCACCAAGCGGCTGCACGACGACAGCATGCGCGACTTTATCCATCGCGAACTCGAGCGCATCGGACTGGCTCACAACACGTTTACCGAAGCCGCCACCGACCTGATCATCCGTTCCGCCGACGGCGTTCTGCGCAAATGCCGCAATCTCTGTCTGTCCGCGATGCTCGAAGCGGTCCGAGCGTCCGCCGGCAGAACGATCGATATCGATTTGGTCAACCGCGTTCTCCTCCAGCCGCACTGGCAAAAGGAAGTCGACCTGACCGACTTCTGATCCAACTTGACACCCCAGCTCAAAATAAGGGACTCCATGATGATCACACGCGAATTACTGCGAGCGATTCGCAACGACCTGCCGATGAAGGTGACGATTCTGCGGCTCGGCGAGCACGGTCCGATCTCCAAGCAGATCGAAGGCTACTTCCGCTTTCTCTGTCCCGCCTGTGAAGAGCTGCGAGCCACCGTCAACCCCCGCAATAATTTGGCGCACTGCTTCTGCTGTGGCCGCAATTGGAACAATATCGACTTGTTGATCGCGCTCGGCTGGGACTTCCTGCCGGCTGTCGACCTGTTGGAGCAATGGCTCCGGCAACACCAGGACCGTCGCAGCAGGTCACAACCATGAGCGAGTCGATTTTACTCTGATCCGAACAATCCGCGCTGGGGTGCGGTCGTTCTTCCCGAGCGATCGCACTTTCAGCCACCAAACACTGACGGAGAACCACATCGACCCGTCAGCCTAAAACCGTCGTGACCAGCTACTCCAGTTTTCACAACAATTCGGCAAACCTACCTGCTAAGCCGCCAATATCTCTACCGCCGTAATTCGGCAAAAAGTGCGACCGCAATTCGGTCGGTAACACGTAGCCCATCGTGTGGCTCAAGGCGTCGGTAGTCTGCAGCAGGTTGCCCGCCGCATCGTAGGTGTATTGCATTGTGGGCGGTAGTTCACCTCCCGGAGCATTGTCCGGATCCGGTGGCGTCACCAGCTCGATGCGGCCCAAGTCGTCATAGCCATACGTCGTCTCCCGAGAAAGTGGATCGATCACCTTGGTCAGCTGATTGGCCGCGTCGTAGACGTAGGTCGTCGTCGGCTGCACGTTCTGCGCCTGGACCGCGTCCCAGACCGAGGGCTGGACCACCGTCTCCAACCGAGCCCGGTCGTCGTATGTGTAGCTGGTCGCATTGCCCTCGGCATCCACCGTCCTCAATAGCTGGCTGTCCCGATAGTAGTCGTACCAGGTGGTCGGCTGACGGCCGTCCACATCCGCCGGACGGGCCACGTATTCCAAGCGGTCGATAAAGTCCAGCTGGGTCTCGGTCATCCGGCCCTCGGCATCGGTCATTCGATGCACCCAGCCGTACTGCAGCTTCGAGTAGTCGAAGGTGGTCACCGCCGTCGCGCCGCCAGACAGCTGAGGCTCGCTGATCGAGAGCGGACGGTTCCAAGCGTCGTAACGGAACTCGGTCGTGTTACCCAGCGAATCGGTGCTCGACCAGAGGTTGCCCAAGTTGTCATAGACAAACGTTGTCACCGGACGGTTGCCCGTGGCCAGCACTTCCCCGTGCCCGGTCGACAGCGAGGCATCCGTATTGGGCTCGATCAACAGACCTGGCTGAGTGATCTGCGTCAGACGGTTGAGGTCGTCGTAGACAAAGTCCGTCGTGCGGCCTTCCGCGTCGGTCACCGACTCTAAGTTGCTGTTGCCGTCGTACGCGCTGTAATGGGTGATCGGCCGGCCCGCCCAAATGCCCGTCTGCGCTGCCGTCCAGCTGGGTGGCAATGACGTCAGCTGGCAACTGGCGAGGTCTGTATCTTGGTCTGGGTGCGGGTCCACCTGCCACACGAGCCGGTCCATCGTGTCGTAGTAAGAGCAGGTCGTGTGCACCGTATCCGGATCGGTACTCGGATCCCCGTCCGCGTCGAACACCGGGTTGAAGTTGCGAACCGTCGTGCGGGCAATGTTGCTGAACGCATCGTAGACATATTCGGTCACCAGCGACTGCTCGGGACCGCTCGTCCCGTCGGGATCCGCCGAGATCAGCTTGGCCAACCGATCGAGGTGGTCGAACTCGAACTTCGTGACCCGTCCGATCTCGTCGATGTACTGGGTCGCATTCCCATTGGCATCGTACTTGAACGAGACGGACGCCTCATCGCTGGTACCTTTGGCATAGGTGATCGTCTCGACCAGGCCGTAGCGGCCTGCCCGCACGGGGCCACTGGCGCCGTCCGTTTCGCTGCCGTCGTAGTAATCGTATTCGGTGATCAGGTTCCCCCGGCCCGTGTTGCGAGTTTCGGTCAACAGCAGGCCGTTGGGCAGCGAGTCGGTCGAAACGTCGGGCGTATAGGTGTAGCTGACCGGCGTATCTTCCGGCTCGTTATAGTCCGGATTGGCGCCGCTGCCGGTCGTGCCGGTCCCCGCGACGTGGTTGATCACCAAGATTGCATCGAGCGCGCTGACCACGCCGTCGCCGCTGGTATCGACAAAGCCGGAGCCCGGTTCGCGGTTGGGATCGATCGCGCCCAGCCCCTGGCTATCCACATCGTCGATCACCTCCTGAATGTCATCGCCCGTTTCACTGCCGCTGCGGTCGACATCCAGCTGGCGGACTGGGTTCTGCCAGCTGGCGCTGTGGTGACCCCGATTAGGAGCAACCCCAGTTGGCGCCAGCACCGAAATGCCGTCCAAATTGGCGTTGCCCGTATCCAGCGTGTACTGGTTGACGCTGCCCGGGCTGCCCTGCGCATCACGCGTGATGCTGAGCAGCTGATCTTGGCTGTTAAACAAGAACGTGTCTTTGGGCTGGGGTCCCACGTCGTAGCCGATATCCGGATCCGGATAGAGCACCTCCAGCTCGGGGGCAGAAGCGGTCGAAGTATCGTAGCTGAGCGTGGTGACCCGCCCCGCGAAGTCGGTGAGCGTCACGGTCAGCAGTGTCCCCTGCGGGTTGTACGCCAAGTTCGTGGTGCGATTCAGCGGGTCGGTGATGCTCTCCAACTGCTGGCTGCTATTGTAGACGAACAGCATGGCATCGCCGTTGCGGTCGAAGCTCTTGTAGTGCTGCCCCACGTGCCAGGTCTTGGAGACGCCACCCACCAGTTCGCTGAACTGGTTCTTGGCGAAGTGGTCTTCGTTGCCAAAGCGATCGGTGACGATGTAAAGGTCTCCCGAGACGGTCAGGTCCGATACCGACTCGGGCGGCGTCTTGTACTGGTTAGTAGCTTCTTCCTCGTACCAGGAGACCGAGTTATCGCCACGGACGAGGGCCACCCCGTCCTTCTCAATCACGCTGCCGCCGCTGCCTTTGAGATAGGCTTTGGTGTCCGGCACGATCTGTTTGAGGAACGAAAAGGCGAGCCCCGGGGCGATATCGTTGTTGTCCCAGCGGTTGATGAGAAAGTGGGACGCCTGCGCTGTCCACTGCTCGCTGCCGCCGGTGCCGATCAGCTTTACACGGTAAGACCCCGTGTCCAGGCCCTCGACGTCGACCGGCACGGCAAAGGAAATCGAATCGCCGTAAGAGGCCGTGTTGAGCGTAAAGGTGGGAGGCGTTTGCTGCGTCAGGTCCGGATGGATCGAGCCGCTATTGTCCCAGTCGTCGACCTCGACCTTGACCGTGATCGTGGACGGCCAACCGCCTGAGGGTTTTTCGAACTGGCCGCGGACAACCGGCTGAGTGCCGTGCGTGCCTTCGCCCAAGAACTCCAGAAAACCAGGTACAATCGGCACCGACGGGCTACCGCTTTGCAGGTCCACCCCGACCACACCGCTGCTGCAGACCACACACTCGTTGTCCGGCTCCAGATCGATCTCGATCTCCGCATCCAAGATGGCGGCTGGCGTATTGTCTTGGATGGTAACGTCCGCCACGTCGGGGGACCGCAGCCACGTGCCGGGGACCCAAAGGTTTCTGGCTTCGACCTGGGCCCGCACGATCTCGGCTCCCTCCAGGTCGCTGTCGTCATCGGGGATCACATCGATCAGCACTTGGGTCTGACCGGTCAGGGCGATATGGGTTTCTGGGAAGGGCGCCGCGCTGTAAGAGCCGCCGCCTTCATCGGTCACCAAGAGGAAGTCGCTTTGCAGCGACTCTTGAAGTTGGTAGTCCCGGGGCGACGAGGAGTTGACCGGCGAGGCGCTACTGGCCACGGTGGTGTCCAGGACCAAGCGGACTTGCGTGCACAGCGGGCTGGTACCATCGGCCGCCCGCACGGCGAAGACGCCGTGATCCTGGTTGTTCTCCGTCGCGGTCGCATCGGTGGCGATGATCGTGAGTGCTTCCAGTTCATCGCCAATAGTGACGGTGCGGGTGTCGGTCCCTTGCGCCGCGGTCAGCAGCTCGAGCGTGACCGTTTCATCGCCTTCGGTCTCGTCGTCATCGGGGCTGGGGTCGATCAGCAGGTCGACCTCGGCCGGCGGTGTGCCGCCCAAGTCGACTATCACGTAGGGCGCCGTCACATTGACCGTGTAGCTGCTGCCGCCGGGTGCGGCGACGACGTAATCCGTCCCGTAAACGGCTGTGCCGCCGAGCTTGAAGGTCAGCTTATCGATCCCCGTCCAGGATTGGCCTGAGACCGGTTTCACGGTCAGCTCGCCGTGCGTTTCAGCCGTGCAGTAGTAGAAGTTGGCGGCCTCTTCGGCAGCCGTCTCAGGCGCTGTGTAGCTCAGCTTACCGTTCACACTGCCGTCGTCATCGCTGATCGTGACCGTTTCGGTGACTGTCGACTGGATGTCGAAGGTCACGCTGCTGGACTGCGTTTCGACGATCGAATCCGCGTGCACCCGCAGTGTGAGCGTACCCGCCAGGTTGCCGGGCGAGCCGGCCAGCTGGACGTGATGACCTGTCTGGACCACCGCTCCGCCGACAGTGCGGACGTCAAAGTCGAAGGGCTCGGCGGCACCATCGCCGCCGTTACCGGCCCAGTCGACGCTGACCGTGTTGGCACAGGCCGAGGGGCTGCCGGTGGCCGTGACCGTAATATCGGTCTCTACCCAAGGGTGTGCGTCCCGCTCGTAAAGCGTGGCGTCGTCCGCAGCCAGGGTATACGAGCAGGGAATGTAATCGCGGAGGTCGACACGATGCGAGGCGTTGATCCCTCCGGGCAGCGTGGCCGTAAAGTCAAACCAGCTGTTCGGCTCGCTGGTCGTGTCGGTGAACAGCTCCAATTCCAAGCTGCCGGGGTAGGCAAACGGGTTGATGGGCAGTGTGACCGGGCTACCGTTGTGCCGTATTTCATAGTCCGAGGACTGCGCACCGGTACCGTTGGGTACGAAGTCAACCTGCATGCTCCCCGAGCAGTTGCCCATGGTGTCAATCGCCAACGTCATCGTACTGCCTTCAAATAGCTCGCTGCTGCCATTGCCGCTGTTGTTGATCTCGATGCTGCACTGTGAGCTGCCATTGTTGGCGTCGACAATCGTGATATTGTCGCTCTTCGCTCCACCGGGATCTTCGGAGACATAGTCCTCGTCGTCGATATCCCCCTCGCCCACGGGCGTGGCGGTGACGACGAGCTGTTCGTCTGAGTGGTCGTTGTCGAGTTCCGCCTGGACGGTAAACGTCTGCGGCGTTTGGCTGGGAATGAAGACGTTGGTGCCGAGCTGCGCGGTGGTGGAATAGCCGTCGCTGCCGGTGTGGGAGAAGGAAAAGCGGACGGTGCAGTCTGCGGTCGACGAGACAGTAACCGTCGACGAGCGCGGGCTGCTACTGAGGCTCTCGTGAATCGTGCCGTTGTTGGCTTGAACATCCAGGGTGCCACAGACGTTGGCCGAGGTGGTGTACAGTTCCAGCGGATTGGGCCGGATGCACGACCCAGCCCCATCAAGTCTGGATGAAGCAAGTGGCCAAAGAACTCACCAACTTCCAAGACGGGTTCCTCAACGGGAAACGCTACTTGATCATGGATCGGGATACCAGGTTCTGCTCAGAGTTCCGGGAGATCCTCCAGGGCGAACAGATCGAGCCTGTACGGCTGCCGCCGCGAAGTCCCAATTTGAACGCTCATCTGGAGCGGTTCTTCGGCTCCCTCAAAGGAGAGATCCTGGATCGTATGATTTTCTTCGGCGAGCGGTCCCTGCGCAGGGCTGTCAAGAGCTACCTGGAACATTATCACCGAGAAAGACCGCACCAAGGGCTGGGCAACGTCATGATCGAGCCCAGGGACGAATCGATCCAGCACAACGCGAGCTTACAGGTTCAATGCAGCAAGCGGCTGGGCGGAATGTTGCGCTACTACCACCGCACAGCCGCTTAGGCCAACAGAAAGCTCGCTTGTCAGATTCTCAAAGAATGTGTCACACGACCGATGTGCACTGGCGCTGAGGAATTCCGGTCACTAACAGCCCAATCGATCCTCGTGAACCCAAATCACGCTCGCCCATCTCGCTCAACGACCGTGGTCATTGCCTCTCAAGAATCTGCCTGATCACTGCATCTGAGCCCGTTCCTATTCTTTGACCAGACGGGGCGGCAATGAGCCCCCCGGTCTGCGTGAACGCAAAAGAAAACGGCGGCGAAGCCGCTCCAACTATTTCAGAACTGTGAAAACAAGGTTGACGGAATTTACAGAACAACGGTTGCTCGATCCGGACGAGTGGGGAACTACGTACCTTACCACGCAGGATCCTGGCGCAACTGTACCTGCTGGGCAGAAGCATCTCGCGTACATCGGGCAAACGGAGCTGAATGCGGGCAGCAGTAGTTGTTACAATGTTGAGTGTTTACTGCAGAAAAAGAATGGAGCTGGCTGGCTGACCGTGGCAGACGCGTACACTGAGTTTTGTGGTGACGAGCCCTCCGAATGACAGGAGATATCGTGATGAAACGTGTTGCGTTCTTTGCAGTTTTGTGTTTTTGTCTAGTCGCATCGTTGGAGGGCGTTGAGGAATCAGGCGCTGTCGATGCCAAGAGTATCCGCGACTCAAGTTTAGAAGTTGTGAACAGGACGTACAGAGTTCCCCGCTCGAAAGTGTCAGAGGTGGAGGCGTTCCTTTCACGAAACCTGCCGTTCGAAATCAAGATGTCGATTAGCCATGTAGATCAAACTGGCAGTACGATTCGAATAGCGACACGGCGAGATGTTCACAATGGTCTTAATGGACTTATGAAACTTCTCAACGGAGATACTGGCCTAGAGCAGAAGCTCAAGCAGGTCCGCGAAGCTGAGTTGAGGCTGCGCAGTGAGCGACTTCTTGATGTTGAGTAACCGTTCACAGGATTTCGCCGGTTTCTTTGCAACGCGGAGGTTGGCTAGCACGGTGCGGCTATTAGCGGCGCGCAAGGGCGACGGAGGTGTCGTCGGCTGTGAAGCTCAAAGCACGGATCAGGATGTATCCGGCGCGAGATTCGAGATTGGCGCGAGGGAAGGCGCTTCCTCGGATCGAAAGTGCGCGGTGACTGCCGCGGATAAGAATTCAAACACGGAGCGTGATTGCTGGTTGCAGGTTTGAATGACGGTCCAGATCCGTTCGCACCAGGCTCGTCCCTCCTGGCTTCGTGTTCCTTGGGTCATTCGCCGATGAATGGCCACAAATCGGATGGCCTGTTCGGCTGAGTTGTTCGTTGGTTCGACGCCGGGTTCGGTGATGAATCGGAAGTAGCTCTCGGTGTGCTGGAAGAACCGCTCTTCCAACGCCAACGCCTCTTGGGTGTGAGGTGATTCCATCGTGGCGTTCCAAACCAAGGTGTCACGGGCTGACTCCAGGGCGGCTTGGAAGGTGCGCCCGCTGGTATCTTCGTCACGGCGATGAATCACGCGAAACAGCTTTCGTAAATCGATCAACAAACGCTGCCCATGTGCCTGATTCCGCTTGTTCGGATGGTTGGCCAAGAACTTCACATCGCGAATGAAATGAGCCAGGCAGAACTGCAATAGCACGTTCTCATTCAGTCTCATGTACTTGCGGTAGGCACTGAAATAGTCACAGCCCAACACACCGTCGAATTCCCGGCCCAGAACCTCGAGCAGCACCTCACTGCCACGCGAGGGTGAGATCTTGTAGACCGTGAAGAGATACGCGCGAAAACACCAGGCCACATCCGCTGTCCGTTCTCTTTGTGGCCCGTTTCGTCTACGTTCAGACGATCTTCCTGGGGCAACATCGCCAGCAGAGCTTCGTACGGTTCCAGCAGGCTGTCAGCCACTTTTCCCACCAGTTTGCGGAGCATGCCACGGCTGATGGAGACACCGATCACGTCGCGAAAGTACTTGCGGATCGTCCCAAAGGACATGTGGCAGACGCTCTTGAGAAACCCCACCAGGGCCGTCAGCCTTGGTCCTACCAGCCCTGCTCTGCGGAATTCCTCGGGGAACTCAGGGTAGAAGACCTTGTCGCAATGAGCACACCGTTGTGGCCGGCTTTCGTGCTGCTCGATGGTCACCGATACCGGTGGCAGTTCCACTTGCTGCATCGTGCGTGCTGGCTCGTCGGTGTCCACGAGTTTGCCGTGGCAGCATGGGCATTCACCGTAATACCAGATCCAGGTTTGATCGATCTCGTCTTCGGTGAAAGGGGTTCGTTCGTGTCGCTCATGACCCGGTTGGCCGCCGGCCTTTCGCTTCTTACCGCCACCCTTCTTCTTGCCCTTCTTGGGAGGATTGACAATATCACTGGAGGGAGGCTTGGAAGAGTTGCTCGAGTTCTTCCGCGACTGCGCCAACGCGGCCTCTAATGCCGCGACACGTGCCTCCAATTCTGCACAACGGGCACATCCAGTTTGTTGTTCGCCGTCCGCCATGACGGCAATCAGAATAGTCCCAAACCACCAAATCCACCAAGATCAATCGAATTCCCGTGAACGGTTACCAATCGATCAGCGAGCTAGTAGCTGATCGGAGCTGATCACTGCCTATGTCGCGACCATATTGACCATTTACTTGATGCTTGTTGTGTAACCACATCGGGCCCACAACCGATCTAGCCCGAATTATTCATGAGCGATCTGCTGCGAGGTCGTAAGTCCATCCGTGGCTTCGTCATGCTTCACAATTCTCCCTCGACGTATTGCTTCAATACGCCTGCGGAAGAATTGCTCGCCTTCCTTGCCACGAACGTACTTACAACCTCTCGCCACGATCTTCATGAATAATCCGGGCTAGCTCGCTGACTCGGTCTTCTACCGGTCGCGCGATCTGCGGTAGATCGGGCGAGCATGAAGAGCAGTCTTTTGATGGCGGACGGCTCACGGAGTGAGCCTGCTACTTTCCGACCTCTTTCGGTCTCCATCTCCTGCTGCATCTTCTTAGCCGTTGCGGCTCTGTGTCCTCTGTGCCTCTGTGTTTCTTCTGTCTTGTTTTTTTGAAACACAGAGACACAGAGATCACGGAGGAAGAGGTTCTCCAGGGGTGTTCTTGCGGAGGCGTAAGTGATGATCGATCCGCGATGCGTTCTTCGTGGAGTTGATGGACGAAGTTGTCACCGACGGCTTGCTGATCACCCGTCTCAGTAGTCGGCAAGGCGGCTGGTATGGTGAAGGGAACCGGCCGCTAACGCGGCTCGGCCGGCAGATCAGCCGCGGTTCCAAGGCGAGACACGCCATCACACCCACTGCAACAGTCGTGCAACACGCTCGGGAGGGCGACGCTCCCGCGGAGCCGGGCGCAAGGAAACGGCTCGGCAGGAGCCTCGCCCTCCCGAAAAGGTCACCGGCGCGGCGCTTGACTTGGCGGACAACCCCCGATGTCACTTCAGAACTGACGCGTACTTCGCGACTGGCAACGTCATGCCTGGCACTGACGCGCACGCCTCGCCGGTCGCATCCACTCGGTAGGTCGACCGATCTCGCAGAAGGAAAATCGTCCCGAAGGCGGACGGCTCACGGAGTGAGCCTGCTACTTTGGGGCCGATCGCCGTTATAATGCCAAGCAGGAACTCACTACTGCCTCTTCCTTATGCTTATGCTCAACAAACTGACCACCGAAGCAAGAAATCCAGCGTCCGAGCGGATCGACAGCTTGTCCGCACTCGAAATCGTCCGCGTCATGAATGACGAAGACGCGCGCGTCGCCACCGCCGTCGGCCGGGAAGCAGAGGCCATCGCCAACGCCATCGAAGTCATTGCAGATAGGATCCGCGCAGGAGGACGGTTGGTCTACTTGGGCGCCGGCACCTCCGGTCGACTCGGCGTGCTCGATGCCAGCGAATGCCCCCCCACCTTCAGCACTCCACCCGAGATGGTCGTCGGCCTGATCGCCGGCGGTCGCACGGCGCTGACCCAGGCTGTGGAAGGCGCCGAGGACAGTCCCCAACGAGGTGCCGATGACCTGGCAGAGATAGGGCTCACCAAGCAAGACGTCCTGGTCGGAATCGCCACCAGCGGGCGTACTCCCTACGTGATCGGTGGGTTACAGTACGCCCGCAGTCTAGGCGCCTTCGCCATCGGACTGAGCTGCAATGATGGTTCCGATCTGGCAAACGAATGTGACCTTAACATCACTCCAGTCGTGGGTCCCGAGGTGGTCAGCGGTTCCACACGGCTCAAGGCCGGTACCGCTACCAAGATGGTGCTGAACATGCTCACCACAGGCGCCATGGTGCGGCTCGGCAAGACCTACGGAAACCTGATGGTCGACCTGCGAGCCAGCAACAGCAAATTAATGGCACGGACCCGTCGCATCACCGGGCAACTAACCGGCCTCTCCGCTGAAGATTCCGAGCAGTTGTTGCATCGCTGCGACGGCGAGTTGAAGACCGCCATCGTCTCCCACCTGCGGCAAGTGAACCCCGAGCAGGCACGTGAGCTGCTCGCGCAAGCCGGCGGCCACCTGCGGGACGCGCTGGAGCAGGAGCAATGAATGCGCGGCAGTTCGTGCTTGGTGTGGACGGCGGCGGCACAAAAACATTGGCCTGGTTGGCGCTGCGCCAACCCACGCGAGATCAGGATGTACTGGGCCGGGGTCGGGCCGGCCCCTCCAACCCCTCGGCCGTCGGTTTTCCCGGCGCCCTAGCCGCGGTCCAGCAGGCCATTGAAGCCGCTTTCCTCGACGCCGGGATCCCGCCGCAACCCGTGGCCGCTGCATGCTTGGCCATCGCAGGGGCCGACCGCCATGCCGAGTCGGATCGAGTCGCAAACTGGGCCAAGGCACACTCCATTGCAGAACAGTTACACCTCTCGAATGACGCCGAGCCGCTGCTGGCCTGCACCAAACTAGGTTGGGGGGTGGCCTTGATCGGCGGCACCGGTTCTTTCGCTCTGGGACGGAACTCCACCGGAACAACCGCCAAGGTGGGTGGCTGGGGGTATCGCTACGGCGACGAAGGGAGCGCCTATCGAATTGTTGTCGACGGCCTGGCGGCGGCCATGAGGTTTGCCGACGGCCGGGGACCGGAAACATGTCTCTTAAGGAGCTTCATGACGCACTTTTCGGTCGATGCACCGCGCGAGCTAATCACACCCCTGCACGCTCCTCAGATGGATCGCCGGCGTTTGGCTGAGCTCGCGCCGATGGTCCTAGAACAGTGGCAAGAGGGTGATGCGGTTGCCCGGTCGATCGTCCAGCGAGCAGCGACAGCGCTGGCCGAGATGGTGTTGGCGGCCAAGCGGCGGCTGGACTTGCCAAAGGAGTTTCCGCTGGTGCTGACCGGCGGCCTATTAACAGGTTCTGAGGAGATCCGCAGCATGCTGCAAGACGAGCTGACCGCGCGGCAGGCCAAACCAGATTCCATCGTCGTAAGGGAAGCCGTACGCGGCGCTGTCGAACTGGCCCGGCAGATTGCTTAGGCCCTACGCCCTGCGCCGTTAAGGATTTCTTGTAGGCCGAATTCCCGAGAATTTGGACGAATCGGCAGTGCATCAAGCCAAACTCTGGCGAGTTCGGCTACAAATCAGCCGGAATGCGTTAGCATCCGGTTGGTGGTGAACCGTGGGCTAACGCCCAGCGGCTGATGTTGTAGAGCCGTAGGCCGGAACAAGCTGCGCAAGAAGCTATCCGTGAGCGTCGGACTCCCTGCCGCGCCGTTCCGGCAGGTGCTGGCCGACGCTCGGCGCCAAATACAACCGCTCCACTAGCGCCGGAGCGGCGCGGCGGTCACGCCGGGCGAGAGAATCGTCATCTCTCCCGCCGCTTGCACTCTCGGCTCGGCAGGAGCCTCGCCCTCCCGATCGATTACACGGTTGTTCGGCGACCAAACTCTGGCGAGTTCGGCTACTACTCTGGTTCGGCGACCAAACTCTGGCGAGTTCGGCTACTGCTCTGGCGAATTCGGCTGCGACCCCTTAACCCCTCGCCCTGCCCGTGCTTTCTCGCTGACTTGACGGCACCTGTTGGGGGAGATGACAATCGACTCGATACCTCGTCCGCTCGATGTATCCCGGATTTCTAATGGGGATGGAACAATTTCACACGTTGATTGGCCAGTGGTTTGCCAGTCGCTTTAAGGCCCCGACCGACGCGCAGCAGCTCGGCTGGCCTTCGATCGCTGCCAATCACCATACGCTGATTGCCGCGCCGACCGGATCTGGGAAGACGCTGGCCGCCTTTCTTGTCTGCATCGACCGCCTGTGGCGGCAGTGGTTGGCCGGGGAGCTCAGCGATGGGATCCAGGTAGTCTATGTCTCGCCGTTGAAGGCGTTGAGCAACGACATTGAAAAGAATCTCCAACAGCCGCTCTCGGAGATCTGTTCCCTGGCTTTGGCAGCAGGTGAAGCGCCGGCTCCGCTCCGCGTCGCGGTGAGGACCGGTGACACGCCGTCCGCTCAACGGCAGGCCATGCTCCG
This sequence comes from Pirellulaceae bacterium, assembly GCA_965223305.1. Lineage (GTDB taxonomy): Bacteria > Planctomycetota > Planctomycetia > Pirellulales > Pirellulaceae > CBDCWT01. Next base: position 222,453 of record CBDCWT010000036.1, on the reverse strand, counting down.
CCGGCCGCCGCACATCTTGGTCACCACGCCGGAATCCCTGTACCTATTGCTGACATCTGAACGGGCGCGAGAGCAGCTGCGCGGAGTCCGCACGGTGATCGTCGACGAGATCCACGCGGTCGCGCGCGACAAACGCGGGTCCCATCTGTCGTTGTCGCTGGAACGGCTGGCGCAGCTGGCCATCCGGCGGCCGGTTCGTATCGGTCTCTCGGCGACCCAGCGGCCGCTCGACGAAATCGCCCGTTTCCTAGTTGGTTCTGCCTGCGGCAGCGTGCAGTACCAACAGAAGCAACACAAGCCGCAGGAGCTCGAGGCCAACGATGTCGTGGTGGTCGATTCCGGTCATGTCCGCCAACTCGATCTCGCCATCGAGGTCCCCCCGAGCGAGCTGGCCGCTCTCTGCACGCACGAACAATGGGGTGAAATCTACGAACAGATTACTGACTTGGTGCGCAGCCATCGCAGCACGTTGATCTTTGTCAACACACGACGCTTAGCGGAACGGGTGACTCTGCGACTCTCCGAGCTCTTGGGCGCAGGAGCTGTGGCCAGCCATCACGGGAGCCTCTCGCGAGAGATTCGGTTGTCCGCGGAACGGAAGCTCAAGTCCGGCGAGCTAAAGGCCATTGTGGCAACAGCATCGTTGGAGATGGGAATTGACATTGGCTACATCGATTTGGTCTGCCAAATCGGTTCACCTCGCTCGATCGCGACGTTCTTACAGCGCGTAGGACGCTCGGGTCACAACCTGGGCGCGATTCCCAAAGGCCGGCTGTTCCCGCTGACGCGCGACGAGCTGCTGGAGTGCTTGGCGCTGGTCCACGCCGTCAAACTAGGTCAGCTGGACTCGATCGAGATACCTGCGGCGCCGCTAGACATCCTCGCACAACAGATCGTAGCGGCGGTTGCCTGTGAGGATTGGCAAGATGACGAGCTCTACGAGTTTGTCTGCCGGGCGTGGCCGTACCGCAACCTGACGCGAGAGAACTTCTCGGCCATCGTCAAGATCCTGGCTGATGGGATCACTCCAACGAGCCGCCGGGGCGCTTATCTGCACCACGATCAAATCAACGGCCGTTTGCGGGCTCGCCGGAGCGCGCGCCTGACGGCCATCACTTCGGGTGGAGCCATACCGGAGACTGCTGACTATCGCGTCGTTACCGAACCGGACAAGACGTTCGTGGGAACGGTCGACGAGGACTTTGCTATCGAGAGTATGGCGGGTGACATCTTCTTGTTGGGAAACACCTCTTGGCAGATCCTGCAAGTGCGGGCGAACGAAGTGGCTGTTATCGACGCCCAGGGGGCTCCACCCACGATACCCTTCTGGTTCGGGGAAGCCCCTGGCCGCACCGTTGAGTTATGCGACCAACTATCTGAGCTCCGGCGTGAAGTCGCCCACCGGCTGCAAACCGACAGCACTACGACCCCGTCGCCGTCAGGGGAAGAAGGAGCGGACGCGCCTATTGAAGTTGCGCATTTGGCTCAATCGGAACCCGAAGCGTCAGCGAGGGAACAACCTGCGTCGGCACACAAACTCTCCCTCGCTGACGCTTCGGGTTCCGAAAAAGCGGCGAATCCGACATCTCTCGCGCACGCGGGGGCGAAAAGCGCAACATCAAGAGACGCGCCGCAGGACAATGAAGATACGGCGGCACTGGCGGCAGCGGTGGCGTGGCTCGTCGCGCACTGCGGAACGACAAGCTGGGGGGCCGAGCAGGCGGCCCGCTATGTGGCCGCCCAAGTCGCTGCGATCGGCCTGGTACCGACCAACCGCCAGGTCGTTTTCGAGCGGTTCTTCGATGAATCGGGTGGGATGCAACTGGTGATCCACGCTCCCTTCGGTGCGCGGATCAACCGGGCTTGGGGCCTTGCGCTGCGAAAGAGGTTTTGTCGGAGTTTCGACTTCGAGTTGCAAGCGGCGGCCACCGACAACGGTGTCCTGCTGTCAATCGGGCCGCAGCACAGCTTTCCCATCGATGCTCTGTTCAAGATGATCGGGCTGCACAACGCCACGCACCTGCTCGAACAAGCCGTGCTCGCCGCGCCGATGTTCCAAGTCCGTTGGCGGTGGAATGTAACTCGCGCGCTCGCAGTCTTGCGCAACCAGGCAGGGAAAAAAGTCCCACCTCCGATCCAGCGGTTTCGGTCGGACGACTTGCTGGCCTCGGCGTTTCCACAGACGGTCGGGTGTCTGGAGAACCACCACGGTGACATCGAAATCCCCGTTCATCCGCTGGTGCAGCAAACAATGTACGACTGCCTGCACGAGGCGATGGACGTGGACCGCTGGTTGGCAATGCTGGCCGACGTCGACCGTGGAGAGGTTCAGCTGTTGGCGCGCGAGACACGCGAGCCGTCTCCGTTCAGCCACGAGTTGCTGAACGCCAACCCGTATGCCTTCTTGGACGACGCACCGCTCGAAGAGCGGCGTGCCCGCGCGGTTCAGACCCGACGGACGCTCGCGCCCTCCGAGGTGCGCGATCTCGGTCGGCTGGACGAAGCGGCGATCGAACAAGTTCGTCAAGAAGCATGGCCGGTCGTGCGGGACGCCGACGAACTGCACGACGCGCTCCGCAGCCTTGGTGTACTGCCAGTGCAAACCGGCGACTGGCAAACGTGGTACGACAGCTTAGCGAGCTGTGGCCGCGCCGCGACGGTGGTTCACGGTGGTGAGCGGAAATGGTGGGTGGCCAGTGAAAGCTGGCCGGTGATCCGGGCAATCTTTCCGGATGCCCGCGCCGAGCCAGTGATTCAGCTGCCGGAGTCATTGGATCGGCATCCGGAGCGAAGCGCGGCGCTAGTCGAACTCCTGCGAGGACTGCTCGAAAGCCGCGGTCCCGTCACCGCGGCCGACCTGGCCCGCGAGCTGGTGATTGGACAGCCGCAGATTGAGGCGGCGTTGGAGTGTTTGGAGAGCGAGGGGACGGTGTTGCGCGGCGAGTTTTCCGCGGCCGCAGCGAACGGCACCGAGTGGTGCGATCGACGGCTACTGGCCCGCATCCATCGCTTGACTGTCGACCGGCTACGACGGCAAATCGAGCCGGTTTCCGCAGCAGACTATCTGAAATTTCTGGTCGCCCGACACCGGCTCGCGGGGCCAGCGAAATGGTCCGGTCGTTCCGGTGTGCTCGAAGCGGTGCAGACATTACAAGGTTTCGATCTTCCGGCGGGTGCCTGGGAAACGGTGCTCGGACAGCGCGTGCGGGAGTACGACCCCGAATGGCTCGATCAGCTGTTCCTGTCAGGTGAGGTCATCTGGGGACGACTTCGCCCACCGCGCAGCGGCGACGGGCAAACGGCCAACCGTGCTACGCTCAGTCGGGTAACCCCCATTTCACTCTTGTTGCGGACGAATCTCGGTTGGCTGCTGCCGGCCGATCGTGTCGCCCCCTCTCCCGGCATGTCGGCGGCCGTGGAGCTCTACGCATTGTTAGATCAGCGCGGTGCTCGATTCGTTCAAGAGCTGATTGCGATGTCGTCACGCTTGCCGTCCGAAGTCGAGGAGGCGTTGCGCGAGCTGGCCGCGCTGGGGCTGGCAACGTCCGATACGTTCGCCGCGCTGCGTTCGTTGGCGCGGCTGGGGCGCCGAAGACAGCGAGCGGTAACGAGCAACACGGCGACCGGTCGCTGGTCGTGTTTTGTCGACGAAGGAGTTTCGGTGGCCGACGAGTCGGAGGCGATTCAGCATTGGTGCAGGCTCTTGCTGCGGCGGTACGGCGTCGTGTTCCGTGACCTGCTCGAACGCGAATCGGCCTGTCCCCGCTGGAACATACTGGTGCGAGAGTTTCGCCGCATGGAGTTACGGGGAGATATCCGGGGCGGGAGGTTTGTGGCAGACGTAGGAGGCGAGCAATATGCCGAGGACGCGGTCGTGGAACAGCTGCGGCAGCAGCGCGACACGCAAGCAAGCGAATGGGTGTTGGTGCCCGCTGCCGATCCGCTGAACCTGGCGGGGATCGTTGGCGGTGGTGCGCGGGTGACCGCTAATCACCGCAACCTCCTCATCCTAAAAGGAGGCCAGTGGGTGGCAGCCAGGATCTCGGGAACGATCCAATTTTATGCACCGTTGGACGAGGGCGAGCAACAGGAAATGCGACGCGCCCTGCAGACCGGGAGACAGCTCCCCAGCCGGCCGGCCGGCCGCGAGACCGCAGCGGGGGACACCTCCCACTGGCCCCGCCGCAGCCGACCCGACTGGCACCAGGCGACCAAACCGCGATGACGCTCGACTTGTGGAACGACGTCGACGACTTTTCGAGCGCAGATCGCGCTGCGATCGAACGCACCACTGCCGAGGTCGGCCGCTATCTCTTCGAGCATCGAACGACCAGGCATATGCTCCAGCGGCGCTGGTGGGACGAGCGCATCATGCAGTGGGCGATGCAAGAAGAATCGGTGAAGGTCGAGCTGTTTCGCTTTGTAGATGTCCTGCCGATGCTCCACAACAGCGAGGCGATCTGCAGCCACCTGTTCGAGTATCTAGGACAAGTCCGAGATCGGTTGCCGGGTGTGGTCTCGGCAGCCCTGGGAGTCGCCCAGCGTAACTCGGTGACGCGCGGTGCGGTGGCCCGCGCGGCGCGGCTGAGCGCCATGGACCTCGCCCGGCGTTTCATTGCGGGCACGAACACTCAGGAGGTGGTGGAAGCAGCCCGCCGCGAGCGGGAGCAGGGACGCGGGTTCACGCTCGACATCTTGGGCGAAGCAGTCGCCAGCCGCTGGGAAGCCGAACGGTTCCACCAGTCGTATCAACGACTGATTGAAGAGTTGGCCCCGCGCGTGAGTCAGTGGCCGGAGCAAGAGAACGTCGATCAAGGCGTGCTGGGACCGCTCCCACGGCTGAATCTGTCGATCAAACTCTCCGCGCTTGATTCTCAGTTTGATGCGATCGAACCAGACGGCTCAATGCGACGAGCCGGAGGACGTTTCCGCCAGTTGCTGCGCACAGCCCGCCAGCATGGTGCATTCATCAATGTCGACATGGAGTCATACGCCAAGAAGGACCTAACGCTGTGGATTTTCCAGCAGGTGTTGATGGAAGAGGAGTTTCGGGACTTTGGCGACGTGGGGATTGTGATCCAGTGCTACTTGCAGGATGCCGCCCGCGACCTGCAGCAGCTACGCGACTGGGCTCGCCGCCGCGGCAAGCCGGTCTGGGTGCGATTGGTGAAGGGCGCTTATTGGGACTATGAAGTGATTCACGCCCGTTCGCTTGGCTGGCCGATTCCTGTTTTTCAACAGAAATGGCAATCCGACGCCAACTTCGAACAGGCGACCCGCTTCGTTTTTCGCAATCACGAGCACTTGAGGCCTGCGTTGGGGACGCACAATCTACGTTCGATGGCCCATGGGATCGCCGTCGCACGGAAGCTGGGAATGCCTCATAACGGATTTGAGATTCAGATGCTTTATGGGATGGCGGACCGTGAAAAAAGTGCTTTGCAGTCGCTCGGACATCGCCTGCGAATCTATATGCCGTATGGCGAGTTGATTCCCGGCATGGCGTATCTTGTGCGGCGGTTGCTTGAGAACACTTCCAACGACTCCTTCTTACGGGCGGGACTGGGGAAAGGAGTCGATCTCGAAGAGCTGCTCGCCAGTCCTGCTCCAGGCGACCCAGAAACGCGCGTTCGCGATCGCGACCTAGCCGCTCACACAGGCGGGACGGGCATCGACGAGGAGACCATGACCACATCTGAACGAGACCAGTTCGAGGCCACCTTTGCCAACCACCCACCGATCGACTTTTCGAAAGCCGAAAATCGCGAGGCGATGGAGCAGGCGCTGCAACAGGTGCTGCCGCTCTTAGGCAAGACGTACCCGTTGTGGGTAGGCGGACAAGCTATTGAAACGCCTGACACGATGTCGAGCGTCGATCCCTCCCACTGGGAGCGCGTGGTAGGCGAGTTCTCGCTCGCCCGGCCGGACGATGTGCTGGCGGCAGTGTCCAGCGCTAAGGCGGCGTTACCTGCCTGGCGCGCGCTGGGAGCGGCGCAAAGAGGCGACTACATCCGGCAGGTCGCTCAAGTCATGCGCGACCGCTTCTTTGAATTGGCGGCGTGGGAGGTGTACGAGTGTGGCAAGGGATGGAGAGAAGCGACCAACGACGTCTGTGAGGCGATTGACTTCTGCGAATTCTATGCAGCAGCAGCCGAGGAACTGGCCCAGACGCGGGGCGCCGACGTTCCGGGTGAGGAGAATCGGTTCGAATACATCCCACGCGGTGTGGTCGGGGTGATCGCCCCTTGGAATTTCCCCTTGGCCATTTTGACCGGGATGACTGTGGCGGCGCTGAGCACCGGCAACACGGTGATCATGAAGCCGGCCGAACAGGCGGCGGTGGTGGCCGCGCAGCTTAGCCGAATCTGCGCCCAAGTCGATCTTCCCGCCGGTGTTGTCAACTACTTGCCAGGCCGGGGAGAAGTTGCCGGCGCCGCGCTGGTCGAGCATCCGGAGGTCGCCCTGCTGGCTTTTACGGGCTCCCGTAGTGTGGGATTGAACATCAACGCCCGCGCCGCTGAGGTTTCGTTGAGCGGTGCGCCGATTGTCAAACGTGTGATCGCAGAAATGGGCGGCAAGAACGCGATCATCGTCGACAGCGATGCGGACCTCGACGAAGCCGTGCTAGGCGTTGTAAAGAGCGCATTCGGTTTTCAAGGCCAGAAGTGTTCAGCCTGCAGCCGTGCGATTGTCTTGGAGGAGATCTACGATGCCTTTCTCAAGCGTCTCGTAGAGTCTGCGAGAACACTGGAGGTTGGTCCGGCGGAGTATGCAACCACAGACGTGGGACCGGTAATTGACGGCGAGGCGCTGAAGAAAGTCAACGAGTTCATCGAAATCGGCCGCACAGAAGGGCGTGAAGCCTTAGCGGTTGAGGTCGATTCAACCTTGTCGCAGCGTGGCTACTTTGTCGGTCCGCATATTTACGCGGATGTCGCTCCGGACGCACGGGTTGCTCAGGAGGAGATTTTCGGTCCTGTGTTGGCTGTCATTCGCGCTCGCGACTTGGACGAAGCGTTCGAGTTCGCCAACCGCAGCGACTACGCGCTGACCGCCGGAATCTATTCGCGGAGCCCCGCGAACCTGGACCGAGCGCGACGCGAGTTGGCGGTCGGAAATCTGTACTTGAACCGACCCATCACCGGCGCTCTCGTCGGACGGCAGCCGTTCGGGGGCTTCAAGATGTCCGGCATCGGTAGCAAGGCAGGAAGTCCCGACTACTTGCTGCAGTTCGTGATTCCCAGGACGATTACCGAGAACACTATGCGACGTGGCTTTGCTCCCCAAGTGGACTAAACATAGGTTCTACAACCGTGGGCCAAAGTAGTAGGCACACTCCGTGTGCCGTAACCACAAAGTAGAAGTAGGCACACACTCCGTGTGCCGTGACCGTTCAACGTAGTAGGCACACTCCGTGTGCCGTAACCTTCAAGCTCACTTTCAAGAAGCGGACGGCACGCGGAGCGTGCCTGCTACTATGAATGCACGCCGTAAACGACTGATGTTCACCTTATCCGCGGCACTGCTGGGCGCCTTGTTGCTAGAGGTGCTCTCATTCGTGGGAGTGCGCATCCTGGCAGAACAGCCCGATGTCATTCGTTCCGAGACCCATCTCTTCGACGCTCACCGCAATCATCGGCTCAATCCAGTCTTCCAACTGTCGGAGGCAGCGCGTGACAAGCTTCACTCGGACGACGGCTTTCGCCACAGCCGCCCTCTCGAACTACAGAAGCCGAGCGGCACGGTACGCGTGCTGGTGCTAGGAACTTCTGCGCTGTATGGAATCGGCTCGCGAGCACCCTATCCGGAACGGCCCGCCTTGGCCAACGACGAGACGATCACGTACCACCTCGAGCGGTTCCTTAACCAGCGGCTGCAGGCTGAGAGCCATGCCGTGCAAGTTGAAGTGATCAACGCAGGCGTCTCCGCGTACCACACCTTCCATCATCTGATCTATCTCAACTCGGCGTTGCTGGCATACCAACCAGATGTGGTCGTCAACCTCGACGGTCACAACGATTTCTATGCCGAGACGCTCGAAGATCGTTGGAACCAGTACGCCTACTCGACGTCCATCTTGATCGATCAGTATAACGGCCGCACTTTCTACATGAGTGCGTTGACCACCACCCGCGCTCTGGCGCCCTATTCCAACTTCTTTAATCTCGTGGAACGTCTATTTCGTCGCTCTTGGTACCGCAAAGTCGATCAACCGTTGATTCACACACCTAGTAGGCCGGTGCAGCGATCGCCCTTGAGTGCGATGGACGTGGCGCGGCAAAGCTATCTCCTCGACCTCTGGCAAATTCACCGCTTGGGTGAATATGCGGGCTATCACCACTGCGTGTTCCTGCAACCGGAGATCCTATTGGAGCAAGAGTCGCATCTCAGCCCTGCGGACCAGGAGCTACGCCGGATCACGGTGCAACACACCACTCCGAACCGATCGGAACGCATGCAAGCGATCCGCGCGCAGCTGCCAGCGCTGTTCGAGGAATACACGATCCCGTTCCACGACATCGGCGAACTGGCTGGAGAGAATTCCCAAGACCGCGATCTCTACATCGACTACTGCCATCTCACGCCCGCCGGCGCGGAACTCGTCGCGCAAAGGATGCTGGATGTCGTCTATGCTTTGGTCGTCGCCGAGTGAGATTTAGCTGCCTGTTGAAAAACGCCGTCCTGGCGTTTTTCAACCTCACCAAGCTCAGAACAGAGTTCTTCGCGGCTCGCAAATCAACGACTTACGTCGCTGATTTGGCATCACATCCCTGTGATGCGGCAGCCCGTTGAGAAAATCAACAGGCTGTTAGGCAGCGTTGCCAGAGCACCGTCACACGTCAAATACCCGCTCGACGTTGCCGCGCAGCACTTGCACTCCCAGCTCGACGGCCCGTTCTTCGCTCCAGCGGCGATCCACGACAAATCGTTCGCTCAGGATCTTGGCAAGGATCCGCTTGTACATAGCAAATTTGGGGAGCGCGAACTCCAATTTGTACATGTCGCTGTAGTAGCCGATCTGTTTGGTACGCGGAACCGCCTCCAACCGCGCTGCGGCGTCGTGTTCGATGAAGGTAGGTGTGTTCGAGTACCACCAATGGCCGTTGGTTACCACGTTGGGAAAGATCCAAGCGTAGCTGGTCAACTCTTGATTCGTGACGCTGGCCAAAACCGAGATCGGGAACGTCACCTGAGGAAAACAGTTAAACAGCTCGCTGTATTGAATCAATGAGACGCGGCTATCGTATAGGTCTTGGCCTTGATAGACGCCACCCGGGTAAACGGCCCGGTTGACGCCAATCATCAAGTCAAAAGGCAGATTGAACTCGGCACAAAACTCCGCCAGCGTCCAAAACACGAAATGCGCGGCGGCGAGGCGGTCTCCCCCGTCTGCTTCCACACCGTGCCGGCAGATCGCTTCGATGGCTGTTGCGGCCTGCCGCTCGGAAACTCGGGCGGGTGCAAAATCGGGCGGCAAAGAAATTGCGCAGGCCTTTGCACTTTTTTGGGTGAAGTGTTGGAAGAGTGCGCCGATCGCACCTCGCAGAGATCGTGTGGTCGCACAAGTCTGTCCCGTGCACGATTCGAGGCGCGAGCGAACTTCCTCACGGTGCAAATGAAAGACGAGGTCGTCGGCGCGCAGGCAGGGCACATAGATGCTCGTGTCGAAGCCCTCCAACGCATCATCGAAATTGTTCGTCAGGAATACCGCGTCCAGCTTGCTCTGCCGGAGAACTTGAGTGGCCCAGTCGGGAGCCTGCATCTTCTGCTCGGCCTTATCGTATAGTTCCTCCCAATCATCGGTCCCCACTCGGTCGCCGGGGAAGTCGAAGAGGACTTGGCACATCTCGACAAACCAACTGTACTGAACGGTGTTGTCGAGGGGTCCCAGATTCGCGATCAACCGACCGACCTTCTCTTTCGGGCTCAGCTCGACGTCCTCAATGTCGCGTTTGGGCAGTCCCGCAGAATGCGCCAGCTCGGTGTAGTAGTGATAACCAAGGATGTCCGCTAGATTCTCGGCTGCCGGCCGCAGAGCATCGATATGGGTATGCGGATCGACCAAGTTGATGGAGTCCAGTTGATCGAATATCCGCGTGCGTAAGGTATCTGACATGGAAGACTCGTTGCGTGTGGTAGGTTTTGAATGGAGTGGGATGGCGCAGAGGCGGCGGCGAATGACTGCAAGCCGTCATCACTGCGGAAGTGGCGGCAGTCGGCTACCAGCACAAGCACGGTCCGCCGCGAAGTTTCGTCTTAACTCCTTCCTGCGAAGAAGCGGCTCCACGTCGCTAGCCCGGATTACTTACGAGCGATCTGTTGCGACGAACTTCGTGAATCATCCAGGCTAAACGGACGGGACGAGTGGCATCCGCTGTATACCACAAAACGACCGCTGCGGGCAGGTAGACGTCTGTTTGACCGCGCAGGTTCGGTCTGACTAAACTGTTGAGAACACTCGAGGGCCACGATGTTTCAACGCTGCTTGGTCGTGTGTTGCGCACTCGCCCTTTTTCCCGCGGCGGTTCGATCGAACGATCGATCGAACAAACCCCAGCCGTTGCAACCGCGAGCTGACGCGACCCAAAAGGTCGACTTTCGTTCACAGATTCAGCCGATTCTGCGGACCACCTGCTATTCCTGCCACGGCTTGGAAAAACAAGAGTCGGGGCTGCGCCTGGATGCCAAACGACGGGCTCTCGTGGGAGGCGACATGGGCCCGGTGATCGTGCCGGGCGACAGCGCCGCGAGCCGGCTGATCGCTATTGTCCAGGGGCGCGACGAAGTCGTGAGCATCATGCCCCCCCAAGGAGAGGGGACCCCGCTCTCGGAACAGCAGGTGGCATTGCTCCGTGATTGGATCGACCAAGGGGCTGAATGGCCCGCCGATTCCGGAGATGTGAGCCGCAGTCGCCACTGGTCCTTCCAACCGCTGGCTGCTGCGAAGGTACCAGCTGTTCGGGACGTCCAGTGGTCTCGAAATTCCGTCGACGCCTTTGTGCTGGCGCGCCTGGAGAGCCAAGGTGTAGCGCCCGCGATCGAAGCTGATCGAGTCACGCTCCTACGACGACTGTGTCTCGACCTGCTGGGTCTTCCACCGACTCCCGAACAGGTCCGCCAATTCCTGGCAGATACCAGACCGGACGCCTACGATCGGTTGGTCGATCGGCTACTGGCGTCTCCACACTTCGGTGAACGCTGGGCGCGGCACTGGCTGGACCTGGCCCGCTACGCGGACAGTGACGGCTACGAAAAAGATCGGCCGCGCCCCCATGCATGGCGGTACCGTAACTGGGTCATCTCCTCGATCAACGCCGATCAGCCTTATGACCAGTTCTCGGTGGAACAGCTAGCGGGGGACATGCTGCCCAACGCCACCCGCGAGCAGCAGGTGGCCAGCGGCTTTCACCGCAACACCTTGCACAACACCGAGGGAGGCGTCGATCGTGAGGAGGATCGGGTCAAGAAGACAGTCGATCGCACCAACACTTTTGGTTCCATCTGGCTTGGCATGACCGTCGGCTGTGCTCAGTGTCACTCCCACAAGTACGACCCACTGACCCAACAAGAGTTCTATTCGCTGTACGCTTTCTTCAATGACATTCAAGAAACCGAAGTCGAGGCTCCGCTGCCGATCGACTACGAGCGGGCCGCGGCTAGGCAGGCCGCTTTCGAGGCTGAGCATCAGCCGCTGGTCATGGAACTGAAGGACTACGAAGCAACACGGTTGCCGGCGGCCCAAGCTGAGTGGGAGGCTGCACGACAAGTCGATCCGCCTAACGGCAAGACTGCTGTGCCGACGCACGTTAGTGCGGCGTTGGCGACTGCTCGCCAGGATCGCAACGCCAAGCAACTCCAACAGATCGCTGACTACTATCGGGGAATCGACACCGAGCTCAAGAGACTTCGCGACCGCGTAGCCGCTCACCAGAAACTCGCTCCACCGAAGGTCATGGCTCGCGCAGTTGCGGAACGCTCGCCGGCCCGGCAGACCAGGATTCACCTGCGCGGTGACTTCCTGAACCCGGGGCGGCCGGTCGAGCGGTCGACGCCGCAAGTGTTACCGCCACTGGCGCCGCGCGGAGCTCGGGCAGATCGACTAGATTTGGCTCGGTGGGCGGTGAGTGCCGAGCATCCGCTGACCGCCCGCGTCGCTGTCAACCGTTGTTGGCAGCGGTTGTTCGGCAGACCGATCGTCAAGTCAGTGGACGACTTGGGAACGCAGGGTGATCTGCCGTCGCATCCACGACTACTGGATTGGTTGGCGGCCGAATTCGTGCGTCAGGGGTGGAGCGTCAAGCGGTTTGTCCGCACTGTCGTGATGTCGACCACCTACCGCCAGTCTTCAGCGAGCCGTCCGGAGCTGCGGGATGAGGACCCTGAGAACGAGTTGCTGGCGCGGCAGAGCCGCCGGCGGGTGGAAGCAGAGGTGATACGGGACTTGGCGTTGTCAGTGAGCGGCCTGTTGGACCCACGCATCGGCGGCCCGAGCGTCCGGCCCCATCAACCTGCAGAGTACGCCGGCCTGACTTATGCCAACAGCGCCAAGTGGCAGGTAAGTGACGGTGGGGATGCCTACCGGCGCGGTCTCTACACGTTCTTTCAGCGCACCTCGCCATATCCGATGTTGATGACGTTTGACTCACCTGATTCCAACATCTGTTGCGCGCAGCGGAGCCTCAGCAACACTCCCCTGCAAGCACTCACCCTGTGGAACGATCCGGTCTTTTTCTCTTGCGCCCAGGCGCTCGCCCGCCGAATACAAGCCGGCTGCCGCGACCAGACGCGCGAGATTGGTTCGGCGCGGGCGGGTACCCGTTTCGCTTTTCAACTCTGCTTGGCACGAAACCCGACTGCAGCCGAATGGGCCGATCTGGTCAAGCTCTTCCGCAGCCAGCGAGAGAAGTTCTTAGACGACGCAGCGGCCGCTCGAGGCGCGGTCGGCAACCCAGCACCTACCGCTCACTACGAATTGGCGGACTTGGCGGCGTGGGTTGTGGTCGGTCGCACGCTTCTGAATCTGGACGAGTTTATTTCGAGGGAATAGAGGCATGCGACAGGAGCACTGGCAAAAAACTCGCCGGGAGTTCTTCACTTCGACCGCCTCGGGCCTAGGCGCGGCGGCGCTGACGATGTTGTTAGAGCACGACCGCGTGTTGGGCGATACTGGCCCAGCCAACCCGTTGGCTGCCAGACGACCACCGCACACGCCCACCGCGCGGCAATGCATTTTCATTCTTCCGGCTGGCGCCCCCAGCCACATCGACCTTTTCGATCCGAAGCCAAAGTTGCGGGAGCTGCATGGCCAGAAGCCCCCAGCTTCGCTGGTCGAGAACATCCGTTTCGCGTTCGTCAAGAAAGAAACTGCGGTGCTCGCCGGCAGCAGACGAGCCTTCAAGAAGTACGGTCAATGCGGCACGGAGTTTTCCGATTTCCTGCCAAACATCGGCGCATGTGCTGACGAGATGACGCTCATCCGTTCCATGCACACTGATGCTTTCAATCACCACCCCGCTCAACTGATGCTCTGCAGCGGCGTGCCTCGTTTCGGCCGCCCGAGCCTCGGCTCCTGGCTGACGTATGGGTTAGGGAGTGAGTCTGAGAATTTGCCGGGCTACGTCGTGCTTACCGCAGGGCGTGGCAGCAGCGGCGGCGTTTCAAACTGGTCCAGTGGCTTTCTGCCTTCGACCTATGAAGGAGTTGTGTTTAGAAATCAAGGAGAACCGGTGCTCAACTTGAACAGTCCGCCGGGCATCGACGCAGAAACCCAGTTGGCCGCGCTGCGGACCCTCTCGAGCTTGAACAAGCGGCGGTATGAGCACCTCGGGGATGTGGAAATCCAAAGCAGGATTTCATCGTACGAGCTGGCCTATCGCATGCAGGCAGCCGCTCCGGAGCTGATCGATCTGAGTGGTGAAACGCAAGCCACACTAGACGACTATGGCGTGACTCGTCGCGAACCAGATAAGCACAAATACCGCGGCGGCGGTCCCCATGTTTACCAGCAGTTCTCGACGAATTGCCTGCTGGCACGTCGTTTAGTCGAACGGGGAGTCAGGTTTGTGACACTGCTACACGCTTCCTGGGATCACCACAGCAACATCGATGAAGAGCTTGGTTACAACGCGCAGATGGCGGACCAACCCGTCGCTGCACTCATCCGAGATCTTAAGCGGCGCGGGATGCTCGACTCAACGCTGGTCGTCTTCGCAGGCGAGTTCGGGCGCACGCCCCTCTGGGAGAACCGTGGCGGAAACCAACCAACCAAAGTCGGCAGAGATCATCACCCCGCGGCGTTCAGCGTCTTTCTGGCCGGAGGTGGAATACGGGGCGGACAGGTCTACGGCGAGACCGACGAGATGGGCTGGTCGGTCGTCAAAGACCCGGTCCACATCAACGACCTCCATGCCACACTGCTGCACCTGTTCGGCTTCGACCATCTGCGATTTACACATCGGTTCAAGGGATTGAACGTGAGGCTGACCGACCAAGGCGGGAAGGTGGTGCACCAGCTGTTAGCCCGAATTATTCATGAGCGATCTACTGCGAGGTCGTAAGTCCATCCGTGGCTTCGTCATGCTTCACAATCCTCCCTCGACGTATTGCTTCAATACGCCTGCGGAAGAATTGCTCGCCTTCCTTGCCACGAACGTACTTACAACCTCTCGCGACGATCTTCATGAATAATCCGGGTTAGCGTAGCCCGCGCGAGCTCAAGCTTTGACTCAAGTCGTCAAAGGCGGCGCCAAATTTGCGAAGGCCGCGTAGATCTCTGCGACGGCCGCCGCTTCAATTGCGGTGGGAAACATGTAGGCTCGCAGGCGGGCGCGGCGAATCACACCCTTTTCCAAACGCCCGGGAAACAGCTGGTGCACAAGCACTGTGGTACCCGACGGCGAGGAATCCGCCTCGGCTTCGGTTCCGAGGAGGTTGGATGCCTCGGCCATCTCGAGATAACTGAACGGTGCCTCGTCTAGCCGCACGAGATGCCACCCTGGGCCCGATTGCAGCTCGCCGGGCGCAAGTTCGCTACGCACCTTGATCGACGGGTCTGCGTCAAGCCGGTCGGTCTGCGCCGAGACGATCAACTCGATCCCGAGTGCTCCCGCATCGTCTCGCGGCAGCGACCGCCAATAGACTTGGTAACTGACCGAACTCTCACTGGCGGCGTAATCCGCCACAACATCATCCCCCCGGACATACGCTTCTCGGAGCGGACAGCCCGGAATCACCACCCGTAGCAACCGCTGGTTTTCCGCGAGCGGCAAAGAGCCACCGGGCCGCCGGATCGACAAATCACAAACGCCTGCATCCAGGTGAGTTAAGTCAACCGCTCGCCGTCCCTCCGGCGAATCATCTACGGCCGTGCTTCCTACGAGCTTCCACATCGACGCCACCAACACGGGGGGGATAAAAAAAACCCCGCCGCTCGCGGCAAGCGAGACGGCGGGGCCGGAACAGAGAAGAGGCCACAATTAAACGCCTACTAAGTGAATAACACCTAAAAGGCAAAAAACATACGACGTTGTTGCGGCCTCCACACAGGGGCTAAATTGCACCTACGATCATAGCAAAGTGGCGCTGGGAGTCCATCATTTTTCATAAAAAATCGCCGCCCAATCTCCCGTTTTTCCCAACAGACGATATTCTGAGCCCTGGTGTCGCGGGGGACGCCCGCGGACCAAGGTTGCCCAGCTGCGCCCGCGCCGGTTCGATCCCGAGCCGATCTCATGAACACGGAGGAGTTTACCACAAATGCATTCATATCAAGAGGTTTGCGAATCAGCGGCGCGTGCGGGAGGCCGCGTTTTGCTCGACTGGTTCGGCAAGATCCAAGTCACCGAGAAGGCACCAAAGGACCTCGTCACTGAAGCCGATTTGGCTTCTCAAAAGGCCATTGAGGCACTGATCTCGGATGCCTTCCCCGAACATGGATTTCTTGGCGAAGAGGGTGGCTCGTCGGTTGCCAGGGTGTCCGCCGACCAACCGTACCGCTGGATTGTCGATCCGCTCGACGGCACGACAAACTATGTGCACAAGTTTCCTGGCTTTTCGGTGTCCGTGGCGCTCCAAGAGCACAGCGAGCTGGTTGTCGGCACGATCTTCGACCCGATCGCCGAAGATTGCTACACCGCAGCAAGGGGAGAAGGTGCCTTCTTGAACGGCAGCCCTATCGCGGTCAGCGGCTGCGACCGCTTGCGGGAAGCTCTGGTAGCCGCGAGTTTCTCGGCGGATGTCGAGCGGAACTCGGCAGAGATCAGCCGTTTCTTGGCCGTGCTGGTGGAATGCCAAGCGTTGCGTCGGCTCGGGTCCGCGGCGCTGAATCTGGCTTACTTAGCGTCCGGCATGTTGGACGGGTATTGGGCCACGAGCGTCAAGACGTGGGATGTGGCGGCAGGTGCTTTGCTGGTCGCCGAGGCGGGTGGCACATTGACCGACGTGGACGGAGGACCATTCGATCTGGACCGGCCATCTTTCGCGGCGGCGGCCACGGACCGCCTGCATCAGCAGCTCGTCGGTTGCTTGGCGGCAAGCGTCGAGCCGGGCGCATGATGGGAAGGACTTCTTGTAGCCGAATTCGCCCGAATTTGGACGAATCGGCAAGGCCCGCCAAACCAGACCAAACTCTGGCGAGTTCGGCTACGCGATGGCGTTTTTCGTCACTCTCCCCTCGGGGAGAGTCGGCCCGAAGGGCCGGAGAGGGGGGAGCCCTTCCCCGACGCTACGCGTCGGTTTGCTGAGAAACCGTGGGCTAACGCCCAGCGGCTGATTTGGAGCGTAGCCGAACTCGCCAGAGTTTGGCGGATTGTATGAAAAGTAAGCTGCACGACCTCCGAGCGGGAGGGTGAAGTCGATGTCGTACCGGGGAGGTGGGTCGGCGATGGCGGCTTTTGATCGCAACCAGCCGCCTGAGTAAACTAGAAGCGGAACTCTTGCTTGTCCTCTATTTCTTTCCGCTTACGCTGCGGTTCGCGCCGGGACGGCGCATCATGAATTCGCCACCGTTGGTCAACAGCCGTTTACTCCTGCTGATGCCGGTGTTTTGGTCATTGGCTGCGCCCGCGATCTCCCAGGTCGAT
Organism: Pirellulaceae bacterium; assembly: GCA_965223305.1. Lineage (GTDB taxonomy): Bacteria > Planctomycetota > Planctomycetia > Pirellulales > Pirellulaceae > CBDCWT01. The sequence goes on along the minus strand of CBDCWT010000036.1, from coordinate 205,372 downwards.
CAGGCGAACAACGGTCCCTCGGACGCGCGGGCGGACCGCTCACCGGATCCAGACTCTGAAGCGCCCGTCTATCTGTTGCCTGCAGAGGACGGAAGCCTGATTCTGGTCCCTGATTTTTCGTTCGAGCGTTGGGAAAAGCTGACCAAGCTCGAGCGCAACTTACTACCGCTCCGTCCGCCCAGCCACAGCTTTCTTGAACCATTGGAGTTGGCAGGAGAGGTGCGCGACAGCCACGTACTTCTGCGTGCCAGTTGTCGGCTCCGCTTGAGCGCAGCAGCCACCGAGGCGCGCGATACTGGTTCGCTTGGGTGGACTCGTATCTCGATGCGATTCGACCAGGGGATTCGAACTCCGGATCACGATCACACCGGTCCAGGCGAAGTTGTCTGGACATCGGACCCGCGGGCGGAAGGTCATGTGGTTTGGATTCGCGCGGCGCCCGGCAGCGAGCACCGGTTGAGTTGGACGATGAAGGTGCCGCTGATTCGGCGCGGCAAAGACACAACTGTCGCGCTGCGCACACCTCCTGCGCCGGTTCGACTGGAGCTGACCATTCCTGGCGAGGATCTGGCAGTGACCCTGGGGAGGCCCGACCACAACCTCGTTACAGACCGGCAAGCGACAGCACGAGGAACCAAGGTCAGCGTCGAAGGAGCCGGCGGCAGCGTGCAGGTAAGTTGGCGGGACCGTGACACATCACCACCACTGCTGGAGGCGACTGGGAGCGGCACGGTTCGTCTGGTCGGCCGTGAAATCGAATCGACGACGACATTGAAGGTGCGCAGCTTTGGCAATCCGATCGACGAGTTCCTGGTCCGACTGCCACCCCAAGCGGAGCTTATTCCACTGCCCTCTGACTTAGAAGTAGCGATGGTGGACGACTCGCGGGCAGCCGACAAGTCGGCGGTTGTCCGTGTCTTTCGCCAAGACGGCGAACCCGCGAGCGAATTCGACGTGAGGCTGCAAACGCGTCAGCCGTTACCGAAGAACGGCTCACCCGCCGCGCCGATCGAAACGGCAGGTTTCGAGGTCGTCGGGGCGGTCCGCCAGTCAGGCGTACTAGACCTACAGGCGGAGGGAGAGTGGAGTGTCGATTGGGAAGCCGGCCCTTATGTGCGGCAAATCCGGGGAGATCAGGATCAACCGCCGGCCGACAACTCGATCGCGCGATTCGCTTACAGTCGGCAACCGTATTCGCTCAGGGTGTTGGCAAGGCCCAGCGAGTCACGGGTGACGGTCGAGCCGGCCTATCTATTCGACGTCGGCCAGCAACAAGTTCGCCTGGATGCGCGGATGCGCTATCGTATCAGCGGCCCAAGAGCAAAAGTGTTGAAAGTGACCTTGTTCGGCTGGAGCGTCGACGACGTGCAGCCCGCCGAGAGCGTGGAGTCCCACGAGCAGTCAGGCTCCGAGTTGTCGATTTATCTCACACCGCAAGCGACGTCTGGATCCGCCGACTTAGAGCTGCAGATCATTGCCTCGCAGGAGTACGATCGGAACGAGCCGCTGCGACTCTCCGTACCCCGCCCGACAGCTGCGTCCAGAACATCGGCCACGCTCGCCGTTCTCTCCGCCGACAACGTCCAGCTGGCGGTGCGGACGGATGATCTGTCTGGCCTGGTGGAAGAAACAGTCTCCGAGTCGATCTCCTTACCAAACCGCCAACAGCAAGCGCTGACGTATCGCGAGGACGTGACAGCGGAGGAGGTGCTGTTTGCCGCCGACGTCGACGTGTTGCGACGACAAGTAGCTGTAGCGGTACACTCCGATCTGAATCTGGGCCAAGACCATATCGAGGTGCGGCAAGAGATTAACTACACGATCGAGCACGAGCCACTACGACGTCTGATACTTGAGATCCCCAGGAGCCTCGCGGAGTCGGGTGATTGGGAGGTCACGATGGGTGGAATGCAGCTACGAGTTGGTCTTTTTGAGGACGACCCTGCGGCAGGAGATCTGGAGGCTGAACCGCCGCGACCGGAGCTGGCGGTCGACTTGAGAGAAGAACGGCTGGGCGCCTGCCAGCTGATTCTCCGCTATCGGCTCGGCTTGCAAGTTGCCGAGCTCGCCGACCAGGGCGGGTCGATCGCTGCAGAGCTCGCGCAACCCAAGGAAGAGGACTATGTGACGGTCGAAGAAAACACACTCCAAATCAGCTCCTCGGAGTTGACGGACAAGGAGTGGCAAGTGGTATCGGCCGGTTTCACGTCCGATTCGATCTCCAACGAACCGGTATACCGCACCGAGGGGAAGATCGAAGCCGTGGCGATCGATGTAACGGCGAGACCTTTGCACCAAACCACGACGACGCTGGAGAGGGTCTGGCTGCAAACTTGGATGGCCAACTCGATCCGGCGCGACCGAGCTACTTACCGGCTTCTGACCAACGAAGCACAACTAAGTGTCCAGCTGCCGGCAGGCGTTGAAGAGGTGGAGCTGATTGTCGACGGAGTGCTGCGGCCGCCTGAGGCAGTCTCCAACGGCCTACTTCGCGTGGCGTTGGACGATGCCGCCACGATACGCCATCACACGCTCGAGGTTTGGTACTGGGCGCCGGCGACGGCTACGCACTGGGGACGTATTCCGGTCAGTGTGCCCCAGATCGTGGATGTCGAACGGGCGGATCGGCTCTATTGGCAGCTGATCATGCCGTCGACTCAACATCTGCTGTGGTCTCCAGGCGGTTTGACACCCGAGTTTATCTGGCGTTGGCAGGGGTTCCATTGGGGCCGCAGTTCCAACCGGGGTCAACCGGAGCTCGAGACGATGCTACGAGCCTCGGTGGAGGACCCTTTGCCGGCTAACGCTAACCAGTATCTCTTTAGTTCCGTGGGGCCGATGCAATCCGTCGAGTTTCACGCCGCCAGTCGTGTATTGCTGGTTATCAGCATCTCGGCGTTGGCACTCGCCATCGGACTCCCCTTGGTCTATTTCTCGGCGCTACGGCATCCGGCCATCCTATTCGTGCTCGGCGTGGCCATCTGGGGTGTCTCAGCAGTCTTTGCCGAGGTGGCCATGCTGGTTGGGCAGGCAGCAGTGCTCGGATTGGCGCTGGTGCTACTGTCACAGCTGCTGCACTGGACGATTTCGATGCGGCCACGAGCCTGGAGAGGCGGCCCGTACCCCATGGCCAGCCGCTCTGGCACGGAGCCTACGTTTGTTCCTGCGGTGGAACCTGGCAGCTCTCGGCTTCCGACCACCGTGGGAGCCGTTCCCTACCGCGTTCCAGCGACCGATACCGATTCATGAGCTTGCGGCATCCGATCGACGCTGCCATCGCGGCTCTCTTTACCGCGCTCCTGCTGGTGCCGGCACTCAGTGTCAGCGCCGAGGAAGAGCTGCCGACCGATTGGACGCTACGGCAGTTCTTGGTTCCACAATCCGAGCTTCCCGCGCGGACGGCCGGTACGATACCCATCCGCCGCAGCGAATTCGAGGAGCTGATCCAGGCGCACCGAGATAGCCAGCTCCAACCGCATTCCCGCCGCGCGCTGCCCGTTCGCGAGGCAACCTACTTTGCCAGATTCCAGGACGGGCAACTCGTGGACGGACAGGCCCGCCTCGTGGTCGAAGAGACGGCCGCCCGCGGTGCTTTCCTGCCTCTGGAGCCATGCCGACTGGCGGTGAGCGGCCTGCGTTGGTCTGGGGGCGAAGCCAGCGTGCTCGCCGGCCGCAATCAACAGGGAGCGTTCCTGGTGGCCGGCGAACCACAGGCCTCCTTGCACTTCGACTGGTCTCTCAACGCAGCTCAGCGCCAACCGCGGCACCAGTTTTTGATTTCCGTACCGCGCAGCAGCGTCAACCGGTTCCTGCTGTTGCTTCCTGACGGACTGGTCCCCACTTCAACGGTTGGTATCGTCTCCCAGCTGGCGGCAGCCGAAGCAGAAGAGATGCTTCCCTTCGCGCTACGGGAAACGCAATTGGATGAGCTGCAAATGAGTCAGTTATGGTCGATCGAGACGGGCAGCGGATTTGCGTTCACGCTGCAGATCGCTCCCCGGGCGATCTTGGCCGGATCGGCGTCTTACAGCGAACATCTGGCCTACCAAATCACCGAAGCCGGAATTGAACTGCAGGCAAAGCTGTCCCTCGACGTGGCTGCGGCGCTGACCAGTTTGACGATCGTCGCAGATCCGCAGCTACGGTTTGTCACAGCTCGGGCCGGCGAGCAACCGTTGAAGTTCCATACGCGGTCGCGGACCACGGTGATTGAGTTCCCACAACCCCTACTGCCGGGACAACGCGAACTGGACCTCACGGCGATGGCTCCACTGACCCTCGCCGTGAGATCGCGACTGCCAGGATTCGAGGTTGTCGACACTCGGTGGCACCATGGTGTCCTGACCCTGGACGTTCCCGACATCTTTGAGCTCAAGAAGATCACACCGACAGGCTACGTGGAAACAAGTGTCGAACCGCTGCCGTCTCCCCAGAGTGGTGAAGCGCGAACTTTTCAAGCCTTCGACAGCCAGTCTTCTCTGGAGGTCGTGCTTGAGCATCGCCAGCCTCGTCTTGATATACGGACCGGCACGACGTTGCGAATGACCGACACAGCGATCTCGGCCAGACTGCTATCCGTGGTGAGCACCGATCGAGGTGAGCAGTACCAGTTGGACTTTCAAAGTCCCCGCGAGTGGATCGTCGATTCGTTTGAGACGATCCCCGCCGGCGACCTGGCGAGCTATACAAGTGCGGGCACGCCTCCAGTCCGACACCGCATCCGGCTGCGCGAACCGATCACTCCGGAACGGCAGTTGCAGCTGGTGGTCCAAGCACATCGCCGGACCGGGACTGATTTCTTGACCAGTGGCGATTTACGTCCGATCGTGAGCGTGTCGGGCCAGGAACAGCGGTATACGTCGTTGATTGCAGAGGCACCGTTCCAGCTCAGTCTTGCCAATGACGCGGGGCTGCAGCGCATCGCGCCCGAACTCCTCCCCCCCGACACACGCGATCTCGTCGAAGCCCCGCCTGGGTCACTGGTCTACGACGACAGCAACCAGCTCAGCAGCTTCCTGTTGAAGCTGAACGACGAGCCACCGAAGTACAGTGCCCGCATCGAGGTAGCCGCCACGATCGACGGCGAGACGATTCACCAGCACTACACGATTCACTGCGAGCCGCAGGCGGGGGCCGTGGCACGGGTTCGAGTGCGGGTGGCTGGCGGAGACAAGACGCCGATCGAGTGGTCGGCGGAAAGTGAGTCTGGGACCGAACAGATTTCAGCACGACTGGTGCCGAGCGACGGGCCGCCCGACAGCGAAACCTGGGAGCTTGGATTTAGGACGCCTCGCCTGTCCGCTTTCACTCTTCACGGACATCGCCGTGACCGACTGTCGGCGATAACGACGATTCCTTTGGCTTCGGTCCTGGAAGCCTCATCTCAATCTGGCTCGCTTTCCATCGCCGCCGCGGACGGATCCGCCTTCTCGATTCAGGGCAGGGGACTGCGACCCGTTTCGCCACAGCGGCCGCCTGGGCCGCTGCCCACTTCGCGGGCGCACTACCGTTACAACCCAGCCGACAGTGTGGTATTGGTCAGCAGAATCGCTCAGGAGTCGCAGCCACCGGTCGTTTGGGTCTGGCACTGCCGGCTACGCTCGTGGTTCGATCAAAGCGGTGCAGCAACGCATCGAGCCCTACTCGAGCTGGAGAACCTGGGGGCGCGACAAGCGCGGATCCAACTCCCACACTCGGCGACAATCGTGCGTGCGACCGTGGGCGGCGTCGAGATCCCGCTGCCTAGTACAGTACTACGGCGCCACGGTGTAACGGTGCCCTTGGCTGTCGAGCAACGGCACGTTCAGATTCAACTTGACTATACCAGTCGGCTACGTCCGTTGGGTACGGTGTCATCGATCGAAACTCCCTGGCCGCTGTTTGAAGTTCCCTGTTTGCAACGAAGTTGGTCGGTCTGGCTGCCACCGAACTACAGAGCGCTGGCCGGCGAGAATCGCATTGATCCTAGGCCGCGCGCCAGCTTGCAGTGGGACCAACGTCTCTTCGGTGCACCGATCCTCCGATCGAATGGCGAGCCATTTGAGGCCTTCTCCGTCAACGGTCTCCTGGGGTGGTTCGGTAGTGCCACCGCCCCTGCGTATCTGCGCGCTGCGTCGATTGGCCAGCCCAGTGGATGGGGAGAAGTCGAACCGAACTCCACGGACGACCTCTTCGCAGGAGGCACCGGGCAGGGCTGGAACCGCTACGAGATCGACCTGGATCCAAGGCAAAAGGCGGCGCTACGAATCGTGCGCAGCCCGTTTGTCGACGCGACCGCATGGTCGCTCGTGTTGATCGCCGCAGGACTAGGGACGTGGGTAGTCCGCCGGTGGGGCAGTCGTTTCCTTTATGCTCTGTCAGCCGCCGCAGCCCTGACACTGATCGCGCCCCCCGGACTCGTGCCCGTCGCGCGGGGCGTGTTTCTCGGTCTGCTGCTGGCTGCAGGGTACTTGCTCTGCCGCCGTGGAAGACAATCCGTCGAGGGTCTCAGCGCGACATCGCAGCGAGCTACTGCAACAGCTATTGGATTGATGGTGTGTTTCCTCGGAACGCCGGCGGCTGCGCAAATCGGTGAAACCCGACGGAGCGCGGAGCAGACCGCCAACATTCCCGTGCTTGTTCCCGTCGATGATCAGTTCCGTCCGACCGGAGAGGTCGTCTATGTTCCTCCGCATCTTTACGACTTCCTTCACCAACTCTCCGCAGAGAGACCGATGCGTACGAGTTGGTTGCTGCAGTCGGCCCGGTACGAGATCAGCCCGGCGCGGCGGAACAGCACAGGCCTCGGGACAAGCCGCCTGCGGGCCACCTTCAACGCCCGCGTTTTTCGCAGTGGCCGGATTGTCTTGCCGTTTCGACAGGATCAAATCGGCTACTTGGAGGCCCGAGTCGACGGACGAATCGTCACACCTCATTGGCGGAATGATCAATTGGAGATTGAGGCTCGGGCGACCGGAGAAACACGTGTCGAGTTGTTACTTCATCCGCTGATACGGCAAGTGGGCGCACGTAGCGCCATGCGCTTGGCGATCCCCGCGGTGCAAGACAGCGAGCTGATTGTCACAGCTCCATCCGGCTTGGGCGGCGTCCAGGTTGACGGGTGCCTGGGCGCGGTGACCGAGACGGTGGACGGGACGACCACGGTGATTCGAGCTGACGTCGGTCCCAGCCGAGCGCTCGAGCTGCAGTGGAGTGACTCGCAGCCCGTACAGGCAGATCTTAGAGTCCAGCAGCTCACCCGGCTTGAGCCGCAACCCAATTCCGCGCTTGTAGACTGCCGCTACGAGTTCTCGGTCATCTCCGGCCAGGTCGACGCGGTGCGGTTCTTCGCCGATCCACAGCTCGTCGTTCAGGGGTTTGGCGACCAAGCCGCGGTGGCGACCTATTCGGTCAACACAACAGACCGGCACAGCATCGAGGTCGAGTTGGATCGCACCTATCACGCTGGTGCCCGCTTTTCCTTGCAGGCTCAATTCCTCTGGCCGGGTGTTCCGGGGATTGGCCGGACAGTGTTGCCTCGGGTCACGGCGGACGTTCCGCAACCGGCCGAGGAGTGGTTCGTTTTGAGGTTGCCAGACTCACGGGTGGTCAACTTGCCGCACGACGGCAGCTTGCTACCGGCGTCGTCCGCCGACCTCCCGCCGGAGTGGATGCCGGGCATCCAACCCGATTCGCTCGTCTTTCGTGTCGTCCAACCGGCCGACGAAGTTGCCATCAGCGTCCGTCCTCGGCGGCTGCAGCCGATGGTCAGCCAGGAAACCACGGTCTCGGTTGGAGGGCAGTTTACCGAGCTACGCTATCGGGCTCAGATTGACACGTTGGGCGAGCAAGCGGCGCAACAGGAGCTGCGGGTACCTCTGGAGATCGAGGTGACGTCGATTACGGCAACCGACTCGCTGCTGCGCTGGTCGCGGGACGATTCGGGAGCGGTCACGCTCTTCTTTTCGGAGGCCCCCAACGGTCGGTTTGAGCTGGAGCTGCAAGGCGTGGTTGCCACGCCACAAGCAGGCGAGCTGGCCATTCCACGTCTGGAGCTTGCGGGAGGAAACGTCGCCGGCGACACGGTGCATCTCTTTCGCCAGCCGGAAGTCATCTTGGACAGCGGCGATCTCGATCTGCAGCAGGACAGTCACTCCACCGTCATCTCCGGCCGCTATGTAGGATCTTTGGACGTCGAAGGGGAATCGCGAAACCCGGTCGTTCACGTCCGGGAAAACAACCCCCGTGTTAGCGCGGAGATGACGATGGAGCTGGTGAGCGCGGATGAAGCATGGTTCTTGCGGGTCGGCGTCGAAGCCCAGGTAGAGGCTGGGATCGTCGACCAGTTCCGGCTTCGGGTGCCCGCCGAGTGGGAGCAACCACTAGAGCTTTCTTCATCTGCCCGGGCAGAGCTCGTCCAAGCCGGGGGAACGGGCGGACAGATATCGATTATCCGACCGGAAAAGGCGATCTCGGACAGCTTCCGGTTTCAGGTGCAAACCGAGCTTCCAAACCCGCCCGAGCGAGACTTCAGCCTGCCGGACATCGTACTGCTCGACGTGGCGAGCGTGGAGCGTTTTGTGACCTTACCGCGGACGATCAACGAGCAGCAGTTTGCTTGGGAGTTGAGTGGGTTGGACTTCGCCTCGTCCTCGGCTGCTTCGCCGTCCTCGGCAACCTACCGAGTGGTGGGTCAATCGATACAGGCGATTCTGCGCGACATTCAGCGGGCGGCAGGAGAGCCTCAATTGCTCTTAGCGGACTACTACCTGTCGTGGAACCGCGATCGCACTTGCTGTGGGGTCGCAGCCTTCGATCTGCAGCCAGCCCGGCAAGCAACCTGTCGCTTGGTGATGCCGGAGGGACTTCGTCCCGTTCAGATAACGGTGGGTGGTTTACCTGCACTGGACGCAGCGCTCGGTGACCGACGTTGGCGAGTACGATTGGGATCTGACCAGTTGACGCAACGCGTCGAGGTCCTATTCACTGGTCGTGTTTCCGACAAGAACCTCTCGCTCGGCGGTCAGACACTGGTCGCACCTTTCCTGGAACGCCTGCCAGCGAAGACGACCCTGTGGACCATCAGGGGCCCGAGTGGCGAGGGCCGTATTTGGCCTCTGCTCCGCCACACGCAAGTTGACGGCGGAAGCCACGCCAAACTACGGCTGACGACGATTCGCGACATCCTGGACAGTGCCGCAACCGAGGCCGCGGGAACGGCGGCCAGCGAATACCAAGTATGGCGTGACCACTGGCTGACTTTGGCTTGGCACCAGCGGCAGAAGTTGTCAGCGATCGATCCTGCGTCGAGCGAGTTAGCATCCTGGCTGAGCCGGTTGCCGGCGGCAACAACGCGCGACGCGCACACGCCTGCCGCGCTCGGTGGGTTTGCGGGGAAGTGGGGGCGTCAGGCAGCTGGCCGACCGTTATTGCACTGCTCGGTGCGCGGCAGCGAGCCAGAGTTCATTGTCAAGCGTCGAGGCCAGGTAGTCCCGCCGGTGGTGATGCGGCTTGGCGCACTGTTTCTTGTACTGGCGTTGGTCGCTGCTGGCCTGCAGCATCATCGCTTTGCCTTAGGGCGTGAGTGGCTCGTGCGCTGGCCACACGGGGTGGGAGTGCTGATCGGCGTCGTCATCTGGCTTGCCTCGACCGCCGGTTTTGTCGGCTGTCTGCTGATGATGCTGTTTGCATTGAGCGCTGTCAGGCCGTGCTGGCGCTACGTGTCACCAGCTGCCGGATGAAGCAGCTCGAACGATCTGCCCCTCTCGCGGGCCCCCCCGAGGCACCTCCTGGGAAAACGACGAATCTGCAATTGTCACTAGACGCGGTTCTTTGTAGATTTGCTGCGCTGCGCCCCCCTTGACGGGGTGTGGCTGCTGGGCAGTCAGTTCGCCTTGGCACGTTGCCGGCCATTTGCTACTGTACCCGGCCCGCGACTAGGAGGTTTAGCCAGTGGAAGGCCGACTGCGGACGATCACGGAGGGAAGTCCGGCATGAGTATCAAGGGACAGCAGAAGATCTGTGTCCACATTCGGTGGATGATCCGTCGCGACATGCCCGAGGTGTTAGCGATCGAAAACCAGAGTTTCGAGTTCCCTTGGTCGGAGGAGGACTTCATCCGGTGTTTGCGGCAGCGGAACTGCATCGGTATGGTCGCCGAGTACGACGAACGCGTCGTGGGCTCGATGATTTACGAGCTGCACAAGACACGGCTTCACATCTTGAATTTCTCGGTGCACAGTGACTATCGCCGCCGGGCAATCGGCAGAGCAATGATCAGCAAACTGATCAGCAAGTTGTCGTTCCAACGCCGCAATCGTATTATGCTGGAGATTCGCGAAACGAACCTTGTAGCTCAACTCTTCTTCCGCGATGCCGGATTTCGCGCAGTATCCGTGTTGCGTGACTTCTACGACGACACGACCGAAGATGCCTACCTGATGCAATACCGCTATCAGTCGGAAGAAGAGGAAGCAGGACTATCGGCAAATCGTATTTCGCGGCTTGCCGGATAGCCGGACTCATTGCTCCAAAACTCACTGGCAATCGCTTTTCTGGCCCTGGTGGCACTCGTGCCTCTGATCGCGGCCGTCGCTGAATTTCGCCGCGGCCACTTTACGCCTGCGCAGAAGTGCCTGCTGTGGATCGCCGTGTTGCTGACCAGGCTTTTGTGGCGATCCGGTAGGCCCCCGTCACTTCCCGCCGACCTGCAGGGCGCGGTCATCGTCAGTAACCATCGCAGCAGTGTCGATCCTTTTTTCGTGCAGGTATGTTGCGATAGGCCCATTCGCTGGCTCGTCGCTCGCGAATACTGTGAACATCCGGCCTTTCGCTGGTTCCTGAGTACTTGCAACGTGATTCCCGTGAACCGAGGTGGTATCGATACTGCAGCAACCAAGGCGGCGATCCGGTGCGTTCGCGAAGGGGGTCTAGTCGGCATGTTCCCCGAAGGCCGCATCAACATGTCGGACAACTTCATGTTGCCCGTGCGGCCGGGCGCCGCAGTTGTCGCGACCAAGGCATCAGTCCCCATGGTTCCCTGCTATATCGAAGGTTCTCCTTATCACCGCGTGCCATGGAGTCCCTTCTTCATGTCAGCGCGGGTGCGCGTGCGATTTGGGGAGCAGATCTGCCCATCAGCCGGGCCGTCCGAAGACCGCCGGCAGGAGAAGGTGACCGCCGAGGTGATTCGCCGGATCGCGGAGCTGGCTGGTCGAGGGAACTTCGAGCCCAAAATGGCTGGACGCCGTTGGAAACCGACGGCCGCCGAGCTGACCGACACGGGGCAAGCGGGCCCTTCCCGGCCGCGGCCGTAGCTCAGCACCGTAGCTTGGCTTGCAGGGCGCGGACCCGGCACTGGAGCTGCCTAAGCACTTGCGGGGCACGCTCTCCCTCCGCGAACACGGTGGCGGCTGGCTGACCGGCCAGCAGCGTCACCCCGGGCTCCGGGATGTCGGCAATCGGCGGTTGTTGTTCACGTTGACCGTCGGGAGACCAGCCAAGTAACGACTCGGAGACGGTGGTCTTCCGCCGAGCGTAGACGATGGCCTTGGCATGTAGCTTGGATCGACCGGCGTACCGTTCGTCGGAAAGCTGGCCGTCTCGGCAAGCAGCGATGTGATGCGGGATGAGAGGCCCACAACTTCGCTCGAGTATCTCGAGCGAGGCGGAGTAGCGCGGGTTCACTTCAACAGTCCACACACCGCGGGCGTTCAGGACAGCGTCCACACCAAACAGACCTCGCAGTGGGAACCGTCTAGCCAGCACGGCGCCCAGGCGCCGCAGAGCTCGAAGCTGTTCGGACGAGACCAGGATTGGCCCTAGCGACCCCGCGTACTGAAATCCCCGGGCTCCACACCAGCTGCTTCCTGTCCACTGCCTAGTCACGCCCAGCATCCTGGCATCCCCCTCGGCTGCCACGAAGACTGCCGCAACCGACCTGCCGGTGATGAACTGCTGGAGGTAGCAGGCACGGTCGTGACCGGAGTTGCCCGCCGTCCACTTCCGGATGCCCAGCCCACCACCCGATCGAATAGGTTTACGCAGCCAAGTTCCCTCCTTGCGGCCGCGACGAGCTAGTGCGGACTGTTGGGGTACGGAGCCCCTCTTGGCGTAATACGGTCGCGAGGTAGAACGGGTCCCTGAGCTGGCTGACCGTATCAGCTGCGTTGCCGTACAAGGTCCGGACTTGCGACAGGTCCGCGATCAGATCGGTTCGGTTTTCGAGGGGACCCGTGTACATCCAGGGTGCCTCGGGCAACGATTTGACAGTTGCCAACAGACCCCGGGGGAAGTCGTCGAGTTTGACGTTGGGGCAACAAGCTTGTAAGTCAAGATCTCCGAAACGATCGATTCCGATCGGGTCGAACCCTGCGCGGCGCGCCGAGTCCGCTGCCGCCCGCACGCTGGCGCCGACGATGAGCAGGCGAGCGGCGGTCATGTTTCAAGGTCCTGCGCGACGATCGGCGGGTGGTTGCATTCGCCACAAGGTTTGTTAAGTTCTCGGCTTAAGCAACAATTGTCCGGTTTCACGAAGCCGTTCTCAAGATCCTGTTGTAGGGAGAAGAAACCTATGTCGATGTTCATCGGGGAAGCACTCACTGGCGAAGGCAACGAAATCGCCCATATCGATCTGTTGATCGGCGACAAGAACGGTCCGGTTGGTGTGGCGTTCGCCAACGCGCTGGCCCGCCAAAGTGAAGGGCATACCAATCTGCTGGCCGTCCTGACCCCGAACCTTGCCGTAAAACCATCGACGGTACTTGTCACCAAAGTCACGATCAAGGGAATGAACCAGGCCGTACAGATGTTTGGACCGGCCCAAGCAGCCGTCGCCAAGGCGGTAGCCGACTCGGTCGCCAGCGGCGTGATTCCCCAGGACCAGTGTGAAGACCTGGTCATCGTCTGCGGCGTGTTCATCCATCCGGCCGCCGAAGACAACAAGAAGATCTACGACTTCAACTACCAGGCAACCGTGGACGCGATTGCCAACGCCATGTCGGGCAAACCGACCGCGGAGGAGATGGTGTCCGGCAAGGACTCGGCCGACCATCCCTTCAAGGGCTTCTGATGCCGGTCGATGACAAAACCAGCGATCTTAATTCAACTGGATGGCGACACACACGCCAGCTCCTTTGACGCGGTCGTTGCCATCGACAGCGGTGTCGAGCACCTGCTGCAGTATTCGAATGTCGCTGTGGAAGAAGTTCGCGGACTCGTTCACGGAGCGATCTTCACACGAGGCCCGGCGGAGCTGCACCGCACCGCTGCGTTTGTCGGCGGCAGCGATCTGGGTGTTGGCGAGCTACTGCTGCGTGAGGTAACCGCTGCTTTCTTCGGCCCGTTACGGGTATCGGTGATGTTGGATGCGAACGGGGCCAACACAACCGCGGCCGCGGCGGTTCTGACCCTGAGTCAACACCTCGAGTTGGCAACTAGCGATGTGTTGGTGTTGGCGGCTACGGGCTCCGTAGGGCAACGAGTGGTACGGCTGTTGGCCGGGCACGGCGGCGCAGTACGTGTTGCCTCGCGCAGTGCAGAACGCGCCGCGGGTGTCTGCGACAAGGTTGCTGCACGAGTCGGCGAAGTCCGACTGACACCGGTGGCTTGTGCCACCGAATCCGACTTGGCGGCGGCGCTGCAGGGAGTGACTGCGGTCGTCGCAGCCGGCGCTGCAGGGGTCCAGCTGGTCTCGGAGTCTACGCTGCGGGCGGCCAGCAGCTTGCAAGTTGCGGTTGACCTCAACGCGGTCCCACCTCTGGGAATCGAAGGCATCGAGGTTACTGACAAAGATGAGCGCCGACACGGTGTGCACGCCTACGGCGCGGTCGGGGTGGGCGGCTTGAAGATGAAGATCCACAAAGCTGCGCTGCGAAGGTTGTTTGACGCCAACGACCAAGTCTTCGATGCCGAAGAGATCTATCAGGTCGGCAACGACCTGTTGGGTGAGTAGCGGAAGCGGCACTTTTCGCCGAAACAGCAGAACCGGCAGAACCGCTACAAGCGGCCAACGGCCGAGTGAGTGCCGTTAAGGATCTCTCGTAGCCGAACTTCGCCAGAATTTGGACGAGTGAAGATCTCTTGTAGCCGAATTCGCCAGAATTTGGCCGATTCGGCAGCCACCAAACTCTGGCGAGTTCGGCTACGATTGGACGGCGGCGGAACGTCGGGGAAAGTCCTTAAAGGCGTTGGGCGACGATTCTGCGGAGCCGTCTTGCCAGCGGCTCGGCAGGAGCCTCGCCCTCCCGACGCAATAGAAAGTTCGGTTAGGAATACTCCGAGCCAGTGTACGAGGTAGGTTAGTGGGTGAGGTCGCGCAACAAAGTGGATCGACGCGCGGCCGATGACTTTGGGCTATCCACAGCGTCAACAGCCGAGGCAGTGTTTCGTGAACAGACTCTCGATCTTCGTCATCAGCATCGTCCTCGTGGCCTTACTAGGTACGTCGGTACAGGCCTATCCGCCGCCAACCTACCGGTTGTTGGGTACCCCACAGTTCTACGGCGGCCCACACGCGCCGCCCCCGCCGCCAGCGGCCTACGGCCAGCGCCTACCTGCAGCGAGGTACTCCTATGGCTGGTTCGGAGCGAAGCCTCGTCGTCACTGGACGAGCCACTACGGATACTACCGGCAGTACCGCGAATGGTCCGGGCGCTAGCACCGGATTGGTTCGCGAGATTCTCGGTTGCCCTTCCAATCATCCAGGTTAACCCGGATTATTCATGAAGATCGTCGCGAGAGGTTGTAAGTACGTTCGTGGCAAGGAAGGCGAGCAATTCTTCCGCAGGCGTATTGAAGCAATACGTCGAGGGAGAATTGTGAAGCATGACGAAGCCACGGATGGACTTACGACCTCGCAGCAGATCGCTTACGACCTCGCAGCAGATCGCTCATGAATAATTCGGGTTAAGGCCGTCGTCGTAGCCCCATTCTCAAGATGGCCACGACTGCTACCACTGCTTCGCGCCAGTTGATTTTCGTCTGCCCAAGTTGCCGATCTACGAAGGTGATAGGGATTTCGGTGAAACCGGCGCCTTCGGCTGCCAGCAACCAGAGTATCTCTTCGAGGTAGGCATATCCCTTGGACGAGACGCGGTCGAGCCCCAGACGGCTAAGCACTGCGGTGCGATAGCAACGGAACGCACCACTGCAATCGGCCACCGGCAGGCGGAGGATCGATCGCGCGTACCGGTTGATGACGCGGCTCATCAGCCGACGGTACCACGGCCAACCCTGGCAGCCCCCACCGTGGACGTAACGAGAACCGATCGCGACGTCGACCCGGTGCTCCGCGTCGCCCTGCATACACGACAGTAGTTCGGGAATATGTTTCGGAGCGTGGCTGAAATCAGCATCCATGGTGACAACGTACTCATAGTTGCCATCGATTGCGAAACGGAGACCGGCGACTGTCGCTGTACCCAGGCCGGCCTTCGTTTGCCGGTGCAAGCAGTGCAAACGACGATCAAGCTGTGCCTGCTGTTCACACCACCGGCCAGTTCCATCTGGGGAGTTGTCGTCGATTACCAGAATGTCGAC
The DNA here is from genome assembly GCA_965223305.1 of Pirellulaceae bacterium. Lineage (GTDB taxonomy): Bacteria > Planctomycetota > Planctomycetia > Pirellulales > Pirellulaceae > CBDCWT01. The sequence goes on along the minus strand of CBDCWT010000036.1, from coordinate 189,856 downwards.
TTCGGGCACGCGCAGAAAAATCTCGTCGACAAGCTTGGGCAGATTCTCGATCTCGTTGTAAGTTGCGATCGCAACAAGTGTACGAGGTTGCTTGGTCGGGTGATCGTGCGCGCGGAGTGAACCTTTGGGGGCGTTCTCTTCTCTACTTGTCTGTGCGGGCACTCTAAGCGCTCTAAGCGTGCTGGCAGCTGTTGTTAAGGATGCATCAAGGGTCTCTTAAGATCTTAGCACGAACCGAGGTGGCGCGCGACGTGGGCGCGCAATCGCGGTTTGGGCCTCACATATCGAGTTGCTTCGACTATAATGTCGGCTCCTGCCAGCGGGCGGCGTTTCTTTCTGGTGCACCAGACGATACCACAGCGAGTGCTGGTGCCGCCGCCGAAGCGATTTTCCGCGTTTGCACCCTAGCCCGGATTATTCATGAAGATCGTCGCGAGAGGTTGTAAGTACGTTCGTGGCAAGGAAGGCGAGCAATTCTTCCGCAGGCGTATTGAAACAATACGTCGAGGGAGAATTGTGAAGCATGACGAAGCCACGGATGGACTTACGACCTCGCAGCAGATCCCTCATGAATAATTCGGGCTAGTTCATCCGAGTCACAGTTTCGGCACTTTTGATGATGGCAACCACGACGACAGCTCGCTCTGGCCGACCAGGGGCCTACGGCCGGGTGTTTTGGTTTGCTTACATTTCCAATGCGTTGACCATGACGGCCATGGGCTTGCTCTTCCGCTACGCAGACTTCGTGACGCACCTGGGTGGAAGCGAAGGCCAACTCGGGATGATCGTGGGAATTGGAATGATCGGCAGTCTGGCGATGCGGGTGGGCCAAGGTGTGGGGATCGACCGGTACGGTTCCCGAATGGTCTGGTTGTCCTCCTTGGTGTTGTTCGTTCTCAGCCAGTTGGCGCACCTGTTGATCCATAACGCGGCCGGACCTGCGATCATCGCCGTCAGGATCCTAATGCAAACCAGCTTGGCGGGTATCTTCGGCGCTTCGATCACCTACATTTCACGGCGCGTGCCGCCGGCCCGGATGGCCGAGATCATCGGGACTCTCGGCACCTCCGGTTTCATCGGGATTCTGCTGGGACCGCAACTCGGAGATCTCATCTTCGGTGAAGCTGAGATTGGGCGCAGTTCCTTGAACCTGATGTTCTGTTGCGCCGCAGGCCTGGGCCTGCTTGCCACCGCGTTTGCTTGGGGAGCCACGCAGGGTGCTCTTGCGCCGCTCCGCCGCCGCCAACCCCCAACACTGGGTCTACTTCGACGATACCATCCCGGGATCATCCTGTTGGTTGCCATTGCTGTCGGAGCCGGTATCTCGGTCCCGAATACCTTCTTGCGTCCGTTTGCAGCGGAACGTGACATTCATCGGATCGGGTTGTTTTTCGCTACCTATGCCATCATGGCATTCGCTGTGCGGATTTCGACGCGTCGACTTTTCGAACGGTATGGCACGCGCCCCTGGGTCCTGTGTGGGTTGGCCTCGATGTCGATGAGCGTTCTCTTATATTTGACGGTCCAGGAGACCTGGCAGCTGGTGATCCCGGGAATAGCTGCAGGCACGGCACATGCCCTGTTGTTTCCGGCCGTCGTTGCCGGTGGAAGTACGGCTTTTCCAGAGCGTTATCGAGGGCTGGGAACCACACTGATGTTGGCCATGTTTGATGTCGGGAACCTCTTCGGTGCGCCGCTGATCGGTGGCGCACTACTGCTCTCCCGGCATGCCGGCTGGCCTGCCTATCCGACAACGTTCGCTGCATTCGCGACCGTGCTGCTGTCGGTGGCTGTTCTCTTTGCGACCCGCTCACACCGTCGAGCACCGGCAGTGATGACGCCCGCGCGAAGAGAGACAATCGGCGGTCCCCACGAAGAGCCCGAATGCCTGGAGATTAGTTCTTAAACCGATGCTCTCGCAGGCTGAGCGCTACGTCTTGCGCAACTGGGAAAACAGCTCCTGGTACTCGACCTGCCGCGCCGTGTCCGGAGCGTTGGAGTCTGTTTGATCGAGTGAGTTAGCCGCTTCCGGGGGGGCTCCCTCTTCCTCGGAGATAATCATGATTTCTCGATCGTCGCCCTGCTCGGCCGGAAGCTCTGGGAACACGACGCAACTGGGCTCGCCGTCTTCGCTGTACTCGAGGTTCGTTTCGCTGAGTTCTTGTAGCGAATCTTCGATCCGCGACTCGACATCACCTTGCGACTCCTCGGCGGACGTCGCGTGTGTCGAATACTCGAACATCGGTTGGGGGCTGGTTTCGCCGGGATGCTCTCCGAGAGCGGGCTCGTGGAAGTGGCCACCGGCTGCGCCCAGTTCGTCGTACACGGTGGGATCAATGGACGAACGTTCAAGCAACTCGGCCAACTGCCGCCCTTCGGAGCTGGCGACGACGGGCCGGTCGCGAAATGCTTCGATGGCCATCGCGGTGGGCCGATCGATGATCACTTCTTCGTCTTCAAATTCACCTGCAAACGGATCGACAGTTGCCGGTAGCTCCGGTGGCGCGACCTCTTCAACGGCTTCGTCCTCGCTCAAATCCGTCGTCAGCTCATCTTCTGCAAGCGAACTCGGCACGTCCTCGATATCCTCGGCCGGGGGGGCGTAATGAGGGGCGGCTTCTTCAGCTGGCTCCGTCGGTTCGTTGCCGTCGAACTGCTGACCCACAATCACTTGAGGAAACTGTAGATCGGCCACTGCAGGGACATCGAGTTGGGGTTCCTCCGAGAACTCCCACTCGGTAGGGGGCGCGTCGAGCGACACCGCTTCCTCGAAGTCCTTGGCCAGTTCCATGCCCGTGGACACATCAACGATCCCCTCCGGATGGTCCACATCGATCTCGTCGTCACCTTCGACGACGAGGTCCTCGAGTTCAACCACTGCTTCTTGGGGTTCGGCCTCTGCTCGGGGCTCAAGGCCGATTTCAAGTGGCGAGGTATCGTCAAGCTCGCCGAACTCGACAACGGTTGCCGCCGGATGGCTGGCCTCTTGCCGCCAGGGGCCTGGAAGTTGTTGGAGGTCGGCCCAGGCTTCATCGACACCGATTGCGTCGATCTGACGCCTGCCACCAGCGCAGCTGAGGATCAAGGCATGGTCGCAGACTTGATTGATCAAACGGGGGATGCCGTCGGACGCACGCTGCACGGCGTCCATTGCCTCGTCCGAGAAGACCGACCGGGGGTCGCCACCCACGGCACTGATCTGGGAACGGATGTACCGAAACGTGTCTTCGCGACGCAAGTTTTCGAGATAGCATCGCGCGGCCAGTCGTTGGTTGAACGAATCAAGTTTCGGATGGGCGAATCGCTCATCAAGCCGCGGTCCCCCTGCCATCACGAGCCGGGCGCGGGGTTTGCCTTCACGAACTAGGTTGGTGATCATGCGGATTTCGTCCAACAGACGCAGCGGAAGGGTGTGCGCTTCGTCGACAATCAGCAGCATACCGTTTGGACTTGAGTTGCCAGGCTGGAGGAAATCGAGCAGCGCCAGCCGAAGCTCTCCTTCCTCTTGTTCGCGATAGGGCAGTTTGAGTTCAAAAAGGATGCTTTGCAGCAGAGCCTTGCGAGTACCAATTCGAGCGGAGGAGAGCATTGCGACATCAAATGCCTCCCGAAAATACTCCGCGATGAGCCGGCACAGTAGGGATTTGCCCAACCCGGCTTGGCCAACAACGATCCCCGGACCCTCCGCTCTCTCGACAACCCGAATCAGAGTTTGCCGGGCATGCTCGATGGACTCCGCTGGGTAGTAGTTTTCTACAAGCGGTGATGCGGCGAACGGCCGGTCGTTGAAATCGAAGAACGATTCGTACATCGAAATGGGTTCCTTGCCTGGGTTTAACTGCTAGCACGGCTGGCGGCAAAGCTGTGCGTGTATCACAGGTCGGGTCAGCGACACAAGACACGTTTTTTAGCCCGGGTCATCCCTAACCCGAATTATTCATGAGCGATCTGCTGCGAGGTCGTAAGTCCATCCGTGGCTTCGTCATGCTTCACAATTCTCCCTCGACGCATTGCTTCAATACGCCTGCGGAAGAACTGCTCGCCTTCCTTGCCACGAACGTACTTACAACCTCTCGCGGCGATCTTCATGAATAATCCGGGCTAAAGTCGGCGCAGCAGATCGCTCATGCTGTCACGTGCGCCTCAGTCGGTACTACCTGGACACTGATCGGCAAATCGCGTCAATTGGCTTCAACCTCATAAACCCGAATACCCCCCCTCGCACGGTAATGCGCAGAACGCTGACAGTGCTAGCTGAGGACGAGACGGGTATAATGCCTGGTGGAATACCGATTCGTCCAAATTCTGGCGAATTCGGCTACAGAAGTCCTGAACGAGTGTATGGAGCTGATCGCTCATGGACCGCGCGACGGCAAAGCACACAACACGCCTCGGTGACCGGTCAACCAGCCTTGTTTCAAATTAAGATCTGTGGAGTTCGGTCCATCGAGGATGCAGTCGTTGCAATCGACGCCGGCGCCGATGCCATCGGGCTGAATTTCGCGGACCACAGCCCGCGACACGTGGAGCTCACAGTCGCGGAGCAGATTGCCGCGACGATCGGCGACCGGGCAACTAAAGTAGGCGTCTTTGTCAATGCGACGGTCGAGCGGATCAGGCAGATTGCCGAGCGGGCGGATCTTGATTTGATCCAATTGCACGGTGACGAGCCACCGGAATTCTGCGCGGAACTGTCGGGGCTTCGTATCATGCGGGCGTTCCGGTTCCGCGGTGGCGACACCCGTCCGATTTGGGACTTCCTCGACGCCTGTGCGGAACATCCGCCGCAAGCGGTTCTGATCGACGCCTTCCAACCCGGCAAATATGGCGGAACCGGAGAAGTTGTTGATTGGCAGGCAGTTACGCAGATCTCCGCGCAGTTGCAGCGGTCATCGGTTGTCCTGGCAGGCGGGCTGACGCCCCGGAATGTGGCCCGCGCCATCGAGATTGCGAGGCCGGCCGCCGTAGATACGGCCAGCGGAGTTGAGCTTGTCGCAGGCGAGAAGGACGCTCAGTTGGTAAGGGCATTCGTCAACGCAGCGCGGCGAGCGTTTTTGCGGGGGAAATCGGTGGGGGAAGCGTGAAACCCGGTTGGGCCGGCTCGGCGGGAGCCTCGCCCTCCCGATCGCCTTACACGACTGGTGGGTGATGATACATCAGCCGCTGGGCGTTAGCCCACGGTTCCCTCCGAACCGGATGCTAACGCATTCCGGCTGATTTACCGCGGCTCAGGAGCCTTGCCCCGCCTCGCCCTCCCGACGACTTCCTGCTCCTGTCTCCTGCTCCTGCTCCTCCTGATTGCCGCGGCTCGGCGGGAGCCTCGCCCTCCCGATCGCCTTACACGGCTGGTAGGTGATGATACATCAGCCGCTGGGCGTTAGCCCACGGTTCCTGCCGAACCGGATGCTAACGCATTCCGGCTGATTTACCTCGGGTCAGGAGTCTTGCCCTGCCTCGCCCGCCCGACGACTTCCTGCTCCTGCTCCTGTCTCCTGCTCCTGCTCCTCCTGATTGCCGCGGCTCGGCGGGAGCCTCGCCCTCCCGATCGCCTTACACGGCTGGTAGGTGATGATACATCAGCCGCTGGGCGTTAGCCGGCGTTAGCCCACGGTTCCCGCAGAACCGGATGCTAACGCATTCCGGCTGATTTACCTCGGGTCACCCCGCCTCGCCCGCCCGATCGCCTCCTGCTCCTCCTGACTACCGCGGCTCGGCAGGAGCCTCGCCCTCCCGACGGCCCTTCTTCACATTCTGCCCGCCTTCCCGAGTTGACGAACCTCACCGCCGCGGCCGGCTTGCCCGATTCGCTCCGACCATGCATCATGGTGATCGTGTTATAAGGTAAGATTCCCGTAGCCTCGGACTTCGATTCCGCTACAGCCCCCACCGAAGCTCACATCTGATCCGCAGATCCGGAGGAGATCTTTCTGTGTCACAAGTCGAAGCGAAACTGCCGTACAAAGTCAAAGACCTGTCTCTGGCGGATTTTGGCCGCAAAGAAATTACGCTGGCTGAAAACGAAATGCCCGGCCTGATGGCGCTCAGGGACAAGTACGCGTCCAGCCAGCCGTTGTCGGGCGCTCGTATTGCCGGCTGCCTCCACATGACGGTGCAAACGGCCGTGCTCATCGAGACGCTCATCGAGTTGGGGGCGCAGGTGACCTGGAGCAGTTGCAACATCTTCTCGACGCAGGACCATGCCGCAGCGGCGATTGCCAGCCGAAATATTCCCGTGTTCGCCTGGAAAGGTGAGTCCGAGGAAGAGTTCGATTGGTGCATCGAGCAGACTTTGCATTTCCCCGATGGCCAGCCACTCAATCTGATTCTAGACGATGGGGGTGACCTGACTGCGATGGTCCACCAGCGGTTTCCTCAGCTCTTGGAGGGAATCTGTGGATTGTCCGAGGAAACTACGACCGGTGTTCATCGCCTCGCACAGATGCATGAGGCGGGCGAGTTGCGCGTCCCGGCCATCAACGTGAACGACTCCGTCACCAAAAGCAAGTTTGATAATCTCTACGGTTGCCGCGAGTCTCTGGCAGATGGAATCAAGCGCGCCACGGATGTGATGGTCGCGGGGAAAGTCGTGGTTGTGGCCGGATATGGGGACGTCGGTAAAGGCTGTGCCCACTCGATGCGTAGCTACGGCGCCAGAGTGATCGTCACCGAAATCGATCCGATCAACGCGCTGCAAGCCGCCATGGAGGGATTTGAAGTGACCACCATGGAAGAGGCAGCACCGCGCGGAAATATCTTCGTGACGACGACCGGCAACCGGGATGTCGTGACCGGCCAGCACATGCAAAAGATGAAGCACGATTCGATCGTCTGCAACATCGGCCACTTTGATCTGGAAATCGACATTGCGTGGCTTAACGGCCAGCCCGACGTGACCCGCACGCAAATCAAGTCGGACGCCGATACGGGTGGACCCGTCGATCGCTATACATTTCCCGATGGGCACGCGATCTTGGTTTTGGCGGAAGGACGCCTGGTCAATCTCGGCTGCGCGACCGGACACCCTTCGTTTGTCATGTCAAACTCGTTCACCAATCAGGTGTTGGCGCAACTCGAGCTTTGGCAAAATCCCAACAAGTACTCAGTCGGATTGCACGTGCTGCCCAAGGCGCTGGATGAAGAGGTGGCCAGGCTGCACCTAGAGAAGATCGGTGTCAAGCTCACTCGGTTGACGCAGGCGCAATCGGACTACATTGGTGTGCCCGTTGATGGTCCCTACAAACCGGAGCACTACCGGTACTAACTCTGAGCCATGCCGCAAATTGAAGCCTTCCGCGGGATCCGCTACGACCTGGGGCACGTTGGCTCGCTAAGTGACGTCGTCGCGCCGCCTTACGACGTGATCGGTGCCGAGCTGCAGGCGGAGCTCTACAAGCGTCACCCCGCCAACGTGATTCGCCTGATTCTGAACCGGGAAGAGCCTGGCGATGACGCGGGCGACAGCCGCTACACGCGGGCAGCTCGCTTCCTCAAGACATGGCAGCGAGAAGGGGTGCTTCGCAAAGACCAGGGGCCGGCGGTCTACGTCTACCATCAGGTGTTCTCCTATCAAGGACGCGAGTTCACGCGGCGCGGCTTCATGGCCCGACTGCGTTTAGAGCCGTTCGGCGAGGGGAAGGTCTTCCCACATGAGGAGACGCATGCGGCAGCTAAGGCCGATCGCCTGAAGTTGACCACGTTCTGCAAAGCCAATCTCAGCCCCATCTTTGGCATCTATCCAGATCGTGAAAACGAAGCCCAAGAGACACTGGAGTGCGTCACGCGTGAGTCGACTCCCCTGGAAGCGACCGATCATCTCGGCGTGGTCCACCGGGTTTGGAACGTCACCGATTTAAAAGCCATCGGTGGTCTGGCGACGATCATGGCGGACAAACCGCTCTACATCGCAGATGGGCACCATCGATACGAAACAGCTTGCAACTACCGCGACCAACTCGCCGGAACAGAGCTGCTCGATGCCGCGCATCCTGCCAACTTTGTGCTCACCATGTGTGTCGGGATGAACGATCCGGGGATGATTGTGTTGCCGACACACCGGTTGTTTGAAGGCGTCCCGGATTGGTCGGCCGAAGAGTTGGCAACTCGGCTCGGCGACGCGTTTCACTTCACAGCGGCCGGAAGCGGCCCGGAAGCGGCCAACCAATGTTGGGACACTATCGAGGGAGAAGCGCAACAAGGATGCCTGGCCTTCTACACGCGCAAGGACAACCGATGGTCGCTGGCCACCGCCACGGAACAGGGATCGGCCCTGATGTCACAGATCGCGGCGGATCACAGTGACCAATGGCGGTCGCTCGGAGTGAGCTTGCTGCACCGCCTGGTGATGGACCACTTGCTCGAAGCAAGCGATCTGCCCAAGCCAACCTATGTTCACCTTGTCGAAGAGGTGACGGAGGGGCTCGCCCGGGGGACTTACCCCCTCGCAGCCCTCGTGATGCCTGCGACCCTAGACCATATTCGTGATGTCAGCGAACAGGGCGAACGCATGCCGGCTAAGAGTACCTACTTCTATCCGAAACTGCTGAGCGGTTTGGTAATCAACCCCCTGGAGTAGGTCCTGCAAACGAAGTCTGGCAATCCTTCCAGACCGCGGTGTTCCACGTGGAACGCGCGAAACACTTACTCGTCCCGTTTCACGTGAAACGCACGAAGTGCTTACTTGCCACGTTTCACGTGAAACCTGCGATCACCCGATTTGACGCATATTGCCTAATTCGGTTTCACGTGAAACTAGTAGGGCTCGAGAAAACAGCGTAACCGGGCTCGGTTCGAGGGTCTCAACCCATTCAATCCAGCTTATCAAGTCGCTGGTTCGTCGGCCGAACGGTGCTCGCCATTTCGGTGGAATTCTTCTGACCACAGACGAAGACTCACTGGAGCCAACCCAGGCAGTCGATAAAGAGCTGCGGGAGTTCCTTGGTGAGTGGTGCGAGAGTCCATCCGTGGGAACGCGGCTTAGCAGAAGCGGGCGCCTTAGCTGCCGCTCATCCAAATGGGGAGTCGATGGACCCCGCGCGCGAGGGCGGACATCGAGTTGTTCAAGGAGGTGTGGAAAAAGTGAGTAGGGATCGACGACTTGGACGCGGGCTGGCCGCGCTTTTGGGGACACCCACGGACGAAGGCATCACTTTGAATCCGGATAGCGACACGGATGGGGAAGCCGAGGCCCACATGGAGCGATCAGGGGTGCCGGGCGAAGCGGCGGGCATCGTCCAGCTGAACGTCTACGAGATCGACGACAACCCGTTTCAGCCGAGGCGGGAGTTCAGCGAGCCGGAGATTGCGTCTCTCTCGGAGAGCCTCAAAGAACACGACATGTTGCAGCCCGTGCTGGTGCGCAGGATGGGAGGCCGGTTTCAGCTGATCTCCGGCGAGCGCCGCCTGCGGGCAGCCATTCAGGCCGGCTGGTCAACGGTTCCCGCCCGCATTCGCGAGGCCGATGATCGGCTCGTGGCCGAGTTGGCGATCGTCGAGAACCTGCAGAGAAAAGATCTGAACCCGATCGAAAAGGCAATGTCATTTCGTCGCTACCTGGACGAGCACGGTTGCAAGCAAGAGGACCTCGCGAAGCGGTTGAAGATTGACCGTTCCACGATCGCCAATCTGATGAGGTTGCTCGAGTTGCCCAAGGTCGTGCTCGATGCGGTGCGGACCGGAGAGCTCTCAGCGGGGCACGCCCGGGCGCTGCTGCCGCTGGGCGATGAAGCGGAACAGGTCACGCTAGCCGGACGGATTCGCAAGGAAGGGCTGAGTGTTCGAGCTACGGAGCGACTGGTCCAAGAGTCGACGGCCACCGAAGAAGACAACTACATCGCTGGGTCTGTCGGAAAACCCACTCCGCCGAAATCGGCTACCACCACGAGCGATCAAGTCGCAGCGCTCGAACAAGAACTCCGCATGGCGCTGGGCACGAAAGTCGAGATTCGCCAGACCAGTCGCGGACGCGGACGGATCATCGTGCACTTCGCGAACCACGCGGAGTTCGAGCGGTTGCGCGATCGGCTGAATGAGCCGGCGAACGAGCCGAAGATACCGGACGCAGCCTAGTGGAGCGTCGAAGTTGTGGGTAGCCGAACTCGCCAGAGTTTGGCGGCGCCGCGCGAAAAAGCCAAAGTCTGGCGACTTCGGCTACTGCCACAACCGACTCGCGCACCCGCTCTCTTTGAAGTTGCGCTGTTGGCTCCGTCGTAAGCTCGAAGCGTAAGCGAAGGAACGACTTGCGTTGGTAAACCAACTCCCCTCGCTGACGCTTCGCGCTTACGAAAAACGCCTGGAATCCCGCATCTTGTGCCTGCAAGATGGCGAAAAGCGTACAACTTACGCTATCGGTTGTAAAAAAAGCTCGGCAGATTCGCAGTCGGGGCGGGGAGATTCGAACTCCCGACCTCCTGCTCCCAAAGCAGGCGCGCTAGCCAGGCTGCGCTACGCCCCGGTTTCCAAACAGCACCCATGCTACAACGGGGTGCTGGTGCACGGCAATAGACTACCTTGGGCAGGTCAGGGCAGGGTCCCGTTTGAATGGCTGAGTTGAGATCGCATTCCAATTCACGTGCTCAATGGCTGCTGCTGACCGTCATCGTGGCGGTGGGAGCCGGGCTTCGTTTCGAAGGCCTGCACGAACTGTCGTTGTCGCAGTACGACGAAGGCGTCTATGTCCACAACGGAATTCAGGCGGCGTTCGGAAAACCACTCGACTACAACTTTGATCTTCCCCTGCACGCTCCTCCGGGATTTCCTTGGGCGATCGGTGCGGTTTGCTGGTTGTTGCAGGCGCCCTGGCCAACCGCCGGCACAGTCGTCTCGGCCCTAGCGGGAACTGCTACTATTCCTGTCGTGTTTCTGATCGGACAGCGCTTGGGCAGTAGCGGGGCGGGCCTCGCCGCTGCGGCGCTGCTGGCGACCAGCGACCTGCACGTGGCTTTTTCCCGTATGGCGCTGACCGACGTGCCGATGACGCTCTGGTTCACACTGGCTGTCTATTGTGTGTTGCGGCTCGACGAAGTCCTCGGCTGTCCAGGCACCAGGAGTGCCGGATTCGCCGCGTGGCGTGCCAGCTGCTGGACCGGCAGCACCGCCCTCTGTATCGCGCTGGCCTGGAACACGAAGTACAACGGCTGGATGCCGGCGGTCGTCGCCCTGGCGGCCTGCACCGTCTGCGCGGCACGGTCAGCGGCGAAGTTGCCTCAGATGTCTGGTCCATTGCCAAGCAGGCGGTGCTGGCAGCTGCTTGTGCGGCTCGCGCTGGCAAGCTGCCTGGCGGCCGCCTGTTATCTACCTTGGTATCTGTTCGTCGAGAGGAACTTTCCTGGTGGCTATGCGGCGGTCACCGACCATCATCGCACCTACATCGGCGGTTGGTCTACGTGGCACCACCACTTGTGGCGACATCTGCTTACTGTCGCCGCCTTCCGTCATTACGGATGGATCCTCTCCGGCGGAGGAGTATTCATTGTGCTGCTGGCGTGCGTCTACTGGTCGTTAGGCGCTGCGCGCGGCGGCAACAAACGGCTGGTCTCGATCGCGGCGGCGGTCGCTGCAGCAGGCGGGCTCTTGATCATGGGTACCGACGCCATGCTGCTGGTCTGCGCAACATTCACCCTGCTTCCTGCCCTTCTTCTCGGACGGTTCTCCCATGTGTTGATCGCCGTTTGGGCGCTGGCCTTCGTCGTCGCGGTACCTTTCTATCATCCTTACAGCCGGCTGCTCGTGCCGTTGTTGCCCGCGGCAGCGGCGCTGTCGGCAGTCGCCATAACCAACCTGTGGCAGTGGTCACAGGCTGCCACACCTGCCGGACAAGCGACTCCGCCACAAGTTCCACCCGGCGAGCTCAACGACCTGCCGCAGCCTGCCATGGCAGGCACGTTCTTAGCCGCCGCGGTCGTCTGTGCAGCGATCGGCCTAACCGCGCAGCCGTTCGGTCTACTGCCGTCACACTCGCTTTGGCAACGATGGGCATCAAGATCATCCTACCGGGCGGTGGCTGAACTGGTCCGGCAAGTCACCGAGCCAGAGGCTGTCGTCATCTGCCAAGCGCAGCCAACCTTGGCCCTCTACGTCGAGCGTGAACGGATACCGATTGGCAACGTTCCTTTCACCCAAGCGCTCGCTCTAGTACCACGGGAACGACCCTGCTATCTGGCACTGGACTTCTTCTGGTTGCACGCCCAGCCAGGGCGGGATGCGCTGGACACCGTCACAGCGCTGCGCGGTCGGCTCCGGCTGGTAGGCACTGTCGAGAACGACCTAAACGTCGTGACGCTGGCAGATTTTCTCACCCCGTCAGAGCTGGCAACCAAGCTATCAGGGCGCCCTGCCGAGCGGAGCAGTCCGGTCCAGCTTGCCGATCTTCCAGCTCCCCTTGATGGAAATGCCGACGACCGTATCGCGATCTTTGCGATCACACCTGAATAACACGGAGAAAGACCGGCCGCTAACGCGGCTCGGCTGATGTTTGGCTGTTTGGCGACCTGACAGATCAGCCGCGGGGCGTCAGCCCACTGGTTCCTACCAGAACCGGATGCTAACGCATTCCGGCTGATTTGTCCGAGGGCTACGGCTGGCGAACCAGGCGGCGCCTGCCAGATTAGCCTTCCGAAGCGGAACTGGCTTCGACGGTTTCCTCCGGCGTCTCTTCCACGGCCTCCGTATTCCCTGCCGGCTGCACCTCAGCACCGACGGGCTCGGCAGCTTCGCCGTCCGCTAAGCTGACCTCCGCCGGTTGCGGCCGATCGTTGTGCCACTTGGCGAAGAGATCTCCCGCAACCGCCTGGTGGCAAAGATCCAACACGCGGTCAACGTCGACATGCGGATTGCCGCGCTCGTTGCCCGGTTGTCCACCCGGCACAGGCGGTAGCGGCGCCCAGAGCAGATCGATTTGCGAACTGTCCCGAAAATAGTAGCCTCCCACGATCTCGCCCTGGCTGTTTAAGTTCAGCATGTAGTGAAAGTACTTGATCATCTTGATCCGCGGACTGCGATCCAATTCCTGGTTGGAGTAGTTCGCGTAGGCGATGTTCATTTTGACTTCTACTCGACGATCGCCTCGATAGGCCGAGGTGGTGGCGTACCCAAAGATCGGGTAGTTCCATTTTTCTTTTCCCGGAGTCGCTTCCATGGCAATCGGATACTTTTCCCGCCCCAACCAGTTGGCCAGGGTGAGGTGGAGCAGATGAGGCTGAACGAGTCCGTATTCTCCCGCCAGGTAGTCAATGTCCGAGTAGATGTAGACTTCTGCCAACAAGGATTTGATGTCTTTGGGTGAAAACGTAACACCGTTGACAGTCACGCTCTTTTGTGGCTCCGGATGACGAATGGCCGCCGCTGTCCAACCGTTGCAGTGTCCATGCCAGTAGGGAATCTGCCGAGAATAGACGACCTCAGATCGCAGGCCGAAGAGCCCATAGCTGTAAACCTCCGAAGTGAGTTCTGCTCCAGAGGCAGTATCCCAACGCTCATGACTCGCTGCCAGCCCGCGGCCGCGGTGAAACGCCCGATCGTACTTAGCTAGTGCATTGACAGTGCCGCCGTGGGTATCCGGATAGATGTACCCTGAATAAGGAACCCGATACGGCTCAACAGTGCCCTTGCCCGGAAGATCGTCGAAGCGACGAACTAAATCGGTCCCCCAACGACTCTTGTAGATTTCCTGCTGTAGTTCCACCTCGCTTCGCTGGGCTTGTCCCAGGCTACCAAGGACAAGACTCAGGGCGACGACGAGTTCAGATGCTCCCATGGAACGATACCTTCGAAGAGTCGTATCGGATTAAAAAAAGGTGTGCGTCTGGAACGACGCTGAGGGGGACACTTTGACACTAACACCTGAATAGCGCGGCGTCAAATCAGCATGACTGGTGTGAACTGATCGTGAACACAGTGCTGCGACAAACACAGAAAACACGCAAGATAGGATAACCAGTCAATCTCTTACATTCGCGACAAGTCGGTCTACCTGAACCCGCGTCGTCCTTACGTCAACAACGCTCCGCCGAGCTGCGTTGGCAGCTGGTTCGAATTCTCTGCTCTCGCGTTTGACGCCGACTGCTATTTGTAGCGGTCGTCTCTGTCGCGGTCACAGCTATCCGACCAAGATGGGAGTGCCCCCGTCGGTTACCGACGTAGGGCTGCCAAAAGCGGTCTCGAACTGCCCACTAGGATCGATCCCCATCGCGCTCAGCACGGTGGCGAACAGGTCGGCGACGGAATGCGTGTCTCCCAAGATCTCTCGGCCAGCGGTGTCCGTTTGACCGACAACCCTGCCTCCTCCGAGTCCGCTCCCGCCGATCACCGCCTGTGTGATCTGCGGGAAGTGGTCGCGACCGCGATTCGCGTTAATGGCGGGAGTTCGGCCGAACTCACCCAGCCACAATACGATGGTCTCATCTAGCAGCCCCGAGGCCTCCAGATCATCCAGCAGCACCGCCCAGGGCTGGTCGATTTGCTCGCAGAGTCGACGGACGTTGCGCGTATTGTCAGAGTGGGTGTCCCAACCGTCGTGCTGGATTTCGACAAACGGAACGCCGCATTCGATCAACCTGCGAGCAGTGATGCAGGCTTCTGCGAACCTGCCGTCACCATAACGTCGCCGTTGTCTTGCGGGTTCCTTTTCGAAGTCCAGTGCATCGACAAACGGAGTGCTCGCCATGCTCTCGATCCTCTCGATCATCGCCACTCGCCGCTTGAGCATGGCGGCCGGATGCTGCCGATCAAAAGAGCTTCCCAACTCCTGCAACAGCTGGATTTGACTCTGTCGCCGGCGAATGCCCAGCAACAGTTGACGGGCCTCCCGCGGATCTTCGATCGAGAACGGTGCATGATCGGGACCGAGGTAGGCCGGACCGTATCCTGGTGACCCGATCGTGACGTAGTTTGGAAACGGCGTCTGGGAAGCTTCGTGCGAGGCGATCGACCCGAGCGCCGGTCTGGGGAAGGCTGGCACGAACCGATAGCCGGTATGCAGGTAGTACTGGGCCCTAACGTGCTCACCCTCGGCGGACGTGATGTTGCGAATCATCGAAAGGTGCCGGCAGCGTTGCGCGATCTGCGGGAGTGTTTCACAGATCGACAGGCCCGTGACGTCGGTACGAACGGCCGCCAACTCGCCGCCGGTCTGAGTCCCGGGCTTCGGATCAAACGTCTCAAACTGGCTCGGCCCGCCGTTCATCCACAGTACGAGACAGTGCTTAGCGCGCCCTGTGGGTGCAACGGCCAAGGCCTCCGCCCGTCGATGGCGCAGGGCAAAGGCAAAGAACCCACCCAATGCTCCGCCTAGTGCTTGCCGGCGGCTGAACCGCCTTGTGAAGTCTCCCATGTGAATAATCCGGGCTAGTGGCTAAAGAAGAATTCGTTCGAGTTTAACAGCGCGAAGACCACATCCTGTACCGCGCGGCCTTCACAAATCTCGAGTTCACGTTTCGTGGGCTCCCTCGACAAGATCCTCAGGTAGATCTCCTCCAAGGAAGCAGACGAGGCAGGTAACGACACATCGAGCCTGCGCATGAGACCCTGCACGGTCTCTCGGTACTTCCAGGTTTCGCTGAAGTCTTCGTCGAGCGAAGCCTCGACCATCCTCTCGATCAACTCTCTCCTTTCCAAGAGCGGTATTTCGATGCCGAGGGCTCGGGCGGCCGAGTCAACCGTCTGTTCCGGTGTCAGCGGCTTCAGCACTCGTTTGGCAAACAGCCGCTCGAGCTGCTGCGCTGACCCGGTATGGTGAGCGGAAAGCTGATACGCCCGCGACTGGCAAATCCGCCGGACCATCAAACGGATGTCAAAGGACTCGGCGCGGGCGACTTCGGCAAGGTACTCCAACAGCTCCGGCATGACGGGCGGGTTCTCGCGGCTCAGATCGTCCACCGGGTCGACGATCCCCTTCCCCAGCAACTGGTACCACAGCCGGTTGGCGTAGTTCCGCGCAAACGGCTTACAGTTGACCAGGAACAAGGCCAACTCATCCCGCCACTGGCCGGTGCGGGGCTGGGCCCCCGTTAGGAATCGAGGACGGTTCTCTTCATTGGTGTCAGGAACCCGATTGACCAATCGGATGTTCCCTTCTGACACCTCCCGGCGCTCGGTTGCCTCGAAGAAACGCGACATTCGCCGGAAATCCTCTTGGGTCCAGCGGTCGAATGGATGATCGTGGCACCGCGCACAGTCGAGTCGAACCCCCAGAAACAGGCGGCAGACTCGAACGGCCGGGTCCTCCGGATGCCGGACGAGAAAATTGGTAGCCCCCGCAAGTGCGGAAGCGCCGCGGGCCGTGATCAGCTGGGTCACCAACCAGTCGTACGGTCGATTCGCGGCTAGGGACTCTTCCAACCAACTTCGCAGAGCCTCCCGGTCAGATCCAAAAGAATTTGTGTAGCCGTTCAGCGCAGCAGTCCAGGTGGCAGCAAAAAACTTGGGAAACTCGTCGCTCGCCAAGAGCAGATCGATCTGGCCCGCGCGGTCGGGTTGCCGCCGGAACTTCTTAATCTCTGCCAGCGTTGGAATCCGCCCCACCAGGTCGAGATGAACCCGGCGTAGGAACTCATCGTCGCTGCAGCGAGCAACCGGTTGCACGTTCCGCCGGGCCCATTCAGCAGCCAGTAGCGAATCGATCGAGTTTCCGTCACCGCTGACGACAGTCGCCGCCAGCAGAATAGGTAGTGCGTACATGGGAACGTCCCTTGCGTGGGCACCTTTTTGTTACTGGACGATCACAGACCGGACGTCCCGGCTGGCGGCGAGACAAGCGGGAGAAGGAAAGCCGTTCAACTGTTGCTCCGGGCTCACGGCAAGCTCCAGGATCAGAAATCGTCCTTCACCAGCTCCCGGCTAACTTCTCGTACCTGCTGCAACATCTCGACGATCTCCTCCTCGGCTTCCAGTCGCAAACGCAGACCATCGGGCAGCGATTCGAAGTGCTCGTCAATCCACCGTTCGGCACCCTCAAAGCTCTTGGCTCTCCATTCGGCTTGGACGGCCTGTACCAAGAAAAACTTGCCTCCCTGCGAGGCCAAAGCTGCCCGCAGTGGTTGGTCAGCGATCTTCCCGATGACATCTTCGAGCAAGCGGAATCGTCGTTGCACGGAGCGATACATGCGAAACATCTCACGTACGAATTCGGAGACCTCCTCGGGACTCTCGTGATGAACATGGTAGACGCCGTCCTGGCCAACCGAAACAATCTCGCCCAACAGCTGTCGGACGGCTTGGCTCGGATCCGTCGGCTCGAATTCAATCTCCGCCGCTAGTTTCAGCAAGGCAAAGTCGGAGTGCAGCAACCTGCGCCAAGCCTCTTCCAGCGGACCTTCCGCTTGCAATTGCCGGGCGAAGCCACGTACCGGCTCTCGTAATCGACCACAGGCTACTTTCAAGCGTTCGTACCTGTCCAGCAGTTCGGTCACTTCGGCGCGCTCCTCGGGTCGCACGGACAGACCGTCGCCAGTGTCGATCGCCACGTGCTCTAGTTGGTCGAACAACCGCTCCAACTGCTGCGAGATCGAGGTGTCCTCGTTGTCGTCGAACAGCTCGACGACAATCATGCTCACGAACAGAGGCTCGGCCAACGATTCCTTCAGGCGGCGATCGAGTTCTTTGGAATCCGACATCTCGCTGGCAAAGATGCGGGCTTCCCTCAAGATGGCTTTTTCGGCTTGGCCAAACCGTTGGCCGACGGCTAGGAACTGCTCCGCTTCCGAACGGCGGCTGGGTCGGATGACGAACTCACCTTGCTCGTTCTTCGCAAACACTGCCCCCAGCCGATCAGCAATCACCTCAGGACCAGGGCGGACGCGGCTGCGGATTTGTTCGGCGTAGAGCGTGACCGGCGCGGCTTCGTGGTTAAGAAACCGGCGGACCAGCCGATCTGTCTCATTCTCTCGACCAACTGCGTTGGCAATTTTGAGAATCGCAGGCCGCATCTCGGCGACATCCGCGTTGAAGGTCTCAGCGCTGCGGATCAACTCTTCACCAAATGGTCCCTGGTCCGGTCGCAACCGCCAGCGGCCGGTCTGTTGATCCTCGGCGAAGCGTTCTTTCAAAAACGCCGCGACAGCGTCTCCCCGCGCAGCCTCGCGCAATGACTCCGCCGACTCAGCAACACGATCTCGCCAGACGATTTGACCGGCTGGCGTGCCCAGCGCTTCCTGCAAACGAGCCGCCACATCGGATGGGTCCGCACTTAACCGGTCGCGAAAACGAGCCAACTGGGCGTCTAGCCCGCCTGTTTCCACGTCAACAACATCCTGTTCACCCGGCTCCCGAGCGGCGAGGTGGACGCAAATCGCTCCGACTGCCGCCAGGGCGAGACCAATGACGAGTGGCACACGTCTCATGACGGAATCCTCCTGGATGCTCCTGGATGCGGTTCTTGCTCATCGTTGGTTTCCCACAGCATTAGCGAGACGCCGAAAGCTGTTTGTTGTTACGGCGGATGTCGTATTATGGTACGAAAGTCGACCCGCCCACAGAGTTGAGGCGGCAAAAGTTGTGAGAGAGGCAGGATTCTGTCATGCCGGAGCCGTCGGTGGCCCACTTAATCGCGCAGGGAGAACGACCGCAGCAGCGGTGGCGGCGGCGGCTCGCGCTGACCCGCGAGGTGGTCGTCGGGCGGACCGCCAGCGGCTGGGCGACGCCCTGGGACGACAAGATATCGCGCGCGCATTTCTCGATTCGGCTGGAACCAGACGGCCTCTATGTCAACAAGCTGACCACGGCCCGCAATCCCATCTTCTATCAAGGCCAGGCGCAGGACCAGTTCCGGATAACTGACGGCGAGCACTTCGTGGTCGGCAGCACATCGTTTGCACTCGTCGAGCAGCAGCTGGGGGTCACCCAAGACGCACCGCTGCCTCTCACCGAGCAAGCGTTTCCTCAACGCATGCTGGAGGATCAACCGTTTCGCAACTCCAGCCGGTTGGCCGAAGCGATCAGCAGATTGCCGGATATCATCGCGGGTGCCTCGGACGATGACGAGCTGTTCGTGCAGCTCATCGGGCTGTTGTTTCGCGCGATTGAGTCCGCATCATTCGCGGCGGTCGTCGCCGCCTCTCCGGACTCGACAAGCGGGTCGACCAAGATCCTCCACTGGGACTGCCGGGGCGCCGAATCGACAGTGGCACCAAGCGAACGGCTGATTCGCCGCGCGGTCGAGCGGCAAGAGAGTATTGTGCACATTTGGCACGGCGACAGTGCGGCGCAGCGGCGTCAGTATACTCAGGCGGGAGGTGCCGATTGGGCCTTCTGCACGCCCGTACGCGGCCAGTCGTGCCGCGGTTGGGCGTTGTACGTCGCCGGCACCGCCGAGCAAGGGACGGCGTCAGATTTCGAAGACGCCAGCGAGCTGCAAGACTGCGTCAAGTTTGCCGAGTTGTTAGCCATCTCGCTGGCTCATCTCCGCGACCTGCGCCATTTGGAACGGCATAAGTCGACCCTCGGTCAGTTCATCTCGCCCGTTGTCCTCGAGGCGGTGGCCGACAGTGATCCCGACACGGTGCTGGCTCCCCGGCAAGCCGACGTCTCCGTCTTGTTCTGTGACCTGCGGGGATTCTCGTCCAAGTCGGAACGATCGTCGCACGATCTTCCTGGGCTGCTGAATCGTGTCAGCCTGGCGCTGGGAGTGATGACCCGTCAGATCCTCGCTCACGACGGAGTCATCGGCGATTTTCACGGTGACGCGGCGATGGGGTTCTGGGGCTGGCCGCTCGAGCAGGAGAATCTCGCCGAGTTGGCCAGCCGTGCGGCGTTGGAGATCCTGGCAGAGTTCGTCGGGGCGCAGCAGCCCGACCATCCGTTGTCCGACTTTCGCGTCGGGATCGGACTCGCATCGGGCCCCGCCGTCGCCGGCAAAATCGGCTCGGTAGATCAGGTGAAAGTGACCGTCTTTGGGCCGGTCGTCAACTTGGCGGCAAGATTGGAGGAGCTGACCAAGGTCTTGCGCGCTCCGATCCTGGTCGATGAAGCAACGGCTGCGGTGTTGCGGGCCACCGTGCCGGCGGAGGTAGCCCGCGTCCGCCGTGTGGCCCGAATTCGGCCCTACGGCCTCAAGCTGCCGGTCGAAGTCAGCCAGCTCCTGCCGCCGGCTACCGTCTATCCCCAGCTGAGTGACGAAGATATTGTCGCCTACGAGACGGCGCTCGACGCGCTGCTGTCGAACGAATGGGAGAAGGCATTCGAGTGGTTGCATCGAGTGCCAGCCGAAGATCGGGTCAAAGACTTCCTGACCGTCTTCATTGCTCAGAACAACCGCACACCACCCGACGATTGGGACGGTGTGATTTCGCTGAAAGCAAAGACCTGAAGGCTGGGGCGAGTCCGCAAAGTGGAGTTGAGGGCGCGTGCCGGAACGGCGCGGCGTGGCCATCGCACCTTGATGGACAGCCTTTTCCGCCGCTTGTTCCGGCCTTCTACTTTGGGCGTTAGCCCACGGTTTGCACCGCACAGCACTCCGATGTGCCTTCGGCTCGGCAGGAGCCTCGCCCTCCCGAGTGTCTTACGCGACTGTTGCAGTGGGTCCGTGCTACAAAATCGACCGCTGGGTGTTGGTTAGTTGGGCGTTCGCCGGCGCATGCCGGAACGGCGCGGCGTGGCCATCGCACCTTGATGGACAGCCTTTTCCGCCGCTTGTTCCGGCCTACTACTCTGGGCGTTAGCCCACGGTTTACACCGCACAGCACTCCGACGTGCCTTCGGCTCGGCAGGAGCCTCGCCCTCCCGAGTGTCTTACGCGACTGTTGCAGTGGGTCCGTGCTACAAAATCGGCCGCTGGGTGTTGGTTAGTTGGGCGTTCGCCGGCGCGTGCCGGAACGGCGCGGTGTGGCCATCGCACCTTGATGGACAGCCTTTTCCGCCGCTTGTTCCGGCCTACTACTCTGGGAGTTAGCCCACGGTTCCTACCGCACAGCACTCCGATGCGCTTTCGGCTCGGCAGGAGCCTCGCCCTCCCGTTTGCCAGCTAACGCTCTTCATCCGGGCCACCTGCGTGACTGTCTCCTGGACGTTGCTCGTCGGCCAACAGAGCTTCGAGGTGAGCCGCCACGCAGAGGGGAAGGGTCTTGAGGTTGTAGCCCCCCTCCAACACGCTGACGAGACGACTCTCGGCATGTTCGCGGGCCACCGCGGCGACGATTTGGGTGAGCGTCGTGAAGTCCTCGACTTCCAAGCCCAGGGATCCGATGGGATCGCTGCGGTGCGCATCGAATCCGGCGCTGATGAGCACCAACTGCGGCCGTATCTTCTCGGCGAACTCCGTCAGCTCCCGCGTGAAGCGGGCCATGTAGTCGACCCGCTTCGTACCGAACTCGACCGGCACGTTCCGAATGGTCCCCGCGCCTCGACCGCTGCCGGTCTCGCCCCGCTCGCCCGTCCCTGGGTAGAACGGCCAGCGATGAATCGAGAAGAACCCGACCCGCTCGTCGGCCCAGAAAGCGGCTTGAGTGCCGTTGCCGTGGTGGACATCCCAGTCGACGATCAGCACACGGTCCAGCTCGGCTTCGTCCGTGGCCAGCCGAGCTGCGATGGCGATGTTGTTGAAGAGACAGAAGCCCATCGCCGAGGTCGAAACCGCGTGATGACCGGGCGGCCTCACCAGGCAGAGAGCATGTGTCTGCTCACCTCCGAGCACCTGGCGGACGGCATCGCAGACGGTTCCGGCAGCATTCACCGCCACATGGTAGGAATCGCGACTGACCACAGTGTCCGCCTCGATATATCCGCCGTGCCGCTTGGCGAAGTCCTCCAGTTCCGCAACATAATCCTTGGTATGAACGCGAGTTAGGGACTCTCTCGACGCTTCTTGAATCGCCCCGCGCCGGCACGCCGAAGCCAACTGCGTCTCGGCCAGGTGTGCTGTCACCGCCCGCAGTCGATCAGCCATCTCCGGGTGTTTACCCGTATCATGCTGCAAAAACAGTGGATCGGAGTACAGCAACATAGCCGACTTAGAGTAGGGACAGGGCGGGCAACGCCGTGAAGGACTCTTCCTCGACGTTCCGCCGCTATCCGATCGTAGCAGAACTCGCCAAGGTTTGGTGCCTGGCGATTCGTCCAAACTCTGGCGAGTTCGGCTACTAGAAGTCCTCTAACTGGTTAGGCCGGGGGGCCGGAGGGCAAGGTCCAGAGCTACCAAGTGCGATGCTAACAAGGACTTAACCAAGTTGACAGCACCCCCGCGTGACGAGTAGGCTTGTAGTAGGCTGCGGATCTTTCTTCGTCGGGCTGATCTAGCTCGGATGGCCGTCAAGCGGTACCGGCAGAAGGGCCGCGGGAGGGCGCGAACTTCAGTCAGTGTTTCGTCGCCAGACAGGGGTGATTCCTTTCACCACCCGCAATTCGCGGAGGGAGAAAAAGATGTTCTACGCCAAGCGGATTTTTCTTTGTCGTTTCGCTCTGACGGCTCTTGTTGCGACATGGCTGGCTGCCACCGCGCTATCGGCGCGTCCGGCTCTGGGCCAAGCAGCGGGCAACAAATTCGAGCCTCTGCCGATTTCTGTCGATATCGCAGAAATCAAAGGGCTGGAACGAGCCAAGAATCGCGTGCTGGCGGGTGCCTCTTATTCGGACAACAGCGCAGAAGTCGACAAATGGTATCTCGGCTACTTTTTCCGATCTTTCACCTTGCCCGAAGAGTTCGGCAAGTTGCCAGCTAAGCGGAAAGAGCTGCTGTCGGACCTCGCCCGCGGCGATCGATATCCGGCGTTTCGCAACAAGTTGATGGCAGACACCGTCAAATACATGCAGCTCTTCGTAAACAACGGCAACGGGCGCGTGCCGATCCATCCGGCTGTCCGGTTCAACGCCATGCTGATCATCGGTGAACTCAACGCTGTCGAGAAGACTTCATCGGCCAGTAAGATACCTGTTCCCCGAGCGGAGAGTTTGCCCTTCATGCTGGCTGAGTATGGCAACAAAACTCAAATCGACGCAGTCCGCGTGGCGGCGCTGCTGGGGATGCTGCGGCATGCACGACTGGACTACGCGGCCCAGCGGCTGCAGAACGCTGAAGGACGGATGAACCCTCAGCACGCTCGGCAAATCGCTCAGGAGATGGTGAAACTGCTCAATCAAACAGATCCGCCCCCTGCCCGCAATCGGCAGGCGCATCTGTGGATGCAAAGGCGCGCCGTCGACGTGTTGGCCGCGCTGGGGACCGTAGGACAGTTAAACGATGCATCTCAGGCCATCGATCGGATCGTTGCTAGTTCGGAAGCGGAGATTGATCTCCGCTGTACTGCAGCGGCTGCTCTCGAGCTGCTCCACCCAGAAACGAAGCAGGTCAACATCGCCGACACGTCGATCAAACTGGGCGCGTTGGCTGCGGAAGCGTCCCGCCACGGACTCGACTGGATCGACGAGTTCAAACGCAAGAAGGCGGCGGCCGAGCAGACAGCACCCGGTGCCGATGGCTACACTGGTCTCGTCAGCACCTCCGGCCAGCAGTTGGATGAAAACAACGCGGCGATGATGATGGGGGTGGAAATTGAAGTCGAGGAAATGGACGAAAGTACCGGTTTCGACGGTATGACAGGTGGCGCCGATCCGTTCGGTGTGTCTGGCGCGGAGGAGAACCCCGAGGTCACCGTCGCCCGGCGTCTTTTCCTGAGCAAGCTGTACTGTGTCCAGAAGGGCCTAAAGGGCCTCGAGACAGCGGCGGCCGACCCGCAGGACAAAGCCCAAGTCGACCTAGTTATGGCGCAGCTGAAGAAGTTGCTGCTGGCAACCACGCCGCCTAAAGACCAGCCGGATCTGGACGGCCTGCAGAAAAACATGCGCAAGGCCGTCCGCGAGATGGAACGGCTCACACGCCGCGCTACTCCCGCCAAGGCGCCGGCAGTAGGAGCCGCCGGAGCACCTGGTATCCCCACAGGCGGCTGAGCGGGCATCGGCCGGACGGTGTTAGCACAAACTACGAGTTGGACGTGACCGGCACCAACCGTCTTTGCCCAGCAAGCTGAGCGACCAAGGCGTAAGAGCCGAACAGCAGCGCGGCGAACAAGATGTCGCCCGCCAAGGTGTAACGGAAGAACGGCAGGGCCGCGACATAGCAGGTGGTGAGCCCCGACCAGGTCTTGGCATAGCTGTCAAACCAAACCCACGCTCCAAAGTTGGTGACAAAGAAGAAAGCCAACGAGGCCCCCAAGCTGCACGTAAGCAGTGCGCCCAGCGGACGCCAGACGGATCGCCGCTGGCCGTCTAGACGGACAAGCTTCTTCAGAGGACCACCGCACAGAGCGGGCAGCATCAACATCCCGTACACGAGCGCCATCATTTGCCAAGAATAGCCGCCGATGAACTGGTCGCTGATCAGCATGGCGGCCAGCGGCACGCTCAGCGCAACTCCCGGGCGACGGAAGTAGTAGCCTGCGAACAGGGAGATGGCCGCGATTGGGGCAAAGTTGGGTAGGTCTTGGAACAAGAGCCGGAGTCCGGCCCCGGCGGCGACGAGGAGAACAAAGACCAGGATTTCGTATTGTGATGTGCGATTCACCGTTTGCACTCCTAGTGGTTTGACGACAAAGTCGGAGGCAGCTTCTCGTCAAACAGCCAAACTAGACAGAGAATTAGCAGAGAATAAGAGCTGTATTCTACTTGAGCTCCCGGAACTCCCACAAGACAGTATCCCCCGCCTTGAGGGAGACCAAGGCGAAACTCCGATCGGCCAGCTTGCCGTTAACGCGGAACAGCCAGCCGCGACCTCCGGCCTCGTTCGCTAGGCCGTCCAGCTCGTACAGGAATGCCGTGGCACCCTTGCCTCGGTACTTGACGCGAATTCCGCGAGGATGCTTTTGAGCCGTCTGAATGGCCGACAATACGGTCATCCCCTCCTTCCACCGAATTCGGGTAAATCGTTTTTCGACTCCGTCGTCGTAGTCGACGATCAGTTTTATCGTCTGTGCGGCCGGTTTGGTTTCTGTCTGAGCGGCTGACTGGATCGAACTGCCGGCAACCAGCAACAGCGCCGTCAGGACTAGCAGGCCGATCGACAGCCCCCACTGGTAACGACGAGCAGGCACTCGGTTTCTCCCTAGATCGAAGGCAGATTCGCCGACGGCGTGGATTCGGGTCGCTAGCCGGGGTTTCCGACCGGCGGGACAACGACTAGCATTTTCGTGGCGCTAGCCGCCGGAAGCAAGTCTCGCACTTTGTTCGAGGATCTCGCCCATGGCCCAATCCATCGGTCTTACGTACCCCGAGCCAGACATTGCGCTGTTGACCTTTGATGCAGCGGACAAAGGAGCCAATATCCTCTCACGCCCGGTGCTGGACGAATTTGCCGGGCACCTGGACACCTTAGAAAAACGCGAGGACCTAGCCGGGCTGATTGTCATCTCGGGGAAGCCCAACATCTTCATTGCAGGAGCGGACCTCCGCGAGTTCGCTGCTAACCTCGACATGTCCAACGAACAAGTCGTCGAGGTCTGCGAGCGGGGGCAGACGCTCTTTCGCCGGCTCTCGGCAGCTCCCTTTGTTACGGTGGCGGCGGTCGATGGCATCTGTGTGGGTGGGGGCGCTGAGTTAGCTATTTGGTGCGACCGGCGGGTGCTCAGCAACAACGCGAAAACTGAGTTCGGGTTTCCCGAGGTCAAACTCGGGCTCTTTCCCGGCTGGGGAGGCACGGTGCGAACTCCACGCGTTGCGGGCCTGGCAAACGCCATCGAGATGATCACCGGCGGCGAGTCGATCACTGGTTCAGCCGCGCTGGCCCTGGGGCTGGCCAGCGATCTGGTTCCGCCCGAGGACCTCTTGGCCTCTGCGGTGCGCCTGGTACGGTACGAGCAAGGTCACGGCGATTACGTGCGTGATCGCGAGAAATGGTCGAAGCCTGTCGATATCAGCGAGACGGAAATCGGCTTCTTAGGGGCAACCGCCTCGGCCGTCATCCGCCAGCAGACGAAAGGGCACTATCCGGCGCCTGAAGCGGCCTTGGAATCGATGCTGGAAAGCGCTTCGCTGGCGGCCGATGCTGCCTGCCGCGTCGAGGCGGAAGGGATGTCTCGCCTGTTCGGTACACCCGTCAACGCGGCGCTGCTCAACGTATTCTTCCTGACCGACCGCAACAAGAAAGACACCGGGATTGACCGGGATGCGGTCGCTAGAGATATCGCCGCTGTGGGAGTGCTGGGGGCAGGCATCATGGGCGCCGGCATCGCCGCGGCCAACATCCGCCGCCAGATCCCGGTCGTGCTGGCCGACGCGAACGCTGAGGCGCTGAACCGGGGTACACAGAACGTCCTCGAAGAAGCTGCCTACGACCGCGTGGCGAAGGCACCCACCACCGCAAGAATGACGGAAGCTGCCGCGCTGCTGAATGCTTCCAGCGCCGACCAGGAAATGGCTGCCTGCGACCTGGTGATCGAGGCGGTCGTGGAGAACCTCGACGTCAAACGTAGCATCTACGCCCGGCTCGAACCCCAACTCGACGACCAGGCAATTCTGGCCTCCAATACCTCGACCATCCCCATCACGCAGCTGGCAGAGAACCTAAAGGTACCAGGCCGTTTTTGTGGTATCCACTTTTTCAACCCCGTGCGGCGAATGAAGTTGGTGGAGGTGATTCGGGGCCAGCAGACCGATGACACGACGATCGCAGCGGCGGTTACCTATGCAAAACGAATCGGCAAGATGCCGATCGTTGTGAACGATGGACCCGGGTTCTTGGTCAACCGCCTGTTGCTTCCCTACATGAACGAGGCCTTGGAACTACTCTGTGAGGGCGCAGAACTGAAATCGGTCGAACGCGCGGCCAAAGCTTTCGGGATGCCAATGGGCCCCATCGAGCTGTACGACATGGTGGGAATCGACACGGCCGTTTATGCAGGACTGACCATGTTGGAGGCCTTCCCCGACCGGATCAAAGCGTCCCCCATCTTGCCGGCCATGGTGAAGGCAGGACGGTTGGGAAAGAAAAGTGGTCTGGGCTTCTACTCCTACCAAAACCGCAAGGGGCGCGCTCAGCCGGATCCCGAATTGGGCGCGCTTCTGTCTCAGTACGTGCGCGGCAAGAAGGAGTTTAGCCAACAGCAGCTTACCAATCGGCTGTTCCTGCCGATGTTGCTCGAGGCGACCAGGACGCTGGAAGATCACGTCGTGCGAGATCCGCGCGACATCGATTTGGGCTTGATTTTTGGGCTCGGTTTTCCACCTTTCAAAGGAGGCCTGATGTTTTGGGCCGACACGATCGGAGCTGGGAAGCTACTGGAAATGCTCAAACCACTGGAAGAGTACGGCGAGAGAATGCGGCCCACCAAGCTATTGCAAGAACTGGCTCGCGCAGGAAAGAAATTCTATGATTCCTAGCGCGGCATCCGACGTTCCGCCACTATCCGAATCGTCGCGAAACTCGCCGGATCGTAGCCGAACTCGCCAGAGTTTGGTGGCCGGCCGATTCGTCCAAATTCTGGCGAATTCGGCTACAGAAATCCTCAACGGCAAGTGCCCTACCCCCCTAACCCTAAACCCCTAAGCAATCATGAAAAACGCTGTCGTGGTCGACTGTATGAGGACTCCGATCGGACGAGCACACGCTGAAAAGGGACTCTTCCGAGATGTGCGCAGCGACGACCTGGCGGTCGCCTGTGTGTCCGAGCTGATCAAGAGAAGCGGCGTCGACCCGGCGGAAGTCGAAGACGTCGTGATGGGCAACACCCAACAGACGGAAGAGCAAGGCCTCAACGTGGCGCGCACCATCTCGCTGATGGCAGGGTTGCCCATCGAGGCCGGGGGCGCGACCGTGAACCGGTTATGCGGCAGTAGCCTTCAGGCCCTCAGCCAGGCATGCCATTCGATCATGGCCGGATTCGAGGATGTACATGTCGTCGGCGGCCTAGAGCACATGCAACACTTGCCGATGGACAAGGGGATCAATCTCAATCCAAAGTTGTTTCACCGCACCAGCAAGGGTGCCTTGATGATGGGCGTCACCGCCGAGTTTCTGGCGCAGACGCAGGCCATTAGCCGCGAAGAGCAGGACGAGTTCGCTCTGCGGAGCCATCAGCGGGCGACGGCCGCTCACGAGCAAGGTGAATTCGAGCGCGAAATCGTGCCGGTATTCGGCCGCGATGAAGACGGGCAACGGGTCCTCGCCGACCGCGACCAATGTGTTCGGCCGGACACCAGTGAGGAGGCGCTGGCCGCGCTGAACCCAGCGTTCATGCCTAAGATGGGAACGGTGACCGCTGGAAATAGCTCGCCCCTGAATGACGGGGCGGCGGCCATGTTGGTCATGTCGGCAGAGAAGGCAAGTTCGCTAGGACTGGAGCCGCTCGTCCGAATCCGCAGCACTGCAGTCGCTGGCGTCGAGCCAGCGGTCATGGGGACCGGACCCGTACCGGCCACCAAGAAGGCGCTCGCCCGAGCCGGTCTGAAGCTCGATGACATTGAGCTGATCGAGCTCAACGAGGCCTTCGCCGCTCAATCAATCGCATGCATCAAAATGCTGGATCTCGATCCTGAGAAAGTGAACGTACGTGGCGGCGCAATCGCGATTGGCCACCCCTTGGGCGCCAGCGGGGCGCGGATTGCGACCACGTTGATTCACGCCATGGTCGACCAACAGGCCACGCTCGGTCTGGCCACCATGTGCATCGGTGTGGGTCAGGGTATCGCGGTTGTTTTGGAGCGCGTCTGAGTCTTGCGGCGGATGACGATACACGGGCTTTGGCTGCACCCGCCTAGCCCGAATTACTCATGAGCGATCTGCTGCGAGGTCGTAAGTCCATCCGTGGCTTCGTCATGCTTCACAATTCTCCCTCGACGTATTGCTGCAATACGCCTGCGGAAGAATTGCTCGCCTTCCTTGCCACGAACGTACTTACAACCTCTCGCCACGATCTTCATGAATAATCCGGGCTAGCGCGATCAGCGAAGGCGCTCCCAGGCATCGATCAGTAGCTCGGCGCCGCGGTCAACTTCATCTTCGGTTGTGTACCATCCGACGCTCAGCCGAATCGTCCCTCGCGCCACCTGAGGAGTCAACCCGATCGCCTCGAGCGTCGCGGACATCCGGCCCTCGCCGCTGTGACACGCGGATCCGGTCGAAGCGCAGAGCTCCGGGATGGACTCCAAGAGCTCGCCGCCGTGGACCCTTGGAAAATTGACGCTGAGAGTGTTGGGCAATCGATCTGCTTGGCTGCCGTTGACCGAAAGCTCTTCGGTAATCGCGTCTTGCAGTCGTCCCCACAACCGGTCGCGCAGCTCGGCCATGCGGTCCCGCACAACTTCGGCGGATTCCCCGGCGAGCTTGGCTGCGCGGCCGAGGCCGACAAGGTAGGGTGTGTTCTCGGTTCCTGGCCTGAGACCCCGCTCATGTCCCGCACCGTGGAGAACGGGCTCCAACGCAACGCCACGCCGCACGTAGAGCGCACCGACACCTTTGGGAGCGTACACCTTGTGGCCCGCGATTGACAGCAAGTCGACACCCAGCTCGTCCACGAACACGTCCAGCTTGCCGATGCTCTGAGCGGCGTCGGTGTGGAACAGCACGTTCCGCTGACGGCAGACCTCAGAGATTTCACGTATCGGCTGAACGACACCAATTTCATTGTTTGCGTGCATGATGCTCACCAGCCGGGTATCCCGGCGGAGGGCGGCGGCAACTCGCTCTGGGTCCACCACGCCGTGCGCATCGCTGGGCACGACCGTGATCTCGATCCCCATGCGCGCGAGATGGTGCGCCGGTTCCGTGGTGGCCGGATGCTCCAGCGCAGAAATAACCAGATGTCCATCAACATCGGGGAGGTAGGAAAGCACCGCTCCTTTGATTGCTAGGTTGTTGCTCTCGGTACCGCCGGACGTAAACACGATTTCGTCACGATCCGCGCCAATCAGAGCAGCCACATCCTCCCGGGCATCTTCGATCGCCGCGTGAGCGCTCCGTCCCATCGAATGAGTGCTGGACGGGTTACCGTAGAAATCGCCTAGGAACGGCAATATTGCCTCCTGCACTTTGGGAGCAATCGGGGTGGTGGCGTTATAGTCAAGGTAGATCTGGCGCATTGCGGGGCACTCGTTGGAGACAAAACTGGCTGGGCAGGCTGATACGGGTTGGAAACGGGACGACATCCGGTCCCCCGTTCACACTGATTCTGCCGCGAGCGTCAGCGAGCGGGAAGGTCACTGCCGGACGCGGACGAGAGAACTCCCATGACACACCTAGCAGATCGGGCCGTTTGGGCCCGCCAAAACCACCCCAGAAGTCGCAAAACCTCGACGCCGGTGGACAATGCTGCGTCTTTTTGAGAGAATACCTTGGTAGTGCCGTCTTCCCATTGTTCATCTCAATCGCTTGTCTCACGTTTCTTTTCGTGAATGAAGGAGGTGGGGAGCCATGTCTCGACGCCATGCATTTACAATTGTCGAATTGTTGGTCGTGATCGCGATTATTGGCATCCTGGCCGGGCTGATTCTACCGGCGGTGCAAAGCGCTCGTGAGCGAGCTCGCCAGCTACAGTGCCAGAACAACCTCCGTCAATTGACCGTCGCCCTCCAAAGTCACCTGACCACAAAACGGCGGATGCCTGGATATCAGGAGATGTATCGAGGAAGGCGGGTTAGTTGGCCCTTACTACTGCTCCCGCAGTTGGACCAAGCGGCAATTTACGATCGTTGGGGCGCGCTGGATGATGTCACCGATCTGGAAACCATCCGCCAGAACGGAATGGCTCCTTACCTGTCGGTCTTGTACTGCCCGAGCACCGGGAGTCCTGATCAAGATTTCCCTGTCAACAGTTACGTAGCGAACGCTGGCTTTGGTCCCCGATCTGCTGCAAATTCCGAGCAGGCGGGCCCGCTGGCCGCTGGTGTGACCAAAGGGCTTCCCAACGCGGGTGGTTTCGATTTTTGGGACGCCCGGGATAAGGCGAATGGACCGTTTGTCGACCGCGTGACTCCCAAGGGGATTGCCACCGATCAGGTGAGTGTCGACGACAGCGATTTCAGGGATGGGATGAGCAACACGATAGTTTTCACTGAGAACCTGCTGGCGGCACATTGGGCGGCGCGGGCAGAACCCGAGACAACCCCACTCACCTCCGGGGCGCCTTGGGGAGAGTTCATGTTGACCCAGGCGCACGCACACCAGGACATGAGAAGCAACTCGCGTTATTTTTCAGCACCGATCTTTGTCTGGCTGTATGCCGACGACTCGCCGGCGCCGATCGTACCGGCTCCGGCGATCGCTCCTGGCCCCGTACCGGAGGTGGCTCGCATCAACGGCGGGAAACGCAACCCGCCCGCTCAGATGACGATTGAGTACGCCCGTCCATCGTCGGACCACAGGGGCGTCGTCTTGATGGCTTTCGCGGACGGTCGCGTTCGTGCCATTAGTGACTCGATCGCATACTACGTTCTGCAACAGCTGATGACTCCCAACAGCAAGAAGTCACTGCAGCCCAATAAGAACTACCTGCTGAGGCAAGCCGACTATCAATAACAATAAGTCGCCTGCTACCTAGTTTCTTTCTTCTGCTGCCGCCGCAGTTCGAAGAACTGCGTCAGCAGACTGCCGCAGGGCGCCGCGAGCACCCCGCTAATCACCTCAGCGCGGTGGTTGAGCCGATAGTCATCGAGCAAGTGGTAGAGCGAGTGGACGGCGCCCGCCTTGGCGTCGGTAGCGCCATAGACAACCAGCGGAATTCGTGCCTGCACGATGGCTCCTGCGCACATCACACACGGCTCCAAGGTCACGTACAGACAACAGTGCTCGAGCCTCCAGTCCTCCAGGGCTGTGGCGGCCTGCGTGATGGCGATGATCTCAGCGTGAGCCGTTGGATCTCGTAGTTGCTCGCGCTGGTTGTACGCGGCGCCGATGACACGGTCGCCGTGCAGGATGACGGCGCCAACCGGGACTTCGTTTTCCGAGAAGGCCTGTTCGGCAAGCGACAGGGCCATTCGCATGTAGGACTCGTGCATCGTTGATGGATTCGCCAGCTACCTTTTCAAAGCGCAAAAGCGATTGGGAGGGTGAGGCTCCGGCCGAGCCGAACGGAAAGCGGCTCCGCAGGAGCGTCGCCCTCCCAGCTAATCAGTCCACCCTCCGCAGGAGCGTCACTCGGTGAGTCGGCGGAGTTGAATTCGCCGCAGCGCGGCCCGCGTTTCCCAAGCAGCAATACCGAGCGGCTGTGACAGCTCGACTTCCGGGCGAGTGCTGAGCTTTCGGCCCCCAATTTCCTGATCGACGATTTGCTTGTCGTCAATCCAGGCTTGAATCTTCTTGTTGGTGACACGAATCCGGATCCTGTACCACTGGTCGGACTTGAATTTTACGAAACGGGTCGTTTCGTTTGCGGATGCATCTTCGCCATCGATGTTCGACAGCCCGACGATGCTGCCGGCCCAACCGCCGACGACCAGGCTGCAGAACGAGTCGCGCACCGGAAACGTGGTTGTACAAAAGAAGTCGATGCCGTCCATGCGTTTCGCATCCATGCGAATCTCGTAGTTGGACTTGGGAACTTCTTTGGTGTAGGTGATTCCAGTCAGTGATCCCCCGAAATCCATTTCGATCGTGCCGTCGACGACTTCCACATCACCTTCGCCACCGAAGTTTGTGACCTTCCAGCCAGCGAGCGACTTACCGTCAAAGAGATCTCTCCATTTTGGCTCTTTCACCTTCCCAGCCTGGGCGTGGCAAACCACGAGGGAGAAAACGATCGAACACGTGGCAAGGCGATAGGGCGGCATGTTCTAAACTCGGTTGGCGGCATTCAGTTTGCCGAACTCACGGTCTATACTTGCTGGCTTTCAGTTTACAGCCTAACCGAGCCCTGGCCAGAACTTCAAGGCTGGGATTGTTCCCAAATGAGCTGGTCTAGAACAGCAACCCTGATCTGTTTGGCGGTCTATTGGGCTGCGCTCTTCGTGGGCACTCATATACCGGGTGGTCACCTGGAGGACATCAACACCAACGACAAGCTGCTGCATTTCCTGGGTTATTGCGGCTTGGCCTTTCTATTGACTCTTGCCACGAGATCTCACGGGACACCGCTGCTCCCCGGAATGCTGGTCGTCGCAGTGACGCTCGCCGGCTACGCCGCCTTCGACGAATGGAGCCAATCGTTTGTGCCCCGTCGCACGAGCGAAGTAGGAGACTGGGTGGCCGATATGGCTGGAAGTCTAGTGGGGATGATCTTCGGGTGTCTCGTTGTTTTCGTGTCCGGCCGCAGTACACCGCGCCGCTTGTGACCCGCGGATCCCCCCTACTTCGGCAGTTGCGGTGTGGGGTCGTCGTTGCGGTAGACAAGGCAGGCCGTTTTAATACAGTGAACAATCGTTCAACACCGGAGGTGGGCTTTGTCGAGCTTTGCGGTCGTCCTGCTGGCAGCAGGCAAGAGCAGTCGATTCCACGATAAACACTACAAGAAACCTTTCGCTCCCTTGGCGGACCGTGCGGTCTGGCTGCATTCGGCCGAGAGGTTCCTTAACCGCGATGATGTCAAACAGGTGCTCGTGGCGGTGGCTCCGGAAGACAAAGAGCCGTTCCAGGACAAGTTTGGCGCCAACATAGCCATCTTGGGTATCGAGCTGGTGGAGGGAGGCAGCGAGCGATCCCATTCGGTACGCAACGCCCTAGAACATGTCCGGGACGATCTGGATTTCGTGGCTGTGCATGATGCTGCCCGCCCCTGCATTGCTCCGGAATGGATCGACCAGGTTTTTCAGGCAGCCGAAAAGAGTGGTGCGGCTATTCTGGCCATTCCCGTGGCTGGGACATTGAAACGTGTGACGTCGAACCAGCAGATTGCCGAGACGGTGCCTCGCGCGGGGATTTGGGAGGCCCAGACGCCTCAAGTGTTCCGACGCAGCTTGCTCGTCGAAGCCTACGCCAAGCACGGAAGCGAACCGGCTACCGACGATGCCGAAATGGTGCAGCGACTCGGGCAACCGGTTTCGGTCGTTCCTGGGTCGCCCATCAACCTCAAAGTGACCACCAAAGAGGACTTGCGGTTGGCCGCGCAAGCACTCAAGGCCTTACCGAAACCTAAGATCTCCGGTCCAGCGCACCCCTTCGCTGATGACGACCTCTGGCGATAACGCATGCCCACCAACATCTTTGCTGAGCTTGCCTGGCGCGGCTTGGTTCACCAGACGACGGACGAAGAAGAACTCTTGGCGCTGCTGGGGAACAGCTCCTGCACCGTCTATGCCGGCTTCGACCCAACCGCGGACAGCCTGCACGTCGGCAGCCTGCTGCCTCTGATGTTGCTGCGGCGGCTGCAGCGGGCCGGACATCAGCCGATCGCGTTGGTCGGCGGTGCTACGGGCATGATCGGAGACCCCAGCGGCAAGAGCGAGGAACGGAACCTGTTGTCGGTCGAAAAGCTGACGGCGAATGTCGCTGGGCTGGAAAAGCAGGTTCGGCAATTCCTAGATTTCGAGGCCGAACGACCGGCGCTGTTAGTCAACAACTTCGACTGGATGCAAGACTTCAGTTACCTGGAGTTCCTCCGGGATGTAGGTAAGAACTTCCCCATCGGCACGATGCTCGGCAAAGAAGCTGTCCGCTCGCGAATCGATCGCGACGATGGCGGAATTAGCTACACCGAATTCAGCTACATGCTGCTGCAGGCTTACGATTTCGTTCACCTTTACGATCGGCATGGCTGCCAGTGCCAGGTGGGTGGCAGCGACCAATGGGGCAACATCACTGCAGGAATCGATCTGGCGCGGCGGCTGCGCGGCGTCCAGTTGTACGGGATGACCTGTCCGCTGCTGCTGGACAGCGAAGGCAAGAAGATCGGCAAGACAGAGGAAGGGACCAAGGTGTGGCTGTCGAAAGAGCGAACCAGTCCCTACCTTTTCTACCAATACTGGCGCAACATCCCCGACGCTGACGCAGGACGATGCCTGCGTTACTTGACTGAATTGGACCGAGAGCAGATCGAGAGTCTGGACGCGTCGCGTGAAGCGGATCCAGGAAAGTCGTTGAGCCAAAAGACGCTGGCCGAAGAGTTGACTCGCCTCGTGCATGGGGCAGATGGACTGGCGGCCGCCGAGCGGGCCACGAAAATCTTCTTTGGCGGCGAGATTGACGGTGTCGACGATCAGCAACTGCTCGAGATCTTTGCCGACGTGCCCAGCCAGGACGTGGCCCGCGAGCAACTCGCAACCGGGGACCTCGGTGTGCTTGACGCCTTCGTCGTGGCGGGGCTTGCCAAATCAAAAGGCGAGGCGCGCCGCGCCGTCAAGCAGGGAGGAGCTTATCTGAACAACCGGCGCATCGCGGACGCCGAGGCGCGGCTCGGTCCCGCCGATCTAGCCACCAAAAACGTCCTGGTCCTCCGCAGCGGCAAGAAACGCTATGCCTTGCTGCGGTTCGTGTGAGGAACCGCTCATGCCGCGCTTTATCGTCCTCAGGCACGAACCCGGCTCTGCCGGCGGTCGGCCGCTACACTGGGACTTGATGCTTGAGTTTGATGATGCGTTGCGCACCTGGGCGCTGGCTGCGGAGCCAGCGATGGAAGGCGAAGTCTCCGCCGAGTTGTTGAGCGACCATCGAACAGAGTATCTCGATGCGGAAGGAACGGTCATCTTGTCCGGCAATCGGGGCACCGTGCAGCGCTGGGATGCCGGCAACTACACTTGTGTCGACGCCACTCCCGAGGCAGTAGAGGCCAAGCTGGAGGGTGCGCGTCTGCAGTGCTACGTACGGCTGGTCAGCCGTCACGAAGGTCAATGGAGTGCACGTTTCTTCGAGAAGCGAGGACCACACGGCTAGCCCGAATTATTCATGAGGGATCTGCTGCGAGGTCGTAAGTCCATCCGTGGCTTCGTCATGCTTCACAATTCTCCCTCGACGTATTGCTTCAATACGCCTGCGGAAGAATTGCTCGCCTTCCTTGCCACGAACGTACTTACAACCTCTCGCGACGATCTTCATGAACAAATCCGGACTAGGGAAACACCCGCGTCTGTTTCGGCGCCTCACGGATTTCGGGAGTCAGAATCTGGGCTCGAAAGGTCTGCAAACCGGGCTCGGTTGCCTCGACCTCGACACGAATCTCCTGCGTGCCGCCGGGACGCATCTCGGCGATCGCGTCCAGTTCATACTGGCCGTCACCCATCGGATGGAATTGGAGCCGTCCCGGCGAGGTTGTGACCGTTGGCCTGCGCAGGCCGCTCGGCAGTGTGAAGGCCACGACGACGTTTTTCACTGAAACGGTGTTGTCGTTCTTGACTTCGATGATGTAGGTCGTCTGCTCACCCACAGAGATCGGGTTGCGCGTATCGGTGACCACGATTTGGAGCTGACCCGTGGGAGGACCGCTGGGGATCGGCGCGGTCCGCGTGGGTCCGCTGGATGCCGGCGGCGGCGGGGGAGGTGTCGCAGGCCGTTCGATGATGGTCGTGATGACCCGCGCATCCGCGAGCCCTTCCGCAGTAGTTACCTCAGTACGACTTTCGGCCGCTGGATTCGCTGACAGACACCGGCACTCGACCTGCCGCAGCTCCGTGTCGCCGGCCTGCAGGTTGTCGAACTCGAAGAGCAAGCCCCCGTCCGTGCTGATGTAGTCCGGGTTGGCGCGCGTCGCCTCGAACGACGAGCCGGGCAGATTGAACAGCCGGATACCGGTGAGGGGTGCGTCCCCCGTGTTCGTAACCCGCAGGTCAAATTGAACGGTGTCGCCTACGACGGCTCGTGCCGGACCGGTCACCTCGAGGTGAATCGCCAATCGAGCCTGTTCTGCGGTCACACAAGCTTGGCTGGAAGCGGTGTAGCCTCCGTCGGCAAAACCTTCGACGGTATGGCAGAGCCTGCCCGCACGTCGAACAATAAAGCTCAACGCCTTCGTGACACTCTTGTTCGGCTCCAAATCCCCCACTGGAAACTCGACGGGACTCGGTTCGCCCTCTGAGTGTTCCAACCCGGGATCAAAGGTATCTCGCAAGACAATGTTCCGCAGGGACCGTGAGCCGATATTGGCAACCTGGATGTTGAACGTCACCCGTTCGCCCACACGAGCGGTCGCGGGCGGCGCGAGCAACCGGATATCTAAAGCAGCGGCTTCGATCAGCGTGGGGACGACGTCCTCGGCGGTGAGGTTGCCCGAGCTGGCCCGTACGATCAAGCGTCCTGTCCCGGCCGTCTTGGCGCGGCAACGGATCTCGATCGACTGCGCACCACCGGGTGATATCCTGCCCAGCTGCCATTGGACCTGCGTTCCGAAGGGGTTGGCCGGAGGGTCCGAGTTCAGGAACTCGACCAACGGCGGGATGGTGGCCGTGACACGAACATCGTCGGCAGCCAGGTCACCGCTGTTGCGGACCTCGATACGATAGACCAACGTAGCATCCAGCGAGGCAACTTCCGGGCCGCTCGCGTCGACAGCCAAACCTGGTGCGCTCCAAGTCACGGTTGTCCAGCCCTGGCCGATTTCGACAGGCGCATCGCCGTCGGCGGGGGAGAGGATCCGGACGAGCACCTGAGTACTGCCAGCATCGGGACGTGCCGGAGTGATGGTCACGGTTGCCCTCCCGTCAGCGTCGGTCGGCTGGTCGACGGAAGTCAATCCCGAGGTGCCGAACGTGGCTGGAGCCCCGCCCGCCAACTCATAGCGGACTGTCCAATCGGTCACCGGTCGTCCGCTGGAACTCCGGGTAACCCTGGTCGTGAGCGTGTGGCTGCCCCCGGCGCGAACAACCGCTGGAGCGGGCAATTCCCACTGCGCGTCGACCCAATGGACGCGGGCCACCTGGCGGCGTTTCTCCCAGTTTTCCGCACCGGTGGCCACCGCGGTGACATGGCTAACCCCTTGGCTGGCCGAGGTCAGGCTGATCCAGGCCTGCCCTTTGCGAAGCCAGACATCGTCGTTCGGCGAGGGCGTGCCCCGCGTGATCAGTCGAGCAGCCCTGGAAGTTCTCGTGAGCGCGAAGTCGTTGCTCAGCTTGCGAGGCCCATGACTGGAGAGTGCGTGGAGTCCACGAGTAGGGGCCTCCCCCACGTCGACAATCTGTCCGACACTTTCCTGGGCCAGCGACCATTCAATCGGCTGGCTGGTCACATAGTATCCGTCGGGCCCGCAGATTCCGGCCAGCAAGATGACCTCGGAGTTCACCGGAGCTACGATCCGCGCTGGGCTGAGCACAAGCTGATCTTGGCCGATGGCAAGCCCCGTCACCGGCGCGGCCAACGGGGCGGCTGGAATGCTGGGCGGTACCGTGGGCACGACCGGCACCGGCGCCACCACTTGCTCTGGAGGGCATGCTGGAATCGCGGGGGGTTCGGTAAACGCAGGCCGCGGAAGGCGGCAGCCCGGCAAGCAGGAAACCGGAGACTCGAGCGTCGTAGAGGCCGGGTAGGGCAGAAAGATCCGCTCGCCCGACGGATCGATCGCTGGCAGTTGCAGAGTTCCGCAGCCGGCAACGAGCACCAGCCACACCGAGAGCCAGCTCGGCATCCTGCGCAGCAAGTTCTGTTGGCCTGACATCAACAAACCCAGTCCTCACCCATTAAGAGGGGCTCAGCGAGCACGGCACACCTGGCATCGGTGGCCGGTTACCAGTGTTGCGATCCGTCCGGATCGTGACGATCTCGCAAACAATTCCCGCGAAAACGTAGCATGCTGGCAGCAACTTGGGGCGTTTTTTCACCCACCACCGTTGCAAAAAGAAAACATTGCCAGCTCTTAGCGACGGATCGTACAGATTAGTCGGACAAGGCCGACTCGAGTTCGTCGAGGACCTGGTGTTCGGCGTCGGAGATTCTGTTCAGGCCGAGGATTCCGCCCGCCGCCGTCGCCACCCTCCGTGCGCGGCCGACAACCCCTTCACGAAGTTGTGCCCGGGCGTCGCCGTCCAGCCGCTGGACGACCAAGCCGATGTACCCCTTCCAGGCATTGGTAAGCGCAGATTGATCGGGCGCGTGCTCGAGCCAGCTGCGCAGCAGGTTGTGGCTGGCGGTCGCAGCCGAGATCCCCTCTTTTTCGCTGGCGGCGAGGATCGCCTTGCGCTCGTTGTCAGCGATTTCGCCGTCGGCCCAGGCGACGAGTACGACGGGCACCAAAGAGACGGCGGCCAACGTTTCGCTGCTGATATCCGCCGCAATCAGCTGATCAAGAACTTGGCCATCCTGGATGCCCGAAGCAGCGGTCAGCGCCTTTTTTTGCGCCTCCGCGGCCAATTCCTGTCTGAGCGACTCGAGCAATTCTTGGTCGCGCTTCATGAAAAAGGAATCTTCGAGCGCTTTTCTTCGTTCGTTCCACGCGTCGCCGGTCATCGTGCTCTGTCCAAAATGATCGAAGGTCAGGCTTCGGCTCACACCGGGCCAAGCGGGCTCCTGTTAGCCCTCCGCAAGATTGTCGAGGAAACCGGACCGACCGGCAAGTATGCTCATACGCCGGATGAGCGATCTGCGGTGACGGTGTCCTCGTGAACCATCCGGACGGCCAGATGATAGGGGTAGAAAATCTTGCGGCTGGCTCATCCCTGTAGGCCACTTCATCTCTCTAACGACTGCCTATCGCCCGCGGCTGCTGGGACAGGGATAAAAAGGGACCGGACGTTCGCGGCTTTTCTCGCTTGCCGTTTTCGGAGCCCTGCAAATCGCCGGCCAAATCCCGCTGTTTACGTAGCCTAAAATCTCTATTCATGTTATGACATCAGATTAGGGGAATGGATTCAATCAGGAGTTCGTCTGAGAAGGAGATGTATCATGCGGGGAGATTCGCGAATGGTGTGGTCCCTAGCGGCCCTGTCGATCCTCCTGTTTCCTGTCGACGGACTTGGAGGCCAGTCTGCAGATCGGCTGAGTCACGCTCTCACAGAAATGCACGACTGGGTGGGAGATGACGACAACGGCCGTCGTTGGAAGCAGTTTCTCAAGTCGGAAGACCTGCAAGCCCAACTATCGCAGGGCAGTACGGCCAGCCGGTCGAAAGTGACCGACATCCTCAATATCTATGCGGGAGACACGCCGGGATTGCAGCACCGCCGATTTGCAAGCGTCCGGCAAGCCCTGCGGAACTGGTTGGCGGAACTTCCTGACAAGCCACGCGAACTGTCACAGGCTGCGTCGGCTGAGAAAGATCGTTTCGTGCCAGTAGATGACAGTGGTGTTGGGGAGAAGAAGGCAGCGCTGCAATCGGCCCTCGTTCGACTCGATCGGTATCTCGACAGCGGCGATCGTGAGAATGCAAAACGGTGGAAGCAGTACCTCAAGTTACCGGACCTGAAGTCCGAGTTGGCGACCGAGGAACCGCCAAAGTTGTCCAACCTGCAAAACGTGCTCAACGCATTCTATGCAGAGCATGAAGGGCTCGAGTTGCCCGAGTTTACTGGCCTCCGCGAGTCGCTGCGAGCCTACATGAACGCTGTGCTGTTTCGGCATCAGCCGGGCGTCGAAGAACTGTTCGCCCGTCGTGTCGAGGCGCTCGCCGGCCACCTGGACGACTACCAGAACTCGCGGGAGACCGCCGATGCTGTCGCGATCGGTCGCATCGTGGGTTGGCTGGAAAGCGGCAACCAAACACCGCAACTAGTCCGTCAAGTACGGCAACGATATTGGCAACCCAACCTCTACGGCTATGCTTCCCAGAAACTGATGGCGGCGGGCGTTTCGGATGTCATCGACGAGCTGCAGAACGTCAACGAGAACATTCTCGGCACATCGCTGCATGGAGTCGCACGGATGCGGGGTCAGGTAGGAGTGCGGTTGGTACCCGCCAAGGAGGTCGCTTCATTCGACATCGAAATGAGCGGCGTCGCTGCCGGTAACAACGTCGGCTACAACGGACCGGTCACCATTTGCAGCTACGGCGAAACACAGGTCTTCTCACAAAAACGGGTTTACCTGGACGACCGTGGCCTGACTTCCGCTTACGCACAGGCTCGCTGTTCCACCAACTCGACCATCAACAGCATCGCGGCACGCTCGGAACTGATCCGCAAGATCGCCTGGCGACGTGCGGGTCGATTGAAGCCCCAGTCTGAGTCGATCGCGGCCCGGCGGGCCGAAGTAAGGGTCTCCAGGCGGATGGACGCCCAGACCGCGAGCATGCTCACTGAGGCCAACCAGCAATTCGACGAGCGAGCT
Organism: Pirellulaceae bacterium; assembly: GCA_965223305.1. GTDB lineage: Bacteria > Planctomycetota > Planctomycetia > Pirellulales > Pirellulaceae > CBDCWT01. The sequence continues at coordinate 148,836 of CBDCWT010000036.1, read as the reverse complement.
CGCAAACCGCTGCTACGCTGGAACGCCTACCCCCGCCAAGTCCAGTTCCAAACCGATCACGATCACTTACAGGTGCAAGTACTGCACGCGACACCCTATCAGATTGCGGCGCCAGAGCCCCCTCCGACCGATCACCGGCGGCAAGATTTCGGCGTGCAACTTCATGAGTCGATCGTCGCCAACTTCGCCGAATCACTGTTGGGCGGCAGAACACTTACCGATGAGCGACTCGTCGATCTACTCACGGAAGCCGGAGCCGAGGTCCCGGAAGAGCTCGAGATCAGCGATGACAAAGATCCATGGTCTATCAGCTTCTCGAGCGACCAGCCCGTTTCTGCTAAGTTCCGCGAGGGCCGAGTTCGCATCGGGGTCCGTGGCCGACGGTTCACTCGAGGCGAGCAGGAGGTGCGCAATACGATCGAAATCTCCGCCAGCTACCAGTTGGAGACAATGGCAACGGGTACGCGACTCACCCGCGAAGGCGACGTGGTTGTGGAATATGTACCTCAGCGACGGCTGAGCATCTCGGAAGTCGCCATGAAGACTTTTCTCGCCCGAAAGTTCGATGCACTCTTCAAGCAGGAGATTGTTACCGAAGGTCTGTCACTGCCAGGTCGGTGGCAGCGGGCCGGCACGCTGTTCCTGGATCAAATCGCCTCGCAGAATCAATGGTTGAGTTTGGGGTGGAAGATACCGGAAGAGCCCACGCGGATGGTTTCCGTCGTCGACCTGGTTAAGAAGTAGTCGTTTATGGCGAACTGGGTTGAGATCTCTTTCGACTGCCTGCCGCTTCGCTGCGTTGGTCAATTGGACGTCCCGGCAGACGCCTCTCCGGTCTTTCAAGCCCGCTATCGAAAAATCCAGCACGCGGTCGAGAAGCACGGCACGCACAATTCTTACTACCTCTATAAGGCCCGGTGCATCTATCGGTTAACGAACGACCCTGAGATCGGGATGCTCGATTTCCGCTTCGAAGGAACCGTACTGACCGACTCAACCGACCTTCGTGCCGACAGCTGCGACCTCGAAGTCGAGTTGGATCGTGAAACCTGCGAATGGCTGACCGAGCCCGCCGTGAAGTGGTTTCGAGCTACAGTACCCCGTTCGGTGGCGGCCGAGTTCGATCGCTATATCGAAGCTGGCGATCTCGAACGTGCGCGGAAGCGGATCGAGGAGATACAGGCCGCCAGCGACGACTCGGGCGGTTTTCTGGGGATGTACCTGTAAAATCAGCCGCTGGGCGTTAGCCGGCGGTTCAACAAACCGGATGCTAACGCATTCCGGCTGATCGTCGTCACTCAGTGACCGAACGGAATCCCACGACATCAGCCGCTGGGCGTTAGCCCACGGTTCCTTCGCGCAACGTCCAAAGCAGCTTGACGACGACGGTTGGTTGGTCAACACACTCCAGGCCTCGCGAGCCGTGCTGCCGCCTCTGTGTCCTCTGTGCCTCTGTGTTTCTAATTGGCTTTTTTTGAAACACAGAGGCACAGAGATCACGGAGAAAGAGGTCAGGGCGTGGCGTGAGTGATGATCGGCTCGTGTGGTAAAGGGAAACTGGCCACTAACGCGGCTCGGATGATGTTTGGCTGTTTGGTGACCTGCCGATCAACCGCTGGGCGTTAGCCCTTAGGTTTAGCCACATCTCGGTTATGAGGCCATTTTGGATGACGATGCTTCAAGCTGTTCTAGTTAGGGATTCCGGGTGAGGACACTTGGTTTCGCTGCGTTACCCAAATAATGACCCAACCGTCACGACATGAATGTGGCCAAACCTAACCGTTAGCCCACGGTTCAACAAACCGGATGCTAACGCATTCCGGCTGATCGTCGTCACCCAGTGACCGAACGGAATCCCACAACATCAGCCGCTGGGCGTTAGCCCACGGTTCCTTCGCGCAACGTCCAAAGCAGCATGACGACGACGGTTGGTTGGTCAACACACTCCAGGCCTCGCGAGCCGTGCTGCCGCCTCTGTGTCCTCTGTGCCTCTGTGTTTCTAATTGGCTTTTTTGAAACACAGAGGCACAGAGATCACGGAGAAAGAGGTCAGGGTGTGGCGTGAGTGATGATCGGCTCGTGTGGTAAAGGGAAACCGGCCGCTAACGCGGCTCGGCTGATGTTTGGCTGTTTGGTGACCTGCAGATCAGCCGCTGGGCGTTAGCCGGCGGTTTCAACAAACCGGATGCTAACGCATTCCGGCTGATCGTCGTCACCCAGTGACCGAACGGAATCCCACAACATCAGCCGCTGGGCGTTAGCCCGGTTCCTTCGCGCAACGTCCAAAGCAGCTTGACGACGACGGTTGGTTGGTCAACACACTCCAGGCCTCGCGAGCCGTGCTGCTGCCTCTGTGTCCTCTGTGCCTCTGTGTTTCTAATTGGCTTTTTTTGAAACACAGAGGCACAGAGATCACGGAGAAAGAGGTCAGGGCGTGGCGTGAGTGATGATCGGCTCGTGTGGTAAAGGGAAACTGGCCACTAACGCGGCTCGGCTGATGTTTGGCTGTTTGGTGACCTGCCGATCAGCCGCTGGGCGTTAGCCCACGGTTCCTTCGCGCAACGTCCAAAGCAGCTTGACGACGACGGTTGGTTGGTCAACACGCTCCAGGCCTCGCGAGCCGTGCTGCTGCCTCCGTGTCCTCTGTGCCTCTATGTTTCTAATTGGCTTTTTTTGAAACACAGAGGCACAGAGATCACGGAGAAAGAGGTCAGGGCGTGGCGTGAGTGATGATCGGCTCGTGTGGTAAAGGGAAACCGGCCACTAACGCGGCTCGGCTGATGTTTGGCTGTTTGGTGACCTGCCGATCAGCCGCTGGGCGTTAGCCGGCGTTAGCCCACGGTTCAACGAACCGGATGCTAACGCATTCCGGCTGATTGTCGTCACCCTCAGATGTCGCAAAGACTGGGCGAAATAGGCAGTCTATTCCTCTCGCAAAATATTTTCGGAATAGGTGGAATCGCCAAAGTTTGACGGGGGCCGTTCCGATAACTCATCTGTCGATATCTCCGCTTCATGTTTGTGCGTGAGCGCGCGTGCTAGCGGACGTGTCGGCCAAGGGGGGGTCAAAGAGACGCGGTAGAGTGCCTAGCAGCAGGCACCCCACCGTGTCGGCACCCGATTGGCCGTACTCGTCCAGCCAACGAAAGGAAGCGGGGAGCATGATCCGGCGTCTCAGAGCATCACTTGTACTGCTGCTCGCCGTCCTCATGGCAGCTCCAGGCTGTCAACCGATTCAACCGTTTTACTTGCACGAGGACGGTGACCTCTCCCACTATCTCGATTCAGCGACGGAGATCGAGAGTCCAGACGTATTCGAGCATTCGCTCGACGAAGTCAAGTACGCGGGCCGCCCACTCACCCTAAGCAACCCAGGATTCGAGGAAGCCTGGGAACTCACCCTGGAAGAGGCCGTTTCGATCTGCTTGCAGAACAGCAAGGTCATCCGGAATTCGGGCGCCATCACTCCATTCGGGTTCTCCGATGGTCTGGTAGGCCGGATCGCGACCGGATCGACAATCTATGACACAGCGATTGTCGAAGCGGACCCACAGAACGGGGTTGAGGCAGCTTTGGCGGCGTTTGATGCCCAACTTAGCGTCGTGGGCTCGAACAACGGCAACATTGCCACTCAGACAGACCGGCCGTCTACGTTTACACCGAACTCTGTGATCAGCCGGCAGCTGGGTGGACTGCGTTCTGAAATATCCAAGCAGACGGCGACGGGGCTGCAGCTGTTTGCGCGGAACCAGACCGACTATTCACGAGGTGACAACCTACTCGGATCCAACCAGCCGACGGACAGCATCTGGGAGACGTTTTTCGAGTTGGAAGCCCGACAGCCGTTGCTGCGTGGTCGTGGGGCGCAGATCAATCGCATCCCGCTGATCCTCGCTCGCATCAACACCGATGTGAGTCTGGCGACGTTTGAAGCAGCGGTGCGAAACCTATTGGGTGACCTGGAAAATTCCTACTGGGATCTACACTGCGCTTACCGGGAGCTCGACACCGCCAAGATCGCCCGCGACTCGGCGCAACTGGTATGGAACGCGGCGTCTGCAAAGTTAGCCGGCGGGTCGGTGGGCGTCCAGGAAGAAGCCCAAGCGCGGGGGCAATACTACTTCTTCCGAGCTCAACTGGAGACCGCCCTCGTTCAACTCTTCGAACAAGAGAGTCGCTTGCGGTTCTTGATGGGGCTGACCGCCTCGGATGGGCGTTTGATACGGCCAATCGATGACCCGATCGAAGCCCGCGTCGAGTTTGACTGGTCGGCGATTCACGCCGAATCCTTGGCGCGCAGCACGGAACTCCGGCAACAGAAGTGGGTCATCAAGCGACGAGAGCTTGAGCTCATTGCAGCCCGCAACCAGCTGCTTCCCCAGCTGGACGTGGGAGTGGGCTACCGCTGGTACGGTGTGGGTGATCATCTCATCAATGCAAAACGCAACGGCATCGACTTCGTGGCGACCGATCCTGTGACGGGGGCGCCGGTTGGTACACCCATCAATCCACCCTTTCGCCGCTTTCCACCCGACCCCAGGGGTCCCGCGGGTTCGACCGCTTTTGATGTCCTTACCAACGGCCACTACCAAGAGGCATCCTTCTTCCTCAGCTTTCAAATGCCCGTCGGCTTTCGCCGGGAGCATGCGGGCGTACGTTTCGCTCAGCTCAACTTGGCCCGCGAGCAGGCCCGCCTGGAAGACATGGAGCTGAACACAGTCCATCTTCTGGCAACCGCTTACCGCAACTTGGATTCCCGCCATCGGATCGCACAAACCAACTTCAACAATTGGAAAGCGTCGTCCGAAGAAGTCGATTCGGTGACGGAACTCTATTCAGGCGGCTTTACGGAGATCGACCGCGTGCTAGACGCACAACGCCGCCGAGCTCAAGCTCAGAGCGACTACTATCGGGCCCTCTGCGAGTACAACAAGGCCCTCATGGATGTCCACTTCCGCAAGGGATCCTTGCTCGAATACAACAGTATCTACTTGACCGAAGGACCGTGGCCAGAGAAGGCCTGCTGGGATGCTCTCGCACAGGCTCGGGAACGGGACGCCAGCTACTACCTGAACTATGGGTGGAGCCGGCCGAATGTCGTCAGCCAAGGTCCCATTGCGCAGCAACAGGGAGCGCTCGTAGCGCCGCCGCGTTCGCCTCGCGCCGAAGCGGTGCCGACCCCGGCGCCAGTGCCGCAGGACGCGCCGCCCAACAACGACCCGTCCAGACAACCGGGACCGGTAACCAACCGTCCGGAAGGCCCCGACTTGAACGCCCCGCGGCGGGTCGAAGCCGTCGGCGAACAGGCTCCCGTGGTCGCCGCAGAACGGTACGATTGGGGCGACTTGAGCCTCGGGGCGGGATCAAAGACCGTCGGTACCTCCGTCCAGCCGGCTTCGTTCGACGAGTAGGCGGTCTCGACCGGTAGTGTCTCAAAACCCGGTAGCAGCACACTCGCTGTGTGCCGCAAACCGGTGGGCTCGGCGGACGGCTCACGGAGTGAGCCTGCTACTTTGCGGACGGCCGGCGCCAAGCTTCGAGCAATCGATTTGCCGTGGCCTCCGCCGCCTGATCCGGTTATGGCGGGCGCGGCATGCGCCGCTAGAATGGTCATAGCTTGGTCGGTCACGGTGACGTGGCGATTTCACGCGGGCTCGCCGGAGCTCGCTCCATGACGATCGCGAGGCGGCTTTGTTTGTCAGTTTTGACGGCGTGGATGGGGTGGGCAAGACGACCCAGCTACGCGCTTTTTGCCAGTGGCTTCGCGAGGGTGGCCAAGCAGTGGTTGAGTGTCGCGACCCGGGCGGAACGCAGCTGGGAGAAGCCCTACGTCGGATCCTGCTGCACCGCGAGGATGTCGAAGTCGATTGCCGCAGCGAAATGCTGCTGTACATGGCATCCCGAGCGCAACTGGTGCGGGAGATCATCCAGCCGGCACTCGAACTCGGGCAACTGGTGGTCTCGGACCGGTTCCTGCTGGCAAACGTGGTCTACCAGGGGCACGCCGGTGGGCTGGCTCCCGAGGCAGTCTGGCAAGTCGGGCAGATTGCCACCGCCGGCATCCAACCCGACCTGATCGTGCTGCTGGATATGCCGGCCGACCAGGCCGCGGCCAGGATCGATCGCGCACCTGACCGGATGGAGGCCAAGGGGCTAGATTACCTGCGGCGGGTCCGTCAGGGTTTCCTTGAGGAAGCGCGGCGCCAGCCGGATCGGATCGCAATCGTCGACGCCAGCAGACCTCCTACTGAGGTCCAACAGTCCATTCGCGAGCAATACGAACACGTCAGACTCAGAACGTAAACCTCGATCTTGACACTCGACCTCAAAGGACACGAACGGAATCTCGAGCGATTTCGCCGAGCGCTGCGCGCGGGCCGATTGGCAAGCACGTTCTTGTTTGCAGGGCCAGCCGGGATCGGCAAACGGACCTTCGCGACGCGACTTGCCGCGGCCCTGCTTTGCGAGCGGCGGGCGGCCGAGCTCGTGGACCCGTGTGGCGAGTGCCCTGGCTGCCTTCAGGTTATGGCGGGAAGTCACCCCGACCTAATCCTGGTCGCCAAGCCGCCGGACAAAAGTGCGATTCCAATCGAGCTCTTCATCGGAGATCGAGAACACCGTGGACGTGAGGGCCTGTGCCATCGAATCGCCCTCAAACCCGCTCGCGGTTCACGACGGGTCGCCATCATTGATGACGCAGACGCCTTGAACGTCGAAGGTGCGAATTGTCTGCTCAAGACACTCGAGGAACCACCACCCAATTCAGTACTGATCTTGATCGTCACGAGCCCCTCACGACAGCTACCCACAATCCGCTCCCGCTGTCAGCTGGTGCGTTTCGATCCACTCGATGAAGAGCATGTCGCAGAGCTGCTCATGGAGAAAGGCCACGCGTCGGACTTGCCGCAGGCCGCTGAGCTGGCACGCCTCAGCGCGGGCAGCTTTGCAGCCGCGGTGGCTCAGGCGACGGCCGGGGCAAACGAATTCCGCACGCCTTTCTTACAGATCTTAAGCGAGGGCCTGTTCGACTCGGTCGCTGCCTCCCGCGACATCGCCGACCATGTGAATCAAGCCGGTAAAGAGGCTGTCGCCCGGCGACAGCGTCTCCGAGAACTAATCCACCTCGCCGCCCGCTTCTACCGCGAGCTAATGAAACTCTGTGCGTCAGATGTTCCGTCCGCCGACGCCCAAGTATCACAGAGCGGAGATGTTGAGTTGGCGGAGGCCGCCCGGACGGCGCAAAGCAACTGGAGCGGTGGCCCGCAGGCTGCCGCCGCAGCTGTTGAGCGCTGCCTGTTGGCAGAGCTTCATCTCGAGAGCAACGCCAACCTCTCGACGCTCATCGAATGCTGGGTCGACGATTTGGCAGGGATTCCCCAGGACAGGACGCCCCTGAATGTCGGCTGGCGTTGAGCAGGCAGCCCTCCCCGGACGCTATCGCGTCCGACCCTCCCGCGCGCGGGAGGGTGAGGTGGATGCAAGTTTGGTTAACATGAAGCGCAAAGCTGTGTGACCTCTGACGGGAGGGCGACGCTCCTGCGGAGCCGTTGTTTCCACGTCGGTTTGGAGGTCGTGCAGCTTCTAGCTTGATGCGTGATTCCGTCTTTCCTCACTCTCCCCTCGGGGAGAGTCGGCCCGAAGGGCCGGAGAGGGGGGTACGCTTCGGGACGCTACACGTCGGTTTCGCTGGGAAACCGTGGGCTAACGCCCAGCGGCTGATTTGCAGCGTAGCCGAACTCGCCAGAGTTTGGCGGATTGCATGGAGCGCAAAAGCTGTGTGACCTCTCTGACGGGAGGGCGACGCTCCTGCGGAGCCGTGGTATCCACGTCGGTTTGGAGGTCGTGCAGCTTTCTAACCTAGTGCGTGATTCCGTCTTTCCTCACTCTCCCCTCGGGGAGAGTCGGCCCGAAAGGGCCGGAGAGGGGGGGACACGCTTCGGGGCGATCACTCGCGGGAAACCTTCCCCGGACGCTATCGCGTCCGACCCTCCCGCGCGGGAGGGTAGAAGTAGGCGGAGATTACAGGCGTCTCATCTTCCTAAGTGAGTGTCGTGCTTGCTCGCATGGCTACGGCACACGGAGTGTGCCGACTACGTTGCTGGCACGCTTCGCGTGCGACTGCCTACTACTCCGAGAGGGGTAGGCCGGAACAAGCGGCGCAAAAGAAGCTTCCATCAGCCTACGAGCTTTACGGCGCGCCGTACAACGTCAGCAGCAAGTGCCGGGCACTGCCGCGGTCCCGATGTTCGCACAGGTAGATTCCCTGCCAGGTGCCCAATGCCAAGTCGCCATCACGGACCGGAATCGACACGGAACTACCCAGCAAAGAAGATTTGACATGCGCAGGCATGTCATCCGCACCCTCGATTGTATGTCGAAAAGGCATCGACTCCGGGACGGTCAGCGAAAACGCGGTCTCCATGTCGATGGGGACATCCGGATCGGCGTTCTCGTTGATGGTCAAGGAGGCCGAAGTGTGTTGAATGAACCCATGCAGGATCCCGACCCTGATTTCCTCCAACTCCGGCAACGACTCCCGTACCGCGTCGGTGATCAGGTGAAACCCTCGGCGAACCGGTGGCAGCACCAGCTCCTTCTGAACCCATTGCATCGATTGATCCCTCTGGTGATTTCACGAATATCCCGATTAGACCGGTCAGCGAAAGTCAGCCGGATTGCACGAGCCAATCCTTTGAACTCCGCCTCTTTATCACATTCTCCCTGTGTTTCTCATCGAAGCTATTTCCCCCATTTTGCCGATGAATGGTCTTACTGACACCCACCCCAGATGTCTTTCTTACTTTCTATCGCAGTCTCTCAATGCGATCACGAATTCACAAGGAAGGAGCCAGCGCCCACCATGTATGGAGATGCAGTAGTATTCCACGACTTGGACGAATTGCGCCGCTACGTACATGAACGAATCTGTGACCAGAACGAACTAGAGGTCAACTACTTTCAAGTAACCGAGCGGGTTCTCACGCGGCGGGGCAAGCCGTGCGGAATCTTCTTCTGTCTGCACGGTCCGCGTAGCGTCAAGTTCACAGCGATTTGGGAGACCGACCGAAATCGGATCCTGTTCTACGGTTCGTCGGGCGAGCGGTTAATGGGGATCAAGCTCAGCGCCTCGCCCCCGCTGCAACGGGCAGCCTTGTAGGTCAATCCGTTGGTCCACCGCGCAGATTTCTTGAGTTTGACAAGAGCCAGCGATACGTGTACAAATATATAGTACTCAACCGGGCTAACCAGACTTTATCGCACATGGAGGTGACCAAATGCTCGTACTTTCCCGCCAGGAACGTCAGCGAATCCGCCTTGGAGATTCAATCGTCCTGACCGTTGTCGGTGTCCGTGGGGACCGGGTCAAGTTAGGCATCGAGGCCCCAGCGGACCTGTTAGTGCTGCGCGATGAGCTGGATGCCTACGAGCGCCCGGGCGATCAACCGGCGGCCGAGACCGTATCGACTCAGGCAGTGTCCCCCCAGGCGATGCCCACCGAGTCCACAGCGGCACAGATGTAAACGCGAGGCCCACAGAGTTGGCGGGCTGGGCCCTCCCCGGACGCTACGCGTCCGACCCTCCCGCGAGGAGGTCGTGCAGCTTTTGCGCCTCATGCAGTCCGCCAAACTCTGGCGAGTTCGGCTACGCTCCAAATCAGCCGCTGGGCGTTAGCCCACGGTTCGAAACCGACGCGTAACGTCCGGGAAGGGGCTCCCCCTCTCCGGCCCTTCGGGCCGACTCTCCCCGAGGGGAGAGTGAGGAAAGACGAAATCACGCACCAAGTTAACTGTACGACCTCCGAGCGCGGGAGGGTGAAGTGGATGCCGGCAAGTTTGGTCGACATGCAGCGTAAAGCTGCACGACCTCGAATGCGGGAGAGGGGTACTGAAGGCAGGGCACAGGCTGGATTGGACCGGCTACTCACGCGGGCGAACAGCCCCGGTTAACCCTGAGTAGTCGACTCGGTCCTCGTCGTGCCAGAGAGGGAGGCCGTTTTCCACGCGGCTCCGGAGTGTTTCGATTTTCTGGGGGGACCCGGCTGGCGCGTTGGTGGGCTCGAAGTCGTCGGACTCGACCGGATCGAAATCCTCGTCGTGCCCGTACTTCAAGATGGCATCGAAAACGTTGTTCACCTCACCCGAATTTAGCTCACCCATAGTTCAAGTCCCCCTAGGAAAATCGATTGTTCTCTAGCGCCGATTGTCAGCGCAAGAAGGTCCCGGCCTGTATTTGGTATTGGCGGGCGCGCACGTCGGCCCGCGTACTCGACTCACGGAATGTGCCCGTTGGGCCTCGCCAGGCGTGACTAAGAACGGCTCGCCTAAGGTGCAACCGTCGGCGGGCGGCCCAAAGCCTCGTAATTATTCACGCGAAACCCGGTTTGTCAAGGATTTGCAAACCGATTTTCTGGTAGAGCGGCTGTGTTGGGACCGTTTTCACCCAAAGCGTCGTCTTTCGTCACTCTCCCCTTGGGAGAGTTGGCCCGAAGGGCCGGAGAGGGGGGGGTCCGTCCCCGGACGCTACGCGTCGGTTTCGCTGGGGAACCGTGGGCTAACCCGAATTATTCATGAGCGATCTGCTGCGAGGTCGTAAGTCCATCCGTGGCTTCGTCATGCTTCACAATTCTCCCTCGACGTATTGCTTCAATACGCCTGCGGAACAATTGCTCGCCTTCCTTGCCACGAACGTACTTACAACCTCTCGCCACGATCTTCATGAATAATCCGGGCTAACGCCCAGCGGCTGATTTGGAGCGTAGCCGAACTCGCCAGTGTTTGGTGGATTGCATGAAGCGCAGAAGCTGCGCGACCTCCGAGCGGGAGGGTGAGGTGGATGCTGGCAAATGGGGAGGTAGAAAAACTTGCAGTCTCCCTGTGGTGCGCCGTGGTCGTAGCCGAACTCGCCAGAGTTTGGCGGGCTGCCGATTCGTCCAAATTCTGGCGAATTCGGCTACAAGAAATCGTTGACGGCGTTCGGCCGTGGGCCAGAGCGGCCGGCTCGCAAGATCACCGCCGCGGCGGTCGGGGATCTTCGCGTTGAGCAACGTCCTCCACGCCCATGTACTTGTTCAGCGTGACGTGTTCGTACGTTGCCATCGCGGTTCCCGCGTCTTCGATCCGTTTGCGATCCGTTGTGGAGAGCATCCAGGTAAACGCATGGCGGCTGGTAACGGTTCGCCGTTCGTCGCGGAGACGACCGGGCAGAACAAGCGTGCGGACGATCTCGTCCGGTATCAGCCTGTGTTCGAACAGCTGCCTGTTCAGTTCGATCCGGCCAAAGGGAGGAGGGTTACCCAGCCTAACGGCGTTGAGCCGAGCGTACCAGTCGGCGAAACTGCGGTATCGCTCGGCCGCTACGGCGTACTTCGGTGCCACGCCTTGGGCTCGGTAGGAGAGGTTCTTGCCTTGCACGACCGCCTCGCGGGCGGTCGTGTCGAATTCGCCGGCAAACTCGCTCCCGAACAGCTGTTGTGCGTTGGCATCCTGCGTCCGGGCTCGAATACCGGCCGTGAAGGTGAGCAGTTCGTCGGTCGTCACTTTGGCCTTGATTTTCTTTTCCGAGTCCAGCAGCAAGATCCGCCCCCGGGCGACATCAAACACCGTCGTCTCGCGCGGCTCGGTCAGCACAAAATCGTAGACGACGTCGCCGAAGAACAGGGTCAGCGTCTCGGTCACTGGTTGCTGAGCACTCTCTGCAAAGACATCGGTCTCGACGCGAAAATCTTCACAGACAGCAGCAGCCGGTACCAGCAACAACGCGATTTGTGCAGCAGAAGTTCTCCAAGCTGTCATTGCAAGCATCCTTGCTGCCCCGGGAGGTGAGGGTGAGCCGCGAAGAATAGTCGTCCACCCAAGATATGTCTAGCGGAATCACCAAGACTCGCAGTCAAGGGAGCCGATTAGACTTCTACAGCCGTGGGTCCAAGCTCCGTCGTGGCGAGCAGGGCGGCTCGGCTCGCTATAATGACGGCGATCGACGGTCCGATTGACGTCTGGCCATTCCTTTTCACCGCGCGAGGGTGTCTTGTCCAAGATCAAACGAATATTGATCACTGGCGGAGCTGGTTTCCTGGGATCTCATCTTTCAGACCGGCTTGTCGAAGCCGGACACGACGTGATTTGCGTCGACAACTTCTTCACCAGCCAGAAGTCGAACGTGGGCCATCTACTGGACCGCCCCAACTTCGAGTTGATTCGCCACGATGTCACTCAACCAATCTGGTTGGAGGTCGACGAGATCTACAACCTGGCCTGCCCGGCCGCTCCCGGACACTATCAATACAACCCCATCAAGACGATGAAAACCTCGGTGTTAGGCGCCATCAACATGCTGGGTATGGCGCGGCGATGCCGGGCCCGCATACTGCAGGCCTCCACCAGCGAGGTTTACGGTGACCCGGAGCAACATCCGCAGACAGAAGCCTATCGTGGCAACGTCAATCCTCTGGGTCCCCGCGCCTGTTACGACGAGGGAAAGCGGGCGGCAGAGACGCTTTTCATGGACTATCACCGCATGAACGGTGTCGATGTTCGCATCGTGAGGATCTTCAACACCTATGGCCCCCGTATGCATCCGTTCGATGGCCGAGTCGTCTCCAACTTCATCCGGCAGGCGCTGGCCAACGAAGACATCACCATCTACGGTGACGGAGACCAAACCCGGTCGTTCTGCTACTGCGACGATCTCGTCGACGGGCTGGTCCGCATGATGGACACGTCTGAGACTGCCGGGCCGGTCAATTTAGGGAACCCGGACGAGTTCACGATCCGGCAGCTCGCCACGTTGACCGTCGAGCTCACCGGTTCCAAAGGGAAGCTGGTCACGGCGCCGCTGCCGGCCGATGACCCCACGCGGCGGCGCCCCGACATTTCGCTCGCCAAAAAGTCGCTTGGCTGGGAACCAAAAGTCACCTTGCAGCAAGGCCTGGCTAAGACGATCGAGTGGTTTCGTACCGTTGACTTTGACGCTTACCGGCCGCCCACACCGAACTACTGATCTCACGATTCGTAAGGCATCATGATTTCGTCCGGTGCCATACCGGCGATCGACTGGAAACCTCCTTCTGCCACAACGCCGCCGAGCGCCGTGACCTCGCGGAAGTAGCGATCACTGGGCCGGCGGCCGCTCAACTCGCGCGCGAGATCTTGGCAGAGCACATGGGCGGCCTGCTGGACGACTTCGTCGTCTTGCCGAGCCGCATAGAGGCTGACGCAGAGCATCACGACCAGCCTCTGAATGCGTGCGGACAGCTCGGCCATCCGGCACTGCCGATCGGCCAGCTTGAGTTGATGCTTGCGCATCACACCACTGATTTCCAGTGGCGACCGTTGCAAGGCCTGGGCCGCGTACTCGGCATGCTGGCCCAACGTCGCCGCCATCGGAGGCAGCGTCGGCTTCGCCGTAGGACTGAAGTACTGCGCCAAAAACCATTGGGCGTACGGTCCTAGAGCGCCTTTGAGGGCCCAGGCATGAGCGGGATTGAGTGGGTTAGGTTTCTTGATTCCCGCCTCCTGCAACGCCTTGCCAATGGGCTCGAAGTAGGTCGTACCGTGTTGCTTGACCAGCGATTTGAAGAAGGCCATGCCGAGCATCTCACCCTCGCCTTCGTAGATGCAAGGCGCCAGGTACTCGTGAACGTTGTCCCCGAACATATGACCATGCAGGAAGGAGCGGCCGCCATGAGTCTTCATGAACAGCTCGACCGCAGCTTCTTTCTGGGCTTCGCTACCGAAGATCTTGGCGATGATGCATTCCATCTCGCCCCGGTAACCGGCGTCGATCAACCCGGAACACCAGGCCGTCAAGGCGTCACAGGCGACCACCAGTCCGGCCAGACGCCCCAGCCGACGTTGTACCAACTCCCGTGACGCGATCTGCTCGCCGTACGTCTTGCGAAACTTGGCCCACGGGATGATGCTGGCCATCATCATCCTCATCGTGCCAGCAGCGTTCGCGCACAAGGCGACTCTTCCCAGGTTCAACCCGTGGTAGGCGATGGTCAGACCATTACCGCGTTGGGGCTGTAAGAGATTCTCCGCAGGCACCGCAAAGTCACGAAATAGGATCCCTTGATTGTAGGTGTGCTTCAAGGCGTGAAGGCCGTAACGCGTCAGCTGGAAGTGTTCGTTTTCCTCGGCCGGCAAATCACAAACGAGCACCGCCGGCACATCGTCGATCAAGCAAACCAATCCGATTGTGCGGCCCGGGACGACGTTTGTGATGAACAACTTTTCGCCGTTGACGACGTAGTGATCGCCGTGCAAGGTGGCACGTGTTCTTAATGCCGTCAGATCAGAGCCCGCGCAAGGTTCGGTGAGCGCGAAGGCGGACAGACTTTCACCGCTGGCCAGCCTGGGCAGGAATCGCTGCTTCTGCTCAGGGTTGCCAAACGTACGAACTGGATCCACAGCGCCGATGCAGCCGTGCACCGAAGCCAAGCCCGCCACCGTCGGCTCGACGGTGGCCATGCGGGTCAGGAACGGCGCAAAACTCCGGAACGGGGCTGAGCTGCCGCCGTGTTCCCGGTCGACGAGGAGCCCCCAATACCCGGCACCGGCGAGGTCGTTCAGCACCTCTTCGCTAATCTTGTTCTCGTCGTTGCGGAGGCTAGCGGACTCGCAGTGCCTGCGGACAACCGCCAACGAATCATCCATGACCTTGGAAACATCCGCCGGAGTTGCCTCATCGGTCGCGGAGAACAGGTCGATGGGCACGCCCTGTCCCCAAACTGCTAAGTGGGCGGGACTGTTGACCGTCTGGTACTGCGGCTTGAAGAGCTTTTCGACCTGATCGTCAGCCTTGTCGATGGCGCCAGTCCGCTTGGCCTCCTCCTCGCTCTTGCCTCCTAGTGTCAGAGCTGTTTCAGCGAACGAAGCCTCCGCCGACTCAGGTTGGTGGTCTGGATCCAGGTCGGGGACGGTCTTGGATGCGGTGTCCATGGCGGAACTCCTTTCAAGCGGACCAGCAAGCTGGTTTGAAACGGCGGCCGACTCGGTAACGTGATGTTCCCCGATGCGGGCCTGCGACCAGGAATGCCGAATTTGCGGGCAATACCGCTACGGCAGACGATCAATTATACGTCACCAATCGCGGTTACTCCTAGCTCGTCCCGGTGACGACCGTCAAACCATCCGCTATTCTAGCAGCCAGTCGATTCCTCCACGCGCCTGCCGTATGACGGTTCCACAACGACACGCAACCGGCGTTCCCGGCCTAGACGAGCTGTTGGGCGGTGGCCTGTTGCCGGGAACGCTCACAGTCATCGCCGGCGCCACGGGTATCGGCAAGACCCAGCTGGGCGTGCAGTACGCCGCAGCTGGAGCGCAGCAAGAGGGGAGACGGGGCGTTTTCTTCGATCTGAGCGCCCGGGGAGATTCGCAAAGCCATGCCGCTTACGCCCAGAGAATCTGCGCCTGGCAGCTCTCCGTTGCCAACTCAGAAATCCCACTTCATGACTTCTTCGACCAGGCCGGAGAACTGGGCGACTACCTACACATCTTCGACTACTCCGGCCGCCGCGTAACCAAACAGGATCTGGAGTTTGAACAGTGGCAGAACTGGCAAGCCGAACTGAATCTCAAGCTCAGCGGTGCCATTGGGTTTCTTTACGGTAGCTTTCTCAGCGGGGCACAGCGGGTCGTCGTCGACGGTGTCGAACCGACCGAGCGGCCCCATGACTCCATTCAACTCAACTTGTTCGAGTACATCTATCACCAGGTGCTGCGGAAAGACTCAGAATGGGTTGCTCGGGACCTGTTTCGCGAGCGATACCGTCAGCACGCCGAGGAAGCCCGGCGGAGGCGCTACGAACCTGAGCGAATCGGTTGTGTGTTGCTCTACACGTCGCACGAGATCATGCTCGACGACTTGATCTGCCGCCCCTTGGACGAGGGCGATCTGCTGTCCAACGCCAACACACTGATCTACCTAGGAAAGACACGCACTGGCGACCGAGTGGGTCGCGGACTCTATATCGCTAAGCATCGCGGCAGTGAATGTTCAGACGCGATCGTGCCCTACGAAATCGGCACGGGCGGGATCTCGCTAGCTGCCTGTTGAAAAATGCCGTCCTGGCGTTTTCAACCTCACCAAACTCTGAACAGAGTTCTTCGCGGCTCGCAGATCAACGACTTACGTCGCTGATTTGGCATCACATCCCTGTGATGCGGCAGGCGCGTTGAGAAAATCAACAGGCTGCTAGCCGAGACCATTCCCGAAGGCGACCGAAACATCGGTACAGAAACTGCGGAGTCTGCAGCGCAGCTATCCCAGTGCAGCTTGTGCGGCGGCCAAGCGGGCGATGGGAACACGAAATGGTGAGCAACTGACGTAGTCCAACCCAGTACGGTGACAGAAGTCGATCGATAGAGGATCGCCACCGTGTTCCCCGCAGATCCCAACCTTCAGAGACTTCCGCGCCGCTCGTCCACGCTGCACCCCCAACTCGACCAGCTGTCCGACGCCCGTCGTATCCAGCGACTGGAAAGGGTCGCCCGGAAGAATCTCCTGATGGAGATAGTCCGGCAAGAACGAATTCACGTCGTCACGGCTGTAACCAAAAGTCATTTGGGTTAGATCGTTGGTGCCGAAACTGAAGAACTCCGCGTGCTCGGCCACTTCATTTGCCGTGAGCGCGGCCCGCGGGATCTCGATCATAGTGCCGATCAGGATGTCGAGTTTTCCACGGAATTTCTTGGCCTGACGGACGTGATCGATTGTCTCCTCGGCCAGCTTCCGCAGTACCGCCAGCTCGGCGGCGGCGCCGACGAGCGGAATCATGACCTCGGCGTGCGCGTCGACTCGCTTACTCTTGCATTCGATCAATGCTTCGACGATCGCTGTGACTTGCATCTCGAGGATTTCTGGATAGGTGATGCTCAAGCGGCAGCCGCGATGGCCGAGCATCGGGTTGGCTTCATGCAGCTGATCCACCCGCTGTTTGACAACACGCGGGCTGACACCGAGCTGGTCGGCAACCTCCTTTTGGGATTTGCTATCGTGCGGTAGGAATTCGTGCAGAGGCGGGTCGAGCAACCTGATGGTGACAGGAAACCCCTTCATCGCCTTGAAGATCCCCACGAAGTCTCTGCGTTGGAAAGGCAAGAGCTTCTTGAGCGCGCGGCGTCGATCCGACTCTTGATCGGCCAAGATCATCTGCCGCATCGCGGTGATCCGGTCTCCTTCAAAGAACATATGTTCGGTACGGCAGAGACCGATTCCCTCCGCGCCGAAGTCCCGTGCCCGCTGAGCATCCGCGGGTGTGTCGGCATTGGTCCGAATACCAAGTTTGCGGTACTTGTCAGCCCACTTCATGACCGTGGAAAAGTCACCGGAGAGGGTTGGTTGTCGCGTTGCAATAGTTCCCGCCATGACCTGTCCGGTGGAACCGTCGATCGAGACCGTGTCGCGATGCCCGAACGACTTTCCATTGACTTTGATCCTGCGCGCCTTCTCGTCAATCACGATTTCACCGGCTCCCGCTACGCAGCAACGGCCCCATCCGCGCGCGACGACCGCGGCGTGGCTTGTCATCCCACCTGTACTTGTCAGGATTCCCGCCGCGCTGTGCATTCCGTCCACATCCTCGGGGCTGGTCTCTTTGCGAACCAGCAGCACTTTTTCGCCCGCGGCCGTCCGTTCGACCGCCTCAGCGGCGGTGAAGGCCAGTTTGCCGACGGCCGCGCCCGGTGATGCTGGCAATCCGATCGTGAGCACGTTCGCGTGCTTCTTCGCGGCCGGGTCAAAGCTGGGCAATAACAGCTGCGTTAAGTCGTTCGCCGGAATCCTGGTCACCGCAGTCTTCTCGTTGATCAGCTTCTCGCGAACCATGTCGCACGCGACCTTCACCGCTGCGGCACCGGTGCGCTTGCCGTTGCGGGTCTGCAACATGAACAGACTACCCCGCTCGATCGTGAACTCGATGTCCTGCATGTCGCGATAGTGATCTTCCAAGATTCGCTTGATTTCCAGCAGCTGCTTGTGGACACGCCTACCGATGCTGGGCTGGTCGGCTGTTTTCCAGCGTGGCATCTCCTCCACAGGTTGCGGCGTGCGAATACCCGCCACGACGTCCTCTCCCTGGGCGTTCACGAGGAACTCGCCGTAGAACTTGTTCCGACCGGTGGAGGGGTCCCGAGTAAACGCGACTCCCGTCCCACTGTCGTCGCCCATGTTTCCGTACACCATCGACTGGACGTTGACAGCGGTCCCCTGCAAGCCGCGGATGTTTTCGACCTCACGATAGCGTTTGGCGCGCGGCGTGTTCCAGCTACGAAACACGGCTTCGATCGCCTTTTCCAGCTGCTTGAATGGATCCTGAGGAAATGGTTGGCGAGTGTGTTTCTTGTAGACTCTCTTGTATGCGTCACAAAGCTCGACCAATCCCTCCTCGGGAACATCTGTGTCCAGCTTCGCTCGATATTTCTTTTTGATTTTCGTGAACTCTGCCTCAAAGTACTCGTGGTGCATCTCCATCACCACGTCGCCGAACATATTGATCAAACGCCTGTAGGCGTCGTAGGCAAACCGGCGATTTCCGGTTGCGGCGGCCAAGCCCTCCACCGAGACGTCGGTCATCCCCAGGTTCAGGATCGTGTCCATCATGCCCGGCATCGACACCGCCGCACCCGAGCGGACGGAGACCAACAGCGGGTTCTTGTCGTCTCCGAACTTCTTGCCCAATTCCCGTTCCAGCGTACGCACGCTCTTGTGCACATCGTCCATCAACCCGCGAGGCATGCGTTTGCCCTGCTCGTAGTAGTTGGCGCAGACCGCGGTCGTGATCGTGAAGCCGGGTGGAACGGGCAAACCAATGCTGGTCATTTCAGCGAGATTGGCCCCTTTGCCACCCAGCAGCTCTTTGCTCTTGCCCTTCCCTTCAGTACGCGTCTTGCCAAAGTAATAGATCATCTTGGACGACTTCGACGCTCGCTTTGCCATCGGTGAACCACCTTCTTTCAATTAGAAGACTGAGCTGTATCATGAATTGCCGTCGCCGGCAGGGGATAGACACGCGGCGAAACTCGAGGGGACATGGATCGGTCCAGGCTCGCCAACCAAAATAAGCTCGTGAGTCTAACAACGACGTAAACACTCGTCAACAAAGGCGTTTGGTACTCGATGACGTCGTCACCGCCAGATCCGCCGCAACCAGCCGAGCCGCTGACGGCTGCTGGAGACCACCAAAAACCGCTGCGACGCAGGCGCCGCTTGCCCTTTGTTGTTTCCGCCCTGCTGTTCGAACTCGGCCTGGGCGGCCTCGCGCTGTTGCTCGCCAGCCTCCTCGGCTATGACCTCCACCTCAAGCAGTCACCGCAGTCCGTCACGACCGCGCGGGCAGTGGGACTGGGCGTACTTGCTGCCCTGCCCTTGCTGGCGGGCCTCGTTTGGCTGCAGCGACGGCCACCTAAACGGCTACAGTCTTTTGTCGACTATTGCGATCGCCATCTGGTTCCAATCTTCCGACCGCTCTCGGTCGCCGAGTTGGGATTGCTCTCAGTCGCCGCCGGGATTGGTGAGGAGCTGTTGTTTCGCGGCTTCATCATGGGAACCGTCAGCCACTGGTCCGATGCCACGCTAGGTGCCATTCTAGGGCTTACCGTCTCGTCGCTGCTGTTTGGCGTCTGTCATTGGCTCACGATGACCTATGCCGTGTTGGCGACGGCGGTCGGCTTTTACTTTGGACTGCTGCTCCTCGTCAGCGACCATCTGCTAGTCCCCATCGTGGCACACGCTTCCTACGACTTCCTGGCTCTCCTTTGCCTCACAAAAAAAATGCGGTGACCTGAATTGACCAGGCCACCGCATCCGATCCAGACGAAATCTATCTTGCCGCGGTCGTCCTAACCACAGCTGTTGCAACGCGTGCGCCGGCCGCAGCGTGGCGTTGGGCAGCAAACCGTTACCGGGACCTGCTTGCAAACAACTCGCGGTACGCAGCGGGTCACGGTGTACGGAACTTGCCGGGAAACACAACGTGGAACCTTGATGGTTCGTGAGGTGTGGACCGGCTTGCAGACCGTATACGGAATCCGCCGTGTAAACTGTTGCGGCTCGTAACGGCACACCGTGTAAGGCACTTGCTTCGTGCGGCATTCCCGCGTCATGTGACACACCCGGTAGGTGCAGGTCTTGACCCGCTGCTCGGGCACCATCCGGCAAACCCGATAGGTGCACGTCTTGGTGACCTGTTCCGGCACCATCCGACAAACACGGTAAGTGCAGGTCTTGACTCGCTGCTCGGGTACCATCCGGCAAACGCGGTAGGTGCACGTCTTGGTAACCTGCTCCGGCACCATGTGGCAGACCCGGTAGGTGCAGGTCTTGACCCGCTGCTCGGGTACCATCCGGCAAACCCGATAGGTGCACGTCTTCTGCCGTTGTTCGGTCGTGTAGCGGCAGACTGTGTACGGAACCTGCTCCGTAACAACCTCGCACTCGTAGCGAACGCAGTTAATCGTGCGGTGCTCGACGCGCGGGACCCATACCTTGCGGCAGACGCGACGCGGTGGGCATTGAACCTCAACCATCCGCGACGCCCCCGGCGTGTAGACGCAGCAGCATCGGCAGGGATCCCAAGTCCAACATCCCGGCTCCTGGACACACTTCTGAACGACCGGACCTGGGATCTCCTCAACTTGAGTGTCCCAGTGACCCGTGCAGACCTCAACCGTGCGCGTGTAGTGGACCGGCTTACGAATCGTGCGGCAGACCTGTCGTGTCCGCGTTTCGTAGACCGGCTTGCAGACGTTGTAGCAGACCGTGCGGGTCTTCGTTTCCCAAACCGGCTTGCAGACGGTGTAGCAAATCTGCTTGGTCTTCGTCTCCCAGACCGGCTTGCAGACCGTGTAGCAGATGTCTTTGGTACGCGTCTCCCACACGGGCTTGCAGACCGTGTAGCACATCTGCTTGGTCTTCGTTTCCCAAACCGGCTTGCAGACCGTGTAGCAGATGTCTTTGGTACGCGTCTCCCACACGGGCTTACAAACCGTGTAGCACATCTGCTTGGTCTTCGTCTCCCAAACCGGCTTGCAGACCGTGTAGTTGACGGTCCGATAGCGGGTTTCATAGACCGGCTTACACACCGTGTAACTGCACTCGCGGTAGTGAGTCTCCGGTACGTAGTTCACACAGTTGATGACGCGATCGTCATAAACCGTGTCGTAGACGGTGCGATAACACGTGTACTGTTGCTGATCGTAAACGACTTCGCGGCAGGTCTTCATAACGGTGTGACACTGCTGCTGGGCACAGCAGTAGCTGCCAGGATTGCTCCCGGCACAGTGGCTGTAGCTCACCGCGCCACCGTAGCCGGCGTTGGCTGTGCCCGCCGAAAATGCGACAAGCATTGCCGCCAAAATCGGCACACCTACGAGAACTCTCATCTTCCGATCTCCTTTGCTGACACGGTCAAAGTGGATTTCGCCTGGCGATCGCATCGCCGTTGTACGGTCGGCCATTTCCACTCCTTCGGAAGATGCATCCCGGTAGCGACGCGTGCTACCGCTGTCCTTTGTCGATGTCCCAAGCGCCAGACCAGCGCTCGGAAACAGGCCGGTTGTCGTCCTTATCGTCAATCTGGAGCGCTTGCTTGAGATAGTTTGGATGGATAATTTCAAGCGATGGCGGCGATTGAGTAAGACCCAGGTGTCGTGGGTTGATGCGTCATCGGCAGCGAATACACCCTGCCGCGACGCCTGCCAAAAGATTTTGGCACAAGACAACTTTGCCGGTTGTGCCGACTTCCACGGCCAGCCCGCACAGCTTCTGCGGCGGAACGGATGTGCAACAAAGACCAGCGTTGCTGCTCGCGTACCCTTATCCCGAATTATTCATGAGCGATCTGCTGCGAGGTCGTAAGTCCATCCGTGGCTTCGTCATGCTTCACAATTCTCCCTCGACGTATTGCTGCAATACGCCTGCGGAAGAATTGCTTGCCTTCCTTGCCACGAACGTACTTACAACCTCTCGCGACGATCTTCATGAATAATCCGGGCTATAATTTTCCAGGGATGAAGCCCAACGCCGTTGAGGATTTCTGGTAGCCGAATTCGCCAGAATTTGGACGAATCGGCGGTCCACCAAACCAAACTCTGGCGAGTTCGGCTACGCTCTGGCGAGTTCGGCTACGATCGGACGGCGGCGGACAGAGGTCAGCAACCTATGGTTGTCAAGCGCCTTAGCATCTTGAGCAGATTGAGAGTCACCAACGTGAACAACCATAAACCCCTTGGGTTGATGCTCGTGGACCTAGTTGTGGTCGTGGTGGTGGTCACCGTTCTTTTGGCCACCGTGATGGCGCAGTTCTGGGAGCCCACAACGGACGCTCAAATGACGCTGGCCGAGTACAAGTTGGCAACGATGCGGGGAGCGATCGAAACCTACAAAGCTCAGCACGCGGGGCAGATTCCGACTCTCGGTGGAGCCGAAAACGGGGCATCGGCGAGCACAGGGCAACCCGCCGAGGATGGCGGCGACTCCAGCTCGCTTTTGCGGACGATTCCCCAAAACCCCTTCACTGGCAGCTCCTCGATCAAGCTCACTTCACGCACTCTGCTGACGGCGGACGACGTAACGGCTGACAATAGCGGAGGTTGGCAGTACAACCCCAGCACGGGTCAGCTGTTTCTCGACTCGGTGCCTGGTTTCGACCTGTAGGTGGCCGAGCTCGCTAGCGCCGAAAGCTCCCGGCCGCACTTTCTGCCCACTGTCAACTACCGCCCAGCCGGTCGATTTTTCTCAACCAACAGTGGCGCGGTACGATGAGGGCGTTGTCCGGCCGAGTTTCACATCATAGAGTGACACGGTGCCGCATTTGCTTGCGGCACTGGAGTTTGCAGCCATGTGTGAGCCGAAAGACAGAGCTTCGGATGAGCTGGCGGTGCCCAAAGCGGTTGTCAGTCGCTTGAGCCTCTATCTGCGCGAACTCCAGCACTTACTGCGCGAGGGTTCCGAGACGATCAGCTCCACTCAGCTCGGAAAGACGCTTGGGGTTACCGACGCGCAGGTCCGCAAAGATCTGGCCAATTTCGGCCAGTTTGGCTATCCCGGAATCGGCTATCGATGCCAGGAGCTGGTTCACGAAATCAAGAAGATCTTGGGCACCGACCACTCTTGGCCCGTTGCCTTGGTCGGCATCGGCAATCTAGGCCGTGCTTTGTTGCGCTACAAGGGTTTTCAGACGCAGGGTTTTGAGATTGCGGCGGCATTTGACATCGACCCAGCTCTGATCGACAGCAAGGTGGAGGGGGTCGACATCTTCTCGATCGACCGCCTAACGGAAATCGTCTCACAGCGGTGTATCCGGCTGGCTGTGATCGCGGTGCCGGCAAGCGGCGCACAGCAGGTAGCCAGCCAGCTCGTGGCGGCCGGGATCGAGGGGATTTTGAACTTCGCCCCGGTAACGATCACGCTACCGAAGGGGATTCGCAACGTGGGAGTGGACTTGGCGATTGAGCTGGAGCAGCTTTCTTTCGCGGTTGTGAATCGCCATGAGAACTCGTAAGCTAATTGCCGGGTTTGTGACGCGGTGCCCGGTGGTGTAATGGTAGCACTAGGGATTTTGGCTCCCTCAGTCCTGGTTCGAGTCCAGGCCGGGTAGTTGTTTATCGCCCACCCTGCAGGTCGCCGGAATTCCCGGCCGTAGTCCGAACCGCGGCCGATCGCCCGGCGTAGTAAGCCTGCTGCCCTTCCCATCGTCTCACTCAAGATCGGGCGCGATGTCCGAGAAACTGTGGTATCTGAAACAGTGCCCGCTGTTTGATCGGGTCGCGCCTGAAGAAGCCCGCGAGATAGAGCGATCGAGCAAGGCGCGTCAATTCGCTCGCGGGGAACCGATCTACCTTCCCGCCGATGCCGCGACATCGGTGATGTTGCTGGTCTCTGGGCGTGCCAAGATCTGCCACATTACGCCCGAAGGGAAGCAGTCGATTTTAGCTTTTATCGAACCGGGCGAGCTGTTCGGTGAGCTAGCGATCTTGGAACCCGGTGATCGCGACGAATATGCAGAAACCGTTGAAACTTCGACAGTTGTGGTGATACCGGCAAGTCTGATCCAACAACTGGTGGAGCGGTATCCAACGGTGTCACTGGGCATCACGAAACTGTTCGGTCTGCGCCGGCGGCGGATCGAGCGACGCTTGAAGAATCTCCTGTTTCTCTCGAACCGAGACCGCTTGATCCACTTGCTCTTGGAACTCGCGGAAAAGTACGGTGTCCCCCAGGACGATGGGGTTGGGCTGCGCATTCAACTGTCGCACCAGGACTTAGCCAACGTGATCGGAAGCACACGCGAGACGGTGACAGTCACCTTGAGGGAGCTGGCGCAGGAAGGTCTGGTCGCCACAGGGCGGCGCCGGATCGTGTTGAAGGATATCTCGAAAATGGCGCAGGCGGTTCAACGAGCCAACCCGTCAATTCCCGCTGGGACGCCGACGGGGGGATAAGTCGTGCAGGATTGTACGGTCACTAACAGAACCGAGCGGACCGTTTGCCGATAACAGTAGGTGTGCACAACGTGTTAAGGTGTATTTACTTTCTTGAGGAGCACGCTTGTCATGGTACCCAGTGACCAGTGGGGGGAATGCCCCCCTGGGTTAATTCGCTCGATGATTGAGCGTAAGCGGCGCCGGCAGCAGATGGGGGACATCAGGCGCGCCGCCGGGATCGTCGCCTGTTTCCTGCTGCTGGCCACGGTCACCGGGGTCTGGTTCTCGCGAGCGGACGCAGTCGAGCAAATCTCCTGCGCGCAAGCCGTCGAGCTGTTTGCACGCTATCGCGATGGCTTGCTGGACAACGCATTACGGCGGAGGGTCAAGGTCCACCTGAGGGATTGTACGCACTGCCGAGATCGCTTTGAGCAGGAGTATTCCCCCGAGGCCCAGACGCCCGGATCTTCGGAGGGGGATCTCGTTCTCGCGGCCCTGACAGCCGACTGATGGCCGGACTCCATTGTCAGTAGTCCTACAGCTTTTAGGTTAGTGCGTGATTTCGTCTTTTCTTTCACTCTCCCCTTGGGGAGAGTCGGCCCGCAGGGCCGGAGAGGGGGAGCACGCCACGGGGCGATCACTCCCGTGCAGCCCTCCCCGGACGCTAACGCGTCCGACCCTCCCGCGCGCGGGAGGGTAACGTGGATGCTCGTCTTGTTTCACTCTCCCCTTGGGGAGAGTCGGCCCGCAGGGCCGGAGAGGGGGAGCCTCCCCCGACGCTACGCATCGGTTTTCGCTGGGGAACCGTGGGCTAACGCCCAGCGGCTGATTTGGAACGCCGAACTCGCCAGAGTTTGGCGGGACGCTATTCGCTCGTAGCCGAACTCGCCAGAGTTTGGCGAAATGCCGATTTGTCCAACTTCCGGCGAATTCGGCTCCAGGAAATCCTCCACGGCGCCGCAGGGGGAGCACTGGCGCGTCCTCCCGATGCAAGCCGGCCGGCACCCCTGGAAGGTGTCCTCCGTTCCTGTCAAGATGAGACGCGCGTCGTGGATCGGCCCAGGAAGTTCCCTTCCCTGCTGCCTTTTTGGGGTTCGATCTCTGCTCAAGGCAGACTTGGTAGGAAAGGAGAGCGGTCTTTGATGAGCGAAGTACTGGCGGTCGTGCTGGCCGCAGGCAAGGGCACGCGTATGCGGTCGGACAAGCCGAAAGTGCTCTTTGAGGTCTGCGGACGGCCACTTATCGATTTCGTCTTGGACGCACTCGAAGAAGCAGACGTCCGGCGTACGGTCGTGGTGGTCGGACACCGGGGCGACGACGTGCGGCAGGCGCTAAAAGACCGGTCGGGTTTAGAGTTCGTCGAGCAGGACCGGCAGCTGGGCACGGGCCATGCGGTGATGGTCTGTCGGGACCATTTGAACCGGCACGAAGGACCGGTGCTGATCTTGGCAGGTGACTCGCCGCTAACCCAACCCTCATCGCTGGCGAAGCTGATTGCCGAGTTCCGTCTCGAGCAGCCTGCTTGCTTGCTCGGCACGCTGCGCACGGAGAATCCCGCAGGCCTGGGTCGCATCGTGCGGGATGCGAACGGACGATTCGCCGCAATTGTCGAAGAAAAGGACGCCAACGAGGAGCAACTTCGGATCTCCGAAGTTAACATGAGCACTTATTTGTTTGATTGTAGTGCTCTGACCACGGCCCTGGACCAGCTGAACAATCAGAACAAGCAGCAAGAGTATTACATCACCGATTGCCCCGGAATCCTGAAACAGGCTGGACGCGAGATCCGTGCTCTGCCCGTGTTGCAGGCCTGCGAGGGGCTGAGCGTCAACACGATCGACGAGCTGGCGACTGTCGAAGCTGAAATGAGAAAAATGGGCTACTAGATGCGAGAACTGAAGATTTTCAGCGGACAGGCCAACCCGCAGTTGGCCCGCGAGATCAGCGGATTTCTACATCTCAGCTTGGGTCGGATCTCGCTGGGGAAGTTTCCAGACGGAGAGAACTACTGCAAGATCGAGGAGGATGTGCGGGGGCGGGACGTTTTCTTGATCCAGCCGACTTGCCCCCCGGTCAACGATACTCTGATGGAACTGTTGATCATGATCGACAGTTGCAAGCGGGCCAGCGCGGCGCGGGTCACCGCGGTCATTCCGTACTTTGGATATGCACGCCAAGACCGCAAGGACGAAGGTCGCACGCCCATCACCGCCAAGTTGGTGGCCAACCTGATTACGCGCGCCGGCGCCGACCGCGTGCTGACCATGGACCTGCACGCCGCTCAGATCCAAGGCTTCTTCGACGTCCCAGTGGACCACCTTTACGCCGCGCCCGTACTGAACGAGTACTTCATCGCGATGGGATTGAGTGAAGATGAAACCGTGGTGGTCAGCCCGGACGAAGGGAGCATCAAGCGGGCCATCGGTCACGTTAAACGTCTCGGCGGAAAGTTAGCAATCGTTGACAAACGGCGTTCCAGTGCCTTGGAAACCAAGCAAGAGAACATCATCGGCGGACCCGTCGAAGGGCGTGTGGCACTGATGTTCGACGACATGATCAGCACGGCGGGTTCCATCTGCGGCGCAGCGCAGCTGGTGCATGAGGCTGGAGCGCGGGAAATTCACATGGCAGCCACCCATGGCCTGCTGTGCGGGCCCGCGATCGAGAACCTGCAAGCGGCTCCAGTGACCAGCGTCGTCGTCACCGACAGCATTCCTCTGACGCCGGAACAGCAGGTGCCAAAAATCAAGGTGCTGTCGGTGGCCCCGCTGCTTGCCGAGGCGCTCAAGCGAATTCACCACGACCAATCGGTCAGCGCCATGTTCGACACGACAGAAACATGAGCGGCAAGCTGGCCGAACTCCCCATGCTGACCTCAGTCAGGCTTCCCTCGGTCAGGCTTCCAGCAGGCCGACTCGGCGATCATTCCTCTTCGCCTGCCGGCTGTTCCCGCCGAAAGACGGCGACGACATCTTCCACGGGAACGACAAACAGCTGGTTATCCGGCTCGAAGTCGACCGGAATCGCATTCTTGGGGTGAAAGAGTATCTTGTCGTACTGTCGCAACGGCACGTCGGCGTCGTTCTCGACCTGGGCAGAAATGGTGACGATTCGGCCGGTGATCGTGGGAATTTCCGACTGGTCGGGTAGCGCAATCCCGCCCTTCGTCTCCCGTTTTGGTTCGTCCTTACGGACCAAGATGCGAGCGCCGATCGGCTCGACGTATTCAAAGACCTTCTGACGTGTTTTCGCCATGGGCGATTCCAGGAGCGTGCGGCGGTGTTTCTCAAGATTAGCTGGACTGAGGTTGCAGGGCAAGGTCGCCGTTTTTCTCAATGACGGGGACGCTTTCGGACACCTGGTCTTGTATTCACTGTTGATTTTGCGAGAATCAGGGGTTTGCCTTACAACTACGTCGGTCGCCGAGGACCCTTGTAATGCTGGAAGTTTTGCAAGCAACAAAGCGGGAAGCAGTAGGGAGCCATGCCTGCAAACGCCTCCGCCGCGAGGGACAAGTCCCTGCGGTGATGTATGGTCATGGCGAGGCGACGATCCATTTGGCTTTGCAAGCTGGCGAGGTCGAGGCGGCGATCCGGCACGGTGCCAAAGTGGTAGAGATTGCGGGAGCCGTGAAGGAGAGCGCGCTGCTGCGAGACGTTCAATGGGATGCGCTGGGCTCCGAGGTACTTCATGTCGACCTGACCCGCGTTTCGGCCGAAGAGACGGTAGAAGTCGAGTTGCCCGTCGAGTTGCGGGGCGAGGCGCCCGGGACGAAGGAGGGTGGCGTGGTGACCAATCCAATGCATTCGTTGGCGATCTCGTGCCCAGCCGCTGCGATTCCGGAGAAAATTGAAATCAACATCAACGAGCTGCAGCTGGGCGACGCCATTACTGCCGGCGACATCGTGCTTCCGGAGAACGCTGAACTCGTTACCGACGCGGATGCCATTGTTGCGCAGTGCATCGAGGTGGGAGTTGCGGAGGAGGAAGAGGCGGCGATTCCTGGTGCTGCCGAGCCGGAAGTGATCGGCCGTAAGGCGGAAGACGAGGAAGCCCCCAGCGCGTAGCGTGAGTGAGTTTGTGGTTCACGCTCAGCGACGGCGTCGGATCGCAACACATTGATCAATCGGAGAAGTTGAACTGAGTTTCCGCGATTGGCTTCCGGGAGCTCGACGTAACGAGCACCAGGAGATGTCGGCCAAACTGGTTGCCGGGCTGGGGAATCCCGGCCGAAAGTACAACGGGACGCGTCACAACGTCGGGTTTCGAGTCATAGAGGAATTGGCCCGCCGCTGGGGCATGGGTCAAACCGCGAAACAGAAATTTCAGGGAGAGTTCCTAGACACCCGGTTGGCCGGGCAACGCGTGATGCTGCTTTGTCCGCACACTTTTATGAACCGCAGTGGAGCCAGCGTGCTGGCAGCCCGAGATTTCTACAAGACAAGCGAGGAAGATATCCTGGTGATTTGTGACGACTTCCAGCTGCCTCTGGGTTCCTTGCGGGCTCGCCCGAAAGGTTCTTCGGGAGGACAGAAGGGACTGGACGACGTCATCCGCCGCCTGGGAACGCAACACATCCCACGACTTCGAATCGGGATCGGACAGCCACCCGACGGATGGGATGTGGCGGACTACGTGCTCAGCAAGTTCGATGCGGAGGCTGCGGGGCTGATCGACGAGACAATCCAGCGCGCTGCCACGGCAGCCGAAACGTGGGTCTCCCAGGGAATCGAAGCCTGTATGAACGAATACAATCGAGTTGGGGTCGAGTAAGCAAACACCGTGTGAGCCGTAGTTGGCGAAACATGCAGCCGTACGAGAGATCCTGGCGACTCTGCTAGAGGAGAATTGCTTTGGCACAGAATGTCTACGAATGTCTCTTTATTCTCGACGCGAACCGCTATGCGCGCGATCCGGGAGGAGTTTCGGGCAGCATCCCCACCATGGTCAAGAACGTGGGGGGCGAGATGCTGGCCAGTCGGCTGTGGGTTGAACAAAAGCTCGCGTATCCGATCAAAGGTCAGCGTAAGGGCACCTACTGGTTGACTTACTTCCGCTTGGACAGCGAGAAACTCGTTGAGTTTAACCGCTCGTGCCAGCTCAACGACGGCGTCCTGCGGCACCTGGTTATCAAGGTCGAGCCACGTTTGGTCGACCTCTTGGTGTCCCACGCCCAGGGCAAGTCCGCCGGATCGGCCGAATCGGCCGAGAGCCCGCCTGAGCAGAAGGCCGCAGAAACCGCCAGCCCGGCTACCGCCTAGAAACTAGAAAACCCCACCCCCAGCTGGCTTGTCCGTCCACCGCCCAACGCATATGCTTAGGAAAGGATACATTTGTTCACTATAAAACGCCCAGGGACGATCAACGGAGGGTGACAGGATGGCAAGTTTCAATCGAGTGATACTGGTGGGCAACCTGACGCGCGACATTGAGATGAAGTACCTGCAGAGCGGGACGGCGGTGACTGAGGTCGGTTTGGCGGTAAACAGCAAGAGAAAGAACCAGGCGGGGGAGTGGATCGAAGAGACTGTGTTCGTGGACGTCACGCTGTGGGGACGGCAGGCCGAGGTGGCCAGCGAGTACCTTGGCAAGGGCTCTTCAGTTCTCATTGAGGGTCGTTTGAAGCTGGATACCTGGGAGACCGACGGCCAGAAAAGATCGAAGCTCCGCGTCGTCGGCGAAAAAATGCAGATGCTCGGGGGACGACGTGGCGAGCGGTCGGAGACCAGCGGCGGATATGGCAACTTTAGCGAACCTGCCGGTGGTGAGCCGGTTGGGGTCAAAGCAGCTGGCGAACCGGACGACGATGTCCCATTCTGAAGCAGTGACTTGAGAAAGCACGAGAGACTCATGCCAACCTCGAAAGCGAAAAGACGGGTTCGTTTCAAACGGCTGCCCAAGGGCGAGAACGGAGGGATCCAGTTGTTGTTGATCCAGTCCGTCGATCACTTGGGAAAACAGGGTGAGGTCGTCGAGGTGAAGCCCGGGTACGCCACCAACTACTTGATCCCGCAAGGTCTCGCGACGCTCGCCAGCGACCATCACAAACGGATGGTCGACAAGCACAAGGCGAAGCTACTGGAGATCGAGAAAAGTCGTTTGGCTGACCTTCAAGCATTTGCCGATTCGATTTCCAAGCAGAGCATTACCATCGAAGCAAACGCCAACGACGAAGGGCACCTGTACGGGAGCGTCGGAGCTGCCGAGATCGTCGCCGCGCTCAAGCAAACCGACCACACGCTCACGACGGACCAAATCCGCCTCGAAGGGCCTCTTAAAGAACTTGGGCTGTACACCGTCAAAGTGCACTTGCATCAAGAAATCGAGACCGATCTAAAGGTCTGGGTAGTGCCATCTGTCGTTCCGGACGAAGCTTAACTCGCACGACAACCTTGCGGCCCACGGAGCCTCAACCGATGCCAGATGTGCGCCGGTCGACCGAAAGCTCTGCGGCGGCAAACCGGCTTCGCAACCAACATCTAAACTAGGTTTCGCGCGCCCTCAGGGAAGAGCAGATGGCCAGCTCCGCCGTCAAGCCGGTACCGACTGAGATCCTGGACCGCCAGCCTCCATTTAGTTTGGAGGCCGAAGCCGGCGTGCTCGGCAGCATCGTGCTGAATCCAGACGTTTGCGATGACGTCGCGTTGATTCTACGTACGAACGACTTCTACGACGACGCGAACCGGAAACTCTACGAGCATATGCGCCAGATGCATGATGCTGGCCAGAAGATCGATAGCACGTTGCTCGTAGAACGGCTGAAAACCAGTGGCGACTACGAGCGCATTGGTGGCGCCGGGTACTTGGCGAGGGTCTATCAGTCGGTTCCGAATTACGCTCACGCCACATACTATGCGCGAATCGTCCATGAAAAAGCGACCCTGCGATCGTTGATCGACGCCAGCACAGAGATTCTTCGCGAAGCCTATGAGGAATCGGACGACGCGCAGCAGATGCTCAGCCGCGCGGAGCAAAAGGTCTTTGCCATCCTCGACAGCCAGTCCAGCTCGGCCGTCTCTTCCATTCGCGACGTACTTCACGAAGCGATGGACCGTCTCGATGCCCGCATGAAAGGGGAGCACGTACTCGGAGGGGTGGAGACTGGATTCTCCGACCTCGACGAGCTAACCGGGGGCCTTCACAACTCGGAATTGGTGATTCTCGCAGCGAGGCCCAGTATGGGCAAAACCGCTTGTGCCATGAACATCGCCGAGAACGTGGCAACGAAACAGCAGAGTCCAACGCTTTTTGTCAGCCTAGAGATGTCCTCGATCGAGCTGGCCGACCGCTTGCTTTGTTCGGCAGCTCGCGTCAACGGGCATCGTCTCCGCAACGGCACCATCTCGAACGAAGACCGTCTACGACTGATTGAAATGGCCAGTGAGATTAGCCGTGCTCCTCTTTATGTAGACGACTCGCCGAGCCGCACGGTGACCGAGATCGCGGCCGCGGCGCGCCGCATTCAGCGCCGCAGCGGGCAACTGGGACTCGTGGTAATCGACTACTTACAATTGATCGAGCCGGACAACTCGAAGGACCCTCGTCAAGAGCAAGTGGCGCGAATTGCCAGACGCCTCAAGGGACTCGCCAGAGAATTGGAAGTGCCCGTGCTTTGTCTGGCTCAGCTGAATCGTCAAGCGGAAGACAGCAAGGATCATCGCCCCCGATTGAGTCACCTCCGGGAGTCGGGAGCCATCGAGCAGGACGCGGACGTGGTGATGTTCGTCCACCGCGAGGAGTACTACCGTCGCGGAGACGAGCAAGAAGAAGTTGCCGGCCAAGCAGAGATTATCGTCGCCAAGCAGCGTAACGGACCGGTGGGCGATGTTGAACTTGTCTGGCGAAAGGAGTTCACGCGTTTCGAAGACAAGGCGCCGGATCGATTGCAGGTCTTCGATGACTACAACCAGCAGCCGACGGCCCCGTTCTAGCCCGGATTATTCATGAAGATCGTGGCGAGAGGTTGTAAGTACGTTCGTGGCAAGGAAGGCGAGCAATTCTTCCGCAGGCGTATTGAAGCAATACGTCGAGGGAGAATTGTGAAGCATGACGAAGCCACGGATGGACTTACGACCTCGCAGCAGATCGCTCATGAATAATTCGGGCTAGCTGCCTGTTGAAAAACGCCATCCTGGCGTTTTTCAACCTCACCAAGCTCAGAACAGAGTTCTTCGCGGCTCGCAAATCAACGACTTACGTCGCTGATTTGGCATCACATCCCGGTGATGCGGCAGGCGCGTTGAGAAAATCAACAGGCTGCAGCTGGGATGATCCGCAGATCGTAGTCTCCTGCAGTACGGCGCGTTACGCTGGTAGGAGAGCCGCTTGGGGGGATACTCCGCGGCAGCCGGCTGGCGCCCGCCGGCCCAACGCGACACGCGACTAGAGGATCTTGCTGATGTACCGCTCGGTTTATCTTGTCGTGGCTTTGGTGCTTGCCGTTCCTTTAGCCACATTCGGTGACGATTTTCCCCAGCCGTATAACACAGAGCCGGACCAGTCAGGGCCAATGTCACCCTCGGCGGCGGCCGCAGGGTTCAAGATGCCCGCAGACTTTCGGGTGCAGGTCTTTGCCTCAGAGCCGGAGGTACAGAACCCGATCGCCATGGCGTGGGACGCCCGAGGACGGCTCTGGATCGCCGAGAACTACACCTATGCTGAACGGAAGCTCAAGTTCGAGTCTGGCCTACGCGATCGCGTGTTGATCTTCAGCGATCTCGATGGCGACGGACGAGCCGATCGACGTCAAGTTTTTACGGACGACGTACAGAGATTGTCGAGCATAGCGATCGGACGCGGAGGCGTGTGGCTGATGTGTCCGCCACAGCTGCTCTTTTTTCCTGACGGGAATCGGGACGACCTGCCGGACGGTCCAGCGCGAGTGTTGTTAGACGGGTTCTCGGTTCCCACGGACAACTATCACACTTTCGCCAATGGACTCAAGTGGGGCTTAGACGGTTGGCTGTACGGTCGCTGCGGAGCGTCGAGTGCGGGTCGGATTGGCGTTCCGGGAACCCCGGATGCGGAGCGGATTCCCATCCATGGAGGACTGTGGCGTTTTCATCCCCAGCGCAAGGTCTTCGAGGTCTTGGCGCACGGAACCACGAATCCCTGGGGACATGACTGGAACGAGTATGGTGAGCCGTTCTATATCAACACCGTGAACGGCCACCTCTGGCACGCTTTCACCGGCGCGCACTTTCGCCGTCCTCACACACAGGATCCAAACCCACGTGTTTACGACGTGATCGGAACTCATGCCGACCACTGGCATTGGGACACCGGTCAGGACTGGATGGACTCCCGCGGCGGCGCCGGCGCGCATGGCGAGCTGGGTGGCGGTCACGCTCACAGCGGTTGCATGATCTACTTGGCCGACCAACTTCCGCCGGCCTATCGCGGGCAACTCTTCACGCTGAACCTTCACGGCCGGCGAATCAACGTCGATCGGCTGGAGCGATCGGGCAGCGGCTACGTTGGACGGCACGAACCCGACTTGTTCCAAGCGACGGACACCTGGTTTCGCGGCATCGAGTTGGGTTACGGTCCCGACGGAGGAATCTACGTACTGGATTGGTCTGATGCCGGCGAATGCCACGAGCACGATGGCGTGCATCGCACTTCGGGGCGAATTTACAAGGTGACTTTTGGAGCCGCAAAACCCACAGGCCAATTCGATCTATTCGAAAGGTCGCCCTTGGAACTCGTCGACCTGCACTCACACGCAAACGAGTGGTTTGTGCGGCAAGCTCGACGAATCCTTGTTGACCGGGCGCAGAGCGGCCAGGATCTTTCGGAAGTACGGGACATACTGCGAGGGAAATATGACAACGAATGGCGGATACCGCAGAAACTGCGTTTCCTCTGGACATTGTACTCAATCGGGGGAACCGATTCAGAATTCGAGCGTCAACAGCTGTCGCACGATAACGAGCACATTCGCGCTTGGGGCGTGAGGCTGTTAACGGATCACTGGCCGCTTGACACGATTCTGTCGGATCGCCCGGTTCACCGCGGTGTGCCCGATCCGGATGATCTCACGGCGCTCAACAACCTGGCCGAGGGCGAGCCTTCGGGCTTGGTTCGATTGATGCTGTCATCAACGCTACAGCGATTGCCAATACCGGATCGTACCGAGTTGGCTCAGGCGCTCTCGGGTAGGGCGAAAGATGCGCTCGACCACAACTTACCTTTGCTGTTGTGGTACGGGCTCATTCCGGTGGCAGACAATCATCCCGAGTTGCTGGTGCGGTTGGCTGGGGCGGCCAGGATACCCACACTCCAACGGTTTATCTCCCGCAGGTTGGCGGAGGAGATCGAGGATGCGCCAGGCCCCGTCGATATGCTGTTGGAACTGGCTTTACAGGAGTCGGCAGAATTTCAGACCAACGTCTTGATGGGCTTGGCAGATGGACTAACCGGTTGGCGCAAAGCGCCCCAACCCCGGAATTGGGAGTTGCTACGAGCGAGAATGGAACCGTCCGCCACGCCCCAGGTTCAGGCGGTGCTGAGAGAGCTTCGTGTGCTGTTTGGCGATGGCCGAGCGCTCGACGAGGTCAAGCAAATCGCGCTGAACGCCGAGGCCGACCTCCGGGCACGGCGAGCCGCCCTGGAGACGTTGATTTCAAACCGCCCGGACGATCTGCGCACGATTTGCGAGTCGCTGTTGGGCGTTCGCTTCCTAAACACCATCGCGTTGCGGGGATTGGCGCTGGTCGACGACCCGGCGATTGGGCGGCAACTAGCAAGATCCTATCGGCGTTTTCATCACAGTGAGCGAGATGCCGTCATCGAGGCCCTCGTATCTCGCCCTCAATTCGCCGGCGCGCTGCTCGAGCAAATGGCAAAGGGGAACATCCCGCGCACCGCGTTATCCGCGTTCCAGGCCCGCCAGATACGCAGCTTTGACGAGCCTCAGCTCAGTCAGCAGCTCAGCTCGGTTTGGGGCAACGTTCGGGAAGCTGCGGAGGACAAACGGGAAGCGATTGCTAGGTTGAAAACACGACTGACATCCGCCGCGCTGATGGCGGCGGACAAAGGCAACGGACGGCGCGTGTTCAATACAGCGTGTGCGAACTGCCATCGGCTCTACGGGCGCGGTGGAACGGTAGGACCTGACCTAACCGGCTCGGGAAGGCAGAATCTGGACTACCTCCTGGATAACCTGATTGACCCAAGTGCGGTTGTCAGCGCCGACTTCCGCATGTCTGTCTTAACCACCACCGACGGCAGAGTGCTCAACGGAATCGTCCTGCGACAAACCGACAAGACGCTCACATTGCACACAGCCAAAGAAGAAGTTACCGTTCCCCGCATGGAGATAGAAACGCTTCAGCCGTCCACACTATCGGTCATGCCCGACGGGCTCCTGGAGACCTTATCTGAGACGCAGATTGACGACTTGATCGCCTACCTGATGTATCCGACCCAAGTCGCGCTTCCGGCGGAAACATCAGCGGCGATCGGTTCTCAATAAGTCTCGGGACGGCCCACGGAGCGAGCCTGCTACCTTGACTTTCCCTTGGACTCCGCGGCCGGCTCAGTTCGACCAGCAGTGAAGCAAACTGCGGTCCCCAAACCTGAACACTGTACTCCCGTTCGACGAATGCTCTGCCAGCGGCACCCATCTGGCGTCGGAGTTGGCGATCGCCGGCCAGTCGCGAAAGTGCCGCGCTCCATTCTTCCGCAGTCGAGGCCAGGAAGCCAGTCTGGCCGTGACGTACCAGGTCGCGATGCACGCCAACCGGGTTCGTCACGACAGGCAAACCGGCAGCCATGTATTGCAGGACTTTGAGCCCGCATTTTCCGTCGGTGTAGGGGTGGCGTGGCAGCCAGCTAATGCCGACGTCCGCAGCCGCCAGCTCCCGCGCCTCCGATGCGGCGGACCACTTCGCCTGGACAATCGGCAGCGGCGAATCGGTTGGAAAGACGTCGCAAACGACTTTCAATCGAAGCGACTCCAGACAGCTGGCAGCGACGCTCAGGTGTCCGAATCCTCGTTCCAGCGAGGAAAGCGTCGCCTGGCTACCGATCCATACCAGGTCTAGGCGATTTGTGCCGAGACCATCCTGCGTCAGAGGATATCGCCTCGGGTCAACGCATGTTGGAAAGAACAACGCACAGGCTCTGCCGGCCCGGCGATTGACTTCTTCCACCAGAAACCGGTTTCCTGCCAAGACGGCGTCGGCGGCCCGCACGACTGCGCGGAAACGGTGATCGCGCCTTGCGCTGTACGGCGACTTGGCGGAATTGCTGTCGCGCAGGAAGACGGCGTCGTCAACGTCGTAGATCAAACAGCGGGCCTTGCTCCGAAGCAGATGCAGCTTTGGCCTCGACATCAGGCGACGCTGCAAGATGGTAACGTCAACTTTCGCAACACGGCCCAGCTGGCGAACGAAACCCGACCAGGATCTCTCGAGCGGCTCGTCACGGACTTCCCAGCCCACCGACTGCAAGTACTCGGCAAAGGCCTTCACGCGATAGCGATAACAGACGTGATCAGGTCCTTCGGTCAGTGTCAGTAGTTGCATCACGGTTTACCATGCCGGAGTGCATACGAAGCGTGGCGATGGCCGCGGCAAACGGTCATCAACTCAACTTGCAGCTCTGGCCGCCGTCAGTTGCAGTTCCTCACCGACCGCTGCAAAGCGCTGTAGCGTGTTTTCACCGAACCTGGCAACGCGCCCTGACCAACGGTAGATCTTCTTAGACGGCGGTTCACCACCGGGACAGCTACCTTGTCGTTGGATCGTCCTGCTGACCTGCCAGACCCACGGGGCCTGCCGTCCGGAAGTTCGCACGCAGATGTCGTCAAAGCCAGCGGATTGTACCGCCGCAGCGAGGGAGTGTGGAGTGAAAATGAACAGGTGCCGGGGCGGGTCCCAGCCGACCCAATCCTCCCGAAAACGCCGACTGCCCCACCCGGAAGCATTGGGTGTCAATACCATCAGCCGACCGCCCGGCTTCAGTAGCGACCGCGCCACTCGCAGCGTACGGATCGGATCGAACAGATGTTCGATAACGTGTCCCATTGTGATTACGTCGAAAGTGTTCGCAGGTAGCTCCACCTGCTCCAGCACGCCGTGGTAGACTTCAAGCCCGTGAGCACTCCGGGCGGCCCGTACAGCTGTCTCATCGGGTTCGACACCGACGACATTCCATCCGCCACGTCGCATCTCGTTAAGAAAACGTCCGTTGCCGCAGCCAACGTCGAGCAGCGTTTGATCGCCGGGCATCTTGCTCACCCAAAGGACTTTTTCTCCGATCGATCGCTGGAGAGTGGGAACCAACGCAAGGCACTTGCCCAACGCCCGAGCCACCTGCTCGCGGGCGCCGCTACAGCCGTGTTGGTGGGAGCCATAAAGTGCGGAGATCGCCCCGTCCTTGACCAACCGCTTAAATGCCGGCCGGACAACCCTCGCGTTCGGCAGGTCGATCCGCAACTGGTCGGTTCTTTGGTCAACGTCACCAGCGTGGCCGCTGCGCTGATGGGTATAGTAATCCGCGGGGTAGAGCAGGTGGAGGTCTTCCTCAACCGGCATAGGATCGAGCCACGTCATCTGACACGCGGAATTCACGCATTGCCTGAGGTTCCAGGAGCCAGGCGCGGTGAAGAGACGATCGCGCAGTGCCGCATACAGTGTGTGCCCGACGCCTCCACACATTCGGCACGTCGCCTGTCTGGTGGTGCGGACGGTTGCTGCTCGGGCACTTGCTCGTTGTCCGATCATCAGATTCGTACCCGAATGCCATCGCCCGACATCGCGCACACCGGGCCGCGAGAAAACGAAGCGCGGAGATTAGAGTTCGCAGCCTGGGATGTCAATAGAACACCGTGTTTGATGCAAATTCTGTTCGCTCCGCATCTTCCGCGTTGCTTGCATTCGCCGGCTTCGCTATCTTCTGCCGCCCGTCGCCGGTTCAGTGGCCGGCTGTCCAGACCAGGGCGGGGCGAGGAGGATCCTCGAGCGAGATCCCAGGTGAGCAGCAAGGTGAACAGAATGGGCGATATCAATCAGTATCACTATGTCGAGCAAAACCGAGCGAAGTTTCGCGGTCACGTGCTCGAGGTCGGTTCACGGGACTACGGTAGCACGCAGAACCTTCGGACGCTTTTCTCCGACAGAGAGTATGTCGGAATCGACATGACAGAAGGCAAATCGGTCGACCTGGTCCTTGACCTCACTCGGCCGTTTGAGGAAGTCGACGCTGCACTTGCGGGACGCCGCTTCGGAACGGTCTTCTGTCTGAGCGTACTCGAACACTGCAGTCAGCCGTTTGTGATGGCAGACAACATCACTCGGCTGCTGGAACCCGATGGCGTCGTTTGTATCTCCGTTCCGTTTGCCTGGAAATTTCACGGCTACCCGTCGGACTACTGGCGGTTCACACACGAGGGGGTCAAGAAGTTGTTTCCGGAAATCGAGTTTGAACCGGAATCGGCTTGCGCGGTCACGGATATGACGGACGACTTTAGACCGGTCGACGAAGACTTGCGCCGGTTTCGAATCGCGGGAAGTTGGCATCGAAAGCGGGGCCACTACCTTCGTGCTGTTACAGCCGACTGTCTGCGACTGTTCGGTTTCATGGGCGCCATCCGTTGGCTGACGCGCCACCGCTACTTGCTGCCACCGACGATGATCGACATGATCGGGACTCGCCGAGCATGCCCGCAGGACAGAGTGGCCGCCTAAGCACCGCGTCGCCGCCACCAAAGTCCCTTCTCCCCGCTGGAGAGAAGGTGGCCGAAGGCCGGATGAGGGGAAACCCAGGGTGAAAAACTTGCGCACGGCGCGAAGACTTTGACTATAGCAGCGCAGGGGCGGAAGCACGGCGCGGGTGGTGTGCAACGCGTTGACGAACCAAACGTCGTCGTTAAGCTGCCTTTCTTGCGTTGCGTGAAAGAACCGGAGGCTAACGCCCCGCGGCTGATCTGCCAGGACGGCTCCACAGCGGGATGCCCATCGCACGCCCTTCACGCGGCAGCAAACATACCAAAGCAGCAATACCGGTGGCTGACCCTATACCGTTGACTGACTCAGAATCGGTCGGTATCAATATCCGGGGACTAACGCCATTTTTCGATTGTCACGGATCCATGAAAACAAAATTCATCCTTGCTGCGTTGTATCCGTTCCTGTGGTCAGCAGCTGCCAACGCCCAGCCTCTAGATCTCGAACCCGGGGACCACATCTGTCTGGTGGGAAACGCGCTGGGCGAGCGGATGCAGCATCACAACTGGTGGGAGACTCTGTTGCATCGACGGTTCGCAGCACAACAGTTGACCGTTCGAAATCTCTGCTTCCCTGGCGATGAACCGTTTGAGCGGATTCGCTCGAAGAACTTTGGAGAACCGGATTCGCATCTCGCCCACAGTAAGGCCTCGGTCGTTCTGTATTTTTTTGGCTTCAACGAGTCCTTCGGCGACCAGCCACATGTTGCGACGTTTGCCTCGGACATGAAGAAGCTCGTCGAACACACAAAGCAGCAGGACTATAGCGGCAATGGGGCTCCGCGGATTGTGTTGGTGTCACCGATCGCCTTTGAGACCACGGGCGATCCCAACCTGCCGGACGGGGCAGATCACAATCGGCGGCTACAGCTGTATACCGCTGCGATCGCGAGCGTCGCGAAAGAGACAGCTGTTGGATTCGTCGACCTGTTCAATCCAACCGCACAGCTATTTGACAGCAGGGATGAACGGTTGACACTCAATGGAGCTCACCTCAATGATGCCGGCTACCGAGAGTTGGCCCCAATCTTGATGCAGGGCCTCTTTGGCGACGGTGATGACTTCTTTGACCAGCAGTTAAAAACCGAGATCGACGACAAGAACTTTCATTGGTGGCATCGCTACCGCGCAGTGAACGGCTTCTCGATATACGGAGATCGGGGGAAGGCGGGATCGGACGGGACGTACAACAACACTGACGTCATGGAGCGTGAACGGGCAATCCTTGATCAGATGGCCGCCAACCGCGATAGGCGCGTCTGGGCAGTCGCTCAAGGCAAGGCTGTCTCTGAGTACGCCGACGACAGCAACACGCTTCCTTTCATCAATCCGAAGACCAACGTTGGTGGCCCGAACGATCCGAATCGAGAGAAAGGAAAGCTAGGATCGCTCGATTACCACACCGCCGAAGAGCAGCAAAAGCTGTTCAAGTTGGCGCCGGACTATGAGATTAATCTGGTGGCATCGGAAGAGCGTTTCCCGGAGCTGGCCAATCCGGTCGCTTTGAACTTTGACAATCAGGGTCGACTGTGGGTCGCAACGATGGCTTCCTATCCGCATTGGAAGCCGAAGACGCCGTTGGATGACAAACTGTTGATCTTCGAGGATCCAGACAACGACGGCCGCGCGGACGTGTGCAAGGTCTTTGCAGGCGGGCTCCATCAACCGACCGGTTTCGAGATCGGTCGCGGCGGGGTCTACATTGCCCAGCAGCCGGACATTCTATTCGTACAGGACCTCGACGGAGACGATAAGGCGGACACGCGCGTGCGGCAGCTAATTGGGTTCGACTCAGCTGACTCACATCACGGCATCTCGGCCTTCGAGTGGGGGCCTGGTGGAAATCTGTACTTCCAGGAAGGAACTTTTAAGTACTCGCAGGTGGAGAGCCCTTATGGCCTAACGAGGCTGCAAGAAGCCGGCATCTGGTACTACGACCCACGCACTGAGATGTTCGGCGTCCACGTATCGCTGGCGTTTGCCAACCCTTGGGGGCACGTCTTCGATCGCTGGGGTCAGAACTTCATCGGTGACGCGTCGCCGGGAAACAGCTACTGGGCGGCTCCAATTTCTGGCCATGTCGAGTATCCGCTAAAGCATCCCGGTGGTGCGCACCACCGACGGCTGGCCAGCCAGATCGGCGGAGACCCGACGTATAAGTTTCCAACGTTCTACCCAAAGCGGATCCGTCCGTTGGCAGGTTGCGCGATGGTCTCCAGCCGCCACTTTCCTACGGAAGCTCAAGGCAACTTTCTCGTAACGAACTGTATCGGTGACCGCGCTGTGTTGAATCACGAAGTTCGCGAAGAAGGTTCCGGTTTTGTTGGTAAAGAAGTGACGCCGATTGTCTCTTGCGACGACGGCAACTTCCGGCCTGTCGATGTACAGATTGCTCCGGACGGATCACTCTACATTGTCGACTGGCACAACGCGTTGATCGGCCATTTGCAACATAACCTCCGCGACCCAAGCCGCGATCACAGCCACGGTCGCATCTGGCGAGTCACCTACAAAGGCCGGCCGCTGCTCGCGCCGCCAAAGATCGCGGGAGAACCGGTTGTGGCACTGCTCGAACTGCTCAAGCTGCCGGAAGATCGTGCTCGATACCGCACTCGACGCGAACTCGCAGAACGCCCCACCCAGGAAGTGATCGAGGAACTCGATCGTTGGATAGCCAATCTTGAACGATCTGATGCTCAGTACGAGCATCATATGCTGGAAGCACTTTGGATCTGCCAGACGCACAACGTCATTCGCGTCGATCTCCTCAAGCAGTTGCTGGCCGCAAAAGACCATCGTGCCCGTGCGGCCGCGACGCGCGTGCTGTCATTCTGGTTCGACCGGGTACCGGACGCCCTGCCGCTGCTGCATAAGGGTGTGAGCGACTCGCATCCTCGTGTCCGCCTGGAATCCGTGCGCGGATTGAGCTTCTTTGCAAAGACTCCCTATCGCACCCGTGCATTGGAAGCGGCACTCGACGTCCTCAACAGCGAAACCGACCACTACCTCGAATACACGTTAGACGAGACGCTTCGCGTGCTGGAGGCACCAGCGAGCAGATGACCGGCTCTGCCGCTATCCGATCGTCGCCGAACTCGCCAGACGTAGCCGAACTCGCCAGAGTTTGGCGAGCGGCCGGTCCGCCAAACTCTGGCGAGTTCGGCTACAAGAAGTCCTTAACGGCGTTGAGTGCGGGGACGAATATCGGCAACCTATTGTCAGGCGACCCCTTTCACTCGGCTCACTTGTCGACGAAACGTTGTGATATCTTGCCGCTCTCCTTGTCTTTTAGAATCAACTTGACCTTACCATCCGGCATTCGTTCCTGCTTCACCAGTTCGTAGCCTTCATACTCCGCTTTGTTGCTGCCGATCCTCGACACCTCTGTCGCGCCCCGCCACCCTTCGATCTCGACCGGCTCCCATTGCTTGGACTTGGCAGATTGGTAGCACGCATCGATCACCGCATTGACGATGTAGCCATCGTAGAACGTCTCTCGGGGCGCGCGGCCTTCGTCGATCGCGTTGAACATGTCAGTAAACATGTCGACGTTGCCGAGTTCCACCACCTCGTCGCCGACCGGAAAGAGCCAGCCAGACTCTTGGTCCGCCTTTTCCGCCACGTAGCTGCTTCCGGCGCTGCTAGTGAACATCTCGAATCCGGTGCGCAAGAAGTGGTTGATCCATATCGTGCCCTCAGTACCCGCCACTTCATCGCGCAGATCGAGCCCGCCCAGCGACGACCAGCTCACCTCCAACTGACCCATCGCGCCGTTCGCAAACCGAATCAGCGCGATGCCGTTGTCCTCGGCTTCAATCGGGCGGACAAGCGTGTCAGCCCAGCACATCACTTCTACTGGTCGAATTTCTTTTCCAATGAAAGTGCGGATGATCTCGATACAGTGGCAGCCCAAGTCGACGATGGCACCTCCACCAGCTTGATCAAAATCCCAAAACCAGTCGCTATGCGGCCCACTGTGTGACTCGCGAGCCCGCACCCAAAGAACGTCGCCGATCGCACCCTGCTTGACCGAATCGAGTGCTTTGATCGTCTTGGGTGTGTAGACAAGATCTTCTAGGTACCCGGCAAACACACCGGAATTCTCCGCGATCTCCATGATCCGCTTCGCTTCCGCAGCATTACGGGCCAACGGTTTGGTGCATAGCACCGCTTTGCCCGCCTCTGCCGACAGCTGGACGGCTTGCTCGTGCAGGTGATTGGGTAGGCCGACCACGACAACGTCAGTCTCTGGGTCGTTAATCGCCTCCGCCATGTCAGTGGACCACTTCGGCACGCCCCAATCACTGGCAAAATCGCGCGCCCGATCCTCACTACGAGAGTAGACGTGGTGCACGCGATCGCGCCCACGCTGATTGTGCAGCGACATGGTGTAGTGCACGCCGATAAGCCCCGTGCCAAGCATGGTAATTCTATGAGATTGTGTCATCGTTCACCTGGTTCCTGTTACGCTTCGGTACTATGGCAACTGCGCCGCACCAATAGACTAACAAACTTGGATCGCTTTTTTGACTACCGGTGATGTTGCGTGATGCCGCCGCAGCACAAGCGCTCCGACCTCCGCTTCGGAGGTAGAAATCTGGTCGGACAGCGAAAGTTGGACACTCGGTCGCCCCCCAAAGCCAAAGGCGCAAAGCGGCGCGATCATGGAATCAACGAGGGTGTTGATGCGCTGGCGTCTGTGGAGATCCACCACTCCCCAGGAAATAACTCCTCGTCCCACCAGCGGCCCACGTACAGTAGAGGCGAAGGGTGGTCAGCTAGGCGCCAATCAGGTCGCTCGGATGAGAACCAACTCATGTCCACAATAGGCGGAAGCTTGCCGCCCGACCCGCCCCGTCCGCGGTCGGCGG
The DNA here is from genome assembly GCA_965223305.1 of Pirellulaceae bacterium. Taxonomy (GTDB): domain Bacteria; phylum Planctomycetota; class Planctomycetia; order Pirellulales; family Pirellulaceae; genus CBDCWT01. Next base: position 104,809 of record CBDCWT010000036.1, on the reverse strand, counting down.
TCGTCGTCGAACGGGTCACCTGGACGTCGGCGGTGGTTAGGCCCACCGGAATCTCAGGAATCTCGGGGACTGGAATCAACGCGGCAAACCGTGCCACAAGCGAGGCGTCGTTGGCGTTGATTCGACCGTTTCCGCTGATATCTCCTAGAATGGTCGGATCCAACAACGGACTCACCGAGACAAAGCCGGTTTCCAACAGCGCCGCAACCCTCCCCAACAGCGCGGCATCGCCTGCGTTGATACGACCATTTCCGGAGACGTCCGCATAATAACTGACCGCGTGCACCGCATCATCGTCGACGGCTGCGATAGAGTTTGCGTTCGAGTCTCTGAGAGAAACAACTTCCATATCGACCAGCTGTTGCCTTCCGTAAATGCTCCCGGCGCTCGCCGCGGGCACTGCGGCCACCAAGCTGGCCAGCACCCCACTTCCCGGCCCCACGTTGACAGGACTGACGAAAGTCAACTTGACCGTACCAGGCGTCGGCTCGCTCAGCTGGACATTGGCACCTGCAGGAGCCTGTGGTCCTAGTGTGGCCGACTCGATCTGGAGCAGCTCCGGGTCATAGCGAATCTCCAATTCCATCGTGCTGACACTCGCTCCGTCGCTAACAGTGATTGGAATGCCCGCTGATGTGTCAGCGGGAAGATTCACACTTTGACCTGGCCCGCGCACCAAGTCCGCCATCCCCACGACGACCGCATCACCTGACGACACGGCGAACGTGTGACTATAGTCATCGCCGCCGGTCCCGTCGCCGTCGCCGTCGAGCAGCAGACCTGTGACGTTCTTGAATGCCTCGTCGCCACTTCGCAGAGTAACCGTGTAGGTGTCGTCCATGAGCGGAGCTCCCGTGCGTAAGAACGTGATTCTCCGCCGCGAACCATCGACCACTGCCGAGCCAGTAACCGGCCCCGTCGATTCACCGTGCAAGACAATGTCGGCCGGACCCAACCCGCTGCCATAGAGGTTCAGCGGTTGAGTGTCTAGCGTTGAGCTGAAGTCTGCCGTGAACCCAGAGCTCGTGGGCGTAAACGACGTGACAATCAAACCGGACCGCAACTCGATCGGTTGAGGTACGTATAACGAGCGGGAATGGACTGCGTCGCTGATCTCGCCGACCAGATAGTAAGTGCCAGGAGCCACGCCGAGAGTCGGCACGGCAACAGATGCGGACGCGAGCGGGTCGGGTGCCGTCTGGGATAACTCATAAGTCTCGCCCAACTGCTGGAGGACACCGTTGAACGGATTGCTGTCAGAATCGAGGTAGATCGACAGCGCAGCGTCACTATCCCAGTCGTGCCAAGAGTAGCTGGCAATCAACGGCTCGCCAACCACCAGCGAGCTTGTGCCAACTCCCAATGCAACAAGACTCGGCCAGCGATCTAAACTCCGATCGAGAATCGCCACCCGCTCACCCTGGCCGCCTCCGATGCCAACCGCCAATCCATCCGTCGGTCGCGCTCCCCCAGCGACCCGGCTAAAGTGATAGCCGATGCCGTCGCGAGGTCCCATGTGCCCTTCATACCAACCAGCTGTCTCGCTTACCGACTCGGAACCATCGTCGATCGGTCCTGTGGTGTCGACTGTGCCGTGGTACCACAGATGGACGTCACTGTGCTCGTTGGCGTAGCCGGTGAAGTCGTCGAGTACGGATTCGCTCAGCTGAACGTCGTGGCTACCGACAACCGGTTCACCGGTAAAATCCAGACTTGTATCCCCCTGAGTGCGCCAGTAGTTATCCCAAAAAACAACCGTCTCCCATGCCGACATCGCAGCATCGCCAAAATCGAACCCGAAGGGGTCACGCACTCCGTCGACTGGGTGCGGATCGAGCGTTGTGACGTGGTCCACCCAGACGCCGAGCGAGCCAAGATTCCGTGCAAGTTCACCCACCAGTGATCCACCCCGACTGTGGCCAATCAAGTGCAGCGGTAACTCGACCACCGGCGCAGTCAAATCCTCTAAGAAACCCGGTGTTGCCAACGCCTGCGCCACTGCGTCCGCAACGTCCACCGTGCTACGGTAGTAGGGGCTCAGCGAAAAGGACCCCGCGACATCGCTCCAATCCAGCAAAATGGTGATCTCCGGATTCGCGGTTTCACTGCTGGTCGGTAACGGTCCTGATCTGGAATGACTGCTGACCGACAGCGGGCCCCCGTCGTGCCCCGGATCAGTCACCTCGACGACATATCGCAACTGGTCTAGCTCCGGCGCACGGGATTCCATGGCGTTAGCCAGCTGCGTCACCCAGCTGGAGACGTTGCCACCGAAGCCGTGGGTGATCAGCGTGACCCCACTGAGCGCGCGGCGCTCTTCAAGCAGCTCCAATCTTCGGGTTCGGCGATCGCCCACTGCACCCTCTTTGCTGAACGACAGGTCGATGACCGCATCTTGCCGCAGATGGCTGGAAGCTGCAAGGGAATTTCGGCCGCTGCGCATCGCTGGCATGCGCACCTTGGCTAGCCCGGATTATTCATGAAGATCGTCGCGAGAGGTTGTAAGTACGTTCGTGGTAAGGAAGGCGAGCAATTCTTCCGCAGGCGTATTGTAGCAATACGTCGAGGGCGAATTGTGAAGCATGACGAAGCCACGGATGGACTTACGACCTCGCAGCAGATCGCTCATGAATAATTCGGGCTAGCAGGGCCATCGGCACAGAGAGACGGATCCACTGACGGTTACAGCTCTCGAGAAGGTGAGTTCGATGACGTCACGACCACAGTCCAGATAAACTGACTACGTCGTGCCGGCTTACTCCAGAATGCCGACCGGACGTTTGTCCTGTTCGCGCAACAATCGCGAGACAACCTCCGATTTGACGGTTCCCGTCGGACTGAATAAGAGCTCGCTCGCCGTCCGACTGACATTGTCGCGCTGGGTCCGGTTCCAATGTTCCACGGCGTCGATCACCGCCTTGCGACGTTGCGGCGGTGCGTCGTTGTACTCATACGCGTAGGCGTCGAATCCAGGCAGCTTCCGTAGCGACTCGATCGCAATCCAGCGGACAGCAGCGTAGTCGTCGTCAAGCAAATGGGCCAGGTGGGGTGCGAGCCAGTCGTTGCCGCTGGTTTCTTGCGCTGCCTGCCAACCGAAGTGCCAACCGGAGATGATCCGCTGAGCCGCGTCGCCGCGCAACAACCAGAGTAACGAGGCGGCGACCGTGCTCTGGTCCTCGTCTAACTCCACCGGCGCCTGGTCATACCACTCAGTCAGATGGTCGGCCGTCCAAGCAAGCGTCTTGTCCAGATGGCAGAGGTTGCAAGCATTTGGCCGGCCATCGGGAACTATTGGGCTGACCTTCGGACTGCCGATCTGGTGGTTTCGGATCGCCTTCAGCAAGGCAAAGCTGGTGTGCGGCATGTGGCAGTTGAAACACTGGCTACCGCTCGACCCGACCGGATGATGCGTGTGCTCCCGGATCTTCTCGCGATACGACTCGTGGCACTGAAAGCAGGCAGAATCGCTGTTCATACCTGCAGCAAGCTGATCGTTGGGGTCGCTGCTGCTGTGCATCGAGTGGCAGCTGAGGCAGGTCACCGAGCCATAAATATGGCATTCCGAACGGGTCAGCGCGTTGTACTCGCGGCCCCCGGCGCGGCAAACACCGTCCTCCCAGTAGGCGGGATCACCGATTGTGCCCGGCTTTGTTAGCCGCAGAAACTGATTTAGTTCCTGCCCCGGCAGGTAGCGTTTGCCAACCTCAACGTGGTCGGCGTGCAGATGGAAAGAGTCGCTATGACATTGACCGCAGACCTGAGCCGACTTCCTCGCTTCGACCGTAGCCGGATTGACGATTCGCCAGTCCGCCACGTCGGACTCTTCGATTCCGTTGCGGCGTGCATCGTTGGCCACTTCGATATGCTGCTCCCCTGGGCCGTGACAAGCCTCGCAAGCAATACCCAGCTCCGCGGCTTTGGTGGCAAACGTCTGCGACACCATGTCCAGCCCCGGACGTCCCCCGGTGGTGTGACAATCAATGCACTCGCCGTTCCAGATCTTGTGATGGAACTCGGGCACGTCGATCGGTGGTTGCAAAAACACATCCCGCCGGTGAATCCACCGTTTGCTGGCGATATGGTACCGCCAAGGGAACAGCCAGAGTTCTTGGCCGTCCTTTTCAACTGTCCAGTAGGCTTGGAAATGGTGTGAACCAGTGGTCATCACCACCTGACGTTCGACTGTAGGCAAGTCGCTGAGCTCGGCCCCGGCGCCGGTGGCCAGCAGTGGCTCATGGTCGATCATCCGCACCCAAAACTCGTCACCCCGCTGCTCGAGCTCCGCGGTCTGACGGTAGTCCGACAGTTTAATTCCGTCAAAAGGTGCGACGACTGCTTCAGGAGAAGCCAGCTGTGTCATTGTGCGGTGGTACGAGGCGTGCCAACTTGCGTGCTGGTCCGGATGACAAGACTCGCAATCCGCCGAAGTCGTGAACTGGCTGCGAGGCCCCAATGCGACAGGAAAACGGGGCGCGGAAGCCTGGAGCCCTTGGGGAGGTGAGCGCAGCATGTAGCCCGCGAAACCCGCCGCCATGCAGATCAGCACGATCACCGCAATGGTCACACGGTGTCGCATCGCTCGAATCCCTCGCCAAGAATGATGGATTTGCCACCAACCACTTCAATATAGTCGAATATGCGTTCCGGAACACCTCTGCGGGCCGTCACCACACTCCCCTACTACGGCAAGACCGTAGCTGCAGTTCGAGGAACCATCAGAAAGTCCGCAGGGCCGCAAATCGAGCAGCGTTCGGTCCACGCACGATGCGGCTGAGGAGTCGACCAAACTTTCTTGTAGCCGAATTCGCCAGAATTTGGACGAATCGGTGGTTCACCAAACCAAACTCTGGCGAGTTCGGCTACGCTTTGGCGAGTTCGGCTACGTTCTGACGGGTTCGGCTACTTTCGGGCTCGGCTACGATGGGATAGCAGTGGAACGTCGGCAAATTGGCTAGACATACGGATCGACGATCGAATCGTCGTCGTACTCGTCCCGCCGCTGAACCCACGCCATCCCATACGGCAAGCCGCCCTCGTCACGCCCCTTCGGTACGATGTCAAGAAAATGGTAGATGCCGAGGAAATTCTCCAGTCCTCGCCCGAATGACGAGTACGTGTGAAACACCTGTCCGGTCTCGTCCTTGAAGAACGAGCTGATCCCCGGACCTTCCGTCACCGGGAACTTGGCGCCCTCCTGATAGTTGTAGTAGGCACGGCCCGTGTCGAGATCCTCTTGCTTGAACGATACGTCATAGTCCCAATTGAAGTCACTATCGAATGAGGAAACCCATTTGAAACTCCAGCCCATGCGCTGCCTATAGGCCTCCAGCTTGGCCAGCGGAGCTCGCGACACAAAGACCAACGTGACGTCACGATGCAGCAGATGGGCGACCAGCGGATCAGAGTGATCGCCAAGGAGGCTGCAGACCTTACAACCCGCCTCCCAAGTGGGATCGAACATGAAGTGATAGATCACGAGCTGGCTGCACTCAGCGAACAACTCGGCCAGCGTTTCCTTGCCAGCCGGGCTGTCAAACGAGTACTCCTTGTCGACACGTTGCCACGGAAGGCTTCGGCGCAGCTCGGTCAATTCATCGCGCATTCGTGAAAACTTCTTTTCCTTCTCCAGCAGAGCTTTGCGTGCTGTCAACCATTCTTCGCCGGAAACAACTGCGTGATCTGGCATCGTCCGCTCCTTTCCTCTCGAAACACTACGCGCGCCGGTTACGCGGCTCCTTCGCTTCAGCGCCTTCTGACTCGGCCGCTTCCTTGACTCTCAACAAAGTGTTGCCCCAGTACGCCTCGAACTTGCCAATCCAACGCTCGACGATCTCGCGAATCGGCGCCGCGTTTAGCGAGTTGATTCGCTGTCTGCCCTCGCTCCGCGTGCGCACCAAGCCTGCCTCGCGCAGCACCTCCAAATGCTTCATCACGGCAAACCTCGAGAGATGTGGAAAGCGCTGGACAATTTGAGTCGTCGGACGTGGGCCTTGACGCAGCTGGTCGAGGATCTTCCGCCGAGTCGGGTCGGCGAGCGCCTTCCAAACGTGGTCGAGATCCCGGGCCATGGTCTTTCGTCCCCAAAGTGCAGTACTGACGCTGCCTATTCAGCCAGCCGTTTTACGGCTTTCAAGAACTGATCCCACCCGTGGGTCACCCCCTCGCGATGCTGCTGCTCGACTTCGCCTAACACGCGATGCCGCAGCGACAATTCCGTGCCTCCGGAAATCGGAGTCAGGTGAAACTGAACGTGCCCCGTCACCGCATACGACATGAACATTGGCCCGTGGATCTCGATCAGGGTCGGTGGCTTGATGACTTGCACAAAACCCCAGAGGTGCCCCTGGCCCGGGCCAAGATCGCGAAACCAGCGGCCACCCGGCCACTCCTCCAACACCATCGGCAGCGGCTTGTTGTCCGGCGTCACACTGTCAACAGTCAGCCGGCGGAGAAGCGCCTGATAGGCGTCTCCAATGGCGGACCCGATCTCAATACTCTGAGCAAGATCCAATACCAACTCTTGGGTCTCTGGCATCGCTGGTCATCCCCGAAAGCGGTGTGTTCAATATGTTACCCTAAGGTAACGTGTTGACGGTGGCACGTCAAACGGGGTGCGAGACAACTGTGCGAGCAGGCAACTGCGTGAAGCCGGCGAACGGGGGGTCGCAGATGAGGATCAAAGCCAGTTGCCCAAGCAAGGCCAACTGACCGAGCGTGATTTTGCGATGTCAGCCGCTGCGTTAGCTCACGGTTCCTACAAAACCGGCTACTAACGCATGCCGGCTGATTTGTTTGACCGTGGAACGCGGTTGGACTTCGATCTCACGTCGATCGCACAGGGCGCCTACAGGGTAGGCCACGTCACGCGGAGCGTGACGTCTACGTAGTCATCACGCTCCGCGTGATGAGGTATCGCATGTAGCGTGAATTCTAACACAAATGGAGACCGACAATTTGGGACCGTGTCACTTTTCTGTCACCTGCTCCGCGTCCTCTGTGCCTCTGTGTTTTGGACAACCAACTAATGAAACACGGAGACACAGAGGTCACAGAGTAGTGCGTCAAATCGGGTTTCGAGAGACCTTGTGAGGAAGACGCAACGTGAGGGCGATCGTTCGAGCACGTGTTCTCGCCAAGTGGCAGCGCAAGTATTACGGCGAACTGACCAACGCTGGTCGGCTAATGCCGATACCAAAGCGATCTGGTGTTGCTTGACGTGCCGCTCACCGATTTCATCGTCTGCAGCCGATAACCGTAGAGTCGCATCAACAACCCCGAGCAGATGACAGTCACGAACAACACGCCACCCAAGGTCTCGAACCACCATTGGGGTAAGCGCCCGCCGGGCATCACGGGCACGATCCTTTTGTGAAACAGTGATGATAGACTCCAAACGCTCGCCAAGGCGGCCATGGCTGTGACTGCGAGATAGGCCATCGGCCGCCGTCCCAACGTAGCGAATACTCCACCTGCAGCGATGACAATCGAAAGGCCGCAGTTGACCAGCAGAAACGACATGGCGGCCGGAGGTACTTCCCGTGGGCTGACTCCTCGGGCCACGGCGAAGAACAATCCCGCGGCGCCCATCGACAGCAGCACATCTCGCAAAGGGAATTGCCGCGCTGGCATTTCCACGACCGGGACGTTGCTGCCGACTTGAACCACCCTCCAACCATACCCACGCAACATCGCCAACAACAGCAGCCAACATGGAAGGCCGATCGTTGAGCCGCTTAGGGAAGACGAAAAAACAGTGGCAGCGTCGCCCGCGACGAACGCAACCATCCACAGAAGTGCGCCCGTGACCAACACGGCGGGTACCCGCAACGACCAACGGCAGCTCCCTAACATGACAAACAAAGTGAAGAGGCAAACGAGGTTGCCTACCGCGGCGTACATGAGCGCGTGGGCCAACGGCTGATGGCCAACCTCCCGAACTCGAACCACCAAAACCACAACCGCTAGGGCACTAACCAGGCCGACATCCCAAGCCGATCCAGCTTGCCGGCAGATGCCGGACCAGAACCAAACACCACACCACAACAGGATTGACACCAGCAACATGCGGAATGTGAATGCTGTCGACTGGTGGGGCGAAAACTCGCTGTGCAGGCGACCAGTCGCGACATCCCACAACCTCGTCTTGCCGTCGCGACCGATCCCAGCCAACTGCCTGCCGTCTGGGGTGAAAGTCAGCTGTCTGACCAGCAAACCGGTTGCCACTGTTGCGAGCGGAGAACCGCTGTCGAGGTCCCATAGGGTCACCTTGCTCTTCGGGTCCGAGGACGGCTGAGTTGTAGGAACACGCCACGCCACGGCAAGTGTGTTGGTCCTTGGTGAGGTAGCCAGTCCGTTCACTCTGCCTCCGTCCATACGAATTACTTGGGCTACTTCCCTTTCTGCAAAGTCCCAAAGCTGAACCGTTGACCCCACTTTAGCTGCCAACCGACGCCCGTCAGCAGACCAGGCAACAGGTGCCCGACCGCCGCGAAGGGTCATGCTATGTTCGAGGTTGTCGCGTTGAAACTCGTAGATCGCGACACGTGTAGGCGGGTAGACAACTGGTGCGAGAGCCAATCGCTGGTTGCGTGCAACGGCTTCCGCGAACCTCACCGGTGTTGCTAGCCTATCGATCACGTCGCCTGTTTCCGCGTCCATCTGAAAGATCGCAGCTCCCATCCTGCCTATCGCAACCAGCCGATCTCCTTCGTTGCTGTAAGCTAGGTGGGTTATCTGCAAATCGGTCACCCAAAAAACTGCTCGCCGCCCACGGGAGTTCAAGTCCCAAATGTCAATCCTTCCGTCGAAATGACCGACGGCGAGTAAGTCACTCTGTGGTGTGAACGCGATCGATGTTGGTCGACTGGTTTCCTGCTTGAGCATCCAACAGTCGCCCATCGGCAGCCGGCGAACGTCTAGATGTCCCTCCCACTTGCTCCTCCGCCGACGTGCCCGATAAATCGACGCCAAAAACCTGCCGTCTGGTGATACGGCGATTTTGGTTCCCTCTGACGGTAGCCAATCGCGGAGGCGATAGGCTGCGACGAGTGGCGGCAGGAGGGCCAGCAGTAGACAGAGACGCAGCCGGAAGATGGAGTTCCGCCGTTCCTGGTCCAGCCGCAGAGACGCGTCCCGCTTCATGCAGCTAGCTTATCATCGTGCGATCTGCTAGGTAACAGCAGGGCCTCGCCGAGCCGCTCGCGGGCGACTTGCGAACAGTCGCAGCGAACGGACCTCACAAGTTCCGGCTCATCAAGGACAGTGCGTGAGGTGTTGCCGGAGAACCCTCGGAGCCAGCCCTGTTACATTTGAGCACAATCATCCTAAAATGGGGCGTTCGTACCCGCGAGAGGTTGCCAATGACTCCCATTACCGTGACCAAGACGATCGCTGCTCCGATCGAGGTTGTCTTCCAAACCGTTGCGGATATCGCTCAGTTCTCCAAAGCTAATCCGCAGATCACCAAGGTCGAGTTTCTGACCGAGTCCCATCGCGGTGTCGGCACTCGGTTCCGTGAAACGCGGCTGATGAAGGGAAAAGAAGCAACCACCGAACTGGAGGTGACCGAGTATCTCGAGAATGACCGGATCCGCATGATTGCAGACAGCCACGGAGCTGTCTGGGATACGGTCTTTACCGTGAGGGAAGTGGACGATCAGGTTACGTTGAAGATGGTGATGGAGTCGCGGCCTTATAAGCTGATGCCGCGAATCATGAATCCGCTCATACGTGGAGCGATCGCGAAAGCAGTGGAGGGAGACATGGATGCGGTCAAGGTCTATTGTGAGTCGCCGAGCCGTTAGTCGGTTGCGCTCCCGCCTGTTGGCTGCCGTTCGCCCGCCCGCAATCTTTGTGCAACTTGCCGTCTTTCATCACGCACAGCAACCGGTCAAACTCAAGCATCACTTTCGGATCTTCGAGTGGATCTCCATCCACAACCAGCAGGTCGGCAAGAAAGCCCTCTCGAATTTGTCCTAGCTGAGCGGGCATCTCCATCGCTTCGCCCCCGTTCTTAGTCATCGTCAGTAGGGCCTCCATCGGCGTAAACTGGCAGTAGTTAACGAAGTGATCGAGGTCGCGAGCATTGTCGCCGTGGGGAGTCAGGTTAAAACCATAGTCGCCGCCACCAAGGATGCGCACGCCACGACTCTTCAGTTCCTGCAACCCCTTGGCCGCAGCCGCCAGCTCCTCTCGGAATCCCAATGCTCGCACCTCCTCCTCCGTAAACCACTCTTCGCCCTCGTAACTAGCCGTAGCAGTGAAGCCAAGATTGGGACTGACGAAGAGCCGGTCTTTGTTTTCGGTCAGCAGGTCGAGCGCTTCGTCGTCGACGAAGTTCGCGTGGTAGATGACCTTAATGCCGTGGCGAACACACAGCTTGACGGCGCCCGCGCTGCGCGCGTGAGCGCTCATTCTTCTACCATGGGCATGCACCACCTCGGCAGCTGCCGCGACCTCCGCTTCGCTCATGACGGTCGAATCGGAAGGCGCGTGGCGCAGAAAGGTGTCACCTGAGATCACCAGCTTGATAATGTCGACCCCCTCACGAATCAGCTCGCGAGTTACACGTCGGTAGTTCTCAGGCCCATCGACAACGATGGCCATGGACGCCATCTGTGGCATGTGTTGCGTCCGCAGATCACCCAGTCCGCCGGTGACGGTCAGCCAGGGGCTGGCAGCTAGCAGGCGCGGCCCGGGGATCTTACCGGCTTCGATAGCGTTGCGAATCACAACGTCCAGACGTGGCTTGGTGGCCGCAGCACTGATACAGCTGGTGATGCCACAGTCCAGATACCGCCGCGCGTTGTGCATCGCAATCAGCGTGTTCTCTTCGGGCGGAACGAGCCCGACCGACAGCAGGTCAGCTGCGTCGTCAAGGCCCAGGTGCGCGTGGGACTCGACGAGCCCCGGCATCAGAGTAGCACCTCCTCCCTGGATCATACGGGCATCGTCGCAACGAAGCGAACCTGACTCGTGCGACACTGCCGCGATCCGGTTGCCTTCGACCAGTACCTCGCCTGGAAACGGATCGGCTCCTGTGCAATCCAATACTCGCACGTCCGTAAAAAGAGTCTTGTTCATGCTTGTCGCTCCTGCAAGCGTCACGGCCCGCCGAGTGCAGGCTCCAGCGCCGGCAGCTTCAGACGTTGTCTGCAATCGTCTAAGATCTCCTTGGTTCGGCTAGCGCCGATCCGTGTGACTCCGAGCGCCCGAACCTCGAGCAGCGAATCCATGCTGCGAATTCCGCCGGCAGCTTTGACCTGTACGTGCTCTGGCGTGTGCTGTCTCATCAGTTTCAGGTCAGCGAGCGTGGCCCCCCCGCTGCCGTAACCGGTCGACGTTTTTACCCAGTCGGCACCCAGCTGCCCACAGATCTCGCAGAGCCTGATTTTGTGCTCGTCTTTGAGGTAACAGTTCTCAAAAATGACCTTGACCTTTTGACCAGCTGCGTGGGCGACATCGGTAACGACCGTGATGTCACGACGCACGTACTCCCAGTCGCCGCTGATCACCTTGGAGAGGTTCACGACCATGTCCAGCTCGGCGCACCCATCCGCCACCGCGCGGGCCGCTTCGGCTTCCTTGATCGCTGTGGTGTGGCCTCCGTGTGGAAAACCGATCGTCGTCGACGGCTTTACTGTTGTGCCGGCGAGTTTTGCCGCGCACAGCGGTAGCGCGAACGGCATGATGCAGACCGAAGCAACGTCGTAGATACAAGCCAGGTCGAGTCCCGCCTCGAGCTCCTCCGCGCTAAGCACCGGGCTTAGCAGCGAGTGATCGATCATCTTGGCGATCTCATCATACGTGTAGTTCATCTGCCGTCCTTTCATTTGGCTTTGTGCCGTATTGTAGTCCGGACGGGCCAAGTGAACATTAGCCCGGATTATTCCTGAAGATCGTGGCGAGAGGTTGTAAGTACGTTCGTGGCAAGGAAGGCGAGCAATTCTTCCGCAGGCGTATTGAAGCAATACGTCGAGGGAGAATTGTGAAGCATGACGAAGCCACGGATGGACTTACGACCTCGCAGCAGATCGCTCATGAATAATTCGGGCTAGGCCCGCCTGCAACCGAAACGCGGCGGCAGTGGCCGACGAGTCGGCCGCCGCTTGGATGCTTGGGAGGCTATGGTAAGATGCCGTGCCGACAGTATCACAAAACTGCGAATCGCTGCGAGGAGGTTACCGTGTCTCGGAACTTTTCCCCTCTGGTCGTATTGCTTGGAATCACGGCTCTTGCTGCAAGCCCCGGCTTCGCCCAGCGGACGGCGGCGCCAGCCGTTGCAGCAGCGAAGCTGGGCCAGACCAAGAATGTTCACACTTGTGGTTCGGTCTACTTGGCCGGTCAGCCAACCAAGGAGGACATCGCCGTTCTTAAACGAGAGGGGATTCGGCGTGTGGTCACACTGCGGACCTCTGGCGAGATCCAATGGGAGGAAGGAAACGAAGTTAAGGCAGCGGGACTGGAGTTCATCGAAGTGCCGTTTCTGGCTCCTAACTCGCTGACCGACGAGATCCTGACCCGTACCCGTACGTTGTTACGTGAAGCCGAGAAGACTCCGACCTTGCTGCACTGCGGTTCAGCCAACCGAGTCGGAGCGGTCTGGCTGGCGCACCGCGTGCTCGACCAGGGTGTACCTGTCGAAGAGGCGGTTGTGGAAGCGAAGACGATCGGCCTGCGGACCGCCGGATACGAAGAGAGAGTCCGGAGCTATATCGAACACGTGCAGGCCAATCGTCAAAAGGCGAGTGTCCGACCGGGCATCAACGACAACTTCCTGAAGGCCGACCTAGAGGTCAGCGAGTGGCTGGGGCGATTCGAGGTAGAAAGTCGAGAGGTCTTTGCCGCGCGCCAGCAGGTGATCGAAGCCTGCCGCGTTTCGCCGGGTGCGCGAGTCGCCGATGTGGGCGCGGGAACCGGACTTTTTTCCAGGTTGTTCTGTGAGGCCGTGGGACCCGATGGCTGGGTCGTCTCAGTCGACATTTCCCCACGCTTCCTCCAGCACATCAACCAGCGCGCCGAAGAGGACGGGATCAACAACCTGACAGGAGTGCTAGGAACTCAGCGGTCGATCAACCTCCCTCCCAATTCGATTGATCTCGTATTCATCTGCGACACTTATCACCACTTCGAGTATCCGCCATCCACGCTGGCCTCGATCCACCGCGCGTTAGTGGACGAGGGGACGCTGATTGTGATCGACTTCGAGCGGATCCCAGGTAGGTCCCGCGAGTTTATTTTGGGTCACGTGCGCGCGGGGAAACAGGTATTTCGTGGCGAGATCGAAGCCGCAGGATTTGAATTCCTGGGTGAGACAATGTTGGACGGTCTGCAGGAAAACTACTTTTTGCGCTTTCGTAAGACAACCGACCGCTGAAGAGCGGACGGGGCTGGCGCTCCTTGAAGTTGCGCTTCGCTCACGCTCTTTGAAGTTGCGCTCTTGGCTCCATCGGAACCCGAAGCGTAAGCGAGGGAGTGACCTGCGTTGGTACACCAACTCCCCCTCGCTGACGCTTCGGGTTCCGAATAAACGGACGACTTCGGCCTCGTGTCTCTGCTAGACACCCGAAAGCGCAACCTCAAAACTGGCGACCCCGCTCGGCTACACACCCGAGACAGCTTGGATAAGCCCGCGCATGTATCCGAGAGAAAAGGCTTCTGCGGAGCGGCGGCCACCCACCATGTGAGGTACATGGTCCGAAATCACAGCGCCCGTGTACCCGCTTTCGTGTAACGTTCGCATCACTTCAAACATGTTGACGTAGCCGTCATCTAAAAACGTCTCGACGAACCCCTCCGGCAACGGAGCGCTCACGTTGCGAAAGTGGACCTTGAACAACTTCTTCTGGGAAGCGAAGTGCCGCAGGGCATCCTTCACGTTCTTACCGGTGCCGGTACCCCCTTCGATCCACGAGCCAACGCACAGGCAGACACCTATGTTGGGACTGTCGGCAATTTCCAATGCCCGTGTGTAGCCAGCAAAGTTGCCGAAGATACACCGTGGAACGCCACCCAGCGAGTAAACAGGAGGGTCATCTGGGTGGATTCCGATATAGACACCTGCCTCCTCGGCAACTGGTGCCACTTTGCGAATAAAGTACGCGTAGTTGTCCCACAGCTCTTCTTCCGTGTACTCCCGTCCGTGTGAGAGCGGTTGTTCGTATTTCTTGCCCGCCCAGCGGCCGAACGCCTTGTCGAGTCGCAACGCGCGACTCGTCGCTCCACCACGTGTTGTTTCCTGTTCGCTGCTCCAAATGCCATTGCCCATGTGAGCGTAGGTCGAGTAGTGAATCTTGGCTTTGCCCAACAGACGGATGTAGCTGAGGTACTCTTCGATCTTCTGGTCGCGACCGGGTAGATTGAGCGTCACTTGCTCCATGTTGTGGCAGCTGTTGTTCGCCAAACGGTAGATCTTCAAACCGTGCTTGGCGAAGCGCGCCTTAAGAGCTTCGTAGTTGTCGAGCGAATGCTGCTCGGGGGGCAAACCAGTCATGACCCATTCCACTCCTAGTTGCCGAGCGTACTGCATATCTTCGTCGCTAGCGGTGGCCCGCATCTGGGTTCCCAATTGAATACCCGGCCGCGAACCGAAATAGCCGGGCACGGCGAGCGGAAACTCCCCATCGGGCGCCGAGTTGGCGGCTGCTCGCACTTGGCTGACGGTGCTATTGGAAGCACGGGCTACGGAGAGCGCGGCTACGGTACCCAGGAAGCATCTGCGCGTCGTCTTGTCCATTTGGCTGTCCTTTCGTCACAGAGTCACAAATTGCACCGACCCGTATCTTGTGAATAACAGCCATCCTTTGTCCACCAGGCAGAGGGGACGTATCAGGAACGTAGAGGGTAAGTACGGCCCGGCCCGACTTGCTCAAACAGATTCCGTAGCACTCGGAGTGGGGGCGTGCTAAAATGACGTCCCCGCCGTCTGCGCCGAGGCCGTCGCAATCCTGGTAACCTTCTTGCTGGACGACTTCCTTTGTCGAGACACAGACCCGCAATGAAGCCTCTCTCAACATCGTTGGTTGTCGTCGGCATCCTGTCGTTGTTTCCGTCTTCCACCCGTGCGGATTCCCTCACGCCCGACCGAGCCACTCCTGGCGGCAACTCTCTTGCCGCCACAATCGACCGATACATTGAAACGGAACTAGAGGCTCAGGGTGCGCAGCCAGCCCCCCAGGCTTCCCCAGATCGGCTCGTGCGGCGACTCTCGCTCGACTTGATCGGCAGGATTCCAGCAGCTGTCGAGGTTCAGACCTACCTCGACTCGGACGAGGCTGGTCGGCGCGAGCAGCTGGTCGATCGCTTGATCGGATCCGACGAGTTCAACCGATATCAGGCAGCGAGATTGGATTGGCTGATTACGAGAGGCGATGGGAGTATTCGCGAATATTTGACAGACGCCATGCGATCAGGCCATGGTTGGGACCGCATTTTTCGGGATGTTCTGCTGGCCGATCTCTCTGGCAGTGAAGACGCAGTGCCCTACCTAAAAAAGCGCGTCAAGGACTCAGAACGGCTTACCAACGACGTCAGCGTTACTTTCTTCGGAGTGGACATTAGTTGTGCCAAATGCCATGACCACCCACTCGTGCCCGAGTGGACTCAAGATCACTACTACGGGATGAAGTTCTTCTTCGATCGGACTTTCGACAACGGTGGTTTTGTCGCGGAACGCGAATACGGGTTGGTCAAGTACAAGACGGTCGACGGAGAAGAGCGGCAGGCTCGCTTGATGTTCTTGACGGGCACGGATGTGACACCCCGAGAAGGACTGGAGCCAGACCAGGAAAAACGAAAGGAACTCCAAAAACTCTATCGTGACCTGAAGAAAAGCAAACGGCCGCCTCCGGCTCCGCAGCACAGCCTGAGGCAGAAGCTGGTCGAGACCGCGTTAGCGGATGGCGAGCACCACTTCTTTGCCAAGTCGATCGTCAACCGTCTCTGGGCGCAGCTATTCGGCTATGGGCTTGTGATGCCACTGGACCAGATGCACCAAGAGAATGCCTCAAGTCACCCGGAATTACTCGACTGGCTGGCCGCAGACCTGGTCGAAAACGGCTACGACTTACGGCGGTTGTTCCGAGGGCTGGTACTCAGCAAGGCTTACAGCCGTACGAGCCATTGGGAAGGCGACCGACGTCCACCGCCGGAGTTGTTTGCTGTGGCGAGTGTACGACCGTTGACACCGACTCAGTTGGCTCGCTCGCTGAGCCTGGCCACGGCGGATCAAAGCCAGTTCAGCGGAGCCTGCCGCGAGGAGTTGCAGGCGGCGATCGCCGCGGCTGCGGAGCCTAAGAACACCGAGCGGTTCGGCCAGCCAACAGCAGATTACCGTGTTCCAGCTGCAGAGGCTCTGTTGTTCTCCAACGGTGAGCAGTTCCAGCAGGACTATCTCCAGCAGGGACTGGTCGCTCAGCTGGCCCACCTTCCTTCGGATCGCCATCGGCTGATTGAGCTGGTGACTTGGAACATCTTGTCACGGGCGCCTGCGGACGACGAAGAAATCAATCTGCTCAGCGGCTATCTGGGCAATGCGACCGGATCGCGAAAGGTCCGCATTGCAGCAGCTCGTCTGGGGGCTACTTGCCAGTTCGGAATTTCGGTTCAATCACTGATTCGATCGGGGAGATTTCATGTCGCGCGGAACTGGTTCTTTTTGCGGGTCATCGGACCACGCCCTCTCGCGACGTTCGTTCCTGAGGAACACCGCGGCGGCGACGATGGCTGGGACGGGTCTGTTCGGTCACCAAGGATTTGCCCGGGAGCTGAAGCGTCATGACAAGCGAGTAATCATGCTGTGGCTCGCCGGCGGCGCCAGCCAGCTCGAGACTTGGGACCCCAAACCGGGGCGGGATACTGGTGGTCCCTTTTTCGACATTCCCACCTCGCTGCCGGGAGTCCATATCTCCGAGCTGATGCCCAAGATGGCCACACGGCTGCACGAGCACACCGCCATCATTCGCTCGCTCAACACCAAGGACGGCGCACACGCCCGAGCTTCAGAGTTGATGATGCGTGGGAGAAATAACGAGCCCAACCTGAGCTATCCAGACCTGGGCGCGGTCGTGGCGCATGAGCTGGCCCAAGCCGACAGCCAAGTACCTGACTACGTGTCGATCTACTCACAGACGGAAGGCCGCAACTTTGCCAAACTGGGACCCGCCTTCCTACCGACCCGGCACGCACCGATTCAACTTACGGAACGGATGGGTCTCGAGAACGTGCACCGCCTGGAGTCCATATCGGCGCTGGACCATCGTGACAGGAGCGATCTACGCCGGCTGTTGAACAAGCGGTTCGTCCGCGGCCGGGAGCTCGCCACCCTGGACAGCCACGAGACGGCCTACCAGCGAGTACGAGGGCTGATGGCAAGCGATCGGTTGTTCGACATATCCGAGGAGCCGCAGAGCATTCGTGAGCGGTATGGACCGACACGTTTCGGGGAGCAGGCATTGATTGCCCGTCGATTGATCGAAGCAGGTGTCCCATTTGTACGCGTTGCTCGCGCTTGGTGGGACAGCCACGCTCAGAACTTTGAGACTCATCTAGAGCTTGTACCCGAGTTGGATCGGGTGATGTCTACCCTCTTGGACGATTTGAAAGAACGTGGCCTGTTAGAGCATACATTGGTGCTCACAACCGCAGAGTTTGGCCGAACACCGAAGATCAACCCCAGCCTGGGGCGGGACCACTTTCCAACCGCCTGGAGCTCCACGCTCTCGGGACTCGGTGTGAAACCGGGCACGGTGTTTGGGAAAACCGATGCAGACGGTGAGACAGTCATCGAGGGCGAGGTCGGTGCTGGAGAGCTCTTTGCCACCATCCTGCAGGCGCTTGGCATCGACCACCAGCACGAACTGTACGTTGGCCCCCGCCCGGTCCCACTGGTTGACGTCGGGATCGAGCCCATTTGGGACGTGCTGGCGTAGTCGGAATCCTAATAAAGGGCGTCATGGGACCCAGCATTCAACTTAATGATCCCCGCACCGTCGAGCGTTCGGACATTCTGTTCTGCATGTGCAGGTCGCCGAGTTCCTCGCTGCTGTATTGCGGCAGCTCCGACTTCTCCCTCTACGAACTCGACCTGCCGTCCGGCGAGCCACGGCGGCGAATGGAGGGGCATCGCAGCTTCGTTTCCGGTGTGGCAGCGACGCGGGATGGTCAGCTCGTGACCTCCAGTTGGGATCGGCAGCTGATCTGGTGGGACCCCAACTCAGCCAGCCTGGTGCGGAGGGTACTGGCTCACCGTAAGTGGATTCGGACTGTGGTTGCCTCACCCGACGGCAAGTTAGTGGCCAGCGTGGCCGACGACATGGTCTGCCGCCTCTGGCACGCCCGGTCGGGGAATCGGTTCTGTGAATTGACAGGACACGCCGAGCAGACGCCTCACCACTATCCCTCCATGCTCTTTACTTGCTGTTTTTCGACCGACGGTGCTTATTTGGCTACCGGAGATAAGATAGGCCACGTCGTGGTTTGGCGCGTCGAGACGGGAGAGGCCGTCGCCACGTTTGAATCTCCCGAGGTTTATACATGGGATCCGGTCCAACGGAGGCACTCGATCGGTGGAATCCGTTCGTTGTGTTTTTCACCGGACTCCCGGCTGTTGGCAGTCGGCGGGATCGGCCACATCCAGAACATCGACGGCCTAGGGGGTCAGGCGCTGGTACAGGTGTACGACTGGCGGACCGGTGAACGAACGCACAAGTTCGAGCATCCAGAGCAGAAGGGAATCGTGGAGAAACTTCAGTTTGCTCGTGGCGGTCGTTGGCTCGTAGCAGCCGGCGGGGCCAAGACGGGACTGTTGCTGTTCATGGACATGGAGAGTGAGGAGTTTCTGCACGCCGAGGTTGCTCCAATGCATATCCACGGGTTCGAAATCAACGACGCTGCCGACGACATCACAGCTGTTGGACACGGCATGGTGGCGTTCTGGCAATCACAAGGAGATCAGGTATGAACGCTGCAATCGACCGCCGACGATTCTTGGGCACCACTGCTGCCACAGCTGCGGGCCTAGCACTGGCAGATCGAGCGCAAGGCGCGAATGCGCCTGCCGAGACCGTGGTGGTGGGGATCATGGGTCTCGAACGCGGCCGCGCGCTGGCCAAGCAGTTCACACAGGTCGACGGCGTACGGATCAAGTACCTATGCGATGTCGACAAGCAACGTACAGCCCGGACGATGGCGGAGATTAACGGGCGAAGTCAAACAGCTAAGGGCATCCAGGACTTTCGCAGCATTTTGGACGACAAGGAGGTCGACGCCTTAGTATGCGCCGCCCCAAATCACTGGCATGGCCCAGCGACGATACTGGGTTGTGCCGCTGGGAAGCACGTCTATGTTGAAAAACCCTGCAGCCACAATCCGGCTGAAGGTGAAATGATGATCGGTGCCGCCCAGCGGCATGGCCGCTGCGTGCAGATGGGTACACAGCGGCGCAGCGCTCCGACGATTGTCCAGGCTGTCCAGAAACTGCACGAGGGGATTATCGGACGGGTGTATGCAGCTCAGTGTTCCTACTCCAGTTTGCGAGGCCCGATTGGCAAGGGAAAGCGAGTTCAAGTGCCGTCCCACATCGACTACGAACTGTGGCAGGGGCCTGCGCCGCGGCGACCGTATTTCGACAACGTGGTGCACTACAATTGGCATTGGCGTTGGCACTGGGGAAACGGGGAGTTAGGAAACAACGGCGTCCACGCATTGGACTTGGCCCGCTGGGGTTTGGATGTCGACTATCCGACGCGGGTCGTTTCTAGCGGAGCTCGCTTTCGCTACGACGACGATCAAGAAACGCCGGACACACACCTGGTTGCGTTCGAGTTTGGCGACAAAGGCCAGATCACGTGGCGGGGTCTCAGCCACAACAAGCATTACTTTCCGTTTGTCAGCTTCTTTGGCGAACAAGGCACGCTCGAAATGGGAATCATGGGCGAGCATAAGATCTTCGACGCCAACGAGAAACTGATCGAAGACGTCAAGGCTCCCGTCCTGTGGGGGCGGACGGAGCATCTGCAGAACTTCGTGAACGCGATTCGAAACGACGATGCCAGCCTGCTGAACCAGGAGATCGAATCAGGTCACAAAAGCACGATGCTGAGTCACCTCGGCAATATCGCTCATCGCACTGGGCAAACGATCCATTGTGATCCTCAGACTGGGCAGCTGATCGATAACCCAGCGGCTGTCGAACAGCACTGGGGCCGCGAATATGAGCCCGGTTGGGAACCGCAAGTCTAGCCGTGTAGGTTTCCCGTCAGGAGCTACATCATCCACTGCGACATCCCTGCAAGATGCTCGGGAGGGCGAGGCTCCTGCCGAGCCGAGAGACATCGGAGTGACCGCTACAGTGGAAACCGTGGGCTAACGCCCAGCGGCTGATTTTGTGTCGCACGCCCGGCCGAACTCGCCAGAGTTTGGCGGGCTGCCCACTGCCACAAGCATGTTAGTCGATCGGGAGGGCGAGGCTCCTGCCGAGCCGAGAGACATCGGAGTGACGGCTACAGTGTCAAACCGTGGGCTAACGCCCAGCGGCTGATCTTGTGTCGCACGCCCGGACCATCCTGTCGACTCTGTAGATCCTGTCGAAAGCAGAAGACAGGATTAACATGATGAACAGGATGGAGAGGACAAGCTCCACAGCAGGATGCCCATCACATCCACCGCGACATCCCTGCAAGATGCTCGGGAGGGCGAGGCTCCTGCCGAGCCGAGAGACATCGGAGTGACCGCTACGGTGGAAACCGTGGGCTAACGCCCAGCGGCTGATTTTATATCGCACGCCCGGACCATCCTGTTGATCCTGTAGATCCTGTCGATCCTGTCGAAAGCAGAAGACAGGATTAACATGATGAACAGGATGGAGAGGACAAGCTCCACAGCAGGATGCCCATCACATCCACCGCGACATCCCTGCAAGATGCTCGGGAGGGCGAGGCTCCTGCCGAGCCGAGAGACATCGGAGTGACCGCTACAGTGTCAAACCGTGGGCTAACGCCCAGCGGCTGATCTTGTGTCGCACGCCCGGACCATCCTGTTGATCTTGTAGATCCTGTCAAAGCCGAAGACAGGATTAACATGATGAACAGGATGGAGAGGACAAGCTCCACAGCAGGATGCCCATCACACCCACCGCGACATCCCTGCAAGATGCTCGGGAGGGCGAGGCTCCTGCCGAGCCGAGAGACATCGGAGTGACCGCTACAGTGTCAAACCGTGGGCTAACGCCCAGCGGCTGATCTTGTGTCGCGGGCTCGGGCCTCGCTCTGTCGGAGGCCTGATATTGCGGCGTCTGACCGAGTCCCCTATAAGCGCGGCCACACTCTCCGATGCATTCCCGGGTGCGCGATGCCCAGATTTATCTTGCTCGATCCGTCTTTGCGCGAACCAGGTGGTCATCACTTCGACTATGCCTATCACACTTTGCAGGCGGCGCAAACCTTGGGATTCGACACGGCACTGGCCTGCCAGCGACGTTTTCGCGCGACGGCCTCTTTGCCGGCCCGCTGCAGTGTCTTTCCGGTGTTTCGCCATCACGGTTACAGCAGGTACACCGACTTCGTTGGCGTTCGCAACTTACTGGCGGACGAACGGCGGCAGCGTTTGGCCAACCGCATCGCCGACTACTGCAAATCACGGCTTCATGAACGTGGTCGGGAGAAACGCATCGAGTCATTCGCGCGAGGCTGCCGGCAACTTTGCCAGCTGGTCGATCTACGACCGGGAGATCAAGTCCTAGCCACCACCATGTCGGAACTCGACTTGCTGGGACTCGCGCGATTTCTGAGTCGACACAGAGAAATCCCGCCTGTCGACTGGCACCTGCAGTTTCACTTCAACCTGTTCGAGGGGCGCGAGCCAGAGTACTCTGCACAGGCGGATCGAGCGGAGCGGATCCGCCGTCACTTTCGGCGAGCGTTGTCGCTACCTACGGCGCATGGCTGGCACTTCTACGCCACTTCAGAGATCCTGGCCGATCAGTACAACCGGCTCGAAGTAGCGCCGTTCGAGCCGTTGGCCTATCCTATCAACCCTGTCTTGAGAAAACCGGCGCGCCAGGCAAGCTCTCCGATCCGCGTCACGTGTGCTGGAGATAGCCGTGCGGAAAAGGGTTTCGCGCAGCTTTGTGGAATTCTGGCCGAGCTCTGGGAAAACTGCTTCGCCACCAGAAAGGCGGAGCTAGTCGTGCAAACAAGGTCGACATGCGAGAAGCACACACCGGAGATACCTGCAGAGTATTCCAAAGCCGTTTCCTTCGTCCCGCATCCGCTGGAGCCCAACGCGTACGTGGAGTTGATTCGTCAAGCGGGAATTGGCCTGTTCCTTTACGACGCTCGCCGCTACTACTCTCGCCGGGCGGGAGTGCTGGGAGAACTGCTGGCTGCCGGCACACCTGTGATAGTTCCGGCAGGATGTTGGCTCGCTGAGCAGATTGCCGAGCCGATCTACGAACATCAACTGGAGGTTGGCAGACGTTGCGAAACAGTGGGTGTCGCGGACGTCTCGTCGGCTGTTTGGCAGCAACAGGACGGGTTGCCCGGCGATCCGAACGCAGAGGTGTTGGAGTTTGGCTCAGCGTCCCAGGCCGCGGTCGGCGAGTTGGCTTGTCCGAGCGGGGCCAATCGATTGCTGATCACCTTTCAGTGGAGTCCATCGGCTGAACGGGGACAGTATGTGCAGTGCGAAATCACATTGCGCGACCGAAAGGGGAACTCATCGAGTCGCCGGACCAATGTAGTCGGCCAGTGGAATCGCGGCGCCGTGCCGATTCTCGTCCCCATCGGGGAGGGGACGCAGGTTGTCGAAGTTCGCTGGACGAACGCCTACCACGACAGCCCCGTACGTATCGAGAACGTCTGTTGCCGTTTCTTGGCGGCCGCAGTCGACAGTCCCCTGGGCGCTGTGGGGCTCATTGCGGGGAACGAAAACGAGGTGGGCAACATGCTGCGAGAGATGATGGCGCACTACCCGCACTATCGCGCGACGGCCCAGCGATTCGCCCCACAGTGGTACGGCCGGCACGACCCCGTAGTCACGGTGCAACAGCTCGTCGCTCGCGCCAAGGCCAACATGGCGCGGGTAGCATAGGACGAAGCTCTTGGAAGGACTTTGCGGATCTGATACAAGACGGCTGCCCGCTCGACATGGCCCAGGAACATCAGCTCCATGAAGAACTTCTTTCGCGTCGTCCAGCTAGCGCTTCGCAAACGCGCCACGCTAGCGGGAGTTGTTTTAACGTCGCTTGCTGTGGGAACTCTGTGGGGAGCAAACATCGGTGTTGTCTATCCGTTCGTCGAAGTTGTCTTCCAGAAGCAGACACTGCAGCAATGGGCTGACGGCGAAATTGTACGCGCCCACTGGCAGCTAGCTGAGCTGTGCCAGCAGCGCGAGCGGCTTAATCAGCGGCTGTCCGTAGTGGGCGATGCGGAGACAAAGACCGTTCTTCACGAGTTGGAAGTGGTTGACGCCGGGATCACGGCCGAGCTGCGCGCGTTGTTTTTCTACAAACGTGCGAAACCGATCGTGGACACCTATTTCCCTTCAACACCCTTTCGGACGCTGCTTTTGATCGTCGTCGTGCTGCTGATCGGCACGCTGCTAAAGGACTTCTTTATCGTCGTCAACATGATTCTTGTCGAACGGCTCGCCCAGCTGGCTATGTTCGATCTAAGAAAGCAGTTCTTTCGGCAGACCCTGGCACTCGACCTGGGTGCACTAAGTCGCGGCTCGAACAGCCAGCTGCTGAGCCACTTTACTTATGACCTGAACGGTCTCACGTCTGGACTGACCACGTTGTTTGGCCAGGCACTACGTGAACCGCTAAAAATGATCGCTTGCTTGGTCGGGGCAAGTTTTATCAGTTGGCGACTGCTCCTGTTCTCGCTGCTGGTAACACCACCTGCTCTGTATTTGATGCGCCGCCTCGCCAGGTCGATCAAGCGTGCCAATCGCCGTGCCATGGAGGAGATGTCGCAGCTGTACGGAAACTTCTCCGAGACTTTTGCAGGGATTACGACGGTCAAGGCGTTCACAATGGAACAATTTGAACGGAATCGCTTTCACCGTACTGCCAAGGAGTTTTTCCGCAAGGCGATGAAAATCGTCTTTTACAATTCCCTGACCAAACCGATCACCGAGCTGCTCGGAATCGGCGCGATTTCGTTGGCTCTGGTCGCAGGCGGCTTCCTGGTCATCAATGGGGAAACCCATCTGTTGGGAATCCGCATGTGCGATCGAGCAATGAGTCTCTCCGAACTGCTACTGTTCTACGGATTGCTGGCAGGCGTCAGCGATCCGGCTCGGAAGATGTCAGCCGTGTTCGCGTTGCTGCAAGCCGGGTTTGCCAGCGCAGACCGAATTTTCCCGGTGATGGATCGCGAGCCAGCCATCGTCGATCCGGCACGTCCACAGACTGTCAGCCGTCCGCATCACAAGTTGTCCTGCGAGAACCTCTCTTTTCACTACGATCCTGACGAACCTGTGCTGCAGGGGATCGATCTGGAGATTCGCTTTGGAGAGACGATCGCGATCGTAGGACCGAACGGATGTGGCAAGAGTACGCTGATCAACCTTATTCCACGTTTCTATGATCCGACTGTTGGGAAAATCTGCCTGGACGGCGTCGACATCCGCGACATCCGGGTCCGCGACTTGCGCAGCCGGATCGGCTTGGTCTCGCAGAAAGCTCACCTGTTTGACGACACAGTGATGAACAACATCCGATACGGTGCGCCGAATGCGGCCCGGCATGCCGTGGAAGAGGCCGCGCGGAAAGCTCACGCCCACAACTTCATCACGAGACAACTATCAGCGGGCTATGAGTCGCGCGTGGGGCAGGGTGGAAGTCTGCTGTCAGGAGGCCAACGTCAGCGAATTGCGCTGGCCCGGGCGATCTTGCGCAATCCAGAAATCATGATTCTCGACGAGGCTACGAGCCAGATCGACATCGAGAGTGAACAACTAATCCACCGCGCGCTCAAGGAGTTTGTCGGCGGACGGACCGCCATCATCATCACCCACCGCCTATCTACAATCAGCCTGGCGGACCGAGTTGTTGTGATTGACGGCGGGAAGATCCAAGACGCGGGACGCCACGAAGAACTGCTCCAGCGCTGCGAAACCTATTCGAGGCTGCACGAGATCCAGTTCAGCCGGAGTGCATGAGGGCAATAGTCGACCGCGGGCAACGAGGCAGCTTGCGTGGTTGGCAATCACGATGGGCCACCTGACCATGCCAGAACTCACGGCTCTGATCACTTGCAAGAATGAGCGGCTGGACATTCGCACCTGCGTGCAGAGTGTTCGAGATCTGGCTGACGAAATCCTGATTGCCGATTCGGGCTCGACCGACGGGACGCTGGAGATCATTCGTGAAATTGGTGGCTGCCGGCTGATCGAACGCGAATACATCCGCGCCGGGAACTTCAAGAACTGGGCGATTCCTCAAGCCACGCACGAGTGGGTGTTGCTGCTGGACGCTGATGAACGGGTGACCCCGGATCTCGCCCAGGAAATCCGCCAAATCATCTCCGGCAATCCGACAACGGACGGCTACTGGATCAAGAGAGCCAATTACTTCATGGGGTATCGCGTTCACTACGGACCTTGGGGAACCGACAGGGTGTTACGTCTCTTTCGCAGGGACGCAGGACGCTACGCCGGCGACACCGACCACGCAGAGATCGACACGGCTGAAATGCGTACGGGCGTTCTCAGGAATCGCCTTAACCACTTTGCTTGCTGGGACTTCGATGAGTTTCTCCGCAAACAGGACCACTACTGCCGAGTCCAAGCGGGGCTCTGGCACCGAGCGGGCCGCCGGCCCGGGTATTTCCGTTTGTATCTGACCGCGGCCTTGAGGTTCGTGCACATTTTCTTAGTTCGCGGCGGTTTCCTGGACGGCGCGGTGGGGTTTCAGATTGCCTCGTTAATCGCCTACTACTCGTTTCAAAAGCAGGCTCGACTATGGCAGCTCGTGAACGGCCATGCCCGACCAGACCCCACCGGCGACCCATGAGAGTTGCGGTGTTGCTTCCGAATTGGGTCGGGGATGTTGTCATGGCAACTCCCACACTCCGCGCACTCCGGAACCACTATGCACGGGACTGCGAGATTGCTTGGATCATGCGCCCGGTGATGGCCGACCTCTTGGCGGGCACAGGGTGGTGCGACAGAGTGTTCTATTGCGATCGCCGGTCAGGAAATCGCCAGCTGGGCACACTCGCACTAGCGCAAAGTCTCCGCAAGTGGCGACCGCATACGCTTGTCTTGTTGACGAATTCGCTCTGGGCAGCTGCTGTGGCCTGGTTGTCGGGCGCATCGCAACGCGTTGGCTACGCGCGCAACGGCCGTCGCCCGCTGCTCACGACTGCTCTGCCGGTACGACGTGAGGGGTGGCGGCGAGTGCCCGTCCCGGCTAGCGAGTACTATCTGCAGCTGGCCTATGCGTTGGGTTGTGGACCGGAAGAGCTAAGGACGGAGTTGGCGACACTCTCGGCGGACGAAGCGGCAGCGGATCGGATTTGGCGACAGCTCGGACTGGACTTGGCCCAAAAGGTGATCGTGTTCAACACCGGTAGCGCAGTTGGAACCGCCAAGAGCTGGCCGCCGGAGTACTTTGCCGAGCTTGCCCGACGTGCAGTGGCCCGCCGCGAAAACGCCGTGCTGATCATCTGCGGTCCAGGCGAGCGTGACACGGCAAGGCAGATCGAACGCGCAGCAAACCACCCCCGCGTCAAAAGCCTGGCGGGACAGGAGTTGGGACTGGGCGTCTCCAAGGCTTGCGTGCGCCGAAGCCAGTTGATGGTGACGACGGATAGCGGACCGCGGCATTTCGCTCTGGCATTCGAGGTGCCCGTGGTCACCCTGTTCGGCCCGACCGACCCGCGCTGGATCGATTCTCGGCCTCCTTTGACTACGAACTTGAGCCATCCGGTGGAATGCAGCCCGTGTGGCAAGTCGGTCTGCCCATACGGACACCAGCGGTGCATGCGCGAGCTGACGGTCGATCGTGTGGACGCGGTGGTCCAGCGGCGGCTGGCAGAAGCTGATCGCCGGTCGGCCTGAGGATCACACGGCCGTAGACGATGCCGAAACGCGTCGGGTCCGCAGCCAGGCGTTGGTACACCGCTCACTCGCTCAGTCTACTTCCGCACCAGTGCCGCGATCCACCCGCCTTTGTATGGAGCGGACAAGGTGACAACCCGACCGCCTTCAATCGACTGCTCCGTTCTTGCATAGACCCGCGCCGATGTCGTCCGCGTAGTCACCCCTTCCGACACGCTGATCCAGGTTATCTCGAACCTCCCCGGGGCTGCAGACAGATCGAGCCCCACTGAACCCCCGTGAGTGAAGTACAGCGCATACTGTTTACCCGGCCGAGCCGCCAAGTAAGCCTCGTTGCTCTGGCGCGCAGAGAGCAGGTCCATTCGCGGCGTGAGCTCCCAGAATGGCATTAGGGTCTCCAGCAGCCGCGCTGCTTTGATGCTCCCTGTCGTGCGTTCGGTGAGCCCGCTGCCTCGATGTGGACGGTGAAATCGAACAGCCGCGGAACCTCCTAGCAAATCGCGCCAAAACCGCTCGACTGCATCCTCCAGTGCGCCGGACCCCCAACTGGAGTAGCCGCCGCCGTAGATCTTGACGTGGTTGGTAGGTCGCGGATGTTTGTTGATGTGCTTCAACAGCAACCGAAGTCTCTCCCAATGCGCGTCATCATAGATCTGGCTGTTGACCTGCGAGACATCGGCAAACATGTAGTGCTCGGCGTCGTCGAAAATAACGGGCGTGTGCTCCGCCTTGTCCGCATCGAACGCATCATCAAACATGTCCGTCGTACAGACAGTTACACCCTGCTCCTCGGCTTTGCGCTTAATGAACTGAATCCAATACCTCCCCCACGCGGCCTCAGTAGACGTCTCGTTGTTGACGCAGTAGAGAAGATGTCCGTAGCCCAGGCTATACGACAACAGTTTGGCAACAAATCGCTGTTGGTGCCGGCGAACGACATCGTATCGAGCCTGGTACTTCTGCATTCCTGGGATGCTATGAAAGAACGGCTGCTTGTCCTCACTGGGGTGATCTGGATAAGTGTCAGCAAGACCGGTCTCAACGGAGGTATAGTTGATGTTGTTCGCCGGTCGCCAGGGGCTCATCTGCCAGATGTTCCAACCGTGCGCGTCGGTATAGTCGAAGCGATCCCAGATCTCGATCTGCACGATGATCTCTCGCTCCGCCGTCCACCTCAGCATGTTTTCGAAACGCTGCCAGTAGTCGTCGTTCCATTGACTCAGGTCGAACTTCCCATCCGGCAAGAGCTTGTACGGTTTGAGATGCTGCTCCTCCCGTTGACTCATCGTATTGCGAACGTAGTTGCCCCCAATAGCAGCGATCGCGTCGAGATGTGATTCGAGGTCGTCGAGCAAGAAGATGTGATCCGTTCGGCTGGCGCCTAGCAACATGACGGGCCGACCCTGGTACTGCCAGTATCGCGTGTTCTTTTGGTATGGTCGGATCCGCAAAGCGTTGTCCGCGGCCGCCGCCGCGCCGGCAATCTCCAAACTCGACCAAACGAGGACAATCCAAGCAAGGAAAATCCAGCTGATTGTGTTTCTGAGTGTGCGCATTGAAATAGGCGTGTGAGACGCAGCAACCTTTAATAGTAGGGCAAGCGTTCTAGCCCGGATTATTCATGAAGATCGTCGCGAGAGGTTGTAAGTACGTTCGTGGCAAGGAAGGCGAGCAATTCTCCCGCAGGCGTATTGAAGCAATACATCGGGGGAGAATTGTGAAGCATGACGAAGCCACGGATGGACTTACGACCTCGCAGCAGATCGCTCATGAATAATTCGGGCTAGGCTCTTAGCACGCGCTCGAACAAGGGAAAGGCCTGTCGCCCGTTCCACACATGCGATCCGACGAACTTGTCGAAGACAAGCTGGTCGACCGCCCCTAGAGCCCGATACACCCGTCGCAGTCGGTCGCGAAATACCTCGTCCCACTCGGAGACGATCAGGGGATCAGTGTCACCCACCTCCCAAACGCACGGCCTGGGCGCAATCAGTGAGCCAATTTCCGAATAGTCACCGTACTCGAGCAGATCCGGAATGATCTGAACTCCGCAACTGTACCGGGCTGACAGTCGTTCCTGCAGCAGGTTTAGCGCGCCGCTCACGGCGGCAACGCGAATTCGACGGTCGACGGCGGAAGCAAGCATCGTCATCCGCCCGCCGTACGAAAGTCCGGCACAACCGATCCGGTCGGGGCGCACCTCGGACCGCTGCTGTAATAAGTCAATAACCCAACGCACATCCCGCAGATTGGCAGTGATGGGAAGTTGGCCAAGCGCCTGCATCCGTACCAAAGCTACCGCGCAGGGATCTGTTCCACCGTACTTCCCTTCGTCGACTCGCCGGCCAAATGGAATCATACACGGCGCTGCCACAACATACCCCCGCCGGACAAACTGCAGCCCATAGTCGCAGTTGCAATCCTCAATCACCTTGCCGACTCCGGGCAGATCCTTGCGACCGACGATCGGGTGATGGCCGAAGTCCCCGTGCCCATGTAGACAAACAACCGCGGCGGCCCTCTGCCCGTCGGCCAAACTCTGCGGCACAAGTAGATAGAGAGGGACCGAAGGAATGCCATCCGCCTGCAAGACCAGCTCGTAACGTACGTGATCGGACAACTCCGTTCGTCGCTCCTGCTTCACGCGCCACACAACGGGTGGTGCCGAAACTCCGAGGAGCTCGTCGAGTTTCGTGCGGAACGCCCTTTGCCAGGCCGTGCACTGATCGACTGTGCTGCCGCGAAACTGCATTCGCAGTGGCGCTCGCTTCAGCGCCGAGGCGATGTCATCGTGGACGGTTTGTGTCATCTCACTGGCTGTGGCCGGAGCCGCGAGCCCGATGCCAGTGCCGGCTCCGGCAACAAGACAACTCTTAAAGAACGCTCTGCGATTGGTTCCACGCATGAAAGTTCCCACCACGATTCGACCCGTTAGCGGACGTGCTCTTAGCACCATCAGGCGACTCGTCCATGACCCCCATAGTATGCCACAAGTCAGTGCGGAGTGTCCTCTCCATTCAGCTACGGCAATCTGAACAGTCGCCGAATCGTTCCACGGGGAATCATCTGCCAACCGCGTTCGTGCAAGTAGTAGACGGGAATCTTGGCAAAGAACTCGATGCCCCCGATCGACAGTGCCGAAGTGACGTTGCCCGTGTAAAAGAAGGCAATCAGGATGGTTGTGGCGCTGGCCACACAACGCCAGCTCAGAGACTTGATGATGCTGCGAGCACGTGATTCGGTACGGAACTCGCCGCTGGTCGACGTACCCTTCTCGCTGGGAGTCACTATCACACCTCGAATCGCTAGGCAGTCGTGAGATCGAGAAGAAGATGACTCGGGAGCGTCCGAGTCACAGACGAATCGTCCACTAAGGAAACGAAATTGACAACGTCAGCTTTCTCCGGCGGCACCCATCACGCGCGGGGCCCGAACAGCGCATTCAGAAAGAATGCGGGGAAAACTGCGGAAATCGATGGCGATAGCGAAGACGTTCCCACCACCGCGCGGGCCGCAGATTGCCGTCATTGACGTTGAGGACATAAGTCTTAGCCCGCCTGGTTTGTACGACGACCCTCTCGGAATCGGGCCGGTCGACCACCACCCACAGCTTGTCCACGCAGTAGGAATAGGTGTCGCCACGACGAGCCGGACGGACGTCGCGCGCGCGAGGTCCCGGGTGAGTGCTGCACTTGGACTTTCGGAAGATCACCGGAGTGCCAACTCTGTACATTGCTTCGCTTCGCTACACGACATCCAGTTTCAATCAAACGACCAATCTATCCATTCTAAGCATTTCACCCTGAATGTCCAACAACTATTCTCGCGCTGTCCAGTCCCAGCCGGACGTGAGTGTCGTGGTCGTAGGTCTAGCGCCGCGCGTCTTGGTTCAATCGGGTGAGTACAAAGTGTGAGGTTGAGTTGATATGCGCTGGCACTCCGTCGTCGTCCTGCTGACAATCCGCTTTGTGTGCGCACACGGTTCTTGCAGTTGGTGAAACGTGTGATGCAACGCCGTTAAGTACATCTTGTAGCCGAATTCGCCAGAATTTGGACGAGTCGGCAGTCCACCAAACTCTGGCGAGTTCGGCTACGGACGAATCGGTCCGCCAAACTCTGGCGAGTTCGGCTACGGTCGGATAGCTGCGGAATGTCAGGGAAAGGTCCTTAACCCGAATTATTCATGAGCGATCTGCTGCGAGGTCGTAAGTCCATCCGTGGCTTCGTCATGCTTCACAATTCTCCCTCGACGTATTGCTTCAATACGCCTGCGGGAGAATTGCTCGCCTTCCTTGCCACGAACGTACTTACAACCTCTCGCGAATAATCCGGGTCAAGTACATCTTGTAGCCGAATTCGCCAGAATTTGGACGAGTCGGCAGTCCACCAAACTCTGGCGGGTTCGGCTACGGTCGGATAGCTGCGGAATGTCAGGGAAAGGTCCTTAACGGCTTTCGGTGTGATGGGCAGATTGAGCTTTTTGATGTTGCGGTTTTCGCCGGGTGGCAGGTGAAAAACGGGCGAATTCGTCGCGTTTTTCGGAACCCGAAGCGTAAGCGAGGGGGAGTTGGCGTATCGTCGCAAGTTGTTCCCTCGCTTACGCTTCGGGCTACGATCGAGGCGCAATGCGCAACATCAAAAGTTGAGCTCCGGGCGCGGGTTGCTGCATCCGTCATCGTGTGGTTCAATTGGAGGGCCGCTAGCAGCTTTCTGCTAGCAACTCTCAATTCCAACCAAGAGGAGCCGCGATGGACCGGTGGCATGCGACTCACACCGTCGATGTCGAGCAGTTCTGCTCGCTCGCCTTGTCACGACGGGAAGTCATACGATCCGATGACGCCGCAAACGGAATCCGTGGCCTGGTCGATGTTGAAGGCCGCGTCCGCTACGTCATCCAAGAGAGTCAGCTATTTGACGGCTCGTGTCAGCCCAACGGCGACAAGGTAGCTGTGGGGCCTCGTTGAGGCAGGCTTGCGACAACCTTCACAAACCTTTAGCGCGGTCATGTGAAAATCTTTGCGCTCCCCTGCTAGCATCCGCACGGTGTATTGGACACTCGTACTGCTGCAAGACTCAGGGAGGACGAGACATGCTCGTACTTGGGAGGAAAGTTGGCGAAGAGATCCTCATCGGCGACTCGATTCGGGTGCTGGTTGTTGGGCTCCGGGGAAATCAGGTTCGGCTAGGTTTTGAGGCACCGGCGGAAGTACGTATTCGACGCCGTGAGATTGTGGACGGAGCCGCCGATCCTTGGTCCGCAACTGGCAGTCAACTGCCGGACGACGCTGCACCCAAGCTCGCTCGAGTCGTCGAGTAGCCGCACCTCGCTGGCTATTTGGTGCCGATGACTTCGGCCATCACAAAGGCCGCAATCGCCTGCGCGTGGCACAGTTCGCCGCTGGCGATCATGGCACCGACATCGACTAGGGGGCGCAAAATCACGTCAATGCGTTCCAGAGGGTCGAGCTCGGCTGGACCGGCATGGCGGCACTGTCGGGCTAGCGCGATGTGGCAACGGGCATTGTTGAGCGCCGGATTCGGGAACAGCGACCCGACGATCTCCACCTCCCCAGCCGCGTAGCCGGTTTCTTCGCGGAGCTCCCTCGCCGCGGCGTCGCGTGCGGACTCGCCGGGATCCATGATCCCACCGGGAGTCTCCAAAACCACTTGCCGCACGCCATGTCGATACTGTCGGACAAAGATCACTTGTTGGTCGACAGTTATCGGCACGATCACGACCCAGTCTGCCGAGTCGCAGACGACAAAATCCGCCTCCGCGCCAGTCGGCTCAAATCGGTAACGATCTTCCCGCACGCTCAGGATCTCGTACTCTCGAATCCGACGACTACTCAACAAGCTCCAACTTCTCTCCGGCATCTCCAGGATTTCCTCTTGCTGATCCACGGCGTCATCAAGCAACTCACCAGCGGGGAATGTACCCGCTTCCCGACAGCTCTTCTAGGGGCAATTGCCTTGGACCCTCCCCGCGAGTCGCCCAGCAAGTTAGGCTTTGTCTCATCACCTACCCCCTAAACTCCTAACTGGCTAACTGCCTAACCTCCTAAACCCCTAGCCCCCCTAGCCCTCTCTTGGTTTCGAGACAAAGCGTGGTCTCCGGTCGCGGTACCCTGCGACCGATGCTGCATCTCGCGCTGCCGGTGTTGGCTGAAGAGAGCTTGACCATGCTAGTCGGATACACCGACTGGTGGTTAGCGGGGAACTACCTTCAAACGACAGAACACAAGGCCGCCATGGGGCTGATGGCCTACGTTCTCTGGTTGTTGCCCAGCCTATTCGCGGCGGTCGCTATCGGCGCCACGGCGATTGTCTCGCGCTATGTCGGTGCCGGTGACCGGAGGCGGGCGTCGCTGGTTGCCAACCAGGCGTTCTTGCTAGGCATCGCCTTCGCGGCCGTGGTGACGATCGGCGCCGCTCTGTGCGGGAATACCTTTATCCAGCTCATGCAACTGCAGGACAAAGCAGCTTTGCTCACCTCGCAGTACCTGGCAATCGTAGTGTGCGCGATCCCATTCATCATGGTCGAGCAGGTTGTGCCCGCCTGTTTGCGCGGAGCAGGAGATACCGTCAGCGGCTTCATCGCCAAGTCGATCGTCAACCTGGTGAATATTGCTGTCAGCACATTGTTGATCATCGGCCCGGGGCCGGTCCCGCAACTCGGCTGGCAGGGTCTGGCGATTGGCACCGCTTGTGGGCACATCATGGGGGGATCCATTCTGCTGGCACTCTTGCTCAGAGGTCGCGCTGGCTTGCGGCTGCAGCGTCGCAGCTGGCAGCTTGACCCGGGTATCTGCCGGCAACTGCTGCGGATCGGCCTACCCGGCGGCGCTGACGTACTGGCTGTATTGATCTGCCACCTGATCTACGTGGCCATTATCAACAGTCTGGGAACGCTCGAAGCTGCCGCCCATGGGCTCGGCATTCAGATCGAAGCCATGGCCTACTTGCCGGGTGCTGCATTCTCCGTCGCCGCCACGACGATGGTCGGCCAGCTGCTGGGGGCAGGTCAGCATCGTCGGGCCGCTGTCGGTGCGGTGACGACTTGCCTGGTAGGCTGTAGCGTCATGGCCGGTGCCGCGCTGGTGTTCTACTTCGGCGGCAGCCTGCTAACGTCGTTTTTCACCGGCGACCCGGCAGACGAAGTGGGCCAGATGACCGCCGATCTGCTGAAGATCGTGGCCGCTTCGACGCTGCCATTGGGAATCCTGCAGATCATGACAGGGGCTCTGCGAGGCGCTGGAGATACACGTTGGCCGCTATGCATCACGTTCGTCGGATTGATCGGGGTCCGCATCCCGGGAGCCTGTCTGCTCGCCTGGCCTACCTGCAGAATCCTAGGAACCGATCTCCAGATCGACGGCCTCAACTGGGGCATCTACGGTGCCTGGTGGGCCATGGTTGCAGATGTGTTCGTACGCGCCCTGCTCGTGGTGATCCGCTTCTGGCAAGGTGGCTGGAAATGGGTCAAGGTTTAACCCGCTGATTCGCACACGTATTGGGTTACAGATACACCCTACGGTTGTAGACGTACCATTCAAACAGTAGTACGCCTAACCCCAACAACAACAGCCATTTCCACAGCTCCATGCGCGCCGGCTCCAGACCGGCACGGCCTTGCACCGTCTCGTAGCCCAGGTCGATCGACTCCCTGGGCTGCAGGTCGCTCTCGCGAGGATCGAAGAGGTTAACCGCAAACTGTTGAGAAGTATCGCGCGCGTTTTCCTCTCGAACGTTGTAGACGCCGATCTGATCCGTACGGCTGAAGGTGAATTTGTTCTGACCCTCACGCATGATCTCATGCCGCGCGCCACCGGGGCTCTCCACCGTCAGTCGCTCCACCGGATGACTTGAGCGCAGCGAAATCGGGACACCCACCTGCACTCCGACGGTCGACATCGCTCGGCGGGCCCCCCCCAAATACCGCAGCACGTTCATCAAGAACACCGGAAAGCTCCGCCGGCGCGGCCACTCGGTTTTGGGAATCACATTGCCGGAGTCGTCCGGACCGAGAATCTCGAGCCCCAACACGGCATCTTCGTAGCCATCTCGGTGGCCCAGCACGAGCAATGGTCCAATGTTGGCATCAAACAGCACCGTCGATCCCTCGGGCCCCTTCACTGAAAATCCCTCGATGTTCAACTTGACGTCCCCCATCTGGACAAAATATGTCAGCGGGTGCGCCGGATCGGTATCCACAATAAACGGAGCCCGCTGAACTTCGCCAGCTGACCAAGTATCCAGGGGTGGCAAATTGCCGATAAAGAATGTATTGGCCTCCGGCATAGTCACCGGCACACACTGGTCGTAGATCACCAGATCGTAGCTTCCCGCCAATACCCGGTTCTTGTGTTCGTCGGTCTCCAGCACATCGGGGGTGGCAAAATCCACGTTCGCAGCGCGTCTAGCCTGTTCGGTGGTTAGCGCAACTTCCAGAGCTGTGTTGCCTGGCGTCACAACCAACACCTCGGCGCGGCGTGGAAGGTTAAGCACCGAATAGGCTGTATTGTCAACCAGCAACTGGTCCTCATCCTGAATCTCAAGTTTCAAGACACCTTCTTCGATCGCCCTCAACTCAAAGCTCAAATCGTACGTCTCGCCGGCAGGAATGCGAACACGACGGGCATCGTTGAGCTCGTCACCCAGATAGAGCGAAACATCCACTTCTGCATCAGCGGAGCCGCCGTTCGCCAAACTGGCGAAGGCCTGGATTTGGTCGGGTTTCTCCTGATTCCTATCCGTGTTGAACGTCACGATTCCCACATTGTTAGGCTGCAGCGTCCCGATCCTGAGGTAGTGCGGGTCCAAGTTCCCCAGCGCAAAATCGGGAACGGCTGAGAAGCCACCGTCAGAGAAGATGTAGAGGGTTGCCGGCAACGCGTCGGCAACCTGAATGTCGTTCGCGTTGGAGGCTTCGCTGGTCCTGCCCGGATTCGCCAAACCGGCCGCGGCCCGCACAGCTTCGGAAAGATCGGTTCGCCGGTTGCTGAGCTGAATACGATTTACTTTTTGGCGCAAAAGGCTACGGCTGTTTGTGAACGACTGCTCCGGTCGAGCAACGTCCGAAAAGCTGATCACCATCGCGACTTGGTTGGAGTTCATCTGATCGATTAACGAGAGCACTCGTCGTTTGGCCGCATCTAACCGCGTGGGCTCGATGTCAGTCGCTCCCATACTCGCCGAGTTGTCGATCAGAAAGATGATCCGCTCATCCACTAACTCGGAAGCACGCCAACCGGGACGGAGGCAGGCCAGAATCGCAAGCAAGATCAGCAACAGTTGCAAGAACAGCAGCAGGCTCTGACGAAGTCGCTGCCAGATCGAGTTGACATGGAGGTCCTCGACCGTGCGCGTCCAGAGGTAGGTGCTGGGGACTTCAACTGGTTGCCGCTTGAGTTTGAGGAAGTAGAGCAAGACGATCGCCGGAGGAATCGCGGCCAAGATCCCCCACTGCCACCAGGCACCCAAGGCGTTGATGAAGTTCACCGCACCAACCCCCGTCTCCGCAGGTAGTTGGCCACCAGCTGATCTACCGGGGTCTCGGTGTTCGCCATGAGGTAGGTCATACCTCGCCGCGTGCAAAACTCACGCGCTCCGTCTAAAAACACAGCCAGCGTCTTGCGATACTTGTCCAGCAACGGGCGGCTCACCGTTATTTCAGCGAAGTCGGCATCCTCGCAATCGACCAATCTCAGATCGCCCTTGATATCGGGGTCAAGCTCCTCCTGCGAAAGTACCTGAATGACGTAGATGTCGAAGTCTTGAGCCAAGAGAAAGCGTAGTGCCGATTCGTACCCGCTCTTGTCCATCAGATCGGTGATCAGAACGAGAATCCCCTGTCCGCTGTTTCGCAGGCAAAACTCTTTGATCCCCTCGGCGAGCGGAACGTTGGCCCCCGGTTCCAACCCGTCGAGGTACTCCAACATCCGCCACAAACTACGGCGGCCGCGCAACACAGGGGCGGCGTTTGCTTTCGAGCCTCCCAGCGCCTCGATCTTCACCCGGTCCGCCCGGCACAAACCAATGAACCCCAGCGCCGCAGCGAGCTGCTTGGCGAAGTGCAACTTGGTCGGCTCACCAAAGTCCATTGATGCGCTGGTGTCAACCAACGCATAAAAATGCAGATCCTCTTCCTCCATGAACAGCTTTAGAAAGAGCCGGTCGAGGCGGGCATAGAGGTTCCAGTCGATGAAGCGAGTATCGTCGCCGGGAACGTAATTGCGGAAGTCGGCGAACTCCACACTCTGTCCACGGCGGCGGCTGCGCCTTTCCCCTTTCATGCGGCCACGAAAGATCTTGCGGCTCACAAGTTCCAACCGTTCCAGTTGACTCAGCAACTGGGGGCTCAACAGCGGCGCCGGACTCTGCGAAGTAGACATTCGGGGGAGCGCTCCCTGCTTAGTCGGCTACGGTCGCGACCGGTGTCTGGTCCGCCTTCTCGGGCAGTTGCTCCAAAATCTCGAGCAACACCGCGTCTGTTTCGATACCCTCCGCTTGGGCCTCGAAATTGAGAATCACGCGGTGTCGCATCGCGGGCAAGAACACACGCCGGAGATCCTCAAAACTGACGTTAAAACGACCTTCGAGCAACGCCCGCACTTTGGCAGCCAGAGCCAGTGTCTGTGCGCCGCGGGGACTGCTCCCCCAACGCAGGTACTGGTTGGTGATGGGTAACGCAAATGGTCCCTCCGGATGAGTGGCTAGGGTCAGCCGCACGGCATAGTCCTGCACGTGCTTGGCTAAGATGACGTTCCGAATGAGACTCTGCCATTTCACAATTTCCGCACCATCCATCACTCGCTCTGGTTCGATCAACTCACCAGCCGTCGTCCGATCCAGAATGGTGGCCAATTCCTCGCGGCCCGAGTAGCCCACCACAAGCTTGAAAAAGAAACGGTCTAGCTGGGCCTCGGGCAGCGGATACGTCCCCTCCTGCTCGATGGGATTCTGAGTGGCCATCACGAAGAACGGTTTCTGCAACACGTGACGCTCCCCGCCAATGGTGACGGTGCCCTCCTGCATCGTCTCCAGCAGCGCGGATTGAGTCTTGGGGGTCGCGCGGTTGATCTCATCGGCCAGGCAGATCTGAGTGAAGATTGGACCCGGCTGAAACTCAAACGCCTTGCGACCGTCCGGCGTCTCCATCACCATGTTCGTTCCAAGAATATCAGCCGGCATGAGATCGGGCGTGAACTGGATGCGGTTGAAGTCGAGATCCAGCGTTTGTGCCAGCGTGCGAATCAAGAGCGTCTTGCCGAGCCCCGGAACACCCTCCAGCAGCGCATGGCCGCCGACAAACAAACAAGTCAGCACGCCATGGATGATCTCGTCGTGCCCAACAATGACCCGACTGATTTGTTCCCGAACAGCCTGATAACGCTCTCGAAATTCGGCTGCTTGGGTTTCCATTGATCCCTCGGTGCTCATCGAAGCTCCTCTTGATTGGTTGTGCCCCACTCGAAAACGCTACCCACTGAAACTCCTCACAGGTCGCCAGCACCCACTTCGATCCTCTCTAGGCGCTGTGGACAAGGCCGCGCGGCGATCACTGCTCGCCCTCGTCCCAGGCCTTCTTCTTCGCCTTAAGCAGGCGGGCGGTATAGGATTCCTCGTCGGGACCTTCGGGAGCCATCGTCGAGTCCCGTGAGGGTTGACTAGCCGCGTCTCGGGGGCCGGCGCTCGCGTCGGCAATCACCTCGTCGAGATCGGGAGGGGCGGCTTCGGTGGTCTCGTCGACGCTGGGCTCGAACCTTGTCGCCGCGCGGCGGTCGTCGATTTCTTCTGCAATCGCTGCTTTCTTGCTGCGCAGACGTTGCATCCGCTCTTGTACTTCCGGCGAATCAGCGGCCCCCATGAACTTGCTCTTCAACCAGGCAACTGCCGGTAACACCCAATCGGCTCCCACGGTGACGCGCCGTACGAAGACGTCAGCAAAGAAGAGACAGGCGGTCAATAACACACAGAGAGGCCAAATATCCTGGCTGCTGATCGCCGGGGCCAACCCCTCGCGGAATGTGTCGATATCGCGGCCTTCCTCGATCAACTCGCCCTGCTCACCTCCCGTAGGCCGCAGCCGGGAAAGACCTGCCAACAGGGCCATGTTCGTCTCCCGTTCCCGGAACTCGGAAGAGTAGGGCACGTTGACACCAGTCATCAGCGCCCCATGACCGGCCCCGGGACTGATCGTCATGAAATAGTTGCCCTCCTTCGGTGCAGTGAACTCCGCCATGTATCTGCCAGGCGCCACTTGCCGCACTGCAAGATCCGAGGAATCAAGTGAGGGGTCGATGAACGCCCCCTCCATGTTAAGCAAGTTGAGAAACTCATCGTCCTTGTCCAACGCCGTGACCACAACTCGCACCTTGCCGTCCTTGACATCCGAGTTAACTAGGAACTTACCAGTGTCGTTGACGGGCCGCATCGACCAGCGAACGAGCTGCGTGAACAGCTTGTCATAGTTCTCCCACTCGGTCCAACTCGACGCCCAACGTTGTCCAACATCCGTTGTCAACACTGCCGTACGGCCCAGACCGTAACTCCAAGCAGCCAGGATCGTCGAGTTCTTCTCATCCGATGGCAGCGGGGAACGCACGGCGACCTCGACAAGCGGGTTATCCTTCAAACTGGTCAGCACAAAACCGGTAATCGGTGGCAGCGAGCCGTCGATGCCCTGCACGATCTCGTGAGGAAAAGTAATGACCGGTGCCACGGGCCTGGGTGGCTCGAAGATCAGCGGCCGGGCGACGCGGCGCACTTCGCTGACATAGATTTTCGGCAGCGCCCGTGGATCTTTGACGACGTAGTAGCGGCCTCCTGTGGCGTCGGCGACGCGCTGCAGGGTCTGATGACCGACGCTCCCATGGGCGCCGATCGCCACCGTGGAAACCTGAATGCCAGCCTGCTTGTAGGCAGCCATTGTCATGAATGAAGGGGGTGACGGATCACCGTCAGAGATACAAAGCAGCAACTTGACCGAGGCATTGACCTTCTTGAACTGAACCAGCGCCTTTTTCATGGCGGGGTCAAACTCCGGCATGTCACCGGGCTGCATGCGCCCCAAACGAGCCATCATCATTCTGCGACGACTCCCGACCTGGATCAGTCCATTGGGGTCGTTCCAAAGCCAGCGGTCGCCACCGAAGTCCCAGTGAATCAAACCGCAGTAATCCATCGGGCCTAAGGCCATGATCGACTTCTCTGCGACTTTCTTCTGCCAGTGGTTGCCATCCGCCAATTCTGAGGCGTGCATCAACATCACCACCGCGCCAACGGCCCGAATCTTGGCATTCTTGATTTGAAAATCGACGGGCATCGCCTTCTCGATCTCCGTGTTGGACCAACCACCGGCGCCGAAACTGTCTGGCCCGCCCAGCATGACCAACCCACATCCCATCTGTTCGGTGTTGCGGACGAGCATCTCGATTTGATCGTCGCTGAAACTCGAAACCGATTCTGCATCGCTCCCGCTGCTCCGTGCCACATTGGCCAGTACGACCGAATCATATCCCTGTAGCTCCGCAAGACTTGTGAACAGCCGGTCGCTGGTCTGGACGGTCACCTCAATGTTGTTGTCGCGCAGCGTCTCGACCAGATCGTCGAACTCGCCAGCTCGCTCCCAGTCTTCGATCAACAACACACTCCCCTTGCCACGCACGGCAGTAAAAGACGTGGCGCGGTTGTTTTGGGTCATCAAGTCATCACGAGGGTCGTCGGGCACGAAATCAGCTTGATAGGTGTAGACCGCCGGCTGGTCGATCTGTTCATTGAACGTGAGGACCTTCTTTCCTGGGTCCAGAGTGACCTCCTGTTCGCCCAGCAGTTGCTCGTTTGCGCCCATCCGGCGAGTGATCTTGATTCGACCACTAACCGGCTCGTCAGCGTAGTTGTGCATCACGATGTGGGCTTCGAGCGGCTGCCCCTTGCGGATGTCGGGTGGCAGCTTGATCCGCTCCACAGCCACCTCCGCTCTGGCAGTCAGCTTGACAGGAACGACATCAATGCCGATGCCGTCATCAGCCATCGACGCAGCGATGGACCGCGCATCGCCCATGTTTTCGTTTCCGTCTGTGACGATAACGATGCGTTTGGCCGAGTCTTCGCTGAAGGAAGCTTGGGCAAGCTTTAGGGCACCCTCCAGATTCGTGGCGTCGGTGCTGAGGCTGATGTAGCTCTCGATTCCGCCAAGCACCACGATGTCGTCGTCAAAGGGTGGTATCTCGATCGTCGCGTTGCGCCCAAACACAATGACTCCCGCCCGATCCTCGCGCGTTCTGTCGCGATGTTGTTCAACGTCGTCGATGACATAGTCCAACATCGCCTGACGCTTTTCGAGCGGGATACTCTCGGACTGATCCAGCAGGTAAATGACAGTGATTTTGTCACTGGTTCGCAAAGTCTGGACTTCCGCCAGCGCGAGAATAATCGCCACCAAGACAACTGTGCGCAGGCCCAGGGCGACCAAGCGGCGAACCCTCCCCAGACCAGAAAGACTTTGGAAGCTCAACAGCCACAGCGCAGGCAGCAGTGCCAACAGCAGTAGATAGAGCGGTTTGTCGAATCCAAGTTCAAAGCCGAACATCCCGATTGGCCCTCCAAGAGTGCGTGATCAGCTCCCCCGTTGCGATCGGCCCCCACCTATCTGACGGAAACGTCCCTTCCGCCCTAGGACGCTACAACCGTACCGTCTGTACACGGTGGTTGTTCGTATCGAGCACATGCAACTTGCCACGAGAATCAAATGCCACTTCCCACGGCTCGTACAGCTCACCTTCCTCGTGCCCAGGCTGTCCCCAATAACTCACGTAGTCGCCATCAATCGTGAACTTCTGGACCCGGCTGTTCCCGAACTCGCAGACCAAGACATGGCCCTTGCGATCAAGCGCCAACCCGTAAGGATACCGCAGCTGGCCCGGTTCCCTACCCTGTTCG
This sequence comes from Pirellulaceae bacterium, assembly GCA_965223305.1. GTDB lineage: Bacteria > Planctomycetota > Planctomycetia > Pirellulales > Pirellulaceae > CBDCWT01. Next base: position 62,803 of record CBDCWT010000036.1, on the reverse strand, counting down.
CCCCAAATGCGGACCAGTTCGACTTCTTTCGCCGTAGCATCGAAAACTTGGATACGGTGATTGCAGGCATCCGCAACCCAAATGTGGTCCTGCTCGTCGATGGCCAGACTCCGGGGCTGGATGAATTGGCCCGGCTGGCTGCCGTGGCGACCCCACTGGAGGAGGAACTGGCCATCCTTCGAGAACTTCTGAACGCGATCAAAGTCACCATACTCGCAGATATAGTAGTTACCCTGCGAATCCTGGACACAGTCCGTCACAAACGAGAACTCACCCGGCCGGTGTCCCGCTTGGCCACCGATCGTGCGTTCTCTCAGCAGCGATCCTTGCGGCGTGTAGACCAGCATGCGGAAGTAATGGGTGTCAGCGACCAGCAGATTTCCGTCCCGATCGAAGCTCAACCCACACGGTTTACCGTTAAGCGATTCCGGAGTCCGCCAGCCGCGCAGGTACTCGCCGGACGCCGTGAAAACCTGGATGCGGGCCGTCATGTCGACCACGTACAACAAGTCGTTCTCGTCGATCGCCATCGCCCGCGGCTTCTGCAGTCGGCCTTCCCCTAGCCCCCGGTCGCCCCACGTCTGTTCCAGCCGGCCGCTAGGTCCGTCCGCCCCGCCTCCCGACAGGCATCCGGCAAGCACCGCCAGCAGCGGAGCCAAGATGAGACGCTTCGGAGGGGAGCTGCCCATCGCGATTTTCGCTCCAAATGTCGATAAGTTCAGACCAAACGCCCGATCGGGCTCAGGCACCATTGTACGATGTTACCCGCTGCCGGCGTACTACCCGCCTAGTACGGCAGCAGCGGCGACTGCGGACCAACCGCCCCCTTGACCGGTGAGCGCAACATCCACTATGGTAAGTGATTACGGTAATTCCGAAGTGACTGCCAACGCGCAGGGCTGGTCCGAACCGGGGGACGGCGAACACGAGATGTTCGCTCGAATGCTCGCACCCACTGCGGAAGGCAAAGGGCGAAAGAACTCATGGCACCCGCCGTCATCGATCTTCGCAGCACTGACGACCCTCGGGATGTAGTCCACCGGGCGGTTCAGGCCTTGGCTGAAGGTAAGCTCATTGCCGTACCAACGGAGACCGTCTATGGCCTGGCCGTCAGCGCTCTGAAGCCGGAGGCGATCGCGCGGCTAACGGCCGTCAAGAGTCGGCCGACTGGGCAACCTTTTACGTTGGCCATCAAGAGCGCCGATGACGCGCGAGACTACGTGCCGCAGTTGCCAAAACTGGCTGAGAGGTTAGCTCGACGCTGCTGGCCGGGCCCCCTAACTTTAGTGCTCAGCAACCGCCACCCGGACAGCCTTGTGCATCAGTTCACGCCGTCCGTACGAGAGGCGATTTCTCCCAACGGGTCGATTGGCCTGCGTGTGCCGGCAAACGAGTTACTGCTTTCGATCCTGCGGCTCACAGCTGGGCCGGTGGCGCTGACCAGTGCCAATCGTAGCGGTGGCTGCGAAGCGCGGACAGCGGCCGAGGTCGTAGAAGCCTTAGAGGACGACGTCGACCTGGTGCTGGACGACGGACAAAGCCGATTCGGCCAATCGTCGTCGGTCGTAGGAGTGGAAGGGGAGAATCTGGAACTACTGCGATGTGGGGTGATTGACGAAAAAGCGCTTCGCCGCCTAGCGAGCCTGATCGTGCTGTTTGTCTGCACCGGGAATACTTGCCGCAGCCCGATGGCCGAGGCGCTGATGAGACGCCGCGCTGCCAACAAAATCGGCTGTGCTGACGCCGAGCTGGAAGACCGGGGGCTGATGGTTCTCTCGGCGGGAATTGCAGCCATGGCGGGGGGCAAAGCGAGCGCAGAAGCGGTCAGTGTGATGACAGAGCGCGGGCTCGACCTCGCGTCGCACGAGAGCCAGCCGCTTGGCGAGCGGCTGGTGCGATTTGCCGATCTGATCTTGACAATGACACGCGGTCACCGAGAGGCAATTTTGGCTCAATGGCCTGATGCAGAACCCCGCACGCGAGTCCTCTGCCACGATCTGGGTGATGTCGCTGACCCAATCGGTGGCCCTATTCAAGCCTACCGTCGCTGTGCCGAGCAAATTGACGAAGAGTTGGAGAGTTGGCTCGGTGAAATTGATCTGCCGAGCCCGACTTGAGCAAGCGGTCGGGACGGCCTTCCCGGTCCTGGGACTCGGGAACATCCCGCAGCTTAGGGAGTACTGACCAGATGCGAATATCTGTGGGCAGTGATCATCGCGGCGTGAGCGTCAAGGCGAAAATCGTTGAATACGTTCAACAGCTGGGCCACGACGTGACCGACGAGGGAACGAACGGTACCGACAGCGTCGACTACCCGGATATCGCAGCTTGCGTAAGCGAAAAAGTCTCCCGCGGGCAAGTCGACCGCGGCATCCTTGTCTGCGGCACCGGTATTGGGATGGCGATCGCTGCCAACAAGTTCCCTCGTGTCCGAGCGACGGCCGTCCAGGACGAGCTAACCGCCGAAATGGCGCGGCGCCACAACGACGTAAATGTGCTCTGCCTTTCTGGTGATCTACTTGGAGAGCGCAACCTCGACAACCTGCTTCGAATCTGGCTGGAAACAGAGTTCGACGGTGGGCGCCATGCAAGACGCCTCGACAAGATCACCAGCCTCGAACAGGCCAACTCGGCCGCCGGCAAGTGCGGCTAGTAGGTGGGCGAGCGGGCGGTGACTCTGCGCGTCGTATCGGTTGTTACAGCAGTAGCTGCGCGATCTTCCCAAACTTGCTTCATTCCGCGCCGAAACACGTTGCACGAGTCGGATTCGTTGGTACAGTCGAGCTTTGAGGTCAGCCTGCGGCCCCGGGTCGCCCTGCTGTGCATTCAGGATACTAGGTTCTCAAGATGTGTGATTCGCAGCGACCGACTTCCGAAGACGTCGAGCAGTTGTTGCTCAATGCGCGACTCCGAGACGAACTCGAACCGTTCCTTGACGAATCGGTCGACCTGTTGAACCTAAGCCGGCTATCCACGCCACGCGAGAACGAGTTCTTGGAATCGATGCTCGCTTGGGAACGTGCGCCCGTGTTGCCGATCAGCGAGTGGTTCAGTCCGAAGCTAAAGCTGCCACATCCCGACGGCCTCACAGATGACGAGATTTATCAACTGCTTTGGAGGACCATCCACCAGCTATACAACCAGCGAATTGTGCTGGAGTTTACCGACCACTTGTCCGACCGCCAACTCTACTGCTTAATCTACCGGGACATCTTGCCGTCTGCCGAGAAGAAGATCGACCTACCGAAGAACTATCTGCACTGGCACTGTCTAGACGACAAGGACGATCCAGAGACTTGGCTCCGCTACTATGCCGGACCGCGGGAACGGGCCATTTGGGCAGCCGAAACCGATCAACCTCTGCCGATTGCGGAAACGCCGCCGTATCCGCGGAAGATGCCTTGCCGGCCGCAATAGACCTGCAGGCAAGAGTGTGGGTACGAGGAAGGCGCGCGGCTACGACCCGGCTGTGCCACAGACGGAGCGCTGCGGGCAAGTGATGCTCGCGCGGGAAACCCTTGCACTTGAACTGATCTCATGTTGCTACCCCTCTGGATATTGGCGGCAATACTCGTAGAGCGCTATCGCGGTGGCAGTGGCAACATTGAAGCTGTAGGGAAGCCCATAGACGGGGATCTCGACAACCCGGTCCAGTATCTGGAGGACCGCTGGCTCAAGACCCAGCCGTTCGTTGCCGACGACCAAAGCCATCTTGGCCACAAAGGCCGCCGAAAAAAGCTCTTCGGAATTCGTCGTCTGTTCCAGCCCAACCAGCTGATAGCCTTCTTCCTTAAGCTTGCGCAGAACCGGTAGCAGCGACCGGTGGGTCTCCAACCGCAGTTGATCTCGCTCAACCCGAGCGATCTTGGCATCGATCTTCGGACTTCCGCAGGCGATGACACGGGGCACCGCGCAGCAACTCGCCGCGCGCACGATCCGAGAGAGGTTGACATTGCTTCTCAGCGGCGCGCAAACCAGCACTAGCTTGCGAGGATGAGCCGGCCGCCTCGGTGGTTGATGTCGGCGATGGACGAACTTGGCCATAGTCACGCCTTTTTTTCTGCGATGGCTTCCCACGCGCGGGGGAGAACGCGCTGAGCTGAGAGCAGGTTGAGCCGAACAGCATACTCTACGCTTGCTCGATCCTACGAGTCTCCCTAGGATGGCGCCTGCGCGGTGCGCAGATCACCGCCTTGATTCACGAATCGAAGGTGCCGACCCATGGACCGCACTGCTCGGAAAGCCTTTCCTTACGTTGTTGTGTTGCTGGGACTGGCGGCGCTTGCCTGGGCCGTGTCGTTCGGGACTCTACCGCGAGCCGACTTTACGTTTAACAACGAAGATGAAGTAAAGACGGTCGACCCCGCCAAGGCAACCGGGAATCCGGAAGGACGGATCATCGAGGCCTTGTTCGAGGGGCTCTATCGCGTCTACCCGGAGGGGCTGGTCGTCGACGAGGACGGCAACATCCTGGAGATGGCCAAGCCGGGCCCCAATGGGAACGTCCCCACCACGCCGATGCCGGCCATCGCCGAATCGTGCGAGATCTCAGCGGACGGCAAGACATACACCTTCCGAATTCGCGACACGGCTCGCTGGTCCGACGGCAGTTCAATGACCGCGGCGGACTTTCGCTGGTCTTGGATGCGCATGCTCCATCCGGAGACGGCGTCCAAGTACGCCTATCAACTGCACTACGTGGTCGGAGCCCTGAAATACAACATGGGCCCACTGTCACCAGGAGATCGCGTTGAGGTCGAACTCGCAGATCGAGCGGATCCGCTGCAAACATTTCCCCGCGGCACGATCAAAAGAGGGGTTCTCCAGCGGATCGTGAAATCGCCGCCACCCGCGTTGCCTGACGCCAGCGAGAAAGAGCAAGAGGACGCTACCGCCGACTGGCGCGAAAGCTGGATTTATCTCGTCGAGATCAAACCTACAAACGAGGGTCGCGTACTTTGGGATGAGCCGGGTACCCTGCGCGGCTATTGCAAGGCACCTGAGAAAGTAGCTGAAGATACACCGGGGCAATACGAAGGGGCGCTGGCCAAATGCGAGCAGGTGCTCAGTGACTTCGACACTCAAGTTGGCATTCAAGCCTCAGGCAACACGCTGACTGTCCAGCTCAACAACTCCACACCTTTCTTTCTAAACCTGGTCGCCTTCTATCCCCTCTACCCGGTCAATCGTCGCTGCATCGAGACACACGGCGTCCCGAATTGGACCAAGGCGGAGAACATTGTGAGCAATGGTCCGTTCCGGTTGCGATTCCGCAGGTTTCGAGATCGAGTCCGATTCGTCAAGAACACCGAGTACTGGAACGCTCGCACCGTCCAACTCGAGATCGTCGATGCGATGGCGGTCAAGTCGCTGACGACCGGGTTAAACATGTACTTGGACGGTCAGTTGGACTGGGCGATCAAACCGCCCGATACCATGGTCCAAGAGCTGCAACATCGTGATGATTTCGTCAGTGCCCCTTCGTTGATCAGCTATTTCTACCGCCTAAATGTAACTCGACCGCCTTTGGACGACGTCCACGTGCGGCGAGCTCTGAATCTGGCCATCGACAAGCGGCTTATCTGCGAGAAAGTCACTCGAGCAGGTCAGCAACCGGCACGCCATATAGTGCCCCCTGGACTAGCAGGCTACGTCTCGCCACAAACCGGCGACTTCGACCCCGCAGCGGCGCGCGCCGAGCTGGCGAAATCGCGGTATGCAGAGAGCAGCCAACCATTTCCCAAATTCGAGATTCTCTACAACACAAATGAGAGTCACCGGGCGATCGCCGAGGTGATTCAGCAGCAGTGGAAAAACAACCTCGGGATCAACGCGGAGCTAAAGAACCTCGAATGGGCCACGTACCTCGACACGACCCACCAGATGGAGTACACCGTGGCGCGAGCTGGTTGGATCGGCGATTACCCCGATCCCAATACGTTTCTCGACATGTGGGTTAGCGGAGGCGAAAACAACGAAACCGGCTGGAGCAATCCGGAGTACGACAACTTGATCGATCGAGCTCAGCAGGAGCCTGATCCGAAACTCCGCTCGAAGATCCTCTACCAGGCCGAAGAACTATTGATGAGCGAACTGCCTATCATTCCGATCTACTTCTACGTCATGCCGCACATGTTGAATCCCCGTGTCGTTGGTTTTTATGCAAACGCCGAGGATCGGCATCCACTGAACTTGATACGAATTAAGGACTGACACCGATTTCTACTCCACCTCCGGGGGAACGGCAGGACCGCCCGTCCTCCCCCCTCCGGGAGGTCGTGCAACTTTTACATCCACGTCACCCTCCCGCTCGCGGGAGGGTCGGACGCGTAACGTCCGGGGAGGGTTGCTCAGGAGTGATCGCCCCGAAGCGTGCCCCCCTCTCCGGCCCTGCGGGCCGACTCTCCCCGAAGGGGAGAGTAACGAAAGGAGGAATCATGCACCAAGTTAGAAGCTGCACATCCGCCCACTTCCGAGAGGTCGTGCAACTTTTACATCCACGTCACCCTCCCGCTCGCGGGAGGGTCGGACGCGTAGCGTCCGGGGAGGGTTGCTCAGGAGTTGATCGCCCCGAAGCGCGCCCCCCCTCACCGGCCCTTCGGGCCGACTCTCCCCGAGGGGAGAGTGACGAAAGAAGAAATCACGTACTAAGCTGGAAACTGCACGACCTGCCTGGGAAAAGGTCACAACCGCATGTCCCTTCTCCCTTTGGGGAGAAGGTAAGGATGAGGGGATGATACGTTTCTTACTAAAGCGGCTAGCCTGGATGTTCGCCACGCTGTGGATCGTCTACACGGGCAGCTTCTTCTTGATGCGCGCTGTGCCCGGTGGACCTTTTGACGATGAACGCAGCCTGCCGCCGGAGATCGAGAGGAACATCAAGGAGCGCTACAACATGAATGCTTCGCGGTGGGAACAGTACAGCGACAGTCTCACCGCGCTGATCTTCCGCGGCGACTTTGGCCCTTCGTTGCGACGGGAAGATTACACGGTCAACGAGATCATCGCCCAGGGATTTCCTGTTTCAGTATCGCTGGGAATTTTTGCGATGGCCTTCGCGTTGACATTAGGAGTGGCTGCTGGTGTCCTGTCGGCAATCCGCCGCAACACGATGCTGGATGTTTGGGTGATGGGTGCCGCAACGGTCGGGATCGCTGTGCCGAACTTCGTGCTGGCCAGCCTGGCGGTCGTCCTGTTCGTGTTTGTCATTCAACTGTTTCCCGCGGCGGGTTGGGGCACCTTGGAACAGGCGATCCTTCCGGCACTCTGCTTGGGAGCACCCTTTGCCGCGTATATCGCGCGGCTCACCCGTACGGGCATGATGGAGGTGCTCGGCTTGGACTATATTCGCACTGCGTACGCCAAAGGCCTCGACGATCGGCGGGTCGTGATCCGTCATGCGTTGCGCGGTGCGATGCTACCTGTTGTCTCGTATCTGGGACCTGCGACAGCCGGAATCCTCACCGGTTCATTGGTGTTGGAACGGATCTTCTTCCTGCCTGGCATGGGCAGCCACTTCATCGAGGCGGCATTAGAACGCGACTATCCACTCGCGCTGGGGATGGTTGTCGTCTATACGTTTATTCTGTTCGTGATGAACACACTGGTGGACGTTTCCTACGGTTTTATCGATCCACGCGTGAAGTATGAGTAGCGGGAGCGCAATAGCAGTCTAATGGACGTGACCCCGGCACAAACGCCTGCAGTCGGCGACGTTGACCGCTACGCGGCGTTACTGGACGAAGCACGGAGCCTGCGCGGGATCTCGTTGTGGCAAGACGCGTGGCGCCGGCTGCGCCGCAGCTGGGCAGCCATGATCTCCCTGATTTTCCTGACCGCCATGTCGCTGCTGGCGCTGCTGACGCCTCTGCTACCGCTACAGTCGCCACTGGACAAGGATCTGCGAAATCGGTTGTTTCTGCCGCCGCTGCCCGCATCCTCGGTCGCCCTGGGCGCGCGGGCGGATTTAGGATTTGCGGAAAACTCGCTACAGACGGAGCTCGAACGGTTCCACGCGGAGCTCGCGCAACTCGAAAGGCAGGCCGCCGCGGCTCCGCCAAGCCAATCGGCAGCCATACGGCAACAGCTCGCGCAAAAGAAGCAGCAGCAGGATCCGCTGATGAAGCTCTGGCATAATCCAGGGCCAATCACACGCCAGCTGCTACGGATTCGCGTCGCTCTGTTCGGAGACTGGTGCATTCCGTCCTACTGCGGAACCGATGCCTTGGGCCGAGATGTGCTGTCGCGCGTCTGTTGGGGCGCGCGAGTCTCCCTGATGGTTGGCATCGTAGCCACACTCGTCTCGCTGGCCATCGGCGTAACCTACGGTGCGACCGCCGGCTTTCTGGGTGGGTGGGCGGACAACCTGATGATGCGGATCGTCGATATACTCTACTCGATACCGTTTATCTTCGTGGTGATTTTTGTAATCACCATTCTCAACGCCGACGAAAACAAAGCCAAACTAGATGCGCTGGGGATCAATCAAATCATGGTCTTCTACATCTTGATTGGTGCCATCTACTGGCTCACTATGTCCCGCGTCGTTCGCGGGCAGGTCATTTCGCTGAAAAACGAACAGTTTGTCGAAGCTGCTCGCGCAATCGGCGCGAGCCGGATGCGAATTGTCCTGCGCCATCTGATCCCCAACGTCATGGGGATCGTCATCGTTTACTTGACCTTGACGATTCCCGCCGTGATGCTGTTCGAGGCGTTTCTCTCCTTCCTCGGATTGGGGGTGGCACCTCCTGACGTCTCGTGGGGCCTGCTGGTGAACGAGGGGATTCAGGTGATTACGCCGGTCAAGATCTACTGGTGGCTAGTGCTCTTTCCCGGGCTAACACTTGCGGCAACACTGTTTGCACTCAACTTCCTCGGAGACGGTCTACGGGATGCGTTAGATCCACGGATGAAAAACAAATAGTTGTGTCAACATGAGCAAGCCACTGTTGGAAGTCGAGAACTTGGGCGTCGAGTTCCATACAGACGATGGCGTAGTTCGCGCCGTAAGGGGTATCTCGTTCGACTTGGCCCGCGGCGAAACACTGGGAATCGTCGGAGAATCAGGATCGGGAAAGTCAGTCACCAACCTGGCGATCATGGGTTTGATACCCCGCCCTCCCGGCAAGGTCGTCTCAGGAAAAGCGATCTACGACGACCGAGATCTGCTTACGTTGGCAAAGCAGCAGCTGGCGGAGATCCGGGGCAATCGCATCGCCATGATCTTTCAGGATCCCATGACCGCACTCAATCCGTTCTTGACGATCGAAGAGCAGCTGACAGAAGTCACGATGCTCCATCTCGGTCACGATCCGCGGCAGGCCCGCCGGCACGCCATCGAAATGCTTGAACGAGTTGGTATTCCCTCTGCCGATCGGCGGATTTTCGACTATCCGCATCAATTCTCGGGCGGCATGCGGCAGCGAGTCATGATCGCCATGGCATTGCTCTGCAAACCCGACGTGCTCATCGCTGACGAGCCGACGACTGCTCTGGACGTTACCATCCAGGCGCAAATCCTGGAACTGATGCACGAGCTTCAGGAAGCCGAAGGAACGGCGATCATCCTGATCACCCACGACCTCGGCGTGGTGGCAAATAGCTGCCATCGCGTGTTGGTCATGTACGGTGGCCGAATTGTCGAACGAGCGGATGTCGGACGCCTGTTCGCCGCGCCACATCATCCCTATACGCTTGGTCTGCTCGAGTCGATTCCACGATGGGATCGAGAGACCAGCGACCAACTCCACGCGATTCCAGGCCAACCTCCGGACATGGCGAAGATACCGCCCGGTTGCGCTTTCGCCGAGCGTTGCAGCTATCGGCTCCCGCGCTGCCAGCGCGAGGATCCGCTGCCAGTCGATCGTCCCGATGGCGGGGACTTCGCATGTTTCGTCGATCTTCAACAGCTGAGAGAACGGGAGGCCGACCGATGATCCCACCGAACGGCCATGCCTCCCCAGCGCCGCCGCTGCTGCAGGTCCAGGACCTCCAAGTTCACTTCCCGGTGCGCAGGAGCGGATTCCTCAAGCAAGCCCGTGCCCTGATACGTGCCGTAGATGGCGTCAGCTTCACGGTCCAGCCGGGCCAGACGCTGGGGATCGTCGGCGAATCCGGCTGCGGCAAGTCCACCACAGCCCGCGCCATCGTCAACCTCGTCCGTCCGACCGGCGGCAGCATCCACTTTGAAGGGCAGCGGATCGACAACCTGTCTACCGACAAGATGCTACCATTTCGCCGCGAGATTCAGATGATCTTCCAGGATCCCTTCGCTTCGCTGAATCCGCGCATGACGGTGGGGAACATCATCCGCGAGCCGATGCAGATTTTTCGTCTGCAGCCTCCCCAGCTGCAAAAACTCGAAGCCATGCGGTTGATGGATTTGGTAGGTCTCGACCCCAAGTTTCTCAATCGATACCCACACGAATTCTCGGGTGGGCAGCGGCAACGAATCGGTATCGCACGTGCACTAGCGGTCCAACCGAAGTTGATCGTTTGCGATGAACCAGTCTCAGCATTGGACGTCTCCATCCAGGCGCAGGTAGTCAATCTACTGACGCAACTACAACAGGACTTGGGAATCGCCTATGTGTTTATTGCCCACGACCTGGCGATTGTCCGGCACATCGCCGATTGGGTAGGCGTGATGTACCTGGGTCGCATCGTCGAGCTGGCGGAGTCCAACCAGCTGTATAGCAATCCCCGTCATCCCTACACCCAGGCGTTGCTGTCAGCGGCCCCCATCCCCGATCCTCAACGGATCGATCAGCAACAACGAATTCGACTGGAAGGAGAGATTCCGTCGCCGGATCAGCTTTACACGGGGTGTGCTTTCGCCGACCGATGTTGTCTCGTAGAACCTGCCTGCCGCACGGCAGTTCCACAGCTTGAAGGAGCGCCGCATCCCGTCGCCTGTTTTAAGGCGGACGAATAACTCCGGCAAACACGACGGCTAGCAGTCTGTTGATTTTCTCAACGCGCCTGCTGCATCACAGGGATGTGATGCCAAATCAGCGACGTAAGTCGTTGATTTGCGAGCCGCGAAGAACTCAGTTCTGAGCTTAGTGAGGTTGTAGCTTGTCATGAGTAGGAGTGATCGCGGCCTCGGGACCTGCAGAGGTCTGCTCGGCGGGGAGACGGCCACCCACAAAAAACTCCAGCAAATGCAATAGTTCGTCTCGCTGCCCATGCCAGCCGACATAGATGCTCCGTAGGGGTGCCAACGGCGTGGGTTCTTCGTCTGCGGACAACAGCACTCCTCGCGAAAGAACCTCGTAGCGGGGGATCTGGGACCAGGTGATTCGCCGTTGGCGTTTCCAGCAAGTCTGCACGACTCCTCTCGAGCTGAAGTCGAAAGTAACCGGAAACCACAATCGCCACACCGAAAGGGCCAGCGCGGCTAGGGTGACGCATCCAACCAGCATGCGGTCGGCTACTGCTGCGGCAAGGGCGCTGACCAGGACGAGGCCGCCGACCATCAACCAGGCTCGTACCCCATCGTCGCGGAGCGGCCAATTCGTGATGCGCACGGGCTCAGGTATGGACCGCCGCGGCACAACATCGATCAAGCTGGACATAACTCCATCATAACTACTCATCGGCCCGATGCCCTCACCAGTCGCCAACGCTGCCGTCTCGATACCAGACTCGCTGAGCCAACTCCTGTTCAAACGGATGTTTCTTGACCTCGGACTCGGAAATCTCGATCCCCAATCCTGGTTTCGAATTGGGAGTGACCGTTCGAGTTTTTGGGTCAATCGCGAACCCCTCTTGGACAACGTCGTCGCGCCACGGCACGTCACGATGCACCGATTCACAGATGACGTAGCTGGGTTGGGAAAAACCAAACTCTAACGAAGCGGCGGTGCTGACCGGGCCCTGAGGATTATGAGGTGCCAATGCGATGCGATAGGCGTCTGCTAAAGCCGCGATGCGTCTTGCCTCGCTGAACCCTCCGCAGTGCGTGAGATCCAATTGGCACACTTCGCAGCCGCGCGCTGCGAAAAGGTCGCGAAACGCAGCCAGATGGGTCAGACGCTCGCCGGTCGCGATCGGTGTGCTGACAGAAGCGTTGATTGCTGCCAAACCAGCGACGTTCTCGGGCCAACAGGGTTCCTCCAAGAAGTAGAGTCCGTAAGGCTCAAGGGCCTTCGCGAATTGCAAACCCATCGCCGGCGACGGTCGAGCATGGCAATCGACCATGATGTCGATCTCATCGCCGACGGCGTCACGCATCTTCGACACGCAAGCTTCGGCAGCCCGGATAGGCGGCAACCCTTCCAGAGGCATCGTCGGTGGAACCGCCATCGACTTGAATGCGGAAAAGCCCTCGGCCACGGCCTGGTGAGCCAATTCTTCAAAGAGCTTCGCATCCTCCACCGAGCTTTCATAGAAACTCTCGAGGTTCCCTCCACCTAGGTGACAGTAAAGTCGAATATGATCTCGCACAGGTCCGCCCCATAGCTGATGGCATGGAACGCCATGCAGCTTACCAAGGATGTCCCAAAGCGCCAGATCAATGCCCGCGATCGCTGTTGACCGCACGACACCACTGCCATGCCAGAAATGCTGCCGCCACATCATCTGCCAGAGTTTCTCGATCGCGGTGGGGTCTTCGCCGATGAGTAGTGGCTGGAGATCGTCGATCGCACCCAGCACGCTTCGCGTATGCCATTCGAGCGTCGCCTCTCCCCAACCGTATAAGCCGGGCTGATCCGTGACCACCTTTACGAAGATCCAGTTTCGCATCCGAGCATGGCAAACCTGAGTCTCGATTCGTGCAATTTTCATGCGGCTCTCGTCCCGTTCGATCCGAGATGGTCATTCTTGTGCAGATACCGGAGTAAGGGTCTTCAAGAGGTCAACCGTCTCGGCGATCAGTTTCTCGTCCGCCTTTCTTCCATAGGGTGTCCGCTCGACCTCATATCCTCCAAAATCGTATTCGCAGCTCATTGGCAGATAGTCGCCGCCGATGCCGTCGGAGTATCCGCAGAACATCGTGTACGCAAAGGGCGAGGCTTCTCGCACGGCCACGCCGATTTCTGCAAAGGGCTCTCCTGGCATCGAGACGATCCCTACCTCACCGATTCGCCACACTTCTACTTGCACCTGTATCGGCTGATCGAGAACTGGTTGACGCCATTTGGTGAGCAGGTCTCGAAAACGTCGAACACGGGCCTCAGCTTGGTGGATCCTCCAAGGATCCTGGCTTGCTCGAGCTTTCTTTGATTTTCGAATCGCATCCTCCAACCTCGAAGCCATCCCCGCAATCTCTTCTGCCGAATATCGTCGCCGCGGCAGATCGATCGTCCTGCTCAGCCGGGTTAGCGTGCCGTCTCGAGGCCCTTTGACGCGCCAATGCTGCTTGGCCTGATAGGCAGTTGACTCGACAAATCCTTCGAACGTCGGCACGCGATGAACCGTTTCAATTCCCAACGCTAAAGACGCTGCGCCGTGTCCGAGGATCGCGCCGAGTCGGTAAGCAACGGTCAAGTCGCCTGTGAAGCCTTCAATGGGGCCTTGATTCCCGCGGCACCTTGAAAAAACAGGCATTTCGCGGTGGGCATCGCATCCTCGATCACCCGACGAGTCATGCCGATCCAGTCGGGCGAAATCAGTTTGTTCTCGTAGGCCAACACCGTTCCATGGCAAGGAAAGTTGACCAGCACCGCGATCGGATTTCCTTCCGCATCGTCGACGCGAAAGACGATCAGATCACGATCGACAAATCCTGCCGGATTTCGGCCAACGGCTGGCGGATGCTCGCCCTTGGCTCGTACCCGCCGATTGATGTTAATCCTGCCTTCGCCCTGATCACCGTAGATGTGCACCGGTTGTAGTTTGGAATTCGCCTCGACAATCAACCCCACAACCTTGTCAATTAGGTATTGGTCGTATCGCATGACCGCCGCCTGATAGTCACTCAGATCTAGACCCGCAGGCCCTTTCGCCGCGGAGATATTCACGGCGGCGTGCGTGTGGGTTGCGGCCAGACGAATGTTGTCGGCGGGGATGCCAGTCAGCTCAGCTGCACGCGAAATGGACGCTTCTAAGCCTTTCACGAACAAACGGTCAATATCGACCATCGCGAACTTGGTAGTCCCATCGCTGAGCACCAACGCCGTGGCACACATGCCTAGTGGATCATTTCCTTGAGAGAGGATGTGGGATTGAGAACCCCAGTTCATTTGGGCAATACCAACTGGGGGAGTGATATCCGCCCGTGCCACACCCGCTGACAAGCCGGACGGTGCACTATCTCTAGGCCCCTGCTCGACGGCGTCAGCGTGCAATGCGAGGAGAACAACGAAACTGAGCGGACTGAAACTGGTCATGCCGATCACCCGTACAAAGAATGGCCAACTTGTCTTAACGTATGCACACGCATTCAGACTCACATTCTAGGCTCTGCCGGAGAGCAGCACAGGCAGGACATCCACTTGACCCTCCCGCTGGCGGGTCGTGCAGCCTTTACGCTTCATGCAGTCCGCCAAACTCTGGCGAGTTCGGCTACGATCCGAATCAGCCGCTGGGCGTTAGCCCCACGGTCTGCACCATAGCCGTCACTCCGATGTCCCTCGGCTCGGCAGGAGCCTCGCCCTCCCGAGCATCTTGCAGGGATGTCGCGGGTGGGTGTGATGGGCATCCTGCTGTGGAGCTTGTCCCCTCCATCTTGCTCATCATGTTAATCCTGTCTTCTGCTTTTGACAGGATCTACAAAATCAAGAGGATGAGCCGCGACACAAAATCAGCCGCTGAGCGTTAGCCCACGGTTCCCCAGCGAAACCGACGCACAGCGTCCGCCGAGGGCTCCCCCTCTCCGGCCCCTCGGGCCGACTCTCCCCGAGGGGGAGAGTGAAGAAAGACGATCACGTGGAAAGACGGTCTACGTGAACTTCAAACCGTCGGCCTGAGGAGACGCCACGTATCATAAACAAGAGTGTCAGAAACAGGGCCGTGGTAAACAGCCAAAGTCCACCCAGGCAGGTAAAGAAATGGTCCCTTAAGAGCACCAGCTCCGGAGGTTCCTCGCTGCGCGAAATCCGCCGATGAACGGGACCATCGCCTGCTGATTGCCGGACTGCCTCGGTCTGCCAATCCTCCCAGTCGGTCCGCGCCTGCCTCGTCGCAAGCTGGCCGATCGCACGCTGCCGCGCCCGGGACAAAGCCGAAGCGACAACCAGCATGGCGACAACGTAGAGAATGAACCAGATCCAGTTGGCCCGCGACACGCGCCTCCTCCCGGCACACTGCCCATCAATCATGTTGTAGCAGGTCGATGGCAGCGGCTGTCATCGCAACAATGCCGGTGGGAAGCGCAGTCTCGATGTCCGGGTAGAAGCGCGGTGAATGCAGCGAAGGCGGAGTGGCTCCTAGTTCTGCATAGCGGTCGAGACGTCGCTGTTCAACCGCGCCTAGTCGAAACATCAACGCGGGAACTCCGGCCCGTCCGTACTGGCTGAAATCTTCGCCCCCCATCGACGGTTCTGACTGAGCAACTTGCTCGTCGCCTAAGACGCGGCGAAATACCTTATCCAACCGGCGGGCCAGGTCGGGGTCGTTGAACATCGAAGGGGTCCCTTCGGAAATCGTAACGGTGGGCTCCGGCGCTCCAGCACCCATCGCCACCGCCTTGGCCTTTCGTTTGATTCCATCCAACAGCTGCTGGCGAACCGCGTCCGAGTAACTTCTCACCGTGATTTGCAAGTCACACTCGTTGCCAATAATGTTGTGCTTGGTTCCTCCGTGGATCGAACCCACTGTGATTACCGCCGGCTCGATCGGCTTGACCTCGCGGCTGACAATCGTCTGCAGCGCCAGCACCAGCTGGGCAGCTTGAACGATGGGGTCGATTGTGGCGTGCGGATAGGCACCGTGACCGCCTTTACCACGAATCTTAACGTCGACGCTGTCGACGTTGGCAAGCGAGTAGCCCGCACGATAGCCGACGCTTCCCGCTGCCAGCGACGAATCGACATGCAAAGCAATGGCGAAGTCAGGCCGCGGAAATCGCTCGAACAGGCCGTCGTCGAGCATCGCTTTGGCACCCGCTCCCCGCTCCTCGGCCGGTTGGCCAATGAACATCACTGTTCCCGACCACTGTCCGCGTAGCTCCGCCAAACAGCGGGCCACACCGATCAAGTTCGTAATGTGCACGTCGTGACCACAGGCATGCATGACCCCGACTTCTGCACCGGCATCGTTCGTAACCCTGACCTTTGACGCGTACGCCAACTCGGTTTGCTCGGTAACTGGGAGCGCATCGAGATCAGTGCGAATCATGACCGTGGGGCCGTCGCCGTTGCGAATCAAGGCCACCACGCCGTGTCCGCCAATTCCTACTTCGACGGCAGCACCCGCAGAGCGTAGTTCTTCAGCCAGTCGAGCTGCTGTTTGTCGCTCGTGAAGCGACAGCTCCGGGTGTGAATGAAAATGGCGGTACAGCTCGAGTAGCGGATCTAAGTTAGCCGCAACCCAAGTCACGATGCGTGCATCGCGTGCCTCTGCCGCCGCCGTGCTGGTCTGCCCAGCTGCCGATGATACGGCCACGACCAGCCAGAGCCCGCACGCCGTTCGTATTCGTCGGTCTGGAATCATCGCCAACCTCTTGTGATAAAACCGGATTACTCCTGAAGGTCTCCGTACTACTAGCGGTCAAAGTCTTCGCGTCGTGCGCATCCGGCCACCTTCTCCCCGGTGGGGAGAAGGGACTTTAGTTGCGCCGCGCTGTGCTTCTGCCGTGACCACACGGGGCCCGGTCCAACTCACTAAGGGCCACCGTCGCGCAAAGTCGCAAGCAGCCTGGATGTCATCGCCCGTAGCGCTCTTGAACGGTGGCTCAGCACCGACTTGACCACGCCTCCTAACTCTGCAAACGTCCGATGGTACTCCACGATTTCAAACAATGGATCATAGCCGAATCCACCCGATCCGGCGGGTTCAAATCGGATCCGTCCATAACAGCGCGCCTCGCTTTGGGCACGTACAGTACCAGTTGGATCGGCTAGAGCAGTGTGGCAAACGTAGTGAGCCTGCCTTTGCTCGCCAGGCGTCTCTTGCAATTCGTCGAGCAGACGCCGGTTGTTGCGATCATCGTCGGCCCGTTCACCAGCATATCGCGCCGAGTAGATGCCAGGCGCCCCTCCTAGCGCATTGACCGATAACCCACTGTCCTCGCCAAGCACCCACTCACCGAGATGAGAGGCTTGCTGAGTGGCTTTGAGGATCGCGTTGGCGGCGAAAGAATCGCCGGTCTCCTCGACGCTCAGCGGATTGTCAAAGTCGGCCAGAGTGCACAATCGGACACCGTGCGGAGCCAGCAGCTCTGCCAGCTCAACTCCCTTTTTCCGATTATGAGTTCCTAAGACGAGTCGATGCGTTGCCATACCTTGAGCATAGCAACGGGGACCTGTCGCGGTCGAGTAGTCCACCGGCCGGCGTCAGCCTCGCTCAGCGAAACAGCCCTCGGCGCGAGTAAGCAGCTCCGATTGAGGAGGAGCGACGAGGGACAGCCATCGGATACGGCTGAATATCAAACGGGATCCCCTCGAGCGTGCGGGGCTGCAGACCTACTTCCGAGAGGCCCGGAATACTGCGTTTCGCCGCACCGTACTTCTGCATGATGCTCAGCATCTCGGGGTTGATGTCAATCGTGCCGTTCGAAAGAGGGACCCCTTCGGACTCGAAACTGCCAATCGTCACCAGGCTCTCATGCCGGTCGTGGTACTCGTACGCTTCCACCTTCCGTTTCCGAAGTGCCATCGTCAGCCGATGTGCTTGCTCAGCAGCCACCTCCAGTTTATCCGAGACCTCGCCCGTCGCCTCGAGCTCCGCGATCTTGCTCATATTGATCGTCGAGTCCCCACGGAATGTGGCGACCTTCACCGTGAACTTGCCAGGGTTGTCTAACAGCGAGAACTTCACACGCCGATTCAAGCTGGCCACGAACGGATCCAGCCCCCCTTGAGTGAAGTACTCTTGGGGTAGCAGCGGGTTACGCGTGGCGAAGGCAGTTCCCATAGGTCCTCTTCGCCGCTTCGACTCATCACGGTTCATCTTGCGATACAGTTCCCGCAGGCCCGCGAATCTCTGAGTCGACGTTTCTCTTTTCTCCAAGTCGAGACAGTCAGGACGTGCGTACTTGATCTTGTCAAGCGTCTTGGCGAGGTCGGCGTCGTTGATGTCGGCAAAGTCACCTACCAGCACCGCAATCGCGTCGTACTGCGCGGCCTGGTTGTAGCGCCTGCGTTTGTGCGGCTGCGTGTAGGAAACTTGGTCGATTCCGTCTGAGAAGTCGAAATGCTGGCGGTGGATATAGGCCGGCAACCGAAAACGTCGGCGGAGTTCATGAACGAGCTCTTGGGCCTGCGACTCAGCTCCGTCGCCAGAAAAATTGGCCGCCAAGATCAGCCAAGGACCGTCTTTCTCGGTCAGTTCGTAGCCAACTTCCGGCTTGGCTTCAACACGCCGGAACGGCAACAGAGACGCCCACGGTGGTCCAGCCACGGCCGCCGGAAGAGGCCACGCTAGGACAGCAAACAACAAGACGTGCAGAACAAGCCGAGTTCTCATGAACAACGTCTCCTTAACCTGTGCGCTGGATCACAGCGAAACGGACCAGAACAGCGGTCGTAAGAAGGGAATTACAGCCAACGAGTCGCAGCAGGAACCTGCCGGAGCGAAAGGCAGCCGGGAGAGTAGCAGACGCGGTGCCGAGCTACCAGGGCGAATCTGGATGCTAGCGGTAGAGCTCGTGGCAATCCGCGCAGGCCTGTGACACTTGCCCGACCGCCAGCCGAGCACGTTCTGGGGCAGTCATCTTGACGGCGCCGACCAGATCCACCGCGGCAGCTTGCATCCTCCGAGACAACGCCGCGTACTCCTCGTCGTCGCCGTCCTCCATGCCTTCCTGGGTCAGCACTTCGGCAATGGCGGCGACGATCTCGGCTTCGTGGAGCAAGATCTCCTGTCGACGGGAAAACTCGCTGCCGTCCCTGGTCCCGACGACAAGTCGCTCCCGCAGCCCGACTTTCAGACGCTGCATGAGGGCGCTGCGCGCGGCTACTCGCTCCCAGTCCACACGGCTCGGTTCACCGCTCAGCCTCGATCCGCCGAGAAGATCTTGCAAGTCTCGCCTGCGCTGCTTGGCTTCGTTGTATACGTTGGTACTTCCAGCAGCCCGCGCGTTGGCCGCCGCCCGCGCAAATCGATCACGAGCGATCGCAGCACTGTGCTTAAAACGAACGTCTCCGTCGTACTCTGCAACGACGGCAAACAGCGTGGCCAATATCGAAAAATCACGACGAACCAGTTTGACTCCGCGCCCCGCAAAGTCGCTTGGCGTTGTAACGTTCTTGTCGATCGCAATCTTCAGCGCCTCAATCTCATCGGCAAGCGTCGTGGCGGAAATCAACGCCGGCCAAGCCGATCCTGCTGGTGTCCCTACGGCGTCGGTCGGCGACAAACCTGGGGTAGAAACTGAATCCACTTTGGCATCCGGCGAGGAACGGCCTGCCGGGCGCGGACCGCGCAGCTGGCTGAACAAGTCGGTGAAAAACGGCTGTGATGAATCGTCCAGTCGAAACTGGGGAAGCCGCGCCCGCTGTTTCGAACTGCTTGGCGAACCACCCTGCCCGAGGCCGACGATGCCAACAAAAATCACACCGGCGGTTGATACCAGCACCAACAACCGGACGCGTCGGATCAAGTAGGTGATTGTGGTCATCCGTCCAGCTCGCGTATTCGCCAGGTCAGTCAGGGCTACGCCGGTCGATGAGGTTATTCCCAGCTTACTACAGCGTAAAGGCCAGCCGTCTCGGCGTCCACGTCCGGAGATCGTGCTCAACACCGCCCGGCCGGGAGCTCTAAGGTCTGCTTCAATCGTAAGCGCGAAGCGTAAGTTTTGGAAGTTGCGCTTTCAGCTTAATCGGAACCCGAAGCGTAAACGAGGGAATGGCTTGCGTTGGTACGCCACTCGCCCCTCGCTGACGCTTCGCGCTTACGAAAGCGCACGAATTCGACATCTCGTGGACATAGCCCTGCGAAACTCGCAACTTCAAAACCAAGAGTTCAGGGTATAATCGGAACATGCAGCGAAAGACTAAGTCGACGCGCCGTGAGTTCGTCGTGGGCAAGGCCGCCATCGACGCCATCTCCGACCTGCCATCACAGCTGGACTCCGTCGAAGATGCCGAGTCCTCCAAAACCACTGCCGCGAACCGCAAGGCAACCTATCTGGTTCAAGTCGCCCGAGATGCGATGGCCTGCGAGTTCCAAGTGCTGTTGAACGCCGGTCAGCACGAAGCAGGCGTCGAAGCGGCCCTCGAAGCACTCGATCTGGTGGAGTCAATCGAAGACCAGCTGACCGTCTATCGGGCGCATAGCGAAGTTAGCCGCGTTAATCAAACTGCAAACGGCGAGTGTGCCGCCGTTTCGGCCGAGCTTTTCAAACTCTTGCAAACCTCGTCACGCCTACACGCTGAAACCAAGGGCGCTTTTGACATCACAGCGGCTCCATTGGGAAAGACTTGGGGATTTCACCGCCGTGAAGGACGGCATCCGACCAAAGAGGCGATCGACGCCGCGCTGCAACAAGTGGGATCTCAGTGGCTGGAGCTGGACGACGAACATCACACCGTGCGCTTCCGCCGAGCAGGGATGGAAATCAACTTTGGTGGCATCGGCAAAGGATATGCGCTCGATCGAGCTGCCGAGTTATTACGGCGAGCTAATGTAGAAAACTTCTTGATTCACGGCGGCCGCAGCAGCCTCTTAGCTCGCGGCGCCCGCATGACCGAAAGCGCCGCGGGTGGATGGTGGATCGCCGTGCGACATCCACTGCGCCAGCAGCAGCAGCTGGCGGAAGTAGTTCTCCGCGATCGTGCCTTGGGCACCTCGGGGTCAGGAAACCAATTCTTCCATTTCGGCGGCAAGCGGTACGGTCACGTTCTCGATCCGCGGACAGGCTTTCCGGCCGATCAGCTACTGTCGGCTACCGCGCTGGCGCCCACCGCCGCACGGGCCGACGCACTCGCCACGGCATTCTTCGTCATGGGCCTGGAACGTTCCCTTGAGTTCTGCGAGTCTCGACCGGAACTAGGTGCCCTGCTGGCTTGCCCGGGAAAGCGCGCGGGGGAGGTGGTGCTGCACACGCACGGCCTGAAGTCCGATGATTGGGTAGCCCTCAGCCCCGTCGCGTGTGGACGGTAGGCATTCGCCTGGCCGCCGCCCTGGTCAACTCCTCAGCAAGCTCGCCGCAGCGCGCAATGCTAGCTGTGCTTTTGGGGGAAATTCGCGTGGTGGCAACGCCGCGGATTCCGATATTATGCTGTGGACCCCGGGCGTCATTAGACGTTGAGCTGGCAAATACAAATCGACGGAGCACGCAGGGTCTTGGGTGGACGTTCTCGGCGGCGAACCGGCCGACCCACCACTGGCCTGCTCCGTCGCACCAGCCCAGGCCCCACACGGCGCCCGCTAGGAAAGGGGGGTGTCCATGCGGCGATGGAACGCTGTTGTTGTCTTCTCGCTCCTCCTCCACACGGATGTTTACGCCGACAACGCAGAACGGGAGGTTGACCTAGCCCGTCAGAATTGGGTGCGGTTCGAAATCGTCCTGGGCAGACTCGTCGCCACGCACCTCAGAGCAGGCAGTTGGCGCGCGGCTTCCGACGACGAGGGCGTGCAAGAGTCACTGGCCATCGACGGCGGTTTTGCCACACGATCTCTGAAGTACAATCGCTCCGATGGCAGAGAGTCGATTGAGATCTGGCTCGCCGAGGACAGTTGTCGGTTCCTCAGAAAGTCCGTCTCAAGTCGCGTCGATCAAAGTGTGGTCTTTGTCCAAGAGCCTAGCCGCCCCGTTGAGCTCACTGTCGAAGAAGGTGGGACGCGGCGAGCCTATCGGTTTGCCTCCGTCTGGCACCTGGTATTGGCCGAGCCCGAAGTCTGCCAACGACACTTCATCCCGTTCCTGCAAATGCTGCGGCCGGACTGGCGGGTACTCGAAACGGCGCGTGACATCGAGTCACAGCTGTTCTCGGCCGCTGGCCAAGAGCCGCACATTTCCCATCGACAAGTTGAAGGCTTGATCGAAGAACTCGATAGCCCTGAGTTCGCGCAACGTCAAGCGGCAGATCGGCGCCTGCGTGAACTGGGAATCGCTGTCCTCGCTCACCTGGCTCGCGCGAAGTCGAGCGGGCTAAGCCGTGAGCAAGGACTGCGGCTGGCACGCATCCGCGACGACCTGTCGTGCGCTTGCTCAGATTGTCCCCAAGGCGTGGCCGTCTGGCTCGCCAACGACGAGTCGGTTTGGCTGCGGCTACTGTCACACCGCGACATCGAAAAACGGCGAGCGGCGGCCGACCAGCTGGAGGCGTTGCGGGCTGCTCCCGTGCAGTTCGACCCACAGGGGACAGAATCAGAGCGGCAGGAACAAATTGCGAATTTGCGATCCAAACTGCTGCGATGATTCAAGGCATAGACTCAGTTGAACGTCGGATCGGTCGGGAACTCTTCGATGCCGAGCGAATCCTGTAGGACCTCACGCCCGACTCTGCGTACGAGCTTGGTAGGCCGGAACAAGCGGCGCAAAGTACATCCATCAACATACGATTTATCCGCCGCGCAGTTCCGGCATGCGTCAAACACAAAACGCATCGGAATTGGTGCCGCCGGAACGGCGCGGCGGGAACGTCATGCAAGAAATCAGCAGCTCTCCAGCCGCTTGTTCCGGCCTACCGCTGATGCCGCTCCGTTACCATCAGCCGAGCGGCTCAAACAACAAGAGTTCAAGGCAGAGGCTCAGTTGAACGTCGGATCGGTCGGGAACTCTTCGATGCCGAGCGAATCCTGTAGGACCTCACGCCCGACTCTGCGTACGAGCTCCACCCAAAGGTCGTCCTCTCGCAGCAGATCTTCTTGCAGCGCAGGCGTCGTCAGCCACAGGCCCTGCTCTAGTTCAGCCTGCAACTCGTGCGTTGGCCAATTGACCACGCGCAGCTTCAACTGGGAGGCAACCGATTCTGCCACTGGTGCCTCGGGCCCATCGGTGTCCTGCCGGAGTTGCTTCAGCGCTTCGCGGACTTCGGAATCCATAAAGATCCCAGTGACCCCGCGTAGCTCGCTACGAACCAGCAAGATCACCGACCGTTCGTAGGGCAAACGCGTCGCGTAGGGAGATGCGACCAAAAATAGACACCGGGAGCCGGCCCGGTTTTCTTCGTTTTTTTGCAGTGTCATTGCCTCTGCTCCGTATCTGCCATTTTGACACTATGAATTCCGTAAACAGACTAATTCATCGCAATGCCCGTGCCAAAATCACCGATTTGCCTCAGCCCAACAAACGTTTTGTTGACATAAGATGTTATTATACAAACACTTACAATTTACACTGCGTCTTCGGCCGCTCGCCCTGCACACCCGTAGCAGGAAGATGGATCCGCCCGCAGTCAGCCGCGGACAGCCACACGTGACGGATTCCGCCGTCTCAAGGCGCAACATGACAATCAGCTATGCGAGCGCGTTGTCGAAGGCTGATTTCGTCACTCTCCCCTCGGGGAGAGTCGGCCCAAAGGGCCGGAGAGGGGGCACGCGAGGGGCGATCACTCCCGGGCCACCCCTCCCCGGACGCTATCGCGTCGGTTTCGCTCGGGAACCGTGGGCTAACGCCGGCTAACGCCCAGCGGCTGATTTGCAGCGTAGCCGAACTCGCCAGAGTTTGGCGGACTGGCATGAAGCGCAAAAGCTGCACGACCACTGAGAGAGAGCTCTTGAAACGCCTACGCGATCACGTCCAACAGTGGACGTCCGCCAATGACTAGTGGCCGGTTGTTGCGGTCGATGATCTCGCTCGCCGGGTCGATTCCCAGTAGATAGAAGAGCGTCGCCGCCAGGTCCTCCGGTTTGACGGGACGTTCATCGGGGTACATGGCGTGCGCGTCGGACTTGCCGTAGACGTACCCTCCTTTGACACCTCCTCCCGCCAGCAGCGCGGTGTAGCACCGCGGCCAATGATCGCGGCTGGCGTTCTTGTTGATCAAAGGAGTCCGTCCGAACTCGCCCATCCAAACCACGAGAGTATCCTCTATCAACCCGCGGTCAGCCAGGTCGTCGAGCAACGTGGGCAGGGTCTGGTCGGTAATCGGAAAGTGATACTTATCGACAATCTTGTACATCCTCGTGTTGTCAAAGCCGTGCGTATCCCAGCCTCCCGATCCAATTCTGCGGCCACCGATGCTGTTGGAGAAATAGACAGTGACGAACTTCACACCCGCTTCAACGAGCCGCCGGGCCAGCAGGCAGCTTTGACCGTACGTCGTTCGCCCGTAGCGATCTCTGAGCTGTGGTGATTCTGCCGACAGATCGAACGCTTGGCGGACCCGGTCACTGGTCAACATTCCAATCGCTCTTCGGTAGTAGTCATCTAATCCCTGTGCCTCGGCCGAGTAGTCCAGCAGGCGGGCTTGTTGATCCACCAGCGTCTGAAATTCGCGCCGCCGTTGGAGCCTCTCGAGTGGAAGATGCTCGGGCAAGCTCAGCTCTGGAAGGCTGAAGTTGGACGAGTTGGGGTCCTCGAGAAAAAACAGCGGGTCGTGTTTTTTCCCTAAGAAACTCGCGTGTTGGCCAGGGACGATCGAGCCATCGCGG
Organism: Pirellulaceae bacterium; assembly: GCA_965223305.1. Classification (GTDB taxonomy): domain Bacteria; phylum Planctomycetota; class Planctomycetia; order Pirellulales; family Pirellulaceae; genus CBDCWT01. The sequence goes on along the minus strand of CBDCWT010000036.1, from coordinate 38,158 downwards.
ATGACATGGGGATAGGAAACGAACGTGGGCATGCCACTTGTATTGGGCGCCAGATGATCCACAACACTGCCGTAGGCTGGATACAGGTCCAGGGAATCCCGCAATCGCTGATCGTCGCTCGGCGGCGCGTGCCCAGTGATTGCGTAGTAACCCGCGGGGGCATGGTTGTTCATGCGGTGCGTCATCGACCGGATCAAAGTCACACGATGCATCCGCCGGGCGGTTTCCGGCAGCAGCTCGCAGACTTCGATTCCGTCGGCGGACGTCGAAATCGAGCGGTACGGGCTGCGAATCGTGTCCGGTGCAGCCGGCTTCATGTCGAAAGTGTCTATGTGACTTGGCCCGCCCCATTGGAAGAGGAAGATCACTGTTTTGGCGCGGGTCGGGAGCGCCGCGGGGTGCTGTTCGGCGCGCAGCAAGCCGGGCAGGTTCAGTCCCAACATGCCCGCGCCGCCGACCCTCAGAGCGGCACGCCGTGACATCAGTCGACGGTTCATAAGATCGTCCGTAGGCTAGTAATTGAACGGCATACCTGTCGCGACGCGCTCCTCTGTTTCAAGCTGGTCCGCGTCTCCCTGGTCACATTCGTTTCGACAGCTGGCCCTTTTTAGTGACGGAACACGAACTCTTTTGAGTTCAGCAGAGCCCAAGTCAAGTCTTGTAGCCTCCCGAAGCGGCTATCGGGCAGCTCGAACCAACCTGTCTTAGCAAGCAAATCCGAGAGTCGGTGCGCCCAGTACCGTTCTCCCGGCGTCATGGGAAGCGGTTCGGGCAGTCCTGCTGACAGCAGCTCGCGGGCCGCCATCCGCTCGCCAGCGGATGGCGGGCGACTTAGTGCCGACCAGTAGAGCTCGCTGATGATTTGATCATCAGAAAGCTCTCCCGCGGCGAGCGCCGCTAGGCGATTCTCCGGCCGGGCAAGTCGACGGTGTAAGTCCCCGCCAATCAGGACGAACGCCTGGGCCAACGTTGTCTCGTTCGAACGTTCGCACTCGCAGGCCAACAACCGCTCCGGTTTGCCGAAGGTTCTCAGGAACCGATCACCCGCCTGTGGAAGTTGATCCCTTCGCCGGATGCGGCGCACGCCCGGGATCTGACCCGCACGCAGCCCGGCAGGATAGCCGGAAAACCCAGCCGGAGTTCCGATCACGGCAGACTGGGCGTCCAGCAACTTCTCAGCTGGCAGACGGGAGACGATTGCCCGCGAGAAGTTCGCATCGTCGTCTGCATTGGTTTGATTGGGTTCTGCGGAACGCTGATAGGCCGCCGAGTTCATGATAGTGCGCACAAGATGCCGCAGGTTAAAGCGGCGGTTGACGAAGTCGCTGGCCAGTGCAGTCAGCAGCTCTGGGTTGGAGGGTGGATTCGTTATTCGGAAATCGTCGACCGGTTCCACGAGGCCACGACCCAGCAGATGGTACCAAACGAAGTTGACTTGCGTTTTCGCGAATCTCTCATTCTCCGGACTGGTCAGCCACACTGCCAAAGGTGTCAAGCGGTCGTGGTAGGCGCCGGGGCCGAGCCGTCGAGCGCCGAGCAGCTTGGGTGCCACCAGCCGGCCATTGCGTGGGTTAGTGACCGTCCCTCGACTGACGAGTACCACGCGTTGCTCGCCGTTGAACTCATTCTTGTCGAGGCGATCCTGCCGTTCGTTCTCGACGATCTCGTAATCGAGTCGGGCGAAGAGGGCGGCCCATGCGTAGTAGTCTGCCTGGGTCCACTCGTCAAAAGGATGGTTGTGGCACTTCGCGCACTGCAAACGCGCGCCGAGAAACAGCCGTGCGGTTGTTTCGCCGCGTGTCGAGGGATCGCGATTCGCCCGCCAGTAGTTGGTCGGAGGATTCTGATACGTGCTGCCCTCAGCGCGAATCAACTCGCGCACGAATTGATCGATAGGCTTCCCATCGGCGATCGCCCGGCGGATCCAATCATGAAAGACGTCGACGCCTTTGGGATCCAACACCTTCTCCTCCGCGCGGAGCACATCGCACCACTTCAGAGCCCAGTGCTCGGCAAACTCGGGACGAAACAAGAGCCGTTCGATTAGTCTCCGCCGCTTGTCAACACGGCCGTCGTGAACAAAGGCCCGGGCCTCGTCAGGTGATGGAAGCACTCCGATTGCGTCCAAGTAGGCTCGGCGCACGAAAACAGAGTCACCGGCAATCGGCGATGGATGGATCTGCAACCTGCGTAACTTGGAGTTCACGTGCCGATCGATGAAGTTCGCTTGAACCGATTCGCGCCAGGTGAAGCCTGGCCGGCGCGGGATGAACGCCAGACGAGCTGCAGTCTGCTTGTCGAGGTACCGGACAACGATTGCTATCTCGCCATCCGCGCCGCGAGTGACCCGTCCTCCAGCGTCCACTTCGGCATTGAGGTTAGACGGCTCATAGGTCGCCATGCGCGTCACGTCGTTGCGGCGGCCGTCTTCGTAGATGGCAGTCACGGCCAGCTGTACCGATTCGCCAGGCGCGATGAGATATTTCTCGCGAGGCTCAACCTCCAATCGATCAAGACGTGGTTCACCACGGGCCGGCGGTGGAGCGCCGCCAGCGATCCAGTCACGGAGTAAACGATACTCCAACGAATCGGCACGGAAACGAGTCCCCCCTTGATGGGCCAACTGATTTGTGGGCTTCAACAGCAGCAAGCTGGCGTCGGGATCGAACCGATCGACACGGCGACCTGACGATTCGCGGGTCAACCAATGGTAGTCGAATCCCGGATCCTCGCCCCGCAGTGAGAGCCGAAACCCACCTTTGCCGTTCGCGTTTCCGTGGCAACCTCCGCTGTTGCAACCTGCCTTGGAGAGCACAGGCATGACATCGCGAACAAAAGAGACGGTCTCAGCGGCCAATGCCAATGCGGGGGATGCAGTCAGCAACATGCCCGTCAGGACAATCGGTTTCCACCAGCGGATCCGAGCCAGGATAAACAACTGTGGGGGGGACATCAGCACGGGTAATGCAAGGGAGGGATTGAGCAGCTCAAAGTAGCAGGCTCACTCCGTGAGCCGTCCGCCATTTTGAAAGCAACGGGTTACGGCACACGGAGTGTGCCTACTACTTTAAAACACATTCGTTCTACGGCACACGGAGTGTGCCTACTACTTTGTCCTAGTATCAAAGACTGGCAGGCGAAACGCAACTCGCTTTGTCATGGGAACTTCAGCAGGGATTGGCGACGCGGAAAAAGTCGAATTCGGTGGTAGGCGCGGGCATGCCATTTGTCAGGGAAGTTGTACAGCTCGGCGTAGCGTTTTTCCCACTTCCGCGATAGCATAAAGGGTTGTCAGCCAACCTAGCGCCACAGCTTCCTTTCTGCCATGCGGATCCACCTGCTTGCCTTGTTCGTTCTCGCCACCGGATTTTCCGCTTGGAACTCGCGGAGCTTGACGGCTGCCGAGGTTGTGCCGCAGCAACCCACCGCCAACGAGCTAGAGTTTTTCGAAAAACAGATTCGCCCACTGCTCGTGACCCACTGTTTCGAATGCCATAGTGCGAGCGCTGACCAGGCCGAAGGCGGCCTGTTGCTCGACTCTCGCAATAGCGTGTTGAGCGGAGGAGATTCGGGGCCGGCGGCTCGGCCGGGCGCACCCTCCAAGAGCTTGTTGGTCAAAGCAGTTCGATATACCGATCCCTTACTGCAGATGCCGCCTGCAGGGAAACTCAGCGAGCGCGAGATCGCTGCTGTCGCACGGTGGGTCGAAATGGGTCTTCCCCATCCCCGCAGTGAACCGATCGCGGCTCCGGACACCAGCGGGGAACCGCCCGCGGCGGAACACATGGATTGGTGGTCCTTCCAGCCGCTGTCGAATCCAACCTTGCCACCTGTTCGGAATTCAGACTGGCCAAGTGGCGCAGTGGACCACTTCGTCCTCGCACAGCTGGAGAAACAGAACCTGGCACCGGCCAAGGCAGCAGATCGACGGACGCTGATCCGCCGGGTGACCTTCGACTTGATCGGACTCCCACCAACACCCACAGAGGTCGCTGATTTCGTTGCCGACCCAGCGGCGGACGCGTTCCAGACTTTGGTGGAACGATTGCTGAGCTCGCCTCAGTATGGCGAACGGTGGGGACGCTACTGGCTGGACGTCGTTCGCTATGCCGACACCTCTGGTTGCAACGGCGACTTCCCGATCCCCGACGCATATCGATACCGAAACTACGTCATTAACAGTTGGAACGCTGACAAGCCATACGATCGTTTTGTACGGGAGCAAATCGCCGGTGACTTGTTACCGGCCTCTGACCGTGCCGAGCGCTACGAACAGCTGACAGCCACCGGCTACTTGGCAATCAGCCGCCGTTTTTCATCGTTGGCCGAGGAGTTCCATCTGACGCTGGATGACACTATCGACAACCTGGGCAAGGCAATTCTTGGTTTAACGATCAGCTGTGCGCGTTGCCACGAACACAAGTTCGACCCGATACCACAGTCGGACTACTACGCGCTGTACGGAATACTTCAAAGTACTCGCTATGCCTTTCCGGGAACGGAAATCTACCGTCATACACGGCATCTGACACCTCTGGTCCCACCGTCAGTCGAGCAAGAGCTTCGTCCCACGCTTGAAGAGATGAATGAGCTCGATGAGGTAATCTTCGACACCTACTCGACGATGGCTTCCCTTGACACAGGAGCGGAGAAAGACAGCTTGCGAAAGAAGTGGGGGAAGCTGAAGGATCGCCGCGACGAGCTGATTAAGAACTTACCTGCCTTTGATAAAGCATTCGCTGCCTCGGAGGGCCAGGCCGCCGACGCCCGGATACAAATCAAGGGTGATCCCGAGAATCTGGGCGAGGTCGTCCCGCGCGGCTTCCTACAGATGCTGGGCGGACAACGCCTGCCGACCGAGGAACCCGGCAGCGGCAGACTTCGGTTGGCGGAGTGGTTGACGAGTGCTGGCAATCCGCTGACCGGCCGCGTGATCGTTAATCGGATCTGGCAACATCACTTCGGCAAGGGGCTTGTGTGGACTCCCAACGACTTCGGCACGCGAGGCAACACACCCACGCATCCGCTGTTGTTGGACTACCTGACGCGCCGTTTTCGTCAGACGGGTTGGTCGATCAAGCAGCTGCATCGAGAGATCGTACTGTCCAGTACCTATCGCATGGCGAGTGTGGAGAACGCCCGCTATGCCGAAGCCGATCCCGACAACCGTTACCTCTGGACTTTCCGAAGACAGCGTTTGGACGCAGAGGCAATTCGCGATTCCATACTGGCGGTCAGTGGTGCCCTGGACAGTTCGCAAGGCGGCCCTCATCCCTTCAACCCAGAGTGGGAGTGGCGATATTCGCAACACGTACCGTTTGTCGATGACTTTCCCACGCGCCGCCGCACGGTCTACTTGATGCAACAGCGGATCCGCCGCCAGCCCTACTTGGCCGTCTTTGACGGCGCGGACACCAACGCCTCGACAGGCAGCCGCCAAGTCAGCACCACTCCTCAGCAAGCGCTGTTCATGCTGAACAGCGAATTCGTTCACGACCAGGCGGACCTGTTCGCCAAGCGGCTATTAGATGCAGCTGACGGTTTACCTGCACAATTGGAGCGGGCCTATGAACTGGCGCTCGGTCGCCCGCCGGAAGCCAACGAGCTGGCCGAATCGCTCGACTACATCGAACGAGCACAGGTCGAAATCGGAAGACTCGATACAGATCGTTCGGTACTCAGCGAGAAGGCACTAGCCAGTTATCTGCGGGCTCTGCTGAGCAGCAATGAGTTTACCTTTGTCGAGTGACACCGCTATGGGCCTTGGCCAGCGACAACCGAACCGGCGCCAAGTCATCCGCTCGCTGATGAGTGGGTCGCTGCTAGCGCCAGCGATGCTTGATGAGCTCTTGGCTGCAGACGCACCGTCCGCCGACCCTTTGGCCGCGAAGGTCCCGCACTTTGCTGGCAAAGCGAAACGGGTCATTTTTTTGTTCATGACAGGTGGTGTATCGCACCTGGAAACTTTTGACCCGAAACCGGCGTTGGCTGCCGACGGTGGGAAGCTCTATCGCGGCCGCACTTTGCTGCCTCCGCAGTTCAAGTTTCGCCCGGCAGGCGAAGCGGGCATTCCAGTAACCGATCTGTTTCCGGAAGTCTCCAAGTGTATCGACGACTTATGTATTATCCGGTCGCTGACCGGGAGCCACTTCGAGCACTTTCAAGCGACACTGGGTGTGCACACCGGCTCGCTCACCGTCAAGCGTCCCAGCATTGGTTCGTGGGTCAGCTACGGGCTGGGCACCGAGAACCACAATCTGCCGTCGTTCGTGGTACTGGCACCGCATCTCCCCTATGCCGGCACTCAGGTGTGGTCTTCCGACTTCCTGCCTGTGATTCACCAGGGCACCCGGATCATCCCTGGACCGGAGCCGATCCGGAACTTGCGGCGGCGGGCTGCTAGCCCAGGTCTGCAAGAGCTGGAATTGGATCTGTTGAGCCGCTTCAATCGGCGCCATCAGCAGCAGCGGGACTCGGACCCCTACCTAGCTGGTCGTATCCGCTCCTTCGAAACGGCTTTCGGGATGCAACGGGAGATGCCAGAAGTTACCGATCTGTCGCGGGAGTCAGCCGCCACGCTGCGGTTGTACGGCCTGGAACCGGACAGCACGGATGGTTTCGGCTGGCAGTGTCTCGTCGCCCGGCGGATGGCCGAACGAGGTGTACGATTTATCGAGCTAATCGACTCGGGTTCGGACGAGAACTGGGACTCACACAGCAAGATGAGCGAGCATGTTCCCAGAGCGCGGGCGGTCGACAAGCCGATTGCTGGTTTGCTTACCGATCTCAAGTTGCGCGGGATGCTCAACGACACGCTGGTGGTTTGGACCACAGAGTTTGGTAGGACGCCCCATACGGATGGACCGACCGGGCGTAGCCATCACCCGTACGTTTTCACGTCGTGGCTCGCCGGCGGCGGTGTCCGTGGTGGTATGGTGCATGGGAGCAGCGATGAGTACGGCTACGAGCCAGCCGAAGATCCGGTGCATATCCACGATTTCCACGCAACGATTCTCCACCTGCTAGGATTCGATCACACACGACTGACATATCGCCATGCTGGTCGTGACTTTCGGTTGACCGACGTGCACGGGCGCGTGGTCAGCGAGATCTTGGCCTAACAAAGAGTACTCACACTCAATGCAGACCCTGAGAAAGTGTAGCCGAACTCGCCAGAGTTTGGCGGACTGCCGATTCATCCAAATTCTGGCGACTTCGGCTACAAGAAATAGTTAACGGCGTTGGACGAAGGGCGCGGCGCCGCCCGTCGGTGGAATGATCCTAGCAGCTGTTCCAGCAATCCCGCTCAGCCACCTAGCGATCGGCTTCCTTCCCGTACTGGTCGTCATTGCTATCCAGTACTACTGGTCTCTCGATAGCCGATTAACCGCCTATGCGTTGGCACGGATGCTGATTCAGCTGCTCATGATTGGCTACCTGTTGGTCTACATTTTCGACTCGCATCGCCCTGAAATCGTGCTGGCTGTGTTGGGTGTCATGCTCGTCGCCGCCAGCTGGATTGCGCTCCGCCCCCTTAAGAACCAGCAGTGGTCGCTGTATCCGAAGGCACTCGCGGCGATCGCTGTGGGCGGTGTCAGCACCCTCGCGCTGGTAACGCAGACCGTTCTGAAACTCGACTCCTGGTTCGAGCCGCGGTACGTCGTGCCGCTGGCTGGCATGATCTTCGCCAGTTCGATGAACACCGTGAGCCTTGCAGCCGAGCGGTTGGCGTCGGATATGGCAGACGCGACTCCCTACAAGGAAGCCCGTCGCATTGCCATGAGGGCCTCGTTAATCCCCACCACCAATTCACTCTTTGCGGTGGGCCTCGTCTCTCTGCCGGGGATGATGACGGGTCAAATCCTGGCCGGTGAAGCGCCCCACATTGCCGCGCGGTACCAGATCATGGTGATGTGCATGATCTTCGGTTCCGCGGGAATCTCCGCAGCGTGTTACCTCGTCCTCGTACGCCCGTCCGGCAACCCAAAGTAACGCCGGCTGCGTTGGGGCACCATCTCTGGAATACCGCCTGGGCGTTGTCTCTGATGAATCTGGATCTCACTACTTCCGCGGCCGCGCGGGGCGTTCTACACTCTGTACAGCGTTGTGACTCGTCAATTCGCCATCCACCATTCGCCGATGTTAGAACTATTCACCGTTGCCAACTTCATGACCCTTTGCATGCTGACGCTACTGCAGATCGTGCTGGGTTTCGATAATCTGCTCTACATATCGATTGAGTCCAAACGTGTATCGGCCAACAGGCAAGCGTTTGTGCGGCGGATGGGAATTGGGCTCGCCATTGCACTGCGAATCATCCTGTTGCTGGGCGTGACCCGCGCCATCTCTGCCTTCGAGAATCCGTTCTTTAGCATCAACCTCCCTAAGATCGTCGAAGGTCAGTTTAATCTCCACGCCTGTATTGTGCTGGCCGGTGGAGTTTTCATTATCTACACCGCGACCAAAGAGATTCACCACATGCTGGTGGCCAAGTTCATCGAAGGGCATGACGAAGCGGGCAGCCGGTCCGTGGGCACTGCAATCTTCTGGGTAGTCATGATGAACTTGGTCTTCTCCTTCGACTCCATCCTCAGCGCTATGGCATTGACCCGCGTTTTTGTTGTCATGGCAACCGCCATCGTTATCAGCGGCATCTTAATGATCTGGCTCGCCGATCACGTTGCTGAATTCTTGGACAAAAATCGAATCTACGAGGTCCTCGGGCTGTTCATTCTGCTGATCGTTGGCATTATGCTGCTGTCCGAAGGAGGTCACCTGGCTCACCTGCGGCTCTTCAACTACGAAGTCGAGCCGATGGCTAAGACGACTTTTTACTTCGTGATTGTCGTACTAGTACTAGTCGATCTAGTCCAGGGCCGGTACCAAAAGAACTTGCAGGCACAACACCGTGGCTAGTCCGTTCGCGATTGCTTGTAGCGGAATTCGGCAGAATTTGGCCGAATCGACAGTCCACCAAACTCTGGCGAGTTCGGCTACGACTCTGGCGAATTCGGCTACAACAACGGCTTCGGTCGGATCGCGGCGAGAAGTTGTCGCTGTCACGTTGCCGGCATCGCGGAAAGAAAGGCGACACACCCGTTGAGGAGCGGGAGCCTGGCTGTCCCCCACGGTGGCCGTAGTCGGCAGTCGAAGACCACGCTTCACACACAACTCGGAGCACGAAATGCCACGACTCAAGATCGCCGCTGTGGTCACCGAGTATCGAAAGTATTCGCATGCGCAACACATCGTTGACCGTTTCTTGTACGGATATGGCTGGAACGGCCGCCATCACCGACCGGAAATGGACGTGGTATCGATGTACGTCGATCAACAACCGGACTCCGACGCCAGCCGTGCACGCGCCCGGGAGGTCTCGACACTCAAGCTTTATCCCACGATTGCTGAGGCGCTGACCCGTGGTGGCCAGAAGCTCGCCGTCGATGGAGTGCTGTTGATCGGCGAGCACGGCAACTACGAAACGAACGAGAAGGGCCAGCGACTGTACCCGCGATACGAGTTCTTTCAGCAAATTGTCCAGGTGTTTCGTGACAGCGCCCGTAGCGTGCCAGTGTTTAACGACAAACATCTGTCTTGGAACTGGGATTGGGCTCTTGAAATGGTGAACACTTCGCGCGAGTTGGACTTTGCCTTGATGGCCGGTTCGTCGTTGCCGGTAGCCCGCCGTCTACCTCCTGTCGAAATGCCTCACCAGGCACAGGTCAACGAGGCGATGAGCGTCTCTCTGGGGTCGCCGGACTCCTATGACTTCCATGCTCTGGAGACTTTGCAATGCATGGTCGAGCGCCGTGCGGGCGGCGAGACAGGCGTCGTCTCGATGCACGCCCTGCAGGGCGACGCCGTCTGGGAAGCGATGAAGAGCGGCTCATGGGAAGCGGGAGGTTGGGATCCAAGCCTCTTCGAGGCGTGTCTCTGCCGTAGTCACCAACTGCATTCTGCCCGGGAGGGATTCAGCCATGTCTTTCCCACTCCCGACGAGTTACCGGTCTTGAGGCCAAACCCCACAGCCTATCGCTTTGAATACGCCGATGGCTTGAGGGCCACTATGTTGATCGGCAGCGGATTGCTAGGCGATTTCACTTTCGCGGCTCGTCTGAAGTCCCACCAGCATCCGTTGTCGACGCTGATGTTTCTGCCTTACTACGACTTGCAGAACTTCTTCAGCCCGCAAGTGAACCACATCGAGACGTTGTTCAAGACAGGCACTTCACCGTATCCGATCGAGCGTACGTTGCTCACTACTGGACTAACCGCCGCGGGCGTCGAGTCGCTCTATCTTGGCCAAAAGCGCATCGACACACCCCATTTGAATATTGCCTACCAACCGACTCCAGAGTCCACCTATTGGCAGAGCTAGAGACGATGCAAAACAACAAATGGTCGGCTTCTGTTCCCTCTCCCGTGGCTCGCACAGCGAGAGCGGGCAGGGGTGAGGGGCAACGACGTCAAAGACTTTTTCCCGGACGTTGCCGCTATCGGTCGGAGCCAAATTCGCCAGAGTCGTAGCCGACGTAGCCGAACTCACCAGAGTCTGGTAGCCGAACTCGCCAGAGTTTGGTGAACCGCCGATTCGGCCAAATTCTGGCGAATTCGGCTACAGAAAACCCAGGAGGAACAACTGTGTCATTCACACTCGACAGACGCACTTTCTTGGGTGCGGCAACTGCCGCACCGGTTGCTACGACGCTGGCGCAGGGAGTCAGCGATGGTGAGCCGCGTAAGAAGATGGCGATCATCACCACGGTATGGACTTACCAGTCTCATGCGCAGCATATGGGTGACCGGTTTCTGGTCGGATACCCCCTGGCGGGACGTTGGCATCGACCCGACATAGAAGTCGTGTCGCTCTACGTGGATCAACGTCCGGAGGGTGACCAAAGCGCGCAGCGTGCGGAGGAGTTTGGATTCGAGCGATTCTCGACAATCGCAGAAACGCTGCGGTGCGGAGGAGACACGCTCGCTGTAGACGCTGTATTGATCATTGGAGAACACGGCGACTATCCGAACAATGAAAAAGGACAAAAACTCTACCCGCGGTTCGAGTTCTTTCAGCAGGTGGTCGACGTCTTCCGGCGAGACGGCCGCGCCGTGCCGGTTTTCAACGACAAGCACCTTTCCTACAGCTTTGCGAACGCGTCGAAAATGGTCGCCGCGGCGAAGGAGCTGGGCTTTCCGTTGATGGCGGGATCGTCGCTGCCGGTCACTTGGCGATTGCCGTCGGTCGAGATCCCACTTGGCACCAAGCTGGACGAGGCGCTAATGGTCGGGGTGGGAGGATCCGATAGCCATGACTTTCACGCGCTGGAGGCGATGCAGTGCATGCTCGAGCGGCGGAAAGGCGGTGAAACTGGCATCAGCGCTGTCCGCCTGCTCGACGGGGCTGACGTTTGGCGGGCTGGAGACCGCGGCCAATGGTCGTGGGAGCTGCTTGAGGCGGCGCTGGCTCGCAGCAACCAACTGCAGGGAATGAGTCGGACGGAAGCCAAGCCCCAGGACATGATCCGCAACGGTCAATTGCGGGAGTTGGCGCGGGAGCCGGCGGCCTACTTGATCGAATATACCGATGGGCTCCGGGCAACGCTGTTGATGTTGAACGGAGCAGTTGGTGACTTCACCTTTGCCGCGCGGCTCCATGAACCGAAGAGCATTCTGTCGACTTTGTTCTACCTACCTCCAACACCCAACGTACAGTACTCTGCTGAACTCATGAATCGAGTCGAAAAGATGTTTGCCACGGGCGAAGCAACGACGCCGGTTGCTCGCACGTTGCTCGTGAGCGGATTGCTGGAGAGCTGTCTGGACGCCCGGGCCGCGGGAGAACGGCTGGCGACTCCGCACCTCAACATCACCTATCAGGCCGCAGCTGAGTCACAGTTTGCCAGGACCTAGGGTCACTAAAGTCCAGAGGATTCCGCATGCCTAGTTCGCAAGCAGTACAAGCGGCCTTCGCAGCAGCGCGGCAGCGATATGCCGACTGGGGAGTTTCGGTTGACGAGGCCCTGAAGAAACTGTCCGCGATCTCCGTATCACTACACTGCTGGCAAGGCGACGATGTTGTCGGGTTCGAGAACTTAGGCCAAGAGTTGGGTGGAGGTCTGGCCGTAACGGGCAACTACTTCGGCCGTGCCCGCAACGCGCACGAATTGCGCAGCGACTTTGAGCGCGCGTTGTCGCTGGTACCCGGCACGCATCGCATGAATCTCCATGCTAGCTACGCCGAGACGGGCGAGCGGTCGGTGCCGCGCAATGAGCTCGAACCGGCTCATTTTCAAAGCTGGATCGAATGGGCGGCCGAAAAGGGAATTGGCTTAGACTTCAATCCGACCTTCTTCGCGCACGAGCTAGCCAAAGACGGTTTTACTCTGTCCCATGCCGATCACGGTGTTCGCAGGTTTTGGGTTGAACACGGGGTTGCCTGCAGGCGAATCGGTGAAGCTATGGGGCGGGCGTTGGCGACTCCTTGTATTACCAATGTTTGGATACCCGACGGCTTCAAAGACACTCCTATCGATCGCAAATCGCCGCGTCAACGGCTGGCAATGTCACTCGACGATGTCTTCGCGGAACAACTCGACAAACGCTATATCCGGGATGCCATTGAATGCAAACTGTTTGGTCTTGGTTCGGAGAGCTACGTGGTAGGATCGCACGAGTTCTATTTAGGGTACGCCATCGCCAACAGCAAGGTGCTCTGTCTGGACTCTGGCCACTTTCATCCGACTGAGGTAATCTCGGACAAGATCTCTGCAGTAATGTGCTGGCTCGATGAACTACTGCTGCACGTCAGCCGTGGTGTACGTTGGGACAGCGACCATGTAGTCATACTGTCCGACGAATTGGCGGCGATCGCCCAGGAGTTGGTGCGCGGCGACCTGCTGGACCGCGTGCATATCGGGCTGGACTTCTTTGATGCCAGCATCAACCGCGTCGCGGCTTGGGTGATCGGCACGCGTAGCCTGCTGAAGGCGCTGTTGTTGGCATGCCTGGAGCCCCTCGATCTTCTCCGTGATATCGAAACAAATTCTGACTTTACCGGCAGGTTGGCACTGTTGGAGGAGTTAAAGACGTTGCCTGCCGGTGCTGTCTGGGACCAGTACTGTTTACAAAGCTCAGTACCAGTTGGAGAGGAGTGGCTGGAAGTGCTCCGCAGCTACGAGCGCGACGTGCTGTCAACACGGCAGTAGCCGAATCAAACAATCGCTCGTCTCAGTTTAACCGCGACCCAGAGGAGTTTCGCCGTCGAAGACATTGATCTGTGTCCAAGGTAAACCGGCGAAACTCCGGCGGCGAGCGCGGAACTGCGACTGCTCGACCGAGAGGATGGCGATGCAGATCTTCCTACGGAGGGGCTGGCATTTCCGGCGAACTACGTCTGCTGCAGGGCTTGCTCGAAGTCGGCCAGCAGATCCTCGATCTCTTCGATGCCGACTGAGACGCGGACGAGCGAGTCGGTAATCCCCTCAGCAGCCCGCGCACTGCTCGAAATCTTGGCGTGAGATGTGTCCTTGGGGAAACAGACGAGCGTCTCGACACCTCCCAGGCTCACGGCCGGGTAGGCGACCCTTAAACGCGACACCATCTGTTTGGTCTGCGATTCGCCAGCATCCATCTCGAACGAGAGCATCGCGCCAAATCGGGCCATTTGATTGGCGGCAATCCCGTGTCCGGGATGCTCCGGCAATCCCGGGAAGTGGACCTGCCTGACACGCGCGTGCTGATCCAGCAACTCGGCAAGCTTCGCGGCATTGTCACATTGGCGCTCCACTCGAATTGCCAGTGTCTTGAGTCCACGCTCCAGCAGGTAGCAGGCTCGCGAATCAAGCGTACTACCCAATTGGGTTGCCACGCGGCGAATCAGCTCCATCCGCTCGTTGCTGGAGACGATCGCACCACAATTCACATCGCTGTGCCCGTTCAAGTACTTCGTGCCGCTGTGAATCACGACGTCGACACCGAGTTTGAGGGGATTTTGATTGATCGGTGTTGCGAACGTGTTGTCGACAACCGTACAGATGCCGCGCGGTCTTGCCAGCTCGACAACGTGCTCGATGTCGATGATCTGCAGTAGTGGGTTGGTCGGCGACTCGAAGAAAATCATCTTCGTGTTGTCGCGCAACTCGGCCTGGAACGAAGCGGCGTCGCAACCCCGCACGAAGGACCGCTCGATCCCGTAATTCGGCAGCGTTTCAGACGCAAAATCACTCGTCCCGCCATAGATCCCCGAGTGGAAGAGAACGTGATCTCCCTGTTTTAGATGGCTGAGCAGGGTCGCCACCACTGCCGCCATGCCCGAACCAAGCACAAGCCCCTGGTCGCCGTTCTCGAGGGCCGCGATCTTCGCCGCAACGGTCTCCTGGTTGGGAGTATTAAAGTAGCGGGGATAGACTACTTGGTCTTCGTCGTGGAGAAAAAGAAACGACGTCGAGGCGTAGATCGGGGTTGTGATGCCCTTCGTGTTGGCGGAAGCGACGCCGGCATGGACACACTGAGTACCTTTACGAGCTTTCAATGTCGACTTCCTTTGAATTCAAGCGTCCGATGGAACTCAACGTGCGCGTCCGAACTCGGGAACGTTCACGTCGGGCAGGAACGCCGCGAGCTCGTTCTTAACGCGGTCGTAGCGCGAATCCGCTGCCAGATTCCGCCACTCGTGAGGATCGTCTTCGTGGTCGTACAGCTCCTCACTTCCATCGGCGTAGCGGATGTAGCGATAGCGGCGAGACCGCAGCGCGTGGTTGTTCCGGCCATGCGTTGTCAACGACGGCCGCTCCCACGCACCCGTGGGGTCCTGCAGCAACGGCACCAGACTGGTCCCCTCGAGCTCCGGCCGCTTGGGCAAACCGCACAACTCGACAAGCGTCGGGTAGATGTCGAGCAGGTTGACTGGCTGGCTACAGCGTTGGCCGGAAGCGACCTCGGGAACCACAACAATCAGCGGTGTGCGTGTCGCATCCTCCCACAACGCGAACTTGCGCCAGTGTTCCTTTTCGCCGAGGTGCCAGCCGTGATCGGTCCAGAGCACGACGATGGTGTTGTCGGCGTAGGAACTACGGTCCAGTGCCTCGATCACTCGGCCAATCTGCGCGTCGGCAAAGGCAATTGAAGCTAGGTATGCCTGCACGCCTCGAGTCCATTGCTTGTACCTGACGACTTTAGTGTGGTCCGCGCCCGGGCGTGCCATCCTGCGGCCGGCGGCCGGCACGTCTTCAAGGTCGGACGGGGTGGTCTCCGGCAGCAACACGCTGTCCAGAGGAAAATCGTCGAAGTAGTGACGCGGTACGTACCAAGGAAGATGAGGCCGAAAGATTCCGCAAGCTAGAAAGAACGGCTTCTCGTGCGAATTTTCTAGCTGGCCGATCACCCAGTCAGCCACTCGACTGTCACCCATCTGCTGATCGTCAACCTCCAATGGCCCCCAATCAAAGTGGGCTGTGTTGGGGATACCATTCAACGGTCGACCCTCTGGCAGAGGATCCTCAGGTCGCTGGCGCTCTAGGGACGGAAAGTAGTCATCCCAGGACGGCGGATCGGGAAAGCTGCCATGGTAGATCTTTCCCGCTCCCAACGCCGTATAACCGCTGGCCATCAAATGCTGGGGCAAGGTGACCGCAGCGGGCAACGCTCCACGCCAGGGATTCGAGTTCTTGTAGACACCAGATGTCGCAGGACGGATCCCCGTCATCAGTGCCGCACGAGACGGATTGCAAGCAGGTGCAGCACAATAGCAGCGCTCGAACAACGTCCCTCGCTGAGCCAGCCGGTCGATGTGGGGAGTGCGAGCTTGGGGATGACCTCCCAGCACTCCGATCCAGTCGTTGAGATCGTCGACCGCAATAAACAGCACGTTCGGTTTGTCGGCGGCGAATACGGGGCTGCTAAGAGTCCAACAAAGGCCAATCGCGACTGCCACCAGGCAGACGGTATCGATGTCAAGCCAGCGGAATCGGTGGGCCACAGTTCAGTTACCTTTCGCCTTTGTCTGCGATGCAGTACAGGTCATGGTTTGTCCGCAGGAAGATCTCCGATCCGCAAATTGAGGGTGTGGCGAAGCCGCCGTCCCCCAGATCGTTCTCTGCAACGACTTCGAAAGCCGAACTCGCCCGCAACACATAAGTTTTTCCTGCCTCGCTGGGAACAAATAGGTAGCCGGCCGCCAGCGTCGGAGAAGCGCTAAACTTACCTCGTAGACGTTCTCGCCACAAAGGACGACCGCTCTCAGCTTCTAAACAACTGGCAACGCCGCCGTCGTTGACAATGAAGACGTGACCGTCATGCACCAGCGCGGTCGGCACATACGTGATGGCGGTCGAGTCTCGCCAGACGACGTGAGACTGTGAAACGTCGCCTTCGCCATCGGCGCGAATCGCCAAGATTTCCTTCTCCGGATATCCCCCGCTGGCGATGACCAGGTCCCCGTAGGTAACAACAGTACCCGCGTTGACCTCCGCAGGTCCTTTACACGTCCAGATCATCTTCCCATTGCTGGGATCGTAGGCGGACGTGTTCTCGATTCCCATCAGCAGCAGCTGATCCCTGCCCGCAAGATTTCGGACGATAGGAGTTCCAAACCCGCCATGGTTTCCGGTAGTCTTCGTAGGAGTGCTCCAAACGACATCGCCCGTGCTGCAACTCAAAGCAGCGACAAAGCTGTTCGTCAAGTTCTCGCCGTTGACAATGACCGTGTCCTTGTACAGCACAGGTGATGATCCGTAGCCATGCTCGGAACCGAACTTGCCAGCTTCCGTCTGCCAGACAATCTCGCCGTTTAAGTCCGTCGCTGTCACCTGCAGTCCGCCGCCGTTAATGAAGACAGAGTAAACGCGCTCTCCATCGCATGCAGGTGTCGCTGAGGCATGCGAGTTCTTAGAGTGGTTCTTCATGAACTCGCCCGTGTGAGCAACCGTCGTCCAGAGCGGCTCTCCCGAGTCACGATCGTAGGCCAGGATCATTTGCTTTCGTGCGCTTTCTTCGGCGGTCGTCAGGAAGATGCGATCGCCGTAGACCACCGGACTGGAATGGCCCCGCCCCGGAACCTGCGACTTCCAAACCACGTTTTTCGTCTTGCTCCAGTGAAGAGCCACATTTTGGCTGTCACTGTGGCCATTTCCATTTGGTCCGCGCCAAGCCGGCCAGTTGGCGGCGTCGGCAGCGTGAGTGCGTCCACAGCTAGCGAGAGCGAAAAAGACTGCGACGGCAACATAAAGCGGATGATTGGTCATTCGTGGGTCCTTAGCATCGGCAGGTGGGACAGGTGTGGAGTGCGAGAGGTTCACTCTAGAAGTATGAATCTGGTCTCTCGCGGTGAGCAAGTCAAGCGGTCACTCTTTTTGTTTCAGCTTACGATACAGCGTTTTCCGGTCGAGTCCGAGCACTTTGGCTGCCAGGGTCTTGTTGCCATCGACCGTTTTCAACACGTGTTCAATGTAGCGCTGTTCGATTTCCTCCAGCGACAGAAGCTCGGCGGGATCCCCACCTCCAATGATGACCTGCGAACTGCGGTAGTCGCGGATCTTCTCGGGTAGGTCGTTGACTGCCAGTTTGTCGTAACGAGTCAGGGCGACGGCGCGCTGGATGACGTTGCGGAGTTCCCGCACATTACCCGGCCAGTTGTAAGCGAGCATCTTCTCTGCTGTCGGCTCCGAAAAACCGGTTACGTTCTTCTCGGCGTCGGAGGCGAATCGATCGATAAAGTGCTGGGCCAGCAGCAACACATCGGTGCCGCGGGCGCGGAGCGGTGGGACCTCCACTGGAATCACATGAATCCGGTAGAACAAGTCCTCTCTAAACTTGCCTTCCTCAACGGCTGTCTCCAAATCACGATTCGTGGCAGTGAGCAGCCGGACGTCAAAGGACTCTTCGCTGTTCCCACCGACGGGGCGAACTTGACTTTCTTCAAGAGCCCGGAGCAGCTTGGGTTGCACTGTTAGTGGCAGCTCTCCGATCTCGTCGAGCAGCAAGGTCCCGCCGTCGGCTTGCACGAAGAGTCCCTTTCTGTCACTGCGGGCATCTGTGAAGGCGCCGCGCGTGTGACCGAACAATTCGCTCTCTAACAGGGTCTCCGGCAGCGCGGCACAGTTGACAGCGACAAAAGGTTGGTCGCGCCGCCGACTGGCATCATGGATCGAACGTGCGACCATCTCCTTTCCCGCTCCGCTCTCTCCCAAAATCATGACTGGCGCGTCGGAGTCGGCAATGCGCTCTAGTTGTTCGTACAACGCGTGCATCACTGAACTATCGCCGAGCATCTCGCCGTAGGTACCATGCGGCGAGCGATCGACTAGTGCACTCAAGACTTTGATTTGCTCTTGCAGCTCGCGGTGCTTCACGGCTCGTGAAAGCGTCAACGACAGCATGTCCATCTCGACCGGCTTCGTCACGAAATCGTAAGCACCCGCCCGAATGGCTGCGACTGCTGTCTCCATGCTGCCGAACGCTGTCATGAGGACGACCGGCACATCTGGCCGAGTTGCGACCAAACGCTCGCACAGTTCGATCCCATCGACCCCTTTCATCTTGAGGTCGGTCAAGACGACGTCGAACGCGTGGCGTTCGAACTCGGCAAATGCCTCGTGCGGGGACGTTCGCCAGTCGATGGAAAAGCCCCGCGGGACAAGCGCTGCTTCCAGCAGCTCGCACATTGCCTGTTCATCGTCGACGACCAACACACGGGGGGTCATAGAGGACCTATGAGGAGGCTAGGTCTGAGATGGACGCTCAAAAAAACACGCCACGAGGATTGCAAGGCGTTCTCAGGTCAACGGTCGCGGTATAAGGCTACGTCATAAACTCTGAATTTTGGTACGATATGGACGGATTCACAAGTAGTAGGACCCAACATCCGACCAAAGCGGGCATCTTCGTCAGAGAGTGGCTACAGAGCTTCCGTGGTTTTCCATCCCGACAGAAGCCTGAGCGCTCTAATCTCGACCGTGTGATGAAAGCCGTGAAGCGCACGAAAGTAGCGCCGCGGTGGGGCTGCTTCCATCATAGAACGTCTTCTTTCACGTCAGGTTTCCGCGCAGGCACATAAGTTCATCACATGACGACACCACACGAATCCATTCTCAGAATCTCCGAGTCCATGAACGCGGCGGTGATTGGGCAGGAAACGGTCGTCGAGCGGCTGATCATCGCTCTGCTGGCCAATGGCCACGTGTTGATGGAAGGGCTGCCCGGCACAGCAAAGACTCGTTCGATCAAGACGCTGTCGAAACTCATTGAAAGCGATTTTTCTCGAGTTCAGTTCACTCCCGATCTGCTGCCTTCCGACGTCACCGGTTCTGAAATCTACCGCGAACAGACTGGCGACTTTGATTTCCAACCGGGGCCGATATTCGGCAACCTCGTTCTCGCTGACGAAATCAATCGAGCGCCCGCTAAGGTCCAGGCCGCACTGCTGGAAGCGATGGAGGAACGTCAGGTCACCGTGTCAGGGAAAACGCACCAGCTACCCGACCTGTTTCTAGTGCTTGCCACGCAAAACCCCATCGAGCAGGAAGGCACGTATCCGCTGCCTGAGGCTCAGATGGACCGGTTTCTGGTCTACGTGAAAGTACCCTACCCACCGGCCGAGAACGAATTGGCGATCCTGCGTCTCGTCCGTTCTGAAAAGAGCGGCGACAGGGCGGACGCGTCGGAACTCGCAACACAGGCCGCAATCTTCGAAGCTCGCAAACAGGTCAACAACACTCACATCGCCGAGACGGCTGAGAAGTACGTCGTCGACCTAGTTATCGCTACCCGCGAGCCTAAACGCTACAGCGACGACCTGGCACGCCTGATCGACGTCGGAGCAAGTCCCCGCGCCACCATCGCCCTCGACGCCGCCGCTCGAGCACGAGCCTGGTTGCGCGGAAAAGACTACGTTTCCCCCGAAGACATTCAAATGGTCGCGCCGGCATGCCTGGCTCATCGAGTCCACTTGTCGTACGAGGCAGAGGCCGAAGGTAAGACACGCGAAGACGTCATCAATGCCATTCTGGAACAAGTCGCCGTAGGGTGAAGACCGTGACCGCCCGCATCCATCCCTCCCTGGAAGAACTGGTTCGGCTTCAATTTGATGCCCGCGGGTTTTCGTTGCTGCCGCGTCAGCCCGTTAGCAGTTTGTTGAGTGGCCGCCACGCGTCGAGGCTCCGCGGTCGGGGACTAACATTCGAAGAGCTGCGAGATTACCGACCGGGTGATGATATTCGTTCTATCGACTGGCGGGCGACAGCGAGGCGACGCAAAACGCATGTACGTGTGTACTCAGAAGAACGCGAACGGCCGGTTCTTCTTCTCGTCGATCAGCGATCGACGATGTTTTTCGGCACCGCACGCACAACGAAGGCGACCGCCGCCGCGGAGCTGGCCGCGTTGGGAGCGTGGGCCGCGTTCGCATCGGGTGATCGTGTCGGCGCCGTGATCTTCGGAGATAACGATATCGTCGAAATCAAACCGCACCGCAGTCGTGCGAATGTCATGCGCATATGCCATGAACTCGTGCGACTGAATAGTTCGACTGTTTTAGATTTGTCTTTTGTTAACATTCAAGGGAGCCAATCGTTTACGTCGTTTCCAGTGGTACAAGCGAGCTAGTTCGTTTCGCTTCAGCCACTCCTCGCTTTCCCAAAGAACGTGGGAGAGCGTACCGCATTCGAATCGTTTGTGAATGATTGATGCGACACCCTCTTGGATTTGTTGAACGGTGATCGCTGGCGTCCATTTTTTTCCCCCGCCGGGCTTCCGTGACTAAGAACCAAGTGGCGATGAGCGAGAGTGTCTGATGGTGATGCCAGCCGATCCAGTTGCGAACCTCGTAGTCCGCCAGGCCGGCTTCACTCTTGGCTCGTTGAATACATTCTTCGATTCGATGTTCAGCCTTTGCCACACGTGCGAATTCACTCAATTGCGTTTCAACGTTCGCATTGGAAAGGTAGTAATCTGTTTTGACGACAGTTTGATCATCGCGGTCTCTGTAACGGATCACGACCAATACTTCTTCGTGTCCTTCTTGTCGTTTGTCGGTACGCCCCACAACGCTACGTTTCACGGCCTCAATGATCAGTGGGCCTTTCGCGCCGTCGCGCACGTCGATCTCCGTCCATTCGCTGTCGCTGAGAGACGAAGCCCACTTGTCAACTCGCAGCCAAGGACGTTTGGGATGTCTGCCACGACCGGAATACGGAGGTGGGTCGGCGTGCAGATCACGAATCAAAGTGTTCGACGCGACAGACAGGAGGTATTGTTCGTCCATGTTGTTCAAACGGCGGCGAAACCAGTATGGACGGCCCATCTCGTCATCACCGGCAATCCACTCATGTGGCAGCTGATCAGCGTGTTCTTGCAGCATCTCCAAGCACAACTGGTGTCGCGTACGATACCGGGTTCCTTTGGGGATTCCTGCCTTCTTTCGCCGCTTCGGATCTTTTGTCCATTCCTTGGGAAGATACAATCGCGTATCCACCAATGCATGCTCTTCGCTCGACGCGTATCCCATGTAAACGGCCACTTGGCAGTTGTCGACCTTTCCCAGGCGACCACACCACTGACGCGCAACGCCGACCGAGCCCTTCCCCGACTTCGGAAATCCGGAAGGGTCGAAAACGATCACACCGTCTTCTGTGCCCAACTGCTGACCCACTTGGCGGACCAGCTCTTTGCGCAGCGGTTTATCATCCCAGCCGGAGACACCAATAAACCATTGCAGCGGCATTCGTTCTTGTTCGAAACGATAAGCAATCGACTCCGTGTTCTTTGCATCGAGATCGGAAAGCAAGCCTTGGACAAACGTCTGAGCATGCTCTACTTGTTCTCGACGCACCAAGTTCTCGACAAAGGGTGCCATAAACCGCTCCAACCGCGGTATCACCTGTTCAAAGACCCGGGGATCCACAGAGCACTCATCCAACAACTCCTGCTTCCGTGTCTCGTATATCGCTTCCATGCGACCGCTCCTTCCGTGTGAATTGGCATGGCCACAAACAGCAGAAGGTGCTAATAGGAAATCACTTAGAATTCGTCAATAGAAGTGCAACAGTCGAACTAGACAGCTTTCGGCATCCAGCGGGATTACAAGGCCCGATATGCTGAACGAGTCACTCCGCCGAGCCGTCAATGTCGCGAAGCACGATCATCTGGTGGTGCTTGTGACCGACTACAATGGCAACGACGACACGACTCATCTGCATGCGACTCAATTGGCCAGACACAACGATGTTTTCGCAACGCTGCTTTACGATCCACTCGGCGCGACGATCCCAGTTGATGGGCATGTTGAAGTGACCGACGGTCGGCGACAGATTTCGGTGGATGTCAGCAGTAGTCTTAACGAGCGGTTTGAAGAGGAGTTCCGGCAGCTTTCGGAGAAGATTCGCCAGCGATTGCGAGCAATTCGCATTCCCGTACTGCCAATCTGTACGCACGATCCTGTGATCGACCAGGTGTTGACTGCATTGGGAGGACGCCGATGATGCCGGACACCACGAGCCTCGCCAACCTGCGAGACATCGCCGTTCCACCACCCGTCTCGTGGTGGCCCCTGGCACTCGGTTGGTGGGTTGTCATCGCGCTAACGCTCGTTTTCATCGCGTTGTACGGCTACCGAACCTGGCAGCGGTGGAAAGCGAACGCCTATCGCCGCGCGGCGTTGACAGAACTTCGATCGGCAACGAACGACGCGACAATCGCAGAGATTCTCAAACGCACTGCGCTGTGCGCATCCCCGCGAGCGGACGTGGCGTCTCTGGCAGGTGACAACTGGTGTCAGTGGTTGTGTGCGACTGGCGGCGCCGATGTTCCTGTCGCTGTTGCTGAACGCCTCTCGGTGGGAATCTTTCAGGACAGATCAAAGCACACAAGTGAGTTGCACGACTTCGCAGCTCGATGGATCAACAATCATAGAATTCACACTACAGACCCCAGCTCCGCGTAACCACCACCAAGGTCCCTTCTCCCCGCGGGGAGAAGGTGGCCGCAGGCCGGATGAGGGGGAAGCCAGAGTGAAGAACTTCCGCACGGCGCGAAGACACTGACTATTGGTAGCACGAAGGGCGCGAACAAGAGTAGTCGCTGGCAGGGTCCCTCGTGTGATTGTGCCCACAAAAACTACATGCTGACATTTGCACACAACTGGGTCTTTTTGCTTACTCCGCTGCCGCTGGCCGTACGTTGGCTAGTTCCGCCCAGAGTGCGGAATCGACCGGCCGTTCGGGTCCCATTTCTGCCACGCTTGCTTGCTGCACGCGCTGACGCCGCGGTTGCTGCGTCGGGCCACAGTCGGCTGCCGCTAGTCTGGCGGAGTGTTGTCTGGGTTCTGGTACTTGCTGCGCTGGCGCGGCCGCAGTGGCTTGAACCGCCAATCGAACGACAACTTCCCACGCGAGACTTGTTGCTGTTGGTCGACCTGTCCGGATCGATGGACCACGAAGACTTCACCAATGGCGAGGGACAAACCGTCAACAGACTCACCGCCGTGAAGGAAGTCGTCGGTGAATTCTTGGCTCGTCGAGAAGGTGATCGAGTGGGACTCGTCGTGTTTGGCAATTCACCGTTCTTGCAGGTCCCGTTTACGACCGATCTGGATCTCTGCCGACAGTTGCTCGACGGAACCGACGTTGGCATGGCGGGGCCGCGAACGGCGCTTGGCGATGCCATCGGCCTTGGTATCCAGTTGTTTGACAACAGCAACGTGCCCACGAAAACGATCATCGCGCTAACGGATGGCAATGACACCGCTAGCGCCGTTCCGCTGGTCGAAGCGTCGCGCGTAGCAAAGGACCGCGATATCACGATTCATACGATCGCGGTCGGCGATCCCACCAGTGTCGGCGAGGAAGAAATCGACCAGCAAGCTCTGCAAGACGTGGCGAGGGCCACTGATGGTGACTTCTTCCTGGCTCTCAACCGTGACGAGCTGGCGGGCATCTACGAACGACTGGACACAATAGAAACTCGCGAAGTGAATACGGTCAGCCATCGCCCGCGTCGCGACCTCTACTTCTGGCCGCTAGCGATCGGTCTCCTCCTATCGATCGCGACCCACACTTGGAAACTCCGATACGAACGCTCGGCCAAGTCATCAGCGCTGACGACGCGACTGCGGGTCAACACACGCACGTTCGAACTGGAGGCTGTTGAGTCATGAGCATTCTCAGTAGCTTCCATTTCCTTCGACCGGTCTGGCTGGCGCTGATACCGATCATGCTGTGGGTTTGGTGGCTGATCCGTAGATCGGACGATCCGCTTCGTCGATGGCGTCACGTGATCCAGCCAGAGTTGTTGGACGCGATGGCTGTCGGCGGGGACAATAGCCGCTGGCGAGGCGTTGGCCTGCTGGTCGCCTGGCTACTGGCTGCGCTGGCTCTGGCCGGACCGACCTGGCAACCTGAGCCGTCGCCGTTTGCGGACGATCCGGTCCCCGTGATGTTGGTGCTCAAGGCGAGCGCAACGATGGATCAGTCTGACTTGACGCCCAGTCGCATAGAACGGGCTCGACTAAAAGCCGCCGACTTTGCCAGCGAAAGAAAAGGCCAGCCACTGGGGCTGATTGCCTATGCGGGTACGTCGCACCTGGTTCTGCCCCCAACTCGCGATACTTCTGTCGTCGCTGCGATGGCTGCTGAAATCAGCAGCTCGATCATGCCCAAGGACGGAGACGATCTTACCGCAGCTTTGGAGCTCGCAGCCGAGACGCTGGGTAAGTCCGGCGGGTCGATCGTTGTTGTTGCCGATACAGTCATCGGTGGTGGCGAAGAACAACTGGCCGAGTTTCATTCTGAACACCGCCTGCCGGTCCATTTCCTCGCCGTCGCCCGCGGCGATACCCCAGAAGAGGACAACCTCGAAAGTGCCGCGTCGCGGCTCGCCGCAACGACGACGATGATGACCCCGGATAGCAAAGACATCGAGGAACTTGTGCGGCGGACGGCGAAGGCTCCTGTTGCTGTCGCGGCGGTCGGCGAGGGGACGCACTGGGCCGAAGCAGGTTGGTGGCTGGTGCCGATCATTGCCATATTCGCACTCGTCGCATTTCAACGCGAAGAACAGTCGAATCCAGAGATGACAGTATGAAAGGGCTTTCGACGCTTCTGTTCATTGGAGCGATCACGTGGACGGGCCTGTGGTTCACGCCGGACCAACAGGGCAGGCGACTCATGCGCCGCGACGAATTCGCCGCGGCCGCGGAAGTGTTTCGGGATCCCATGCAGCAAGGAGTCGCCTGGTTTCGCGCGGGCGAGTTCGAAAAAGCAGAGGGTGCGTTCGCTCGAGTCGCCACGCCGGAAGCCGAGTACAACCGCGGCAACTGTCTGGTCATGCTCGGTAAGTATGAATCCGCCATCGAACGCTTCGACCGAGCCCTTCAGCTACGACCTGGCTGGGAGGACGCGCAAATCAACCGTGACATCGCCGTCGCCCGAGCCAAACTGACCCAACAAAGAGGCGGCGACATGGGCGAACAGAGAGTCGGCGCGGATGAGATACGTTATGACAGGACGAAGGAATCCGGGGAACAAGAAACTGCGATCGAAGATGGACAAACACTCTCGGACTCGGCAATGCAGGCTCTCTGGCTTCGCCGCGTGCAGACAAAGCCGGCTGAATTCCTGAGGGCGAAATTTGCCTACCAGCTCGCAGCTGGCGATCACGCTGGAGGCGAGAGATGACGGTTTTGCACAGAAGCAGGCAAAAAACGCGAAACGTGGCGCGCAACACGGTTGTACGACTCCCTACATTGTCCGCTGGACACAACGTCGCTGGCAGCCAGCCGGCGAGTTATGACTCGGAGAGTCGTGCGATTCTCGTCCTCGCACGACTTCGCTTTGTTTGCTTCGCGCTGTTCATGTTTTGCACGCCGACCGTGCATTCGGCGGACACAGTTCGCGCGACGATTGAAAAAGAAACCGCGTGGACCGGTGAAGCCGTCCCTCTGGTTGTCACGCTGTATTCACCGGGTCCGTTCAGCGGCACCGCGTCATTTGAGCTGCCCGAATTGCCTCGCACGGCCATCGTCACGATCGGCAACCCGGTCGTCGGTAGCGAAGTCGTCGACGGAGATACATGGTTGACTCAGCGACACGAGTTCAGACTTTACACACAACAAACCGGCCTGGTTGTTGTCCCGAAATTCGAAGTGCGATTCAAAGGCAAGAAGACGTTCACGTCCGATCCGGAGCCGATGCGCGGCACGACTCACCAACTTCGTTTTCAGTCAAACCGTCCGCCGGGGACCGAGAAACTGGGCGTGATCGTCGCAACAACACAAATGGAGTTCGAGCAAAGCTGGACTCCGAACGATATCGAGACGGTCAAAGCGGGTGACGTGATCCAACGTACGATTACGCGCAGCGCGGCCGGTACCACCGCGATGATGATGCCACCCACGCCGACGACTGCGCTGGACGGGGTCCGAGTTTACACGTCCAATCCGATTGTCGAAGACAAAACCGAACGCGGCAAATTGAGTGCCTTACGAAGTGACATTCTCAAATACCAGTTCGAGCGAGCCGGCAAATACGAGCTTCCGGAAAAATCCTTCGCTTGGTGGAACACGCAAGCTGGAGAGCTCAGACGAGAAACACTTCCCGGTAAGACGATCCACGTCGAAGGCGTGGCGCCTATCGCGAAAGCATCTGAAACGAATGCATCGGAAGCCGGCAAATCACCGTGGCCGGTCGTCTTTTGCGTGATGGGAATTGGGCTGTTTACGTGGATCTGCTTCAAACCCGTGTTGAAACTGATCGATGTATGGCAGGCAGAACGGAACCGTCCGGATGCGGTCCTAGCGAGACGAGTCGAAGCTGCCTGCCGCTCCGACAACGCCTCCGCTGCTTACGCTGCGCTTCTCGATTGGCGGCGGACAGTGCTTTCCCAAGGGCAACGATCTGCAGATCGGCTCAAACAGGCTGCGAGTCAGACTGAGTTATTCAGCGAGTGGGACAAGTTGTCCGCATTTCTCTTCGGCCCGCAACCAGGGAACAGGGAGTGGGCGGGCCGTCGGCTAAACGCCGCGTTCACAATAACTCATGAAGAGCTCAAAAGAAAACAACACTATCAATCGGACGAATCCCGCCTACCCGCACTTAATACGTCAGAGCCATTATCCCAATGAGTGTCGCGACGGGAGGCGTCTTGCGCTCCCGCCGCGACATGGCAGTCTCGGTGACGACCTGCGTCAGCTTGACGTCTGCAACTGTTCAAGCACTTGATCGATGCTGAAACTCGCGGGCTTTTGCCGCGGTGGGAACTCCCTAAACGTCCCCAGGAACTTGCCTACGTACTGCTGAGCCGGTATGAGGAAGAAGACATGGTCAAGCAGCCAGTCGTAATAGGTGTTTGACGTGAAGTAGGCCCGCTCGTAAGGATCACGCCGCAGATTGAAGATCAGCGGGATGCGAAGTGGCGTCCAGGGTTCGGCCCAAGCTCGCAGGGTCTCTTTCGCTTTCTGTTCCATGAAGATCAGCTTCCAGTCCGTGTATCGCAGAGCAGTTAGTTCGCCAGTGTCAGAAAAGTAGAAGACTTCTTTGCGCGGGCTCTCGTCGGTCTCTCCAGTGAGCAGAGGCAAGATGTTGTAGCCATCAAGGTGAACTTTGTAAGTTCGACCGATAGCCCGAACCCCACCCTCTAATAATTTCTCTTTGATCCGTGGCTCCCCCGCCGCGGCGAGG
This sequence comes from Pirellulaceae bacterium, assembly GCA_965223305.1. Taxonomy (GTDB): domain Bacteria; phylum Planctomycetota; class Planctomycetia; order Pirellulales; family Pirellulaceae; genus CBDCWT01. The sequence goes on along the minus strand of CBDCWT010000036.1, from coordinate 10,493 downwards.
AACGTCGGCAACCAGTCCATGTGATGGACAATCTCATTCGATACGGAACCGGCCTTGATCTTGCCAGGCCAGCGAACCATGGCTGGAACACGCCAGCCACCTTCCCAATTGGTGTTCTTCTCGCCCTGAAACGGCGTCATACCGGCATCAGGCCAGGTGTTCATGTGAACGCCGTTGTCGGTTGAATAAAAGACGATCGTGTTGTCCGCGATGCCTAGCTCGTCGAGTTTCGCCAGCAACTGGCCAACGTGCCGATCGTGTTCGACCATACCGTCGCCATACTCGTCTTGGCCGGAGATGCCGCGGAGTTCCTCTTTAACATGCGTTCGGAAGTGCATGCGGGTTCCGTTCCACCAGCAGAAGAACGGTTTGCCACTCTTATGGGCTCGCTCCATGAAGTCGAGCGAAGCCGCCACCGTCTCGTCGTCAACCGTCTCCATTCGTTTCTTCGTCAACGGACCAGTGTCCTGAATCTCACCATCGGCCGAGGATTTGATGACACCACGCGGGCCGAACCGCCGGCGGAATTCAGGGTCTTTCGGGTAGTCCTCTAGCTCTGGCTCTTCTTCCGCATTGAGGTGATAGAGATTGCCGAGAAACTCATCGAATCCATGATTGGTCGGCAGCATCTCGTCTTTATCGCCCAGATGATTCTTACCATGTTGGGCTGTGAGGTAACCTTGTGCCTTGAGCAGCCCGGCGATCGTCGGATCCTCTTCTCGCATGCCCAGCTCCGCTCCGGGCAGGCCAACCTTGGACAGGCCGGTGCGATAGACACTCTGACCCATGATGAATGACGAGCGGCCAGCAGTGCAGGACTGTTCACCGTAGTAGTCGGTAAAGATGATGCCTTCCTTGGCGATGCGGTCGATATTCGGAGTGCGATAGCCCATCAGTCCCATGGTGTAGGCGCTGATATTTGACTGCCCGATGTCGTCGCCCCAGATCACCAGTATGTTGGGCTGTCCTTGGCCGTGTGCTAATGTTGCGAACGACAATGTAAACAATAACGTCACGTAAGCAATTGACTTCATCTTGCCCCCCATGAGTGTCGAAAATCTCTGTGATTAGTCACGATGTCATTTGGCGCGGTCTACTATACAACATTCCTGTGCTTGATGCTGGAACGTGCTCGATTGGCAGTGGTGAAGCTCCCCTCTGTGTTCTCTGTGCCTCTGTGCTTCAAAACAAACCAACTCCACCCCCCCAACAAGGACTTGAAACACAGAGACAAAGGAGGAAACGGCGCAGCCTTTGGCCGCAACCCAAGTCCGTTCTCCCCGCTGGAGGCTGTGCAGCTTTTACGCCTCATGCAGTCCACCAAACTCTGGCGAGTTCGGCTACGCTGTAAATCAGCCGTTGGGCGTTAGCCCACGGTTCCCCAGCGAACCCGATGCGTAGCGTCCGGGGACGGCCCCCCTCTCCGGCCCTTTGGGCCGACTCTCCCCGAGGGGGAGAGTGAAGAAAGACGAAGTCACACACTAAGTTAGAAGCTGCGCAACCTCCTGGGGAGAAGGTGGCCAGATGAGGGGAAAGTCAGAGTGAAAAAATCTTGCAGGCGCGAAGACTTTGACTATTAGTAGCACGGAGAAAGAGGTCGGAGTGTTCTTGCTGAGGCGTGAGTGACGAGCGGCTCGTGCGGTAAAGAAAACCGGCCGCTAACGCGGCTCGGCTGATGTTTGATTGCTAGGCCACAAAAAAACCCCTCTCTCCTGGAGGGCGAGAGAGGGGTGCGGCGAGGGACATCGACGGGGGATTGTGTTATTCAGCTGGCACGACCAGGTACCGCGAGCCGGCGGACGTACGGACCAGCAGCAACAAGTCGGCGGACTCTGGCGCCGAGCTAAGTAGTTCGTGGAACTCGGTCGTGTTCGCGACGCGACGACGGTTGATCTCCACGATCACCGCACCCGCGGTTAGCCCAGCCCGCTCACCGCGGCTGCCCCGCGCCACGTTCGTGACCACGACACCCTCGCTCTCGTTAACGCCAAGCTGTCGCGCCACGTCTGCGGTCAACGTACGGACTTCGAGTCCCAACGCCGGCGCTTGCTGTGGAGCTGCCGTCCGCGTAACACTCTCAGTTGCCGGTTGCTCCATGCAAACCGCCGTCATCTTTAACAGTTTGCCGCCGCGCAACAGCTCGATGGGCTGAGTACTGGAGGGCTCACATTGCTCGACAACGTTCTGCAGCTGGCGAGGGCTCTGAATCGGCTGATCGGCGAATCTCAGGATCACATCGCCTTCTTGAATGCCCGCTTCGTGCGCGGGTGAACCCGGTACGACCTGGGAAACAACCACACCCTCATTGGCAGCCCCACCAAATTGGCGGGCCAAGTCGTGCGTCATGCGTTGAATGCCGACACCCAGGAAGGAACGATGGACAGTCCCGTCCTGAACCAGTTGCTTGCTAACCCAGCTGGCGACGTTGACCGGAATCGCAAACCCGACACCGTCGTTCCCGCCACTGGCCGAGGAGATCGCGGTGTTGATACCGATGACCTCGCCTTCGAGGTTGACCAACGGACCACCGCTGTTGCCAGGGTTGATTGCCGCATCGGTTTGCAGGAAATGGCCGCGTTGGGTAATGCCGATGCCTCTACCCTTGGCACTGATGATCCCCGCGGTCACCGTTCCTTCCAACCCAAAGGGCTGGCCCAAAGCCAGCACCCAGTCTCCGACTTCGACGTGATCACTGTCGCCAAGTCGCGCAGCGACCAGCCCGCGGGCGTCGATCTTCAGGATCGCGAGATCTGTCTTAGGGTCTGTCTTAACCTCCACCACCTTAAACTCACGGCCATCTGAGAGTTTGACGGTGATGTTGTCGCTGGCAGCTACGACGTGGTTGTTGGTCAGAATCAGTCCGGCTTCGTCAATGATCACCCCCGACCCAATACCCGCACGGGCAGCGGAGGGCCGATAGAGATTGGGCCGTTGCTGACGATCGAAGAACTCATCAAAAGGAGTTCCTTCAAAGAACCTCCGAAACGACTCGAGGTCCCCCGGGCGGAGCTGCTCCGGTTGCCGGAAGGTCATCGCTGCCTGTGTCGAGATGGCGACGACCGACGGTTGCAGCTGACGGGAGGTATGGCGAAAGGCCTCGGACAACGATTTGGCATACCCGTGCACGGCCGCCGGCTGCGGGCGGTGGGCGACCGCCGGGCTGAGAAGTGTTGAGGCGAGAAGGGCGGCTGCAGCCAGGACTGCAAAGACAGCCAAACCGGGTCCTAGGTGTCTGGTTGCGTGGTATTCGGTGCGATGGGTCATGGGAAAACCTCCTGATTCGTATCGAAATCGCGGCTTGGATATTCGCTTGCAGGTAACAAGCACGCTCCGTGCCGTGGCCGCAGGGCTGTCCCCTCCCGTAGCGGAGGACACAACAAGGTGGGCCTGCTACCCAAACACTGTGACTTACTGCAGTCCACGTGCCAAAACTTGCCGTTTCGCTCGGCGCAGGAGTTGCGTACTCGTATAAAGTGAGCGAACACGCAGGCGAAAAGTAGGCGAACTTGCCCGGGTATATTCGTAACCCGAAGCGTCAGCGAGGGGAATTAAATGTACCATCGCAAGTTGTTCCCTCGCTTACGCTTCGGTTCCCGCTAGACGCTAAATGCGCAACTTCAAAAAGTTGTCAGGGAGAGAGAGTTTGTGTACCAACGCAAATCATTCCCTCGCTTACGCTTCGGGTTTCGATTGAGCCAGGAGCGCCGTTTTCAAAACCGCCTGTGGGCTGTTCATCGCACGGTCTCTGGGAGAATTTGATGGCCGGGCGGCCCGACGGGCTCCGGGGCAAAATGCCCCAACGGGGCGAACCGCAGCGCAGGAGGCGGCCGGTAGAAAGCTGGAAGACGATGAGGACCAATCTAATTGGGGAACCGGGCCGATGAGACTCGCTGTGAAGTTGATGGTTGTTTTCCTGTTCGCGATCTTGCTCGTCACAGGCGTGTATGGTTATCTCGCGGTGCAGCGAGAAGAGCAGATCTTCGAAGAGCGGGCGCGGGCCGAAGCCGAACGGCTGGCAGCGGCCATGGAACCGACGCTGCGAGGCATCTGGCAGACTCAGGGCGCCGAGCGAGCTTTCGAGATGTTGGGAGACATGCAACTACCGACGTACAGCCGTAGCGTTCGCTGGGTTTGGTTCGATGCTCCGCGAACAGATCCTTTCGGCCCGGCAGCGACCGTCGAACGATGGGAGTCGTTGGCGGTTCAGAGTGTGGTTGTCAACTCGCCCCAGACCATGCAAGAGGCCGGGAACTTGTATGCCTATTGGCCGCTGGATGTCGATTCGGTCCGACAGGGGGGGCTCGAGTTTGCCTACCCGCTGGCGCCGCTTGAGCAGGCCAAGCGTGAGGCAATACTGGAGACGCTGACACTGCTGGCGGCCTTTGTTTCTGTCACAGGCTTGGCCGTCGTGCTAACGGGAGTGACGATGGTGGGAAAACCGCTTCGTCGCCTGATCGAAAAGACACGACAGATGGCGAGTGGTGAGCTCCAGAAGCCGATCGTACTTGACACCGGCGATGAGCTCAGCGAACTCGCGGACAGCCTCAATCATCTGGGTGATCGGCTGGCGGCGTCGCAAGCACAGGTGCAGCAAGAAACCACCACGCGGATTGCCGCGCTGGAGCAGTTGCGACATGCTGATCGCCTGCGAACGGTGGGTCGCATGGCGTCAGGCATCGCTCATGAGTTGGGTACACCGCTGAACGTGATCTCTGGTCGTGCGCGGTTGATTGCCGAACAGCAGCTGCCTGCCGACAAGGTGATCGAGAGCGCCGCAGCGATCGAACGTGAGTCCGCTCGGATGACCAAGATCATTCGCCAGCTGCTTGATTTTGCCCGCCGCGGAAAACCGCAGCGGACGCGCACCGACGTGAGCTCAATCGTCAAACAGACCACCGACCTACTGGCGCCGCTGGCCGCTCACAGGAAGATCAGAATCGAGCTCGAACAGGTCACCGAACCCGCGCTGGCTGAAGTAGACGTCGCCCAGATCCAGCAGGTGCTTACGAATATCCTCGTGAATGCAATTCAAGCCAGTCCCGATGGAAGCGCCGTGCACGTCGCCGTTTCGGCGACCGATAAGTCGTCGCCGCAAGACGAGGTGGTCCGAGTCACCGTGCGCGACCGCGGCGAAGGAATCCCATCAGAAAACCGGCAACAGATATTCGAACCGTTCTTCACGACCAAAGACGTCGGTGAGGGCACCGGCCTTGGACTCTCGATCGCCTACCGTATCCTCGAAGAACATGGCGGGCGAATCGAAGTGCAGAGCCAGCCGGGAGAGGGAAGCAGCTTCGCGATAGTTCTGCCGGCGGACGGTGGTCCCCAATAACTAGGAGGGTTGCTTCGTTCTCGGCTTCCTTGGACCGGGGGTTGACGCCAGCTAACGCCCTGCGGCACGCTACGCTGGGGAACCGTGGGCTAACGCCCAACGGCTGATTTGCACCGTAGCCGAACTCGCCAGAGTTTGGCGGATTGCATGGAGCGCAAAAGCTGTGTGACCTCTCTGACGGGAGGGCGACGCTCCTGCGGAGCCGTTGTTTCCACGTCGGTTTGGAGGTCGTGAAGCTTCTAACCTAGTGCGCGATTTCGTGTTTCTTCACTCTCCCCTTGGGGCCCCTTGGGGAGAGTCGGCCCGAAGGGCCGGAGAGGGGGGGGACGCCTCGGGGACGATCACTCGCGGGCCGCCCTCCCCGGACGCTATCGCGTCCGACCCTCCCGCGCGGAGGCTGTGCAGCTTTTAAGTTAGTGCGTGATTTATGTTTCGTCACTCTCCCCTTCGGGGAGAGTCGGCCCGAAGGGCCGGAGAGGGGGAGCCCTCGCCGGACGCTACGTCTCGGTCTTGCTGGGAACCGTGGGCTAACGCCCAGCGGCTGATTTGCGGCGTAGCCGAACTCGCCAGGGTTTGGTGGATTGCATGAAGCGCAAAAGCTGCACGACCTCCGAGCGGGAGGGTGAGGTGGATGTCCGCAGGTTCGTGAAGCGTAAAGCTGACCACCTCCGGGGAGAAGGGACTTTGGTTGCGGACAGCGGTACCGTGCCCCGCGAGCTGCTGTGAGATCGTCTATTTGACCCGCACCAGCTTCATGATCCGTCCCGCGACGTTCCAGTCCTGGACATAGAGATTGCCGTCCCGGTCCCAGTAAGAACCATGCGTGCCGCTGAAAATGCCCTCGATCCACTCTTCTTGAGGTACGTTGAAGTTCATTCTTTTTTCGGGATCTGGGTTGTGGCCGAGGACTGCGATGATGGTGTTGCTCCGATCGAGAATCACCAGCCGACCATGTAGATCCGGCACAGAAACGTAGTCTCCCTGGATGGCGACCGACGTGGGCATCCCCAGACCGGTTACGACTTCGGCGATGAACTCGCCATCGAGGTCATAATGCAGCAGCCGGCCTTTGGGCTCGTGGTTGCGATCGCAAATCAACAGTCTCGGAGGATCGTAACGCGTGTCCAAAGTCATTCCGTGGGCGGTATTGAACTGCTTGAGCCCATTCCCCTTAGAACCGAAGTGAAGCAGGTATTTCCCGGCTCTGTCATACTTGAAGATGTGGTTGCTCGCGTAGCCGTTCGAGAGGAAGATATCGCCGTTCGGCGCGACCGTGATCGCCGTCGGATTGAATTTCTTTAGGTTCAGTTCGGATTCTTCAGGAAACCTCAGCTTCAGCACGATCTCCCCCGTCTTGGCATTGAACTTGATTCCTTCAGCATCGTTGTTGCGAGCTCCGTAGATGAACTCTTCCCCGGCCTCCTGGCGAATCTCCATGTCATGGAGATTGGAAAACTGGTCGCTCAGCAACGAGTGGATCACCTGACCTTCCGGCGAGAAAACAAAGACCCCCTTGCGGGCGCTGGTATAGATGTTGCCCGCTTCGTCGATGACGACGGCGCCGTGGGTCGGTCCCAACGCAGAGTTGCCGTCGGGGCGCAGCCCCCAACCCGGCACGGTGTCAAATGTCATCAGCCCGCAACCCATCCGCACTGGCCGGATCTCCTCCACTCCGCTGACCGGTAGTGCTGTGCCCAGCAGGATCGCGACGGCGCCGCAAAGCGAACCACTTTTCATTGTCAGGACTCCCGGTCGGTTAAGTACGTTCGTGCCGTACGCTTTCCTGAAGGGTTCACGGCACACGGAGTGTGCCTACTACGTTGTTGATCAGTCTCGGGCGGCCAGCCAGGACTTCATCGTTTGTGACACCAGCTCGGCGGCGTCCCACTGCACAAAGTGCCCGGCGCTGGGAATCGTGACCAGCGTATAGTCGTGGTCCACCCAGTCCCAGGTGCCCTTAAGCCCGTCCTTGTCGACTGCCGTGTCCTTAAGTCCGTGGAACTGTAGCACGGGCATCGCGAGGTTGGGTAGCTCGCCGCCACCAAACTGGCCGTAGTTGGCACGGTAATAGTTGACCATCCCATCGTACGAGGACTTGCCTAGCGCCTCGCGATAGTATTTCCCGACCACAGGTCCCATGCGATCCGCGATACCGAGCAGGCCTTCGGGTACCGGATGGCCCTCGGGTTTCGACTTGGCAAAGTCGCGCGCGTACTGCGTGTTGGCCCGCTGTGATTCAGTGGGGTTAGACACAACTGCTGCGTATCCTTTGGGGTGGGTCAAATTGAGAATCACCAGCCGCTCGACCTTCTCTGGATGCTGCATCGCCAATCGCCAAGCCAGTGCACCTCCCCAGTCGTGCCCGACGAGCGTCACGACGCCGCCCAAATCATCGATCACGGCCTCCACATCTCTCAGGAGCAGCGGGAAGGCATAGTGCTCGACACCCGCCGGCTGGTCGCTCTGATTGTAGCCGCGCAGATCCATAGCCGCAGTCCGATAGCGTGGAGCGAGCGCGTGCATCTGGTGGCGAAACGAATACCAAATATCGGGAAAGCCGTGAACAAAAAGAACCGGTTTTCCTTCGCCTAACGTGACGTAGTGGATGCGGACGTCGCCGTTGCTCACAGAGTGATGGTCTACGCGTTCCCAAATGGCATCTGGGTCTTCCCCCAAAGAGAGAGAGCTGAAACCGAAAGCAAACAGGAACATCGCAAAACTAGTAGCGACTAACCGCATGGTTTTACTCCCTTGATCGGACAGGAGAGTCCATTATCCAACCAGGACCACCGCAAGCAAGGCGATAGAGCGCAAAGTTCGGTGTCGATTCTTCGGTAGCAGTTCCCAGTCGTGCGTCCTATGCTGGGGCACATGAACACCACCACACTACCCAGCTCCAGTGAAATGTACCGGGCGTTCTCTCAACGAGACTCCCAGTACGAAGGCATCTTCTTCGTCGCAGTCAAGACAACGGGTATCTTCTGCAGGCCTACCTGTCCGGCCAGAAAGCCCCACCGCAAGCATGTGCTGTTCTTTCCCAGCGCAGCGGAAGCAGTCGCGGCCGGCTATCGAGCCTGCAAACGCTGTGAGCCGCTGGAGGTCCCAGGGACGACACCCGATTGGCTGGCGAGCTTCATGCGTCGATTGGAAGCCGAACCCCTCCGCCGCTGGACCGACCTCGACATCCGGAATCAGGGGCTCGACCCCGTGCGACTCGCCAGATGGTTCAAGAAAAACCACGGTGTTACATTTCAATACTACTCCCGCTGTCAGCGGCTAGCCGGTGCTCTGGCGCAACTGTCTGCCGGAGATGATCCCACGGCGGTCGCGTTCGATGCGGGCTACGAATCGCTGAGCGGTTTTCGCGATGCTTTTCAAAAGTGGTTGGGGACGACTCCTGGACGCATCGAACCTGGGCAGAGGTTGCTGACGATCAACCGGATTCCCACGCCGCTGGGGCCTATGCTCGCCGCCGCAGACGAGGACTCGCTCTGGCTCCTCGAGTTCGCCGACCGCTCCCTGCTGGAAGCACAAGTCGGTCGCTTGGCCAGGCGGCTGGGATGCCAGTTCTCACCGGGGAACCACCCGATCATCGACCAAACTCATCGTGAGTTGACGGAGTACTTCGCCGGCGAGAGGCAGCGATTCACCATTCGCTTCCAAATGCCAGGAACCGACTTTCAGCGGCGCGTCTGGAAACTGCTGCTAGAAATTCCGTACGGCGAAACCCGTAGCTACGAGCAGCTGGCAGTTGCCGCCGAAAAACCGCTTGCACAACGAGCCGTCGGTCGAGCGAACGGTGACAATCGCCTGGCTATCCTCGTCCCCTGCCATCGCGTGCTACGCAGCGACGGTCGCCTCAGCGGTTATGCCGGTGGAGTTCGCCGCAAGGAGTGGTTGTTACAACACGAGCGTCAATCCGCGGTAAATGAACTCGGCGATTCGTGAATCCCGCTAGAATCGAGGTACCGACATCAACGTCGAGATAATCGTGGCTGTGACCAACAACAGCATAATGCGCACGGCAAATTGTCGTAGAATCTCTAGCTGCACTCCTGCCCGCTCGGCTGCGTCGTTGGCGATGCGTTCGAACGAGCGTTCCAACGTGCCGCTCAGATCACCCGAGGAAACCAAGCCTTTTTCTTCACTCGTTACGTAGTTCGCACGGTCAAAAGCCTCGGGAATCGAGGCCCCGTCTGCGATCTGGTCCGAGACTCGTAGCAAGTCGGCGGAAACGGCGCGGTTGGAGACCGTCTTGGCTGCAACCCGGACCATGTTCTCCACCCGAGTGCCTGCAGAAGCGTAGAGCATCGCCAGGGCATGGAAAAACCGGTTTACCGACATCTGCCGCTCAATCGCCCCCGCAAAGGGGAGTGAAAGCTTCAGTTGGTCGATCGCTGGCTTAAACGGTGGGCTGCTGGCGACCAATACGACAGTCGCCAGCGCGGCGTACGAGGTAATGCTGCCCCAAAGAAAACTCGCGACGGCCCGCCAGGGAGCCCAGTAGAGGTATATCCCCAGCCGAACGACCGTCCCGAACAAGGCCACTGCCAGCGGTATCAGCCACAAGTTCCGCAGCGCGCGCGCCGGCCCCGCCAGCATCTTGCAGTGGTGCTCGAGATATCGCAGCGACTCATCGAGACGCCCCGTCTGCTCTCCGGCGCGAATCATGGGCACAAAAAACGCCGGGAAACGGCGCTCGACTGCACCCAGAGCATCGGAGAGCGGCTTGCCATCATCGACGTGGGCCTGCACGACATCCAAGGCATCACCCCAACGCCTACCTTGGAGAGCGCGCCGAGTCGCCTTCAGGCTGTCTGCAACACCGACTCCAGCTTCCTGACATGTTGCCAGGTTGCCGGCGAAACGAGATAGGCGGATGTAGGGAATCCCGAAACACACTCAAGTTGGCCTAGGGATAAGATAGCCGGTCATCGACCGCTCGTGACTCATGTCGATAAGTATACAAGCCATCTGGAAGAGCGAGCAACGTGGTCCCGATTTGCCGGGACGCGGCACCGACCTGTCTCACCGGCCAGCACCGCGAGGTCGCCATGCAGAGTTGCAATCGAAAGTTGCGACTGCAACGATGATGCTTGGTGTGCCACCCGTCGGGGCGCACACTCTTCAGGAAGACTTGGTCTTTGAGAGGGGGACACGA
>CBDCWT010000035.1:0-138914 GCA_965223305.1 Pirellulaceae bacterium | reverse complement strand
CGATGGTTATCGCGGACAAAGCGCGAGCGGTTGCGGTGGCCGGGTTATGGGCGGCGTCGACACCGAGGTTACCGAGGCGACGAGTCGCGTGCTGCTGGAATCTGCCTGTTTGAGCCGAAGTCGATCCGGCAGACCACCCGCTACCTCAAGCTTAACACCGATGCCAGCGCCCGATTCGGTCGAGACATCGATCCAAACGGAGCATCAGTCGCGGCGGAACGAATCGCCGAGCTCGTCCGGCAGGTCGACCCCGACGCCCGTGTCGTTGCCTACGCTGACCAGTTTCTCCGCCCGCGAACCCGGCGCGAAGTCCGGATGAAGTACAGCGAGGTCGAGCGCTTGCTGGGTATGGTCGTGCCGCTCGGACCGGATCAAGGAAATTTTCGATCGGCTCGATCTCCAACCGACGGTGACCGAAATTGATGGCGAGGTGACGCTCGTCACCCACCCGCCGACCTACAGGAACGACATTACGATCGCCGCCGATCTGGTCGAGGAGGTCATCAGAATCCACGGCTACGAGCATGTTCCGGAGACGTTGGTCACCGGAACAGCTGTACGGTGTCACGATCGACCGAGCGGCTGGTCGACCAGATCGCGCAGAACGCGCTCGTCGAGGCTGGACTGTTTCAGGCGCAGACCTACACGATGATCAACGACGAAGATCTTCTTTCGTTGTCTCCGAGCCGGGACGAGGTTCCCGAGGTGCTAGGGGGGCTACCCGAGGCCTGAAGAGCCGTAACGTGCGGGCGTCGAACCCGCTTCGGGCGGACTGGGTGCTCATGCGGCCGACGATGTTGCCTTCGCTGCTGCGGGTGCTTGCCGAGAATCTAAAATTTGGCCAGAGTGTCCGCTTGTTCGAAACGGCTCGAATCTACCAGCCGGATGGGGTTGACAATCTACCCGACGAGCGACGAGCGGTTGGGATTGTGATGGCTGGAACGCGCGAGGAGGATGGGTTGTACTCGGCCTCCGAAGCGGAGATCGACTACTTCGATGTGAAAGGAGCCGTTGAACACCTGCTCCGGCGTCTGGGCGCAGACGAGGCGGAGTTCTCCTTCGTCGTCCATCCGTCGCTGCATCCCGTCGTTCCGCCTCGGTCGCGGTCGACGGGGTTGAAATCGGCATTGTGGTGAACTGCACCCGCGAGTCGCGGCGAACTTCGGCATCGATCGTCGGGTTGCCGTCGCTGAGATCGATCTCGAATCGTTCGCGGATTCGTCGGGAATCCATGGAACGTCAAGCCGGTCGGGCGGCATCAGCCGATCAAGCAGGATTTTGCTGTCGTCGTGCCCGAGTCAACGGCTGCGCGCGATGTCCACCAGGCTATTGCACGCGGCGCGGGACCATTGGCTACTGATATTACGTTGTTCGACACGTACGATGGCGAAGGAATCGCTCAGGGGAACAAGAGCCTGGCCTACCGGGTCACCTTTGCCGCACCGGACCCGACAACGGCCGAGAACGAAATCGAGCGGGCACGGGACCGGATCGCTCGGGCGCTGGATCGTGAAGTTGGCGGATCGCTCCGGGCGTAGCACACTTCACCGTGACGCTTGGAACTGGCTTTAACGAGGAGATGGCGCCATTCGATCGCTTGCTGCCGGAACCCACCAACCAGTCGACGGCCCCGCGGAACCCTACGACCGACTTCCAGATCGCGCGGGGTCACTTCGAGCGCTCGATCAGCGCCTGACGGATCTCGTCGCCAGGCAGGGGTACCGGCGCGTTGATACGCCGGTTGTCGAACACGCGGAACTCTTCGCCAGGAAGCTAGGTGGGGAGCGGCTCGCCCAAACTATCAATTCAATTTTCGTGGGCGTGACCTCGCATTGCGGCCAGAACACACGGCTTCGGTCATGCGGCATTTATGTTGACTCTCTCCAGTCGGACGCACTTCCGTTAGGTTGAGCTACAGCGGACCGGTATTCCGATATGAAAGCCCGCAGGCCGGTCGGTCGCGGCAGTTTCACGAGTTTGGCTGCGAGCTAATCGGCGCTGACGGGTTGCTCGCCGACGTCGAGACCGTGTTGCTCGCCCTCTCCTGCATTCAGGACGCCCATGTCGACCACCCGGTTCTAGTCCTCGGGCATATTGGTGTCGTCCTTGGATACCTGCACCAGCTGGACCTCGACCACCGAGTGCAAGACTGGTTACTCTGGAACATGGAACAGATTCGGCGGGGGCACGCTGACGCCAGAGAGATACCGAATCATCTCGTCGCGGACGCGCACTCGGCCGATCCAGTCGATCTATCCGCTCTGGACAGAACGGCGGTTGTCGAACTGCTCCGGCAATCAGGGGTGGAATTTGAAGCCGGATCGCGGTCGGCGGAAGAGATCGTTGACGGCCTGTTCGACAAAGGGCAGCGTGGCGCAAATCGCGAAGCGATCGAAAACGCGATTGAGTTTGTCACGACGCTGGTCTCCTCGGCCGGTGATCCAATCACGGCGTTTCCGAAGCTGAAAGAGCTGGTTGACGCGAACGGGTTGAGCCGCGAGCCAATCGACGAATTGGAGGAGATTGTACGGATCGTTGTTGGCACGGGGTTTGACATGAATGCGATTCATATCGACCTCGGGCTGGGTCGGGGATTGCGCTACTACACGGGGATCCTGTTCGAAATTTATGCGGGTGAAGCCGACGGGCTACAGATTGCCGGGGGAGGCCGATACGACGACCTAGCTCGACAGCTTGGTGCTCGTCGAATGGTGCCGTCGGCTGGTTTCTCGATTGGGCTGGAACGTCTCGACGCGGCCAGCAAAGGTTCGCGCCGAGGCCGTCTCGCCACGGAGCGTGCTCGTCCGAGTCGTCGACAATCGATTGAGGCGATTGGCCTTGCAGAATCGCTTCGTGCAGCCGGTTGGATCGCGATTCTCGACATTCGCCAACGGAGCGAGAATGCGGCCCGCCGTTGGGCCGCCCGGAACGGTTTCCAGGCGGTTGCCGTTGTGTCGCCGGATGGCGGGCTGGTGTCGATTGCCGGACCGGCGAACCGGTCAACATTGATCTGTCACCATCTCCCACGAATGCCGCTGCACCATGACCGGCAACCAGACGCTCCGGATCGCGCTCGCCAGCAAGGGAACCTATCAGGACGAGACCAATCGATTTCTCTCCAGCGCCGGACTAGGCGTTTGGCGCCCGAACCCACGTCAATACATCGGGAAGATTCCGACGATTCCAGGGGCTGACGTGCTGTTTCAACGACCCGAAGATATCGTCGGCAAAGTGGGTGACGGAAGCGTTGACATCGGGATTACCGGCTTCGACCTCGTGTCCGAACACGGCTACGACAACCCGAACATTCACGTGACCATCCTCGACCTCGGGTTTCGACGGTGCGAGCTGGTCCTGGCGATTCCCGACTATTGGCTCGATGTCCAAACGATCGATGATCTCGCTGAATTGTCGATTGCCTTCAAGCGGGATGGTCGCGACCTGCGGATCGCAACAAAATTTCCAAATCTGACGACTGATTATCTCTACCGGCACGGTGTCAACTATTTCTCGCTTGTCGGCGCGAGCGCGCGATCGAAGCGGCCCCGGCGCTCGATATGCCGACGCCGTCGTGTGACCTCAGCCAGACCGGTGTCACGGCTGCGCGACAACCACCTCCGGATTGTCGACGGTGGAACCTTGCTGCGCGCACAGGCGTGCCTGATAACGAGCCGCTCGACGATCGCTGCGTCACCGGAACGCGTCCAGCGCGCCAGGACATTGGTCGAATACTGCGAAGCCAAGCTGGCGGCCCGCTCCTACCGCGTTGTGACGGCGAACGTTCCCGGCAGTTTCCGAACGCGACGTGGCACAGCACGTCATTTCCGATCTGGATGTCGCCGGCGAGCGTGGCCCAACCATCGCACCGGTTCACGCGAAAATGGCGAGTGACGACCGCTGGTTCTCGGTGAGCGTGATCGTTTCCGACTCGCATATGCTCGATGCCGTGGACCACCTCCGGGCCATCGGCTCGACGGGGATAACCGTTGGCACCCCGGACTACATGTTCGGGGCTGAATCGGCGGCATTCTCCACACTTCTTGATGATATCTGTCCGCGACCAGGAGCTTGCAATGCCGATCCGAATCTTCCCTGAATTTGCCGCAGGCAGGGAGTTCATCCTCGCGAACCGCGAGATGACGAACATGACGCTGTCGCCACGAATGCGAGAAGGTGTTCGGTCTGTCTTTGGTCAGGATCTCACCGCCGACGAAGTTGTCGACAGGATTCTGGCGGATGTGAAGTCGTCCGGCGACGCTGCCTTGCGCCACTATACCCAAGGCGATTGATGGGTTGAACTGGATTCAATACAAGTTGAGCGCCAGGAGATCGACGCAGCGGTTGCGTGACACGCCGGCTGAAACGCTGGATGCTCTCCGATTTAGTGCTGAACGGATCCGATCGTTCACGTCCGCCAGCCGGTCGGTAGCTGGTTCGCACCGGACGATGAGGGCACGCTCGGTCAGATTGTCCGGCCGCTCGAGCGCGTTGGAGTCTACGCTCCAGGTGGGACCGCGCCGTACCCCCTCGTCGCTGCTGATGACGACGATTCCGGCACGAGTGGCCGGGGTTCGAGGAGATCATCGTCTGCGCCCCGCCGGAACAGAGCGGTCAGATAGCGCCGGTCACGCTTGCGGCGGCCGAGATCGCTGAGTCGATACCGTATTCAAAATTGGCAGGCGCACAGGCAATCGCGGCTATGGCCGGCGGGACCGAATCGGTTCCGAAGGTCGATAAGATCCTCGGGCCTGGCAACATTTTCGTCGTGCTGGCCAAACGCAAGGTGTACGGCCAGGTCGATATCGACGCGCTGCCCGGTCCGACAGAGACGCTGCTCATTGCCGATCATTCGGCCGACCCGACGCTCGTGGCCGCTGATCTCCTTGCGCAGGCGGAACATGATCCTATGGCCAGCGCGATCTTGTTGACCACGTCGGACAGGCTCGCCGAATCCATTCAGGGAGAGATTGCCAGACAGATTGAGTCTCTCGTTAGGGCTGAGGTCGCGGCCGAGTCGCTGGGTCAAAATGGCGCGGTGGTTGTGGTGCCGGATATCGACCTGGCGATCGAAATTGCGAACGACTACGCCCCTGAGCATCTCTGCCTCTTAGTCGAACAACCTGGGAGCATATCGGCAAGATTCAACATGCCGGCGGGGTCTTTCTCGGTGAGAGTTCTCCGGAGGTGATCGGCGATTACACTCGCCGGGCCAAGCCACGTCATGCCGACGGGTCGGACCGCCCGGTTCTCATCTCCAGTCAACGTCTTGGACTTCGTCAAGATCATTTCGGTGATCGGACTCTCCGAACGGTCGCTTCCGGATGTGGGTCCGGCGGCGATTGTCATCGCCGAAGCCGAGGGATTGACCGCTCACGCCAATGCGTTCGGCTGCGACTCGATCGGCTGGCGAACGGCTAGTTGCCGTCATCCATCTCCCGAAGCGCGGCGATCACCCGCTCTTCGACGGTCATCGACGAGCGGTCCTCAACGGCCTTGAGTGCGGCTCTGGATTCCGAACCGGTGTAGCCAAGGGATTCGAGGGCGGGCCAGTGTTTGCTGATCTCGATCATCAGGTTGGCCACCGAGTGAAGGCGCGATTCCCTCCGGGAGCTTGCGTTTGAGATCGAGGATAATCCGACCCGCCGTTACTTTTCCAATCCCAGGCGCTCTCGACAGCGTCGTGGTGTCTTCGTCCGGCGATCGCCTGGTAGATCTGGACGGGGTCAGCGAATGTGAGCAGGTTGAGCGCGGCACGCGGCCCGACTCCGTTGACGCCGATCAGAAGCTCGAAGAATTGCAATTCCGCCGCGGTCGCGAAACCATACAGGGTCATCGCATCCTCGCGGACGACCAGGTGCGTTTCCAGACTGACCGCGCTACCGATAGGCGGGAGATTGGAGAGGGTGCTTCCCGGCGAAAGAACCCGCATGACGAGGCCATGCAAATCGACGAGGACGGCATCCTCCTCCGCGCCGGCAACCGTTCCATGTATTCGGGCGATCATGCTGGTTTCTTTCAGTCGAGCCGGTACACCCGGCGTGCGTTCTGGCCCAATAGCAGATCGAGATTCGACTCTCGAACCGATTCCCGGACGCGGTTGAGCAACCGCCGCTGTCCGAGAACCGGGAAGTCACTCCCGAAGAGTATTCGCTCAGGGCCGGCGATCCGAGCGACCGTGTCAAAGACCATGAAATTGTAAAGGTATGTTGTTGCGGCGGTGTCGTAGACGACGTTGCGAGTAGCGTCGGCAATCTCCGGCATCAGTTCATAGAATGGCAGTCCACCTCCCCAATGAGCGAGGACGACCGGTTGATCGGGGTATTCGCAGAGCCAGCGCAGCAGGCGATCCGGCGTCGCGTTCCCTTGCCTGGATACACTTGCCCGACCGGTTCGCTCGCATGAAACATGATCGGCCTGCCGGCTGTCCGGCAGACATCGACGAGATCCGCCATCGTCGCCGGATCGGCGAAATCGAATCCCTGAGCGTCGGCATTCAGTTCGCCGATGCCGGCGGCACGAAGGTCGAACGCTGAGGTTGCGTCGGTCGCCGCGTCCCGGCTGTCGGGTACGACGATGGCCAGGAATGACAGCCGGTCTCGATGAGCGGCGCAGACCTGAGCCATCCAGGCATTGTTGCATCCGGCGAGATACCTGGGTCAGCCCAGGGAAAACCCGCGATCACCGACCGCTGGATTCCATTGACATCCATACTCTCCAGCAGCTCCCGCTCGGTCGTGAGCTTGGCGTTGGGGTTCTCGTACAGGAGCTTGAACCAGCGATCACGCTCGCAGAACGCGTTCCCGTTGAGCGATCACGTCCGGCGGGAATGCGTGCGTGTGGGGCATCGACGATCATTCCGGCTAGAGGAGGAGGAACAGGACGAGGACCGCCAGGATGATCACGATCAGCGCCGCTCCGGCAAGCAACGGGACGAGCAATGAGGTCGCCGCAGGCTGTTCCTCGGCGATCTCCGGAGCTTCGAGGACGCTGATCGGCGCGAGCCAGGCGCAGAGCGCTGTCAGGTTGTCAGTAGACCCGTTCGCCAGCGCTTTTTCAATGAGCATTGCGGTCGCGTCGTCAGGGGTGTGTTCCGCAAGGATCGTCTGAATGTCGTGCTCTTCGATGAAATCATGAACACCATCGGTCGAGAGAAGAAGTCGATCTTTCAGGGAGCAATGTCAGTTCAAACACATCCACATCGACACGTTCGCGGTGGCCGAGCGCACGGGTGATGATGTTGCGGTGCTGACTGGACTTCGCTTCCTCGGCGGTCAGCACGACCCATGCGCACCTGTTCAGCGATGAGCGAGTGATCCTGCGTCACCTGCGTGAGCGCGCCTGCTCGGAGCAAGTAGGCGCGGGAGTCACCGACGTTTGCAAGGCTGAGTTCAACGCCGCGTACCAACCCG
The DNA here is from genome assembly GCA_965223305.1 of Pirellulaceae bacterium. Classification (GTDB taxonomy): domain Bacteria; phylum Planctomycetota; class Planctomycetia; order Pirellulales; family Pirellulaceae; genus CBDCWT01. The sequence goes on along the minus strand of CBDCWT010000035.1, from coordinate 131,505 downwards.
GCAACCAGGGTTGTTCCCATCATGTTCTCTTCGCCCTGGGATACCCCGCCCTCGTAGATGGATTCGTTTGCTTTTCGATATGCCTGTTGTTTGAGGATCAGAGCGCTGTCATCGGTATCCAGCGATTGGAGGCGCGTCGACGAGCGATTCGATCGCAATCCGGGAGGCGACTTTCGCCCGCGGTCATAACCGCCCATCCCGTCAGCGACAGCAACGACGATCGTATCCTCGTCCGCTGCGTCAAGATGGCCCAAAGTGCACGAGGTCTTCGTTGGTGTCGCGCACGTTGCCAACTTCGGTCCTGGGCACTAATGACCAGCCCGACTTTCTTCCACGTAATTCCCCTACACTTCCCACTCGCCGAACGGGTGTCAGACGACGGTGGTTTGCGACCCGTCTTACGGGAAATGATACGACAGAACGCAGAGCAGCAATCTCGTTTGGCGGGCCGCCGATCATTCAATTGTTAGGATTCAGACGGTCATGGTGCATCAACGCGGGCGCAAGCCGCGCCTGAGGTTGTGATTCGCGCATACCGTGGAGGAATGTTCTTGAACAAGTTACTGATTTTCGCGGCCGCCGCCGCAATGCTTGCGACCGTCATCGCCGGTTGCGGGCCGTTCGGTGATGACGACGAACCTGAGGAGGCGCCGACCGCAACCGCGGTGCCGATCGAAGCGCAGGATCCGGCGATCATCATCGAGCAAGCAGTCGCCCGGTGGGATGATACGGAGACAGCACACTTCGTCCTTGAAATTGATGGGGCGACCTACCTGGACAATGATGAACAAATTGAGCTAGCTGGCGCCGAAGGCGATCTCTCGCGACCACAATCGGTCGAGGCGCTTGCGTCGATCGCGATTAGCCTGGTAACGCTCGACGTGTCGTTGATTTTCGTTGGCGACGACGCCTATATGACGGATTTCCTGACCGGAAACTGGGGACCTGCGCCCGATGATTTCTCATACAATCCGGCGCTGCTGTTGAGTCAGACTGATGGTCTGGGTCCGGTGCTCCAGGCGCTTGAAAATCCCGAAGTCGTTGGTCTCGAACAGGTCGGCGGCCGCGATGCGGTCCGCATCAATGGATCGGTCGACCAGGCGTTGATCGATGAGATGACCGCGGGCGCAATCACGGGCGACGAGATCGGGGTTGCTATCTGGTTTGATGCCGGGACACTCGATGTCGTCAAGATCGAGCTTGCTGAACCAGACGACGGTACAGCCTGGAAGATAACACTTTCGGACCACAATGAGCCGGTCACGATTGAAGCTCCCGACGTCTAGCGAAACGGCAGATAACAACCAGGGTGCATCGAACGGCCAGCTAGGACTCCTCCTACCAGTCCTCGCCGTTGTCTTTGTTGCCGCGCTGGATCTGACCGTCGTCGCGCCGATCTTGCCGCAGGTCATCAGTGACCTCGGGATCAACACGGTCGACGCCGACCGGTATTCGTGGATCGTCTTGTCGTATCTCGTCGCCTACACGGTCACCGTACCGCTCACGGGTCGAATATCTGACTACCTGGGACGTATCCCGGTATTTATCGTCGCCACGGCTCTGTTCGCGGCCGGATCTGGGGTGACCGCGGTCGCGGACACACTCGGCCAGATGGTTGCCGGCCGGGTGCTGCAAGGCCTGGGGGGCGGCGCGATGTTGCCGGTGTCGATGGCCCTGGTCGCGGACGTGACACCCATCCGAAATCGTGCCCAGGCATTGGGGTTGGTCGCGGCGGTTGACACATTTGGATGGGTGCTCGGGCCGGTCTGGGGCGCGGCGATCAACGCGGCGTTCGGTTCGTGGCGGGCAGTGTTCTGGCTTAATCTGCCGCTATGCGCGATCGTCGTCCTCTGGCTGGTGGTGCGCAGAACGTCCTTGCCGGCGAGGACGCAATCCGGTCTGCCGAACATGGTCAGCGCGGTGCTTGCCGCCGTAGCGTTAACCGGTTTTAGCCTGGCTCTGTCTTCAGGCGGCGAAGCGGGATTGAGCGCTGAGCAAGGGACGAGAGCGCTTGGGGGATCGCAAAACCCGTTGGCCGCCTACCGTTGGCCGATACTTGGGATCGGAACGGTTGCTATCGTGGGGTTCGTCCTGAGCGAGATTAAATCGCGCCAACCGCTCCTTCCGACCCATCTGATCAAAGCTCGTCTCTTTCAGTTCTCGGGCATCGCGAACGTTCTCGTAGGCGCGGCTCTGATTACGGCAATGGTCAACGCGCCGCTCGTCATCGCTCTGCTGGCGGACGAAGAAGACCAGCCGCTACTGAGCGCGCTCCTTCTCGGCAGCTTTACGATGCTGATGACCGTCGGCGCACTCGCTGGCGGCCGGTTCACCCATCGTGTGGGACCTCGCGCGGTCGCGACAGCCGGACTTCTTGCCGCGGCTGTCGGATTCGCCGTCATGAGCGCCTGGCCCGACGATCTCCGCCTGATCTGGATGTGCTCGACGATCGCGATCACCGGGCTGGGACTTGGCATCGTCATCGCGCCGATCGCAGAATCCGCGATTTCGTCCGCCGGTGTTGAGAACTACGGGGTCGCGTCCGGCCTCGTGTTGCTGGCCCGGCTTGTCGGCATGACGATTGGCCTCGCGGCCGTGACGCGATATGCGATCGAACGACTCGATATGCGGACATCGGCGTTGCCGTCGTTGCGGCCTGAACCAGGGGAATCCACAGCCGATTACTTCGAGCGACAACAAGCCTACGTCGAAGAGAACGCCGTCCCGCTCACGCTCGATGTCATCCACGAAACGTTTCTCGTTGCGGCTGTCATGTGCCTGCTGACGATTGTCGCCGTGTATTGGATGCGAAATCGGCGGAGGGCAGCTATCGGATCGGCTTCGACCCCAACGACCTGAGCTGATCCTGCAGCGCGGCGACACCTTTGGCGGGACCATGCTCATGACGAAAGATGGCGGACCCGGCCACGACGAGGTCGGCACCAGCCTCGACGACTGACGCGATCGTCCCGCCGTTCACCCCGCCGTCGACCTCCAGCACGACATCGCGGCCGCTGGCCTGGATCGCCGCCTGTGCCGCCTGAAGTCTGGGTATTGCGTTTGGGATGAATTTCTGGCCGCCGAATCCAGGGTTGACGCTCATGATCAACATGAGATCGACAATAGGAACCAGCTCGGTGGCATGTGCGACCGGCGTTCCCGGGTTGATCGCGACCCCCGGGATCGCGCCAGCTCCACGTATCAGATCGATCGCGCGGTGGATATGGGTGGTTGCCTCGGCGTGAACGGTGACGATGTCCGCGCCAGCGTCGATAAATTGTTCGACATAGCGTTCGGGCCGGTCGATCATCAGATGGACGTCGAGGACGAGATTCGTTGCCTTGCGAAGAGACGAAACGAGCGGGATTCCGATCGACAGATTTGGGGCAAAGTGGCCGTCCATGACATCGACGTGGATGACCTCGATTCCGGCCCCCTCTAAAATCTCGACCTGCTCCGCCAACCGCGCGAGGTCACTGTCCAGGATTGACGGCGCAAGACGCGGCGTCTCCGAGGTCTGAAATCGACTTCCGGCCATGTTGCATCCTCTCGGCATCCTTGTCACACTATACTTTTCACCATGATGGAGCAACGTTCCCAGAACGCAACCTACCGATTCCAGGCCAGCCCTCATCTCCTGGCGGGAATAGTTCTCATCGCGGTCTGGTGGACGTTGGCCTGGTCGCAGATCGGGTCAATATCCCACTATTACTTCTTTCCGCTCTGGCTTGGCTACATCCTCGTCGTTGACGCGCTCGTGTATCGGCGCACGGGCACGTCGCCGGCAATGCGGCTTGGCTGGCGATACGCCCTGGTCTTCGTCATTTCCGCGCCGTTCTGGTGGATGTTCGAAGCGTTCAACCGCTCGCTCGAGAACTGGTCGTACATCACACCCTGGGACTACGGGTTTGTTGGTCGGACGATCATCGGAAGTTTTTCATTTTCGACGGTTATCCCTGCAGTGCTCGCGACGGCTGAGCTCGTCCACTCCTACCTCTCGCCGAGCGACCGTCGTGCGGATCGGCGATTCGGAACCCCGACGTTGCTGGCCGTGTTCATCTCCGGGTGGCTCATGCTCGGCGCGATGGTTGTCTGGCCATCGTACCTGTTCCCGCTTTGCTGGATCTCGATATTGTTCATCGTCGACCCGCTTGCCAGATTTGCCGGAGCGACTAGCGTCTCGAGTTTTATCGAGCGGGGCGATCGGCGACCGCTCTACAGCCTCGCCATTTCAGGTCTCATCTGCGGCTGGTTCTGGGAGATGTGGAATTTCCTGGCTATGCCGAAGTGGGTGTATTCGGTACCCCATGTCGGGTTTTTTCAAATCTGGGAAATGCCGATCCTCGGATATGGAGGATATATTCCGTTCGCGATGGAGATCTTCGCGTTCTACGCGTTCGTTGTTGCGCTGTTGAAATGGCTACCGGGACCCTATCAGGACGAATTGCGAATTGACCCTGACGACGGGCGATTTCTATAATGGATGAGAAACAAATCCTCGTAGCCGCGTCTGCAAACATGATTGCCCGAGTTGACCGATGAACAGGCTTGATCGATTCGAAAGCTTTTTTCAACGGGTGATGGAAGATTCCGTCGGCAGGATCTTTCGTACCCCGGTGCAGCCTGCCGAGATCGGACGTCGGCTTGAACGAGCAATGGAATCTAACCAGGTCATTTCCGTCGAAGGCGTCATCGTTCCAAATGACTATGAGGTCATCCTCAACCCGCTGGATATGGTCGTATTCTCAGATTTCGTCTCAGCGCTCTGCCGCCAAATGGAAGACTGGCTGGTCGATCTCGCGACTGAACGCGGGTACGGGTTCGTCGATCAGGTTCGCGTGCAGATCAAAGCTGACGCGGATGTCGGGCGCAGAACGATCTATGTTGACAGCAGTATCGTCGAGCTTCCCGACTTCAACCGCGAGCGGGAGGACGAGATCCAGCGGACCGAAGTCATGCGCGTCATTCAGGAGACCGGCAATATCCCGCCTCGACTATTGAAGTTTGTTGAGGGTCCGATCGCGTGACGCGGATCATCACGTAAGGTTTGTGTGAGCATCCAGTACGACTGAAATACATCGTTTCTCAGAATCAAGTTTTGCTGGCAGCTTATCGGCTCATTCCTGCCGGCTCCCGCTCAGCCAGTTCAACGTCTGGATAAACGCCTGTCGAGTACGGTACGCAGGAGCGATCACACCCCGTCGATGCCAACGTGCTGTTCGACACGGGTGACTCGCTGCTTGAGGTCGACAAACTCATCGACATGCACGCAATCTTGGCGGATGTTTTCCTCGGTGAGTTTGAAGGCCCGGATGATCTCGTCTTTCACCGTGTCGAGTTTTGCGTCGAGCGCGTCAATCCGCTTCGCGTTCTCCTGATGCGCAATCACGAGCCCCGCAATGTCTCTGTCGACCTTCTGTTCGAGGCGCTGGATGTCCCTCTTGAGACTAACAATCTCACTTTATCCACTTGTCCATTCCAAAAAACTCAAATAGTCCGTCGTACGCCTCGATGAGCTGCACGCCCGTATCACTCACCGCAGCTATCACATGAAAACCAACCATCGGATACCCGGTAGCAATCATCTGCGGCTCAACAGTAAAAGCGCATGGCGCACGGATTACAGAATGATTATCGGGAGACACGAATTCACGTTCGGCCGAGATCGTTTTCGCGAGCTGTTCGGGCCCCCCCGTAGGAGAACCAAATGTAACGGAGCTTTCTTTTGCGGATGCGAAATACGGAATCGTGTGCCCAATGTCAGCGGCCAAACCACCACTTAGGCTAAAATTGTTGTTGCTTGCACCTAGCGAGCGAAGCTCGTTGTGCGCCTCTGCAAAGAGATCCGAGAACTTCATGCCTGGTTCGACACTTTCGGCAACGCGCCGCGTACAAGAGTAGCAGCTCCTAATCCAATCCTGCAGTCGCGTGTCAGTTCCCGCGTAGTATGTCCCCACGTGGTCTCCAACCATCAACGTTGTGCTATCAATGGCCGAAAAGTAAGGGTAGAGAATCGACTCCTTCGAAAAAACGTGAGCAGACTTTGGCCAATACTGCTCGAACCTCAATGACTCGAACTCGAGTCTTTCGTACGTTGGAGGAGTCCCAACCAAAACGGAGAATCCCTTGGGAGGTGGTTGGTACCATCCGAACGGTAGCACGCTGGATTCCGCACTGACAAGTCGAGACCAAGAGTCAAATAGCTGTTTTTCGGAATAGCCACTACGGAGCGATTTCACAGCCGCGAGCAGTGTGCGAGCGGCGCTCTCGCGGGCTCTTCTAATTCCTGCAATTCGCTCTCGGGTGGGCACGTCCTGGTTCACGACGGACGCTTCCACTGAGCAACCGACTCCTTCTTGTGCATAGCGATGGTCATGTCGCCCGCTCCAGGGTGGTAACTATGGTCTAAGGACCAAAACTCTGTCAGAGATGTGGCTATAGCGACGGCCCTGCTGGGGCTAACATACAGCTCACGCGTGGTTTTTTCAGACTCGGAACGCATACTGCTCAACACATTAACAGCAAGAGCCTTCTTGCATCGCGAAAACAGATTCAACAACAACGGCTCGACGTATTTGTCGTCCTCATTGCCACAAAACTGGAACACGCCGCTGGCGAACACGTAAGTCACTGGATCGGAGGTAATCGTAATCTCCGGGACATCGTTCTCCGGCGAGATACCAATCGTCGAAAACGCGACGTTCGTAAAGTTGCTGGGCAATGGCCCCGGACCGCTTCCGGCGACTTGTATGATGCGCGCTGTCGTATTCGGATTGTCCGAGAGATTTTCGTAGGTCACTGACCGCAACACCTGCTGATAGTTCGCAAGCGTGTCGGTCTGTGTCAGGCTGAGTACACCAGTACCCGAGTCATACGAAGCCAGTATCGATGTCCCGCTGGTATCCGCTGTCAGGATTTCATCAGCGCCATCGAGCAGGTTGGTGATCGAAATGGTCAGCGAATTCAGTACCACATCATCGGCGTCCGTAATGACGGCGTCGACGTCGGCGATGTTCACCGGCCCGCCACCCTCGACGAACGTCGTAGAATAGTCACTGCCTGGCTGGCTGCTGTTGTCCTGATCAAGGTCGATCTGACCGCTGTCATTCTGTGGCACAACCGAGATAACGCTATTGGCCGCCTGGCTGATGAGCCCTAGGTCATCGACCGCAACGAACTCCAATGTACGGTCACCCGCAGTCGGATCCTGCGAAATATTTTCGTAGGTGATACCCCGTATCAGCGCCTGCAAGTCCGCCTGTGGAATAAGACCTCCGCCATCGCGAGCGATGCTGAACCCCGAACCGTCGAAATCAAGTTCAAAGGTCGTGCCGCCAACCGTACGAACCACGACGTCGCTCACCCCATAACTAAACGTGTAACCACCCACGGTTACCTTCTCGCTGGCACCGTCCGAGGTGTTCCAAACGTTGATACTGAGTGCCTGGTATGTCGAGGCTTCGACGTCGCTGACGATCGCATCTGTATCTGCGACGGCAACCGGACCCCCGTCTTCCGTGAACGTCGTCGCAAAGTCATTGCCTGCATCATTCGTCCCGCTCAAATCAACGACTGGTGCATCATTCACTGCCGTGATATTGAGCTGAATGGACTCTGTGATCGCATCGTTTCCGCCATTGGCCGTACCTCCCGAATCTTGCACGCGGAAGCTGAAGAAGGATGGACCGCCATTGACGTTGTCAGCAGGCTTGAACTGCATGCCCTGAATTTCGGCCAGCGAGTAGAACCCCGTAGTGACCTGCGTCGTCCCGTCGGCCAACAGAATCTGTCCGAAGAACACCGGGTCGGGAATGACTGTCACCTCATAGGTCAGCGTCTGTGCGCTTTCATCAGCGCCGCCTCCAGTACTGTAGCTGACACCAGAAAGCCCCAGCGACGTCAAGCCGGAGTCCTCTAGCACGGTGAGATTGTTGACCGTGCCGGAAGTACGCACCGGGGCATCGTTCACCCCGGTGATATCGACGTTGACCGTCCCAAGCACGATGGTCGTCCCACCACCAACCCCAGTGTTGCCGAGGTCGTTGATTTCGAGCTGGATCGTGTCGGCGTTGTCGCCGGCGGTGTGGGATGTCCCGTGCAGGTACTGGAACCGAGTAGGCAAGCTAAAGAAGTTGTTCAGGTCGGCGACACCTCCGGTCAGGGACATCACGCCAAAGCCGCTCCCCAGGACCGTGACATCCAGATCGGAAGAGGCGAACAGTCGTCCGCCGGTGCTCGTCCTGAGCGTGACCATCACTTGGTTGTTCCCAGCGTCGACGTCACTGAAAACGACTGTCGACAGATCCACGCTGCTGGAAACGTCCTCCGTGACGCTCACGTCACTTGGCAACGAACCCGTGTTGGTCGGATCGTCGTTGGTGGCCGTAACCGTGACCGTGGTGCTGCCAGTCGCCAGCAAGGCGCCGCCGCTACCTTGACCGCCAGTATTGCCATCGTCGAAAATCCAGTCGATTTGGACTGACGTTGGCGGCGTGTCGCTACTATTTTCGTAGGTGATTTGGCGGAGGATGTTGTCGACGTCGGTCGAGGCGGGCACTTCGCCGTTGGCGTCAGTAAAGGTGACAACCAATTGGCCCGGCGTCGCCGTGGTGTCGAACGTGGCGATGATTTGAGTGTTCTTGATCAGATTGCCACCGACCAGCGTAATGCCGTTGCCGTCGCTGAAGCTGAAGACATCGTCGCTATTGGCACCGCCGTTGCGGACCAGTGTGACGCTGGCGCCGTCATAATTGCCGGCGCCTCCGTTCAGCGAGTCCAACTCCAGATCACTCACTTCGACATCGGCATCCAACACCACCGCCGCGCCGCCTTCGACAAAGGTCGGGGCACCGTCCAACGTTGTGGTTGATGTGTTCTCGTGCCAGGCAATCGTGTCGCCAAAGAGCGATGCCGACAGCGCGTCGAGGTCGCCGTCGCTGTCTACGTCCGCAACGGCAACGGAATAGGCTCCGTTAACTGAGTTGGAGATGGTGTGCTTGGTGAAGTTCTCACTACCGTCGTTCTCATACCAGGCAAGCGTGCTGTCATTGGACGAAGCCGACAGCACGTCAAGATCGCCGTCGCGGTCCATGTCTGCCGCGGTTACAGAACGAGCACCATAGGCCGTGGTGGTGATTGTATGGGCGGTAAAGTTCTGGCTGCCGTCGTTTTCATACCAGGCTATCTTGTCGTCATTGTCGGAAGCCGACAGTACATCGACGTCACCGTCACCGTCGACGTCGACAACAAAGACCGAACGAGCACCGTCGGCCGTGGTAGTGACCGTATGCTCCGTGAAGTTTCCGCTCCCGTCATTTTCGTACCAGCCGATCATATCTTCGGCGAATGATGCAGACAGTACGTCCAGGTCACCATCACCGTCCACATCCGCAGTGATAACGGAGCGATAGCTACCGTTTGTGGTAGTGATCGCATGGGTGGTGAAATTCTGACTGCCGTCGTTCTCGTACCAAGCAAGCGTGGCGCCGGTGCCGGCCGAACCCGACAGCACGTCGAGATCGCCGTCGCCATCCACATCCGCGGTGGCGACAGATTGAGCAGAGTTGACCGCGTTCGTGATGATGTGTTCCGTAAAGTTCTGACTGCCATCGTTTTCATACCAGGCAATTGTGCTGTCGCCCGTCGACGCCGACAACACATCGAGATCGCCATCGCCGTCCACGTCCGCTGTCGTTACTTCATTCGCAATATCGGCGGTGGTAGTGATCGTGTGCTTGGTGAAGTTTTCACTCCCGTCATTCTCATACCAGGCAATCGTGTCGTCGGTCCCCGATGCCGACAGCACATCGATGTCACCGTCGCCGTCCACGTCCGCGGAATGCACGAAAACTGCGCCGTCCGCGGTGGCGGTGATGGTGTGATCGGTGAAGCTGGCCGTGTCGAAGTTGGGTGCGTCATTGACGTTGTTGATCTGGATCGTCACGACTTCATCGTGCGTCAGACTACCGCTGTCGGTAACCCGAACCGTGACGTTCATCGTCGCTGCCGCCTCGAAGTCAATCAGGTTCGAGTTGGCAACTGTGATTTCGCCGGTCGAATTATTGATCGTGAACGCACCACCTGCATTGTCGACCAACGTGAATGTGTGCGTGTCACCCGCCTCCACATCGACAACTTGCGAGGCCACTGCCGCGATAGTGCCGTTCGGCGAGTGCTCATCGAGTGTCGGCGTGAAGATACGGCCCACTACGGTGTTGCCAGAGCCGTCTTGATTTTCTGAGACCCAAGCGGTGACCAGCCGACCGTCACCCAGCACGTCGACTCTTACATCCTTTTGTCCATCCGCGGTCGTTGTGTTGAGTTGAAACTCGCCGTGCACCTGGTTACCGGATGCATCGAACCGCTGGGCGTAGACGCCGTAGTCACTGCCGTCCTGATCGAATGACTCCCAGACGACGAGAAAACCGCCGTCATCGAGAGTTTTGACAGCCGGATCCTGTTGAGCCAGATTGGCCGTCGAGTTGACCTGAAATTCGCTGCCGACCGAGCTTCCCGCAGCATCATACTTCTGCCCGTAGAGCCCCGTTCCAGAACCATCTTGATTCACCGACTCCCAAATCACAACGAAACCGCCGTCAACCAGCGCGGTGACTTCGGGGTCGTCCTGTACATCTGCCGTGGTCGAGTTGATCTGGAATTCTCCGCCGGTGGGACTGCCTCCGGCATCAAAACGTCGGCCCATGATCTCAAGACTGCCCGACGCATCGCTCTCCCAAACCACGACATAGCCGCCGTCGTTGAGTCCAGCCACGCGGGCGTCCGCTTGCGTTCCAGCCGTCGTCGTATGAACCTGGGTCTCAACACCGACCGGAGCTGAACTGTTGTCAAAGCGCTGGCTGTAGACGCCCTTCTGGTCGCCGTCTTGGAGGTTGGACTCCCAGACCACGACGAACCCGCCACCGCGGAGCGCGGCGACGCGCGGATCGACCTGCTGGTCGGCTGTCGTTGTGTTGATCTGGAATTCGCCGGTCAATGGATTGCCGGTGGCATCGAACTGTCGCCCAAAGATGCCAAGGCTCGAACCGTCCTGAAGATTGGATTCCCAGACAACCACGAAGCTTCCGTCGGAGAGCGCGACGGGCTGCGGATCGTCCTGATCGCTAGTTGTGGTTAGGTTGATTTGAGTCTCAACGCCCGCCGGACTTCCCGCGTTGTCGTAGCGCTGAAAGTAGATGCCGTCGCCGTCGCCATCCTGGTTGATCGACTCCCAAACGACGACAAAGCCGCCGCCCGCCAGGGCGGTCACGGCCGGAGCATCCTGATCGTCCGTCAATGTGGAATTGACAACAAACTCGCTGCCTCCGATGAATTGTGTGTAATACACATCCGTCGGCGCGTCGTTGACGGCAGTGACATTGATTGTCTCCGTCGCCGCGTTGCTCGTGCCGCCGTCGCCATCGGTCAAGACGAAACGAACCGTCCGGCTCGACGTACTCGGATTTTCAGAGACGTTTTCGTACGTCACGTTTCGCATCACTGCTTGTACTTGTGTAGCAGTAGCGGAACTGTTGAACGTAATCACCAACGGTGTCGAGCCGTCTGTGCCGCCGGAGAACGTCGCAATCGGTGCGAGCGGTCCGCCGGAGTCGTATATGATTGTGCTGCCCGACACCTGAATGTTGCCTGCTCCGGGTCCTTCGTCGCGAATGGACAGGCGGTCGAAAGCCGTTCCATTTGCGGTGAAGTCCACGGTTAGTGTACCTGTGTCGAAATCAACCAGGTCCACGTCGCTGGCGGTCGCACTCGAATCGATAACGACCGCTCCGTCTCCTTCGTCGTAATTGACCGGTCCGCCGGCCAGGGCGATAGTGGGAGCCGTGTTGCTGGGCATCACCACCGTCACCTGCTGGTCGGGAGTGAAGTTCATCATCCAGGGACCGTCTAACCCGTCGCCACTGTCGCTGAGAGTGCGCAGCAGATTCCCGGAGGTGTCGTAGACGTTGATCGTGTCATCGATCTCGCTCGCCACATAGAGATTTCCGTCCGGGCCAAAAGTGAAGCCAAAACTGGTGGAAAGGCTCACTGTGGTACCTAGGAAGGCGCCGCTCGAGCCGTCAAACTTCTTGACACCCGAGAGTGGGGCGTTGTGGCTGCCCACATAGAGGTGGCCATCGGGACCGAACTCCAGGTCGGTTGCCTGATTGAGATCTGTTGACACGAATACGTCAATGAAATCTCCCGTAGTGCCGTCGTAGCGAACCACCGTGTTGCTTATCCAGCCTGCAACGTACAGATTCCCGTCGGCGCCGTAAGTCATGCCGATTGGCGCACTGAGCCCTCCTGCACCGGCGGCGACAAAGTCACCCATGTAGTCACCCGTTACGATGTCGTAACGCTTGACGCTGCTGGTTTCGTAGCTGGCAACCAGCAGGTTGCCATCCTGGTCGAACGCGAGTCCTGCCGCCCCGTCAAGCCCTCCCACCCCGGCGGCCACCAGGGTGTCGACGTAATCACCCGTCCTAAGATCGTAGCGGAGCACCGTATCCGAGCTGAAACCGCTCACATAGAGCAGTCCGTCGGGACCAACGAGTGCGTCAGCCGGTCCGTCCATATCCCCGCGCGGCGCAGACTGCGCCAGCGCGTCTCCCGTCATTCCGTCATACTTGGTGATGTTGTCGGACCAGAACTCCGCCACGATCAGGTCGCTCTGGAAAAACGTCCCGTCTTCGTCGGTGGCCGACGCCGTGATGTTGTAGTTGCCGAGCTGCGCGTAAGTGTGCGCCACGGAAGAGGGATTGCCGGCGATCGTCTCGATCGTGCCGTCTCCCCAGTTGATTGTCCAGCTAGTAATCGTGTCGTCGCCTGGATCAGTGGCCGACAGATTGAGCGTATACGCTCGCCCTAAGTCAACGCTCCCGCTGCCAGTCACCGTCAGGACGGGGGCCGTATTGACCACATCAATCACCGTGGTGGTTGTATTGACACCGCCATTGCCGTCGTCGACCTGAAGACCGATCGTATAGCTCCCATCGTCATCGATGCCAAAACTCTGCAACGTCGCCCAGGAAACGGTAGGTTTGTCCGTTGTCGGCTCACCCGGCTCACCGTAGTTCCCGTCGTTGTCGAGGTCCCACTTGTACGTCAGCGTATCGCCTTCAAGGTCAACCGACCCCGTCGCATCCAACACCAAATCATCACCCTCGGCGAGCGGATAAGGGCCCCCGGCATTGGCAATCGGAAGCGTGTATTCGTAAGCACCAATATCCACGTTGCTGTCGCGAATGACTCCTCGTTGATCAATGCTAGGCGCCCCGGACGCCGTACCCGCATCAATCGCAGTACTCGAAGCGAGCAGCGCATGCGTCTGCGTGAATCCACCGTTGTCCGCCAGCGTGCCAAGCAGAGGGTCGACGTTTTGTTGATCGCTGCCAACCCAGCCAAAACTGCCACTGGTGTTACCAACGAGATTGAAACCCTGGCTCGACACCGAGCCACCAAAGTCGGACGGTGTCGTTCCATTAAGTAAGGTGTTTCCGGCGACGATCGAGTTCTTCAACGACGTCGTCCCACCCGCTGCATATACACCGCCATCCTGCCCCGCCTGGTTGTCCGCGATGGTCACATTGACCAGAGTAGCGATTCTGTTGTTTAGCAAGCCGCCACCGCGGTTGGTGGCCGTGTTGCCGCTGATGGTGACGTTGGTTAATGTCAGGTCGGCAGAAAAGCCGTCGTTACGGATACCGCCACCGAAGGTGGCGTTGTTGTTACTGAAAGTACTGTTGGAGACCGTTGCGGAGCCGATGTTGTCAAGACCGCCTCCACTGTAAGCTGTGTTGTTGCTAATTTCGACGTTCGTTAGGGTCAGCAGTCCGGAATTGGCAATGCCACCACCGGCGTCGTCAGCACTGTTGTTCGTAACAATGACTTCACTAAGCGTTAGCGATGCCGAGTTTTCAACATAAAAGGCACCACCGGCACCCAGTGAGTCGCTGGCATCACCGCCGGTGATCGTGACACCAGTGATCGTGACCGTGCCGGACCAGATGTCGAAGACGCGGTCAAGCGAAGCAGCGTCGATGGTGGTGACATCCGCACCGGCACCGGTGATCACAAGGTCGTCGTGTATGTCCAGGTCTCCGCTAAGCGCACCGTCTTCCTCCTGACCGAAGACCGTGAAAGTGTAGACGCCGGCACCAAGCGTGATCGTGTCCTGTCCTGCAAGCGCGTTCGCGTCAATGATCGCCTGGCGCAAGGAGCCCGCACCACCATCATTGGTCGTGGTCACCACGAATGTGTTGAGCAAACCTTGCCATTCTGACTGGAAGGACTGGCCGACAATGACCGTCGACTCGATGGCACCAAGCTCGTACTCTAGTTCCCAGTCACCACCAAGGTCGGCGGACCCGGTATCGTCCGTGCTCGCCGCTACATCACAGTCGCAGAGCGTGCTCAGTGACTCGAGCAGCGTCTGACCTTCGCCTGTCGCCGCAAGATCACAGCCATAGAACAGCAAGTCAGCATCGCCAGCCAGAGCATCGCGCCATTGCACCAAGTCGTCCGTATAGGCGCTGATATTGTCCATCGACAGCCAGCCGCTGCCGAGCTTTACGGCCCCATCGGTCCCGTGTGAAACCACATGTACAGCGTCCAGGCTGTCGTAGGAGCCCAACACCTCGGTGATCTGCTCGACACCGTCGCGCTGCCCATCGAGCAACACCACTTCTAGCTGGCGCTGGTCATCTCCGGAAGCCAAGAGTTCTTCGACGAACTGCTCGTAATCCTGTGTCTGAGTGTCGACGAAAACCAGCTCATGACGAACCTGAGTCTGGCCGTCTTGTGTGGCGTTCAGTGAATCGGCAGTAACATCAGCTGGTAGCGGCTGGCTGACATCGAGGCTGCCGTGCCACTGCAGTACGAAGCCACCATCGTCATCACCGGCGGTACTCGTCCCTGCGGCGAGCTGTTCCAGCGTATCGTCTTCGGCCAGATTCGTAGGATCGGCTTCGTCCTCGATGGCAGGTTGCTGTGCGCTGCCCAGCTGCCAATCGTCCGCGTCCACTCCGGGGGCAAGCAGTTCACCGTGAACTTCGGGAGCCGGTTCCGGCGTAGCCGACTCTCCTCCGTTCTGCTCCACCATCTCGGGGCTGACTGGCGTAGCACTCATCAGCAACCGGTCTTCGAGCCCCGTCAACTCCAGCAGACGAGGCTCTTCATGTTGATCAGCAGCGGGTGCACCGCGTTTGCCAAACAACGTCGTAAACTCTCTGAACCAAACGCGAGACTTTTCAAACACACTACTCAAGGGAGATCCCCCTGCAGTCAAGACCGATACAAATCATCTAACCCGTCCCCGGCTTAAACAGGAGCGGTCGAAGAGAAAGAGGCAGAACCGAGAACCACGGGAGCTATTGAAAACATAGTTCACAGCAGTCTCTTTCGTTGAGCTCACTGTTGTTCTCGGCAGAGGCATCACAACCCTCACACACGACGCCGTTAAGGACTTTTCCCCGACGTTCTGCCGCTCTCCGATCGTAGCCGAGCTCTCTAGAACGCAACCGAACTCGCCAGGGAGCCGAACTCATCAGGTAGCCGAACTCGCCAGAGTTTGGTTCGGTGAACTGCCGACTCGTCCAAATTCTGGCGAATTCGGCTACAAAACTCCCTTAACTGGACCCACCTTTGTCCGGCCCGTTCAACATTCGGGAGCACAGCTTCGCGCGTCGTCGGCCAAGCGTCGGTGGCAGCGGTCTTGTGGTTCGAACCGGCCGCTAACGCGGCTCGGCTAATCTTGGTGTGCGAGGGTCCGTAACTGCAATTGAGACCAACTCAGGCGAATTCTCCGGCAAGAACTGCAGCAGTCTTGTGGTTCGAACCGGCCGCTAACGCGGCTCGACTGATCATGGTGTGCGTAGGTTCGTAATTGCCAATTGAGACCAATTCGGGTGAATTCTCCGGCGAGAAGTGGTACGGAAACCTAGTATTTCGAGGAGATTCGAGCGAAATAGCCCCGCAGAAACCGCGCTTGGCCCATGGCGAGTCTAGTAAGTTCAAACTGGTTCCAAAGCGTCGAGGCGCTGCTACCAACGGGCTCGTCGCCACCTCCGCGTGATCGCAGCGCGGTCCAGATGATTCGCGAGCAGGCCGACTCGCTTCGCCGCGCCCCTGACAGCGAACTCGTCGATCGCACGAGCCAACTTCGCCGCGCGGTCGAAGATGGAATCGACCCCGTCTCCAAGGACATTCTTCTTCCTGGATTGGCGCTGTGTCACGAAGCCGCGCGCCGAGCCCTGGGCATCGACCTTTACGACGTGCAGTTGCTCGGGGGCCTGACGTTGGCACGCGGCAAGATCGCAGAGATGCAAACAGGCGAAGGAAAGACGTTCGTGGCCGCGCTGCCCGCCTTCATCCATGGCTTGACCGGGAAAGGTGCGCACGTCTTGACGGTCAACGACTATCTTGCTCGCCGCGACTTCGAGCTAATGGGCCCGGTTTTTCAACTCCTGGGAATGTCCGCCGGTTTCCTGCAGCCTGCTAGCTCACCGACAGAGAAACGGCAGGCCTATCTCTGCGATGTCACCTACGGTCCAGGCTATGAATTCGGATTTGATTACCTGCGAGATCAAGCACAACTGTTGGCCAGACACAAGCCTCGCCTGGGTCAACGCTACCGGGAGCGGTTGTCCGGCCGATCAGCATCTGCCACCGAACTGATGCAGCGCGGGTTCGCGTTCTGTGTCGTGGATGAAGTGGACAGCGTGCTGATCGACGAGGCGACGACACCGCTGGTGCTATCCGGAGGTGTCGGTGGCAGCGAGCCAGTGAACGATCGTCCCTACTCGATCGCCCGCGAGACGGCCGCCCGCTTGACGGCCGACCACGACTATTTCATTGATAAAGTCGCTCATCGCGTTTGCCTCACGAAGCAAGGGCTCGTGAAGATCGCCGATGTCGGCCGCCAGGCCGCCCAGCACGGTCTGTTGCGACCTTGGACTGTCTACGTCCGGCAAGCACTCCAAGCTCAGTTGCTGATGAACAGAGATGTGCACTATATCGTGGACGCCGAGAAGATCATGCTGGTCGATCAGAATACCGGGCGCGTCGCGCCTGACCGCAATTGGCGCGACGGCCTGCATCAAGCGATCGAAGTCAAGGAAGGTCTGGCTCCCACACCTGAGCAGCAGCCGTTGGGCCACATCACCCGGCAACGCTTCTTTGCTCTCTATCGTGGGATGTGCGGGATGACCGGAACTGCGACGGGCAACGAGAGTGAATTGAAGTACTTCTACGGTCTGCCGGTGGTAGTGATTCCCCCACGCAAGCCGAGCGCGCGGCGAACGCGACCCACTAGGTACTTTGCGGACCAGAAGTGCAAGTTCGCAGCCATCACAGAAGAGTTGGGCCGGATTCATGCCACGAAGCAGCCGGTGCTGGTTGGAACTCGCACCATTGAAATGAGCGAACTCCTGGCTGGGCGACTACAGGCAGCAGGAATCCCCTTCCGTCTGCTTAACGGCAAGCAAGACGAAGAAGAAGCACAGATTGTGGCCCAATCGGGACAACTCGGCGCGATCACCATCGCAACCAACATGGCCGGCCGTGGCACCGACATCAAACTCGGTCCAGGCGCACGCGAGGCGGGCGGGCTGCACGTGCTCGGAACCGAACAACACGAATCGGCACGTATCGATCGCCAGTTGATCGGCCGTGCCGCGCGGCAGGGAGAGCCTGGCTCTTGTCAGTTCTTCGTGGCAGCCGACGACCAACTGATCCGCCTGCACGGCCCACGCCTGGCTGAACGTATCGCACGGTCGGCAGGCGAAGGCGGCGAATCCCGCACCGACTTTTCAGCAGAGGTCACCAAGCTGCAACACCGAGTCGAACGGCTCAACTTCATTCAACGACAGCAGATGTTCGCCCACGACCGGTGGCTGGAGGGAGTGCTGGCGACCTTGGCTGAGGCGTGAAGAGATGCAGGCTGAGCTATCTTTGTGTTACGTACGGCTCCTTGGAGTCCGTTTCCACAATTTCTCGGAGTTCTGTGGGTTATGACGAGCTCGACGGCCGACTCTCGTTCACCTACTCACGCCGTGGCAGCCGGTTCGTCCACCGTTGCGGACACAGGACCCTTGCGCGAACTCCAGCAGAAGTTGCTCCGCGCCGTTACTGGTAACCACAACAAGCGGGACACGATTTCAGCAATTGCCCGGACAGTGGTGGAGGCCACCGAGCCGTCACTGATGGTCTATCTGGAACGGCATGGGGAAAGTTGGAACGACCGTCTCGTGCACAGCTCCTCTGAAGGCCACTCGCCAGAGCTGCGACAACAACTCCTCACTTGGTCCAACGATGCCTGCCGGCATGGCACCGTGCAAATCAACGCTATCGATCTGCCGCAAGGCGGCGGGATCGCCGTAACTGCACCCATCCTGCTGAAGGGTTCTCCGCCGGACGCGTTGGCGACCGTCTATCACCAGAGCGGACAATCTGTCGACCAGATCGTCGTCGTCCACCAGTTGATTGCCGCCCACGTCGCCCTCTGGCAGGTCCTGGGACAAGCACGACAGGCCGAGGTCGAGGCGCAGGCAACAGCCTCGCTTATCGAGTTGCTGGCTAACTTGGAAGCGTCGGAAAACTTGGAGGAAGCTGGCATCCGGCTGGTCAATGAACTGCACGAACACCTCAACTGCCAGCAAGTTGTCCTGGGGCTTTGCTCGCGTGGGACCACCCATTGCCGCTTGGTGGCGGTGTCCGGAACGGCCCGGTTCGACAAACGTGCCGAACATATCCGCATGATGGAAGCGGTCCTCGACGAAGCACTTGTGCGGAACGAGTTGACGATTTGGCCTGCGACCGACGACGGCCAGCGGCAAGGCGGGCTAGCACACGACAAACTGCTCATCACAACGGCGGCGGAGTGTCTGGTCAGCTCCCCACTCCGCGACGACAACGAGACGATTGTGGGTGCTTGGTTTTTTCTGGGCGAGCAGGATCTGCGCAACAGTGAAGTCAACTTGAACTTCATCGAGGCATGTGAACGGCCGATCGGCTCAACTTTACGCCTCTTCCAGCAGGCTCAGCGTGGTGTCTTGTCGAAGACGGCCAGCACACTGCTCGCCGGATCCCGACTTCGACGACGTTTGCTGGCCGGTGCTGCGATTGTCCTCACCGCAAGTCTTCTGGCAGTGCCGTTTCCCTACAAAGTCCGCTGTGCGTGCACTGTTGAGCCGGTGGTACGGCGAGTCGTCGTGGCACCTTACGACGGGATTCTCAAACAATCACGCGTCGAACCGGGAACGATCGTTGCTCAAGACGAGCTGCTTGCGGAAATGGACGGACGTGAAATCAAGTGGGAACTAGCGGGACTTGAAGCCGAGTTCAACCGGGCGAGGAAGGAGCGAGACGCAACGTTGGCAGAGGACAAAGTGGCCGCCGCGCAGCGAGCCAAGCTCGAGATGCAGCGGTTAGAACTCAAACAACAACTTCTCCGGCACCGGGGCGAGAACTTAGAAATACGCAGCCCGCTTGAGGGAATTGTGATCAGCGGCGACCTGGAAAAAGTCGAGGGCGCGCCGCTGAAGATCGGTGAATCGCTATTCGAAATCGCGCCGCTCGATCGGCTTTTGGTGGAGATCGCCATCGAGGATCGTGAGATTAACTATGTTCGCGAGGGCGCCGAGGTCGAGGTGCGGCTGGAGGCCTATCCATGGCGGAAGTGGCGTGGCCAGATTGCGAATATTTTCCCTCGCTCGGAGATTCGCGACGATCGAAACGTGTTTGTCGCCGAAGTGCCGTTGGACAACACCGATCGACAGCTTCGACCGGGAATGAAAGGGCGAGCGACGATTATCAGCGCCCCCCGCCCCCTTGTTTGGAACCTGTTTCACAAGCCGTGCGAAACTCTCTTGTTGTGGCTGGGATGGTGACTTTGGAACCAAAAATAGACCATCAAATTCGAGAACTCGGCCGCATCGTGCTGAAGTTGCGGGCAGACCTGGTGTTCACGCCACAAACGTTGGACGGCAAACCTGGGTATCTGATCGAGGATCCGGTCACGAGCAAGTACTATCGTATCGGGATTGCCGAATACAGGTTCATCTCGCTGCTAGACGGCTCGACGTCAGTCGCAGATGCTCTGCATGCCACGGCCGCCACACTGGGCGATCAAGCCTTCACCCAAGACGAGACTGCGAGCATTGCTAAGTGGCTGGTGGACACTGGACTCGCTCACACGCCGGAATCGGCACAAACTGGGCGGTTGATGACAGCCGCTCACAAGGCCGCTCAAAGCAGTCTATTGCCCAAGCTGAATCCGCTCTTCATTCGCCTTCCAGTAATGCAGCCGGATCCGTTTCTTAAGGCGATCGCACCCTGGCTGGGATGGCTCCACGGACCGCTCGGCTGGGGGTTATTCACTGTGCTGGCGTTTGTGGCCGGGGCAAACCTACTGCCCCAATGGGATCGCTTCCTGGGCGCCGCGGATGGCATCCTCGCACCCGGACGCTGGCTGTGGCTCGGCCTAAGCTGGCTGGGGTTGAAGATCGTCCACGAAACTTCGCACGGATTGGTCTGCAAACGATATGGAGGTTCGGTGCGAGAAGTTGGCATTGTCTTTATCCTCTTCGCTCCGCTGGCATGCGTCGACGTGACTTCCTCTTGGCGTTTTGCATCGAAATGGCAACGCATCCATACGGCGATCGCGGGCATGTACATAGAACTGTTGTTCGCATCAATCGCAGCAATCGTCTGGTGTCACACAGACGTGGGGCCGCTCAACGACATTGCCTTCAACGTAGTCTTGATGGCAAGCTTGACAACGATTCTCTTCAACGCGAACCCACTGATGCGATTCGATGGCTACTATGTGTTGTCTGACTTCTTAGAAATCCCCAACCTCTACACGAACGGGCAGCGGTATCTGCTCTATTTGGGCAGCCGCTACCTGCTCGGACTGCCGAGTACCTGCCCGCGCTGGACTCAAAACAAAGACGGCATCATCCGCCTGTACGGCATCGCGGCGATGATCTGGCGGATCTTGGTATCCGCGACTCTGCTAATCGCGGCGACGGCAATGTTCGCAGGTGCGGGACTTGTGCTCGGTATCCTGGCAGGAATCATGTGGCTGGGAGTGCCCCTAGCGCGATTTTGTAAATTCTTCGCCTCTGACCCATCGCTCACCAGCCGCCAACGCGGCGGCTTCGTCCTTAAGCTGGCGAGCGCCGCTGCCGCGAGCAGCCTGCTGTTGACGACCGTTCCCTGGCCAGGCACTGTCAGCGCACCCGCCATTGTCGAATTCGCACCGATGGCGGTCGTGCGGGCTGGGAGCCCCGGTTTTGTGGAGAACATCCAAGTCGCTAATGGACAGACGGTGGCCGAGGGGGCCCCGCTCGTCGTTCTGACCAACCATCAACTGCGCAACGAACTGGCGGACCTACTGTTGGAAATCGAGTCAACCCAACTGTTGTGCCGCAGCTACGAAAACCAAGGCCGGCTTGCTGAGTTCCAAGCAGAAATCAAACGACTCGAATCGCTGGACAAGCAGCGCCGGCAGAAAGAGTGGGAGGTCGATCAGCTGATCGTGAGGGCTCCCACCAGCGGTCAAGTTATCGGGCGTAATCTGGACGCTCTACTGGGAACCTATGTCGCTCAAGGTGCCGAAGTCATCGGCATCGGAAACCAACTAGCCAAAGAAATTCAGATCTCGGTCAGCCAGGAGGACGTCGACGTCTTCACACATCAGATTCAACAACCCGTTACTGTACGAGTCCGCGGAGGCGGCCGTCTTTTCGCTCCCCTAGAGAGCGTGTCACCACGCGCGTCCGTGCGGCCACCTCATCAGGCGCTCTGTGCCCCCCACGGCGGTCCTTTGGCTGTCAAACCCACGCCAGATGCTGAGGATAGCTCCCAGGCAAGAACATACGAAACGGTCGCGCCCCGCTTCGTCGCAGTCGTTGCGCTCGACGAACAAAGCAGCAAGCCCTTGCGAGCTGGACAGACCGGAGTTGCAACATTCTGGGACCGCAACGACACGATCGGTAAACATCTTTACGAGTCCTTCCGCCGTTGGATCCGCAAGAAGTTCGAGGAAGCCTCCACAACCTCCTAACCAAAGCGATCTCCACAAAACTCGACCCGAGGTAGTCAACCATGACCCTGTCGCCAGCACCACCGAGCCAATACGAGCGGTCCCCCGGAGCGATTGCCGCATTTATCTCACAAGCTCACGGTAAAGTCATGTCGTTTGAAGGCGCCGAACGACGCGCTCACCAGCGCTACGTCGTGGCCATGCCGTCGATCGCTCAGCCGCTGGATGACTCGTTTCAACCAGACGGCCCACCGTTTCACGCGGCGACACGAGATATCTCTGTCGGCGGTATCGCTCTCATCCATACTCGGCCGGTGGCAGTCAATTACCTCGGTGTCCGGCTAACACTCACCGCTGACCTGGAAATTCAACTGCTCGTCGAGGTGCTCCGCTGCAGCAAACTGGAGTGCTACTTTGACATTGCGGGTAGGTTCGTTGTTGAGATGTAGCGGGCCCGCTGCGTGAGCGCCCACTGCGTGAGTTGGCAGTGCATGGGTTGCCCGCGCCACGAGCCCATCAAAGAGGACGGTCTTGCCTGGGCTGCTCGCCGTCTTTTCCTTACAACCGGTACTGCCGCTCTTACCAAAAACCCGGGTGACAAGCCCTGCGCGCCAAACTGAGCTAACCTTGTTGAAGGGGTTGCCTCACGGCAACAAGCGCACGGATTGCCGATCCCTGGGGCATGTCGAAATCCTGGCAGAAGCAGAGGACATGGCCCCCGATGCGCAGCAAGCGGACTCGTCGAACCTCAACCACCAGCACGGCGATGGCCGCGATCTGGCTGGTCTGGGCGACGACCGTCAGCGGCGAGGAATTTGATGGCTACACCGAACACTATGATTCGGTAAACGTCGCCACGGTTGAGACAGGCACCATTAAGCAGATGTTGGTGCGCGAAGGAGAAGTCGTCCGGGAAGGTCAGCAACTCGCCAAGCTCGACGTCGAACTGCAGCTTGTGGCGCTGCGAATTGCGGAGGAGGCGATGCGTTCGCAGGGAGCTCTCAACTCGGCAAAAGCCGAGCTGCAGCTGCGGCGGCACCGGCTCGACAAGATCCGAGCACTTCAAAAACAAGGGCATGCTCGCCAGGAGGAAGTGGATCGGGCCCAAGCTGATTTGGCGATTGCCCAGGCTCAGATACTGTCCGCAAGGGAAGACCTGGCAATCAAGAAGCTGGAACACCGGAGGATCTTGATTCAAATCGAACGACGCACCATTCTCGCGCCAATGGATGGGGTGGTCACGAAGATCCACAAGAAGAAAGGCGGGTATGTCGGGCCGAGCGATCCGTACCTGCTGGAACTGGTCCGGCTCGATCCTCTGCTGGCGAAGTTCTCGCTGCCCAGTCGACGTGCTCGACAGCTGCGTGTGGGCCAGACAACCACCGTCTATTTCGAGGCGACTCAGCAGTCGGTAGTGGGGCGCATCGAGTTCATTGGACCGGTGACCGATGCGCAAAGCGCTACCGTGCAAATCAAAGCACGTATCGAGAATCCAGACGGAAACTACTACAGTGGTGAACGTTGTACGATGCAGCTCGAGGACGCGAAGGGAACTGCACACCGCGCACAGGCGGAAACTAGAACGTCAATGCCCGCTGGATAATCTCTTTAACGTCCTTCGACAGTGCAGCCCGACCGGCGATGCGTTCCAATTCCGCACGCGCGATCTGTTGGCGACCCTTTTCCAGCTGGCGGTAGTTGTTTAACGCCGACACCAACCGGGCAGCCAGCTGCGGGTTGTCTGGGTCGATCCGCAGCACAAAGTCCGCCAAGACTCGATAACCAGCACCGTCCCGGCGATGGAACCGAACCTGGTTGGCAGAGAATGCCCCTAGTAGCGCGCGGACACGATTCGGATTCGTAAGCACAAAATCTGGATGGGCGGTGAGTTCGATCACCCGCTCGAGTGTCCCCTCTCGCTTAGAGCCAGCTTGCACGGCGAACCACTTGTCGAGCGTCGGCGGATCGGTCCGCCAGCGGTCGTAGAACCGCGCCAGGGCGTCCTCGCGCTGCGGGCAATCTAAATCGACGAGCACTTCCAACGCGGCCTGCGTATCGGTCATGTTGTCCGCGGCCTCGAACTGTCCTGCCGCGAGATTCGCAACCTTAGAGTGCGGCGGCAATGACAAGTACCGCAAGACGGTCTTCTTGAGCCGGCGCTGGTCGATCGACTGCTGGTCGGTGCGATAAGACTCACCCGTATCCAACACCCCGTACATCGACAGCAGAGTTTCCGCGTGCGCGGACGCCACAGCCTCTCCCAAAAACTGACGCGCCCCGTGCACGAGGTCCGGGTCCAGTTCATCCAACTCTTGGGCGATAACCTCTTCACTTGGCAAGGTCAGCAACAAGGATTTGAATGACCCATCTAGTGCGTCGTCAATCAGCAACTGGCCGAATGCATCGATAAACAACTTCAGCGATTCGCTGGGAGAAGGGTGGCGAATGTAGTCCACGAGGATCTGCATCGCAAGAGTCTGGCAAGCGTCCCAACGATTGAACGGATCGCTGTCGCAAGTCATGAGAAACGCCAGCTCGGAAGCCGTCTGTCCCATCTGAAGGCGAACTGGAGCCGAAAACGAGCGCAACAGCGAGGGCACGGGTTTGCCGCGCAAACCCACAAACGTGAACGATGCGGCTTCACCATCCAACTGCAGCACCCGTGTCCTGGGGCGGGAGTCAGTCTTGTCGTCCAGCATCTGCAGCGGCAGCTCGCGGCCGTCTGAGCCCAACAACCCGACAGCAATCGGTATTGGCACTGGTTGCCGGCCTGCAGCACCGGGCAGCTCTGCGGGTAGCTCCGGGTAAGACTGATGGAATGACAGAGTGTACCGACCATCGTCTGAATTCCAGTTCTCCTCGATGGTCAAAACCGGAGTACCCGGCTGGGAGTACCAGCGGTCCAACAGCTCGAAGTCAACCTGATTTGCGTCGGCCATCGCGCGACGAAAGTCATCGCAAGTCACCGCCTGTCCGTCGTGGCGGGCGACGTACAGATCCATGCCTCGGCGAAACCCGTCATCGCCCAGTAGCGTGTGATAGATGCGGATGATCTCGGCGCCCTTTTCATACACAGTTGTTGTATAAAAGTTGTCCATCGAAATATAAGATTCGGGACGAATCGGATGCGCCATGGGTCCAGCATCCTCTCGGAATTGCCGCGATCTCAACCGAGTCACGTCGTCAATTCTCTTGACGGCTGCAGAAGTCTGATCGGCTGTGAACTGTTGGTCGCGAAAGACTGTCAGCCCTTCTTTCAGCGTCAACTGAAACCAATCTCGACACGTCACCCGGTTGCCGGTCCAATTGTGAAAGTACTCGTGCGCAACAATGGCCTCGATGTTCAGGTAGTCGTCGTCTGTCGCAGTTTCCTGTGAAGCCAGCACGTATTTCGAGTTGAAGATGTTCAACCCTTTGTTCTCCATGGCTCCCATATTGAAGTCGTTAACGGCGACGATCATGTAGATGTCTAAGTCGTACTCCAAACCGAACGTCTGTTCGTCCCATTGCATCGCCTTTTGAAGCGATTCCATAGCGTGCTGGCAGCGGTCGATGTTCTGCGGTTCGACCCAAATCTCCAGCGTTACTTCGCGGTCACTTCGAGTGACAAAGGTCCCCCGGTGGCATTTCAAGTCTCCAGCGACTAGGGCGAACAGATAACTCGGCTTGGGAAACGGATCTTCCCACACGACCTCATGTCTGCCACCCTCCAACTGCCGCTCCGCGATTCGGTTCCCGTTCGACAGAAGAACTGGATAGCTATCGCGCCGTGCACGGAGGGTCACTCGGTAGGACGCCATGACATCTGGACGATCCAAGAAGTACGTGATTCGGCGAAATCCAAGCGCTTCGCACTGGGTACAAAAGTTCCCCGACGACTGGTAGAGCCCGTACAGCGACTTGTTCGCGGCAGGATGAACCACGACCTTCGTCTCCAGCAGGCATTGGTCCGGCAACCCGTCGATCAACAACTGCGAGTCAGTCACTTCGAAGCGGTCGTTCGAAACTGGCTCACCGTCCAGCAGTAACCTCTGCAACTCCAGTTGCTCCCCATCCAGCTCGAGCCGCGTCGAAGGGCAATCGGAGTTCCTGCGCAGACGAAGTCTGGCGGTCACGGTTGTGTCTTCTGGTTCGAGTTCGAATTCGAGCTCGACGTCGTCAACCCAGAAAGCGGGAGGTGTGTAGTCTTGTCGATAGATGGTGCGCGCCACAGTCTCTCCTTAAGTCGAGTACCCAGCTGTCGTTCTCCCACTTCGCGACACTGCCGACAACCATCGATCACGATCGCGGGCCACTATAATCGACAATTTCCGAATTCTCGTCAAAAGCGTGGCGGGTGCCCCGGGTGTTTATCGCTCTTGTTGTTGGATGGAAAGTACACAGAAGAGCAAGGCAGCAGGGGACGCACTTTCTTAGGTCGCCTGTTCCGACCCCCCCCCACCTCTGCTGCCTTCTTATACAAAGCTGGACGCCGTGGGCCTCGCCGGTACCCAATCCGTGGCCAGGCTCCGGTGGGAAACGCGTAGGACTGCGGGGCCGAACGACAGGGGAGGCAAACGCTAGTGCGAGTGGACCGTTTCCCGCCGAGCCTGCGCTGCTGCGGCCGTCCACCAAACTACGCGCCAAATCAGCCGCTGGGCGTTAGCCCATGGTTCCAACAAACCGGATGCTAACGCATTACGGCTGATCGTCGTCACCCAGTGACCAAGCAGAATCCCACTACATCAGCCGCTGGGCGTTAGCCCACGGTTTCCAACAAACCGGATGCTAACGCATGCCGGCTGATCGTCGTCACCCTAACTAGGCATCTGGGCCGGCCAGGAACAGATCGGTATACCAGGTCCACCAGTCCCAAGACGGCGAATCCGACTCAGCGGGTGACGGCTCTAGCTCGTCGTCAACCCAGATGTAGAGAGCCCACGAGTAGATTTCGTCCGGATAACAGAACTCGCCAGGACCCTCGATGCAGGGCGTGATGGGTGATCCAGAAGGATCCACGACTTCGGGCCCTAGGTACTGAGCCAGCTGGCGCTCCCGCAACGCAAAGTCCACTCCCGCTTCGGCGCCATTGTCCAACAGCCGGAACTCTACGGTATAGCTTCCCGGGCCGAGCAGCACCGTATGCCAGCTTGCTTCCGGCGAGAGCTGCAGGACGACGTCACCGTGGGAGTTGTAGAACGTCGCCTTGAGCTCGGCCAAGCCGTCGCTCTGGAACGGCAACACCAGCGAAAAATCGTAGAGCTGAGTCGTTGCTACCTCCAGCGTATGGAGTTGCACCGCCGTCTCCTGATCGACATAACCAGAGAAAATGACCGCTGCGGGTCCCTGTCGTCCGGCTGCCTGAGTCCACTCGTGATCGTCGTGCCCGTTGTGCTCGTGATGATCGTCTAGCGGGTCAACGTGACTCGCGTAGATCAAATCAACGGCATCCTCGTAGCCGGGGCCAGTGGGCGGCTCGGAGTGCTCTTCAAACGATGAAGTGAAGAGTGCTCGTAACTCCGCCACGTCATCCCCGCTCAGCTCTGGCTCGCCCAAACCACCGTGACTATGCATCGGCGAAAGGGGATCGTCACTGTGCGACAGGCCGAGTACGTGCCCTGCTTCATGGAGCGCGACACGAAAAACCTCCTCAGCCGAGCCAAACTCAACCCGACTGTTGAACAAGATGTCACCAGCCCAACTGTCATCAGCATGCGGATGAAACGGCACGGACATGGCGATCACATCGGCCGACATAGGGATTGCCGCGATCCGCACGTCGCCGAACCCAGACGCCGGGGCCTCTGCACCGAGACTCCCAAACGCTTGGCCGGAGTCAGAGACCGAACGCACCTCCAGATCGATGTGCTGCACCCAGGTGTGGAAAGCACGCAGAATGGCCGCCTGCCACTCCTCGACGTCCACATCGGCTCCCAGAGTCGCGTGCAAGCGATTGCGGGCGCCAGAAATGTCGGTGCCATCCGGCGCGAAGCTGATCGTCAACTCCGGCTGGTGGTGCACTTCGGTCGGCGGACTGTCCATCACCGGCGAAGCGGCGAGGAGATAGCGGCTCTCCAACGCCTCCAAACCCAGGTGGCGGCGTGAGCCAAATGAAGAGAGCTTCACGGGCGATCCAGCCATGACTTCTGCCTCGCTGCGGGCGGCGGCGTCATCCGAGCGACGGCAAGACAGGCGATCACCCGGAAGCTCAGTTGGTCAGTCGTCTCATAAGCGTTGCCATCAAAAACCTATGCCGTGTTTCGACCCTACGCAAATAAAATCCATGGTTTTTATAGCTATTATTAGTGCGAGGGTGCCGGATTGTTTCAAGTACCTACGGAAAGGAAGCTTTATATCGGCCGCTGGGCGCTACCAAAGTCCCTTCTCCCCCGCCGGGAGGTCGTGCAGCTTTTGCATCCACCTAACCCTCCCGCGCGCGGGAGGACGCGCAGCGTCCGGGGAGCCCCGGAGTAATCGCCCCGAATCGTGCTCCCCCTCACCGGCCCTTCGGGCCGACTCTCCCCGAGGGGAGAGTGAAGAAAGAGAAGTAGGCCGTAACAAGCGGCGCCAGATGTTTTCCGTGAGCGCACGATTTCTCCGCCGCGCCGTTCCGGCAGGCGCTGCGATGACGCTCAGCACAAAAAGGCAAGCCGTGCCCGCGGACTCCCCCCGGGGGAGAAGGTGGCCGAAGGCCGGATGAGGGGGGGAAAGTAGGCCGGCGTTGAGGGCGACTGCGGAGCGACTGGCTAGCCCGGATTATTCATGAAGATCGTGGCGAGAGGTTGTAAGTACGTTCGTGGCAAGGAAGGCGAGCAATTCTTCCGCAGGCGTATTGAAGCAATACGTCGAGGGAGAATTGTGAAGCATGACGAAGCCACGGATGGACTTACGACCTCGCAGCAGATCGCTCATGAATTATTCGGGCTAGACATCCTCTCGCGGATAGACGCTCTCTCCATCTTGCTCGTCGCCTGCGGGAGGGGATTGGAGATCCGCCAGGCGGCGAACCAGTTCACGGAACTGTGGGTTCGCGCGGAGCGGCTCCCAATCAGGATCGACGGCCAAGTAGTGCAGCACTAGCGGTGGATCCTGCGCAGCCGCCTGCTTTAGCAAGCGGAGCGCGACCCCTGCATCCCCTTCCTCCAGCTGCGACGTTTGGGCGAAGATTCCACTGACCCGGTAGGCCGTATTGGCCCGCTGGTCCAGCTCCAACGCTTGGTGTGCGTCGCGGTGAGCCTCCTCTCGTCGTCCCAACCTGGCGAGCAAGACGCCTCGTGTCGCCAGCGCCTTCGGGCTGGGAGGACTCAAGGCGATGACCTGATCCATGGCTTCAACTGCTTTCCGATCGTCCTCCAACTTCTTGGCATAGGCCGAAGCTATGTTCATCCACGGCTCGGGCGACGCCGGTTTGAGGCTGGCGGCCCGCTGGAAGTCCTGCAGGGCTTTGACCGGAGAAGAGGACAGTTGTTGAACTCCACGGGCCATCCAGCTGGCGAAATCGGTTGGCGTCAACTTGAGCCCCAGAGCCCGGGCGCGCCGGGCGCCGATTAGATCCCCCTGCTGCCTGAGTAGCTGGGAGAGTTTAAAGTAGATCCGCGTCTCGGTTGCCCCGTGCTCGATAGCAGAGGTCATGTCCGCCACTGCTGCTTCGATCTCGCCTTGTGCCTGCAAGGCTAAGGAGCGGCCAAAAAGCGCCGGAGGCCAGTCGACTCGCTGGCGGAGTACAGCGTCGAAGTCCTCCTGCGCCTCACCAAAGCGATGGTCCATGAAACGAACATTGCCACGGAAAAAACGAGCCCACAACATATCCGGGGCCACGGCGATACTGGCAGTGTAGCTGGCTTCCGCCAGATCCAACCGCCGCTTACTCTGCTGCAGGTTGCCACGCACCAGCCACAGCAAGGCGCTGTCAGACGACTCTTCCATCAGCTGTTCCAACAAGGCCTCATCAACATCATTGGACCGGACTGAAAGGGCCTGCAAATACCGTTCGAACTGCGTCGGCAACTCCGTCTCCTCCGCCTGATCACGCAGCGACTGCGCCGTCTCCGCTTGGCCGCGGCGCGCTGCGAGGCGCGCGTGCAGCAGCAGTAGAGCGCGGGGTGTGGATGGGAAATGACCGGCGGCCAACTGGATCAACGACTCCGCCTCGTCGAGAAATCGCGCGGATTCAAGCGGAGCGTCCACACGCTCGGCAGCTCGGATACAACCCGCCGCGACCAGATATCGCAGCTCGGCGATCTGCTCCTCGTAGCGCTGCTGAGCCGCAGCATCGAGCAGGGTCCAAGGCGGTTCGTTCTGCCAGCGGTCAGAGTTCGAGGCGCCGTGACCTGCGAGCAGCTCACGACCGTCCTCAATCGCTTGGGTCAACGAACCGAAATCGACCTGCACAGAAGCCAGCGGGGCGCGGGCAGTCGCAAGGTTCCCAGAGAATTGACGCACGGTATCACGCGCCGCGGCGCGAGCCAGCTGATGGCTACGGGCGACCAAGCCGGTGACCAAGGCGGCAAGCACGACCGAGATGCAGATAGCGATCGTCGTTCCGGAGGCAACACGAGGATGTCGCCTTATCCACTTGCGGGCCCGTTCGCGCACCGAATAGCCGGGTGCGTAACGGGGCGGAAGGTCCTTCAAGTGCCGTTCCAAATCGGTCTGCAACTGTCGAGCAGAAGAATACCGCTGGCGACAGTCGGCTTGAAGGCAATGGGCGGTGATCGCCGCTAGGTCGGGCGACACCTGTGGGTTGTCCTGCCGGATCGAGCGAGCTGGCCGGGCGCGGTCAGCCAACATCTGGCTGACCACCTGCTCCAAAGATCCGCGGCGGAGTGGAAACGGGCTGCGACCGGTCAGCAACTCGAAGAGAATCACGCCCAGCGCGTAGATGTCGCTGGTCAGATCGACTGTGCCACCTGACCGAATCGTTTCGATATGCTCGGGAGCCATGTAGGGGAGTGTGCCCCCGACCATCGCCGCATCAGTGCCCCGATTGGTGGCCAACACAGACAAATGGAAGTCCAGAATAAGAGGCAGCCCGTCGTCGCTGACCAAGATGTTAGCCGGCTTCAAGTCCCGGTGGATCACGCCACGCTCGTGGGCGTGCGCCAAACCGTCTGCAACGCGGGCGGCGATCCAGGCCACAGCATCCTGGTAGCTCATCTCGGCGAGCAGATCGCGAGTCACCGAAGGCTCGACAGTCGCAGCGATAACGCCCTGCGCGTCTGCCGCAACCGACGCGCGCTGATCCAGAACGGCTGAGATGAGCTCGCGGCCCGAGGTGGGCCGCGAGCCGGCACGCCACAAGCGGCGGCGTACGTCGGCCAGGGTTGCGGAGCCGGAGAACGGCATGCAGACCGCCTGTAAGGACCCTACCTGGTGCAACGAGTAGATAGGAACGATATTCGTGTGCTGGAGCTCAGCCAGCCGCTGAGGCTCCGCGTTTGGCTCGATCGTGACCTTAAGGGCGACCGGCCGGTCGGCGAGCTCACCCTGCCGCGCTAAGAACACCCTGCCGAACGCGCCGCGCCCTAGTTCATCAATCAACTCGAAGTCACCAAGCTTCGCGCCGACATCCGGAAAACCACCAGCAGCACTCGGGAATTCCTCAGAGGGAATCGTCGAATTCAACTCGTCCTGCGCTGCAGCCACGGGATCGTCCAGGCAACTGCCGCTCCAAGACGGCCAAGCCGAAGTGTCAATCTGGTACTGCTGGGCATACTCCCGAGGCGAGCGGTGGACACCCGCCTTAACCGAAAGACGGTATTCCTCGAAGGCAACCTGCGCTAGAGCGTGGTGATCCCGGCGGACATCCGGGAATTCCTCGAGGTAGTTCGCCAGCGATCTTGGTCGGCTTTCCTGATACGAGAACTCCAGATCCGCTCGAATCAACTCAACGACGATATCCGTATACTGCGGATGCCCGCGGCCCGGTAGGTAGTCGCGAAGGTCAACGTCCGCTGAGCTGGTCCGCGCACGTTCGAACGCCTCGACGACATTTTCTAGTTCGAGCTGCATGGTGTCATTGCCGCAAGAACTCACTCCTGGTGGATTAATTCGTGCAAATCTCGACGAAACTTTTGCAACAATCGTTCCACCGAACGCAACGAACGTTGCGTTCGTTTGGCGATCTCTGTGACTTCGTGGCCTTCGATCCTCAAGACCACGATTTCACGTTGCGACTGCGGCATGGCTTCCAGCAACTCGTCAATAGTCATCCGTAGAATGGCCACGGCTTCCGTATCGGTTCCGTCAGCTTGGCGCACAGCGTGCCCCCGCTGGTCGATCGACTGGGTCCGACCCACATCTCTTTTTTTGGCACGATGATGAGACGCCGTATCCCGAATCTTGTTGAGCGCGATTACTAAGAAAAGTTTCCACAATTGCTCGCCGTCGGGAACGTCGTATTGACCGTCAGCTACCCGCCGAAAGAAAGTGCGAAACACCGATTGCACGATGCCGTCCGCATCCACACGAGTCGCCAGATCAGTCCCCGTCTTTGTCTCCGCCAACACATGCAGCCGCTGCGCATATCGCAGGTAGAGCGCGGTAGCAGCATCCTCCTCACCGCCGCGAAACCTCCGCAACAGGGAACGATCAGATATCCCGCTTAGCTCTGCAGGCGCGGTCATTGACGAGTCTTGTTCTGTCACTGTGTTCCAACCACCATAGACAAGACGAGATCAAGACCTTCATCCTAGCCTTCTGGCTGACCCATTCAAGGCACAACGGAGACCGATTCCACAAACCTATCGGATGCGAAAGACGGCGCCCGCCCATCCCGAAACACCGCTACAGACTTCGGAGCACCCGCAGCCTATCACCGTACACGAGTTGCCAGGCGATGTACGACAATGCCGAGGTGATTCGTCGAGCATCGCCATGGAAAGTCATGACGATTGTCATGGCCAAGACGCCGACAACCCCACGGTCAGCGCAGCGCGTGATCGGAACCTGCCAAGCCGCCGATATAGCAGAAATGGAGCAGTCGCGAGCGGATTCGCAGTATCAGGCTGCCGCCCTGCGAATCGCCGCGCGAGGCGGATAGACTCCCAACTTCTCCTCACTGGCCGCCGGCACAGCCGACTTGGCCGGGCCGCTTTCCGCACGAGCATGGCTCCAGGCGCGGACCGCAGCAAATAGCTCCCGGGCGTAGTGAACGCCAAAACGATGCATCCCCAGCAAGGAGACGGCTAGTAGCGAGCAGAACAACGGCAGTACTATCAGCAGAGCCAGGTTCGACCAAGGAGTCACAAACAACAGCGCCAGCGCCGCCACCGCCAAACTGCGGAACATTCCGTAGTTCGCCTGAAAACTCTCGAGCCGTCGGGAAAAACCACTCGCCGTTACCAAAGTACGCGCCGTGGCGATCGCACGCCGCCACTCAACCAGCTCTGCTGTAGGCGGTCGCTCCAAGGCAGTGAAGATCAGCTCCTGGTGGTCGGCCGAGAGCTCTCCGTGCTCGCGCGTGACTGGCCAGTCGGTCGGTAGGCCGCCGAAGTCAGCCCAATAGTATTCGTGCAGGAGTTGTCCTACGACCTGCAACATGTGCCCCACCGCGAACGCCAGCACCAGATGTACTGTGGCCGTGCCCAAATCTCGTGGTAACAGCACCAGATGGAGCAACGCATTGGTGTCCGGCAGCATCACTCCCAGCCCGAACAAGAAAGCAACTCCCGGGACCATCACCGCCACGTATTCATAGATGCCTAACTTTTCCATGCGGCAGACGCCTTCCAGCTGTTCCTCACTCGATTGCATAAAAGCTCCCTTGCCCAATCACAGGCCGTCATACATCATCGGAAAATCAAGCCCGGATCTTGCAGGTTGAAACGCCACTGGCGGAAATCGTCCGCGGTTGTGTCGCCCGACCGTGCGAGCAGCTAGCATGAAAGCGGCAGACCAGGAGATCGAGGGTGACCGGAAGGTGTCTCTGAAGTGGCCATTTTCCCGGCCTCCGGCTCCATCGTAACCCGAAGCGTCAGCGAGGGACTGGCTTGCGTTGGTACACCAACTTCCCCTCGCTGACGCTTCGGATTACGGAAGATGCGACGAATTCGCCTGCTTTCGCCTGCCAAACCCATCCCATCAGGAAGGCTACGATGAAAAAACAGCAAAAAGCCCACAAACTGGATCATGCCGCCTTTCTTGTGAAGCCAGGGAGCTCGGTGCAGCTAGCCGACTTCGACCCCGCCTACACCGCAGGACTCAAGAGCAAGAAGCAGGCGCGAGAAGCCCTGCTAGAAGACATTTCTGACCTGGCCGAAGCGCAAAGTCTGCTGTGGGCTAACTCGCAACACGCGGTGCTCATCATTCTGCAGGCACTCGACGCTGCCGGAAAAGACGGCGCCATCAAACACGTGATGTCAGGCGTGAATCCACAAGGGGTCGATGTGCACGCATTCAAAGCGCCCAACGATGAAGAGCGTCTCCACCACTTCTTGTGGCGACCCATGAGAAGAATGCCCGCGCGAGGACGGATTGCTATCTTCAATCGATCCTACTACGAAGAAGTGCTCGTCGTGCGCGTTCATCCGGCTTTTCTGGAAAAGCAGTTCCTCCCATCACGGGTCGCCGACCAACCGCTCGAAAAATTGTGGCAAGCGCGCTACCTGGACATCAATCAGTTCGAAGCGATCGCCGCCGGAGACGACGTCACCATCATCAAGTTCTTTCTCAACGTCTCGAAAGCGGAACAACGCGAACGATTCCTCGAACGATTGAACAACCCAGAGAAGCACTGGAAGTTCTCAGCCGCGGACTTGAGAGAAAGGGGTTTCTGGAACGACTACCAGACTGCCTACGAAGAGATGCTCAGCGCCACCAGCACGAAAAATGCCCCCTGGTATGTGATTCCCGCTGACCGCAAGTGGTTCGCCCGTGCGGCCATCGCAGACATCATCGCCAGCCGAATTCAGGATCTCAACCTTCAACCACCCCAACCTTCGCCCGATCAACTCGCGGACCTAGAGTCAGCACGAGAAGCGCTGCTGGCAGAACCAACTTCGTAGTGTTCGTCGTCGTAGGACGGGCACTCTTGCCCGTCTCCTCATTCCGCCAAACTCTGGCGAGTTCGGCTACGCTCCAAATCAGCCGCTGAGCGTTGGCCCACGGTTCCCCAGCGAAGCTGACGCGTAGCGTCCGGGGTAGGCTCCCCCTCTCCGGCCCTTCGGGCAGACTCTCCCCAAGGGGAGAGTGAGGAAAGGACGAGGTCCGCCAAACTCTGGCGAGTTCGGCTACGCTCCAAATCAGCCGCTGAGCGTTGGCCCACGGTTCCTCAGCGAAGCCGACGCGTAGCGTCCGGGGAAGGCCCCCCCTCTCCGGCCCTTCGGGCAGACTCTCCCCGAGGGGAGAGTGAGGAAAGACCAAATCACGCACAAAGCCAGAAGCTCCACGACCTCCTTGGGGGGAGGACGGAACTCACGTTTGGCCGGGCGGCCGTGGCGGGCAAGAGTGCCCGCCCTACACAAGAGTGGCCAAGTTGGGCAGGCGTTCGGAATCAGTACGCCCGCCGGGATAAGCGCCCAAACCTCGAACAGACCGCCCGGCAGCCGTGGGCTCTCCTCTAACGACAGAGCAAGCCGGCCAAGGTCAAGACGAGCCTACGGTAGCGCGGATTGCAGACATTGCCGCGACAACCGGCAAGAATTCGGCGGCGTTGGCACAGCATCTGCTACCAGTCGGCTACAATCTTTTCGCTTGCGGAACATGAGGGACATAAATGAGACATAAACTCTGGAAGTTAGGGCGGAATAGAGTGCAGCGCCTACGAAAAGCCCGTTCACGGCGACCAAACCACGAGCCCTTGGAAACGAGACATCTGCTGGCTGCCGACGTAGCCATCCTTCCGCCACCCATCGACGCAGGGGACACACTGGCCACAGCTCAGGCCGTCTTGCTCGAACCAGGCGACGACGTGTACGTCACCGAGATGATCGGCAACAATGACTTTGGGCCCACAGATGTGGACATCTACCGACTCAAACTCCAGGAAGGAGACGCACTACGGGGCCGCGTCCTACCGGTCGACTTCCTGGGCCTACCGGGTCTCGGGCTACCGCCTGTGGGGCCGACTTTCTTTGGACTTCGCGTCTTTGACGCTGCTGGCAATCAACTGGCGGTCAGTCAAAACATCCCTCTACCCACAACGGCCCCTCTACTATCCGAAACAACCGTCTTCTTTGAAGCACCGGCTGAGGGTGAGTATTTCGTCGGTGTGTCGGGCACACCGAATTTTTTCTACGATCCACAAGTAGCGGGATCGGGCGAGGACGGCTACCTAGGAGGATACGAGCTCTCTCTGCAATCCAGGCGGATCGACAGTCAGGACGTCGGGGACACCATCGCCCAGGCAGAACGCGTCTTGCTGGAACCCAATCAGGGCGTGCAGCGTGAAGAGGTGTTAGGCAACAATGAATTTGGTCCGGCCGACGTCGACCTCTATGGCCTGGAGCTGAACCGAGGAGACTCGATCGCAGCGAACCTTTCAAGTTTGGTGCCAGTCCCAGCCAACATCGCTTTGGGAGCCGGCGTGTTGAGGCTCTTTGACGAGACCGGCAAAGAGCTAGCCGCCAGTTTCAGTGCCCCACTGCCGCTGCCACCCTTGCCACCGATACGCGAGCCAGTGTTCCTAGACGTTTCTTTGGATTTCGTTATTCCGGAAGACGGCCAATACTACTTCGGCGTCTCGAGCTTCCCGAACTTCGAGTATGATCCTTTCGTTGCGAACTCCGGCGAAGGCCAACACTTCGGCCACTACACACTCGCCATGCGGCGGGCGGCGTTCGACGACATCGGTGACACCTTGAAAGAGGCCAAGCCGATCGAACTGAGCGCGGACCGGCGAGCAGAAATCAGTGAGTTTATCGGCAACAACGATTTCGGGCCGGCGGACGTCGATCTGATCCGAGTCGCGTTGCGCGAGGGAGACGTGCTTGGCGCGCACGTCTTCGGGCTGAACCCGGATGCGCCGCTGCGAAGCGTGCTGCGCACCTTTGATGAGGCAGGCAACGAGTTAGGCATCAGCCACGACGGCACCGCGGCGGCTCCAGAAAACGCCCTACGCCTGCTGGCCCCCCATGATGGAATCTACTATGTAGGAGTCTCTGGGTTTCCCAATCTGACGTACGATCCGCTGGTGGGCGGTTCGGGTGTCGGCGAACAGACGGGCGGCTACCGGCTCGTCTTGGAGCGGGACCGGCCGCCGCGGCAAGAGGACGTCGGAGATACTCTGCAAACAGCGGCTGCGCTGCCTCTTGAGCCCAATCATCCGGCCCACATCGAAGAGTTGTTGGGGAACAACCGCTTTGGCGCCTCGGACGTCGACTTGTACGAGGTGCAGCTCCGCGAGGGCGATTTCCTGCACGCCCATCTGCTCAGCGAGTTGGTACCACCTGCGGGGGTCGATCCCTTCTCGCCTCACGGCGTGCTACGGCTATTCGACGTCGCAGGCAACGAGCTGTCAGCGAGTAAGAGAGTTGAGCTGCCGCCGGGTGTGCCCCTTTTGGACACGTTTGTCGAATATCAGGTGACCGAAGGCGGACGTTACTACATCGGCGTGTCCAGCTCACCCAACTTCCAATACGATCCCCAGGTAGCTGGCTCCGGCGTCGGCGGCGGTACCGGGCACTATCTTTTGGATCTCCTCCTCGACCGCCGGCACCTGCCAACCGACGTCGGGGATACGCTGGCAAGCGCAAGATTTGTGGAAATCGAAGACAATGGTGTGGCCAACGTGCAGGAGTTCCTTGGCAACAATGAGTTCGGTCCATCCGATGTGGACATGTATTCGTTCGAGTTACTTGCTGGGGACGTGTTCGCGGCAACCTTGAACCATCCCTTCCTAGACACACCGAGACTGGCTCCAGGACTCGGCGGAGGGGTCCTGCGTGCATTCGACGCAGGCGGTCGCGAAATAGCGATCAGCGGAGTACCGGGCGCTGACTTCAGTGATATCAAGGTCCGCTTCGAGGTACCAGTTGACGGAGAGTACTTCGTTGGTGTCTCCAGCCGACCAAATTTCGCCTACGACCCGCTGGTCGCAGGATCCGGAATCGGGGAGGACACGGGGTTCTACCTAGTTGATGTGCGAGTTGTCAGCGCAACGGGTGACGACGTCGGAGACACCATCAGTAGAGCTCATCCACTGATCGTGGAGCCTGGCCAGCGACTACATGTGGACGAGGTGCTAGGCAACAACTCGTTTGGCCCGTTAGACGTCGACATCTACCATGTCGACTTGCAGGCGGGCGACATCTTTCGAGCTCACGTCGTCGGAGTTCCACACCGCATTCCAGGCGTCGCCAGTCCGTACGTGCAGAGTGTCCTGCGGGCCTTCGACGCCGCCGGGAACCCAGTTCCGGATGCGGCAGTCCAGTTTGCCGGAAACGACGGCGCAGCCGGAGCGGTGACCTCGATCGAGTTCGTCGCTCTTGAGAGCGGAGCTTACTTCGTTGGCGTTTCTGGCTTTCCCAACGTTGGCTACGATCCGCTCAGCCCCGGGTCGGGTGTGCCCGGCAGCGTGGGCCGCTACTTCCTCGCCGTCGACGTCGATCGAGTCGTCGCGACCGACGACATCGGGGACGTGCTAGCAACGGCCCATCCGGTCAACGTCGAACCTGGTGGCCGGGTAGTGGTCGATGAGTTCCTAGGAAACAACGCGTTCGCCGCCGCCGATGTCGACCTTTACCGATTGGCGTTGGCTCAGGGCGATGCGCTCACCGCAGTCTTAAGACATCCTTTCCTGGACGCTGCACGTCTAGTGGACCTGCATGCAGTGCTGCGGGTCTTCGATGCGGCCGGTAACGAATTGGCAGCCAGCCTGCCCGGTATCGAGCTAAGCAATGTTCTGCTGTTGTTCACCGCGCCGAGCGGAGGCAACTACTACGTCGGAGTTTCAAGCCTACCCAACGTCGCCTACGACCCCCATGTTCCGGGCTCTGGTGTCGGCGAGACAACCGGTCCCTATCAGCTGTCACTCGGTGTCAGTCGATCGCAGCCGAATCCGGACGAAGCAATCACTCCGCGGCTCAAGAAGCGACTTCCGCGACGTTTGGTCGCGGCGCTGCAAGCGATGACGAAGAAGCGAGAGTTAGCGGGCGGAGCAGCAGGCCGAGCGACCGTCGCGGCAGGAGCTTTTTCCGCGCCACCACCGGCCGCGCCGGCACCCCCGGTCTATGACCCCGACGGCCTTGAGCTAGGTAGCCTTGGCGAAGATTCCGACAACGATGAACTCCTGCGGACGCTGGCAGAAGATGTGACCAACTTGCTGTCCGAGTGACCGCCTGAAAGGCGCTATCAGCAACGGTCTGCACGGGAGACTCGTTGTAGGCCCAGTTGCAGTACTTGTAGGCCGGAACAAGCGGCGGCGAGGCTGCCGGTTGCTCGCACAACCCGACCGCCGCGCTGTTCCGGCAGTACCGGGTCGATGCGTTTCGTGCTCAGCGTCAGCCAGTGCGCCGGAACGGCGCGGCGGGAAAAGGTACACAGACAGACTGCTTTTTGCGCCGCTTGTTCCGGCCTACCGCCTACCTATCTTTGAGTTGAGTCCTGAATTGGACGCCCGTCAATGCGACCATGCGACCGTTGGCGCTACCCTGGAGTAAGGTCCGGCACCTGCCACTGTCCCGTCGCACCGGACTGATAGAGCGCCTCCTGCACCGCGATGTTGCTCAGGTAGCTAACCCCGTCGGTCTCAAAGCGCGCCCCGGTCCGCAAGCTCGAAACGAAGTGCTGTTGGGTCGCCAACACGCAATCGCCACCGAAACCATGTCTCGAGCAAGGGTAAGCGTGTTCGCGCTCGGTACCCCCCAACGGTTGCACGGTCAGCCGACCGTCGTCGTAAAGCCGAATCGTGCCACCGTCTCCCTCGACAAGTAGCTCGCCGAAGGTGTAGCGCGGGTCTTTTGCGGTCGATTCGTTGAACCGGTTCGCATCGTAGAGACCGAGCGATCCCGACTCGAACTCGAACACCGCCAGCGCGCTGTCCTCGCCAGCAATCACCGGATTGAGTTTGCGCATGACGCACCAGCAACGCGCGATCTCGCCGGCTAGGTAGCGAAAGGTGTCGATCGTGTGAATTCCTGCCTCGTAAATCAGAAACCTCTCCATCGTTTGAAAGTAGGGCTGACGCGTCAAATAGGCGTCGTCTCCCCAGCCATCACCGGCCCGGTTTCGAAACGAGAGTGTGTGTAGTTTGGAACCAATCGCATCTGCCGCCAGCAGCCGTTTGACCTCACGATACCAAGGCTGAAAGCGAAAGTTCTCGTGTACCATGAAGGCAACACCGGCCTGCGTCGTTAGGTTAACAAGCTGCCGTGCTTCCGCGGCCGTCGGCGCCAACGGCTTTTGACAGATGATCGAAATCCCCCGTTCTGCAGCTGCGCGGCAAATCGGCAAGTGCGTATCGGGGCGCGTCACGACATCGACGAAGTCGATTTGGGGCTGATCAAGCAATTCCCGGTAATCGGTAACGACGCACGGGATATCGTATTGGGCGGCAATCGGCTGGGCCTTTGTCTCATCCAGATCGCAGCAGGCGACAATCTCCACATCATCAATGCGGGACCAAGCATCGTAGTGAAATTGGCTGAAGTAACCTGCGCCAATAACCGCGCCGCGAAGCTGGTTCATCTCGAGACCTGTTGGACGTCGGCGAGAAAGGCGTCGAGCGCAGTGCCAATGGCGTCGGCCATTTGCCGCGTTGACAGCTGCCCACCCATATCGGGTGTACGGTTTCCCGGATCGTCAAAAACCGTCTGGACCGCCTTGCGAATCGCAGCGGCGGCCCTCTTCGTCTCGGCGTGGTCAAACCAATCTAGCATCATCGCCGTGGAGAGAATCATTGCGACGGGATTGGCAGTACCCTGCCCTGCAATACCCGGCGCCGAGCCGTGCGCCGGTTGAAACACGGCAGCTCGCTCGCCGATATCTCCAGACGGCGCCATGCCCATGCCGCCAACCAACCCCGCGCCCAAGTCGCTAAGAATGTCGCCGTACATGTTCTCAGTGACCAGCACGTCGAAACAGGTGGGATCCTGCACTAGATAGAGTGCGGTGGCATCGACATAGAGATGTTCTGCCGTGCAGTCGGGAAACTCAGCCGCTACGCGGTCGAAAGCTTGGCGGAAGAAAACCATCGAAGACAGCACATTGGCCTTGTCGACGAGAGCCACGCGCTTTGCCCGCTGGCGGGCAATCCGAAACGCCAGGCGGCAGACCCTTTCGGCGCCATGCCGCGTAATCCGCAACTCGTTGCTCGCCGACTCCGCGTCGGGGTCGCAGACCGCTGAACGACCTGCGAACAAGCCCTCCGTACTCTCTCGGACCAAAACGAAGTCGATGTCGCCCGCACTGTGGCCTTTCAACGGTGTGTCGTCCGCATGATACAAGCGGATCGGTCGGACTCCGCCGTAAAGTTCCAGCTGCTCGCGGAGATCCAACTGAGGCGCGATCTCCTTGCCGTCGGGATACCGCACGTCCGGCAGCCCCATCGCTCCGAGCAGCACTGCGTCACTGCGGCAGCAGGCGTCGAGCGCCTCGGTAGGAAGCGCCTCACCATGGCGGAGATATTCGTTGGCTCCCACAGAATATGGTGTTAGAGCGAAATTCACGCCGGACAGCTGCGATTCCACGAGGCTCAGCAAGCCGACCGCTTCCTGCGTGACTTCGGGACCGATCCCATCACCGCCCAGCACAGCGATCTCGAATGTTCGCTCAGCCACGTAAATCTCTCCTGCACAAAGTAGTAGGCACACTCCGTGTGCCGTAACCCTGCAAAAGCGGACGGCCCAAAGTAGTAGGCACACTCCGTGTGCCGTAACCCTGTAAAGGCGGACGGCACGCGGAGCGTGCCTGCTACTATCAACCCCTAGTAACTTCGCACGCGGATGTCTTTGAATTGCACTGTCATCGGAGGGCCACGATGAAGCTGGAAGGCGAGGATACCGGAACGATCAGCATGTGCCTCGTCATCATCAATCACGATGCAAGTCACACGGCCGTTGATGATGTGCACCATTCGGTTGGAGTGGGCGATGATCCGGTACTCATTCCAATCTTCCTTGCGAATCACCGAGTTGATCTCTTTGCTGTCTCCCAGTGAACCAATCAGATTCACTTTGTGCTCTTCCCCGTCGGCGACCACATGCGTGAACTGCCCGCGTTCTGCCAAGATACCACGCCCCCGCTCGTCGTAGAG
The DNA here is from genome assembly GCA_965223305.1 of Pirellulaceae bacterium. Classification (GTDB taxonomy): domain Bacteria; phylum Planctomycetota; class Planctomycetia; order Pirellulales; family Pirellulaceae; genus CBDCWT01. The sequence goes on along the minus strand of CBDCWT010000035.1, from coordinate 89,293 downwards.
AATCCCCGTGTAGGTGTCTCCTGCCTCGAAGTCTGCTTGGTAACCTGCTACGACCCAGTCACCAATCTCCTTGCTGCGATACTGAATCCCCGAGTTGTGGCCCACAATGCGAAACTTCAGACGCAGCTCAAAGTCCTCGAGCGTGCCGCCTCGCCAAATGAGAAATGTGTTTCCCTCGGTCGGATTCTCCTTGGTGGTCTCTCCTGTTAGCGCCCCATCTCGAACCGACCAAAACCGCGGATCTCCATCCCAACTCGACAACGACTTGCCGTCGAAAATGGAGACAAATCCCTGTTCGTCTTTTTCGTGGTGATCCGCAAGAGCGACATGACCGATCAACATGACGCCTGCAAGGCATGTTGCTGACAATCGTAGCATTAGCTTTCCCTCCGATGACTTGTTTTGCAAGTGACCAACTTAACCTGCAAACGAACGCCGCTCAACTATGACCGCCCTATCTCGTCTCGTCGATCCACCGCTCGACCTGTTCCGCGAGTATGTCCAAGGGCATGGGGCCGTTCGCCAAGACCACGTCGTGGAACCGGCGGATGTCAAACTGGTCGCCTAGCTGGTCTATCGCGTGTTGACGGAGTTCGAGAATCTTCAACATGCCTACTTTGTAGGCGGTGGCTTGACCGGGCATGACCAGATAGCGGTTGATTGCTCGTATGCATTCGTTTTCGGCGTCCGGCGTGTTCTCGATCAAATAATCGATCGCCTGTTGCCGGCTCCAACGATAGTGATGGAGCCCCGTATCGACCACGAGTCGCGCGGCCCGCCAAACCTCGGCGGCCAACCGTCCGAAGTCGGAATAGGGGTCCTTATAGTAGCCGAACTCCTTCGGCAATCGCTCACAATACAACCCCCAACCTTCCACATAGGCCGTGTATCCCCAAGAGAACTTACGGAACTTGGGAATCCCCTCCAATTCCTGAGCAATTGACAGCTGCATGTGGTGGCCCGGGATGCCCTCGTGAAATGCCAACGCCTCCATCTGGTAGGTCGGCATACGCTTCATGTCGGAAAGGTTGGCGTAGTAGATGCCGGGCCTCGATCCGTCTGGGGACGGCGGAAAGTAGAAGGCGGTCCCCGCCGATTTCTCCCGGAACGGCTCCACCCGCTTGACGATCATGTCGGCCCGCGGTTTGGTAATGAACATGAAGTCCAACGACGCCTTCATGCGATCGATCGTTTGCATTGCGTCTTTGAGGTACTGTCCCCGACCCTCATCGGTATCGGGATAGTAGAACTGACCGTCTTCCCGCATGAATTCGAAGAACTCCTGTAGGTTGCCCGAGAACTTCACCTTGCGCATGATGTCGCGCATCTCGTTGTGAATGCGCGACACCTCTTCGAGACCGATCTGATGAATTTCTTCGGCAGACAGCTCGGTCGTCGTTATCACCCGCAGCTGTTGGTTGTAGTAGTCACCACCAAGGGGAAGACTCCATGCCCCCAGGTCTCCGGCGGCGGACTGTTGCAGCTGTTCCAGAACCTCGATCATCCGCTCATATGCCGGCCGGACCTGCCCTAGCAGCGCCGAGCGAGCTTTGGCGACCAGCGTTCGTTGCTGCTCGTCGGAAATAGACAGCTTTTCTACTTTGTCTTGGAAGTCTCGCCACAGTGTCGAAGGTTCCTCGGAATCGTCAAAGGGCACTCCCTTAAGGATGTTGCGGCAATCGTCGATGACCAAGGGAAACATGAAACGCGGCGGCACAATTTCACGCTCCCGCTGCAGCTGCATCGTTTCGACGACTTGTTCAAATAGATCGGGGACGGCCTGCAGTCGCTCGATGTAAGCCTCAGCATCGGCCACCGAATCGACGCGGTGAAAGTTGATCAGGAATGAAGGCAACTCAGAGTGAATGCCGTGCATCTGGTTGACCGGGAACTCATGGAACCGCCACGCAAACGAGCCGATCTCCGTTTCCGCTTCGTGCTCGAATAGCCGGTAACTCAGTTGCTCTTGCCGATCGAGTTGGTCAAAGTCGAAGCTCGTCCTCAAGGTGGCCAGTTGAGCGGCCGTCAAAGCCAGCGTCTCCGTCGCCGCCTCATCAGACAAGTCATCCCATCGGCTGTAGTCCTTCTTGATGCCTAACAAGGCCTGACGCATCGGGCTGCGATCGACGCGCTCTTGAAATGACTTCTCGAAGAAACGGTTGATGCGCTCCGTCTGAGATTCCGCGAATAAGCTGGTGTTCAACCAAGCCAGCACGATGACAGCAAGAAAGGCACTTCGCATGCAAAACTCCTGATCGCATCGACGTTTTCGGAGCTCGGGCACCACGGCCGCGAGCACGTCCGAGTGACCGCTCGCGTCGGTCACCGGCCTGCGTCACAGAGCATAGCGTACGCAGCCAGATAAGTCAGGGACCAGGCGCGGCATTTCGGCACCGCACATTCAAGGTTTGCGCCGAGGTACCGCCGCGGTTGGCTGACCGCACCAACTGCACGACACCCGATGGGATATGGCCACAGAAAGCGGACCGCCGTACCGGAGGCCGGATGGCTGAGTTCCTCAGCTGGCTGGCGAAGTTCTACCGTTGGTAGATCGGCAGATAAGCCCGATCCAGCAGCAGCATGATCAGGTTGCACGACGTGACATAGATCGGCCCAATGCTGCCGGACCAGCTCCCGTCGCTAGCCTGCTCGGCCAAGATTTTTTCGGTCAGCTTGTCCCGAAAAGGTCCCCACTCGGGTTCGCCCTGCCGATAGACAACTTGGGCGTAGTATAGGTACGTATAGTGCCAGTGGCCGAACGACCGCACATCCGTAGCAATCCGGTGCAATTTCTTCTTGGAGTAGGCAAGCATCTCTGGAACGTATTGGCTGTCGTAGTCCCCGGCATTGTAAAGTGCGGCGAGCGCGGCGGCCGTAATCGCGGGACGGGAGCTACCCCGGTTTCGCGAGCTGTAAGAGATGCCGCCGTCGTCGTTCTTGCAGCGGTAGATGTACTGCTTCGCCTTCTCGATCACCTCTCCCGGCACGGGGATACCTGCGTTACGGCACCCGCGCAGTCCTTGCACCTGGGTAATCGTCGTTGACCCCTCGTCAAAGTTGTTGCCGTCTTTGGCGCTGATGTAACCCCAACCACCTGAAGGTGTCTGCGCTTTGCCACTGAATTCGACTGCCTTGGAGAGGATCTCGATGAGCTCGTCGCGCCGTTCGGCGTCTTCTTCTTCGCCGAGAATCTGAGACAAGAACAGCATCGAGAAACCATGCCCGTAGGTATAGCGGTTATCGGTGAGCGGATCACCGATGAGCCCATTGGGGCGGCTCTTGGTGGTCAGATAGTCAACGGCCCCGCGAATGTTACGAGCATAGGGTCCCTGCGTGGCGGTCGACCCCGACGCGATTAGCGCGGTGCCGGCCAGGGCCGTCATCGCCGTGGGATAACTTCCGGCAGTCCAATGGCCAAGCGAAGACTGTGTGGTGGCCACCCAGTTCAGACCTCGCTCGATGCCGCTCCTCCAGTGAGCCTGCTCCAAGGCTGCCGGCAAGGAAGCCGGAAGCCACGCGTTCACCGTCAATGCGGCACTCGCTCGAAAAAAGTCTCGCCGATCCATGGACGACCTTTCAAGTTGGCGGTGCGGTCGCGACTAGCCCCACACCGGTTTCGATGCCTGGTGTTGTGAGTTTCCGCAGGCAACCCAAGCGCCGGACGCTCGCAGGCCGCGCGGATGCCCCAAAGTAGCACATCACAGCTTTGGCAAGGGAGACGGATTTTTCACGTTCTTCCAGGGCAGATCGTAGTACGGCCCCAAATAAATACCGTAACCCCGCCGTTTCTCCCATTCGGCACGTGCCGCCCAGGGTGTACCTCGGTATTCCTCTGCAACTCCCTCCAGCATTTCGCCGGCTCGTTCAATATACGGGACACTTTCCTGGGTCAGGGTTCGATCGCGAAGCCGAAGGTGCCAGCTGTGAAGTACTTCGTCTCCCCGCCGAGGAGGATGGCGTTTGAGCTCGGCGGCGTAGTTGCGCAGGAAGGCCTCCAAACCTACCCCATACTCATACACACGCGCTTGGTAAGCAACCAGTTGCGCGCAGATGAGGTCGTAGTTGGCCTGCCAGCGGGGATCCGCCTCCTGCTCGCGGTACTTCGTTCCCGCAACCAGAATCGCCTCGACCTCGGCCATATAGCGAATCAGCAACTTAGCCTTGAGCTGGTTTTCCCGCACGACTCCGGCCAGCTCGGCAAACGCCACCGGGAAATCATGTTCGAGCTCAACAACCCGCTGGGCGCGCTCATTGTAGGGATTCAGATCGCTGATGGCTTGCCAAATCACCGACCGCAGCGGGTATTGGTCTCGGTCCTGCAAGACCTCCAAGCGCGAACGCAGATCCGGCAAGAAGGGACGCATCGCTTCCAAGTCATAACGGTAGCGATTCTCATTTCCTACGAGGTCTTTCTCCACGCTGGGCAGCATGAAGAAAATGCCGTTGGTCTCCCGTGCCAAACGCGACTGCTCGTAGGGCCCGAAGCCGCTGCTAAAGGCGTCGTTCCGTCGACGCAGACCGTTGGTCTGCAACTGCTCTGGGAACCCTGTTTCAGGGCCGCGATTGATCTCCAACCAGTGAACCCGCTGCGTTTGCGGATGCCGCCAGCGAATAAAAGCAAACGGGTAGCCAAACATGGCCTCACGCCCCAGCACATAGACCTTGCAATTTGCGGCCTTGGCTTCCGCAACAGCCGCCTCTAGAAAACGGTTGTTGTCCGCCGGTTGGCCACTCTCGTCGGTCACGAGAACTATTGCCAGTTGACGCCGGCGACCCAAGAATCGGCGATGCGATCGAATCGTCTGACCGACCGCCTGGCAGATCAATTCCTGTCCCGTTTGGTCGACGGGAATCGTGTCAAACGCACGGCGTATCAACCCCCGGTCGCTGGTCGGCTTCTCCGTGTGAATCTGAAAGCCGCTCCCAAAACTGGCGATCGAGGTCCACAGGGCTTGACTGTTTTCTTCGCCAACGATTCCCAGCTGATCGTAGACGTTCTCAATTCGATCACGTACTTCACGCTGATCGTCCTGCATACTGTTGGACTGATCGAATACCCAAACGACGAGCACCGGACCCCGATCCAGCATCCACATGATCTCTTGCGCGATACGGTCCATCGCCTGCTGATAATCAGCGACGATGTCGCGGGGTTCCCCCTTAACGTCCCCGTCAGGCACTGACTCGATGAGACCGAACGAGTCGGGAATCCCGATCGTCGGCGCTTCAATCGCGAGCGCCGCCGCCTCGACCCGATCAACCAGGCGGCGGTCCAGTCGGGGCGCACCAACCGCCGCGGGAAGTCCTGCGGTGCCTACAGAGGGCGAGGCGCTTAACTGCGCCAGAGTCTGCTCGGTCGTCTCGATCGGCTCGCTCAACTCAACCGAAACAGGTTGTTCTTCAGGAAGAACTTGTTGGAAGGCCGCGGCGACCAGCGTCTGCACATCTGCCCGAATCGCCTCGTCGAACACCAACACGCCCAAGGCCACCAGCAAGATGACATGGAAGACCATCGAGAATCCACAGGGACCCAAACCTCGCACCAGCCGCCGTAGCGGAGATCTTGTATTCTCGGGTCTCGAGCCAGGGGTACGACGCTGGAAAGCGCCTAGCGACGAGCCACTTGCGGCCGAATCGCGCGGTTCCGGATGTCTGGAGACCACCTCATCAACCGCCATCGCGCTAACCACCTCAAGTGTCGAGTCGAGCCGGACTTCATAATATCGTTGGACTGTAAGGTCATTATCTCACTAGTCCGCAGAGTCGTGCAAGCTTTCTGTAATCAGGCCGCGCCTTTCACGACAACAGGACAACTCGTCGCCATTCGGCGCAACCAGAATCTGCCGCAGAGTTTCCCGCGCCAGCGGCGCAAACGAGCCGGCCGCTCGAACCGCGGTGTAGTCTCCGCGCCCCGAGCGCCGATGGAAGAGACAGTTGGTCGAAGGGTTCATCACAGACGCCAAGGAGGAGACTCTATGGGGAGCCAGGGAGAAGGAACGCTGATCGTGTCCGTCGACTTGCCGCACCATCGTGCCAGTCAGACGAATGCGGCCAACATCAATCCTGCTGAACGGCTGATCGGTCTGTTAGGCGAAGTGGCCATTCCAGCCACCTGGGCCATCGACACCCCTACCGCGCCAATTGCTACTTCGATTCGCCAGGCAGACTCCAAGCATGAGCTCGCCCTGGCCGCACCCGCTGCTCCGACTCGCCGAGCCATCGCTCAACATCTCGTCCGTACGCGCCTCGCTGCCTCGAACTCGGGGGCTCCCATTACGACACTGGCGATTGGCGATGAGTGTCACTTGAAACACCTGGATCTGTTCGTCAAGCACGGATTCTCGATCGTCCGTTCTCAGCCGAAGGCCGGTCACTCCGTGCAGCCGTCCCGGCCGCAGATGATACGCTATGGTGTCTGGCAGGCGCCTTTGTCGGTCACCCTGCGCGAATCCGATCGCAGGACCCCGTTCGGACCAACCGCGCGAACACTGAAGGCGCTGAAGCGTGCGGCGCAGGCCGGAGAAGTCCTGCATCTCGGCATCGACGCAACGGCGGCGAGCAAGCCGAGTCACAGCGGATGGCACGGTGTCCGCCGGCTGCTGGATGCCGCGGCGGGACTTCGCGAGCAGCGTCTGCTGCGTTGCGTCACACTCCAACAAGTCGCAGCGGACCTGCAGAAACGTGGTCAAGGCAGCCGCCCAAGCCGGTCGGTGCTGCGGGCCGCCTAGCGCGCTCCGCTAGCCCGGATTATTCATGAAGATCGTGGCGAGAGGTTGTAAGTACGTTCGTGGCAAGGAAGGCGAGCAATTCTTCCGCAGGCGTATTGAAGCAATACGTCGAGGGAGAATTGGGAAGCATGACGAAGCCACGGATGGACTTACGACCTCGCAGCAGATCGCTCATGAATAATTCGGGCTAGTCCTGCTCTCGAAACGTGGTCCAGCTGAGGTATCCCAGGATCAGGGCGCAGACGACGAAGATAATATCGAGGCTGATGCTGGCTTTCTTGAATATCGCCATTCCCGTGGGTAGGACGAGGTCCAACAAGAAAAGGACAAAGATGAGAATGGCGATGACCATCCCCGTCAGACATAGCGCCTTGGGCATCAGAAGCTTTCCTCGAAGTAGCACGCCTAACCCACGCCCGGTTAGCACCCCTCCAATCCAGCTAGTATAATTCGTACGATTTGGCTGTCACCTGTGAGCTGGGCGGTTTCTTGCGATCTTCGGCGGATTCAGCACGTTTTTCGAGCAGATGTAATGCCCGCCCCTATTGGTCGGTCCAAGGTCGACTTGCACTTTTGGGATGATTCATGAGCGATCTGCCATCGGACGACCTGTCTCGTTCTGAGCCAGAACAGGTTCGGTCGGCCCTACTCCTCCAGCCGCCGGGACGGTTCGATCTTAGATGAGCCACACCTGGCCAGATTTTCGGGATCAGTTTTCGGTAACCCGTCGCTGGGCTTACTTCGACAACGCAGCGGTCGCCCCCCTGTCCCACCCGGCGCAACAAGCCGTCTCGAAGTGGGCGTCCGAGGCGTGCGACCAGGGTGACACGGTTTGGCCCGAGTGGAATGAGGGTGCGGAGCAGACGCGGCAGGTAGCCGCCAGGCTGCTCAACGCACACCACGATGAGATCGCTTTGATCCCCAACACAACCGCGGGGGTCGGAATCGTGGCGGAGGGGTTTCCGTGGCAGGCCGGGGACAACGTGGTCATCTTGGAGAATGAGTTTCCCACCAACGTCTACCCCTGGCTCAACCTAGCCACTCGGGGCGTGACGACGCGCCGCGTACCAGTCCAAGACGGTGTCGTCGACCTGGATCGGTTGGCATCCGCCTGCGATCAGCGGACTCGTATCCTGTCGATCAGTTGGGTTGGCTACGCCACTGGTTGGAGAGTGGACGTCGGCCAGGTGGTCGAGATGGCTCACGCTCGAGATGTGCTCGTGTTTTTAGATGCCATCCAAGGGCTAGGTGTGTTTCCCTTGGACGTGCAGCAAACCGGCGTCGACTTCCTGGCGGCCGATGGTCATAAGTGGATGGTCAGCCCCGAAGGAGCCGGTCTGTTCTATCTGCGGCGGGACCACTTGTCGCTGCTGAGGCCGGTGGGGGTCGGTTGGAATAGTGTCGTTCAGTCCTACAACTACGCCCAGCACGCATATGACCTTCGCCCCGCGGCGGCGCGATACGAAGGTGGATCGCTGAACATGGTGGGCATGCTGGCGCTCGGGGCGAGCCTACGTTTGCTCGAGCAGTTCGGGCTCAGCTCGACCTCCTCGCCGATCGCCGAGCGTGTATTGGAGCTGGCGGATCTAATCTGCGCGCGACTGCCTGAAGTTGGTGCCCAAGTTGCCAGTCGTCGGGATGCGGCCCATCGATCGGGTATCGTCGCCTTTGACGTACCCGGCCATTCTCACGAATCCGTACGGGCGCACTGCCGGGAAGCCGGCGTGGTATTGAGTTGTCGGGGAGCGCACCTCAGGGTCAGTCCGCACGCCTACGCCGACGAGAGCGACGTTGATCGCCTGATCGAGGCAATCTCGGCTGCACAAAGGGCGCAAGCATGAGCCAACTGACTTCTCAGATCGCGGTCTACACCGGCTCCTTCGACCCCATTACGCTGGGCCACCTTAGCGTCATCGAACGGAGCAGCAGGCTCTTTGACAAGATCGTGGTCGGTGTCGGCATCAACGTCGAGAAAACGGCTCTGTTCTCCCCGGACGAGCGCGTGGGGCTTGTCACGCGGGCAACGGAGCACTGTGGCAACGTCGAAGTCCAGGCGTTTTCAGGTTTGGCAGTCGAGTTTGTGCGCGCCTGCGGCTCGTTGGTGATGGTCCGGGGGGTACGGCCGTTAACCGACATTGCTGCCGAGTTCACGATGATGATGGCCAATCGCCAGCTGGATTCGGAGATCGAGACGGTCTTCCTCATGGCGGATGAGCGGTTTGCACACGTCTCCAGCTCGTTGATCAAGCAGATTGCCCCTCTCTCCGACGACGACCGGCTGTTGCGTTTCGTGCCGCAGGCGGTGATTCCCGCGTTGCGCACCAAAATGGGCCCACGCCAGAAGTAGAAGACATGCTCCGCGCCGTCCGCCATTCTAGGGCTCGTCGCACGCGCCTAGTTCTGGTCCGCCTCGCCGTCGTGTTTGCGGAGATGGCGGCGCAGATAGAGCGCTCGTTCGATATTGCGGTCGGCCGTGTCGAGTTCGACACCTCGCAATTTCTGGAGATGGGCAGGTTGGGTGTGGATGAACAGCTGGTTGATCGTGGGAATCTCGACATCTTCGATCAGTCCCAAATTCACACCCATGCGGACGCTGGAAAGCAGCATCATGGTTTCTTCGCTGCTAATCATCTGGGCAGTGCAGAGTATACCGTAAGCACGGCTCACGCGATCATGCAGGTCTTTCTGGCTTTGCTTGACCAAGAACTCGCGGGCCCGACGCTCGTAATCGATCATGGCCGGTACCACATCCGACACTTGCTCGATCAGTTCCTCTTCGCCGCGACCTAAGGTGATCTGGTTGCTGATCTGGTAGAAATCGCCCATCGCCTGCGAACCCTCCCCATAAAGCCCGCGGACCGCCAAGCTGATCTTCTGCAAGCTGCGGAAGACCTTCTCAATTTGCTGCGTGATGACCAGAGCGGGCAGGTGCAGCATGACACTGACGCGCATGCCGGTGCCGACGTTGGTCGGGCAGGCGGTGAGATACCCGAGTCGGTCGTGGAAGGCATAGGTCAGCTTCTGCTCGATCAGGTCATCAATGCGGTTGATCTGATCCCAGGCTGATTTGAGATCTAGCCCGCTATTCATGACCTGAATGCGGAGATGATCCTCCTCGTTGATCATCAGGCTGTATTTCTCGCTCGGATCGATTGCGACACCGCGTGCCCCTTCTGTCTCCGACAACTCGCGGCTAATCAGCTGCCTTTCGACAAGAAACTGGCGGTCGACCGCCGATAGCGAATCGACGTCGATGTAGCTCACACCGCTAAACTCTTGACGATCCGCGATGTGTTGTCTCAGGGCACCCTCAATCGCTTCACGATCGTGCTTATTACATTTGCGGACAAAGGGAAAGTCGGCCAGATTGCGGGCCAGCCGAATCCGGCTGCTGATCACGATGTCCGACTCCGGGCCGGAGCCACGCAGCCATTCACCACACTGAGTCGCGAGGTCTTCGAGTTTCACGATTCGAACCCCACCTCTCCCTGCCGGGGACCCTGGTCCTCTTCGATTTCGCGGATCGAATCGCGCAGCTCCGAAGCTCGCTCGTAATCCTCCCGCTCGACGGCTTCCTTCATCTCACGCCGCAGGCGAATCACCTCCGTCCGCTGATCGGTACTGTGCGCACCTCGTTTCGGTCGTTTCCCGGTGTGCGTCTCTTCGCCGTGAATGTTGACGATCAGTGGCTCGAGTTCGCTTTCGAAGGCCACGTAGTCGTGAGGGCACCCCAGTCGTCCCTGCTGCCGAAATTCGTAAAAGGTAATCCCGCAGACCGGGCAGACCTGTTGATCGAGCCGGGCGAGCTCTTGAGCCGTTTGTCCCAGTTTCAGCTGCTGCGCCAGCGCGCCGGCCAAGGTAGGCGACTCCGCTTCCACCTCGTCAGGCTGAGTGAGATAAGCCCGGGCATGGTCCTCACAGAGGTGGATTTCCTGCGGCGCACCACCGGTGAGTTCCGTGATGTGAAACGTGGCCGGTTTCTCACAGTGTTGACACTTCATTGCCAAGAGGGGCCGCGAAGGCCTTTGCGAACGGGAAATCGACTGCGGCTGGCCAAACGCGGGAGACGCCATACAAGAAAATGCGGCTTCCCACAAGGTCCCTTCTCACCACGACTTACGAAACTAGTTAGGATTCTAGCTGGCACCCCTGCAGTGTCAAGGTTATGTGCATACCCGAGCGTTGTGGCCATCACCCACCGCTGCTAAGCTGGCTGGAGAAACGCCGCCAGGCGCCCCGCCTCCTCTGTTCGATTCGAGCCCGCTCGAGACGATGCCGCATTTCCCTGACAAGGCAGCTTTTGCGCGTCTAGCCGAAAATCATCAGCTGGTTCCGGTCTACCGGCGACTAGTGAGCGACTCTCTGACCGCGGTTGCTGCCTTCCGTCGGCTAGACACAGGCGCCACCGCGTGTCTTTTTGAAAGCGTTGTGGGCGGGGAGAACGTTGGTCGGTACAGCTTTCTAGCGTCCTCTCCGTTTCTCCAGATCAGCGCTCGTGGCCGCCAAGTCCAGCTCACAACCGAGGCGGGCAACCGTGCATACGAATGCCAAGACCCGCTGGACGAGATCCGCAAACATCTGCAAGCCCTCCCCGCGGCGCAGCTGGACGAGCTTCCGCCCTTTGCTGGAGGTGCCGTCGGATATGCCGGCTACGACGTCGTACGTTATAGCGAGAAGCTGCCGAACGCCCCCTGCGACGACCGCCAGCTTCCGGATCTGTGCTTCGGATTCTATGACGAGATGGTCGTCTTCGATAACGTCAACAAGACCCTGTTCGTCATCGCCATGGCTCGCTTAGATCGCCCCGGCACAGATGTCCACTCCGGTTACGCTGATGCCTGCGAGCGCGTCGATCGGCTGGTCCAGCGGCTGTCGGAAACCGACGACCGACTGGAATGCACAGATATCGCTGAGAACAGTGAATCGTCGCTGGCCTATCACTCCAACTTTGCCCAAACCGACTTCGAGAACGCCGTCCGCAAGTGTGTGGAGTACATACAGGCAGGGGACATTTTTCAGGTCGTGATCAGCCAGCGGCTGGATGTTCCCTTGCGGGCTGCACCGTTCGAGATCTACCGCACTTTACGAGTGGTCAACCCGAGTCCCTTCATGTTCTTCCTCAGATCGCCGGGAGTCACGTTGGTCGGCAGTTCACCGGAGATAATGTGCCGAGTGGTCGACGGCAAGATAACGGTTCGACCTTTGGCGGGCACACGCCGCCGCGGTGCAAACCGCCTGGAAGATCAGCAGCTCGCAGAAGAGTTGCTCGCCGACCCCAAGGAACGAGCTGAGCATGTGATGCTGGTCGACCTAGGACGTAACGACGTGGGACGTGTGGCTCAGTACGGAACCGTCGAGCTATCGGATGTCATGGTCATCGAACGCTATAGCCACGTGATGCACATCACATCCAACGTCACGGGCCAACTGCGGGAAGGCTTCGACGCTTTCGACGCTCTCAAGGCGTCCCTACCGGCCGGTACGGTTTCCGGAGCGCCGAAAGTGCGCGCGATGGAGATCATTGACGAGCTGGAACCCCACCGCCGCGGCCCCTATGCAGGCGCGGTTGGATACTTTGACTACGGGGGAAACATGGACACCTGCATCGCCCTACGGACACTCGTCGTACAAGGCAATACCGCCTATGTCCAAGCCGGAGCAGGTATTGTCGCCGATAGCGTTCCTGCCACCGAATACCAAGAGACACTTAACAAGGCCCGCGGGCTGCTGAAAGCCATCGCACTGACCGAACAGAGAGCTGGCCTGACGGACGACTGACCTGTTTGGCGGGTGCAGGTGAGCCCAAGGCCAATCTCCTGAAGCTGTGCTCTTGGCTCCATCGGAAACGCGAAGGGTTAAGCGAGGGAATCACTTGGGTTGGTACGCCAATTCCCCTCGCTTACACTTTTTGAAGTTGCGCTGTTGGCTTCATCGGAAGCGCGAAGCGTAAGCGAGGGAGCAACTTGCGTCGGTACACGAACTCCCCTCGCTTACGCTTCGAGTTACGAAAAACGCGGCGAATAGCGGAACATCAAGACTGACGCTAGGGGTTACGAAAAACGCGGCTCCGCAGGAGCGTCGCCCTCCCAGACAATGGAGCGTCGCCCTCCCAGACAATGGGGCGGCGGGCGAAGCAAGACGACGATGCAGGCGAGTCCCGATTAGAGTTTGGTGCGCCTCCGCGCCAACTCGTCGCGAATCTGTGCCGCGCGTTCGTAGTTTTCTGACGCCACCGCCTCGGCCAGCTGTTCGTGGAGCGTCTGGCCTACTTCGTATTCCTTCCGCAACGTCTCGCGAAGGTCAAGCAGTCGAGCTACCAGCTCGTCATCTTCAAAGTGCTCTTCCGCCTCGTATTCTTCGAAAACATCTCGCAATTCCGAGAGACCGCCGTTGATCGCGTGAATCGCCGCCTCGGGTCCATCGTCCTCCAACTGCCTCAGCGCCTTGGCCTGAGTACGATGGAACATCACGAACGGGCGGTACTGCTCGTGCGACATGGTCCATTGCTCGTCGGGCGAGTGCTTCTTGCAAAAGTCCATGAGACCCAAGGTATGCTCGGCGTCGGCGGCGGCACGTGTGTAATCCTGTAGTCGCAGCCAGCAGATTCTCCGGTGATAGTACTGGACGAATTCGCGATCCACCTCATTGCATTGATCGTCATCCATCACGAATTCTTCGCCAAAGCGGATCGCCTCCGATTGCAGGTAGTCATAATAGGACTCGAAACCGTTCGGACGCTCGCCGTCGGGACGGCCCCTCATCTCCAACTGCAGCACCCCCATGTCGATTCGCATTTGGAGCACATCACGCGCGTCGTCTCCCTGGACGATCCGCACGCTCAGCGTATAGGGTTCGTACTCCCAGCTGCGGAGAAGGTCGTCAATGTGTTCGTCCGACATGAATTTCGGCTCTGAGAAGCTCCCTCGCGCGGGCTGCAACCGCTGCGTTGTGGCATTATAGCAGATGGGCGCTGCGGGTAGTACGTGGATACTCCGCGCAAATCGCCGCGTACGGCGTCTACGTCGCGTCCAAAGCCGCCTGATGCCGGTCCAACTTGGACAAGTTCACGTTATGTGAGCGAGCAGTAACGCGCGCTGAGTGAACGGCGGACACTTCCCGCAGAATTTCCTCAGGGCAGCTAGCAGCTGCGAGACACTTTGTTCCTCAGCACAAAGCAATCGGGGCTGGCGCGTTGGGTGCGCAGGGACGGCGGAAAGCAACTGAAAGGCTTTGCCTACGCGCTGGTTGCCTCGGCAGAATCGGCAACGTCAGCACGTCTGAGAGCCGAGAGGATTTCGCGAACTTCTCGAAACAGAAGCATGATGGTAATGGCCAGCCAGATTATCGCTTCAACACTCTGATGGCGTTCGACCAGCACGACGAAGGGCAAGATGATCGCGAACGCCCACACAATGGCGTAAACCCAGCCTTGCCATACAGCGGGAACTATGCCCCAACCCAACTTCTTGGGACGAAACCACTCTGGCTTGCCAAACATGTGACTCCCCTTTCGGTGATGGATCCACAACCTTGCAAAACCGAACCGTTGGAGCGCATTCGGTCGGCATGGAGCAATCTTGGCAACGGGTCCGAATTTGTCCTCTTTTTTGCCGGGCCTTCGGCCGAGCGTTCAGGGTTGCAGGCGTGCCTCGCGTACCGTCTGCCAACTGGCGATCTGGTTACGGCACACGGAGTGTGCCTACTACCTTGCCTGGGCGCGGCAAGGCTCAGTCATCCGGAGACGGTCGACGACGAAGTCGTTTCTTTTCAGCCTGCCGCCGTTTGTCCTGAACACGGCGCCGTCGTGACGCCCGCGAAGGACTCGTTGGCTTCCTCGACTTGGGTGCGGTCGCCACGTCCAGTATCATCTCACGCAGTTTTCCCAGGCAATCCGCCACGTTGCGGCCTTGGTCGCGAAATCTCTGGCTGGTGATCAGAAACTCGTCTTGCTGGTTGATCCGCCGACGATAGCGGGCACGAAATCGGGCTTTGACGTCTGGGGGCAGCGATGATTCGGCCAGCGGCCACTTGAGGGTGACCTTGGTGTTAACCTTGTTCACGTTTTGGCCACCTGGGCCGCTGCTGCGGGAGAACGTAAAGGTAAACTCCTGCAGCGGAATGGAGATTTGATCGTTGACCGCCAACATAAGAAGTAGGATCCATGCGCGGATCGACGCACCTGCCGGCAGATTCCCAGGCCAGGCGTCCACAGCCAGATCCGCATTACTCTCGCTGTAGAGCGATGGTGACGCGATCAGTACACTGTTAGGCGTTTCGCACCACCCTATGGCATCGCAGGTTGTTTCCAATGGTAAGTCGATTCCCGCTGTTGGCAATACTCGTTCCAGTGCTTGGCTGCCAGGATCCCGTAGCGAGCGATGCCGGCGAAGCGAGGCCCCCTAGCCAGACGCCGGATCAGCTGACAGACCTTTGGACCCGCAGTCGTGGCGTCGACTGGCCCACTTTCTTGGGACCAGCTGCGGACAGCAAGTCTCCCGAGACGGGCCTGGCCGTACCGTGGCCCGCCACGGGTCCGCGGATTGTCTGGCAGCGCGAGATCGGCGAAGGCTATGGCATCGGATCTGTCAGTAGGGGACGCTACTTCCACTTCGACCGCCAGCGAGAACACGCGCGGGTAACCTGCCTCAACGCCGAGACTGGCGACCTGATCTGGAAACACGAGTACAGAACCGACTACCGCGACATGCTGGGGTATAACAACGGCCCACGCTGCTCTCCTGTGGTGGACGGCAATCGCCTCTACCTCTTCGGTGTGGAAGGAACGCTGCTCTGCTTGCGCGCGTCGGACGGAAACCCGATCTGGTCCGTTGATACGTCGCAGAAGTACGGTGTGGTGCAGAATTTCTTCGGCGTCGGCAGTACACCAGTCATCGAAGGCGATCTACTGATCTGCATGATCGGCGGCAGCCCGCCGGGCAGCCCAGGTCTCTATGAGAGTGGTGGTCACGTGGATGGCAATGGCACTGGAGTCGTCGCCTTCGACAAGTTGACAGGCAAAGAGGTGTACCGACTTTCAGATGAACTGGCAAGCTACGCATCCCTGCAACTGGCTACGATCGACCAACGCCGTTGGTGCTTTGCGTTCGCGCGAGGTGGACTCATCGGCTTCGAGCCATCCACCGGGAAGCTCGACTTTCGCTATCCTTGGCGGGATCGAAAGCTGGAAAGCGTCAACGCCAGCACGCCGGTGGTGATCGGAGACGAAGTCTTCATCTCCGAAACTTACGGCATCGGCAGCTCGTTGCTGAAGGTACATCCGAGTGGATATGACGTTGTCTGGCAGGACCAACGAACTCGCCGGCAAAAGTCGCTGCTGGCCCACTGGAATACGCCGATCTGCATCGATGGTTACCTATACGGGTGCAGTGGCCGCAATCCACCCGACGCAGACCTACGTTGCATCGACTGGAAGACTGGCGAGGTCATGTGGACCGAACAGGCACCACCGGCAAGCCGCGGGCGGTCCTCGCTGCTCTATGTCGACGGGCACTTCATCGCATTGGGTGAGTACGGTTCGCTCAAGTTAATCAAGGTAAACCCACAGCGGTACGAGCTGATCTCGCAGGTGGTGTTACAAGAACCTGCAACCACACCCGGTTCACGGCCCAGGCGTCTGTTAAGCCCCCCCTGTTGGGCCGCGCCCATTCTGTCGCACGGACTGCTGTTTGTGCGCGGCGACGATCGCCTGGTATGCCTGGAGCTGATCCCCGAAAGCTGAGCGCGGCCGTAACACGTCCGGGAGGGCGACGCGGGCCGGCGACCGTGACAAATCAGCCGCTGGCCGTTAGCCCGGATTATTCATGAAGATCGTGGCGAGAGGTTGTAAGTACGTTCGTGGCAAGGAAGGCGAGCAATTCTTCCGCAGGCGTATTGAAGCAATACGTCGAGGGAGAATTGTGAAGCATGACGAAGCCACGGATGGACTTACGACCTCGCAGCAGATCGCTCATGAATAATTCGGGTTAGCCCACGGTTTGCCCCCGCAACACCACGCCGATGCCCTTCGGCTCGGCGGGAGCCTCGCCCTCCCGAGCGCCGTACAGGATGGCCCGCGGCTGCGATACAAAATCAGCCGCTGGGCGTTAGCCGGCGTTAGCCCACGGTTTACAAACCGGATGCTAACGCATTCCGGCCTTGGGGTCCGAGAGCGTAAGCCCTCCCGGCGCATGCCAGACCGACAGACCGCCTGCTCCTAGTTGACGAGGCTGGTCCAGGAATCGAAGGCTTGCCGGGAATGATTCAGTAGATCGCGATAATCGGTCATCTCGATCTCCTCACCCATCAGCTCGACCTCAAAGTAGCCCGCGAAACCCGCATTTTGAAGTTGGGCCACTATTTCCGAGAGCGGCAAGCAACCGACGCCCAGCGGACAGCGGTTTTGCTCGGCATGCGGCGGACCTTTCGCGTCACCCAAATGAACGGTGGCAATACGCGGGGCAAACTCTGAAATTCGCTGTAATACCGTTTCGTCCTGCCCGAAATGGTAGGTGTCGAAGACCAACTTCAGCTGAGGGCTGGGCATTTCGTCCAACACCGCCAAAGTGTCGTCCAGCGAGGTCAAGAAGGTCCACTCCCCAGCACATGCGGTGTGCATCGGCTCCACAGCCAGTGTCACACCTGCCGCGCCGGCTTCGCTGACCAGCTCGTTCAACGCGCTGCGGAACAAGCGCCTGGCGTGGCTATGGGTGTGACCGGCCCGCGAGCCGCTGTAGAGCAGCAGGCAGTCGGCCCGCAGTCTGGCAGCCAGCTGGATGGCATCTCGCGCGTCCGCGACGCTCTCCTTGTAGCTGCGCCCGTCGCTACCGGTGAAGCCGCCGGCCCACAACAAACTAGAAACCGACAGACCCGATTCGCTCAGCAACTCGACGCCGCGCTCCTCGCCGAAGTCAGATAGTTTGGATCTCCAAACTCCAATCGCGTCGATGCCGGCGTCCGCATAGTTGTGTACGTCTTCTTCAAACGTCCAACGGTAGGTCGTCATCTCACTGACAGCCAACCTAGTCATCCGCGTCGCTCCGTCGCTGAGATGCCGTGATGCCAAGACGGTCCAAATCGAAACCGCGGACTAGTATGCAGAATCCGCGCAGCAGTGTAAAGGAACAAGCAGCGACGCTGCCGGCTGAGTTGCCGGAACAGCTTTGACCGACACTACATGCGTCGTTCTGAGAGTTCTCGTGCAGCCGCGGAGGCGATCTTCCCTAGCTTCACTGCTCCGATTCAATTTTCCAGGCGACCAACCAGGTCGTCTCGACGGACTTCAGTCCAAACCGCTCGTGCAGCTGCCGTTCGAGATCCGGCAAGTGCGCGGCGCCGTAGAAAATAGCGACTCGCTTCTTCCCCAGCCCGAGCTGTTCTTCCAGCTCATCCACCGCCCGCCGATTCCGCACAGTGATGATCGTCGAGCCGTCGGGCCCCTCCAGCACCGACGGAAGTGCGAGACTCCGCTCGAACTCCTCGGCCATCACACGTTTGAGCTGCGTGGCGCGGTCCTTGGCAAAGAAAGCGGCAAAAAATCGAGCATCGTTGGAACCGGCGGGATCCTTGGACTGTAAGGCGATACCCTGCCCCATCATGCGGAAGAACAGCTGCAGGAAGCTCTCACCGCGATCGTTCATGCTCTTGCTGAACTCCCGCGTGGTCAGATCTGCCCGGACGAGGTTCGATTTTCTGTAGTCGATGCAATCCAGCTGGAAATCCAATCCCAGCAGATCCTTCATACCGACCTGCATGGCGGTCACCGGACTGGCCGATCGTCGACCTGGCTGGGGAACTGTCTTCTCGTCGGGTGCGACCAGCTCGTAGAGCACCACGTCGTAGTCATCAAATCGCTTATTGATTCGTTCGTAGTAGTCTTTTTCAGCGATGTGTATCGCACCGATGAGGTCCACGACGAGATCGGTCCCGGCAGGCTGGCCCGGCTTGCGATAGCGAACGATGGCCGTCTCGAGCGCCGTGACATCACCCTCTTCGGTCCGCCGTAGCCGGAGGAAACGGCCGATCTTGGTGGCCTCGGACGGTTCGTCGGCCGACGTCAGGCAGGGCCCGGAAAGCAGAGCTATCAAGGTGATCTGCAACAGCTTGTTTCGGCGGTTGTTCATGAGCGTGCGCATCTTCGAAGTATACGCTGGTCGGGAAGTTTGGCAATTCTGCAAGGGCCCGCCGCAGCCTGCCTTACACAGCCCAGCTTGCCCAACTGCAAGCGGGGGTCGAGCTCCGTTCCCGGCAGGACTAGATTTCTCAGCAGGGGTTACCTTTCTTACTCAACTTCAACGACAAGCACATCCGATACTACCGTCACGACCATTTGAATATGGAAAGCGGCGCCGGCCTGGCCCGGATTCACGAAGATCGTGGAGCTAGGTCGTAGGCGTTTTTGTGGCTAGCAAGACACACGGTTCTACGGCGTTCGGATAAGTACGCCCAGCAAGAACCTGTGAAGACCGACGTAGCCACGGAGGCACTTGCGATCGTGCTGCAAGTCGCTCGTGGATTATCGGGGCTCAGGAAACGACGCAGCGATCTCAAGCATTACTGAGGGTGGGACGAGCTCATGTCGATCTCCAAATTCACGATGTGTTTTTCCGCGCTAGCCGTACTGGTGGCGGCAATGCCAGCCTCAGCGCAACGGGAAATCAAGCACGTTCCTCCGCTGATCGACCCCGACGGATACAATCCCGACGTCTACCAACCGTTCCTCGAGCCGGACATCTTCAACCCCGACTACCAGTTCTTTGCACCCGCTGAGTTCAGCGAGTTCGGAAGAGGGGAACCACCCAATCGAGGTTGGTTCGCCACCTACGATCGCCTCTACCTGTGGGTGACTCGGCCTGACGACCAAAATGCGGGTGGGGTCTATCCAGGCAGCCAGCCGTCTGTGCTGGGTGATGACAAGGGAGG
This sequence comes from Pirellulaceae bacterium, assembly GCA_965223305.1. Classification (GTDB taxonomy): domain Bacteria; phylum Planctomycetota; class Planctomycetia; order Pirellulales; family Pirellulaceae; genus CBDCWT01. Next base: position 69,647 of record CBDCWT010000035.1, on the reverse strand, counting down.
TGATTTCGGCTGGGGCAATCGCTTCGACATTGGCTACATGACCGCGGAAGACCACGGCTGGCTGCTCAGCTTTTGGAAACTCAGTGGCCCCAATCACTCGGGAGGTCCAGAAGTTGAACGAGTCGACGTATTCGAACCGAACGATCAAATCAACAATAACCCCAACCTCATCGTCAACCTGCGGGCCGGTGGCGGAGGTGGCGGTGGTGGCATGCCAGGTCAGAACCAAGGCCTACTTGGACGGCCGTCGCGGGACCAAAACGATCCAGTGACGGGCGCCCGTGACTACCGCTTCGAGAACACCGTCAACGTCGCCAGCCTCAACAGCTTTGAACTCAACAAGTCCTTCCGCGTCAACACGCTGCACTACGGGAGTGTCATCGAGCCCTTCTTGGGGTTCCGCTACATGAAGTTCTCGGACGTCTTCGGCCGCGACTCCTACGATCGTCTCACCGCGACGGGTGTTCCGCTAGGCCCGGGGATCCCGCCGTTGGGGATTGGAGTCCACATCATCGAAGACTTCCGCAGAATTCGCTCGAATTTCGACAACCACATGGTGGGCGGCCAGCTCGGTTTACGTTGGTTCAAGCGGAAGGAAAAGTGGAAGCTGTCGGGTGAACTGCGAGCCTTCGGTTTCCAAAACTTCCAGTCACTGGAATCGACCAACAACCTAGAACGAACGTACTTCACGAACCTCGCGGCCAACGCTCCGATCGCCACCGTCGTCTATGACTTCAACAACTCGGCCGGGCACTCCGCCGAGTTTGTTTTCGGAACCGAAATTCGAGCCGAAGCGGCCTATAACGTGACTCGAGACTTTTCGCTTCGAGCCGGCATGGCCTTCATGGAACTCGCTCGCGGCATCGGCCGCGGCAACATCTTGGCTTCTAACGACCAAAGCGTCACAATCATCGGCGGCACGTTCGGTTTTCAGTACAACCGTTAGTCGGGCAACGTCGAAAAACGACGTGCGCGCGATGCCGGGTTGTTTGGAAACCGTGGGCTAACGCCCAGCGGCTGATGCTTCACCCTCGCACGTGCGCGATGTCGGATTCGCGCGTTTATCGTATCCCGAAGCGTCAGCGAGGGAGAGTTGATGTACCAACGTAATTAGTTCCCTCGCTTACGCTTCGCGCTTCCGACTAAGCCCAACTCGCAACATCAAAACGTGCGCGCGATGTCGGACTGTTTGTAAACCGTGGGCTAACGCCCAGCGGCTGATGCTTCACCCTCGCACGTGCGCGATGTCAGATTCGCGCATTTTTCGTAACCCGAAGCGTCAGCGAGGGAGAGTTGATGTGCCAACGTAATTAGTTCCCTCGCTTACGCTTCGGGTTACGATTGACGCTTCGGACGCCGTCCAGCAAGAAGGCGACGCGCAACTTAAAAGACAGAGGCGCCGTCGTCGTCGGTAAGCAGCGCCGTCTTCCGGGCGCTGAACGAGAAGCAAACGCCAACTCGCATTCAAAGAGCTGCGGGGGAGCCCGCCTGGGATGGCAGTCTAGCTCACACGGTTCGTCCGTGCGTTAACTTCGCGAGCTGTTCAGTTCTCGCAATTCGTCAAGCTCCGTAAAGAGCCGATGACGAAGTGGGCTTTCCGGCCTTAGTTGATCGACAAGACTTTCAGCTTTGTCGAGAACCTCGATGGTGACTTCCTGGTCCTTGAACAGTTTCCGATAACTTCGTTCAACTTCAGCTTCGGTAAGCAACGTGGACACTCCGGGTTCTGCAGGCATGTTGCAACGAATGGACAAGGATATGACTTCCATTCTAGCGGGGATCGCAACTGCTGCAATCCCAAAAGACAACGCAACAAGCAACGTCAAACGATCGATTACGCCTCGAGGACCGAAGCCACCGCGGACTCCGGCCACTTGCCGGCGTGAATCTGTTGCAGACCGGCCGCGGTTCTGTCCACCGCCGTGCGGATCTGCTCCTCCGAGTGGCTGGCCGTGATAAAGAAGCGTAAGCGAGCCGCCTTCTCTTCGACTGCCGGATACAGAATCGGCTGGACGTTGATCCCTTGCTCAAACAGAAATCGGGACAGCTGCAAAGCGTGCAGTGAGTTCCCAGTAATCACAGGCACCACCGGCGTCCCGTTACTGAGCCCGGTGTTCAGGCCCTTTTCCTGCGCAAGCCGCAAGAACAACTTCGAGTTCCCTTGCAGCTTGGCCACACGCTGCGGCTCCCGTTTTAGCAGTTCGAGGGAGGCGAGTGCCGCGGCGGCGCTCGCAGGCGGCAGACCCACACTGTAGACAAACCCCGGAGCGGTATACTTGAGGTATTCAACCACCTCGGCACAGCCGGCAATGTATCCGCCACAGCTCCCGAACGACTTGCTGAGCGTTCCCATCCAAAGATCGACCGCCCGCGGATCGATATCGAAATGCTCGACGAGCCCCCGGCCTCGTGCTCCCATCGTACCAATCGAGTGAGCTTCATCGACCATTAAGAATGCCCGCTGGCGCTGTTTGACAGCCACAAATTGCGCCAGGTCCGGAAAGTCGCCGTCCATGCTGTAGACACCTTCGACGGCAATCAGGACTCGACGATACTCATCCCGAATCTCATTCAAGATCGACTCGAGATGCTCCCAATCATTATGGGCAAAACCCCTGCGCCGCGCTCCGGAGAGAATAGCTCCTTGCAACACGCTGTTATGCGCCAGCTCGTCATGTAAGATCAAATCGCCTTGACCGAACAGGTGACCAATGGTGGTTTCGTTGGTGGCATGGCCACCCACAAATACAATCGCGTCGTCTACACCAATCAACTCCGCGATTGCCTCTTCCAACTCGCGATGGACCGGCTTCTCGCCAGAAACCAACCGACTGGCCGATACACTCGTACCAAAAGTGTCAATCGCCGCCTTCGCAGCGTTGCTGACCGCGGGATCTCCGGACATGCCCAGGTAGTTGTAGCTGCAGAAACTAACCAGCGTGCGTCCATCAATGACGGTCGTGTCGCTGGTGATGCTCTCGTGCACGCTGAAGTATGGATTGGGAATTCCCGTCGACGTCAACAGATCAGCCTGTTGCTTGAGTCGCCGGTATTCGGGCATCGATTCGAAACGGTAGTCACCGTCAGCAGGCCCAGGCTGCGCTGCCGACCCCACTGCCTCCTCACTGGCAATCGTCGAGCGCAGTTCGCTGCCCATGTATGCTTGGATCGCCGTAGCGACTTCGCGGATCGTCTCGATTTCATCCAAGACGTGCTCGGGAAACCTTCCCCCAAACGCCTCCTGGAGGTTAAAAGCGATCTCCGTTCGTTCTAGAGAATCGAGGCCCAGCTCGACGATGTTGGTATCGAGGGTCAAGGACTTGGCGCGCTCTTTGGCAATCGCGCGGACCTGATCCATGACCGCGGCGACCACCTGGGGCTGTAGGTCCTCGCTGGCTAGCCGGGGCAGGAGAGATTCGGCCGTCTCCGTAGCCGGCGCTGCCTCGTCACCCTCCGCCGCGGACCATGCGAACCACTGAGCGATCACCGGCAGTGAGCTTCTCAAGAATGCGCGGCGGCAAGCGTGTCGCTGGATCTTCCCACTGGAAGTCTTGGGCATCGAACTGAAACGGACGAGCACGATGCCATCGGGAGGCAGCTCGTGCTCACGAGTCACATTGCGGCGGATCGACTCCATCACATCCGACCACTCTTTGTTTCGAGTGCGTTCTACTTCGCTGACCACAATCAGACACTCGCGCCCGTTCAGATCAACCGAAAAAGCCGCCGTCGCCCCGGCCTGCAGCCGCGCATCGGAACGCTCGACGGTCAATTCGATGTCCTGCGGATAGCGGTTGACGCCGCGGACAATGATCAAGTCCTTCAGGCGACCTGTGACAAATAGCTCTCCCCCATCCATGAACCCCAGATCGCCCGTCCTCAGATATCGCTCGCGATCGTTGCCGGCCAGCCGGGCCTGAAAGGACTCCTCGGTGGCGGTCGGATTGTTCCAGTAGCCTTTGCCGACGCTGCCGCTGCTGACCCACACCTCGCCCACCTGATGGTCTGGTAGCCGCTTACAACTCTCAGGATCAACGATCATCACTTCTTCGTCCGGCAGCACATGCCCGCAACCGACCAACTTGCGAGCGTTTTCCTCTGTCGGACTGGCCGCCACGACCCGGTGTTCGTCGAGAGCGTGCCCGTCGAAACTGCGGACAATGGGGACGTCGCGTTTGCCACTGCCGGTGACGATCAACGTAGTCTCGGCCATACCGTAGCACGGGAAGAACGTCTCCGGCCGAAAACCAACGGCGCGGAAACGCTCGGTGAACGCCTCGAGCGTGGAAGGCCGAATTGGCTCAGCACCATTGAAAGCGACTTCCCAGCTGCCCAAGTCAAGACCGTCCAGCTGTTCGTCCGTGATCTTGTCTGTGCACAAGTCATAGGCAAAATTTGGGCCCCCGCTGATTGTCGCGCCATGCTTGGTGATCGCCCGCAGCCAGCGGACAGGTTTTTGCAGAAACGTCATAGGCGACATGAGGACACTGGGACGCCCATAAAAGAGTGGGCTGAGCACTCCCCCGACTAGCCCCATGTCGTGGTAGGTGGGCAGCCAAGATAAACCCACTGCGTTTCGTCCCGGCTCGAATGAATGCGTGATGATCGAGGTGTTGTGGACAATGTTCGCGTGAGACAACATTACACCCTTGGGAGTACCCGTCGAGCCTGACGTGTACTGCAACAATGCCAAGCTGTCCCCAGTCAGTTGTGGATCCTCCCAGGCGCTGCCTCGTTCTTCTTCGATCTGGTCCGTTGCGATCCAGACCGCGCGGCGCAACGTGGGGGCGTCTGCCAGCATACCGCGAGCTCGTTCAGCGACGTCGTGAATGGTCAGGGCCGCGCGAGCACGCGCATCTTCCGAGATCGCCTCGATCCTAGCCATGTAACGGTTGCGGCGAGGAGGATAGGCCGGAATAGCCGTAGCGCCAGCATACAGACAACCAAAGAAACCCGCGACGAAATCGAGCCCGGGTGGGTAAAGCAACAATACCCGCTCGCCACGCATGCCACGGTCGACAAGGTGAGCACCGATCGCCCGCGCTTGCTGATCCAACTGACGGTAGGTCAGGGATTGCTCGCCACCCTCACCGTCGGAAAAGTAGAAAGTCGGCTGATCTGGTTTCTGGTCCGTCCAGTACCGCAGGCTGTCAACGAGATTCGTAATAGGGGGAGAGAAAGGAGAGAAAAATCGCTCGAGATTCACGTAAGCCGAACTCCAAACGAGACTACCGAATCCGTTATGATCGACGACGTCACCTCAGCATACTTGCTGACGGTGGTTTCGTCATCCTCTAGCTGCCAGAATAGGGGCGTGCGGCGCGTCACAAACCTCTGTTTCCTGCTCGTCATCTGGGTCTCCGGTGCGATACGACGTCATACTGATTGCCTGCCTCGCGCACTTAGCGGTGACTACGTGCTTTGCCCAACGCCCGCTGGACCGGGGATTCCATCACCTCCGCCAGGGAACCGAGCAAGAGTGGTCGTCGTTCCCCAAAGTAGCTGAATCAGACTCGCTCGACCTGTCCTTTGAATCCGCCTCCAACGGCGAGGCTTGGTGCCTGCAATTCCGGCAGCAGGACGTCAAACTGTCGTGGACGGTCTCGCTGAACAAGCGGCCCCTGGGGACTTTGCCAATCGATGAAAACGACATGCTGCTCTACTTCGAGATTCCACCGCGCGTGCTGCGCGACGGCACCAACCAGCTGCGCGTCGCGCCCAACCGCGGCGGCCGCCAGGCGAGCGACGATATTCGAGTGGGCGAGTTCGTACTTCACGAGCAACCTCGCAGTCGTGTACTTGGCGAGACAACACTCGACCTTGAAGTCCGGAACCACGAGGACGGCGAGCTGCTTCCCTGCCGTGTGACGGTGGTCAACGCGTCCGGCGCGCTGCAGAGCATGCTCGCCGACGATGCACCCACATTCGCACTGCGACCAGGTATCGCCTATACGGCAACCGGCTGCGTGCAGCTCTCCCTGCCTGCTGGCGACTACACCATTTCGGCAGGTCGCGGCTTCGAGTACTCTCGCGCCCGCCAACATATCACGATCGGCCAGCATCAAACTCAGAAACTTGTATTGGATTTGACGCGCGAAGTGCCGACTGCGGGGCTCGTCGCCTGCGATACGCACGTCCATTCACGCACACACTCTGGACACGGCGATGCCACCGTCCTTGAGCGCATGGTCACCCTTGCCGGAGAAGGTATCGAGTTGCCGATCGCGACCGACCACAACGCACACATCGACCACCAACCCTTTGCTGAAGAGGTTGGCGTGCGCCGATACTTCACGCCGGTTATCGGCAACGAAGTGACCACACCGGTCGGACACTTCAACATCTTTCCCGTGCAGTCCGACGCGCCGATTCCCAACTTCCAACTCGACGACTTCGATGCGATCCTGGCGGGCATCTACCGCACGCCTGGTGTCAAGGTCGCAATCTTGAACCACGCCCGCGACTTGCATAGCGGTGTCCGTCCCTTCGGACCTAAACTGCATCACGCGCTCGTCGGCGAGAACCTCGCAGGTTGGCCGTTGCGCTTCAACGCGATGGAAGTTGTCAATTCGAGCGCGACACAAAGTCGCCCCTTACAGCTGCTGAGCGATTGGATGGGACTGCTTAACCGCGGCTTGAAGGTCACACCCGTAGGCAGCAGCGACTCGCACGACGTCGGCCGGCACTTCGTCGGTCAAGCCAGGACCTATATTCGCTGCGACGATCGAGATCCTGGCAACATCGACGTAGATCAAGCGGTGCGCAACTTCGTGCAAGGCCAGGTCCTCGTCAGCTACGGCTTGCTCGTCGACCTGCAGGTCGACGGCAAGTACCGTCCGGGCGAAGTCGGCCCCGTTCTAGACGACGAGGTCGACATCCTGGTTCGCGTAATGGGCCCGAGCTGGGTGTCGGCCAACCAGCTGACCCTGTTTGCCAACGGACAGCAACTGCGCCGCATCACCATACCACCCCGCGAGTCAGCAACCGAACCTGGCAAGCTGTGGGAGCAACGATGGACCGTGCCGGCACCACCGCATGACGTGCATCTGGTCGCCGTCGCGGTCGGGCCCGGTATCACCGATCTGGCCTGGCCGACTGCCAAACCGTACCAACCAACCTCACCGGACTGGACCGCTCAAGTGATCGGGGCCAGCGGCGCCGTTTGGCTTGACGTCGACGGTAATGGCCGGCCAACCTCGGCTTACGAATACGCCCGCCGTCTAATCCAAGGCGTGTCGGCAGAGCCGGCCGCAGTGTTGTCCTCCTTGGCGGGCTACGATGCGGCGGTTGCCGCTCAGGCGGCGCACGCCCTGCAGTCTGGCAGCGTCCAGTTGCTTTCTCAGGACTGGCAGCGTGCGTTGAAGGCAGCTTCTCCAGCGACCCGCACCGGTTTTAGCCAATATCTGGACGGCTGGCGGGAGAGCCAGCGAGCACGACTGTAAGCCGGGTTCCGGTCTCAAAACAACGTAGTAGGCACACTCCGTGTGCCGTAACTCACTTGCGCTTTCTACTAACAATCCCGCCGAGGAGAAATACACTCGAACCGGCGGCCAGGCCGGCGTAGACTTCGTGAACCGACGTCCAACCCAACCGCCGCGCCACGAACCAGCTGGTTACTGTCAACGCGCCGGTGAGGAGCGTGACCAACGCCACACCCTCCGATGGCCGGCTCCAAAAAAGTCCTATCACGAGGGCAGGCAAGAAGCACGCTCCGTACAGCGAGCCGGAGAACGCGGTGATGGTCATGATGTCGTTCGTAAATGGGCTGATCGCGACCAGCATACTGGCCGCCGAGACGACGACGACCCACGCACGGGTCCGGCGCACCGCCTGCGGCCCGGTATCGTCCGGCGCCATCAAATCGTGATCCATGGTCGACGCGGCCACGAGCAACACAGAATCGATCGAGGACATTGCCGCCGACAACAACACCAGCAGAAACAGGATACCCAGTAGCGGGCCCATCACGCTGGTCGCACCGAGCAGATAGGGGATGACCTCATCCGAAGAGTCGATCGCTTCGGCCGGGATCAAGGCGTGGGCGAAGGCACCCAACGGAAGCAGGCAAACGTATGTCACGATTACCAAGACGAGCGTCACTACAGATGCAGTCCGCATGGCGGCGGTATCCTGGAGCCCGTAGAACCGCGACAGCTGTCGCGGCTCGACCAAATACTTGATCGCCACAGCAAGGGATAGAGCCAGGATAGTAGCAAGCGGCATTTTACCCTGCCACGAAACGAGTGCCTCGTCCTGACTTGCCAGGCTCGACAGCACGGCCGCAACGCCACCGCCCCTCAACAGAACCGCGACCAACAAACCAATGGCCCCAGCTGCCATCAGGGCCCCTTGCACGGCATCTGTCATGACAACCGAAGCGAACCCACCGGCTAGGGTGTAGGCCGTGACCACTACGAAAATGGCAATCGCCGCCGTGACGTAAGGCACATCCAGCAGCTCTCGCAGCGCGATCGCCGACCCACGATAGATAGCAACCAGATAGACGACCGACGCAAAAAAGACGATCAACGCGGTCGCCTTCCGCACAAGCGGTGACGCGTAGTGAGTTCCTAGAAAGTCGGCCACCGTAAGCGACTCGTACTTTCTGGTCAACGGTACGAAACGAGGAGCTACGACGAACCAGGCAAGGCAGCAACAAGTGATGTAAACCGCACCGCCCACGCACCAGATCAACCCCACATCCCAGCTCTTCCCGGCAGCACCGATGAAAGTGTTGGTGCTCATGAACGTGGCATAAAACGAAATGCCTATCACCCAGCCGCCCAGATTCCGCCCGGCGACCAAGTAGTCATCCAACGATCGCACGCGGCGGTGTCCGTGCACAGCATGGCGCACCAGCAACCCCAAGTACCCCGTGAGGAAGGCCAAGTGCAACCAATGCTCGCGAATCCACTCCATCGTCGAGGCACACCTCTAAGTTGCCGGTACCAGCTACCGCAGAGACCTACGGTGCGCCGACCACCAGTTTCGCCACCGCGGGTTTTTGTACTTTTCCCATCGCATTGCGGGGCAGCTCTTCGAGCACCAGCAACTGCCGCGGTACCTTGTAAGGGGCCAGCTGCTCCTTCGCCCAGCCAGCTAGCTCCTGCAGAGTCAGCGGCGGCTCGCCGTCGGCGACGACACATGCGACGACACGTTCACCCCACTCCGCGTCCGGAATCCCTACGACCGCACATTCGCGGATTCGCTCGTGCTCCCGGAGTACCTCCTCGATTTCCAACGCCGAGACCTTGTAGCCTCCGGTCTTGATGATGTCGACGCTGCTGCGACCCAGAATGCGAAACGCGCCGCGATCGATCACAGCCACGTCCCCGGTGCGAAACCAGCCGTCACGGAAGGCGGCCTGCGTCTCCGCCGGCCGGTTCCAGTACTCACGGAACACAGTGGGGCCGCGGACTTCTATTTCGCCGGCAACTTCGTCGCTGACCTCGCGGCCGGACTCGTCCACTCGGCGGACTGAGATGCCGGGCAGAGGCACGCCGACACATCCCGCCCGCCGCCGCCCCTCGTAGGGGTTCGCCAGGGCCATACCAATCTCAGTCATGCCGTAGCGTTCCAACAACAAATGACCCGTGATCTCGTGCCAACGCTCAAGCGTCGAGACCGGTAGCGCGGCGGAACCCGAGACGATCAGCCGCAGCGCCGCAGCGCCAGCGGCCCAAGCCTGCTGGTCTGCCGGTGAAGCCTCTTCCCAAGCCGAAATCAACTTGGCGTAGATCGTCGGCACTGCCATGAACAAAGTCAGATCTCCGCTGGCGATCCGTCGCCACACGCGTTCGGGTTCAAAAGGAGCCAAGAACTCGCAACACGCGCCGGCCCAGAGAGCACACGACAGTACATTGATGATGCCGTGCACGTGATGAAGAGGTAGGACGTTGAGGATGTGATCCGCAGCACTCCAGTACCAGGCGGAAACCAGCGTGGTGATTTGCGCCCGGTTGTTCTCGTGGGTTGTCACGACGCCCTTAGGACGGCTCGTCGTCCCACTGGTGTAGAGAATCATCGCCCGCCGGTCAGCCGAAATAGCAGGCAACTGGCCGGACGGGAGATCATCTGTCAACAAGTCGTCGATAAGATGAAATGGAAGCGAGCGCGCTGCCGCCAAAGGACCCAGCCTCCCGGCAAACTCCCGATCAGCCACAACCGCACGAGGGGCTGCGTCGTCTAGAACATACTCCCATTCCGGCGGGGGATGCATCACCGCTAAAGGAACGGCAATCCCCCCCGCTTGCCAGATGCCCCATTGCGTCGCCACGTACTCAAATCCGGGACGTAGCAAGAAGACGATTCGCTCTTCCCCCAAATCCGCTCGGCCAGCCAGCAGCTGAGTGGCGATGCGACGGGAGGCCGTTAACAGACGGCAGTAGGAATGGGTGCCGTTCCGGTCCACGATTGCCGGGGCTTCACCATGACCGCGAGCCGTTACGGATAAGTCGATTGTCACAGAAGATGCCGCGAACGAGACCGTGTGGGTGTGCCGCCCAAAGAAGACGCTAACCCGAATTATTCATGAGCGATCTGCTGCGAGGTCGTAAGTCCATCCGTGGCTTCGTCATGCTTCACAATTCTCCCTCGACGTATTGCTTCAATACGCCTGCGGAAGAATTGCTCGCCTTCCTTGCCACGAACGTACTTACAACCTCTCGCCACGATCTTCATGAATAATCCGGGCTAAAACTCTGTCAAGAAGAACTGCTGCGCACCTGGGTGGGCCCTGGTGACCCTTCGCGCGCATACGAGGTTGTAACCGACACACCAGCACATTTCAAACCAGCAACACCTTCGTTGCGTGCGGAGTGCGCGGTGCGTTACACTGGCTGCAGCGACATTTCGCACAGACGTTACTATCGAAGACACGAATCTCGAGTTGCCTCAATCGTAAGCGCGAAGCGTAAGCGAGGGAGTCACTTGGGTTGGTACACGAACTCCCCCTCGCTAACGCTTCGGGTTACGAAAATTGCGATGAATTCCACCCCTTGTCCCTGCCAGACGCCGAAAAACGCAACTTCAAAACCGACGCTTCGCGCTTACGAAAGCCGGGAGACTTCGTCATCTTGCCGGTCGAATATAGCGAGATGCGCAACTTCAAAAAGAGTTAGCGAGGCCATAACTTGCTTTGGTACACCTTTTTCCCTCTCGCTCCACTCTGACATCCTCCGGCTGATGATGCGCCGCGCTGATGACATCAGGCGTTTGGCCGGGCCTCACGATTTCATCGCCAAGCTAGTTTGTACAGCGGTGCTCTTGTTTGCGGTGGGTGGCTGGACCGACCGTTGCCCGGCCGCGGGCGTGGTGGCGTCCGTCCACCCCCTCGCCACCGATGCCGGACAGCGGGCGCTGCAGCGGGGCGGCAACGCCGTCGATGCCGCGGTGGCGACCGCGTTGACGCTAGGCGTTGTCGATGGACATAACTCTGGGTTGGGCGGAGGCTGCTTCATCTTGATTCGTCGACCGGATGGCCAGCTGTATGCGATCGACGGTCGTGAAGCGGCACCGCTCAAGGCCCATCGAGACATGTACGTGCGAGATGGTCGAGCGCGGGGAGAACTGAGTCGGACCGGCCCGCTGGCGCCCGGAACACCGGGAGCACTGGCTGCTCACGCCCTGGCAGTGCGGGAACACGGGCGACTGTCACTTGCTGAGCTGTTGGAGCCGGCGGCCGCGATTGCCGCAGAAGGCTTTCCGCTCGACCGGATCTACGCTCGAAATCTACGCGCAACAGCTGACGAACTGCGTCGTTTTCCCGCGAGCAAGCGGGCCTTTCTGAAGCCCGACGGCAACCCATATGAAGAAGGCGAACTCCTCCGGCAACCCGATCTTGCCGCTACCTATCGCGCCATCGCTGCGCAGGGCACCGACTGGTTTTACAACGGACCATTCGCCAAGGCAGTCGAAGAGTGGATGATCGGTCATGGCGGCATCCTGTCTGCTGACGACTTCGCGCAATACGAGGTCAAGCAGCGCACGCCACTGCAGACAAAGTACCGCCGCTACACGATCGTGGGCTTTCCACCCCCCAGCTCGGGAGGAGTTCACGTCGCGCAGATCCTCAACATTCTCGAGCACTTCGATCTCGCCTCGCTGAATCGGCGTCGCCCGGTTGAGTTTCGCCACGTCATCGCCGAAGCGATGAAGCTGGCCTTTGCCGACCGTGCCTACTGGTTAGGCGACGCGGACTACGCGCCCGTGCCTCGAGGGCTCGTCGACAAGACCTACGCTAAATCGCTGGCCGAGCGTATCGATCGTAGGACTGCCACCCAAGTCGATCAGCACGGCACACCACCACTTGCCGACACGAAGTTGTTTGGTGACTCGCAGAGTCGACACACGACGCACATCGCGGCAGCCGATGACGAAGGCACTTGGGTGGCGATCACCGCCACGGTCAATACCAGCTTCGGGTCAAAGGTAGTAATTCCGAATACTGGCGTTGTGCTCAATAACGAAATGGACGACTTCTCGATTCAGCCCGGCGTGCCGAACGCATTCGGGTTGCTGGGAGCCGAAGCGAACGCGATCGAGCCGCTAAAGCGACCGTTGTCGAGCATGAGTCCGACGATTGTGCTTGAAGACGGCCAGCCCAAATTGACGTTGGGCGCTGCCGGCGGACCAACGATCATCACGCAAGTCGTGCTTGGAATCGTGCGGCATCTGGATTTAGGGCAGCCACTGCAGCAGGCGTTCGCCGCACCGCGGTTTCACCACCAGTGGTCGCCCGATCGGTTGGTCGTCGAGGCTGGCTTGTCCGCCGACCTCGTCGCAGGGCTCGTGCAGCGCGGCCATCGGGTCACCAAACGCCAGCACCTGGGCGTCAGTCAGGGAATCACGCGCACCGCTGCTGGGCTGTTCGGAGTTCACGATCCTCGGGTTCCCGGCAAGGCCACTTCTCTTGAGATGGTGACTCAAGAAAAGTAGCCGCTGGTCAAATCAGGTCGAATCTCGCCTGGTCCAGATTGGATGACGGGGCAATGTCTAGATTGACCGAAAACTCTGTGTAAAGCAGAAAGCAGCGCGATGATCATTGATACTCACCAACACCTCGGTCGCTCGATGTTCACCGGCGTCGAAACGACCGCGGCGGACCTGCAGGCGGCAATGGACCGGGAGGGCATCGACGTCGCACTGGTGATGCCACAGCCCACGCGGGAGGACATCCGTGGATACCATGACCGGATCGCAACCGCCGTGGCTGCGAGCAATGGCGCTCTGATCGGCATGGCCAGCATCGATCCTTGGTGCTCTGCAAAAGACTACCTGCAAGAAGCCAGGCGGTGCGTGCAAGAGTTGGGATTCGTCGCATTGAAACTTCATCCGCTGGCACACAACTTGGCTCCTAATCACCCGTCAGCAGAGAAGGTCTTCCGCGCGGCAGTGGAGTTGGGTGTTCCTGTCATCGTTCACACAGGTTTGGGCACACCATGGTCGTTGCCCGCCCTCTGTCTGCCGCCGGCTCGGCGGTATCCACAGCTGCCAATCGTCTTGGCCCATGCCGGTTGGGGGGTCTACACGGCGGAGGCCATGGTGGCGGCCGAGATCTGCGACAACTTGATCCTCGAACCCTCCTGGTGCCCAGCCTACGCGGTGCGCAAGATGTTCGATCAATTCGGCGCCGAGAGAATTCTGTTCGGTTCGGACCATCTCACGAACATCCCGGTGGAACTGGCGAAGTTTCGGGCGATCGGTGTCACTGCGGAACAACTGGAGATGGTCTTTTCCACGAATCCCAAGCGACTGTTCGGGCTGAAGGACCAGCTGCGGGGGAGTTGACAGGCGGCGACCGGCACTGGGCAAGAAAAGAAAACGAGAGGGGGGATTTGACAGCTAGCGCGGAATGCACAAAACTGGCTGGTTTAGGTAAAATATATCGAGATCGCCGTGGTTCCGCGCCCGCTCTTAGTGTTTCTCGTCTTCGGCCTAGTCCTGATGCTGGTGGCGTTTGCGGTCTTGATGGCCTTCTACGCGTTAGTACTTACCATGGGCGATACTGCGGCGGCCACTGCACTGTTTTGGGCTGCCAACACCGCACTGGTGCTGCTGGTGATCGACTTGGTCTTGTTGTTGATTGCGCTGGGGCTACGTGCCGTCGACGACCGCACCGGTCCGCCCTCGGAATAACCGGCGTCTCATCCTTGCCCGGTCTGCACCGCCCACTGGCTTCAGTTGACTTCCCTTCGCCCCTTGTCAAAATGGACTTAACCCGGATTATTCATGAAGATCGTCGCGAGAGGTTGTAAGTACGTTCGTGGCAAGGAAGGCGAGCAATTCTTCCGCAGGCGTATTGAAGCAATACGTCGAGGGAGAATTGTGAAGCATGACGAAGCCACGGATGGACTTACGGCCTCGCAGCAGATCGCTCATGAATAATTCGGGTTAAGCTCCACGTAGGTCGCTATTGGTGATCTCACCCGCCGCACCAGGGGGCGCCCGGAGCCGGTTTCGGGGAGGAGTGACTCGAATGCTGCCTTTGCGCCAACAGCAGGGAAATCTCGCACGGTATCTCTTTGTCTTCTTGGCCCCCTTGCTGGGGGGTACCGTCGCGCTGTCCGCGGTCGTGACGACCAAGAGTGGGATGCAGTTTCATGGGCGGGTCGACAAGATAGGGTCGATCAACGAGAACCCTCTCGAGGGCGACGTCGCGGCCAAGCCGATCTTGCTGATCGACGACCACTGGCGGAGAACGTTCGTCCGTGGGGCGCAAGCTACTTACGCGCTCAGCCCGGCATCGGGACACGAGAAGATCCACATTCCGCAGCGTGTCCCGACCTCCGGGAGACGGATCCACAACGTCGGTCCGATCATCGAAATCTCGCCGTTTGACGAGTTCGGGCGCCGCATTTTCTCGATGCAGGGTCCCCGTGGCCAGCTAGACATCTTCCAGGGCATCACGGAGATCACACCCACCTACACCAAAGTGGAGTCGTTGGTGGAGTATTTGTGGGACATGCGGGTCGCGACCAGCTCGATTCCTCGTGAGACGCTCAGCAGGATCATTTATGGGCGGATCAATCCCGACGACCCCGATGCCCGACTTGCGGTGGTGCACTTGTACATTCAATCCGAGCGGTACGCCGATGCGCTCGTCGAATTAGAACGAATCATCAAAGACTTTCCCGGCTTGAAGCACCTCAAGGAACAGGCGTCCCGGCTGCGCCAGTTGTTTGCCGAGCACTTATTGCGAGAGATTCAGTTACGGTGGGATGCGGGCCAGCATCTGCGCGTCAACGCGTTGCTGAAGCGATTCCCGACGGAGGGCATTGCCGGCGAAACGCTATTACGGGTTCGCAACATGCTAGGCGAACAGAGTCGCCAAACGGATCAATACGCAAAAGTGATGGAGCTATTCGGTGAACACACTGCCGCCATCAAGGATCCGGCGATTCAAGCCACGCTGACAACGATCCACGACGAACTGCAGAACGAGCTGAACCTGAACACGCTGCCACGGATGGCGGACTACCTGCGGCTCGCAGACGACGAGACATTGCCTGCCGAGCAGAAGGTGGCACTCGCAGTCAGCGGCTGGCTCCTGGGCAGTGGATCAGGCGAAGAGAACTTGGCAGTCGCGATATCGCTCTTCGAAACCCGCAACGAGATCCGTAACTACCTCCGCGCCGAGCGAACACACGAACGCCAGGAGAGCTTGGCGCGTATCGAATCGCAGGAAGGAGGAGCACCTGCTTACGTAGCCAAGCTGATCGCCCAAATGACGCCGCCGGTCGAAACCCAAGAGGGTCAGCTAGAAATCCCCGGCTTCTACAAACTGTCGACGCCGGGCGTGCAAGAACAACCCGCCTTCACCTATTACGTCCAACTCCCACCGGAATACGACCCGCACCGACGCTATCCGTGCATCGTCACGCTAAACGGGGCAGGCTCGAATCCTCAACAGCAAGTCGATTGGTGGGCAGGCAGTTTTCCACAAGGTGCGACGATGCGGCTGGGGCAGGCAGCGAGGCGCGGCTATATCGTCGTCGCTCCCGAGTGGTCCAAACCGCACCAGCGCGAGTACGAATACAGTTCGCGGGAGCACGCCGCCGTGCTGTATTGTCTGCGAGACGCCTGCCGTCGGACCTCGATCGACACCGATCGTGTCTTCTTAAGCGGCCATTCGATGGGAGGTGATGCCTGCTGGGATATCGGTTTCGCTCACCCGGACCTGTGGGCGGGAGTAATCCCGATCGTCGCCCGAGCCGACAAGTACGTCTTGCACTACGGCGAAAATGCTCGCGGGCTACCCCTCTACTTTGTCGGTGGCGAGATGGACGCGGGCTGGCTCCACAAGAACGGCAACGAGTTCGACGACTACCTGAAGCGCGCCCGCTACGACACCACCATTGTGCAGTTTCAAGGGCGCGGCCACGAGCACTTTCAAGACGAGATTCTGCGGATCTTTGACTGGATGGAACTGCCCGCCCATCGCCGCGATTTCTTCCCGCAAAAATTCGAGGCGGTGGCGATGCGGCCGTGGGACAACTTCTATTGGTGGCTGGAACTAAGGGGATTCCCCGAACCGACGATCGTGATGCCAGCGACCTGGGCCTCAGGCAGTAAGAGACCCAGCAAAATCAAAGCGGAAGTCCACAACCATCGTAGGCTCTCCGTGACAACCGGCGCGCGAGAAGTCACTCTTTGGCTGTCGCCGGATCTTGTCAGCTTCGAGCGGGGCTTTAAGATCGTGGTGAACGGCCGCACGCTCAAGGAAAAAGTCGCGCCGAACGTAGAGACCTTGCTCGAAGATGTCCGCACGCGAGGCGATCGCCAGCACCCCTTTTGGGCCAAGGTCGTGACGGCCGGCCGTGGAAGGTGAACCGGACGTTTTGAAAGCTGAGTTTGCGAGGGCAGCGCGCCGAGGTGAAATTGCGCTAGCTGCCAGTTGAAAAACACCGTCCTGGCGTTTTTCAGTCACCAAGCTCAGAACAGAGTGCTTCGCGGTTCGCAGCCGAAAATCAACAGACTGCTAGCCCGAATTATTCATGAGCGATCTGCTGCGAGGTCGTAAGTCCATCCGTGGCTTCGTCATGCTTTACAATTCTCCCTCGACGTATTGCTTCAATACGCCTGCGGAAGAATTGCTCGCCTTCCTTGCCACGAACGTACTTACAACCTCTCGCCACGATCTTCATGAATAATCCGGGCTAGGGCGTCTGCGATCCGCCTACTTTTCCAACAAGCAGCCGACGATCGACCAACCATCTTCTTCTGAGCGAACGAAGACACCCGCGGGTCCTAGGTATTTCTCGACTTCAGCAAACTCCGGCATCTTGGTTCCATCGAGATACTGCCGGCGGAGCTGACCTTCTTCGTCTGGTTGCCAGATCTGGTTGAGGAGCTTGCCCAGCAACGTCTCCGACTCTGGCATCTTGCCCTGCCGCGTCAGCTCGTAGGTCGGCCGATAGGCCTGGTCGGTCCGAGTAAATAGCCGGAAGGCCGCCTCGTCGAGCCCCAGTTTTTCCAGGGCTTGGCCGACCTGCAGATAGTCGTCCATGGTGTGGACTCGCTGACTGTCTGCTGCGGGCAAGTCGAGCACCTCGAACATATAGTCAATATTATTCGCCACCAGCAACTGACCGTAGGCCACCGTAACCGCTGCGTTGGGAATCAGTGGCTTGTCGTTTTCTTCAGGGACAACTTCAGTCGGTTCAAACTCGAAGCCGAAACCAGCGCCTTCGATCTGAACGGTCTCGACCTCGACGGGCGGCTCGTTCAGTATTTCCCATACGACATGTTCGCCATGCTCTCGCCGCCGCGCGTGCGGGTCTGACTCCATGGCCTTGTTGACTGCTTTCACGACCGCGACCGAGTCGGTGACCTCGACAGCAAACAACAGCCGTTCGCTCTTAGTAGTGATGGGCTCCTTATAGTCACTGACGACGGTGACGCGCTCGGCGAGATGATCGATCAGCTCCTTGCGAATATTTATTTGGGGACCATTGGGATCCGCCTCAATGCTTCTCAAGACGTCTTCGAAAACTTCGTCGGCCGCGATCTCATCGACGAGTGTGCCGACGTACTCGAACGCCCGCTTCATCCGCCAATTAAACGTCAGGTAACCCGACAGGGCAGGTGGCACCCAATCTTCCGGACGGTGAGTCGGTTTGTTGACGAAATCCAACATGTTGGCGGCCAAACGGTACTTCGTCTTGTTCACACTGTCCGCTGGATGTTCGACCGCCGGGGCGTAGATGAACGAACGATGGAGGATCTCGTGGTCCGCTGTCGAGAGGACGATCTGTCCGCCCAACCCTTGGACAGCGTCAAATCCTTGATTGGCCAAGACCTGCAGCAGGTCTGTACCACGGCGACGGCGGCCACCTTCATAGGCGCGGGTGACCTCGACGTATCCAAAGGGCTCGACAAACCAACGAATATGGGGCTCGGCACCAGCCAGGATGTCCGCGCCCCGCTCCATGGCCGTGCTAAACGCCGGCGCGTCGGCCAGTGACTGCGTCTCGTCCGATCCCGCGATCCGCCGCAACACGTCTTCGGCCACAGACTCGTTGTCCGTGGCAATCAGCTGATCGTCCTGGATGCAATACACGATGCGCCGTTGCTGGTCATTTTCCGCCGGCAGCACATGCAGTTGGGCGCTTGCGCCGGCAATGGTGATTTTCTTTGATTGGGCGCCGCGCTGCTGTAGGTTGCTGGCGACCTTGTCGAGCAACTCTTCGGCGGCCTCGGCGTGCCCGGAGACGTCTACCAGTAACACCAGACCTCGTTGGGCTCGTCTTCTCCGCTCCGATTCCGCGGCCGCGCTCTTCTGCGAGCTCGTTCTGATTGCCGCAATTTGCTCCTCACTCTCTCCGCGACTCTTGGCGGCGGCAACGTCCTTTTGCACAGCCTCTGCTGCCTTTTCCTCCTCGGCTTCGGCATCCCACGGCTGAATCACCGCGATACAGACTTCGCCGCCGTAGACACCTTCGAGATCCTCCCAGCTGATCCCCAACTGCCGATCAGTCCGACTGAGCTTCGTGCGAATCTGCCGCCTAGCGTCCTCCACAAAGGGAGCCATCACCGGATCGTTGAACATCTGTCCAAGCTGCGTTTCTTCCCATCGTTCACGCAGCTGATCGACATCCAGAACCGATAGAAAACCCTTGGTTGTCGGTGGCAGCAGCCGTTCACTCGGTTGCGCTCCCGACGCGGTCAAACTGCCGGCGACCACCGTCAAAATAGCGGCTAGCGCCAGTGGGGGACGAAACACTATGCGACTCCTTCGGAGGATAGGTATTAGGCGAGCTAGTGGCGGCGTTCGACTCGCAGAAAGTGAAGCAGCGCCGACTAACTTATCGGCATCTATTAACGCCAGCAGGTAATTTGCCTTTGCAGCATCAACTACGTTGCCTGTCCCGCAAAGTTGATCGGAGCTGGAATGATAGCACAATCGCGGCAAAACAGTAAAGCCAGCCGTTGCATGACATTTACCACTCCTGAGGACCACATCAGCGGCCAGCCAGAAATAACCTAAGGCAACAGCGTTCCGCGTCTGGACGCTGCGCGGTTCGATCCAGATAATCGAGGAATGCGAGCGTATCAGCTGGAGAACTTAAGTCACGATCCAATCCATGGTTACATTCCATTCTCTTCATCCGAGCAGCTCTCAGCGGGAGAGACCTCCGAGCGGCAGGTCATCGATCACCCATGGGTCCAGCGTCTGAGGCAAATCCATCAGCTGCAAACCGCCTGGTGGGTCTATCCCACCGCGGAACATACTCGCTTCCAACACGTGCTGGGTGCGATGCATCTGGCCAGCCGCGCGGTCGAGGTGCTCTACGATAGCCTCTGCGAGACCTGCCCCGCTGTCCCCAGCCGGGGCTACGTCGAGTCGCTCTTGCGGATGGCGGGACTGTTGCACGACATCGGGCATGGACCCTTCGGCCACTTCTTCGACGCGCATTTTCTCGTTGATTTCGACCTCACCCATGAGACGCTGGGGGCTGCGATTGTCCGCGAGGAGCTGAGCCCGCTGCTGCGGGGGATCCGTCGAAACCCCAACAGCGAACTGGCCGACAACGAACAACTCGACCCCGATCAGATCGCTTGGCTGATCATGCGTCCTGGAGGCAAAGCGGACGCCGACCGGCCGCAGTGGCTTCATTTCTTAAGAAGTTTGCTGAGCGGCATCTATACGATTGACAACATGGACTTCGTGCTCCGGGACGCCTATATGACCGGCTACAGCCCGCAGGCATTCGATCTGGATCGCGTCCTGCGATACAGTTTCTTTAGCGATCAGGGCCTAACGATCCACGACCGGGGAGTGGACGCCTTGATGCGTTTTATGAGTGCCAAAGCGGAGCTGTTTCGGTCGGTCTATTTCCACCGCACGGTACGGGCGATTGATTTGACCCTGTCGGAACTGTTTGAGGAAAGCAAGCCGCTGTTGTTTCAGGGAAATCCGCTCGACCAACGCGAGCAGTACCGCGATTTTACCGAGTCCTCGTTGCTGGTCGACGTCTCCAGGTGGAGGCACAGCAGCGATCAACGTACCGCTCAACTCGGCCAGCGTTGGCAGGCGCTCTTACAGCGCAACGTGGCCTGGAAAACCGTCTGTCAGCGAACATTGGTTTTCGCGGAATCAGATCGGGAACGCAGCAGCATCTTCAGCGATGCCGGGTTCGTAGAACGAAAGATCCGCGAGGCGCTGCCGCCGTCCTTTGCCAACTTCCCCATTCGCATCGATATCGCTCGTCACATCCACCGTCCACATACGGCTGGAGCGGCCAGCGGCCAGAACTACCTCTACGACTCCGCGCGGGACCGTATCCGCCCCTTGACCACTAACGGGCTGTTCTCCCGGATCCCGGTGAGCTATCGAATCTGTAGGATCTACGCCAAGTCACACGACGCAACCGATGCTTTGGCTCAAGCTCTAGACAACTTGATCGGAGGCGGCAGCGAAGATGATTTGACAAACATGTGAACGACCCCAAAACCCTGTTGCCCACACACCTCTCGAGGGACCTTCCCGGAGCACCATCATGTTTTTAACTTTTGGCGAGATCATGGCGCGGATTGCGCCGGCCGGACATCGGCGGTGGCGACAATCCGTCCCCGGCAGCGTCGAGGTAACCTGGGGCGGCGGCGAGGCCAACGTTGCCGCTTCACTAGCCCTACTCGGAAACCCGGTCAAATACCTGACCGCCCTGCCCTGCCACGATCTCTCCACCAGCCTTGTCGCGACGCTCCGCGGACTCGGCGTGGATACCGGGTCGATTCTGTGGCGAGAGAAGGGGCGGCTGGGCCTGTATTTTGTCGAAGTGGGGGCCAACCAACGTGGTTCGACAGTGCTCTATGATCGAGAGCACAGCGCGGTCAGCCTCGCGGAACCTGATGAATACGACTTCGCCGCAGCGCTGGAGGGAGTTCGCTGGCTTCACATTACAGGCATCACACCAGCAATCAGCGAAAGTGCCTTTCAGTCCAACCTGGCTCTGGTCGAGCAAGCGCAAGCAGCCGGTGCCACTGTCTCGTGCGATCTCAACTTTCGCAAGAAGTTGTGGCGTTGGCGCGCGGGGACCGCGCCGCGCGAGCTAGCCCGCGAGTGCATGGCGGCGACTCTCCCCTATGTCGATCTCGTGGTCGCTAACGAAGAGGATGCTGCCAACGTCCTTGACATCCACGCCGAGGGCTCGGATGTCGAGCAAGGCCAGATCAACTCGTCGGCCTATGTAGCTGTGGCCCGCGAGATTTGTTCGCAGTACAGCCGAGTCGGTCGCGTGGCGATCACGCTCCGAGAGAGTATCTCGGCCGACCATAACAACTGGGGTGGCATGTTGTACGACGCCTCGAGCGACCAGGCGTACTTCGCGCCGCTGGACTCGAACGGCGGCTATGCACCCTATTCCATCTGTGACATTGTGGACCGAGTTGGTGCGGGTGACTCGTTTGCCGCAGGATTGCTTCACAGCCTGCAGCATAGCTCGCCGCAGGAAGCCATCGGCTTCGCGGTTGCTGCGAGCTGTCTCAAACACTCGGTGCATGGTGATTTCAACTACGTCACGGAGGCCGAAGTCAGTAAGCTGGCCGCCGGCAATGTCTCCGGACGTGTGGAGAGATAAGCGATGACGCAGGACAGCTACGAGAACCCGCTGATCAGCCGCTACGCATCCAGCGAAATGTGTCAACTCTGGGGCGCCCAGCGGAAATTCAGCACCTGGCGACGACTGTGGTTGGCGCTCGCCGAGGCAGAGCAGCAGCTAGGCCTGCCGATCTCTACGGAGCAGCTGAACGAAATGCGGAGCCACTTGGACGACATCGATTTTTCCGCAGCGAAGAGCTACGAACGCCGCCTGCGTCATGATGTCATGGCACACGTGCACACTTTTGGCGATTGCTGCCCCACGGCGCGGCCCATCATTCACTTGGGTGCGACAAGCTGCTTCGTTACCGACAACGCCGATCTGATTCTGATACGCGCTGGCTTGGAGCAGATCCAGCGAAGGCTCGCCGCCGTCATTCTGGCGCTCGCCGACTTCGCCGCCCAATACAAAGACCTACCCTGCCTCGGCTTCACCCACCTGCAGCCAGCGCAGCCCACGACGGTCGGCAAGCGAGCATGTCTCTGGGCATACGACTTGGTGTTGGACGTCGCCGAAGTCGATCACCGCCTCGCAGCACTGCGAGCCAGAAGTACAAAGGGCACGACTGGTACTCAAGCCAGTTTCCTGAATCTTTTTGACGGCGATCGGGAGAAGGTCCGCCAGCTCGAACAGCTCGTAGCCGAACGGATGGGCTTCTCGGCGGCCTACGCAGTCACCGGTCAGACCTATCCGCGCAAAGTCGACGCCCAGATCATTGATGCCCTAGCAGGAATCGCACAGAGCGCCCACAAAGCAGCCACCGACTTGCGTATCCTGGCCAGCCGCAAAGAAATTGAAGAGCCCTTCGAACAAGAACAGATCGGCTCGTCCGCTATGGCCTACAAACGCAACCCTATGCGGGCGGAACGCATCTGCTCATTAGCACGATTTGCGATGAGCCTGCCGGCCAATACGGCCCAAACGGCGGCGACTCAGTGGCTGGAGCGCACGCTGGACGACAGCGCCAACCGGCGACTCGTCTTGCCGCAAGCATTCTTAGCGGTGGATGCTTTGTTGATCCTCTACCAAAACGTAGCCAGCGGACTGGTCGTCTACCCGCAGGTCGTGGCCAGTCACCTGGCCGCGGAACTTCCCTTCATGGCGACTGAGAATTTGCTGATGGAGGCCGTCGCCGCGGGCGGAGATCGGCAAACCTTACATGAGAAAATCCGCCGGCACAGTCAGGCGGCAGCCAACGAAGTCAAAACTCAGGGAAAGCCAAACGACTTGCTCGAGCGGCTGGCAGCCGACGAGGCCTTTACCGGCATCGATCTACAACGAGCAACCGACCCCGCCCAGTACACAGGACGGGCCGCAGAGCAAGTTGATCAGTTTCTGGAAGAGGTGGTTGGTCCGATCCGCGAGCGGTACGACGACAAAGGCCCCGCCGCCGACGTACACGTCTAGCGTTTTTTTTGGAACGCCGCAGCGTAAGTTCTGAAGTTGCGATTCCAATCGGAAGCGCGAAGCGTAAGCGAGGGATTAACTTGCGTTGGTACACCAACTCCCCCTCGCTGACGCTTCGGGTTCCGAAAAACATGGTGAATCCGCTATCTTGTGCCTGCAGGAAGGCGAAATCGCAACTTCAAAAACTGACGCTTCGGGTTCCGAAAAGCCCGGCAAATTCACCAGCCTGTACCCGCCAGATGGCGTGCAAGCGTCATACCGAAGGGCCGCAGCCCAGCTGGCACTCACCAGGTAATCTTCAGCAGTTTTCCTGACTTATCGTCGTCGCTGCCAAACACTGTCACGTAGAGCTCACCATCGGTGCCAAACGCCATGGCGGTGGGTTTGTCTAGCGAAGTGATCTTCTTGGCTTTGACACCTTGTTCGCCATCCGCGATCAGCTGAAAGAGCCCCCCTTCGCCCGCGTCCATCCAGGCGTAATCCAGCGCATATAGTTGTCCGTTGGGGCTATAGGCGACCGCCGTGATGTCGAACAGCCCCGTTTCCAGGTTGAGGAGCATTTTTCCTTCCTTGTCGTAGAAGGTCAGCAAGCTGTCTTGCGGCACGTTGATTTCTCCCATCTGCCCAACGACGATCTGACCCTGCTGGTTCATGGTGATGCCAACGGGTGCGTCGACATCGGTCGCCTCCTTCGTGGCAATGAAGCGCTCGTGCTCGCCGAAGCCTCCGTCATCCTTAATGGTCAGTCGGGAGATCCATCCCTTCGTGTCATCCCCATTGCAAGTGATGTAGACCGCGCTGCTGGTGGCCGCCAAAGCGTAAAAGTTCCCTTCCCCCTGAACTTCGTCGGTTGGTGGCAGTTTGAAGTCGGCTTCCATCTGGCTCGCTTTGATCGCCTCCTTGCCGGCTGCCGGGACCTTATACACCCTCAACAGCTCCTCTCCGTCAGGATGACCTCCACCGCCAACGACGAGCGTATTTTGGTCGAGAAACACCAGGCCCAAGGGACCGATGTTGTACATGGGGCCTTTGCCATAGACGTCCTGTGGAAAGTCAACGATCACATCCTGTGGTTTGCCGTCAACGACTCGAATGACTCTGCCTGCCGCGCTGTCGGCGACGAACACATGCCCGGTGCTCGGCTGCACGGCAACACCGCACGGGTTATCCAGGCCCTCGAGCAGCGGCGCGACTTCGACGGCGACAGCGGCGGACGAACCCAGCACGAACAAAGAAACGAAAAGTACTGTTTCGGCGATGTGTCTCTTCCGCTTCATTGGAATACTTCTCCTACGACAATCCGGTAAGTAGTGCGATCACTGTGGTAGCGGTGGTGCCTTCACGGCCGTGTAGCTGGCGCTGCTGAGGCTTTCTTTGAGACTGCCAAGGAGGGTCTTTGCAGGAAGGAGCTTCGCTGCCGCTCGGCGTCTAACTGCGTGGCGGCAGTGTTTGATCGCGTGGCGTTTTACACGGACCCCAGGGCGCGCCCCATTGTGGCGCACCAAAATTCGAGAGGCAAGTCCCGGGCAAGCGGCAATCCTGCGATGTACACTAGTCGTGCGCCGAGCTCAATTGTGCCGGTAGCCGAAGTCGCCAGACTTTGGTTCTTTCCTGTAGCCGAAGTCGCCAGACTTTGGTTCCTACTTCGGCTACCCACAATTTGGACTTTGACACGCCACTAGATCTCGAAACAGAACTCGACAGCGCGTCATGAAGCGACAGGATGTGGGGAAGGAAGAATCTGGGAGGAACTCTGCTTTGAAACGAACTTTATTCATCGGCATCTGTTGCATATTTTGTTGCCCGTCGGCCTTTGCGCAGTCGCCGGACGAGACACGTCCACCGCTACTTCTTCGCGATTGGAAACCACGGTCGATGATGGTCACCAAGGTGACCCGTGTGGACAAACCCAAGTATCCAGTAATCAACATTCACTGCCACTTGGGGCAAGCGCGTCAGTCGATTCCCCGGAGCGGTGGCCGAGGACCTCGGACCGTCACGCCTGAAAGCGTTGCTAGTTACTTAGAGGAGATGAACGCCGCCGGTGTCGAGACCTTGATCAATCTCGACGGTGGTTGGGGTCAGGGACTGCGCCAGACTCTCGCGATGCTCGATGAGGCGCATCCCGGTCGATTCATGACGTTCGCCCGTATCAACTGGTCCGGAATTGACGACGAACAGTGGAGCCAGCGCGAGGCGGCCAACTTGGAACAGGGATTTCGAGCCGGCGCGAAGGGGCTGAAGATCTCCAAGCGATTGGGACTCATGGTGCGCTACTCTGACGGACGCCTGTTGGCTGTGGACGACGCGAAGCTCGACCCGATTTGGGAGATCTGCGGCAAGTACGGGCGGCCGATCGTGATTCATGTCGCCGATCCAGCTGCGTTTTTTGTTCCTCTCGATCGATTCAACGAACGTTGGCAACAGCTAAGTGCTCATCCAGATTGGATGTTTCATGGCCCGGACTATCCGTCACGGGCCGAGATCCTCGAGCAGCGAAACCGAGTGATCGCCCGGCATCCGCAAACCACGTTTGTTTGTGCGCATTTCGGCAACAATCCCGAGGACTTGGCTTCCGTCGGCCGGTGGCTGGATGAGTACCCCAACATGTACGTCGAAATCTCGGCCCGGATCAACGAGCTAGGCCGCCAGCCCTACACCGCGCGGCGGTTTTTCATCGAGTATCAGGATCGGATCCTGTTCGGGACCGACGGTGGCGGAGATCGCGAGACGCAGCGCCTGTTCTACCGCTTTCTGGAGACAGACGATGAGTACTTTGACCCGAAACCCAATCCACAGCAGCAGCGACCATGGTTCTGGCCAATCTACGGGATCTTCCTGCCCGACGAAGTTCTCAAGAAGGTCTACCGGACAAACGCCGAGCGATTGCTAATCCACCGCAACTGAGATGTAGGACGGGCACTCATGCCCGTCTTCTCGAGTAAGGACGGGCACTCATGCCCGTCTTCTGCCCGTCTTCGCAAGTGTCCCAGCACCGATGCGCAGGAAGCGCGCCTTAGCTGCCTGTCGAAAAACGCCGTCCTGGCGTTTTTCAACCTCGCCCAAGCTCAGAACAGAGTTCTTCGCGGCTCGCAAATCAACGACTTACGTCGCTGATTTGGCATCACATCCCTGTGATGCGACAGCCCGTTGCGAAAATCAACAGGCTGTTAGGACTTCGAGTCTGTCGGCGATAGAGTATTGTGGAGTGCTTGCCGCGACATCGCATACAATGCAGTAACGACGGCTGTCGGCCCGCCGAAACTCGAAGTTCTGAAGTTTGTGGGACTCGGTTCGGCCGGTGCGACGCGAAGCATCTGCTGGCGTCGCACTTCGCAGTGTAATTTCAGCCTCAGTGATTTCAGCCTCAAACACAGTTTCTCGGACAGGAGAGCGGTAGACGTTGAAACCCGGCTCAGCATGGCGTACCGATGATTCGGTTGAGAAACATCACAAAAATCGAGATGGCGCTCGCCGTTCTGGCGGGGATCATGGTGCTCTTGCCAATCGCCTCCTGGTGGGCCGAAGTACCAAATCCCGAAGACGAATCATATGACCAGGCAGTCTTCGTGGCTGCCTCCGCGACCTGCATCTTTGTCGCCACCGCGATTTTCGCAACCACGGGTTTGCTCGCCTTAGCCTACTTTCGTCATGAGTTTCCACGATCGAAATCTGAAGACAAGGCAAGCCAAAGGCGACCGAAGTGACCTCTCGGGATCATATCGCTCGCTTCTGCTCAAGGGGTTCATCGGTTACTCTGTTTGCAGGGGTTCTGCGTGGCTCGCGCTGGCTCTTGTTGTTCCGCCGAGCCAGGGCCGTCGAATACTCCGCAAATATCGGTCACCACGTCAAGCAGCGTCGCGCACAGGAGATTGAGCCGTGAAACGCAGAACATTCGTCCAGCTGCTCGCCGCGTCATCGCTGGCCGCGAACACGCGTGCGGAAGTGTTCAAAAACATACCGCATTACGAGACCGTCACGCCGTACGAACCAGCTACTGCACCGGGAATGCCAGGTCCGTATCCCGGCAAGGTTGTCGCCGTCAAGTCAGCGAAATCGCTGAGTGATGACGGGCGGAAAGTAGACGGCGAGGCTGTCCGCGAGATGATGGAGCGTGGGATGCGCGCATTGACCGGCGATGCGAAGACGGCGGATTCGTGGCGGCGTTTTTTCTCTCCCGAGGATGTCGTCGCCATCAAGGTGAATGCGGGCGGGCGTCCGTGGGTCGTCTCATCGCACGAGATCGTAGCGGAAACAATTCGCAACCTCATGGAAGTCGGCGTCAAGCCGCCCCAGATTTACATCTACGAGCGATTCCAGGACCAACTCGATCAGGTCAATTACGCACCTCACGTGCCGGAAGGCATCAACATCTTCGCTGCCGAGCGGGAAAACATATTGAATGACAATTACAGTTATGATCCGAGAGTGTACGTCGAGGCAAACTTCTTCGGCGAAGACGACACACGCTCGAACATGATCCGGCTGATTTCGCAAAAAGTGACCAAGATCATCAATATTCCGAATGTCAAGGATCACGGTGCGACCGGCGTGACGGGTTGTCTGAAGAACATCGCTTACGGCAGCTTCTCGAACGTCGCACGCACGCACCAGAACGGTGTCTCTCACACATTGTCATTTGTCGGCACACTTGCCGCAGTCGAGCCGCTGCGTTCACGGACCGTGCTACAGATCATGGATGGCCTACGCGGAGTATGGCACGCAGGGCCGTTCGCCCCAACGCTGAAGTACGTGTTCTTCCCGCGAACCATCATGTTCGGGACCGACCCGGTGGCGATTGATCGGTTGCTGATCGACGTCGTGGACGACGAACGGAAGCGGCGGGGAGCGATCTCGATCTGGAACCGCGACGAACAGACGCTCGACTTTAACACCGGCAGGAATCGAAATGACGATCCAAACACCAACATCATCATCCGCGAGCCTCGCCACGTTGAATACGCCGCGCAGCTCGGCCTGGGTGTGAGCGACGCCAGCGAAATCCACATCGAGGAGATGGAAATATGAAGCAGCTGGCATTGAGCTGCAGCTTCGCGTGGTTGATTCTCGCCCAGTCAACGCTGGCGCAGCAAAAGACGGAAGTCCAGCAGCACTTGCCGGTGATCTTCTCGCCCGAAATCGGCGAAGCCGAGTTGGAAAGGCGCGAAGAACTGCTGACGCCTGGCGTCGATCGCGGGGCGACCAACGTCGCTTCGGCCACACGGAGTCCGTGGCTCGACGCCAACGGCTGGCGTTTTCTTCGCAATCCGGCTGGAGAGTTCTTCTACGACCTGCCACGAGGCCGAGCGGTGCTCGCCGCGGCCGAGGCTTTTGCCTACAACGCCGACGCGGTTCTCAAGATTCATTCGGCCGACGCCGGGGACGCCGCCAAGATGTTAGAGTTCCTGAGTCAGCTACTGCCCTCCAACCTGCCTACGATCGCAGACATTGGTGTGATCGATGACGGCTCAGACGATGTCGCCGAAGTAATGAACTTGCTCGCGCGCCGCAACCTGCTTTTTAGGATCGTCACCAGTCCATCGCCACATCTCCGCATCAACATCAAGCTCGAGTCGGATGAATTCCCCCTTGAGGCGGCGGCCGACCCGAGCGATTTCGCGCAGATGATTCGACAGAAGCTCGGCGACCAAAACCGCTCGTTCCGGCTGTACGGTACCGAGACGGTGCTCTGCCACTGTACCGGCGACGACGCGCGCGTGCGGCTGCATCTGTTGAACTACAGCCTGCGGGAAGCCAGGGGTTTGCGCGTTCGATTGCGCGGTAGATACGGCGATGGCAGAGCGATGGTATTCGGCCTGGGCCCCGCCAAGTTGGAAGACGTTGTGCGTGACGAAACTGCGACTGAGTTCACGCTCGCGAGGATGGGAATCTACGCCGTGGTCGATCTGCCCGTCGCTCGCGCGGCGAAGAACGGTCAACCGTGGTTCAACCGCGTGGCAACCGAATGAGCTTCCAACGCGGGCCGGTCCCCGGCAGAAAGAAGAACGCCGTGAGGCCCGGCCATCGCCGCAATCGTTGCTCACTCTCCTTCACTCCGAGGACATAAAGGACATTGTCGAGCGCGTCTCCTGATGTTCCGTTGTTCGTGATGACAGCCACACTTAACACGCCTTGAGCTGGTCGACCCGTGCGCGGATCGACGATGTGCGAGTAACGTATGCCATCCAGCTCGAAGAACTTCTCGTAGCTACCCGATACGGAGAGCGTCTGGTTTTTCAAAAAAACGCTCTGTGCTATCTTCCGCCGATCCTGCGGATCCTGAATCTCGATTTGCCATGCCGCTTTGCCTGGAGGCGCGCCAAGCGTAGATATCGTGCTGCCGCCCGCGCTGACCAGCGCGGCCCTGATTCCGTGGTTCTTCAACACCTCGATAGCCGAATCAACCGCATAGCCTTTGGCGATACCGCCCAGATCGAGTTCAACACCTGCCTTGTCGAAAAAGACTGTCCTCTCTTTCCGGTCCAAAATGACGTGCTGGTAACCGACACGGCTTCGCGCCCTAGCCAGTTCGTCCGCACTCGGCATTCGGCCTTCGCCGCGAAAGAAACCCCAGGCTTTCATGAGCGAGCCGACCGTAATGTCGAAGGCCCCGTCCGATTCACGGCAGTAACGCAGACACTCGGCGATGAAATCGAACAACTCAGGGTCGACCTTGATTGGCGACTTCGCAGCTTCGCGATTGACACGCGACAGCTCGCTGTCTGGCCTGTAATGACTCATCAACCGGTCAACACGGTCGATCTCGTCAAGAGCGGCGTTAACACCTAGCCGAAATGGCGTCGTGTCGTCAGCGTATACGACAATCGCGTACACACAGCCCATCGAGACCCGGCTATCTTCGTAGCGCATCGCCTCGCTCTGCCCCGCAGCCGCGGGAGGGTGCTCAGCCGCTGGAACCCGATAGATGGCTGCGATCGAGATCAGCGCCGCAGATAACAAGCTCACCGTTCGCTTCGGTGGTTTCATCGGCTCGTCAACAAACGTCTCAAGCGGACCGTTGCATGGACATTCAACACCCCACGCCAAGACAGGCTACTGACTGCGCGCAGCTTCGAACGCGGAGATCTTGTCTTCATGTGCCAGCGTGAGGGCAATGTCGTCCAAACCATGCAACATGCTGTGACGACGCGCGGCATCGACGTCGAAAGAGATTAGCAGTCCGTGATCATCTGACAGCTGGCACGCTTGCAAGTCGACCGTCAGCTGATAGCCGGCGTGGGCCGCCGAGCGCCCAAACAGCTCGTCCACTTGCGCCTCATCAAGCGCGATCGGCAACACCGAATTCTTGAAGCAGTTGTTGTAGAAGATATCCGCGAACGAAGGGGCGATGACGACTTGTATTCCGTAGTCGTCAAGCGCCCAGACGGCGTGCTCGCGACTCGACCCGCAACCGAAGTTCCTACGGGCCAACAGCACCGAGGCGCCCTGAAACTTGGATTGGTTCAACTCGAACTTGGGATTGTCCGAGCCATCGTCGAGAAACCGCCAGTCGAAAAACAGAAACTGGCCGAATCCCGTGCGTTCAATCCGCTTTAGGAACTGCTTGGGGATGATCTGGTCCGTGTCGACGTTCGCACGATCCATAGCCGCGACCAATCCAGTGTGTTTTGTAAATGCTCTCATAGTCGATTGTCCGTCCTATCGCGTTGACCGAATCGCCTCATTTTCTCACTTGTACTGCCACTGGCGCACGTCGACAAAATGACCGGCGATCGCCGCTGCGGCAGCCATGGCCGGCGAGACGAGATGAGTGCGGCCCCCCTTCCCTTGCCTGCCCTCGAAGTTGCGATTGCTGGTCGAAGCACACCGTTCGCCTGGCGACAGCTTGTCGGGATTCATCGCTAAACACATGCTGCAGCCGGCTTCCCGCCACTCAAAACCAGCGTCGAGGAATACCCGATCCAGACCCTCCTGCTCAGCCTGCCGCTTTACTTGGCCACTGCCGGGCACGACCATGGCGTTGACGCTGGAGGCGATGCGGTGGCCTTTGACTACAGCGGCAGCGTTTCGCAGATCCTCGATCCGCGAGTTCGTGCACGAGCCGATGAAGATCCGATCGACAGCAATGTCCACGATCGGCATCCCTGGGCGAAGCCCCATGTACTCAATGGCTCGCGCTGCCGACTTCTGATCGACTTCGTCGCCAAGCCCTGCTGGGTCAGGCACAGTACCGACAACGGGGACAACTTGCCCGGGGTTGGTTCCCCAGGTGACCTGGGGTGTGATGTCACTGGCTTGGAAAGTCAGCGATTTGTCGTAGGACGCACCAGGATCAGTGGGCAAGGTCTGCCAACGAGCGACTGCCTGCTCAAAGTCCTGCGGCGCGAACTCCCTCCCTCGCAGGTAGTCGTACGTTTTCTCGTCGGGTGCGATCATCCCAGCTCGAGCCCCGGCTTCGATCGTCATGTTGCAGACCGTCATCCGCTCCTCCATGTTGAGATCTCGGATGGCTTGTCCGGTATATTCGATGACGTAGCCGGTGCCGCCGTCGGTCGTGATCTGCCCGATCAGGAAGAGAATCAGATCTTTCGCAGTAACCCCCTGTGGGGCTGGCCCCTCCACGCGTAATTCGAGGGTCTTGGGCAGCTGCTGGAGCAAGGTCTGCGTCGCCAGCACGTGCTCGACCTCGCTCGTGCCAATTCCGAAAGCTAACGCCCCGAAAGCACCATGTGTGGCCGTGTGGCTGTCGCCGCAGACGATCGTCATGCCTGGTTGGGTATGACCCAACTCGGGCCCGATGACATGCACGATGCCCTGCCGGGAGTCGTTCAGATCGTAAAGTTGAATGCCAAACTCGCTGCAATTCTGCCGCAACGTCTCGACTTGTTGTTTGGAAATCGGATCGGCAATGGGCAGGTTGCGATCCGTTGTCGGGATATTGTGGTCGGGAGTTGCAATGGTTCGCTGCGGACGCCTCACCGGCCGCTTGGCCAGTCGCAAGCCTTCGAACGCTTGAGGGCTCGTCACTTCGTGAACGAGGTGCAGGTCGATGTACAGAATCGCCGGCTGGCCGGACTCGGCGTGTACTACATGGTTGTCCCAGATTTTCCGGAACATCGTCTGAGGGCTTGGCATGTTTGCTGATCCGATTCGTTTCCAGTACCAATGTCATTCGCGGGTGGCGAGGGAGAGCAGCAAAGCGCGGTCGCCAGCCGACATCCCACGTCGATTGTAACCGACAGGCGGTCGCCCGGGCAGGTTCACCATAAACCCACTTTTCAAGATCGACCACTTTCGTACCTCGTCACCGGGCAACTCCACAGGGCGCGGCTGCGGCCCTTCGCACACCTCCCCTAACCTAGCTATACTGGGGGAGTTTCGACGTTATCTCTGAGCTAAACCAACGAGTCCAATTTTGGGACAAACAAATCAGCCGGAATACGTTAGCATCCGGTTTCGTAGGAACCGTGGGCTAACGCCCAGCGGCTGATGTCCCCGAATCACGCTCGGTCATTTAGAGTCCACTTCGTGGTTTCGGTCGAGCAGTTCATCGAAGGATTGACAACTAGCCGGCTGATGTCGGCCTCGGAAGTCCACGCGTTTCTGGGTTCTCTCCCTCCAGAGGTATCCTCCTCGGACGTGCCCACGCTGGCCAGCCAGCTCGTGCAGCGCGGGATGCTGACTAAGTACCAAGCTGGCCGCATTGCCGCGGGTCGGCCACGAGGATTGGTGTTAGGCAAATACACCATCCAAGACAAGATTGGAGAGGGCGGGATGGGCGAGGTCTTCGTGGCCGAGCACCGCCGGATGCGGCGCCCGGTGGTCGTCAAGATCCTGCACTCACGAGCCATGAGCTCGCGTCAATCGGCCCGGCGTTTTCAGCGGGAGGTCGAAGCAGCAGCACGGCTGCACCATCCACACATCGTGACCGCTTTCGACGCCGACGAGGAAGACGGAGTCCACTTTTTGGTGTTGGAGTACGTCGAGGGAGAACCGTTGGGAGAGGTGGTCACTCGCGACGGCCCCCTCCCGTTGGAAGTGGCACTCTCGTATGTGCTGCAAGCCGCTCTCGGGCTCGAATACGCGCATTCACAGGGCATCATTCATCGGGACATCAAGCCCAACAACCTGCTGGTCGATCGAGGAGGCACCGTCAAGATCCTCGATATGGGACTAGCCCGCTTCGACGACGGTAGCCGTTCGACCGTCGTCGAGGGCTCGGACGGGCTGACACGACGAAATCAAATCGTGGGAACCGTCGAGTACATGGCCCCGGAACAGGTGGACGACTCATCCGCAGCCGACGGCCGTTCGGATATCTACAGTCTCGGCTGCACGCTCTTCCGTCTGCTGGCAGGCAGGCCTCCCTACGAGGGTGACTCGGTCGTCCAAACTCTGTTGGCCCATCGCGTTGAACCGATTCCTTCGGTCCGGAAACTCCGACCGGATGCGCCGCGGATGTTGGACCAGGTGCTGCAGCGGATGATGGCCAAGTCGCCCGCCGACCGCTATGCGAACGCAACCGAATTGGTCGAAGCGCTGCGGCAGTGCCTCACGGAGGTGCAGCAAATCGCGGGGAGCCCAGTCAGCCCAGACCGCTGCGCCAGAGTTAGACGAGTCGGACGAGCAGACGGTTCGCCTGCATCGCAGCGAGGAGACACGCGTCGATTCCATATCGCTCGACGATGCAGCCTTGGCCGAGCTCTTGCAGGCGCCCGCCGTGGGTATCGACTTGGGCACAACCTACTCGGCCATCGCCGCGCTGGATGACTACGGCCAGCCGCAAGTTCTTGCGAACGTCGAGGGAGACAAGACGACACCCAGCGTCGTGCTGCTGGACGGCGAGGACATCGTCGTTGGTAAGGAGGCCGTGAAGGCGATGGCGACTGAGATGGAGCGAATCGCCGAGTGCGTCAAACGAGATCTGGGCAGACCTGCTTACCATCACGTGATCGCCGGGCAGGAGCTCCCTCCCGAAGTCATTCAAGCCTGGATACTCAGCAAGTTGCGCCGAGATGCCCAGCACCAGCTCGGCAAGTTCGAGAAGGTGGTCATTACGGTGCCTGCTTACTTCGACGAGGTACGCCGCAAGGCGACTCAGGACGCAGGTTATCTTGCGGGACTCGATCTACTCGACATCATCAACGAGCCGACCGCAGCCGCCCTGGCATTCGGCTTTCACCGCGGACAGCTGTTGGCAGACCACCAGAGTACTCCGTTGCGCGTGCTGGTTTATGACCTGGGCGGCGGCACTTTTGATGTCACGATCATGGAGCTCACTGGCGGCGAGTTCGTGACACTCTGCACCGACGGCGACGTCCAGCTCGGCGGCAGAGACTGGGATCAACGGCTGGTCGACCATGTGGCGGAGATCTTTGAGCAACAACACGGGGTCGATCCCCGCACGGAGCCGAACAGCCTGGGACGTTTGCTGCGGGAGTGTGAGGATGCGAAACGCACACTTTCGGCGCGGCAAAGAACCTACATCACCTGCGAACATGGCGGGCTGGCCGAGCGGGTTGAGCTGACGCGGGAAGATTTCGAGCGCATAACCGCGGATTTGCTGGAAAGAACATCGTTTACGACGCGCCAGACGCTGGCCTCAGCTGGGCTTGGCTGGGAGCAAATCGACCACCTTCTTTTGGTGGGCGGTTCGACGCGGATGCCAGCGGTCGCCAGGATGTTGCGCGAGCTGTCCGGCCGCGAACCAGACTTATCGTTGTCACCGGACGAGGCGGTTGCCCAGGGCGCGGCGATCCATGCAGGCCTGATTCTCCAGCGGCTCACTGGTCGCGCGCCGCGCGTACGGGTCAGCAACGTCAACTCGCACAGCCTCGGCGTGGTGGCCACCGATCCTCGTACTGAGAAGAAACGAACCGCCGTGCTGATCCCTCGCAACACGTCAATTCCCACCACAGCCGAGCGTGTGTTCAAGACGCTTAAGACGGGACAGCGATCGATTGCGGTGCTGATCGTCGAAGGAGAAAGCCACGACCCGGCCGAGTGCATCCAAGTGGGTAAGTGCATCGTCAGCAATCTGCCCCCCGGACTCCCGGCGGGGACACCGATCGAGGTGCAGTTTCGCTACGAAGAAAATGGGCGGTTGCGCGTATCTGTCGATGTGGAAGGCGGCGGCGGGGTAGCCCACGAGATCAGCCGGCTGAACAACTTAACGCCCGAAGAGCTAGAGCGCTGGCGAGCCCGCTGCGCGGGCAGTTGATCGTCCACTGCGCGAACAGTTGGACGTTGGCAGATGCTTGCTTTTCTGGCAATCCGCCAAGCACAGTTTTAGCCCGGATTATTCATGAAGATCGTCGCGAGAGGTTGTAAGTACGTTCGTGGCAAGGAAGGCGAGCAATTCTTCCGCAGGCGTATTGAAGCAATACGTCGAGGGAGAATTGTGAAGCATGACGAAGCCACGGATGGACTTACGACCTCGCAGCAGATCGCTCATGAATAATTCGGGTTAGGTCCCGGTTTGGGAGGAGCTTCATCAGGTTCGTCCACCGCACTTGGCTACTGGCTTTCTCAAACCGCCAATCCGAGCAATACCCGATCACGGCTTCACCTCTTTGAGCATGATCAACAACATGCAAGTCTCCGTCTTTGCTGTAATGCTGTGTGGCAAGTGAGCCGGCATGTAGGTGAATGTGCCGGTCCGTGCTTCAATTGTTTCATCACCCAGCGTCACTACAGACTCGCCGGAAAGAAACTGCAGGATGGCCGGCACTGAGGCCGTGTGCTCAGAAAGCTCCTGCCCTGCCGCAAAGCCGAAGAGAACAACTTTCACTCGCTCGTCCTGATGAAGAGTCTTGCTGACGGTTTGGCCAGCCCGTACTTGCAGTTCACTCAGCAGGTTGTTGCAGATCGTAGCCTTCAACTGTGCATTCACGTTGATTACTCCTCACTCTCCGCTTTCAACTTCTGTCGGCTTGGCTGTGACTAAGGTGCCTGCGCAAAGATGACTTTGCCTCGGCGAGTCACATTGCTCCGTTATTTGACGCTGAGTGAACATTGCTACAACGACGTTCGTAGGACGGGCACTCTTGCCCGTCTTCTCAACGGACATCTGTGGCGCGTTCTCCAGCACGTTGAAGGAAATCCACGTTTCGCCGGGCTGCAGGCTCAAGCACCGTGTAGACGTTTGATCATCCAGGTTGGGAGTCTGCAGACTTTCTTCTGTGCCATCGGCCGAAGGCTAGCCCAACCGTTCCGAGGCCCACCAGAGCGGCGTATGTGGATGGTTCGGGTACAGGCTTCGGAGCGAACGACACGATGAACATCCGGTCCCCGGAGGCGGTTAGGAGTTCGAAGGAGTCAATTCCAAATGGCGCAGCTGGTGTGGAAGTCCGGAGGTTGAAATCTCCCACGGCGCTAGTGCCATGTCGTCCCCATAGGTTCCCGAAAGCGAATCACAGCCTGAGCCTTTTTTTCACGTGGTCGCTGGTGAGTTGTTTG
Source organism: Pirellulaceae bacterium (assembly GCA_965223305.1). Taxonomy (GTDB): domain Bacteria; phylum Planctomycetota; class Planctomycetia; order Pirellulales; family Pirellulaceae; genus CBDCWT01. The sequence goes on along the minus strand of CBDCWT010000035.1, from coordinate 32,721 downwards.
GCCACATCGAACGGATCGCAAGATTCGCTGTGGGTGATCGGGCCAATCGACTTCGCGACTTTTAATGCCGCCTTATTGAGTTTCTTCGTCCGCATACCCATTCCCATCAGCGCGCCGGCCATCGACATCAAGATCGGGATCGGCGCCTGCTCGCGTTTTCTGTCGATGTCCGCGACATGTGCCAGAAAATACGCTTCGTCCGGTGCGTTCTTCTTCTTGTCCTTGGAAATCTCGTAGAGCAGCCCGTATCCACAGCGGCGGCGAATGGGATCTTTGCTCTTGATCCACTTGTCGGCGAGTTCGACGACGAATGGCGTTTTTGCCAGAGGCGCGCCGCAGGAGGAAAAGACGTGTTCGAGGTATCCACCTTCGAGTTGTTCGACTTGCGTCTCGGCCCGCTCGACGGTCATCGTTTTCGGATCGTCGACGAGAATCGAGATGATCTTCATCTCGTAGATGTTGGAATCCCACAACGACTTGGCTAGCTTCGCATCACGTCCGATAGACTTGGCGTACTTCCGGAGGATCGTTAGGCCGATGCCGTAGCTGCCGAGCGCGCTTTTGTTTCGATCCCTCCAGTGCTCAATGCCGCGCGGGTCCCGGTTCTTCTTCAGATATGCGAGGACTGTTGATTTATTCATACGATGATTATATGGCAGGTCGCATTAAAGCGACATCAACCCGGAACGGCATTTCGAGGTACAGGTCATACCCTTTTCCTGGTCCTGGTCCTGGTCTTGGTCCTGGTCAGCCGAATGCCTGCTCCCCTGCCCTGCCGAATGCTCCGTGCGGATACTTCTAGCAGTTCGGGCAGAACATGCTTGGTCTTCGGCCAAGCGGCATCTCGAGGAGGCATCGGTGATGCATTCAAACGACATGCCGAAGGCAATGGGAAATTCGTCGTTTCTTTCGGAGCAGGAGCAGGACCAGGACCAAGACCAGGAAATGCGGTCAGTTGTGTGAATCCGTTTGGCGAAGCAGATTGTAGGTTTTGCAACTGGAAATCACCTGCTTACAACCGTGATCTCGTTCCAGTAGGCCCACTCGCAGTTCCAATTGTTCGCTCGGTTCTCGAGCGACAGCTCGATCGTTTTTCCGGCGAATTCGGTTAAGTCAACCGCAACGTTAGCCCATTCGTCCTTGCCTACGGTGTCGGGACCTACAATCTGGTCAGCGAGCACTGTCTCGCCCGCAAGCACTCGCAGCTTCCAATCACCGTGCGGGTGATGGCTGACCCGGAGCTTCAGTACAGTCTTCTTGCCCGTCGGTACACTGATTTCGCGGTGAATAATGCAAGGCGTTTCCCGATCAAGCGGATGGGTCTGTACCGCATGAAGGTTACGGAACGCTTCGTGATAAACGACGCCGCCTTCACCTACTCCTTGGATCCCAAATCCCCGGGCAACACGCCGCAACGTTCGAGTCTGGTCGCGACGGGACTGGTTCTCCGAACCTGCAGGGTTGGCGGCGACGTCACCACTGAGCATTCGGCGAGCGACGAATTCCGGCAGCCGGGGAAACTTGCTCTCGACTGCGAACTGTAGCGCTGACCTCATGATCTTCGGGCACCATGGGTTCCAGCGCAAACCAAAGCATGTTCGGAAGATTGCGGTCCTCGACGTCCTCGGATCGTTGCGCAAGCGGCCGCAGGGATCGACCAGCGCTCGGGATAGCTGATGCGCTGGGCGATCGCTGCCAGGTGCAGTCGAACAACCGGCGACGCATCATGACTGGCCATCTTGGAAAGTTCCTGAAGCACCTCCGGTTCAAGTACACTCTTGCCGGTCCTCCCCGGTTGGAACGCGTTGAGCGGGCTCTCATCAGCTAACAACTGAACCGCCCATGCTCGCACGTGCTCGTCTTCATGAGTCAGAAACTCAACCAGGCGATCATGGCTAAGCACTCCGCAGACGTGCATCGCCCACATGGCTCGCAGCTTCTTTCCGGAAGTTCGAGCTGTGTTGATCTGCCGTTCGAGCAGCCCTAGCACCGCAGGAGCATCGAGTTCTCCAGCAGCCGCTCGCGTGTGCAACAGCACGCGTGCCTGTCGCACATACCAATCGTTCGAATGCTGCTGAAGCTCGACGAGTTGCTCGTCGGAAAGCGACCTTAGGTCCGGAACATCAGTGCGTTTCGCACCCTTGGGCATGATTCGGTAAACACGGCCTGAGTTGGGGAAGTTGACTTTGTTTCCGCAAACGTCCGTGTCGTGCCAGTCCAAGATGTAAACACCGCCTTCGGGGCCAATCTCGACACTGAAACCGACCCAGGCCAGGTCATTAGTGGGCAGGAAATCGTCGCCGTGTTTGCCGACAAAACTGGAGCCCTCGGGAACAAGTACATCAGTCAGCACGGCATGTTCATGAATATTGCACATGAACAGTCGATTGCGGTATTTCGCTGGAAAAGTATCCGCCAAGTAGATCCGGGCCCCGCCATGTGCTGAAAGGTGCGAGTGATCGCGGATCGTCTTGATATCGTCGTAGACATGAGGGTTCACGTGCGGCCGGCTCTGTTTGTGATAGACACCGCCTTGAACTACGTGGAAGAGGTGCGGAATCACACAGGCTGTGGCAATGCCTTGCCCATGGTCGTCGAAGTCAAATCCCCACGGGTTTGACAGCCCGCGGGCGAATACTTCGAAGTTCTTCCGCACCGGATGATATCGCCAGATGCCACCATCGATGAATTGACGAGCCGAATCCGGTTCGCCCGGTGTCGCCACGCGCGAATGAGTGAAAACCCCGTGGCAGCCGTAGAGCCATCCATCCGGTCCCCAAATGAAAGCTGTTAAGCGTCTCGTGACGATCGTTAATTCCCCATCCATCCAGTAGCACTTCTGGCGGACCATCTGGAACATCATCGCCGTTCGCATCCGGTATGAATGACAAGTTGGGTGGCGATCCGACAAAGACGCCACCAAATCCCAATGCGATCCCCGAGGTGAAAGTGAGTTTGTCAGTGAAAGTCTTCTTTTTATCAAAGACCCCATCACGGTCAGTGTCTTCGAGGATTTGAATCCGAGTGACTTCATCCGCCGTATGCCGTCCGCGAGTTCGGTAGTTGTAATTCTCAACGACCCATACGCGGCCCCGATCGTCGAAGCAGAACGCGATTGGCTCACCAATATCCGGCTCGGAAGCAAAGATCGAAACCTCGAACCCCTCGGGAACGGACATCTTTGCCACCGCTTCCTTCGGCTTCAAGAATGGCGCGTCGCTCGTCGTGTGCTGCTTCTTCGGCAGCAAGTTCCGGGCGGACTCCTGCGCAGTAGTCACAAGTGATGCAGCCTCAAGCGCGATCAACGTGAATGCCACCAGGCAACACTTCCGCGCAAGAACATAGATAGGTCGACTGTCTTTAATGCTCATCCTGCAACCTCCACCTGCTCAACTGTTCGCAGGTACTTGATCAGGTCGAGGAGTTCCTGTGGTTTCAACTGCTCGAATTGACCGTCAGGCATGATCGACTTTTTGGAAACGTGCCGGGCTTCGATTTCTTCTTTCAGTACCACTACTCGCGGCTGTTCGACCGTTTTCAATACAATCCGTTGAGCGTCTTCTTCGGCGATCACGCCGTTCAAGACGCGTCCATCGACCGTTTCGACGATGACCATCTTGTAGCCTTCTGGCACGTCGTAGCTCGGATCGACGCTGTTCAAAAGCAGATAGTCGACGTTCGCGCGATTGGAACCAGTAAGGTCGGGCCCGATCTTACCGCCAGTGCCGTACAGCTGATGACAGGAACCGCAAGTCTTGTCGTAGATCGCTCGGCCTCTGCGTGAGTCCGCCAGCTCCAGCGCCTCAACGGTGATGAGTTCCTTGTATTTGGCGATCAACGTGGTCCGATCGCTCGAGAGCTTGCGCACGCTTCCAAAAACTTCGACAAACGCATCGCCAAGGATCAGATCGAGCGATCGAGCAACATGGACTGGAACGTCAGACTTGGAAATCTGCTTTGCCTTGATGGCACGCAAGAGAGCTTCGGCGTACAGCCTCCGAGTTGCCAGAGTCTCCAGGATCGCTTTGCGGTCGTGCTCCGGCGACTCGACATAGCGACCGAGCAGTATCGCCGGCGCCTCCGCGTTCTCGATCGCTGCGAATCCGCGAATTGCGTCCAGTCGCAAATCGGGCTCGTCCAAGAGTGGTTCCAACAACTCCGTGACGCGCTCGTTTTTCTGAGCCAGTAACGAGTGCAAAGCCCGCCGGCGTTGCGCCACAGTGGCCGACTGGTCCGTGACCATTGCAAGTGCTTCAGCAATTGCTGCTTCGTCGCCGAAGAGCTGGGACAGCTCTGAAGTCAACTCACGTACGGTCGCGTCTCGGCTCTTGCTTAGGTTTGCGGCGACCCTCGCCCAGGCGGTTGGTGGTGTCACGTTTCGTCGACCCGACAGGCCAGCCAACATCCCTTCCATCAAGGAAGCTTGAACACGGCTGTCCTGCACTTTTTCCAGCGTGCCAACTAGCAGGTAAAGCGCGTTTCTTTCAACATCAGGAGGCGGAGCTTGAACCCTTCGGCGCTGCGCGGCTTGCTGATTGTTGGCAAAGTCCGCGATCACTTGCGCTTCTTTGAGATCAATCACACCGTCTCCGTTCGCATCGAGATTCTCGAAAAACGGCTTTAGGTCGTCCGAGGCCTCCTCCTTGCTGATGCTCCCATCTCCACTCTTATCCATGGACTCAATGATCTGTTTAGCGGTGACGTTTCCAGTCTTAACTGGGTCTAGATTCTTCTCAATCTGTTGTTGGGCGATAGGAGACGTCGGGCAGCCATTTTCAGGCACTTCGACTTTGGCTGTCCACAGAATGGCGTTCAAGACGATCTTGCGGAAGTTGTCGTTCCGCCAACTCGCATGGTTGTGAGCCCCGGTGAATCCGAATCCTCGCCCTCCGTCCGGGCGTTGATAAGCCCAAGCGACCGTCTGCTTTTTTCCTTCGGCAACCGACTTGCGGACAGCCGGGTTTCCGCTGCGCAAACCGTCCGGACGCCGCAACGTCTCGGCCGGTGGGAGGTCGGCGAGGATTGAAGTCAGCCCTTTCTTGTCCTCCACGAATCTCATGTGATAGTACCATTCGTCATGTACGCTGAACGGCTTCACGCCGTTGCAGATTGGGTGCTTGGGAAGCTCGTCGAAGCTGGGCTTCCAGTGCGGATTTACCGACCAGTCGAGATCACAGAAACCGCCCATCCATTCCAGGAACTTGCGCCCCATCTTTCCCTTCTCGGCTTCCGTGGCCCAGTGGATCATCACGACGCCTGTTCCCTCTTTCATGAGGCCGTCAAATTCCTCTAAATGGGGACGAAGCATGTGACCACGATGGCCCGTGCAGAAAATGACGACGGTCGCGGCGTCTTGCAGTATCTTCTCGTCCTTGGGATATCCATAGTGCGGCACGACATACGAGTCCACAGGTAGCCCCGATCGCTCCAGTGCCTCGGCGAGGATCATATTGCCGGCGCGATGTTCGTGGTACATGCGACCGTGGCTAGGCGTACCGGAAAGAAAGACGATCTTGGCCTTCTCCTCTGCAGAAGATTGGCACGCCAATAAGACTACCAATCCGAAGCACAGTGAAGTTCGATTCATGCGACTCATGTTCTGATCCCCGTGGCTACGATTCCCAGCAGCTCCTTGTCGTGGTAACGACGCACCTCGCTCCTGTCGATGACCCAGTTCTACCGTTGGAAGTACGTAGCTTGCAACGGTGTCACTTGTCGGTGTCCTCGGATGGTGCCGAACTTCTGAGCGAGGCGTATGGGTCGTACACTTCAAATTCTCTACCCCAAATGTGCCGCAACATCACGGCGTATTGGACCGCCATCGAAACGGAAACTTCCCGTCCCCAGTAGTCTTCCTCGTGGGTTCCCGTGGATTGTCCCAACTGAAATGGAATTTCGTTGTCCATTAGCAACTTGGCAAAGTCCTGCGTCTGCTTCACTAGAAAGTCTTGATAACCACAATCAAGGTAGATGTGTGGCAACTGTTCCTTTGGAACCTCCAGCACGAGCTTGAAAGGGTCGACTTTGTCAATGTCCTCCACGGTCAGAAACTGCTTGCCGAGAGGAGTTCTTTCCGCGAACGTCGAGAAGCCTTCGATTTTGATGTCTAGGTAGCGCGTCTTGTCCGCCTTCATGCGTTCCATCCGGCTATTGTCGGTATCTCGTCCGACCGTCCGACGTGCGCGCTCGGCCATGTTGAGAGCACCACTGTGGCTGGCGATGGAGCAAAACAAATCCGGATGGCTGAGACCAAGCGAGATGGCACCGAAACCACCCATTGAAATGCCGTTGATGGCACGTCCTTTACGCGATGCGATCGTCCGATAGTTCTTATCTACGTAGCCGATAACATCTTTACAGACGTGGTCGGCGAACTTGTAAGGACGCCCATCGTTCGATTGGGCCCAGTTCACGTAGAAGGAGTTTCCTACATCGACCATGATCACAATCATGTCGAAACGGTTCAGGTACTCCGGAACACCAACGTTCACAAACTCGTGGTAGTTCGAAGTAAATCCGTGACACAGATACAACACCGGATAGGACAACTCCGATTCAGCATATCCTCGGGGAAGCACTACGTTGATGTGCATCTCTCGGTCCAGCGAAGCGGAATAGAACTTCACGTCATACACGGGCAACGAGGTGAAGCCAACGTGTCCTAGTGCCTCAGACGGCTTAGATTGCTCGTCTGCAAACGAACTTACCAACCCACCCGCCAGAAGTGAGATCGCTGCCAGAGACATTGCCAGCGTTCGCTTCTCGAGCTTTTTAATTCGGCAGTTCAGCCTGGTCTTCACGGCGATTTCTCCTGGCGACAGGTGAGTAGTTTCTCCGCTCCCGAAATACAATCCAACCACCAACAGTCAAATTCAGGTTCTTAGGCCGTGTCTCGCTAGTCATTGGTTGCTGTCTGATGATCAGGTCGATGCCCACGGAGGACGGACTGGTCCGTCCGAGATGACGCTATCGACCCGCGAGTGGAAAGTCAACAGTGAGGCGCGAAACTCGAATCGAGCACTGATTGACGTTGCAGCCGCCACTACCGTGCTCTGCACTAGCCCGAACTATTCATGAGCGATCTGCTGCGAGGTCGTAAGTCCATCCTTGGCTTCGTCATGCTTCACAATTCTCCCTCGACGTATTGCTTCAATACGCCTGCGGAAGAATTGCTCGCCTTCCTTGCCACGAACGTACTTACAACCTCTCGCCACGATCTTCATGAATAATCCGGGCTGGCGCACTAACGAAGACGCCCATAACATCGACGCGCTCAGGTCCCTGCCGAGGTGATTTACACCCCTGCGTCGAAATCTCGATGTTGCGCATTTCGCCTCAATCGGAACCCGATGCGTAAGCGAGGGAATTACTTACGTTGGTGCACCAACTCCCCTCGCTAACGCTCTTTTGAAGTCGCGATCTTTGCCTCAATCGGAACCCGACGCGTAAGCGAGGGACTGACCTGCGTTGGTACACCAACTCCCCCTCGCTGACGCTTCGGGCTACGAAAAACGCGGCGAATTTGACATCTTGTATATCCGCCAGACAGCGAAAAGCGCAACTTCAATGCGTCGAAACGTGGTTCCGATCGGCCCCGAAACCGCAACGGGCGTGCCAGCCCTGCGCAATCAATCAATCTGATTAGGCTGCGACCGAACTCGAGTCCAACGCCGCCGCACTACGCCAAGGCGGTTCAGCCTCGAAGCTTGGCTGCTTCGGAAAATCAAGAAAACACGACCGGTTCCCTTGACAACTAAGTCGCCTTGACTTAACATTCGACACAACCTAAGTCATGACGTCTTAGTTCGATGCGGGAGCCCCATATGTCGAATACGAGTATTCCTGAATTTGAACTTCGCGTGCTCAATCACCTGTGGGAGCACGGAGGACTAACGGCTCGACAATTGACTGACTTGATGTATCCGAACGGCACCCACGCCTCGTACACCACGGTGAAGAAGCTACTTGAGCGGCTGGAATCCAAGGGATGTGTCGAACGGTCTGCGGACAATAGAGCACATCTGTTCACGGCCATCGTCGACCGGGAATCGCTCGTCGCCGATGAGTTGGAAGGTGTCGTTGATAGGCTATGCGAAGGCTCCATTGCTCCCTTGGTCAATGCTCTTGTCCAGAGAGTTGGGCTGAGCAGGAAACAACGAGCCGAGTTAGCACAGTTGATTTCCGAATTCCAAACGAAGACGACGAAGAAATCAGGTCGAGGAAAGCGGCAATGAGTCACTACGTTCTCTCGAATGCCCTGTTCGCCAGTGCAGTCGCGGCTGCCGTGTTTGTGTGCAGCCGTTTCATTCGCAATGCATCCATCATCCACCTCCTTTGGGCAGTCGTGCTGCTCCGGTTTTTGGCCCCACCGTTAGTGGACGTGCCTATAAGAGTTGCACTTCCCAACTCGGACAATGCTGCGATCACGGCACCGGCTGGCAGGCCCGACAGTTCACTGGGAACGCTGTCGGCCAATGTTCGCTTGTCCGATTCACGGCCGGCACCAGAGTCCGGAGTTCGGGTGATTCGGCTGTCGCAGCTGGCGGCATTGATTTGGGCGGCCGGTGCAATCGTTGTCCTAGCCCTAGCAACGATGCGAGCACTACGTCTCCGATCGCTCGCCCGACGTACCGCATCCAAGGATGAAGCTCTCCAACGGCACGTTCAACGGATAAGTAATGAAATGGGGCTGCGGTACACACCGAACGCTTTCCTTGTTCGGGCAAAGATTAGCCCCATGGTTTGGACCTGGTTCAGTCGTCCGCTGATGCTGCTGCCCCTGCAACTCTGGAACACTTTGTCCGAGGATGAGAAGACTGCCGTGCTCAGGCATGAAGTGGCTCACTTGATTCGCCGTGACCATTGGGTGCGCGTTGTGGAAGCGTTGGCAACCGTCACGCATTGGTGGTGCCCTGTGCTTTGGTGGGCTCGGCGAGAACTGCATCGATACGAGGAACGCTGTTGTGATGCTATGGCCGCGTCTGCTGGACCCCAGTCGCGAGCAGCACTCGCACGGGCATGCTTACAAACTGTCGACTTTATCGGGCACGAGTCCCCAAGTAGCTTCCACTTTGGCGTATCCCGAATCACTGGGTTTCATTCGTTTCGTCAACGTCTTCTTTTCATTCTGGAGGGAGAACACGTGCACACAATTCCCCGCCGCGTCACTGCAGGACTGTTCCTAGTTGTCCCTCTCGTCCTTGGTGTTTCACTGAAGCTTGCGGAAGCAAGCGGCCACACGGCAACTGATAGTAATCCGGAAGTGGTTGCTATTGCAGACTCTTTTGAACGCATGCGCGTAACCGGCCGCGTTGACGTAGATGTCCGATTCGGCACGAGGCAGAAAGTCACTGTCAGTAATTCGGGTGGTCCGGCGCCACACTTCGAGGTGAACGACCAGAAGAAGCTGATGATTACGTTAGATGAATCACGCGTTACACAGCCGGAGCAGAGCCGTCCCAAGGTTGTCATCACAAGTCCTAGCATGGCGGCTATAGAGGCTATGCAAAACGCTGCCGTGTCAGTTCACAAAGTCAAGACCGGGAACATGCTCATTGTGGTCGAAGGTGCCCAAGTTACAGCTGACGGCCATTGCGATGCGCTGGCAGTCAACGCCGACAAGTCCGGAAGTCTATTGGCAAGAGAGATGACCGTCGACAACGCGATCGTAACTGCGAGTCACGAATCGACCATCGAGCTAGGAACAGTTGGGACGGTGATTCAGAAGAGCGATCCAACGAGCAGAGTCACTCTCTATAAGGAAAGAAACGTAGGTTTGGTTCGTGTTCGTAATCAGTAGGCCGTCAAACATCTTCGATCCTCACCGCAAGAGTCGTACCACACCGGAGTAACCACGATGCGAGAGAACATCGCTCGGAAACTTTGTGTTGCGCCCATGCTAATGAGCTTCGCAAGCGTTGTCCTAGCCACCGATTCCAGTCAAAGAGACGCGTTTCGAGACGAGGTCGAAAGGCACGCGGCCCTTTTGCACCTCCCTGGGCTGTCTGTGGGCGTGATGGAAAACGACCGTGTCGTTCTTCGGCAAAACATCGGTTTCTCAGACATTGAGTCCAAGACCACTTTAAGTGACGAGTTCATGTTCCCGATAGCATCCGTCACAAAGACGTTTTCAGCGGTCATGTTGATGCAATACGTCCGCGAAGGACGTATCACGCTTGATGACCGCGTTACCTCGTATCCGTTTGCCTCTGTTGGTTTTTTTCCAGAGCGAGTAACGCCAGACGTCCGGCTAAAGCACGTTCTGAGCCATACTTCCGAGGCGACGCCGGGCGAAACGTTCATCTACCACGGTGGCCGTTTCAATTTTCTGGCAGGTGTTTTCAATTCGGTGCGAGGCGGTGGGCATGGGTCGTTCGTGGATGAACTACACGCGAGAATTATTGAGCCGCTGCAACTCGAAAGAACGTCTGCGGGCTATCCGGATGGAGACGATTCAGCGGAGGGAAAGGTCGTAACTCCATACCAATTCAACGGAAAGACGAGGAGCTTCGTTCCAAATACTGGAATTCAGACTTCCAGCACGGCGTACCCCGCAGCTGGATTGGTATCTAGCGTGGATGACCTACTCAAATACTCGGCCGCATTGGACCACAACAAGCTAGTGGATGAGCGAGCCTATAGAACAATGACGACTCCAATGCGAACTCGCTCGGGTGACGAACACCCCTATGGACTTGGCTGGTTCGTCCAGAACGCACACGGCGTCACCATGCACTGGGCCTATGGACTTGGCGGCTCCGACTCGGCGTTGATATTGCGAATTCCCGAGCGGGAACTGACACTCGTCGTACTGTCAAACTGCAGCTTCGCGTCAGAGCCATTTCGTTTTGGTTCGGGAAACGCGCTGAATTCCCCTTTCGTTGTGTCGTTCCTCAAGCACTTCGTTTTGCCGGTTTATTCACCGCAAGGCGAGCTCAACTACGACCGTCCCTCAACGTTGCGTGACGCAATTGCCAAGAGCCCGCCGATCTATCTCGATGAACTTGCTTCCCAAGTGTTTTGTCGCACGTTCATCGAACGTAAGTTCGGAACCAACCTGCATAGCAGGAAACTCTTGCGATTGCTGTTTGAAATTGACAAGAAGCGGTTCAACGAAGCCCATCCATCGCTAGTCAACCTTCTGTCCCAGCATCCGGACAACAACCTAGATGCGGCAGCCGAGTGTACTGAACGAGCGTTCCGCGCCAAACCGTATAACCCTGAAGTTGAATTCGATGCCGCTCGAAGGCTTGAACGCAAGGGACTGAACGACGCCGCCCTGCGCGCGTTCCGCATGGTGGCTGACCACGTCGGATTCGAGGAACAAGAATCGACAATCGAAGCGTGCTCAGAGGCAGCGCGCCTGCTGGTAGAGGCCGACAACATTGACCGCGCACTCGAGTATCAATGGCGTGGCATCGTCTACGCCTACCGAGCAGGCTACAACACGGGGCAACTATTCACGGTGTTCCGCGACCTGAGCAAGAAGCGCGAGGACAAGACCAGCCAATCGCATCGATAGCACTGGAACTGGCCACAGTCTATTCTGTCTAGCTCTGGCAGGAGTGCCGCCTGCTAGCCCGGATTATTCATGAAGATCGTGGCGAGAGGTTGTAAGTACGTTCGTGGCAAGGAAGGCGAGCAATTCTTCCGCAGGCGTATTGAAGCAATACGTCGAGGGAGAATTGTGAAGCATGACGAAGCCACGGATGGACTTACGACCTCGCAGCAGATCGCTCATGAATAATTCGGGCTAGGGACTTCTGCGACCATGCCGCAACCATCCGCGAACAACCCAAGAAGGCAGCACAAGAAGTGCGCACGGTACCAGGAACAACTGGAACCCGACCAAGGAAGCGGTCTTGAGTTCGCTCAACATGAAGGCAGGCAACAAAACCTGCGTTGGCAACTCGTCATAAGTGTCTGGAACCTGAGTCTCATCGGCCAGGTAACGATAGCACAGATGCACGTCATCGCTATTGCCAGCCGACGCAATCCGTTCGGCCATGAAATCCCGATCCACAGCTAACGCGGCTGCTGCAAACAAGGTGAAGAGCACACTGACCAACACGAGTCCTTTCGCTTTCATGGCGTTCCTCCATTCTCATGACTTTCGACCGGCCCGAACGTCGCGCGCGGGCGGCGACGGATTGTACCGCCGGTCGCTCATGCTGGGGATACCAATCGGCAACGAATGGCACTTCTAGCTTAGCCCGGATTATTCATGAAGATCGTCGCGAGAGGTTGTAAGTACGTTCGTGGCAAGGAAGGCGAGCAATTCTTCCGCAGGCGTATTGAAGCAATACGTCGAGGGGGAATTGTGAAGCATGACGAAGCCACGGATGGACTTACGACCTCGCAGCAGATCGCTCATGAATAATTCGGGTTAAGATGGAACCCATCTGATGAAGCACGTTAGCGATGCTATCGCGGCAGTACTGTCGGGCAGTGCAAGCCTACACACCTTGCCCAGCTAACTACCTACCGTAACTGGCCGCTGCCCGGACACTTGATGTGGCGTCGACCCGACCGCGGTCGACGGGTTGTTGAGTATGATCACCGATTTCCCACTTCGCGGAGAAGACGAAGCAGCTTGTCGCGGATCTTTGGTTCAGCTTCGCGCTCTAAGTGACTGCTGCGCGCCGGCCATGTTTCGTAACCACCCCAATCATGCTGTTGAGGAGTCGGCAGGTAGCCACTATAGCCGTTGGACAACTCGACTGTGAACGTGTGTTCGAACGGGCTAGATTTCTTAATGGCCAGTCCGGTCTCCGCAAAGATCTCGCACGGAGCCGCCGCGATGCCAATCTCGCCGACACGAATCGCTTGCAACTGCAACGAGTAGCGCTCCGGGTAGTCGGCCAGATGCAATGTCTCCTGGGCGTAAACGCGACTCCAACGATGAACTTCGTTGCCGGCAGGCTCCGCCAGCAACCGCCGTGCCCAGGCGACTCGATCCGCATTTGGTTTGCGGACAGCTAGCTCGAGCTCACTCGACGCGACGGCCAATGTTGTTGGTACATGGTGCTCGAGGTCCTCCAACAACACGACAGTTTCGTCCGCCAGCAACTTGCCAAAATGCTCCATGCGGATCCATGCCGCTTGCCTGGGAGTTCCCTGAAAGGTCCCGATGTCTCCGCTCGTTCCGTTGCTCATGATTCCGACAAACGGATGATGGTCGCTTTCACCGTGATCGAGCTTTTCAGTGAGCCTCCGCGCGTAGTAACCGAAGTAGTCAGCGCTCACCTGACCAGGAGCGTACCCACCACAGTAATGCACGCTGAAGTTCGCCAGCACAGCCAACGGCTGACCGTCCGCGTGCCGGACCGAGAGGATGGAACACTCGGCGTCGGTCGGACCTGCTGGACCGATGATGGCTCGGCTTCTGCCAGCAACAGATTTTACCCGCTCGCCTGTCTCTCCGAATGGATTCGCCTCAACGCTGCCCACGTCGCAGAGAAACCGGCGCGAAGCGACGAGTTCTGGTATGTTAAATGTTCCGAACCCGATCTTCGCCGGCGCAAGCCTGTGATACGCGACGGCAGCTGCCTTCGCAATGCGTTGGGCCACGAATCGGCGATAGGCTTCGTCTGGCTGCCGGGTACTGATGCGCACCACACGCGGCGTGGCGTGTGAATGGGTAGCTGACATCAGCTGGTTCTGAATCGGTATGCCGGTCTGCTGCTCGACAATCCGTTTGGCTTCGTCGTAGACGTCGCGGTCGATCAGGCACATGTCGTTGACCACAATCAGGATGCAGGTCTCGCCAAGCTTGAGAACCAACGCTCGTGCAGTCAGCGGATCATGAACTCCACGAGCCGGTCCCGGCTTGCTGATCGGTCCGTCAAGCGAAACACCGGTTTGGGGAGTCAAGTCGGCGGTTGCGGCTCCCGCCGAGAACGTCCGTTCCGCAGCGTTCGTTCGCTCGTTACCACCCAAAATGGCTGCGCCCAGCAAGGCAGCAAAAACAATCCGAGCCACCTTGTTGTGGACAAGAGAATTTCGCAGCGTGTAGTTGCGGCTACACGGCGCGCGGACAATCTTCGATCGCTCGGCCTCGAATCGGAGAGAATCACGGCAGTTGGGACGGCGAACGCGCACTGTTGTTGTACCCCCGGGTGGCGATTGCTACCGCTACTTTACGGCATTCAGCCCATCGAAATAATCTTGCCAACTCTGGTGATCGCGGCCGGACGCAAGAGCAAAGTGGCTCTCGTTGTCAGCTGCACCGTTGCGGATGCCTTCATAAATACCGGCGATCACGTTGCCGACGAAATCACCAAGTTCCGCGATTCGTTCCTGGCGATATTCTGCTACGGATATCGCGCGATACTCTAGATCAGTTCCGAAGGATCCGTTCAGATAGTCGGCCAATTGCTGCTGAGTAATCGGTTCGCCATGCAGGTTGTAGGTTCGACCATTGTGTTTTGATTCTGTTAGCATTCGCGCGTACGCGTAGGCCAGCTCCGAACGTGTGGTGTAGCCGCACTTTCCATCGCCTGCACAATTCGCAATTTCGCCACGTTGTTTGTACGTTTCGACGTACTCGACGTCGGGCTCGATGTAGATTCCGTTGCGACCGATGACCCACTGAAGACCGCTGTTGCGGACGTCTTCTTCCGTTTGGCGGTTGCTCTGAATGATCGGGGAGAACGCGGTATTCTCCTCAGCACCTTGAACACTGGTATAAACAACCTTGCCAACTCCAGCTTTCTTGGCTGCGCCGATCACATTACGGTGCTGATCGATGCGTTTCTCCGGCGCATCCATTCCGGAAACGACTAGCAAAGTGTCGATTCCTTGCAGCGATTCTTCGAGGTCATTCGGCGAGTTGTAGTCGCCTGGCCGGACCTCGATATCAAGCGACTCCGCCTTGCCGGGCGTTCGGGCCAACCCGATCACACAGTCTTTGCCGACAACCTCGATCGTGGCTTTGACAATTTCCGATCCGAGCTGACCGTTGGCTGCCGTAACTGCAAATCTTGTCATAGAATCTCCCGCTGCTTCACATCAATCAGATACGACGAAAACGACTGCGCACTTGCTACGGTTGAATGGATCGAGGCCGCAGGGAAAGACCTACATGCCACCACCGAGAATCGCGATCCAGTCAAAGATATCGCAATTCATCACGTCGTGAAACGCAGTGTTTGCCAGTTGAGCAAGTTCGACTGTGACGAAAAGGCTCGTGGCGAGAGTTGCGACGAGCACGATGGCGCCAGCCAGCCAACCGACGTCGTGCTCCACATTCGCCCCGGCAATGTCAGGTCGAGTGTCGGTCGGCAGGAAAGAAATCCTGCATTCAGACTGCGACTGCGGTGTCCAGTACGGCGTAGAGGTCTTAGTCGGTTGCATGCCAGTTGATCCTCGATCAAGATGGTTTGGCACCGCGGCGGAGCGGAAGGCCACTGCTTTTGAATGCCGAAAGCTCGTTCCGACCCGCCACTGTTCGTGCCGGATACCGTTATCGCTCCTTATCTCGACTGCCGTGACATGACGCTGGATGAATCAGTAACCGCCTGGGTCGATGGCCTACGCGCCGGCGACAACGATTCGGCCCAACAACTTTGGGAACGGTACTTCTTGCAGCTCGTGTCGTTGGCGGATCGAAAGTTACCAGCCGGCGTTCGCCGCGACTTTGACGGGGAAGACGTGGCGCTGAGCGCCTTTCACTCGCTGTGCGAGGGGGTCCGGCGCGGGAAGTTTCCTCAGCTCAGCGACCGAGACAATTTATGGTCGTTGCTCGTTGTGATTACCGGCCGCAAGGCGCTGCACCGAATTCGCGACGCGAGCACAAAAAAGCGGGGCGGCGGAGCTGTTCGGGGAGAGTCGGTGTTCGAGTACCGCGGCACGCGGGGCTACGGAATTGAGCAGATGGTTGGTCGCGAGCCGACGCCAGAATTCGCCGCCGAAGTGGCAGAGGAGTCAGAGCGGCTACTGCGACTGTTGCCAGACGCGGCCATGCGGCGACTTGCGGTCCTCAAGATGGAAGGCTACACGCACCAGGAAGCCGCTCAGAAGCTCGACTGCAGCCTGCGGACCGTCGAGCGACGCCTGGGGCTCATACGAAAGATCTGGGAGCAGGCATCTTGAAGTCATCCGGCAAGCGGAAACCGTGGGCTAACCCGAATTATTCATGAGCGATCTGCTGCGAGGTCGTAAGTCCATCCGTGGCTTCGTCATGCTTCACAATTCTCCCTCGACGTATTGCTTCAATACGCCTGCAGAAGAATTGCTCGCCTTCCTTGCCACGAACGTACTTACAACCTCTCGCCACGATCTTCATGAATAATCCGGGCTAACGCCCGGCGGCTGATTTTGTATCGCGGGCCCGGGCCATCCTGTTCATCCTGTAAATCCTGTCAAGAAAGCTGAAGACAGGATCAACAGGATCAACAAGATTAAGGAACGGCAGCCCACGGGAAATGCTCATCACACGCCATCGCTAATCGTGTACGCCCTCGGGCCACAATCAGCCGGAATGCGTTAGCATCCGGTTCCGGTGGAAACCGTGGGCTAGCGCCCAGCGACTGATTTTGTATCGCGGGACCGGGCCATCTTGTTGATCCTGTAGATCCTGTCAAAACAACTGAAGACACGATCCGACGGAACATGACCTCCGATCACTCCAGCGTGATTCCCAATAGGAACGGTCTCGCGTCGCGGAGTGTGGAAACGAAATCGATGCTGCGAATCTCCCGGTCAGGATGGGGATTGTCCCAGGTCTTGATCGGCAGGCCGATTTCCCTTCCGTTGGGTAACCAGCCTCGCCAAACGATCTTCTCGAAAAATCCAAACGACGAAGGAACTTGAGCCAAGTGCCAGTCCGCGACGTCGTCGCCAAAAATCACCGGCATAGTGATTCGATCGCCATTGTCATAGTGGATGACGTATTGGGCGACTTCCGCACCTTCCGCTGCCCTCCCGACGATCGTGGAATGTAAAAAGTGAATTTTGTTGGCCGTAGCTCCAACCGCGATCCCGTCAACCCGCTCGGGGTACGCCTCCCATGACCCGTCCGTTAGTTGAACGATGCCGCGAATGTCGAACTCCAGATCCGTCGCAGCCGTTCGCCAAGTGACGGGTACGGATCGCAGATCGTACCCGGGAGTACCATGCCAACCGCGAGAGTCATAGAGACTGGCATTGTAGTAGTCTGACAGGTCGACCTGCTGAAAGCCAAACTTGGCGAACCGCTGCGGTGCCGACAGTAGCTCACCTCGCACGGATTTCAGCGGGCTTTCAATTGCGAAGCCAGGCACGAGTGAGACGAACAGTTCCTGTTGTCTCAGCCAGTTCTTCCCGGCGGCGATGCCCTCCCACGCCTGAGATGCAGCGGCCGTTTGCAAATACGCGTGAAGTGTCTCATTCGCAGCCGGCAACCTCCCTAGCAGCAGCTGCAAGCGGTAGCGAAACGACCAGGCTGTGGTCGGCTGTGTCGTATCCTTACTCGGAGATTCTTCGAGCGCAAACGACAAGCTGCGACGAAAGTCGTCGCGTAGAGCGATCGGCACTACGTCCACAACTGTTTCGGAGGTACCGAAATCGATTCCGGAATCCAGTAGATCAGCGCCGCGGAGGCCGAGTCCGAACAACCGGGTGTCTAATCCGGCGTCACCGCTTTCCACGTCCGACTGGTGGATCTCGATGGCGAGCACATTTCGCCCCACTTGTAGAGGGAAAGGTGACGCGTCGCTGCGGTAGAAAGTCGTCTCCTCGAATCCGGACACGCGTGTCACGGACAGCGAATCGTATGTAATCGTACCCGGGGGTAGGTTGTCGCGGCGGATCTCCACTCCATTCAAATAGACAACTGCCCCGTCGTCACGAAGCAGATCGAGATAGACAAGATCGCGAAGGTCCAACTCACGAACATCAAATTCGTGGCGAAAGTAAAGCGTCGTGGTGCTGATTACGCCGCCCAGCGAGCGCCGAATCGTGGTCCGCTCACCGTTCCCTCCAAACCCGAGGCCAGCCCGTCCCGAGGGCCAGTCAGCGTCGTCGAATTCCGGCATGTACCAATTGTCTCCCGGGCTTTGGCCGCGGTCCCAATACCGCCACACGGCACCCTTAGGAACGTAGTCAACGGTAGGTGACTCCGGCGCAGTGTGGGCGAGGCACTGCCCGAGCGCCTCGGACAGTGCGTGGACGGACTGGTCACTGCCGCACGACAAATACAGCTCTGCGAGGACAACCGTACGCGCCAATTCGCGTGCCTCATGTGCCTGTCCGGCCATGGCAAGGCGTTGCATCTCGTTCCGCGCGACTTTCAGATACGAACGGAATACCTCGAATGTGTCGACTCGGCCTTTCTGCAAGTCGGCGAGTTGCAACCAGCGCGCATGAACTTGGTCGAACGTCTCGTCGTCAGTAGGTGCGGTCTCGACGTCCCCTAATAGCCGGATCCAACTCGCCGCAGCCTCCGGCGTCACGTCCGCGCCCTGCATCGCTTGTGTCGCGAGCTGCCTGCGCGACCGGCGGTCGGTATCAAACCGCTCCTGGAGGCTCATGACCGAGGCGAGGGACTGTGGGCTCGGAGGATCAAGTGCAAGGGCGGCGGAGTAAGCCTGGTCAGCCAGTTCCGCCCTCTTCATCCGTTCATATGCGATACCGCACAGCCACTGGACCTCGGCGTTGCTCGGCGCCAGCAACTGCGCCCGAAACAAGTCGGTGAACACTCGCGTCTGAGTCGCTGAGTTGCTCTCAACTCCAGGGCGGAGGGCCGCTCGCTTCGCCAGTCCGACCGCATGATCGGGCCGCAGCCGAAGGAACTCGTTGACAAATAGGAAGCGATCTTGCCCCAACAAGCTGTCGATGTAAGTCTCCGTGCACTTTGGGCGGAAGGGTGAGTCGGATCGGGTAGCCGGGAATTGTGTTAGCCAAGAGAAAAATCGCTCGGCGCGATTCGTTGGAGGGTCTGGCAATAGCTGGCTGATCCTGCGATCCTCAACCGGAATTAGATTGCTTGCTTCGTCCAGATGAAATCCACCGATAGCCGCAGCTGCTTCGGGTAGCCACGCTGGGCTCGTGTCGATCTCGGTGATCGACACGTCAAACAGCGCGGCGATGCTCGGCACACGGTTTTCGCCTGGTTCCGGATAGAGCATCAGTTGATGCCCAAGGTACTTCAATTCATGCGCCGGCGCTTCCACTGCCAGTTGTTCGGTAATCCGGTCACCGGAATGCACGTCCCAGACCTGTGCATGGCCGTCACGGTTGCCGAAGCTAGCCGCCAGGCGATCGCCGGTTGGGTCGAAAGCTAGATCACGGCAGGGGCTAGTTACCCGAAGGTCGACATGATCGATGTGAGCACCGACCCCGGCGTCAAACAATCCAATGTCGCCGCCAGTTGTTCCGAATGCGAGCATGTCTGCTCTTGGCGCAAAGGCTAGCGCGCTCGCTATCGCCGGAGTTGTAAACTCATGGAGAACCTCCCCGTGCCGCGTCGAGAGCACGCGAACGGACCGGTTGTCCATGGCTATGGCGAGCAGCTGTCCGCTAGGGCTCATGGCCACAGCGGTCGCGCGTCCACGTAGAGGATGCCGCCAGCGTTGCACACCGTCGATTAGATTGAATGCGCTAATCTGAAGATGGTCGTGCAGAAAAACGACTTCGCCGTCTTTGCCGAGTTGTCCCCAGACACTGTTGCTCGCGTCAAGATTCGTCAGCAGCTGACCGCTGTCCGTGTCCCAAACCGCACAGCCGTCACGGCTCCAGGTCACGAGCGTCTGTCCACCCCTGCCAAATGAAACGGAGTGGGGGACTCCATCGCCGAGCTGCCAAGTTCCCAAGAGAGATTTGGGAGCGGAACGCCAGATCCTCACTTGGCCGCGGATGTCCGCGATTGCTAACAGTTTGCCTTCGGGTGAGACAGCCACGGCAGACACTGGGACGCCTCTGCCAGGAAAACTCTCAAGCGTGCGGCCCTCTACGGCGTCGAACTGAATTGTCTCGCCAGTCTTTGAGCCTAGGGCCAGCACCCCATCTGGCGCGACGGTTACCGCCGAGACGTCCGCGAGCGGAATCAAGAGAGGACGGATACGCCCTGGAGTTGCCAGGAAAGCAAATCCTCGAGCGAGCGACTCGGGTGACGCGAAGTCAGGCAAGCGCTTTGAGTCAAAATCCCACTTGTAACACTCCCCAAATCGTGACCGCAGCATCGCCCGTTCGCCATCTCGGCTGAACAGTGGCAGGAACGAACAGCAGTGAGTGGGCAAGTCCCGCGCGTCAATCAGATCCCCGGTCGTGGCATCCCATAACCGGACCTTCTTGTCTGTCGCGACCGACAACACTTGCCGGCCATCTGGGCTGAAAATGCCGTAAGCATAATTCGGCTGTTCGAGATAGTGCCGCGGAACCTCTGCCGAAAGCGGTGCTAGGTCGTGAGGAAGCTCGGCAAGAATCTCCTCCGAGTCGATGTGCCACAGCATCAACGTCGGTGCGATGGCCTCGGTCGAAACGGAAATCAACAGGGTGTCGCCACGTGGACTGAAGGTGGCTTGGTGGATTCGGCGGAAATCGCGGAAGGTCTTTGCCACCTTACCTGAGTCGATATCCCAGATGCGCAGCTCGTTCCTGAAAAAAGTGGCAAGTTGCCTTTCGTCCGGGCTAAGCACAGGGAACCAGGAAACGCAGTCGAACGGTTGCTGATCCTGTGAGTTCGGATTCCAGATCAGCACGTTTGTCACGTGCGAACCCAGCAGCATGCGCTGACTGTCGGCGGAGAATCGGGCACACATCGCGCCCGGCTGGATAAGCTTCGACGACGTCCAGTCTTCGACATTCCACAATGGTCCGTAGACCCAGTTGGACGGCGTAGCCGCATCCCATTGCACGTCGGTGAGCGCTGCTGCCAGCTGCCGATCGTCGGGACTGAAACGCAGGTCCATCACGTAGTTGCGCTCTTGGCTCCACTCCAAAACCGGTTCCGCCGCGTTGGCGCGCCAAACACGGACGGTTGCAGTTCCGTTGAGTTCTTGCCCCACCGTTGCTATTAGGTCTCCGGCACGGTTGGAATCGCTGGCATAGACGATACCGGGCCCCGTGTCGATCGACGGCGGAAAGTACCCTGGCGGAGCAACGTAGCCCAACAGGTTGAAGATTCGATCGACAGCAGCGGCATTCTCGGGATCGGATTTCAGCGATCTCGCCAGATAGCCAACGGCTCTCGCATGCTCGCCTCGGTCTGCAAGCGACTGACCCGCCCGAAAGTCCGAGCGTGCCAGGATTCGCCGCGCCTCATCGCGTGCTTCCCGGGCCGCGGCCGCGCTGATTTCCTCTCTGCGCAGCGCTTCCTCCGCGTCAGCTCTTGCCTTAACCTCCCTGCCGGTTGATTCCACTGCCCGCCAAGCCATGAGCGTCGAGATAGTGGTAGCCGCGAGAAGAATTGCGGCCAACGTCGAAGCTACCGCCAGTGCAGCGCGGTTTCTCTGCGCGAACTTCGAGAATGTATAAAAGACGCTGGGTGCGACGGCTGTGACAGGCTCGTTCTTCAAGAATCGCTCGATATCGAGGGCGAGTCCATTCGCGGTCTGGTACCGGCGCGCCGGGTCTTTCTCAAGCGCCTTCATAACGATCCAGTCGAGATCGCCGCGCAGCTGCCCCTGTAACTTCTGCGGCAAAGTCATTCGCTGCCGAGCCAACACCGAAAGCTCTTGTTGCGTCAACGAGCTAACTTTGGCCGATGGCCGAGCTGCATCTTCTTCACAGATGCGTCGCCTCACGTCGTCCAAGCTCTTCTGCGTCGAAGTCTCAAGGTCGAACGGCCTGCTACCCGTGATCAACTCATAGAGCAGGACCCCCAGTGAATAAACGTCTGTTCGCGTGTCAACGTCGATCGCGCTGCGCGCCTGTTCCGGGCTCATGTACAACGGGGTGCCAACCAACTGATCCATCCGTGTATAGATCGTTGCTTCAGTGAGCGCGTGCTGCGTCGCTTTGGCCACGCCAAAGTCGATGATCTTTACCATCGGCTGATCGTCTTTGACGGATACAAGAACATTCGACGGCTTGACATCGCGATGGATGATCCCTTTCTGATGTGCGTGTTGAATCGCTCGGCAAACGTCCGCAGCAAGCGTAAGCCGGTTCTCCATCGGCAGCCGCTTCTTGTCACAGTAGTCCGTGATCGGCTCGCCACGGACCAGCTCCATCGCGAAGTACGGTCGACCCGATGCGGTGGCGCCGGCGTCGAATACTTTGGCGATATTCGGGTGCTCCATCAATGCGAGTGCCTGGCGCTCGGCTTCGAAACGAGCCACCACTTCTCGCGTGTCCATTCCCAGCTTGATGATCTTTACTGCGACTCTTCGCCGCACGGGTTTCTTCTGCTCGGCGATGTAAACGGAGCCGAATCCGCCCTCGCCGATCTTTTCGAGCAGTTTGTAAGGGCCGACGGTCGTCCCGGGGCCTTCCGGATGATGTTGCCAGGTCTGCCAAAGCTCGGCTTCGCCTGCCGAGCCAGCGTTTGGGTTCGCGTCCGAGTCCGCGGTTGCGTCCGGCGCTAGATAGCGGTCGACGCAACGTTCCACGGCTTGGCGATCGTCGGGAAAGCGGCGCAAGTATTCGGACTTTGCCTGCGCCCGGTCTGTCGGAGCCGAGTATTCCAGTTCCAGCGCCAGAAGTTCCTCAAGCAGCCGCGCGCGAAGTGCCCCCGCCTGCTTGGCAACGAAGTCCTCGATTCGTGGATGCTGATCCGAGCGAAGCTGGCGTTCAAAGTCCGAAATACCCGCGTCAAGCTGCAACTGCTGATCAAGGTTGAATTCCTCACTGCCGCGCGAATTCATGTACTCATCCCACTGAATGTCGTGATGTCTGGCGCCTGTCGTTCACCGCCGAAAGGAACGCCGGCGCATCGATCATACATTCACATCCAGACAGATTTCCAGTAACGCCCTGCTGCAATTCTCCATGTATGAGAACCTGAAAAAAAGACCTCAATGGCGCGGGTTGCTGTATGGAGCTGCTGTCTACTCCATCAGCAGTTCCTCGAAGGCAGACAGGAACTCCTCCACCGCATCTTCCAATGCCGGGGGCAGTTTCTCCTCGCCGCTCGCGTCATCAAGCACAGGATCTACCAGATCTTTCATCACGGCATCAACGGCCCCGTGGTAGTTAGTCGCCCCGTCAGCCGCATCCACCGAGAACGTCGGACGTCGAGCGTCTTCTTCGACCGCCAGTAGTTTATTCGGTTCCGGCGGGAACAGGACTCTGAGTCCTTGGGAACTACCCGCGCCGGCAACGACAATCCCGGTTGGGATCGGCGGTATCTGGGGGACATCAATCAATGCTGTAAACTGAGCCAGCAAGGACGCATCGGCAGCGTTGAGTCGGCCATTGCCGCTGATGTCTCCTGTGATGCGAGGATCGGTCAGCGGACTAGCGCCGAACCCACTGTCCAGAAGAGCGGCGATTCGCGCAATTTGAGACGCGTCGCTCGCGTTGATGCGGCCGTTACCGGAAACATCTGCGAAGAAAGCCGCCACATGTAAGCCATCGTTGTCGACCGCCGGCATCTCGGCCCCGGCGCCGTTGGTGATCGTGATGCCGTGGACGTCCAGCACGTGCTGTTCACCATAGATGCCACGGGCATTGTTCGCCGGGACCTCGGCTTGTAGGTTGACTAGCGCGCTGGCCCCAGCCGGCAAGTCAGCCGGACTGCTGAAGGTCAGTACCGCCAGACCGGGAGCGCCGGTATCGACCGTGGCGGTCGACCCGGCCGGCATGTTGGCACCCGGCCTGACGCCCGTGATGCTCAATAAACTCGGGTCGAAGGCGACCGAGAAGGTGACGTTGCGGACGCCAGTGCCGTCGCTGATGTCTACTGGAATTCCGTCGGTCGTATTGGCCGGCAGGTTGAGTTCCTGGCCGGGACCGCGGACAAAGTCCGGAATGGAGACCTCGATGGCCGTGCTGGGCGCTACCGTGAAGGTAGCGCTGAAATCGCCACCGGCGACTCCGTCGGCGTCGCCGTCGAGCAGCTGTCCGGCGGCGTCCTTAAAGGCGTTGTCCGCGCTGCGCAGCGTCACCGTGTAGGTATCGGCGGCTAGGCGCACGCCAGTGGCCAGGAACTCGATCTCCCGACCATCGGGCGAGACGACCAGCGAGCCGGCAATGGCTCCAGTGGTTGAGCCGACCAACGTGGCATCGGCCGGGCCGCGACCACCGGTCTGTGTGTCGCCCAGGTTCAACACGCTGGTATCAGCCGCATTGCTCAGTTGAATCTTGAAACCGCCAGTAGTGGTCGTCAAAGACGAGACCCCGAAGCTGGACGGCACGTCGTCGTTCTCGATGGTCCCGATCGCCGTCGCACGAACAAGCCTACCTCGCACGGGGTTGGACAGGATGACGCTGAAGGTCTCATCCGGTTCAACAAGGGTGTCGCCTTGGACCTGGATCGTCAAATCAGCGCTTGCCTCGCCTGCTGGAATGGAAACCTGGCCGCTAGTCGGTTGTCCGGGTACGAAGTCGCCGGCATCGGCCTGGCCACGCAGTGAAATCGCCCAGTCCAACGTTACCTGCTCGGTCGTGTCACCCACGCGCGACACTGTGAATACAAAGTCGGTCGGACCGCGAGCGCCCTCGGCCGCCGATGTATCCGCGATCGACACGAGAGTGAACGGTTCGCGATCGTCATTGAGGATGACGCCTTGCGCACGATTGTTGGTCGGGTGGATGCTTGCACCGGTGGCATCCGTTAACGTCACGGTGAAACCTTCATCGCTTTCTATGTCGGTGTCTCCGATCACCAACACCGTCAAGTCCTTGGTAGTTTCCCCCGCCGCGAACACGACTTCCCCCGCGTCAACCAGATCGTTATCTTGCGCCGGGTTAGGCCCCGAACCACTCACCTCATATTTCACGGTCGATTCTACGCTGGTGTCTCCGGATCGCGTGACCACGAGCACGAAGGGCGTCGATCCACTGTCGCCTTCATCTGCCTCCACGACATCCGCGGTCAACGACACAACGGGGGTCCGCGGTGCCGCGTCGTCGTTCTCGATCATCCCGGTCGCCGTCGACATACCAAGAGTCGCGTTTACCGGGCTAAACAGCTTCACCATGAACCCTTCGCGGTCCTCAAAGTCCGTATCGCCATTCACCAGAAGGGTAATCCGCTGCCCCGACTGGCCGGACCTGAAGGTCAGCTGACCGGAGCTCGGCGTGCCAGCGACGAGATCGTCGAGACTCGCCGGGTTGTCGCCATTTCCGAAAGCCGCCCAGTTCACCGTCGTCTCCTCGGCCAGGTCCCCACCCGTGCGGGTCACCGTGAATGTGAACGCGGTGGCCGGCGCAGACCCGGTATTCCCTTCGGGCTGGACAGCGTTGACAGCTGCGATCGACAGCTCTGGCGGCGCGCCGCCAAACATGAAGTCGTCGGCGGTGATCGTACCATTGCGAAAATCTTCGACGTTGAATCCTCTCAGCAAAATCGTGTTGGCCCCGGTGAAACGCTCGTCTGTATCGATCAATACTCCAACATTACCCTGTATTAGATGAGAGGTTTGCAGGTCCCCGAAATCTGTGATGGCCTCGACGCCGGTCAGGTCGATCTTGTCAACGCCAGGCTCAAACGCCTGAATAGTGTCCTCGCCGTCGCCCGTCGAGAATGCAAAGACGTCGGAATCGGGACCGCCATTGAACACATCGTTGCCGCCACCGCTGCTTACGACGTCGCGACCTTCTCCGGTGTTCAATGTGACAACCAGGGAGTCGCTGTCGGTCAAAACAAGGTCTGACAGACCCCCTGTTGTGAGGGTCAGCTGCTCGATACCGTCTAGATCAACCGCCACCTCGATCGGAAGCAGCGGAGGAGAAGATCCTGCGCTCCGCGTGACGGCGTTGGGTGTGATCAAGTACTGGCCACTCGACGGGTGACTATAAGGGTTGTTGCTGTCGTTGATGATCATCGAGTCGGTGCCGCCGTCCCCGTTGAACGTAAGGCCGTTGACAGCCTCGAGGTCGCGGAGGCCGGCAACGGGGCGCCCACCAACCAACCTTTCGCCAGTGACCACGGTATCGTTGCCATCTCCTCCGTTAAATACCAGCTCAATCGAGCTGGGAAGTTGGTCGATAACCAACGTGTCATCTCCAGCCGAACCGTTGATTGTCAGCGAAGCGAGCGTGTCGACCCGATTCGCCAACACGACAATACCATTCGCGTCCAACAACTGCAGAGTCTCGACGCCGTCAACGACGGCGATACTCAAGTCAAGAAGATCGTCGTTTGCTGTACCGTCGAACACCAAGTCGTCAAGCACTCCGCCACCGTCGTCGACGGCGATCAACTCCACCTGCCCGAGCGGTGCGAAGACACCAGGGTTCACGATGAACCGCGGGTTGTCGGTCTGCGCGTTCGGCGCGCGGTTGTCCGACTCGGCGAAGTAGGCAGTGCCCGCGAGCTGCTGCGGGAGGTTGTCGATGATCGTGATCGGCCCGTTCAGCGTGTTGATGAAGATGTCGCCGCCCTGCGAGAAGACATAAAGCAGGCGCAGCCGACCGCTGACCTCGGTCACGCGGATGTCGCCGATCGCCTCGAAGGCGACGTCGTCACCGCCCGGGGCGGTGCCGACGGGGCCGGTCGTGTTGCGCAGCGTGTTGATCTCCAGCGCGCCGCCGGCAGCACCATCGAACGCGCCGATCGATGCGGGCCGCAAGAACTCCATGTCGCGGCCGTGAACATCAATGTCGAGCGCACGAGAGCGGATGTCCACCGCCGCATCGGCCTGACCGTCGAGCACTGAACCGTTAACGGTCCGCAGGGAGACGTCCCCCCGCGCATCGACCAACCCCACTGCCATGTTGCCAAAAATCTCCTCGACGTAGATACCGAAGTTCAGTGGCACGTTGAACTCACGCGCGTTGAAGACGCCAACGCCGTTGCTGCGCGAGTTGACTTCCAGGAAGTTGCCGTCGGGGTCGGCCGCAAGCGTGCCGCGGATGCCGATGCCGGTGAAGAGCGGGTTGGGCTGCTCGGCCGTCGGCGCACCGACGTTGAGGGTAACGGTGCCGCCGGTGACGTCGACCGAGCTGTTCAAACTGCCCGAGGAATCGACGTCGACGATGCCGTTCGGCGCGTTCAACTCGACATTGTCCTCGGTCGATTCGATCGTCTCCACCGGCAGCACGCCGAAAAGCTCGTTGACGACGATATCGCCATTGGTAACGATGAACACCCCCGGGCCGCTCGGAACGCCGCCGAGCCAACCGGCGTCGCTGTTGATGACGAAGTTAATCACGGTATCGGGAGACGGCTCTGCGGCGACATCACTCCCGTACGGCGTGCCTCCGATACTTGTCTGATTGTAGGTAACGATCTCGTCTTCGAAGAAGTCGAGGCTCGTATCGTCGTGGCCGATGGACAGCAGGCTGCCGGTGCGAACCTCATCGAACACGTAGTTTGAGTTCGCTTCGGTGAACTCGGTGCTGAGTGCGCGGAAGATGTTCGCCAGACCGCCGAGCGGCCCATCTGGGCGGAAATGATTGTTATAGGTATCGCTGCCGGGGAGTGGTCCGACGGCGTCGTTGGGGCTGTCGCCAAACGGATTGAACAGATTGACCCGGAGGATTCTGGTGTCGGCGAGATCGAAACCCTGACGGCTGTCGTTGACGACCAGGATCAGGTCGTCGCCGGCCGTGATGCGGTCGATGTCGACCGTAGGCACGCCAAAGAAGCCGTCGCGGTCCATCGCTGACAGGTCGAGAAAAGCGTCACGGCCAGCGTCTGCTGTCATCTGCCAGTCGAAGGTCTGTCCCGAGATGTGACGGTATCGGACCAGCTCCACGATGACCGGCTCGGCAATCGGCGTCTCGCTGTCCGAGAGGCCGCCGATGTCGACCGAAGCGTCGAGGTCGATGGTATTGGTGCGGATGATCTCGTCGTCAAGGTCGTCCTGCTCATGGTAGATGGAGCCTCGCTCGTTCTCGATGATCGTGTCGCCAAGCGTGTTCTCGATCCGGCCGTCGAGAACAATGTCGCTATTGCTGACATCGCCCGGCTGCAGGTTGCGGATCTCGACCTCGGTGCGCGGGTAGATCGGCACCACGTCGAACTCAATAGTCGGGTTGGCCCCCGCACCGCCGAAGGTCTCGGTCGGATCGTCGGGGTTCAGACCTACGTTGTTACCGGGAGCGTTCGTCGGTCCGGGGATCGTATCGAGAACGATCTCTACCAGCGGCAGGTGGTTGTTGATGCCCAGCCCCACGTTGATGAAGTCGCCGACGTCAATCAGGTTTGTGCGGAGGTCGTGGTCCGAGTTGTTGATGATCCGAACGAACTCAAACGCCTTGACGACTGCGAACGCACCTGAGTTGCCCCAGATCTGGCCGGCCGGCGTACCGTCCTCTCCGGTGAGGTCGTTGGCAAAGAAACGTGCTGTGCCGGGATCGTCGAAGACAATCGGTGCGATCTCGACGTCTGCTACAGGGATCGGGTCACCGACGCCGATGTCGAGCGTCTGTCCGTTCGCGCCCAGCAAGTCGATGTTGATCTTAGTGGCGATGACCCCGTTCGCATCGACCACGAGTTCCGGGTTCTCTTCGCCCAGCAGGAGGGTATCGGCCTCCCAGAAAATCTCGCGTGGGGCCTCCAGCGTCTGCGGTGACGAGCTGCTGCCGCCGTCGAGGAACGCGCCGTCGCGGCGGGCCGTTGCATCCGAGACGATGTTCGTCTGAATCGCGTTGACGAGCAGCTCGCGGGTTTCGAGTTGGCTCTCGTTGCGGCCCTCAACCTTGGCAAGACTGACAAGGTCGGCCCGCGAGTCGGAATCCGCGTCGCCGCCGAGGGCGTCGAGGTCCGTGTCGGACCGGGCGGTATTGCTGATCTCCTCGACCTCCGCCTCGATCACGACCTGATCGGTGCCGACAATCTCAGAGGAGGGTTCGAGGATCGTCTCCGTCCGCGCCGCACTGTCGGCGTCGGCATTCGCATCGGCGTTCGCGCCCGCGGCATTGACGTCGGTCTCGGCGAAGGCCCGAGCCCGCAGGAGGTCAACGCTGGCCGCAACCGACACCTCATCCGCGATCAGCGCGGCGCTGTCGCCGATCGTCGTGACTGTGCGGGCGTCGTCCGCATCCGTACCGTCGTTGCCGCCGTTAAGGGCGAGCGTGTTGTTGCCGATCCTCGCGTCGGCGAAGCTTTCGGCGTCGGCACCTAGCCCACCCGCGTCCGCCTCCGCTTCTGCTTGGACGTTCGACCGAGACAGACTGGCCACATCGATCTCGTTCCCGGCCGTGAGGTTACCGTCGATCGTGGTGGCCGTGTCGTAGACGAATGTCGACACCGAGCGGGAATCCACGCCGCTACCCAGTCCTACTCGGTCGGCGCTCGTGAACGTGGTGATCTGCCCGTTGCCGAACGCACGGATGGTGATGGTGTCGTCGGCCTCGAGGTTGGCGCCGGCGCCGATCGACACGCGGTTCTGATTATCGCCACGGGCAATCGCGTCGCTGGAGCCGATCGACACGAGGCCGCCCGCATTCGCCGCGGAGGTGGCGGAGACAAAGGACCGGCCTTCCGTCCCGATCAATATCTCGTCTGCCAACACGTTTGCGCCACCGGCAACGGTGAGATCGGTACTCGCTGTGAGGGAGGACCGCGCGTCGGCACCGCCGACCTCGACCACTCCCCCGCTCCTGCCCGAGGTCGTGGCCGAGATAATGCCGTCGCCCGAGGGCGCATCGGTGAGGCCCCGCGCGCCGCCAATCCCGTTGAACCGGCCCGTCACGTTGCCGGTGAGGTCGAGGACCAAGAAATGGTCGCCCCCGCCACCGTTGGCGAGCAGGTTCACGCCGTCGATGGTGAAGGTGTGCGTGCCACTGGACAATTCGTCGTTGTCGAAATCGATCGCCGCTCCGCCGTCGGTCTCGGCGAGCTGGAATGAACCCGCATTCGCATTGACCACGAAATAGGGCCGGGCGTCTTCGAGTCCGTCGAGCGGCTCGTCGGCAAGGCTCCTCAGTGAATAGACGGTGGTGTCGTTGGCATCGCGGACGAGATTGACGAAGATCTCGTCGTCGGCGTCGTCCTCGGTCCGAGCCAGCCGGATGTAGTCGGCGTCCGCGACCGCCGAATCGCCTGCGTCGCCTCCGACCACAAAGTACGTCTCGCCGTTGACAAGATGCGGACCGCCGTTGACTTCGATGGTCTCCGGGCCGTCGGCGCGGAACACCACCGCCTCGCCGATGGCAAAGCCGTGGTTCGCAACGAACACCCGGTCCGTTCCGTCGGAGGCGATCGACACGATGTCGCCCATGTTGAGCGTCACTGCCGCGTCGACCACGTTGGCCGAGAAGATCTTGGGCGGAACGGTCCGGTAGGTGACGACGTCACCGTCAACGAAGCCGTTGTTGTCGTTGACTGTATTGTCGGCGATGTCGCCGCGGTCGACAACGGTGTCAGGTGTCGCGAGTGCCGGATCAACCAGCTTGATCGTGGACGCGTCCACTACCGTCACGAGATAGCGACGACCATTATCGAGGCCATCTACCTCGGCGAGCCCGTTGGCATGGTAGTAGACGGCATCGCCATCCTCGAAGTTGTGGTTGTCGATGGTGATCGTATCGAGCAG
This sequence comes from Pirellulaceae bacterium, assembly GCA_965223305.1. Lineage (GTDB taxonomy): Bacteria > Planctomycetota > Planctomycetia > Pirellulales > Pirellulaceae > CBDCWT01. Next base: position 2,155 of record CBDCWT010000035.1, on the reverse strand, counting down.
TGCGTTTACCTGACCTGAGAAGATGCCTCCAAGATGGATCGAGGTATCGTTGCGTACGATCACCGTGTAATCGCGGTTCTGCTCCAGACCACCGCTGTCGGGGCTGACGAAGGTCACCGTGGCCGCGGTCTCGAGCTCGTGCGGTGCGCCGAAATCGACGAAGTTGTTGGTGCCGTGGGTTGCGGCGCCTGGCGGCGGATTGGAGAAGTCGGTCGACTGCACAATCCCCTCGGAGGTCGCCGTGCCGACCGGGCCGTGCTCGGCGAAAATCTGCAATAGACCACCGGCTTCGATGATGTTGGCGGCGCCCACGACGAGGTCGACGTCGGCGTCGGCAGAGGCATTCGTGACGAGGTTCGAAACGTTGACCAGTCCGCCTGAGCCGCCGGTGGTCCGCGAATCAGAGTCCGTTCCTTGGATCGCACTGACGATGATGTCGTCCGACACGAGGATGTCGGAGCTGCCACTTGCGAAGTTGACGTCGACGTTCGCGTCCACCGAAGCAAGGGCCTGGCCGGTCCCCTGGATCGACACGAGACCGCCATTCGATCCGGAGAAGCCGCTGTCAGCGGCCGTGTAGGCTTCGGCGAGGATCGTCAAGTCATCCGCGCCGCTGCCGCCGCCGGCGTTTACGTCGCCGAGGAAGTTGACCGTTGTCGATCCTTCCGCAGTCGGAAGGACGTCACCAGTTGCGACCGAAACCAGCGCACCGCCTTGAGTCGTGAGGGTGGAAAACGCATTGTTCGAGTTGCGCGCATGGACCTCGATGTCGCCGCTACCGGCAACGATGTTGCTGCCAGGGTCGACGTTGACGGACAGCGTTGCATCGGAGAGCGCGGTCACGCTCGCATCCGATCCGGAGCCGAGCAGGGCTACGGCCAGCTGTGCAGCATCGCCGATCGCGCCAAACCCGACGTCGATCATGTCGCCGCCAACGTCGGAGTCGGACGTCAGCAGGCCAAGTCCCGGCACATAGTTGAGGCGGGCGTCGAGCGAGACCGGTGCGTTGCCCGCAGCACTGATCTCCGCGTCCGTTTCGACGTCGAGCACTACGTCCGGCCTGAACGTTGCCGCCGCCGTCGCGAGAGCCACCGACACTCCGCCGGAAACCGCCGCGCCGGCCGCCTCCGCCTCCGCAACACCGAGAAAGTCGGCCAGCACGTCGACTGGACCTTGCGAAGCCAGCGAGGCGTCGCGCCCGACCCGGGCTGCGACCGTCGCTTCGTTGATGGCAATGCTGTCGGAGTCGCCGCCACCTGCAAGCAGCCCGAAGTTCGTAAGGTCGGGCGAGGTCACGACGCGGGAATCAAGCCGGGCGTCGACATCGATGCCACCACCCGCATCGGCGGTGATCCCCGTCCCCGCGGGGCCTCCGCCGCTCTCGGTTCCGAGTTCGGCCCTGACGGTACCGGTGTCTCGGGCCCGCGCTACGATGTCGCCGATCGAGACGCCGGCGGCAAAGCCGCCCGTGGCGACGTCGGCCGCTGCGTCGTGTTCAGCCGCGGCGCGGACCGTCACCGTGCCGGCTCGCAAGGTGCCGTCATCGCCGATACCGGAATAGGTATCGCTGTCGATCCGCGTCTCGACCGTGCTGAGCGTGAAGGAGACGGCGCCGCTGACGGAGTTGTTGGAGACCGACGGTGTGGCGGTCGTCTCAGCATCCGCGGTGATCGTCACCGCGCCGTCGACGATGAACAGGGTGCGGTCGCCGATGAAGGCTTCGGTGTCGTGCGCGGCAATGCCGAAGACCTCGATCGCCGAGATGTCGGCGAGGCCGCCGAAGTTCACCGGGTTGTCGACGCGCGCGTCAGCCGTTGTGACGGCATCGGCATCGAGCGTTACGCTGCCTGCGGTGACGTCGCTGTCGTCGTCGACGAACGCCCGGGTCGCCGACACCTGGCTCGACGGATCGTCTGCGTTGGCCGCTCCCACGCGGGCGAGGACCGTGATCGCATTGACATTGAGGATCCCGCCAACCGAGGCGCTGTTCACCTCCGCGACGGCAAGCGGATCGCCGGTGTTGTTAAGAGCTGTCGCGACCAGCGCGTTGGAACCGAGGTCAAGGATGGATGCTTCGCCCACGAAGGCCTCCGTCTCCCTGGCTCCTGCTGCTTCGGCGCCGATAAAGGATACGTTGGCGATCGCCCCTCCCGAG
>CBDCWT010000034.1:0-92936 GCA_965223305.1 Pirellulaceae bacterium | reverse complement strand
TCCTGATGGTGGTGTTAGCCGGCCTGCTGAGATCTGTCTGGCAACAGAACGCAATTGCCCGGCGGACGGTCTCTCGCCACCTGCCGACTCGGATCTTGGCAGCACAAATCCGTCGCGATGTAATGAACTCGCGCGCCTTTGTCTCCGCTCTCGGCGTAATCCGACTCGGCGGCTTCACATCGACCTCACAGGGATCCCGGTCGGCGGCTTGGAAACCCGCCCAGGTGATCTATCAGATCGCCGGTCCGCCGCAGCAAAGGCGGCTCCTCCGAACCGAGATCGACCAAGTCGCTGGGGGGCGTCCGCCGACGACAGAACTGATGTGGGTCGGAGCGGCCTCGGTCGCCGTCATCCACCACGATGAGTTAATTGAAGGGCGCCCCAAGCATTCGTCGAAATACCCAGGGATGCTGCCGCTGCCCCCGAGGTTGACGGTCGTCATACGCGACATAGAAGGAAACATCGTCTGTTCAGAGAGTATCGTGCATCATGAGGAAGGCTCCTAGGTCACACCACCAACCGCGGTGCGGCTATCTGCTGCTGACGGTCATGGTCACAATCGTGATCGCCGGGATGTTCTTGGCGGCATTGGCGCGGCAGAGCATGCTGCTGGCCACCGAGGCCATCGAACGGCAGCAGGACCTTCAGTTGCGCTGGGGTATGGAGAGCGGCCAGCGGGCGCTACTGCCGGCCGCCGGCACGATTTTCCGAGACCAGCAAGAAGCGGCCAAACGGCGGCGTGCCCGCTCCCGCCGAGCCGGCAACCAAACCCGCTCACCCTTGCCCGCCACCATCCGCCTCGCGCTGCCTCTGGGCAAATTACGGTTCGAGTTCCTGATCGCCGACGAGGACGCCAAGCTGAACCTGAATACCGTCTACCACTATCAAGGCCAGGCCCGGGCCGAACAGGTACTCCAAGAGTCAGCCCGCCAATCGCTTGCAGTTCCCACGAAACTGCTGCCCGAGGTCGAGTCGCTACGGTTGGCGCGACGACCGCCGGACGAAGAAGACGATGAAGGACGCCCAGCGGCGTTCCGCAGTTTCGGTCAGCTGTTCGATCTCGAGCGCATGAGTGTCGGGTCAGCAAACAACCTGCTTCCGGTGCTAGCACGCGAGGTCACTTGCTGGGGCAACGGCCGCCTGAATCTCGTCCGCGCGACTGACGATACGATTCGGCAAATCGGATCGCTTGCAATCCCCCGCGGCAAGATCCAGCAGTTGATCCGCGAGTACCGTAAGGCCCCCGATACCAACCTCGAGCGCCTCGTCGACCAACTCGCGTTTGATCCCCTCGATCGATTCCGCATCCAGGATCTGTTGACGGAGCAGTCCTCGTGCTATTCACTGTGGGTCACTGCCAGCTGCAGAAGTAGGCTCTGGCGGCAACTGTCGATCTCCGAGCAGTTCGAGGAAGGGCAGGCGCGCAGTCAGTCCTTCGTGCTGTGGTAGACGTTACTTGGATCACTATGAACGTAGAACGAACCAGATGGCTGCTCATGATCTTGACGGGCCTGCTCGTGCTGGCGTCTGTGGCGGTCGCCTGGTGGGGGGCGCGTGCTCCTTCAAGCTTGGAGGTTCGCGCGTTGAATGCGGCCGTGCAGCAAACAACGACCAGTTCCACACAATCAGGCGACGTGCTGGAGCTGGCCGACTTCCAACAGGTATGGAACACGCCGCTACAGGGTGCGCGCCCTGCGCCGACTCCAGTCGATCAACCACCTCCGGAACGTCCGCGCAGCGAGGACGTGCTACAGATCACGCTAAAAGGTCTTTTTCTCGAGCGGGGTCGATCGAAAGCCATTCTGGTGGGGTCGAGTGGAGAGCTGAACATCAAAGGAATCGGTGAGGTGCTGGATATCGTGCCCGCGGGAGTGCGGGTCGAAGAGATCCGGCCGGCCAGCGTCAAGCTCTCCCACCGCGGGCGGACGTTAGTTCTACAGTTGCCGTCTGACGAGGCCCTCTAATGCTGCGCGGCGGATGCCTGCTATTCCAAACACCTAATGACTGGCGACTGATCGCCCTTGGATCGGCGGCTGAAGATAACCGCGCCGTATCGATCGAACCCATCTCCTCGTGTGCCGACGAGGTGCTCGAGTTCACCAAAGCGAACCGGCTTGCCAAGCGGGTGTTGATCGCGGTCGACGCCTCCTGTGTGCTTACCGGCCGGTTTCAAACGCCTCTCGGGCAGCGGCGAAACCGCCGAGTGCTAAGTTACGAGTTGGAGCAATTGCTGCCCTGGTCTGCAGAGGAAATCGTCGCAGACTTTGTGCGCGGCGATGGTCAGTTCTTTGGCGCAGCGGTCCGTTTGCAGCAGTTCCTGCCGCTGGTCAGCGAATTTGGAAGCCGCGGCCTGACTGTCGAGTCTATCTCGCCCGCCGCACTGCTGGCTCTGCAATCGCTGGAAAAACAAACGAACGTCGCGCCGTGCGACCTGTTTCTTTGGGAAGAGGCGGGTGATATCGAGTGGCTAGGCCTGTCGAAGGGGGCGCGTGCGGGATTGGCGGCACCTGCGTTTCCGGCACGACACGGTTCTGCCGTTGCTGGCGATCGAGATCCTCGAACGTGGCCCGCTTCGGATCGTCGCAGCGAATGCATCGGACGAATTGCAGGTTCTTTTGCGCGGGATCGAAGAGGTCACACCCGAGTTTGTCACCACAGAGCCGGTGGCACATCACGCGCGTCAACACGGCGAATCTATTCTGGCCGGCGGCAATTCGCCCTGGATTGAGTTCCGCCGCGAGGCTCTCGCCGGAGGAGATCCGATCCGGGCGGTCCGGGACGAGGTCAACTGGCTGACACTCGCCGCCGCACTGCTCTTGATCGTCATCACTCTGGCCTGCTGGACACGAACGGTCCGCAATGACAAACAAACAGCACAGCTACTGGCCCAGCAGGAGTCACTCTTTCGCGAAGCGCTGCCGGGCTCGCGAATTCCCCAGGGAGTTGTGTCTCGGTTGAGAAGCGAGCGCACCAAACTGCGTGGCGCCCATGTCGGAGGTGACCGCTTAGAGCTGCCGGTGCCGGCGCTCGACCTGCTGCACGCGTTTCTTGCTAGCTTGCCGCCGAATGAAACTTGGCGTTTCCCTGAAATCGACATCGACAACGGCAATCTGCGCATCGACGCAGAGCTGCCTTCGCATGCCAGTGCGAATACCTTGGCCGGCGAGTTGCGGGAACGGGGATTCCAAATCGACGCGCCGGCAACCACCCAAACAGCCGACCAGACGGTCGAAGCGCGACTTTTCGGCCACTGGGAACCAGAACACTCCGACCGCAGGGAAGAGGAACGATGAAGCGAACTCCATTCGCCGCACAACTGGCGCTCGTGCCGTTGGCGTTTTTCGCAGCAGTTGCGGCCTGGTACTACTGGTCAAGCGTCGCGGCCTTGAAAACAGCCCAGCAGGATACAGAACTTTGCGCGCGTTTGGCGGCCGAAATCAGCTCGCTCCGACAACTTCCCCAGTTTGCCGTCATGGAGACCGAATCGGTGGGAACGACCTTCGAACATGTCGGCGAAGCTGCAAAGCAAGCGGGCGTCGGCAACTCGATCGAGCAAATCCGGCCCGATCCGCTGATCCGCCTGGACGGATCACCCTACCGTATCCGGCCTGTGCAGATTCGGCTGGATGGCGTAACGCTGCAGCAGGCGGTCTCCTTTGCGCATCACTTGGTCGATGCTAAGCGCGGGTTGACTGTCCGTAGCCTCCGGCTGTCGGAGGCTAGCAACTCCGCCACCTCTCCCCGGGAGACCTGGAAGGCTGACTTGACCTTGACACAACTCATCTTTTCCCCGAATAGTCGATCGTCCACGTCTCCTCTGCGCGCCAACACGCTTTCACGTCCTTACCCGATAACCGATGAGCGCGGCACACAACCCATTGCGATCGATGCTGCTAGTGCTGGCATCGCTGGATGCCGCCGGTTGTCATGCGCTGAATCAATCGGACACCGATCTGATTTCCGCGGTTGAGGACAGCGACAGCCAAAAAGCCGAGCATCTACACCACCGCGGAGTCGCGTTTCTGAAGCAAGGAAAACCGGCCAAGGCGGAAATCGCCTTCCATAACGCGATCATCGCTGATGAGTCGTTTGGACCGGCGCTTAACAACATCGGCTTACTTTACTATGACAAAGGTGACCTTTACTCGGCAGCCTGGTCATTCGAGCGAGCCATGGCATCCATGCCCAACCGCCCAGAGCCAACCAACAACCTGGGCATGACCCTCGAAGCCGCAGGGCGTTTCGACGAGGCGATCGAGATGTACCAAACCGCCTGGTCACAAGAGGCGACCAATCCCGAATTTCTGGGAAACTTGGTGCGTGCCAAACTGCGGCGCGGCGACCGCGACTACGAGATCTTTGAGGAGCTGCAAGAACTGATTTTTCTCGAAACTCGCCCCGAATGGCGAGCTTTTGCACAACACCAGCTCACGATGCTGTTGCGGTTTACCGACCCCGGCCCGCAAGACGTGCGTCCCAGCCGGGACGAAGGGACTTCTCGCGATCTGGAGCTGTTGCCGACTCCAACACCGCTCTACCCGCCGGGAAACCCAGAACCAATCGAGGCGACCCCCTAAGCCGCGTCTTTGGAAACTTGCGATCTTGGCTCAATCGGAAGCGCGAAGTGTAAGCGAGGGAACTACCTACGTTGGTACACCAACTCCCTCTCGCTCACGCTTCGGGTTACGCCCCACCCGCCCCTACTCTTACCGCCCACGATCTTACCGATGACCCCGCTCGAGGTGCTACAGCGACTTTTTGGCCACGGCCGCTTTCGAGGCAGACAGCTGGCTGTGATACAGAGAATTCTGTCCGGTGGACATGCGCTGGTTATCATGCCGACCGGTATGGGCAAATCAGTCTGCTACCAGATTCCGGCCATTCTTGCCAATGACGCACCGGGTGGCCAGCAGCAAGAGCAATCGCAGGCACTGTTGACGCTCGTGATCTCGCCTCTGATCGCGTTGATGAAGGATCAAGTCGACGCCTTAAACGCTCGTGGAGTGTCGGCGACGTATATCAACTCCTCACTGAGACGAAACGAACGCGAGCAGCGTTACGCGGCAGTCAGTCGTGGCGAATACCAGTTGCTCTATGTGACACCCGAGCGTTTCCGCAAGTCGGAGTTCGTGCGTGTGCTGGCGCAGCGCCGCGTCGTGCTGCTGGCCGTCGACGAGGCACACTGTATCAGTGAGTGGGGACATGACTTCCGTCCTGACTACACACGTCTGCGTGAGATACGCCAGCTCGTCGGCCAGCCGACAACGATCGCGCTGACCGCCACGGCCACTCCGGCCGTGCAGGCCGACATCATCCACCATCTGGGCCTGGAACCGTGCGAGGTCATGCTCTTTCACGAAGGGATCGAGCGACCGAACTTGAGGCTGGACGTTATCGAGGCTTGGGAAGACGAAAGCAAGCTGGAGCGGATACTGGATGTTCGCGACGCACACCTCGGCAACGGTATCGTCTATTTCACCCTGATCAAGACGCTGCTGCGGTTCAGCGATCACCTTCGCGAGCTCAACGTCCCGCACCTGATCTACCACGGCGAGCTGGAACGGGCGAGACGCAAGGAGATCCAAGACTGTTTCATGCATCAAGAGAATCAGCTGGTGTTAGCCACGAACGCTTTTGGCATGGGAATCGACAAAGAGAACATCCGCTTCGTGATCCACGCGGAGGTCCCTGGGTCAATCGAGTCCTACTATCAAGAGATAGGTCGCGCCGGGCGTGACGGGCTGGATTCGCTTTGTCTGTTGCTTTACGACCAGCGAGATCTGGCGACACAGATGGAGTTTCTGCGGTGGAGCAATCCAGACGCAGAGTTCTATGAACGTGTTTACGATTTTCTGCAGCACGAGCTCGAGCAGATCAACGCCTTCGGGCTGGACTGGTTGAGGGAGAGATTGCATGCCAGGGCGAAACATGACCGTCGCCTGGAGACGGCCCTGGCGATGATGGACCGCTACGGTGTCATCGAGGGATCGCTCTCGCCTCTGGAGATCCGTACGGTCACCCGCCTCCCCGAGCAATTGATGGATCCCCTGCGATTGCAAGAGAAGCTGAAGAGGGACCAACAGAGGCTCTACGCCATCGTCGAGTACGTGCGTTGCGAGGGGAACCGGAAGGGGTTCATTCACGAGTATTTCGGAATCGGAGCATCTGGGACCGGACCGACTCGAATCATGGACGCCGACTCGTGAGCCCGTACTTGCCCAGGCGTTAGTGATTTGGACTGCGGATCGACGGTGGGATGTGGAGCTCAGCCTGTTGCTCGACAAGCAGCCGACCGTAGGACGGGCACTCTTGCCCGTCTGCTCGAGGACAGGCGTTAACCCGAATTATTCATGAGCGATCTGCTGCGAGGTCGTAAGTCCATCCGTGGCTTCGTCATGCTTCACAATTCTCCCTCGACGTATTGCTTCAATACGCCTGCGGGAGACTTGCTCACCTTCCTTGCCACGAACGTACTTACAACCTCTCGCGACGATCTTCATGAATAATCCGGGTTAATGCTCGCGGCGGAGTACTCACGGACGGGCAAGAGTGCCCGTCCTACAGCAGCGCACCACTACGTTGACGCCTTGTCCTCGATCCGACCCCGCGCCCCCGACAGGGAGCACTTGGCTTTTCAATCAAATCGGCCAGCGTATATAATGTGCCACTGAAGTAAACGTGCCCGGTAACAGGGTCTCGCTATGGCCGCTCGGTCCTGTTTTGTCGCGAGTTCATCTTAGAGGTCGAAATGCGTTGGCGCGGTAGACAACAGAGCACAAACGTCGAAGATCGCAGAGGAATGGGCGGCGCGATGGGCGGTCGTCCGATGGCGGTCGGGGGTGGGTGTCTGGGGTTGGTTCTGGTCGTGGTGTTCGTGCTGATGGGCGGCGATCCGCGCGTCTTCCTCCAGCAAGGAGCGCCTCCGGGGGCCCAAGCACCTGCGGAGAATCAGGCGCGTGCCGGCGGCGAAGACGACCAACTCGGAGAATTCTCCAAGGTTGTGTTGCGCGACACGGAGGCCGTCTGGAGTGCCATCTTCTCCAATCAGTTGGGGAAAACCTACAACCCGCCCGAGATGGTGTTGTTCTCAGGCCAGGTGCGGTCCGCTTGCGGCTTTGCTTCGGCTGCCGTCGGACCGTTCTACTGTCCAGGCGACCAAAAGGTCTATCTCGACCTCAGCTTCTTCCAGCAGATGCACTCGGAGCTCAACGCGCCGGGGGACTTTGCGATGGCCTATGTGATCGCTCACGAAGTCGCGCACCACGTACAAAACGAGCTGGGCCAAATGCAAAAAGTCCATTCGGCCCAGCGAGGTGTCGGCGAGACCCAGAAGAACCAGCTTTCGGTAAGGCTGGAACTTCAGGCCGACTACCTGGCGGGTGTGTGGGCGCATCATGCCCAGCAGATGTTCAAGATTCTCGAGCCGGGCGACATCGAAGAGGCACTGCGGGCGGCCACAGCGATTGGCGACGACAAGCTGCAAAAGTCGGCCCAAGGCTACGTCGTGCCCGACTCCTTTACGCACGGCACTTCCGCCCAGCGTTTCGCTTGGTTTCACCGCGGCCTGGAAACGGGGGATATAGAAGGGATGTTCCAGCTGTTCGAGCTCCGCTACGACTCACTCTGAACAGGACCATGGGTCAGCGTCCCACGATTCCCCGAGTACGCTCGAAAACTGTCGCCACGGTCGGGCCGGCTTGCCGAGACCCGGCGGTGCTCCGGAGCCTGGTCGATGCAGGTGTCGATGTGTTTCGCGTCAACATGGCGCACGGCGACCGGGCGGAACACGAGCAGGTCGTAGCCGACATTCGCCGCATCAGCCATGACGCACGGGAGGCGATCGGGATCCTCGTCGACCTGGCGGGTCCCAAGATTCGCTTGGGGGAGCTCTACAGCGACCCCACGGAATGCGAGGAAGGAAGGAACTTCCGCTTCATACGGGGCGACGTGGCCGGGCGAACCGACGAGCTCGTCAGCAACTACGAGCCGCTGGTCGACGAACTGTCGCCGGGAGATCGTGTGATGTTGGCCGACGGCACGGTCAGCATGGAAGTTACCGAATCGGACTCCCACTCGGCGCTATGCCGTGTCATCGCCGCCGGCACGCTCCGAAGCCGCCAAGGGATCAACCTACCCGGCGTCAAGTTGAGCGTGCCGGGACTCACCGCGGCGGATCGTGACAATGCTGTCTGGGCCGCCCAAACGGGAGTCGAATTCGTTAGTCTTAGCTTCGTCCGCTCGCCGGACGACATTCATGAATTGAGAGAGCTGTTGGCATCCAGCGGCTCGCAGCCGTTCGTGATCGCCAAGGTCGAGAAGCGCGAAGCGCTCAACCAGCTAGACGAAATCGTCGTAGCCGCCGACGGCGTCATGGTGGCTCGCGGTGACCTGGGGGTCGAGATCGATGTTGCCGAGACACCGGTTGCCCAGAAACGAATCATCTCGACATGTCATGCATTTTCTAAGCCGGTCATCGTGGCCACGCAAATGCTGGACAGCATGCATCATTCCAGACGACCAACTCGGGCGGAAGCGTCAGACGTCGCCAATGCCATTCTCGACGGTGCGGATGCTTGCATGCTCTCCGGAGAGACGGCAATCGGTGAGTTTCCCCGGGAATCGGTCGGGATGATGAATCAGATCATGATGGCGACCGAACGGATGCTGCACCGCACCTCACTTGGACCGCAGCAACAGCCTGTATCGGTGGGGGTCCACCCAGTAACCGCCGCCGTGGTGGCGGGTGGAGCCCATATCGCCAACCAGCTGTTCGCCAAGTTGATCGTCATTAGTACGCGCGGCGGCAGTACGGCCCGCGTACACGCCAAACAACGTTGCCTGACGCCGGCGGTCGCCGTCAGCTCGTCGGAGCCAGTGCTAAGACGTATGAGTCTCTTCTGGGGAATTACACCGCTGCTGGACGCGCCGGTCGAAGAAGCCCAAGCTTTGCGCGAGTTTGTCGAGCGCTGGGGCCGGGACCAAGAACTGCTCACACCCGGCGACTGCGTGGTCTTCGTGACAGGAACAGGACTTATCGAGGGCGTGCACAACTCGGTGGAAGTCCTGCACACGCGTCCCTAGGGCGGATCTTTCGAGAGCGCGTCTTTCGCAGGCCGTCAGAGGCTCTCCGCAGGGACAAGATGTCGGATTGTCGTGTTTTCTAACCCGAAGCGTCAGCGAGGGGAGTTGGTGTACCAGCGCAGTGAGTAGGCCGGAACAAGCGGCAAGAGAGACGTTGACTCTTCGCACGACGTGGCCGCCGCGCCGTTCCGGCGTTACAAGGTTCAATTTGGTGTCAAACGCAACCACCGCGTGCCGGAACAGCGCGGCGGGGAAATGGTATGCTGATGCATGCTCTTTGCGCCGCTTGTTCCGGCCTACCAACTTAATCGGCGTAGACAAGCTTGGCCGGAGGCACCTTGGCGGCAATTTCGGTGAAGGCGTCTAACAACTGCTCTTCCATTTCCGACACCGTCGAGCCGCCTGGGATATCGATCCACACTCCGCCGCCGATGAAGGCGATCGCTTTCATCATCTCCCGGTCAGCGCTGGCACCGACGCTCATGGTGTGGATCGTGCACCCATTATCGACGGCTTCCTTGGCTTTGCCGATGCCGTAGAGTTTGTCCTCGTCCTTTGTCGAGTAGTCGGCGATACCATCACCGTCGTAGTCGGTGAGAGTATTCCAGTCCCAACCCTCAGGCGGGCTCCATTCTGGATCACTGACATTGGCCCGGCCATCGGTCATTAGCACGATGGTCGATTTGGCTCCGTAGCGGCCCCAATTCGTCAACAGCTCGATAGCCTGATCGATCCCCGCACCGATGTTGGTGGTATGCGAGTAGTGCGCTGCCTGCTTGTGCTGCTGGATGGTGTTGATATCGCTATAGTTGTTGGTCACCAAGTTACGGCCCAGATCGACGATCGGCATGCCGTTTTCATCCAACCCGGTTTCGATGCGCGACGTCTCGTCGTAAGTGACCAAACCGAGGTAGTCACCGAATTTGAGGTCCTTCAGAAAATCGCAGAACAGGCCGGCTCCTTCTTTGACCGCGTGGAACGGGTAGTGGCGCGTTTTCCACAGCTCTTCGGTCTCGCTAAACGTTTTTCTCTTGGAAATCCAAAACTCGACAAGTGTCAACATGCCAAACTTTCGGCGGTAGCCGGTGGTGTAGATGTCTTTGTCGTACCATGGCGTGGTACCGGTCGAGTCTCGGCAGTAGTCGATGTAGTTGTCCCAGCTGCCTCTTTTGTAGGGATAGGGCACCACATCGAGTCCTAGTGCCGCCTTGATGGTATGCGAGTCGTAAAAGTCGTATGGCGTCCACACACCTCTTTCGACCCAAGTGATGGCAACCAGCTTGCCGAAGTACGATCCAGTACCCTCGTAGCTCTTCGTTCGGCCCGCTTTTCCCCCCTTGAAGTATTGGCCGGCGCCATTGGCGAACTCCAGGTAGACGCGCGTGCAGTCCTGCTTGAACGTGATCTCGACAGTCCTTCCTTTCCAAGTAACGTCGGCTGGTGCTTTCGGCACGGTGACGTAGTCGGGTTTGTAAGGAAGGTTGCCATACACGGGCGATCCCAAGTCCTTCCAGATGTCGAACAAGTTGGCCTCGATCGCTGCCTGGCCAAGCTTGTCCAGCGCGGGCCCGCGAAATTGGCTGTCGTGGTTCATGGATCCCGAGTAGTCGAGCACCAAAGCCAGGTCGCGCGCTTCGACGAAGGCAGCCGCAGAGACGCTCAACGGAACTGATGACTTGCCTACCGCCCAACCGAAACTCAGCTCGATCTCCCCGTCCGGCTGTTCCAGGTTCGGCTGGTTGCGGTTGGCAGTGACTTTGACGACGTTGTACGGTTCCGCGCCCCACTCGATGGGCCAGGAGTTAGTCGCTTCGTCGTAGCTGCGTCTTCCGAAGACAACGTCCTGTGCTGGGTTGATCTGGACGCCGTTCGCCGCGGCAACTTCTCTGGCAACCTCCCGCGCATTCATTTCGACAAGCGAGCTTATCCCCGTCGAGCCCGGGCCCTCCTCTGCTGCCTGTTCAACCGCTCGCACGATTTCCTGAGATGCCGCGAGTGCAGCCGCGTCCACGGCGTTCTGCATGTCCGTCTTCGTCATCAACACCGCGCCGGTATCGACGGCAAGCGCGACGAAGGCAAAGATCGCTGTCAGCAACACGGCGGCAAGCACCGTGACAATACCTCGGCGAGCAGTCGCGCGTGGACGAATTCTATGGGCAGCGGATTTCTTCGCGCTTGTCATCAATCGGTTCCTGAGTCCCTCTTGGGTTGTGTAGGGTGGATGTTTGTTACCTGATGATCGTGGCTCGGGCGTTCCGGAAGACAACTTTAACGGACAACGCAAACTCGCTCCCGCTGCCCCCGTATGGGAACTCGATCCGCAATTCAAAGAGCCTGCCGCCGTTGGCCGCGTCGTCGAGATCGAAGGGCGTCTTGCGGTCCCGCGCGTTGACGATGAAGATGTCGAAATCGTCACCGGACAGTCCATTGGCGTCGAGATAATTGCGGATATCCTGTTCGATTTTCTGGTTTGTGGACTGTCCGCCGCGGAGAAGACCTTCTCGATCCGTAGCAGCTAAGCGAGCCCCTTCACGAGCCGCAATCGCCATCTGGTTCCGTACGTCAAACAGCCGGCTGACCTCTGCAGTGCCCAGCAAGATGGTCACGAACAACGGTGACACCAGTGCGAACTCCACCGCAACCGCCCCGCGGCGACTGTCACGCGTTGGATGATGGCGGCTGCTAGCGGAAAATCGAGCCAACGGATGGTGCCTGCGAGGCAATGCGTTTCTGTCGGTCATAGGCTACTCGTGTCTCATGAACGATTGGCCCGCAATGGTGACATTGTCCAGGGCTGAAAAAGGAACAAACGCGATGTCGTTGTACCGCACCGCTGCACGAACTAAGAACAATTGCCGCGAGTTGGCACGGTCCAGAGAAACGTCGGGTAGCGACTCGAATCCTGCAGCCGTGCTCGGTAGAGATCCGTTGCCATCTAAGACGCTGGCGTCTTTCACTACGATGTCGATGCGATCGGCGTCCATCGCCGCGCCGAGCATCCGCTGAATGCGCCTTCGTACGTCGGCGTTCGACACACCCTCGGTTGCGCCTTGACGGGCCGCAGTGCGGCAAGCGGACTTCAGCAGGTTCGAGACAAGCTGCACGCGCCCATACTCGGTAATGGCAAACACGAACGCAAAAAAGAGAGGCAACACCATAGCGGCTTCCACCGCTGTGGTCCCGCGGCGGCGTCGACCAGGTAAGCGGCGGCAACGGATCATCTTGGGCATATCCTCGCTGGTGCTGATTTGCAAAAGGTGTTGAAGGCATCTAAACCCTAGATCAGACGCCGCCACGGTCAAACGCGGCTGATACCGATGCTCAAAAAAGAGCGGCGGCAGTTAGATAACGAGAAACGGCGGTAGAAAAAGTTAGACGACATGCAACTTTCGCTACCTCGGTCGGTGTGGACCGATCGACCGACCTCTGTCTCGTTCACCGCAATACGCTGGGACACCTTACCCTCCCGCTCGCGGGAGGTAAGGAAAGACGAGGTCCACCAAACTCTGACGAGCTCGGCTACGCCGCAAATCGGCCGCTGCGCGTTAGCCCACGGTTCTGTTGCGTTGACGGTGACGCTTGGTTCGTCACCTTCTCCCCGGCGGAGGCTGTGCAGCTTTTTCACAAACCAGCGGACCTCACCCTCCCGCGCGCGGGAGGGTCGGACGCGATAGCGTCCGGGGAGGGCTGCTCGGGAGTGATCGCCCTGAGGCGTGCCCCCCCTCTGCGGCCCTTCGGGCCAACTCTCCCCGAGAGTGACGAGAGACGAAGTCGCGCGCCAAGTTAAAGGTTGCACGACACCAATCCTACGTGGCAAAAACGGCTCCGCAGGAGCGTCGCCCTCCCTTCAGAGAGATCGTGCAGCTCTTACGCTTCATGCAATCCGCCAAACTCTGGCGAGTTCGGTTACGCCGCAAATCAGCCGCTGGGCGTTAGCCCACGGTTCCTCAGCGAAACCGACGCGTAGCGTCCAGGGACGGATCCCACTCTCCGGCCCTTCGGGCCGACTCTCCCCGAGGGGAGAGTGGGAAAGACGAGGCAGTTAACGATCGGCTCGCTTGGCCTCGTGTTGTTTCGCGCGGAACTTGAGTGCCGCAGAATTGATGCAGTACCGTAGTCCAGTTGGCGCCGGGCCATCCTTGAACACATGGCCTAGGTGCGCATCGCAACGGCTGCATTTAACCTCCGTTCGTACCATGAACAAACTGCGGTCTAGCTCCTTGGCGATGCTCTTCTTGGCTATCGGCTTAAAGAAACTTGGCCAGCCGGTGCCCGATTCAAACTTCGTGTCGGAAGCGAACAGCGGCTTGTCACAGCACACACAGCGGTAAATCCCCTTTCTCTTGTTTTTCCAGTACTTACCCGTAAACGCCCGTTCCGTACCCTTCTTGCGGGTCACATAGTACTGTTCTGGGGTCAAGAGCTTTCGCCATTCGGCATCCGTCTTCCTGATCTTCTCGTTTGATCGGTCAGCATCTCGGGTGTCGGCGTTCGCGGGCTCTCGGCTCGTCGCCGTGTCGCGCGCCGCGGCGGACTGAGAATCCCCAGCGGCCGGCTCAGCCTGCAGCAGACCTGCAGACGCGATTGCCTGAACAGTCAGCGGAACGAAGCCAACAAGCACCAGCAACAAACAGGGGATGATCGGTGCGTGGGATGGCACGCGAGTCCTCATGGGATCTCTCCTCGTGAAGATTGTTCAGCTCGTTTCGTTGTAGCGCCGCGTGTGCATTGCGCGTCTCGAGGTTGCGACTATCGCCATAATCAGAACCCGAAGCGTCAGCGAGGAAATAACTCGCGATGGCATATCAACTCCCTCGCTCACGCTTCGGGTTGCGAAAGCAGCGGTGAGTTCCTTTAGGAACGCCAAAAAACGCAACTTTCACCGCGCGACACCAACCCTTGAATCCTAGGCAATCCCGGCGGGCGATCAAGGCGGATCTGCCAATCGGATCAAGAAAAATCCGGCTTCATCTCGGCAGAGTACCACAAAGCGTGCAGATCCTCGGTCAGTTCGGTGATCCACCGCTCCTCGTCGACGGCAAGCTCGGCACGCGAATGACCTGCCTCGTTGTCGGCCAATGCAGCCTGCGCGAGCGTTTGTCCCGTTTGAGCCGCGTCCACGAGGATGGGCAGCTCTCGCAGATCGGAGCGGACGTGTCCATCAGCCCGCATATCGACCAAGGCTGAATCGAATTGCCGCAGATCATTCGGCAAGTTCGCTTCGCCTTCACCTTCGCCGGAAGGCAAGCTATTGAGGAAATTGATCAGCGAGAGGACATCGCCGACCGGAGAAATGAGATAGTCGCCGTTCACATCGACATAGGGCGGCGGCTCACTCTCGTGAGCGGGGACGGGCAGGTTGCCCAGGCTGTCGCTCAGTACGCGGTTGTTCAGCTCATTGATGCAAGTCAGCACGTCGCCCACAGGAGAGATGACCGAGTCGTTGTTGACATCCATTGGGTTCGTGTCGTTTTGCCAGATCGGATTCTCCATGGCGACGTGCATCACAGTCTCCTTTAACAAGGAGTAGTTATCCGCGTCGGCCAGGTCATTGGCGGTCAGATTGAACGCCCCCAATCGCTTGTTCTCGGCATCCAGAATGACCACGTCTCGGTACTCTACGCCCCACGAGACATCCCACACGTCGGACTGGCCATCGGCATTGACGTCGGTATCTTGTAGCCAGGGGAGGTCGCGACCCTCGGTCATCAGGTCGTTCGCGACACCGTGCCCGATCTCGTTGATACCGATGATCTGAATGTCCAGCTCCGGAGACTCGGCATCTAGGTCGTCCTGCAGCTGGTCGAGGTAGCCGAACTGGCTACGGCAGTAACTTCACGTAGCATGCGCGAAATACCACAGCGAAGCTCCGTTCAGGTAGTCACGTGGTGAGATCGGTTGGTTGTAGGTGTGGGAGGTCGGATTGAGATCGACGAGGGAGAAGTCCGCGGCGATCTCGCCAACGCCCTCTCCTTCAGCAACCGCCGCATACAGCAACCTGCGCGGCTCCAAGGTCTCGTAGCCCTCCCCCAACCGCCGAGAAGGGCGGAGTCTGCGACTCGAACGCCAGCTGGCCATTCTTTGTATCCCTCGCCTTTACCCCTCAGAACCGCTTGCCCTGCCCCCCTGGAGGTAGTGCAGCTGCTAACTTAGTGCGTGATTTCGTCTTTCTTCACTCTCCCCTTGGGGAGCTGGGAAACCGTGGGCTAACGCCCAGCGGCTGATTTGCAGCGTAGCCGAACTCGCCGCCGTAGCCGAACTCGCCAGAGTTTGGCGGACTGCATGAAGCGAAAAGCTGCACGCCCCCCTGCAAGGGGGTTGTCGCCGCGACGACGATTCGCCGAGACGTCGCCTCTATACCTTCACTCTATACACGATTCTTTTTTTGTGAAGTCTTTTGGGTCACAGGCAGCGACGACCTTCTGTCGAAATGCCTCTCGCGGGATCTCGCCACCAGGGCTCTGCGTGAACGTGAGCACGATCAGCTGGCGGTGGGGATCGACCCAGGCGTGCGTGCCATCCGAACCGCCGTGCCCGAACGCCCCATCGGCGTCGACCGACCATCCCAGCCCGTAGAACCGATCCTGTTGCTGCGATTGGATCGAGCGTGTGTGATTCGCGGTCGCGTCGGCGACGCTCGCCCGCGAGAGGATCCGTCGGCCGGCATACGTCCCGCCGTTGAGGTACATCTGACAGAAGATCGCGTAATCCTTAGCCGAGCTGATCATTCCTCCCGACGCCCGCACGAACGGCCAATCTGGCCCATCACCCGGCGACCAAGCAATCTCCCACGCATCCTCGCGACGGCGGTAGACGCGCGCCATCCGCTGCTGCGGTGCATGCGCTTCGTAGTTCCAGCTGTCGCTCATTCCCAAGGGAACGTAGATTTGTTTGCGGAGATACTCCGCGAGCGGCATCTTGCTTGTCACTTCAACGAGGTGTCCCAGCGTGTTAAAGCCCGGATTATTGTAGCTGTAAGTCGTCCCCGGCTCTTCTTCGGCACCAATCTGTCCGAAACGTTCGACTTCCGCGCGCAGAGACGGGCCAGCTGGGTTGTCGTCGCTGCGGGGAATGAGGGGCTTCAAGAAAATGCCCGGGATTCGTAGTCCACTCGTGTGGTTCAGCAAGTGCCTGATCTTGATATGTCGGGAGCGTTGGTTGTCCCAGGCAGGCACGTACTTGCGAACCTCGTCATCCAGAGCCAACTTTCCCTGCTCGGCCAGCTGCATGATCGCGGTCGCCACGACGGGCTTCGTGTTAGAGGCCATCTTGAACAACGTCTCCCGTTCCATCGGCAGAGATTCCTCGCGATTTCGCCATCCCACGGCGCGGTGCAAGACAATCGTCCCTCGGCGGGCGACAAGCACAACGGCCCCCCGCAACTCGTCCCGCTGCACCGCTTCCTCGAACAGCTGCCATGCTTCGTCAAGTTGCTCGGAAGACATGGCGACTTCTTGCGGCAAGCCGGCGCGCACCACACCAGCGCCGTGCAGCCGCATCGGGCCACTAGCAACGACTGTCAGCACCCAAAGCAGCAAGCGACTGTATTTCCATTTCTTCATGGTGACCTGGCTACTAACATTCCCAGCTGAGACAACACAGACAATCTCGCCGACCGCGCATGGATTACTCGGCGTTCAAATGCCGTTCGATAAAGGCGAACCCATCGCGATAAGCCTGTTCGATCTCCTCTTCAGCTCCTCCACCTAGACCGTGCTCGCCACCGGCCACACTTACCAGACGATGCATCACGCCGTGCTTGGCAAGCTGCTTGGCCATCATGACCGACTGCTCATGGGGAACATCGGTGTCCTCGGTTCCGTGGATCAGGAAGGTAGGCGGGTAGTCGGGAGTTACATTTTGGACAGGCATGTAGGGATAGAATCGCTCAGGTTCGGTGTACGGGTTCCAGGTCGAGACGGCCGCCGGCCAGACTCCGCGTTGGCGGCAAAACTGGTAAAACGCCGAACCATTTCCGCGGCGCTGGCGTGAATCCGAGATTGGTGGACCGTTTACCTGCTGCCACGCTTCTTCTTCTGAGAGCTGGCTGCGATGGTGGCGTGGATGTGGACTGGGTTGGCTATACCAATCGCCGATCAAATCGCCGTAGCCCCAAAACGCGAGCAGCACCTGGGGCCGCGGTTGGACGCGAAATCCGGCGGTCAGCGTGAGATAGCCTCCCGCCGAGCCGCCCATCACCGCCAGCTTGTTAGGATCCGCAGCAAAAAGCTCCGGGCCGCGTTCACGAATCCACCGGAAAGCATCTTCGATGTCTGAAATGATCTCCGGCAACTTGCTTTCCGGCGCCAGCCGATAGTCAAGTGAAACCAGAACGTGGCCAGATCGCCGACAATACTGCCTTACGCGGTTGCTGATGCCCTGACGATGCCCCATGATCAAGGCGCCGCCGTGGATCCAGACGACCACCGGTCGCACCACACCGTCGTCGGGCCGATGGACTTCGGCCTTGATCTCAAGGTCGCCGACTCGTTTGTAGGTGTACGTCTCGACTTGTATCTCGGGATCTTCTGCCGCCTGCAGCGGCGCGATGACGCCGAGCAAAATCGGTGTGGTCAGGACAGCCTGCCGTATGGAAGCGTTGTGCATTCTGTTCACCTCCTGGTTCGCGTGTCATCATAGCAGACGCGGCCACGGCCCGCGCGAATCGCTGTGTTTTGTGCGTCGTCTCTGGTGGCACGCGTCACCGAGCGGCGTGCGATGACCAACTCAAGCTCCTTCACAGATTCGGTCTATGACAGAAGAATTTGGACAGAAAGATGGACAGCCACCCCGCACGTCTCCCGCGCTACCTCGTTCACAGCTCTGGCGCACCGGACTGTTCGCACTGCTGTTCAGCGCCACCTTCTTGAACTATTCGCAGCGTTTCGTTTTCACTCAAAACACGACCAAGATCCAGCTCGCCTTTGCCGATTCGGGGGAAGAGGGAACACGAGCACGTAGCGTGGAGGCCTACAGCCGTGCGGCGTCTCGCTTTTCGTTGGGCTTCGCACTCGGCAGCCTCGTCTTCGGCGTCCTCGCCGACTGGCTGAGCGTTCGTTGGCTGTATCCGCTGGTGGTCCTCGCCTGGTCGGTCGCGGGGCTCGCCACTGGCTTGGTGGACTCGGTAGCCGGTCTCGCGACCAGCCGCTTCTTTCTGGGGTTGTTTGAGGCAGGACAATGGCCGTGCGCCCTGCGGACGACGCAACGCAGCTTCCTGCCGGCTACGCGCACGGCGGCCAACAGCATTCTGCAGAGCGGTGCATCGATCGGAGCCGTCTTAACCCCGCTGCTGATCCTCTTCATCCACCTCCATGACCCGAGCGCCTGGCGGCAGTCGTTTCTCATCGTTAGCGTGCTGGGGCTGCCCTGGGCTGTCTCTTGGCTGCTCCTAGTTCGCGACACGGATCTGCGCCGACCAGTGATTCAGACAGATGAACTGAGCGTGGGTGTCGGCGAGGAACGTGAACTGGTGGAGCTGCCGCTGTGGCGCATCTTCTGTACTCGCCGTTGGTGGATTCTGCTGGTGACGGTGATCTGCATCAACACCGTCTGGCACTTCATCCGTGTTTGGATGACCGACTGGCTGGAGAACTACCACGGCTACAGCCACGAGTTCACCAATCGGTTCACTGCGATTTATTTTCTGTGTACGTTCCTGGGAGCGCTCGCCTCAGGTGGCCTGATCGCATGGCTGGCCAAACGGAACTGGAACGTCCATCAAGCTCGCCTGACAGTATTCCTGCTGTTCGGACTATTGACGGCACTTGTTGTGCCGGCAGCCTTTCTACCCAGGAGCACTCTGCTGCTGGGTTGCCTGTTGCTGGTCGCCTTCGGTTCGCTGGGGCTTTTTCCAGTCTACTACTCGCTCAACCAAGAGCTCTCGGCCCGCCATCAGGGCAAGATCGGTGGCAGCCTGGGGTTCTCGACCTGGTTCACCCTGTCTTTCTTCCACAGTTGGGTCGGCCACTCGATTGAGAATGACCCAGGGGCCAGAACCGCGATCTTCTGCGCGGTCGGCGTGGCACCGCTGCTGGCGTATGCGGTGCTGCGGCTCGGTTGGGGCCGGAGGGTCACGGCATGATGGCTCGTAGCCGCCAACGGAGCGTGGCTACTCCTCGTCGCGTAGCGACTTCAGCATCCGCCGAATGTCCCGCGCGCCGCCGACCGTGACCAGCAGCGCCATGCCAGCAAAGGCCACCATGCCGGCGATCAGACAAGCCTTCCACAAGAGCAGCCAGAAAGTCACTGCGCCTCGTCCTTTCGATCTGGAAAGAGAATCGAAACGACTACCAACATCGCCAGGCTGAAGCCGATCGTCAGCAGCCCCACTCTCGAGCCAGTCAACAGCGCATCGGCTGCCTCGTCGCTGATCGGTCGACCGGCAAGTCCCAGCAGCTTACGGGCAATTGGCTGCCGGATGGGGGCCAAGCCAAGCACTGCTGTCGCGCCGGAAAGAAGTGCCGCCCAGGCGCCTGCGCGGCTGGCCCGCTTCCAATAGAGCCCACCGACCAAAACCGCGAAGGCGCCGGTGAAGTAGATTGCGCCCGTGATCGCCATGTAGTCCCAGATGTCATCGCCACCCCGATAGAACATACCCCAAACCCAAACGTAAATACCGATGACCACGATCAGCACGCGAGTGAGCAACACGCGTTGAGTGGTCGTCAGCCGATCGCCGCACAGCGGGGCCATCACGTCTTGAGTCAGGACACTGCTCCAGCACAAAAGGTAGCTATCGTGCGTCGACATGAAAGCCGCAATCATGGCGGCCGTAATAATTCCCAAAATGCCAATCGGGAGAATGCGTCCTAGAAACAGCGGCATCGCATAGAGCGCGCCCAATGGTTCCTGGGACATCTGCTCGCCGCCTATCAACAGCGTCTTCAGCTCGGGCGCCTCGGTGGTAACGTAGACAAACGCACAGATACCCCAGAAATAGGGGATCAAAAAGCGAATCGTGAACGAGATCGACGACCACATGAACTGGTGGCGCACGGCAGCTGTCGACTCCATGGCCAACGCACGCGCAATGGCCGTTGGCCAGATCGCACAGCTGACAAGTCCTAGGAACGCCATCCAGAAAACGTACTCGACACCAAATTCACCTTCGGCAACGAGTGGGTTGAATCCAGCTTCGCCCATCGTCTGCTGCACGGTGTCGAAGATGCTGGTCCATCCCAGATGATTGATCGCCAACACTGTCGTCAGCAATAGTCCGACAGACAACACCACGAACTGGATGTAGTCAGTGATAATGACCGAAATCATCCCTCCCAAGACGGTGTAAACGAGCACCAAGGCCAACAACGCAGTCATGACCGATGGAAGCGCCCAGCCGGCATGCGACAGGCCGGTCACACCTACAATGAACTTCGAGCCAACCTGCAGAAACAACCCCATGTTGAGCACGCCGCCGAGCGTCAGCATGATGCCGCCCATGACGCGCACCCCACGGCCAAATCGGCGCTCGTAGAATTCCGGGATCGTCAAGACGCCAGACTCGCGCAGGGGCACAACGATGAACCCCGTGGCGCCGACAAGAAACGTAACCACTCCGGCCAGCATCGCGATGTGAAACGCCGCAAACCCCCCGTTGAATCCCTTTTCAGCGCTGTACATCAGCGTAATCAAACCCATCTCGGTGCCGGTCATTGTGGCCACACCGAGCCACGTCCCAACGCTCCGCCCCGCAGCGATGTAGTTGGACATGCTGGTCGCGTAGCGCTTGACCCAGATACCAATGACGAGAGATAGGGCCAGATAGACGGCGACAATTCCCCAGTCGAGCGCGCTGAAGTTTGTCTCTTGCAGCAGGGCTTGGGCTTCAGGTGGCAAGGGAACGCGTTACTCCGCCGCTACAGTTCTGACTCAGAGCTGACTGTGTTTTGTTTGTCATGCCGGGGCACAAGTTGCTAGGATGGATACTAGGTACGTGGCGCCGTGCCGCGACTGCCTCCCCCGGCCCGCCCGAGGCGGGATCCACAAGCCTCGATTATAGCCAGCCCGATCGCTGAAGAAACTAATGATGAATCGACGCACGCTCGCCGCCGTACTGCTGCTGGTCGGTGCCGCCAGCCTGGGCCACGCCCGAGATCCCATTGACTTCAATCGCGACATCCGCCCCATCCTCTCGGACAAGTGTTTTGCCTGCCATGGCCCCAACGAAACCGATCGGCAAGGCGGTTTCCGCTTGGACGACAAACAGAGCGCGCTGGGAGCGGCCGATTCCGGGCAGCGCCCCATCGTGCCGGGCCAACCCAGGGACAGTCAGTTGGTGGCGCGGATCACTACAGCCAGCGCCGATGAAAAAATGCCGCCCGAAGAGTCGGGAAAACGACTCACACCTGCCGAGGTCAACCTCTTACGCCGCTGGATCGAAGCCGGCGCCCCATGGCAGGACCACTGGTCGTTTGTCGCGCCCCAGTTGTCCGATCCGCCCACGGTGACCCAGCAACAGTGGCCCCAAAACTCCATCGACTCGTTTGTACTAGTTCGCCTCGAAGAGGCGGGGCGCTCTCCGTCGCCGGCTGCGGACCGCATCACGCTGCTGCGAAGACTCAGTTTCGACTTGACAGGGTTGCCGCCCTCTCCTGCCGAGATCGACGCCTTTATGGCCGACGAATCGGAAGATGCATACGAACATCTCGTCGACCGGCTGCTCGATTCTGATCGCTACGGCGAGCACATGGCACGCTACTGGCTCGACGCCGCCCGGTACGGTGACACCCACGGCCTGCACCTCGACAACTACCGCGAGATGTGGCCTTATCGCGATTGGGTTGTCAGCGCCTTCAATAACAACCTCCCCTATGACCAATTTGCGATCCAACAGCTGGCGGGAGACCTGCTGCCAAGTCCTACACGGGATCAGCTGATCGCCACCGGCTTCAATCGGGCACATGTCACCACCAACGAAGGAGGTTCGATCGCCGAAGAGGTCTACGTAAGAAACGTCGTAGATCGCGTTGTGACATTCGGCACCGTCTTTATGGGCATGACCTTCGAATGCAGCCGCTGTCACGACCACAAGTACGATCCCTTCACAATGAACGACTTTTATTCGTTGTTCGCCTTCTTCAACTCTATTGACGGCAGCCCGCTGGACGGAAACCGCAAAGACCACGCGCCCGTGTTGCGAGTTCCCTCGGCGGCGCAGGAATCTCAACTGGCCGAGTTCGATCGGCAGATCGGCGAGCTCGAACAGCAACTCAAAGCTCCTTGGCCGGAAGTCGACTCGCTCCAAGCCGCTTGGGAGAAAACGGTCGCGTCGCCGACCGCCGAAGATGAGAGCCCCCCCAGCGAGCACATTGTGATCGGTGATTGGTACACGGTCGGCCCGTTTTCGGATAACCGCCGTTACCTCTACCGCAGAAAACACGGCCCTGAAGACAAACCGATCCGGCTCGACCAAGAATTCCGTCTGGCCACCGGCACGACTGTGACTTGGGTACGGCGCCCGGAGTGGGCCGATGGCCGGCCGCACAAGGGGCTCCCCGGCGAACTGGCGGCCAACTTCCTCTATCGCACGCTCACCGTTCCCGAGAAGCGACGGGTGACCGTTTCGCTCGGTAGTGATGATGCCCTCAAGGTCTATTTCAATGGGAAGCAGGTACTGGCGAACGACGTAAGCAGAGGGGTTGCGCCGGATCAGGAGACTCTCGAGTTAACCTTGAAGCCCGGCACCAACGAGTTGCTGCTAAAGGTTATGAACTACGGTGGCGACTCGGGGTTCTATTTTGCCGCCCAGGGTGAGTTGGCCACGGTGCCGGACGAAGTCTTGCAGGTCGTTCGGCGGCAAGGCAGCGACCGTTCGCCGGCGGAGACAGAACTGGTGCGCGACTTCTTCCGAAACAAGATCGCCCGTTCCGAGCAGCTCGATCAGGTCCGTAGCGAACTAGAGGCAGTGCGCAAGAAACGCGCAGATGTCGACCGCCAAGTGGCCACGACGTTGATCTGGCGTGAAGCGAAAGAAGCCAAAACTGCCTACTATTTGAATCGTGGCGAATACGACCAGCGCGGCGAACCGGTTTCTCGGCGGACCCCGCTAGCGCTACCGGCAATGGACGACAGCCTGCCCATGGATCGGCTTGGTCTGGCACGGTGGCTAACCGACGCTTCCCATCCGCTAACGGCGCGCGTCGCGGTCAACCGATTTTGGCAGCAGTTGTTCGGAACGGGGATCGTCAAAACCGCTGACGACTTTGGCTCGCAAGGTGAACCACCAAGCCACCAAGAACTACTCGACTGGTTGGCGGCGCAGTTCGTCGCCGACGGATGGGATGTCAAAGCGCTGATGAAACGCATCGTCATGTCGGCCACCTACCGACAATCATCGGGAGCGGAATCCGGCTATCGGCGCGACCCAGAAAACCGTCTGCTGGCGCGCGGGCCACGTTTTCGGTTGGACGCTGAGATGCTGCGCGATCAGGCGTTGGCGGTCAGCGGTCTATTGGTCGAGCGGCTAGGTGGCCCAAGCGTCAAACCACCGCAACCAGACGGACTTTGGTTTGCAGTGGGCTACAGTGGTTCCAATACAGTCCGTTTTGCTGCTGACAAGGGAGTCGACAAGGTACATCGCAGAACACTCTACACCTTCATCAAGCGGACGGCCCCGCCACCGCAGATGAGCATCGTGGACGCACCGTCTCGCGAGGCGTGCGTCGTCCGGCGCGAGCGAACGAACACACCATTGCTCTCCCTGCTGCTGTTCAACGATCCGCAGTACGTCGAAGCGGCGCGCGGACTCGCAGAGCGGACCATGCGCGAAGGCGGCCCGGACACAGAATCGCGTGCCCGGTACATGTTTCGGCTGTGCACTTGTCGCTGGCCCTCGCACCAGGAGTTACAGGAGTTGGTGTGCGGCTTCGACGAAGAACGCGCGCACTACTCGGCGCATGAAACAGCCGCCAAGAAACTGATCTCGATCGGCGAGCAGCAGGCCGACGAACAGTTGGCGGCCGACGAACTCGCGGCCTGGACATTGATGGCGAACATGCTGTTGAGCATGGATGAAGTCGTCACCAAGAACTAGAGAACCGAGGCTGGAACACCACCCGTATCTTCTTTGGAGTCGTGCAGCAATGGACCTGAATCAAGCTCATCTCACCGCCATGACACGGCGACACTTCTTTGGTCGCGGCGCGCTCGGGCTTGGCACGGCTGCGCTCACTTCACTGCTTGGCGAGCAGCCTGTGCAAGCGACGCAGGGACTCGCCGGCCTACCGCACTTCGCTCCCCAGGCCAAGCGTGCGATCTATCTGTTCATGGCCGGTGCGCCGTGCCAGATGGATTTGCTCGACTACAAGCCGCAGATGAAAGACATGTTCGACGTGGACTTGCCGGAATCTGTCCGCATGGGCCAGCGGCTGACGACGATGACTTCCGGCCAAGCCCGCTTTCCGCTCGCGCCGTCGAAGTACAAGTTCCGCCAATACGGCAACAGTGGAGCTTGGGTCAGCGAACTACTGCCTTATACCGCCAGGATGGTCGACGACTTGGCGATCATCCGCTCGGTGCATACCGAGGCGATCAACCATGACCCGGCGATCACCTACATTTGTACCGGCCACCAGCTGCCTGGCCGGGCCAGCCTAGGTTCCTGGCTCAACTACGGACTCGGCTCACTCAATGAGGACCTGCCCTCGTTCGTCGTCATGACGCCGACCTGGACCGGCCGCCAAGAAGCGCAAGCACTCTACAACCGGCTCTGGGGCTCGGGATTTCTTGCCAGCCGCCATCAAGGTGTCGCTCTCCGCAGCAGCGGAGACCCAGTGCTCTTTCTTTCGAACCCCGCAGGAGTCACTACAGCAGCTCGCCGTCGCGTGCTGGACCGACTGGCTCGTTTCAACGAACGGACGTTCCAACGGTACGGCGACCCCGAGACCCAAACCCGGACGGCGCAAGGCGAGATGGCGTTCAGAATGCAAGCGTCCGTACCTGAGTTGACTCGGATCACCGATGAGCCAAAGCACATCTTGGAAATGTATGGTCCCGACGTAACAACGCCAGGTACTTACGCGGCCAGCGCGTTGCTGGCCCGCCGGATGGTCGAACGTGGCGTTCGGTTCGTACAAATCTTTCACCGCGGGTGGGACCAGCACTTGAATGTCGCAGGTGACTTGCCGAATCAATGCCGGGACATCGATCAGCCTAGTTGGGCGCTGATTCAGGATCTGAGGCAGAGGGGACTGCTGGATGACACACTTGTCGTGTGGGGCGGCGAATTCGGCCGCACGATCTACTGCCAAGGAAAATTGACGACCGAAAACTACGGCCGGGACCATCACCCTCGCTGTTTCAGCATCTGGATGGCCGGCGGCGGGATCAAGCCAGGGGTCGTATACGGGGCTACCGACGATTTCAGCTACAACATCGTCGAGGATCCCGTGCACATCCACGACTTGAACGCCACGATCTTGCACTGTCTTGGGATCGACCATCGCCGGCTCTCGTATCGAGTCCAGGGACTCGACATGCGGCTAACCGGTGTCGAAGATCACGAGCCTGTCCAGGGCGTGCTGGCCTGATGAGCTGCGAGAAACGACTGTACAAGGGCAACAAAGTCAATGATTCGATTCTATGAAAGTTGGGCCGTATTGGCGTTGATTCTGTTCGTTGGCTCGTGGTCTTGCGCGGCCGAGTTGGATGACCCGCAGGCTTTGCCGGGCCAAGTCATCGTCGCAGGGTCGAACCCCGGCTACTTGAAGTACAACGGAGGTGGCCCGGTCTACTTGGCCGGTCCCGACAATCCTGAGGACTTCTTGTTTCAGGGCGAGTTGAACGCCGACGGCACGCGCGCCGGCGGCAAACAAGAGAAGATGATCGAACGCATGGCAAAGGCTGGTGTGAATGCCTTTCACTGCCAGATGTTTCGCATGCAGCGGTGCAACTTCAAAAAGGAAGGGGACGACCGGCACTGCCCGTTTGTTGATCACGATCCCTCCCAACCGCTTGACGAAGAAGTGCTCGCACAGTGGGACGGTTGGCTCGATCAGTTCGAACGGCACGGGATTATCGTGCACCTCGAGTTCTACAATGACGCCACCGACGTAGAAACCATGGGTTGGAAGCTGGATCCCGACGGAAATCTACATCCCGATGAGCATCGCTGGATCGAGGGGATCGTCCAAAGGTTCAAGCACCACAAGAACATCATTTGGGGCATCGAAGAAAGCTGCAACAAGCTTCCCAAAGCCCGCACGCCTCACTTTAAGAAGATCGCAGAATTGATTGCCACAACCGACAACCACCATCATCCCATCGTGCAGAGCTTCGTCGTCCCGAACGACCCCGAAGGTGACTTTCCGGCCGACGGGATTACTTCCGACGAGTACATTGGTGACCCACACGTCCGCCTGGTAACTTGGTTGCACCTAGTCCCGCATCGGCAGGACTACGAACAGCAGCATCGCGAGTATCTGGCCTACTATCGGCGTGACGCTGACAACTTTGTTGTGCTCAAGAACGAGACGTTCCATCACCCGCGGCGTGGGGCGGCCAGCCGCATCTACATGTGGTCTTGTGCCATGACCGGCATGCACTCGTTGGAAGCCTATCACCACGCTGATACTTCTTCCGAGGAGACGCTGGCCGACGACGGCCGGTTGAATTCCTTCATGGAATCCACAGACTTTTACCAGATGAAACCGCATGACGAGTTGGCGGCCGGCTCCACCAAGTGGGTGTTGGCCAATCCAGGCAAGTCGTACATCGCCTATACCTACGACCTCGAAGACGAAATGGGGCTCAAGTTGATGATCGCGGGCAGTTACCAACTGCGCTGGTTTGATACCGTGAGTGGAACCGAAGTCACACAATCTGGCGTCGCGGTACCCGCCGGAGATGTGACCTGGCCCAAGCCACCCACAATCGGCAACGAGGTCGCCCTCTATGTGACCCGCGAGGAGTTGAATGACTAATGAACTAATGACTCACTAGTGCCAATGCCTAGTAGATATCGATCACCAATCACGTTCGATGACGAAGCTGCACAACGGTGGTTTCAGGCATCACCTTTGGTCATTCGTCAGCACTCCTTGGTCATTCGTCATTCGGACATTCCCTAGTCATTAGTCATTAGTCATTAGACATTGCCTCTGGCTGCCCACCCCCTCACATAGCGCCTAATTCGCCCAATCCCATGACTTACCGCTCGACGTCGCAGCACGGTTGTGCGATTATCGGGGGTGGCGTTCACTTGCAACTGCAAACTGGAATCTCATCCTGTGGCTCGCCAGCTATTCGAACTGCTCACCACAGACCGCCGCCCCAGGATCCTGGTCTTGGGCGACGTGATGCTCGACCGGTACATCCTCGGGCACGCCGACCGGATCAGTCCCGAGGCACCGATCCCGGTGCTGAAGGTCACCGACCGCGATGAACGGTTGGGTGGTGCGGGCAGTGTCGTCATGATTCTGGCGGCGTTGGAAGTCGACGTCATCGTGGCGACGGTGACTGCGGACGACCGCGAGGGACAGCGGATTCGCGAGCTCTTTCAAGTCGATCGCGTCGATGGCGGCTGCATCTTGGTCAGCAACGAAAGAACAACAACGGTCAAAGAGAGGCTGCTCGGCCGCACGCAGAGCCGCCATCCTCAGCAGATCATACGTGTCGACCGAGAAGACACCGAACCGATTTCTGAGAACACGGCCGACCGGCTACTCGGCGCGATCGAGCGCCGCTTGGACGAAGTCGACCTAGTCCTGGTCAGCGACTACAACAAAGGTGTCTGCGGCGAGCGGCTGTTGGCTCGGCTGGTAAAGCAATGCCGGCAGCGCGCCATCCCAGTCGTCGCCGATCCGGCCCGCGGCGTCGACTATCGACGTTATTCCGGCTGCACCTGCATCACGCCGAACCGCACCGAAGCCGGGCTTGCGTTAGGGACTCCGGTGCAAACGCTGGCGCAGAGCCAGGAAGCAGCGCGAAAGCTACTCGATTTTGGCATCGAGTCGATTGTGTTGACTTTGGACCGCGATGGGATCGCCTGGTCAGACCCGCAGGGCCACGTTCGCTTTTTTCCTGTGCAGCCCAAGCAGGTTTTTGACAT
This sequence comes from Pirellulaceae bacterium, assembly GCA_965223305.1. Taxonomy (GTDB): domain Bacteria; phylum Planctomycetota; class Planctomycetia; order Pirellulales; family Pirellulaceae; genus CBDCWT01. Next base: position 64,810 of record CBDCWT010000034.1, on the reverse strand, counting down.
CACCGGAGCAGGGGACGCCGTGCTCTGTGGACTGGGTTTCGGGCTGGCTGCCGGTGCCGACTGGCCTACGGTCATTGAGCTGGCAAATCTGGCCGGCGGCTTAGAAGTGCAGCGATTGGGCGTGGCCCCCTTTACCCGCAGCGAGTTGCTGGATGAGCTATCTGACCTGGGCGTCACCTCGCGTCAGAAGGTCATCCCGATCGAGCGCCTGCTGGGAGAGTTGCAAGCTCGGCGATCGTCTGGCCAGCGAATTGCGATGACCAACGGGTGCTTCGACTTACTCCATCCCGGGCATATTGCTTCGCTGCAACATGCTCGCCAGCAAGCCGACTGTCTGGTCGTCGGCGTCAACAGCGACAACAGCGTGCAACTACTTAAGGGTGAAGGACATCCCATCATCGGCGAGCTCGACCGGGCCGAGATGCTGGCCAGTTTGATGCACGTCGACTATGTCGTGATCTTCGATGACATCAGTGTGGCAGGGTTGGTTCAGCAGGTAGCTCCCGACGTGCTGGTGAAGTCGGCCGAGTACACCAGCGATCAGGTCGTCGGTCATGAAACCGTCGAGAGTCATGGAGGCCAGATTTCACTGGCCCCGATCAAAGGGTCCTACAGCACCAGTGCTTTGATCGCCAAGATCCAAAAACTGGCGGAGGGCACCGCGACCGACGATAATTGAGGCGGTGGGAACAGCACACTGAACGCGGCGGGGAAACCCGACTGGCGAACAATGAACGTAACCACGATGCGGCGGATCGATCTCTGGCTCGGTGTGCCCGCCTGCCTGGTACTTACCTGGATCCGGTACGGCGCGGACCTCTTGCGGTCTGCGCTTGGGCGGCGGTCCGTTTCGATCCGCAGTCTGCTATTCGTGAAACTTGCAGAACAAGGTGCAACAGTTCTCGCGGGACCGGCCATTCAGCGTGCCGTGCAAATGGTCGGACGTGAAAACGTTTACTTCCTCGTGTTTGCCGAGAACCGTTTTATCCTCGATGTCATGGGACTAGTGCCCGCAGAAAATGTCATCACCATCCCCACAGCTGGCCTGTCCCGTTCATTACTTGGCTCGCTGGCAGCGCTCCGGCGGCTGCGGCGGCTCGCGCCCGACGCCGCGGCCGATTTCGAGTTCTTTGCTCGCAGTTCCGCCATCTTCACCTATCTCAGCGGAGCGGGCGTGCGGGTCGGACTCCATCGTCAAGGCGACGGGGCGCCCTATCGGGGCGACTTGATGACCGTGCGTCTGAAGTACAACCCGCAGCTCCACACCGCTGACACGTTTCTCTCGATAGTCGACGCGGTCGTGGGCCACACATCGGCTGCGCCGCGTACTGAGCAACCGGAAGTCGCTCACGACCCGACGTTCCACCCGGACGAAGAGGAGCAGCTCCGCGTCGAGTCGTTGCTCCAAACAACGGCCGGCCGTTCACACTACTCACCGTTAGTGTTGCTGAACGGCAACGCGTCAGATCTGCTGCCACTTCGCCGCTGGCCACCGGACCGTTACGTGGAAGTTGCTAAATCGCTGATCGCGCATAGGGAAGACATCCATGTAGCATTCACCGGAGCACCGAACGAGGCGGCAGTTGCCGAAGCGATGGTCCATCAGGTCAACTCGCCGCGCTGTTTTTCGCTGGCCGGCCGGACAACGCTCCGCGAACTGCTGGTGCTCTATTGCCTGGCTGACTTGCTAATCACGAACGACAGTGGACCGGCACATTTCGCTTCGCTGACACCGATTCAGGTGATCACGCTGTTTGGACCGGAAACGCCAACGCTGTTCGGGGCGCGAACCCCGCGAGCTCACAACATCTGGAAGAACCTGCCCTGCAGCCCCTGTGTCAGCGCTTACAACAACCGCTTGACAACCTGTACCGATAACCAGTGCATGCAACAAATCACCGTCCAGGAAGTCTTGCTGCTGGCTGAGGAGCTGCTCGCCAGCGGCGATACTAGTCCACAGCGGCAACATGGCATCCTACGCACCGACGCCGGCACACAGCGGCCAGCATTGCCAGTACTGTCTCCCAACCGTTTGCCAGCCTCGCTTCGAGGTGATGGGGAGTGAGAGTGGCTGGTGAAGATCCCGGTAGACAACGGTCGAAGCTCGTTTGTTCCATCAGGTGGCGGATCATCTGGGAGGGCCACGCTCGCGCGGAGCCGTTGCTTGTGTCCCTCGGCTCGGCAGGAGCCTCGCCCTCCTGATCGCTTTGCCCTCCCGATCGCTTTGCAAAACAGAATGATATTTGGCGAACTCCAATTTCGACCGCTTTTTCATCAGGCCAGAGTGAGGGCATATCTTTCTGGCCGCGTCCCGTGATCACGCAACTTGATGAGCAACTTCATTCGCAGGCACGGTAGCCGACTGCTGGCGCCGTTGGTGTCGCTCGGAGTTCTGGCGGTCCTCTGCTGGAAAACGAACGCTCGTTTGGGAGACATTGACGAGCAGGTTGCACGGGCAGACCTCCGCATCCTGGTGGGGACGCTGATCTTCTCCGCGCTGTGGCACATTCTGCTAGGCTCCGACAAATGGTGGCGCATCCTCCGCGCGATGGGCGCGCAAGTTCCCTTCGGAGAGGTCCTCAGGGTGCGGATGGGTTCAGATCCGATCCGGATTACCGTGCCGATGAAGGCAGGCGAGTTGGTCAACGCAGCCTACTTCGCCAGATTGGAGTCCTTTGGATTCGGACGATCGGCTGGCTCGGTGGTCTTCGACAAGTCACTGAACTTTTTCGGCGAGGTCTTCTGGCTCTATGTCGGTGTTGCGACCATGGCCCAGATCCCGGCACTGGGCTTCTTGCTGCTGCATTCGGCGATCGGCGCAGCGGTGGTCTTGCTGTTCGCAGTTCGCGCGGCGCGGCAGGCAGCGATGCGATGCGCCTCGATCTTGCATCCAAAGCTAGGTCGCCTGGCAAGCGGGGTGTTGAGTGCTTTTGAAGAGTTCTCTTGGCAGCAGAAAATCGGCTTCCTCTGCTACGGCGCCCTCTTCCAACTTCGCCCACTCGCCGTATGCGGCCTGGTGTTGATCGCCTTCAATCCGTCGCGTCCCCCTACAATCCCGGAGCTGTTGGTGCTGGGATCGGTCGTTGTACTGATGAGTAACTTACCGTCGATGGCCGGCATCGGGCCCCGGGAAGCTACGCTTATGGCAATGTTCGCCGGATTCGCCGACCCGACGACCCTGCTGAGCGTGGGTCTCTTCATGTCGTTGATCGTCCAAGTGGTTCCGGCGCTACTCGGCATCCCCTTCATGTTTCCGCTGCTCCGCGAACTGGCTGGTGCCAAGCGAACATCCCCTTCCGCTTGACAACCCTTGACAGTGAGGAGGTAGAACTTAGCCTTTGGTGTTTGGGCACCACCTCGCAGCTGGTCTTGGTAGCCTGTCGCCGACCTACGAACGGAGCGCTCCATGCCTAGCGTCTATGTAGACCGATGTGATAAGTACGAAGATGTTTTCAACGTCTTAACGCCCATTTGGAAATCGATGGGCGCTGCGGAAATCGTTGCCGGCAAGAAGGTGCTGCTTAAGGTGAACCTGACCAAGGCCGGACCGCCGGAGTGGGCGGTCTGTACGCACCCTCTCTTTGCCGCCGCGGTTGTCCAACTCGTCCGAGACGCAGGGGGCGAGCCGTATATCGGCGACTCGTGCAGCATTTACGGTTTTACCCGGGAGACCTTCGATCTTTCCGGCTTCACGCGGCTCTCGCAAGAGCTGGACGTGCCGTGCATTCCGCTCGACTCCGGGCAGATGAGGACCGTGCAGATCGATGGCGTGCACATCAAGCAGACCTACATGAGCGAGCACGTGTTGGACGCGGACGTGGTCATCTCGGTTCCCAAGCTGAAGCCTCATGACTTCGTCGAATTCACTTGTGCCGTCAAGAACATGTTCGGGATACTGCCGGGGGCCATCAAGCCATACCAGCACTTCAAACACCCTCGCTGGGTGGACTTCCTGAACGTCATCCTCGACGTGTTTGGACACGTGAAACCCGCCCTGGCGCTGGTGGACGGCATCCTGGTGATGGAGGGCCAAGGACCCACGAATGGCACACCCAAGCACGTTGGCTTGGTGGCAGGGTCAACCGATCTAGTGGCTCTGGACACGATCCTAGCCGATCTAGCGGGCATCCCTCCCGTCAAGATCCTCTCAGTTGCCCAGCAGCGGGGATTGGGCGTCTCCGACCCGAACCAGATTGACGTGATCGGACCACCGACTGATGAAATCCGTGTTCCCATCAAACCGGCCGTACCATCCAAAGCCAAGATTGGCATCCTAGGCAAGATCAAGTACGGCGTCCGCTATTTCGCCATACGACCCACGCTCAACACGAGCCGCAAAGAGGACCTGGCACACGTCGCAGAACTCTGCCCGGTGGGCGCGATCGACCTCAGCGGCCCGCCACAAATCCGCAGCAATTGCGTGAAGTGCATGACGTGCGTGGAAAGCTGCCAGAACAACGCCGTCACGCTCAAGGTGCCCAAGATCCTCCACAGCACCTATCGTTCCAAATCGCCAGGATATGATCTAGCAAAGATAAAATAGCCTGCTGACCGTCAGTCGCCGAGCGTGCTCAGAGGGCCGGCGTGTGAGCGCGACGCAGAGGGGACTTGCCGCCGCAGGCGTCGCCAGCACAGAGGACATGACCGGCAAGCTCCCGTCGCCGAGCGTCGCGCCGACAACACTCTTAGAATCGCGCGCCGATCATCTCCTTGATAACCGGCAGATCGATCTGGTAGACCTTCGAGATCCGCAGCTTGCCGACACACACACAACCATCGCAGTCGGGAATGCTCAATTGCTGGAACGCTTCAGCAAACCCCACTTTGGTCGTGTCGTAACTGCGATAGCTGCCTGCCTTGGCACTACCGCAGAAGATCAGACGACCGTTGGGCATCATGGTGCAAGTCACTAATGCGCATTCGCAACCCGGAGAACCGTCTTGCAAGATCCCCAAGTAGTACTCCAGTTCGCTGTTCTTACTGGCGATAGCGCGTGCCCGCCGATCTCCACTACGGTTCAGCCCGAGCAGGTACTCGAGTGCTCGCTCTAGATCCGCCTTTGCGGGCACGGAATTATCGATCTCTTCGTCCGTGAGATACTTCGTGGTTAGAACTTGAAAGCAGAAACCGACTCCAAGTTCTAAGCCGTAGTCAAGCACCTCATCTAACCGCGACACATTGTCACGTGTCAGACAGGCAATCAGCTGGGTACGGATCCCCGCCTCCGTCGCATACTGGATGGCGTGCGTCGCTCGCTGAGAGGTTCCTTTACCTCGCAACCGATCCATGATCTCCGGAGGCCCGTCGACACTGACTTGCAATAGATCCAACGGCCGGCAGTCGTCAATTCGTCGCGGCAACATGATGCCATTGGTGTTCATCTTGCACACCATGCCGCGGCGTTTGACGTGCCGAATGATCTCGCCCATGTCCTGGCGGACAAGCGGCTCACCGCCGGTGAACGATACTAGCTGAACTCCAGCCGCGTGCATCTGGTCGATCAAATCCAACACGCTCTGCGTGTTTAGTTCGTCGGACTTGCGCTCCTGTTTCCACTTACAGTAGTCACAGAGGATATTGCAGCGCCCCGTGATCAGCCAGGCAACGGCGATCGGCTTCGGCTTACCCGTAAGCTGGTATTCCAGCACGGACATACCGAGTTTTGCTTTGGTTAGGAGCCCCATGGCACACCTCGCAGGATGGTTTTGCTCACAAGGCGGTCCCGCGCTACGCGTACTTGCCGGCATCACTGCGGCTGGACTGAGCCGCTACGAAAAGCAGAAAGTAAAAAACGGCTTCACACTAGTGTTTGATGTCCACAGCGTGCGATTGATAGGACAGTTTTCGCTTCGAGAACGGCATCGACCGCGTCAACTCTTGAGCGGCGTAGCGAGCCATCATCCAGTTCGCATTCGATAAGATTCGCTTACCATACGTCGCAAAGTAATACGGCCGGAAGTAAATCTTCCGGGTTACATCCTTGAGGATCCGGACCATCTCCTGATACGAGTTAATCCAAGGCAGCTTGACCCACGGCGGTGTGGGATCGAGCGCCGACCAATCGCCGACCAGCGACCCGTCCGCTTTTACTTGATCGTACAAAGCCGTACCAGGATAAGGACGCAGGATTCCGATCCCCGCCGTTGTCGGCTTGACCGCCCGAATCAGGTCAATTGTCTCCGAGATCGTCTCCTTGGTCTCCCCCGGGTATCCAAGAATCCAACCCGTGTGGCAGTCCATGCGATACTTCTTCACGATTCGGCACGCCTCGACCAAGTGGTTAACCGTGACCTTCTTGTTCATCGCTTTCAGCACGGCATCGGAACCCGACTCCATACCGATGCTCATGTTGTAGACGCCGGCGGCTTGAGCCGCCTTGACCATATCCTCCTTGATGGCGTCCGCCCGGGCCTTCACCCGCAGCGTAACCCCCAGTTTCTCCTTCTTTAGCCGGCCGAAGAAGTCGATGGCCCGAGAACGAACCGCAGTGAAGTTGTCGTCGAGAATCTCTATGTTGGTGATGCCGCGGTCAACCAGGTAAGCCATCTCTTCGAGACAGTTGTCGACGGACCGGAACCGCATCTTCGTGTCAACGTTGTAGCAAAAGTGACAGCGGTGCGGACAGCCGCGGCTGGTGATCATCGAGTCCACGGGCCGCTGGGCGATCATCAGCGCGTAGTATCGCTTCTCGTCATAACCCCGCTGAACCAAGTGCCTTGCCGGAAAAGGTATGCTGTCCAATTCCTTCACGCGTGGCCCGTGTCCCTCGATCGGAGCCCCTCCTTCCCGCGTGAAGAGTCCGGCGATCTGGTGCGACGGGTTTTCGCCCGCCTGCACGAAACGGCAAAGCGTCACGAGACTCCGCTCACAATCGCCCGCCATCACATAGTCGATCTCAGGAACGTCCCGCAACATCCACTCGGGCGCCGCCGAGGCCTGTGGGCCGCCGGTGACGATTTTTGCGTCCGGGCAAGCGCGGGCGATCACCTCAATTGTCCGCGCCGTCGTGTAAAGCGTCTCGGCGTAGACAGGGACCCCGATCATCAGCGGATTTTGCTCTCTGCATTGCTGCGCCAACTCCTCGTCTTCGATTCCCATAGCGTTGGCGTCGATCACGTCGACAGGAATCTGAGCCTCCTCCAGACAGGCCGCCAGCAGCAACAAATTAATAGGTGGAAAGCACTTTTGAGCGATCTCGTCTGAGTAGGTCGCCTTGGGATTGATCAGGATGACCGGTCGCGTGCACTTTTCGCTGTCGGGTTGCGGAAGGGGGCCCGCTGGCCGCCGCAACTGCACGACTGATGGCGTTGAGCCGCAAGAGCTTGCGTTCATGTTTGAGGACTCGCGAAGGGATAATACAATATAAGAGTCGATAAATGTGAAAATTTGATACCAGCCAGTCTATCGGCCCCGAGCCTGCAGAGCAAGTTTTTACAGCCCGATTTCGTCCCCAGCGTCCCGGTTCAGCCCCCCCATGGGGTGCCTGCAGCCCGACTTACAACTCGAGCCGCCCGGTCAGACACCTGGCGAAAGCCGCCGGAAATGCTCTGATTTGGACGAGCTCGCTTCCGGATCGGAGGATCGCCAGCGAGAAAATGGCGGTGGGCTTCCAGCAAGCAACAACCTCTCAGGCTGACCGATCATGCGCAGAATTGTTCTCCTCGACCGCGACGGAACTCTCAACGTCGATCACGGCTACGTCTCGCGGATTCAAGACTTCGAGTGGCTCCCCGCGGCGCCGGCCGCAGTGAAACTGCTCGTCGACGCCGGCTACGCGATCGGAGTGGTCACCAACCAATCCGGTATCGCTCGCGGACTCTACAGTGCCGAGGATGTCGATTTGCTGCACCGCTACATGCAGGAGCAGCTGGCGGCGCAGCAGGCACCGGTCGACGCCACCACCTACTGCCCGCACGCCGCAGCAGACAACTGCGATTGTAGAAAACCGAACGTTGGCATGGCGAAACGCATCGAGCACCAGCTCGGCCAGAGCATCGACTATCCGTCGAGCTGGATGATCGGTGACAAGCTGAGCGACGTGGAGTTCGGTACCCGACTTGGGATGCGGACGGCCTTGATCCGCAGCCGTTATTGGGACACGGCACACCTTGTCCTTGAGCCCGACCTCACAGTAGACAGCCTGCACGAAGCTGCTGTCCAACTATTGGCGTCGCAACTGCGCTGAAGCAACGCGCTCCTCTTCGTAACCCGAAGCGTCAGCGAGGGAATTACTTGCGTTGGTGCACCAACTCCCCCTCGCTGACGCTTCGGGTTCCGAAAAACGCGGCGAACTTGACATCTTGTATCCGCCAGACAGCGAAAATCGCAACTTCAAAACTGACGCGTCGGGTTACGATTGGCGCGAGCACGGAACTTGAAACATGCAAGGCAAGGCCGAGGGAGCGTTAGCCCGGATTATTCATGAAGATCGTGGCGAGAGGTTGTAAGTACGTTCGTGGCAAGGAAGGCGAGCAATTCTCCCGCAGGCGTATTGAAGCAATACGTCGAGGGAGAATTGTGAAGCATGACGAAGCCACGGATGGACTTACGACCTCGCAGCAGATCGCTCATGAATAATTCGGGTTAGGCACTTGCCCTAACTAACGCTTGCTTCACGAATAATCCGGGATAACCGTCCGAGCCAGGAAAACGATAGAACTAGGCCGGCGTTGCAGGTTTCAAAGCCGCCGCGGCAAGATGGGGATCACTCGCCACCATCAATTGGACGATGGAGGTGGAGAGCAAGGTTCGTGTCCACCGGTACGCTCCGAACGGCGACAACACGAGCCCTGGCGAAAATCGAGAGGCACCGATGTCCGGGAATTGCCCATTTTGCGGGTCGGGATCTGTTTTCCGCAGCCAGAGCGGGAATCGAAATTTAAGCCTACTGAGGTGGTTGGTCACTTGCATCCGCTGCTACTCGTGCCAGCGGAAGTTCTACCGGCCCAGCCGTTGGCTCGGAGGTGCCGTCTACAGGCTGCCCCAGCCACAGGAACCGGCCGAGCTGGATTTCACTTTGCACTCGTCGAACGCAGAAACGCCAGCAGATCCACAACTTCATCTGGGGTGAAAGTGTCAAGCAAACCGCGGGGCATCATTGATGTCTTGGCGTGGCTTAGTCGTTCGACGTCGGCTCGGGGAATTCGCACGATGGTGGCCGGTCTTAACATGTCGGGCTGAACCATCATCGTCTCGCCGACAAGATTGACCACCCGGCCTGTAACCACGCGTCCCGCAGAGGTGACCACCGAAACTGCCGCATACTGGTCGCTGATCGCCTTGTCGGGTTCCAGAATCGCGTCAAGCAAATCTCTTTGACTAAACCTCCGCGCTGCAGTTGTGAGATCCGGCCCGGTCGAGCCGCCCTCGCCACGAACCCGATGACAGGCGAAGCAGCTCGCCGCAGCGAACACTCGCCGACCTCGCGCGATGTTGGGTTCTCGGCGAGAGTGCATGACTTGCGGGAGCAAGTCGTCGAGCGTCCATCTTTGGATCAACGGCCTCTGCTCGACGGTCGGAGGTGCCGAGGACGGCACGCGAAACTGCGCAAGATCGCCCAGTCCCTTCCGCTCGCCAGGCGAGAGATGTGCAAGTGAGTCTGCGTGAATCGTCTCAATGTACTTGGTGAAACTGAGCCCACCCGGCCAGGTGGCGGCCTGACGGATCCAGCGAAAGAACTCCTCGCGAAGCGCCGGCGTCCAGCCCTCCCGCAGGTGCCGCAGCCAGAGGGCCAGTTGCAGCTGATCTTCGCGAGTGGTCCCGTTCGGAAAGCGGGCCAAGACCTTAGACGCCAGCTGCGGCGACTGAAGAAAAACCAGCAACTTGCTGAGCTGAAGATCCTGCAGGCGATCACCTGTCGGATACAACGCCTCCAATCGTTCACGCAGGGCGGCGAACCAATCCGGTGGCCTCTCGATCGACCATGCGTCAGTGGCCATACGGCAGAGCGCAAGCTCGTAGACCCGCAACATAGCCAGCTGATCTTTCGACGCGAGCGATGACCAGGTCGTGCTACCCAGAGCCTCCAACATTCTGGGCAGCACAGCCGGATCGCCGGCACGCGAGAGCGCCAACAGCGCGGTCAACCGGCTGGCCGGCACTGGCTCGGCGAGAGCCCGCTCCTGCCACAGTTCGGCAGGTGCTCGCTCGAGTACGATTCGCGCGGCGTGCCGGACAAATCGATCGCCATGCGCCAGATGCGGCCACGCCTCGTCGACTTCGTGCCGCCCGCACTCGGCGTCATGCAACGCTTCCAAGCTGCGGCGCAGGACCGCGGCCGGGCTCGCCGAGACCCCAGCCGTGCCCGTAGTGGGGCCGTCGTCGCCGACGTAGCTCAGCCGATACAGTCCCGATGTGGAACGCCTGCCTCCCAGTACAAAATAGATCGCGCCGTCTCGTGGATTGACCACGAGGTCGGTGATTGCCAGCGGCACCGCAGACATGAACTCCTCGAGTTCGCCGCGATAGGACGCTCCGTCGGCCTGCAGATGTAGCGCGAGCAGGCGGCCGTAACTCCAATCGCAGAGGAACAACGCGTCTCGATACTTGGGAGGAAAGCTGGTTTCGTAGCCGAACGCAACCCCGGTGGGTGAACCGGCTCCTACCTCAACAACCGGCGGAAGTGTGTCTGCGAAATACGGGGGCCATTTCCCGGAACCCGAACGCCAGCCATAGTCCGTTCCGCTGACCACATGCAGCACGCGTGTGGGTTGATACCAAGGCGTGTTCATGTCGAATTCCGCGTCGGCATCGAACGTAAATATCTCGCCGTTCCGATTGACGGCCAGATCGAACACGTTACGGAATCCGATTGCTAAGAGTTCCAGCTGACCGCCGTCCGGATCGAGCCGGGCGATCCAGCCGCCGGGAGCCGGTGTACCCGCTTCGCTGCCGATCGGCCCCCAGATCCGGGGCAATAGATCGTCCTCGCCCCAATGGCGGGGCACGCGCGAACTATCCAAATCCGGCACGGCAGTCTTGTTTCCTGCGCACAGCAGCAAGGACCTCCCGTCCGGCGCAACGGCAATGGAATGAGGACCATGCTCGCCCGTGCCGCCGAGCGACCGCAGCAGTTTCAGCTCATCGAACCGATCATCGGCGTCGGTGTCGCGTGCCCGGTAAAGGCCCGGACCCCGGTGTTCATCCGCGGCCACGACAATGTAAAGAGCGTCAAAGGCAACCAGCAGCCCGTGGGCGTGACCGATTGGAAGATCGAGTGCCTCGACGGTGGATGTGAGATGGTCATCAGATGTTGCTCCGACAGACACTCGGAACAACCCACCGAACTGGTCAGCGGCGATCAGCCTGCCAGACTCGTCGACCGTCAACGCTACCCAAGAGCCCTCTTTCTGCGGGTCGACTGCATGCACTAGTTCCACTCGAAATCCCGCAGGCAGCCGCAGCTGATCAAGGGCGGTGGTGGCGCAAGGACTACCGATAATGATCAGCCAACAGCAGAGTTGCGAGAGCCAGCCACGGCACGAGAAGTACTTGGTGCGGCGTATCGGCCTTACTTGCATTGTGGATGACGACCCTGAATGTTCTGAACTGGATGGGCGAGAACGCGGGTTGTCATTCTAACCCAACGAACGCTCCACCAAAGTCCCTTCTCCCCGGCGGGGAGAAGGTGGCCGAAGGCCGGATGAGGGGAAAGCCAAATCAGCCGGAATGCCTTTTGGCGTGGGCCACCTCATCACACCCTTGCAACAGTCGTGCAATACGTTCGGGAGGGCGAGGCTCCTGCCGAGCCGAGATAGATCAGGAGAGTGGTAACGTGGAAACCGTGGGCTAACGCCCAGCGGCTGATCTGCCAGGTCGCCAAACAGCTAGACATCAGCCGAACCGCGTTAGCGGCCGGTTTCTTCACCACGTGAGCTGATCATCACTCACGCCTCGACAAGAACACCCTGGAGAACGACTTAGCTGCCGACTTCATACCGCTGTCGCGACGAAGCGAATTCCTTGCTGCGTCAGCCGCGCGTGCAGGTCGGTATCCAGCTGCGGCAAAAGGTGAACTCGAAAGCGGCGATGCTGCGAGGGCCACAAACCCGTACTAAAACTCAACTCGAGCCGCCGTTCTGGTGGTGTCTCTTCGATCAAGCGGGCCATCGTCGTTAACGGGTCCAGCTCGCCCACCAAGGCCAATCGCTCGGCACGCAAGACTTTCAGCGCTCGTTGCATTAGCAGCGGATCCAACTTACCGCTCGCAGAATTCTCGAGCGCTGCCTGCGGTGCCCGCTCGGGAATCTGGACCTCGGGAATCTTGGGGCCTGTGGATTTGCCTAACCAAAGATGACCTAGGATGCGCGCCGTGCGAGCCAACACGACGGGGTGATTCTGGTACCCTTCCAACTGACTTCGCCGCAGGAGCAGGAACCGAGTCACAACTTGCAGCGCGCCACGACCACTGTACTCGGGCCCACCGTAGAGCGTTCTTGAGAGGGCCACCCAATCCCGGTCGATCGGCGAGTAGTTCAGGCTCTCGGCGTCAACGTCCCGGCTCGTCAGCGAACCGTGTGTAGGACCCCAACATGCCAAGAACTGCTCCAGGCGTTCGTCGACGCCCGGGGAACGGGCCACAACCTGATAACCATGATGGCGCCTGGTCCGCGCCGATGTAAAGATCGCCTGTTCGACAAGCACGGCGATCACCTCCCCGTTAACATCCGATGAGATCTACGCGCAGATCCACTGCAAGGGTTCCACGACACCACGAGGTTCCACGTGCAGCGCGATTTCGCTAGAACAGCCGTAGTCGTCCATCAGGGTCGCGCAGTGTGACACGGCACTGGCAGCAAAGAAACGGTACTCCGAAAATCCTCGTTGGCAGTACTGCAGCAGCCGCGGCAAGTTGTTGGCAGCGAAACGTTCGGGGTCGTCCCGTACCTCCGGACATTGATCGCATTTGGTGAAAACGACTGCCACCGGATTCTTGCCCTGCCGACCGCCCTTGCCACTGTGACCATTCGTTTCATCTTGAGCCGATTGAATGTAGGTGGCCAATTTCAGCGCAAAGATGTCTTCATGCAAAGGAGCTCGACAAGCCGAGATGGCATCGCACAGCATCAATACACCAGCCGACTTTCCTACGACCGAACGGATCGCTGGATACGATCCCGGTTGTTCGATCTCCAGCGAGATGGCCTCACCCGCGAAGTCAGGTGTCACGATGTCCCAGGGCCGCTTCGGTTGCCGCGAGCTGGTTACTTCACAGTGAATCCAATGCCATTGGTCCGCCTCGGAGGGAGTTTTTTCGGGAAAGTGCCGGCGCTCCAACGCGCCGATCGCATTCAGCTGGACCGCGATCGAAAAACTTCCGTTCGCCACACCACTCAAACCACCGTGCCCCTTGCTCAGCAAATCCAGCAAGAGTCCCAAATAGACGGTCTTGCCCGCGCCGCTGGCACCCAGTACCGAGACGAAGCGAGGCGGTGCGCCACGGGAACGTACGACGGTAGAGATCTCCAGCGGTGCCTGGCACCGGTTGCAATGGTTGCCGGTGCCTGGATACTGCACTGAACAACAGACACAGCCTATTGAATCGTCATCGCCAACGAACTGAGTGGTATCTAAAGTCTGACTTGCCAGGCGTTTCATCATCTCGAACCTCAATCCAGGTTAAATTCGCTCTGCACTGCCACGTCGCCGCGCCGCTCCCGAACTTCCTTCCTCCGTCTACTCGATGAGCCTCGACGTGTTCGGTTCACCACTCGCTTTCTGTCATCGCAAACACCGATGGGTCCGGCGGCGGCGGCAGATCGGCTACGCGCACGCAACAGCGGATGCCGACATTCGGGCCTCGATAGAGCAGCCGTTGCCCGGTCCGGAACTGACAGGTGGCTTGGGTTTCAAAGTACGTATCAAACGCACCGCCTCGGACCTCCGCCATCGGATGCTCGAAGATCAGACGGTTGCCTTGTTCGTCGGCCGCGCCTCCTAAGGAAACGCCTGTCCATTCCCAGACGTTGCCGATAAGCTGGAATAGGCCGTTGGGGGTCGATCCGTCGCGGTAGGCAGTCACCTCGACGGTGTCACCCCGCTTGCTGTGCCAGGTGTTGGCGCAGTCGGGATTGAAGGCGTTGCCCCACGGATAGCTGGTACCCAGCGATGCATCGGCGGTGGAGAACCAACTGGCCGCGTGTTGCCATTCGGCCGGCGTCGGCAGCTGCCGCCCGGCCCAACAGGCGAAGGCCTGCGCTTCAAACCACGAAATGCCCACGACCGGATGCTGTAGCTTGCCGGCCGGTGGCTTGCCGGATTCCCAGTACTTGGGCCCCGGTAGCCCGGACCGGTCCACGAACTGCAAGAGGTAGGGTAGCGTTTCCGCCGCCCACAAATCTTGGCAGTCGTAACCGCCGTCATCCACAAACCGAGCGTACTGTTCGTTTGTGACTGTGTGCCGGTCAAGGTAGAACGCATCAACCGCCACGGGCTCGAACGGAGCGGCCACAGTATCTGGGCTGGCCACGGCGATCATTGGTGTGATATTCGTTTCGCCGCCGGGCACATAGGCCATCGTCTCCTCGACCCTGCGCCAAGCCCGCGCCAGGGTGCGATCGTCCGGCTGTCGCTCTGCGAGCATCACACGACAAAACTGCAGATCCTGTTTCGACGCAGTACTACGACGATTCTCGACTACTGGTTCCGCGAACTCGGTCGGAGAATCCAGAGGATCCGATAGAGGCTGGGTAAGCGACGAAACTGTTTCACAGATTTTGGAAAGAAGAGTCATAGGATTTCTCGGTTAACCAGAGAACTGTTGTTCAGTTGCTGCACGTCCCTGATTGCTGAGGTTGCGACTTACGATCGCGAACGCTGGTGCGACTGCATTTCGCGGCGCATGCGTTGAATTTGCGCCCAAGCCACTTTGTTGTCGCTCTCCGTGTTGCTCGCACCTGGCTTTCGGCGTTTGCTGCGAATCCGGCACGTTTCCCGCTGCCGCTGGGGGTTGGCGTGCGTCCCGCGATCCCGGGCGCCACACCACGACGAGCCATCTCGCGCTCGGCCAGGACGCGGCGTTGCTCCTCCTCCAACCGCTGCCAGGCATCCTGCAACATTACTCCTTCATCCTGTAAACGATGCGCATCCTCGCGACATTGCCGTTCCCATAGCTCGCGTTCCAGCTGCAGCCGCTCGAGCTCCGCCTCCAGCAGCTCGCTGGGATCGTCCACCACAGGAATGGCACCTCCATCTGAATTCATGACCATTTATCTCCCCTCGATACGGGCCCAAAGGCGTGAAAGTCGTGACGTTTTGACCGGATTCTGCTGCTCCTGGCTATGAATCTCACGGAGGTGCTGGCGGAACTCGCGCAGCCGGCAGTCGATCTCGGTCTCCGGCCGACGCGGCAGCTCCTGCAGCGTCGCTTGGGCCGTCGTGAGCTCAGCTTGCTGCCTGGCCAGTTCGGCTCGTTCCTGAGCCAGTTGGAGCTGTTCCTCACGCAGCTTCGTGTCGTCCTGCGTGCGGCAGGAGAGCTGCTTGTTGCGTTCCCTTACCTGCTCCTCCAACTGCAGACAGTGCTCTTGCGCCTCGTGCAACTCCTGCCGCAAACTCAGATTGGTGGCCTGCAACTGATCGAGATCAGCTGTGCTCGCCGCAACGGCGCCGCCGGTGTGACTACAGCGCTCACGGAGCTGGTCCATCAGCCCGTCTCGCTCGGCAAGCACCGTTTCCACGCGGTGCGTCAGCGCGTCGCGCTCGGCCTGCCACTCGGCATCGCGTTCGCCAAAGCGTTGCTCGATGTCGTCAACCCACCCTGCTAAGTGGCGCCGCTCTTCCTGCTCGGCTCGGTTTTTTTCCTCGGCGGCTCGAAGCAGCTGCTCGAGCATTGCACCGCGCTCGTCGTTTCGTTCCAACTCGGCAAGAAGATCTTCCAGCCGGGTCAACAACGCCTCATCCGGCTCGCCCTCTTCCTCCCCCTCGTCCGCGTAGTCAAGGGAACCGAGCTCTGCAAGCTGAGCATCGCGTTCAGCCAGTTCATACTGCAGCCTTTCCACTTCGAGTTGCAGCAGCTCGTATGCTTCGCGGTCGGCAGCAGCCGTCGCCTCTGAAGCGTTCACATCGTTGAAGGGCATGGCATACTACTCCTGGTTGTCGCTCTGGTAGGCAAATTCCTGTGGCAGTAGACGGGCCGTCGTCAGGGTCACCGTCGGCTCTCTCAGATTCCTGGGCGCGACGGCACTGGTATCCGCGCTAGGAGTGGTATCCGCACTAGGGATGGCGTCCGCGTCAGGACCGGTTTCCTGCGAAACTTCCTCCAGCGCCTGCAGGAACTGGCGGGCGTCCAGGGGTTGATTCAGGAGCCTGTCGACGCGCAACGTCCATTCGCAAAGCACCTGGTGAGCGGCTCTTTCATCCATATCTCTCGGCAGAATACCGATCCACTTGGTATCGGCCGCTTCCGGAGCCCGTTGCTGGTCCTTCATCAACGCTAACGCTTCTGTACAGGACAGATTGAACACCAGGATATCTGGCTGGCTGCGTCCCAGCACAAGCCTCAGTGCGATCTGGTCCCGCACGACTTTTCCGTAGAACTGCAGCGGGTCCGAATCAAGTGCCTCTCGCAGCTGGCCGGCCACAGTTGCATCGGTCTCGAATGCCACGACCTGTCGCGCGGTGCCGCGGCTTGTTTGCTCAACAAGCTCCGCGAGGTGC
Source organism: Pirellulaceae bacterium (assembly GCA_965223305.1). Classification (GTDB taxonomy): domain Bacteria; phylum Planctomycetota; class Planctomycetia; order Pirellulales; family Pirellulaceae; genus CBDCWT01. The sequence goes on along the minus strand of CBDCWT010000034.1, from coordinate 48,157 downwards.
ATCGCGTGCAAGACGCGAACGGCCTCGTCCGCGGTCCAACCCAGCTGGTCGGCGATCTCTGCAGCCGAACGACGGTCGCCCAGCAGGTTGAGCGCTTTCATGTACTGTGGTGCGACTCCCGCCCGGTCGAGGTTCTGCCCGCGCACCGCACGGCGAACATAGACGCAGTCGTCCTCGGCACTGGGAAGTTCGTGCTCGTCGCAGTGCGCCGCGCCGTCGATCAGCAGCGCCAAGACGCTGATCTCAAGCGGCAACTTGGCGAACAGCGGCGGGAGTTGGCTCCCCTGGGGTAAAGCGAAACTCGGCCAGCTCCGTCGTAAAACACTTCCAGGCCAGCACCGCAGCTTGATGCCGGAGCAACTTTCTCAGCAGGCGTGGATCGACCACCTTGCGGTTGAGTAGTTCGACCAGACCATCCAGCTCCGAGGCGCCGCGGCCCCCCAAGGTGAGGTTGACGATAGGGGCCAGATTTTGAAGCGCTTCGGGCAAACAGCAAGTCACCTCCTCCGTCCCCACACCACTCGCCGAAACTCCGTTCACCCGCCCGTTCTCTACAAAGAAGAACACCCGAAAGCCGTTGCCCTCTACTTCCAGGACGCCCGCCTTGCCGGAATTGTTGACGAAGTCCAGCAGCTCGCGAATGCCGAACGCGGCAAACCGGCCGGTGAAGTCCGGCTCGTTTCCACTTCGCAGGACTTCGGGGACCGCCGTGCCCTCCGACTGCGAGTTCACGACCATCGCCGCCGTATTGAGCGCGTTGGCGATCGTCGTTTCCAGCAGCTCCTCGGTATACGGCTTGGGCAACATGTCGACCACATTGGAGAGTTCCAGGTACTCCGCATAAGCTTTCTTGCGGAGTGTCGAGCTCACCACCACGGGCACTTGGCTGGCAGTAGGCAGTTCCAGCAACTTGGAGGCCACTTGCGTACCGGTCGTACCGGGCAACTGATGGTCGAGCAAGATGACATCCGGCGACTCCTGCTGGGCCAGCTCCACTCCGTCTTCGGCGGTAGCCGCGGCCACGACGCGATATCCGGCTGCTGTGAGGCAGCCATCGGCCAATCGCCGGATGGTCGCGCTGTCGTCAATGATCAAAACAGTCTGCTGAGTCATGCCTGTCATCCCTCGCTTTGGGTTGCACAAACCAATCCCATCCGCTGCAGTACTTCGTAGACTCGAGAGTCGGTAACTGGCTTGTTCAAATAGGTGATCGCCCCTAGTCTGGTTGCTTCTTCGCGGTACGGCTCTTCTTGGCGGCTGCTAACGATCGTCACCGGAATCTGCCGCGTGTCGTCTGCATCCATTGCTCGCAGCAGGTCGAACCCGCTCATCCCAGGCATCTCCAAGTCGGAGAAGACTGCAGCAAATTCCCCCTGCCTCAGCTGCTGGAGCGCCTCCTTTCCATCCGCCGCTTCTACGGGCTCGCAGCCAGCGTTCTGTACAATCCGCGCGAGACAGCGGCGGGCGCTAATCGAGTCGTCGACGATCAGCACACGTCGCATGCCCTCGACATCGGCCGCTTCTACCTGTTGCGGTTTGCTCCTCTGCGGGCGCTGGGCGCTGCCACGAGTCATGTCGATCAGTCTTTGTCCGTCGAGCAACAGCAGCAGTTCGCCGCTGCCGGCGAGTGTCACGCCCACCACCAGCGACTGTAGCCGCAACAACGGTGGCAGCGGTCGTACGACGACTTCCTCTGGACCCACAATCTCGTCGACCGGCACGACAAGTTGTCCCGCAGGTGCGCTCGGGCTGGAATTGGCACCCGGTTTTCGACTGCCAGCCAGGGTCAGCCGGTGACGAGGCCGGTCCCCTGTGGCAGGCCGGCCGAGCAGCTGTTCGCAGCACACCACTTCCTCGCCCTCTCGACCTGCGGGCGCCTCGCCCGCGGACCGCACAGCCTGCATCGGCAAGCCGAACAGCTGCCCGCCGTAGCGAAACACCATCGTGTGTTCGATAACCGTCCGTAGCGGAATGGAGAGGCGCATCGTCGTGCCTTCGCCCGGCCTCGATTCGACCTCGACCCAGGCTCGCATCCGCCCCAAAGCCTCGGCCACCACGTCCATCCCCACGCCGCGTCCCGCCACGGAGTTCGCCGCTTCACGCGTTGAAAAACCAGGTTGGAAGATCAGTTGCGCAAGTTCTTCTCGACTTGCCGCCTGGTCAGGTGAGAGCAGTCCACGTTCGACACCTCGCCTTCGTAACGCGTCGTAGTCCAACCCGCGGCCATCATCGCGAACATCGAGGATCAGCAGATTAGAGGTACCACGGGCCTCCAAGGTAATGGTGCCGCAGGGTTCCTTGCCGGCCGCAGTTCGCTGGGCTGCGGTTTCGATTCCGTGGCCAACTGCGTTGCGGACGATGTGCAGCAGAGGTTCGTAGAGTCGTTCCTGTAGCGATCGCTCGAGCCCAGCGTGCTCGCCCATCAGCTGCAGTTGCACCTGTTTGTTTTCAGCCCGCGCGGCGTCGTGCACCGCCCGCTGAAGCCGGCTAAACAGCCCCGAGATCGGCAACCGGCGGACCTCGGTCAACTCTTGGCGGAAGTTGCGGATGAAACGCGAAACGGCTAAGTTCTCCGCCGATACTCGGTCACAGATCTCACGCTGTCCGCGTGAGATCTCCAGCACGTCGCTGGCTACTTCCCGCATCGGGTTGACGGCCCGTTCGAGCGCCCCGCTGGCGTGCTCTTCGCCTTCCACACGTAGCCGCGTAGCGCAGCGTATTAGTTCGTCGTTCAAACGATGCAGTTCGGCGATCCGCGACTCGCGACCATTGCGAAGCATGACCAGTTCAGCCAGCATGTCCATCAGCCGATCTAGCTGCGAGGCCTTGACTCGAACCGTTTCTTCCGCCGCGTGCCCGATTTCGTCTCCGCGCGGCATCGCCTGCAGCCCGCCATTGGTTGCCGGCCCGGCAGACTCGCCGGCCGGTGTTTGCCAACCGCCCAGCTGGCCGCGCACCACGTCTACCACTTCAAGCAACGGCTGGACGGCGATCTCCTGGTCGCTCGCGTCGCAGCGCGACTGGATGAACTCCTCAACCTGGTGCAGGTACTCTGCCAGCGGACCGATGCCGACGCTGGCCGAGGCGCCTTTGAGCGTATGTAACTCGCGGCAAACCTGGCGCAGGTGATGCCGGTCTCCAGGCTGTCCGTCACAGGCCAGCAGCGATGCCTCAATTGCTGCCAGACAGCGTTGAGCGTCGTCCGAGTATGCCTCGAGCAACTCGCCGCGCAGCGAATCCGGAGCCGGCACGGGCCCCAGCGGAGCGGGCAGTTCAGCGTCCGTGTTCGGCGCGAACGGCTCGGCTGCGCTGGCAGCTTCGGACTCCGGCTGAGCGGGCTCATCGCCCGCGGCACCCGATACGGGTTCGGATACGGCGGCCAGGATCATCGAAAGCGCTTCGGCGGACGGAGCTTCGACCGGTTCCTCGTCACTGGGAGTTTCTTCCGGCAGTTCCCAGTAGGTCTTCGCCTCGCTTGGCGGCTCGTCCTCGACCAACTCGAGCCACTCTGCCCAACGGCCGGCGGCCTCCCCGACCATCGCCTCTAACTGATGTTCTGCTTCCGGCCGGTCCTGCAAGGCGTCCCGCAACACCGGGACCCCCGAGCGTAGAAACGTGACGATTTCCGAGATCTGTTCCGAGTCCGCGTCGTTGTCGCCGGAAAGGGCCAGGATGTCAGCCAGCCGTGCGAGCAACCGCGCAGCTTGGGCGACGCTCGGCCGCGACGCGCTGGCCGCCGATTCGGCAATCTCGCGCAGCGCGGCCGAGGCCTGCTGCCGCGGCTGCTGGCCGTGCTCCAGTGCGCCCACAGCGGCGTCCAACGCCCCCAACGGGTCGTGCACTTCAGCTACTTGTCCGGTATCAGTCATGAACAATCGCTACTAGTTGGCTAGGTTCAATGCCTCGACCGGAGACGCCTCGTCTTCCGGCGAGTGGGACTGCAAGGGCCCGCGCCGGCCCGTGGATCGGCGGAGCGGGGTCAAGACGACGTTGAACTCTTGGGTCGCTTTGGCCAGCGACTTGGTGGTCCATTTCGCTTTTTCCGCGAAGCTACGGGTCGCCTTGACGACGTTCGCTATTCGCTCCACAGCCACCGTCAAGTCGTGGGCTGTAGTCATCTGATGCTCGGCCGCGTTCGAGATGCCTCCGACTTGGCCGGAGGATTCATCGAGGATCTGCAGCATCCGCTGAATGGCAGCGCTAGCTTCGCGAATGCGGTCCATCTCGCGGGCAATCTGCTGCTGTTCTTCGGCCACCACGTGAATCGACTCTTGGGCTTCTAGTTGCGATGATTCGAGCAGCACGGCCACTTCTCGTGTCGACTGTGCGGACTGCTCGGCAAGGCGGTGTACTTCTTCAGCCACGATGGCGAAACCGCGCCCGTGCTCGCCGGCTCGAACGGATTCGATCGAGGCGTTCAGCGCCAGCAGATCTGTCCGCGAGGCGATGGAACCGATGTTCTCGACGATCGCCCCGATCTCGCGCGACTGATCGCCCACAGCCCGCAACCTTCGTTCGTTGGATTCCAGCCGGGATTGCAAGCTGGCCATGCCGGTAACGAGCTCGTCGCAAAGTCCGACGGTCTCGAGCGCGACCGTGCGGACCGCGCCGACGGCTTCCTGGGCGCCAGCTGAATCGCGAACGACCGTGCTGATTTCGGCGGACAACTGCTCGACATAAGTCGCCGTCTTGGACACCGCGTCGCGTTGGTCATCGGCTCCTTCGGCGATCTCCTGGACGCAGCGGGAAATCTCTTGGGTGCCGGTGAGGATCTGACTCAGTTCACCATCAGCCGAATCCGAAATACCAGCCATCAGCTGCCGCAGTTGCGATCCGGCCGTTTGTCCACCACGGTCCCGTGTCGATGCGCGGCGGTCCAAGTCGAGCAGCAGCTCCTCGATGTCTCTTACCTGCTCACGAGCACTCGAGGCCGCATCGGACCAACGCTCGGAGTACTCCGATAGCTGGGCAGCGGCCCAATCGAGTTCGTAGAGTCCTACGCCAAAGTCATCCGACCGTTTTCCCTTGGCGGCAGCTTGCACCATCAACCGCAGTCCGTGACGGATGCGGCCTGCAAGCGCCAATCCACCGATGGCCACCAAACCGGTTGCGATCGCCAGCAGAACCGCTTGCGTCAAGAGCGACCCCACTCCTTGCACGACAACCACGGCCAACAGCCCGCCAACTGCCGCCGCAGCTAGGTGGGATACAACTAATAGTGTGTGTAACCTCACTTGGTTTTCTCCCCGTTGGACAGCCGCCCGCAGGCCGCTACGGAACTGGTACCGGACTCGGCACCAGGGATATTGGCCACAGCCGCCGCCGGAGTTGCGTCAAGCTGCGCCTGCTCTGCTGGAGATGTTTCACGGTCCGGCTGAGTCCATGCCTTTGTGAGCACGCCCTCGGCGAGCCGATACAGTGAGCTGGGATTGAGAATGCGAGTCACCTCGTTGCGCAGCGTGGCCGAGCCAATCATGGCAGCTGCCCAATCGTCTTCGTCGCGTACGTCCTGGCTGTTGGAGACTTCTAGTGACTCTAGTCCGACCACTCGATCGACGTAGAGCCCCCACGAACCGTGTGCTCCCTTGACCACGAGCAGTTGTTTGTCGGATTGATCAGCCGTTTCGCCACCATCTACCAAGGCACCCAAGTCAACGACGGCGAGAAACTCGTTCCGTAGGTGGGCGATCCCCGCCAATACGCGATCCGCAGAGGGGACCGGCACCATGACCGGATTGGGGGTCACCTCCACCACGCATCGGGCCGGCAAGGCGAACAGCACATCAGACTGTCGGAACACGCAGTACTTTTCCAGTTCTGCTACAAGAGTTGTGCTCATGACGTGGCGTTCGCAGGCTCCATGACTCGACCAACCACTTCCAGCAGCTGGTTTCGATCAACCGGCTTTTTGAGGTAGGCGCCCATCGCGACACCCAACAGATGTAAAGCTCGCGATTCGAGGCTAGTTAAGAACACGACCGGGATCTGATCGTACGGATCTCCCAACGCCTTCAACCTCTGACATACCGTGTAACCGTCCATCTCCGGCATTTGGATGTCGAGGATCACCAGCGACGGGTGAAACTCGGTGGCGATAGCAAGCGCCTGCTGGCCGCCGCTGGCAGCCACCACATCGTAGCCAACCTCTGTCAAGATCTCCGACAGCTGCACACAAATGGTCCGGCTGTCGTCAACCACAATGATTCGACGTGACATGACGCCCCTCGAAAGTCCCCCCCGCGACAGGACTCCGCCGCGAGGTCCCGTGCCTGCAAGTCGACTCGCCGATCAACCAGCAGCCGCGCGCCGGTATTCGATCCCGTGAAATCTGAAAAGACGAGTCATTGAAAGGGATAGCTCACGAGACGGGAAAGTCAAACTCGGGCCGTTCCGGAGGGACAGTTCGTCGCGTTTTCGTAACCCGCAGCGTCAGCGAGGGGCGACGCCGTTTACGATTTCTTGTAGCCGAATTCGCCAGAATTTGGACGAGCCGGCAGTCCGCCAAACTCTGGCGAGTTCGGCTACGATCGGATGGCAGCGGAAATGTTGGGAAAAGTCCTTAACTGCGTAGAGTGAGAGTGAGGGGGAGTTGGTGTACCAACGCAACTTGTTCCCTCGCTGACGCTTCGGGTTACGATAGAGCCGAAAGCGCAACTTCAAAGAGCGCGAGCGATGGAAGAGATGGCACAGCGTACACGCAGCAGCGATCGATCGTTTTCGAGCTAAAGGCTGTTGATCAAACCGCGCATGTAGCCGACAGCGAACGCAATGTACTGTTTTGGCAACGGGTCATCGCCGGTGATTCCCATCGCGTGATCGTAGTCGATGACACCGTCATAACCCACATCGTGAAGCGCCCGCAGTACAGCTGCCATGTCCAGATCGCCATCGTCCGGAAATACCTCCGCATAGCCACCCTGTCCCGGCAACGTACCGCGGACGTTGCGGAAGTGGACGTGAAACAGCTTTCCCTGTTCGCCGAAGTGGCGAATCCCGGCGAATACGTCTTCACCGGACTCATAACGAGTGCCCACACAAAACGTGATGCCGTTGTGGTCGCTAGGCACCTCAGCGAAGAGTCTGTCGAAGTCCGCGAACCTGCAGAGGATCTGCGGATTGCCAAGATAATCGTACAGAGGCGGATCGTTGCCGTGCATAGCGACGACCGTCTTACTGCCCTCGACCACTGGGATCACTTGGCGGTAGATATTGATGAGTCCTTTCCAGAGCTGGTCGGCCGTGACCTTGTATTTTGGCGGTGGGGAGTGAGTCTGCGATCGCTCGATGTCAAAGCTGGGATATTCGTAACCACCGCGCCTGGTCTTGCGAACCCACCCCTGCCTAGAATCAGCGGTGTGCAGGGCGGCCTGGCACGCCTGGATACCGAAGACAGGAATCTCGGCATCGGCCAGCATCTCGGCGATCCGCTTCAGCTTGTCGATCTCCTGCTGGCCCTCGGCCCGATGTAAGTGGGCGTTAAGATAAAAGGGGCCCAGTGAATTGGCACGCTCGATCTTCAGACCGACGTTGTCCAGGCGGTCGATCAACTCCTGCAAATCCGACCTAGCAAAAATGCCTTGCTCTGTGTAACCGCGCACCAGTTGCAGCGTCACATCGACGCGGTCAACGCCGATCTGTTTGAAGAACCGCAAGTCGTCGTCGTTCTTGCTTCGCAGCCACCGCTCGTTGAACCGCACTCCAATGCCAATCTTCGACTTGCCCGCAGTCCGCTGGTGCGCCGAGGAAACGGTCTGGACAGCACCGAGGCCACAGGCCGCAGCAGCCAGCGCAGTGTGCTGCACAAACTGCCGACGATCACTCGAATGGCCGCTCTTTGCGGTCTGCATTCTCTTCGACATGGGGTTCCCCTTTTCTCGAGTTGATGACAAAAAAGAGAGCTGAAACGGCAGAGCTGCTTATTGGACGAAGCGGTCGCGGCCTGTCTGGGTGCGTCGATTCTACACCCATCATGCGATAAAGAAACGACGGTCAATGTCTGATCTTCATTCTGTTTGTTTTGACACGAGTTACCGGATCAACAGGAGGCCCTTTGCCTGGCGGTGTAACTCTGCAGCATCAGCCGCTGGGCGTTAGCCCACAGTTCCCACCAGAACCGGATGCTAACGCATTCCGGCTGATTTGTGGCCGGAGGGGCGTACACGGTTGGTACGGTGGTGAACGGGGTGTTACGGAGATCCGGCGTGGCACCGCTGCTGAATCGTGAGATCGTGTCGTTTCAACATTCATCGCACTCCGCGCCACATTGTAGGCCGTCCCCAGCTTCCTCTGTGATCTCTGTGCCTCTGTGTTTCAAAACAAACCAACACAAGGACTTTCGTGATCACGCGGCGATGCACGCGGTCGGCCCGTTTTTTTGTCCAAATCTTTCTGTCTCTCTGGCGAACTGCGGACAAACCACTAAGCTATGTTTCTCTCTCCGCTCGGACCCGTTCTTACCTTGGCGCCGGACCGTCACCCTGAGTCGAGAACACGAATCCCTCCCATCCCATGGAAAGACAAGGAGCTGAACATGCCTGATCTCTTTCTCTCGCGACGGCGTTTCGTGCAAGGAACCGCAGCTCTGTTGGCAGCAGCCTCTCCGTTGAAATCGCGCGGCGACCATCATGAGCAATACCTGCAAGGCCGGCTCTACAAGACTTTGAAGATCGGCATGGTCCAAGTAGACGGTTCGCTCACCGACCGATTTCGCGCAGCAAAGCAGGCCGGCTTCGACGGGATCGAGTTAAACTCGCCCTTCATGGGTCCCGAACAGCGGATGAACATCCAGGAAACCAAGCGCGCGATCCGGGAAGCTGGGCTCCCAGTCGACGGGACCGTCTGTTCGTCACATTGGAAGATCCGCCACAGCAGCTCCAGCGCCGACGAACGGGCGACCGCTCTCGAGCATTTGAAACTCGCCTTGCGCGACACCAAGGAGATCGGCGGCCAGACGGTACTCCTGGTCATCGGGCACGGTGACGATGGAGCCGAAGACGAAATCTGGAAACGATCGCTCGAGAATATCTCTCAGGCTCTTCCCCTGGCCGCAGAACTCGGCGTGTTCATTGCGATCGAGAACGTCTGGAACCATTTCCTTTACGATCACGCGGGTGGGTCCGACCAAACGGCCGATAAGTTCGTTCGTTTTGTCGACGAGCTGAATTCGCCTTGGGTCGGACTACAGTTCGACATTGGCAACCATTGGAAGTATGGCAGCATGGGTGACTGGATTCGCGCACTGGGGCGGCGGATTGTGAAACTCGACCTCAAAGGTTTTTCCCGAGCCGAGAACAAGTTCACCAAGATCGGTGAAGGAGACCTCGACTGGGCCGACGTCCGCAAGGCACTCGCGGAAATCAGGTATACCGGTTGGGCGGCAGCCGAAGTCCGCGGCGGTGGGCCGGAGCGACTACGGGAGATCTCCCAAAACATGGATCGAGTCTTCGGGCTAAACGGCGGCGAGGACTCCTGACGACGCCCTGCTGCTCTCTATCGCCTCTCCGTCCAGTCGAGGACACGAAAACTCGCGTTGTCGTCAGGATACTCGTAGGCACCCATGTCAAACGCATGAAATAGTGGCCGGGCATTCCCCACGATGTCAGTCGGAACATCGATGCTTTGGTCGAGGCCGGCATTGATGGCAGGTGATCCGGGCCCCAAACTGAAGTCCCCAGCCGCTGCGTCGGCGAACCGGGGCGTCTTGAAGATCTCGCCAGTGGCCGGTGTCGCTCCGGAAAACGCATTAGCAACGCCATGTATCAGGTTGTACGAATGCGTCAACTGCGCCCCATCATCCACGATACCGTACTGTGCGTTGTTACCGACCACGATCGTGTTCTCCACCCTAGCCGGCCCATCGGCGATGTAGATTCCATAGGTCCCAACGTTGGCAATGGTATTGTTCACAACCGTCGCTGTGTGTGACGAGCCAGTCTCAAGGTAGATCCCGTTCTCGAATCCGTTGATGACACAGTTTCTCACCAGCAAGTCTCCTTCCTGCCGGTAGATTCCCCAACTCGTGACTCCGCTTGCCGTCGCCGTCAACCGAGTGGCATCGACGGTCGAAGAACTGTTGTTCACCACATAGATACCGTTACGGCCGGTCAGGTTGCTGTTGCGGACCGTCAAGGCACAGTTCGTCGTATGCAGGGCGTAAGCCGTACTGTCCGAAACAACGACACCGTCCAATACCAGGGAGCTGCCCGTGCCGCTGATTCCGTAGTGGTTGCGCAGGGAACTCCACGCCGTCCCGGCGAGTTGGTCGTTGACGGTCAGGTTACAGCTCTCGAAGTGCAGTCCGGTACTCGTGTTGTCACTGATCACCGTTCCTCCCTGTAGCTTGACGTCCCCATCCGTGGCACTACTAACCGATAGCCCACCTGCGTTGCCCTGTATCGCGCAAGAATCGAATGTCACTGAAACTCCAGAGCCACCGCTTGGTTCCACTGCAGAGCCCCATACCGTGTTCCCCGTGAAAGTCGACCCGGTGACCACCAGCGAGGTATTGCGACTGGCCAAAAGCCCCACGCTGTTCCCCGACAGGGTGCAGGTGTCGAGCGTCACCGAGGTACAAGAGTCGGCTGAAATTCCGTCGACTCCACCCGAAGCAACGGAACCGTCGGCGGCCAAAGTCCCGCCGGTAATGTGAACTCCACATGTCGAGTTGCCGGTCAGTGTGACCGTGTGCAACGTCACCGCGCTGTTGCTGGAGCTGATTCCATAGGCATTGCCAGAGAGCGTCGAGTTAGCGACAGCCAACGTTCCGTTCTGAACATCGATTCCAGCGACACTCGCTCCGTTGATCGTCAAGCCAGTCGCCGCCAGTGACCCGCCGGCCACGGTCAACGCCCGCGCACTCCCGGAAATAGCGTTTGTGGGCAGCATGGTTGCGTCGAAAGTGACATTGCAGTTTTGCAGGTAAAGGCCGCACTGCGAGTTATCGGAGACCGTCACGTCGGCGTAGCTAAAGTCACCATCCTGAATCTGATCCAACCAGATACCTCCCACGGCATTGTCGCTGACCGTGCAGCCATCCAGATCAAAGGAACCCTTGATGTACAATCCCCATTCTGCATTGTTCGAGTAGTCGGTATCGCTGGACACCAAACTCTGGCCGGTGAGCTGTCGCAGTCCGTATTGGTTTCCAGTGATCATCGAGTCGTCGATTTCCAACACGCCGTTGGCAACGGGTGTCCATGTCGAGGGCGGTGACGGAGAAGACTGTGGAAGAGGAATCAGCGTTTCCGCCAGGTCCTCTAGGGATTGGTCAACATAGACCTGCACATCGCCAGCAATATCCAACTCATCGCCGATAACCATGCCATGCACGTCAGCTCCACCTCTCAAAACAACCTCCGCCTCGGGTGCGTAGACTGCAGCGTGCACATCGGCCTGAGCGGTGATTTCAACATAGTTTCCCAACACCAACAGCTGAAAGTTCGCTGGATTGAGAGTGGTGTTGTTTAGGCTTCCTTTGATCACAACACTCCCCGTCACATAGACCGCCGTGGGCCCAACGACGCGCAGTTCGGAACCCGGTTTTGTATCAATACTGCTGAAGTAGTACGTCCCTGGCAGCAGGTCGATGCCGTCGTTACTGCCTAGTGAAAAGTCGCCGCCGTTCAACGCGTTCTCCCCGTCATCTGTTAATGGGATGGTGGCGTTGTCATTGTTCGTCGCAGCACTCCCGGCGTCGACCGACGGAAAGGTCGTGTTCGGGTCCAAATCGTGGACTGTACCGGACACTTTGGATTCATTGACCGGATGTTCCGGCCTGCGGTGCAAGTCACCGTGAACGTACCCTCCACCGTCGACCAGGGATAGGACCGTCACTGCCGACCAAGGGAACAGGTTGACCGTACCAACCCGCCGGGTCGGGCCCCGGGTCAATTGAGGATGCGACGACGTCCACGTCGATACCATTCCCGGCATGTCCCGTGATTCGGCAATTGTCCAGCGTGACATGAGCCATTTTACGAACCGCCAAACCGCTCTCCTGGCAACCGGAGATCGTCGAATTGCGAATGGTCAGCCGCGACTCACCATCAAGTTGAATACCGTCATGCACGAAATCTCGGATGTCGCAACTATCAAACGTCAAACTTCCATTCTTGATCAGTAGACCTTGGTCACCAGCGCCTGAATTCGCAGTCCTGCAATACCCCCTCATAGGAGCCCTGCCACACCAAGAAGCGGCTGGTCGTTCCTTCAAAATCGAAGCCCTGTATCGTGACATAGTTGCTGTTAAAACACTTTCCATTGAGCGGCTACCGTCACTCCTGAAGTAGCCACAAACCGCACGGGCTCGGTCGACTGCTGAGCGCCATTGACCACGATGTCGTCGGTATAAGTACCGCCGGATACGTACACCCAATCTCCGCTCTTGGCCCGTTTTGCCGCTTTCTTGATCGTTTCGAAGGCAGTGGTCCAGGAGCTCCCATCGTTGTCGTCGTCCCCGCCGGTACTGACGTAATAGATGGCAGCTCGCAGCTCGGAGTCGCTGACAGCAGAGCCGACGGCGAACGAGAATACCGTAACGATCCCGAGACCGAAACGAACCGGTAGGACTCTTGATAGTGCGCGCATGGTTTCTCCGGAGACCGCTTTCACAGATACGATCTCATCGCTTCATCATTGGGGTAGAAAAGCAAAGGGTCCACAGGTGGACAGAAAGATCCACATCAACACGAGAACCACCCTCTGAAGAAAGTCTAGGTCACAAACTGTGACGAGGCTGGGAACGAATTCGCCCTTTTCCTCGCGACCGCTGCCCCGCGCCGAACGCCACTAAGGATTTCTGGTAGCCGAATTCGCCAGAATTTGGGACCAGTCGAATTCTCCAGAATTTGGACGAACTAGCAGTCCACCAAACTCTGGCGAGTTCGGCTACGATCTGGCGAGTTCGGCTACGATCTGGTGAGTTCGGCTACGATCGGATAGGGCGGAACGTCGGGAAGAAGTCCTCAACGGCGTTGCCCCGAGCCCCAACGAGCATAGTTTTGCAGAAGCCCGCTGGCCTTGGTGCAAAAACACAACGAACGGATTGCAGCTACAACACGCCATCGTCGCGCAGCGCTTGGAGCTGATCCGGTGTCAACTCCAGCAGCTCTTGCAACACATCGTCCGTGTGTTCGCCAAGCAACGGGCCACGCTGATGCGGGTGCTCGTAGTCGCTAATCTTGATCGGGCTGGCTACCTGACGGACGACTCCGAACTCGGGGTGTTGCGTCTCGATCACCATCTTGTCTACCGCTACCTGTGGGGTCCTCGAATGCTTCGCGGACGGTGTTGACACGGGGCACAGGGGACGTGCCCTTTGAGAAGTTGCAGCCAGTCCGCGGTTGTCTTGGTCACCGTGCGGGCCTTCAGCAGCGGCTGGAGCTGGTCACGATGAGCCAGTCGATCGGAGAAGGTGCGAAAGCGAGGATCCTGGCCCAGCTCCGGGGCACCCAGGATGCTCACCAGGTTCTGGTAGAAGCGCTCTTTGGCACACATCACGACCAACCATCCATCCTTGGTCGGCAGCAGTTGGCTTGGCACCTGCGACGGATGGGATGAGTCTGCTGTGCGCTGAGGCTCGTAGCCCCTGGTCAGGTGCCACGCGGCGACGTAGGCGAGCTCTGAGAGTGCAGTGTCAAATAAACTCACGTCGACGTCGCATCCAACCCCCGTTTCTCTGGCTCGCATGATGGAACTGACCAAACCCAAGCTGGCCATGATCCCCGCGGTGAGATCGACCAGTGACAAGCCCGCTTTCTGCGGCGGGCCGTCCGGGTCGCCGGTCAGGCTCATCCAGCCGGCGTATCCCTGCATCAAGTAGTCGTATCCGGGCTCGCTTGCACGGGCCCCGGCTCGGCCGTATGCGGAAAGTGACGCGCAGACAATCGATGGCTTGACTTCACACAGCGCGGCGTAGTCAAGTCCCATGTCGGCAGGTAGGTCGCCGCGGAGGTTGTTGAAGACGCAATCGGAGCGGGCTACTAGAGGATGCAGCACCTGCCGGGCGCGGGGGTGGCGGAGGTTGAGCGTGATGCTCTTCTTGTTCCGATTGAAACTCTGAAAATAGACGCTGTCCTTGTCACCCAGGTAAGGCGGCACATGCCGGCCAACGTCCCCGTCGGTGAGTGGATTCTCGATCTTGATCACCTCGGCGCCCAAGTCAGCCAAGAGCATCGTGGCCCAAGGTCCGGCGCCCGAATTGCTCGACCGCTACAACACGAATTCCGTTCAGCGGTGCGGAAGGTTGGCTCATAGCTAGGAACCTTCGTCCCCGACCGCAGGTGAGCCGTCGATCTTGCCGGCAGCCTTGGCGAATTCCACGATCCGCCGCGCCTTCTCCACGACCGGTAGGTCCACCATCTTTCCGTCCACTGACACGGCTCCACTTCCACTGCCCAGACCCACTTCATATGCGTCGATCAACTGCTGTGCTGCGGCCACGTCCTCGGGATGGGGACTAAACTGTTCGTTGACAACGCCGATTTGAGCCGGGTGAATCACCGCCTTACCGGCGAAGCCCAACCGACGGCCAAGCCGGCTGTCTTCAACCAGCAGCTGGTCGCTGCTATAGTCCACCACAACGCGATCGATCGCTATCAGACCACTACTGGCGGCTGCGATCACGACCGACGATCGAGCGTACTCCAGGCGACTGGCCGACGCGTCGGCGAAACAGAGCGAACCCACGTCCAACTGAAAATCTTCCGCACCGAACATCAAACCTACCAGCCGCTGGGAGCTGCCCGCAATCGCCTGCCGCCGCGACCAAGCCCCTGGCGCTCTCGATTGAGGCCACCGTATTGACGCTTCCGGCCGGTAACGCTGCAGCCTGCTCCCCCTCTCTCAGCAGCGTGTCAAGCTGCCGTACCTGAGCGGGATCCTCGACCTTCGGCAACACGAGGCCGGCGAGACCGGGTCGCACGACCACTCGCAGGTCCTCCTCCAGCGACCCGCGCTCTAACTCGGTCACGCGCACGTAGCGCCGCGATCGGCCGCCCGGTGTGTCGAGCGCCCTGCCCACCAACTCCCGCGCGGCGGTCTTCTCCGACCGCGGTACACTGTCCTCCAGGTCGTAGACCACGACATCCGCCGCCAATTGCCGGGATTTGTCCAGCATCCGCGGCTGATTGCCGGGAACGAACAGCCAAGAGCGAAGAATCTGCACGCGTGGTCACCACCTTGCCGCTACGGAGCGTCCTCGCGCGGGCTTTCCATGCTTGGGAAGCTGTTTCGTGCCGGCGAGTGTTCTTTCTTGTAAATCATGACGTGACGAGTCAGGTCGATCACGATCTGGCCATCCTGGTTGATCCCGTATGACCGGACAGTCACAATTCCCGCCTCGGGATGCGATCGAGATTCGCGCTTTCCGATAACCTCCGACTCGCAATACAGTGTGTCCCCCACAAAGACGGGGTTCGGCAACCGCACGTTCTCCCAGCCGAGGTTGGCCACCGCATTCTGACTTACGTCGCTGACGCTCATCCCGGTCACCAACCCCAAGGTAAAAGTGCTGTTCACCAGGATCCGCCCCCATTGCGAACGGCGGGTGTACTCCGCGTCAAAGTGTAGTGGATTCCCGTTCAGCGTCAGATGGGTGAACAGCGAATTGTCTAGTTCGGTGACCGTTCTGCCGTAGGGGAAGCGATAGATATCGCCTACTCCGAAATCCTCAAAAAAACGCCCCGTCCATCCCGCCTTGACATTTTCGTCACGCGTCATCGTTATCTCCGACTGCTAACAACACGCTGAATCACCATCCCAGGTGTCCATACTGAGTTCAACCCTATTTTTCTGCAACCGCCTGTGGGAGGTCAAAGGTGTTAGCCAAACTATCCCAACTGCAGTAAGAAAACGTCTTTCGGCAATCGTGGCGCCTGGGGCACCAATAAAAACAAGCGTAAACCACTTTCTGGCCTCACCGAGTGGTGCACGCGACTGGACGGTCGTGGTATCATTACGACGCTGGCAATTGGAACCTGCCAGCCCCGTGGGTGACCCACCCGCAGCGCAATTGCGGACAACGCTCATCCACAAACGAGGCATCAATTTTAAGAGAAGAGGAAGTAGTTCTATGCGCCGGTCCGAGTACCTCGCGTTTCTGGACGCCAAATTCGAAAAAGAGTTTGGTCCGAAGCTGGAGAAACTTCGCGAAATCAATCGCTTGGCCGCCATCGGCCTCATCAGCGAACGGGAGCGGCTAAAGCGCCACGAGAAGCTCTTTCCCGGCTTCAGCAAGGTCGAGTCGGCGTTTCATCTAGCGAACGCGGCCGTCAGAGTCCCCATTGCGATCGAAGCCTGACTCCCAGCGCCCTCGTCTCTGTGGCCCTGGGGGACGCCGCGTAGCACCTGCTCCGATTTGAGTCGGCAAATTGCGACTGTATGTTGCCGCTATGCCGCAGAATCTGGCCGCCCCCCGGATCCGCCCTGCAAGCCGAAGCAGTCCCTAACCGTTTGCTGCAACGTCACTTACGGTATTGCGTCATCCCTCAGGCCGTTCTCCGGCACACCTCATGCATCGGACGAGTTAGCCGTTCGCCTGCCGTATTCCCTCGTAAGCGGCTCGAATTCGCACCGCAATAAGATTCGGGCGGACAGCAACTTGCATTAAAATGACTGTGGAATGTTGGCTCTGGTTGGAACCCCAGAGCGGCCAGATGCGACTAAGTCGTACTTAGTCCCTTATCTCGGACCAATCGGAGTGCTATGCGCTGGTTCCTCTTCTACCTGGGAGAGAGGCACCGGAGCTGGTTGTGGCGCGCCAACTACTTTTCTTTATCTGATCGGTCGCACTGGAAGTGCGCCTCTTAAACGGAAGGCACGGAATTGTGAGTGCTCGGAAAACAGTTCTCGCCAAATCGAAACACGGCCGCCGCAAGCTGGAGCGACGCCGGCTCTGTCCGCTGGAACGACTCGAACCGCGGTTGTTACTCACAGCAACCGCGCGGGACGGCATCCCGTATATCGATCTGGGCCCATCCGACAACGTTGCCTGGGATCAGCCGCGCGTCACCGTTGAGTTGCTGACCGACGCCGCAGGCACTGGATCCGTCGGCCCGCAGGTCTTCAACTCGATGCTGCTCGACACCGGGGCGAACACATCGATCATGATGGCCACCGCCATCCGCGAGATGTCGGACCCACCTTATCCTTATCAAGTCGAAGGGAAGTTCGAGGAAGTAGGCGTCGCGGGTACTCAGCTGTTCGATATCTCGGCATCTTACCGGTTCGATTTTGCGGGAAAGAATGGTGTCAGGAATACCCTTTTGGACAGTCGCATCATCTCCGATCCAGACAACGACTTCAGCCAGTTCGGTCCGTGGGGAGTCATCGGAATGCCGACCATGGTCGACCGAGTGACGACGCTGGACTATTCCGTCTGGGAAACAGTGCAGGGACTCGACCTGTTTATGGGCGTCGAGTTTGAGGAGGAGGTTCCTGCATCCAACGGGCACCGCTATACGATCGATGTTGACAATCGACTGGAGTTCGAGCCGGAGCCTTATGTCATCTCAGGCTGCTGCCCACCCATGTGGGGTGATGTTCCTTTCTTGACGGCTTACACGATGCACAACGGCGTAGCGGCAGGAGGCAACTTCCTCTTCGACACAGGTGCACAAGTCAGTGTGCTCTCGACTAGTTTAGGATTCCAACTCGGGTTGGATTCGAATGACGACGGTGTCCTCGACGAAAACGACGCCAACTTCGCCCGCTTCGAAACCGTAGGTGGTATTGGAGGTGCGACCAGCGTACCCGTATTTCTCTTCGACGAGGTTCACGTTCCTACCCAGTCGGGAATCGACTTGGTGTGGACCGATTTGCAGTGGCTGGTGATCGACATTGTTCCGGGACTGGATGGTGTGTTCGGCTCCGATCTGATGACCAGCGGATGGCTCGAAGGATTCGCGGTGGCGGGCAAGTCCGGTTGGATCGATCAGATCCAGTTAGACTTTCGCCAAATGAATGTCGACGGCACCAGCGAGGTCCACTTCGATTTGAACGAGCAGGTCCATCAGATCATTGATCCCAACGGCGCAGGTGCGCAGATTATCGAAAACGGATCGCATACGACAGTCAGCGAAATCGGCTTGGCCGATCAGTACCAGATTGTGCTGACCCAGCAACCTACGGCCGATGTCACCATCACTCTCTCCAATCCCGATGGGGATCTCGCCGCCGTCGACGCTGCCAACCTCGGTAACTCGTTCCTGACCTTCACACCGTCCAACTGGGACACGCCTCAAACCGTCCACGTCACCGCCATTGACGATCTGATCGAGGAGGCGTTCCATCGCGGTTCGGTGGTTCACATCAGCTCGAGCGCCGATCCTGCGTATCAAGCAGTCGGCATGCCCCGCGTGATTGTCAATATTTTCGACGACGAGTTTGGCGGAGTAGTCGCGATTCCCACCGAGGGCGAGACCAACGTCACCGAAGGCGGGGCAGGTGACACCTACGACCTCGTCTTGACCCTCGCCCCGACTCAGGATGTGACCATCTCGCTTGGCACTGTCGGCAACCAGGTCACGGCTGTTGACGACAATCAGCCGAGTAATAACTACCTGGTTTTCACGCCGTCGAACTGGGATGTTCCGCAGTCTGTACGGGTAACTGCGGTCGACGACTCGCTGGCTGAAGGGATTCACGAAGCCTATATCAACCACTCGATCGTCACCGAGGCGACTGAATACCAGGACGCCTTCGCCCTGCAAGAGTTCGTCGAGATTACCGACAACGATGCCGGCGGAATCGTGATCGACCCAACCGACGGACTGACCACGACCGAAGCCAGCGGCCAAGCCACGTTTACCGTTTCGCTGCAGACACCGCCCACCGCGGATGTCGAGATCGGACTTAGCTCAAGCGATGCCACCGAAGGCACCGTCTTTCCGACGAAAGTCGTGTTTACCACCACCAATTGGACGACACCGCAAGTCGTCACGGTCACAGGCGTCAACGACGACCTTGTGGATGGCGACATCGAGTACACGATTGTAACAGCGCCGGCCATTAGCACCGACCCGGTCTTTAGTGGACGGCCAGTGGACGACATCACCGTAGTCAACGTTGACGACGACGTGGACGGCCTGTCGGTCACGGCACTGATCCCGACCAACACCGGTTTTGTCGCGTTGTTCAACAACGATGTCGACGTCGATGTGCTCAACATCTATGACACGCAATCAAGTAGCCACGGTCCGACCGACGTCGTCTTGCAAGGCCAATCGACTGGACCAGTCAGCGGCAATTTGACGGTCGACCCGTCGCTTCGCACACTGACCTTCGTCAAGACGGGAGGAACGCTCGCGCCGGACAGCTACACCGTAACCTTGCGCAGCGGGAACGACGGCTTTAGGACAACGTCGGGGGCCTTGCTGGACGGCGATGGAAACGGCGCCACAGGAGACGACTTCGTAGCTACCTTTCCCGTCGCCGCGGCCGCTCCCAATGCAGTAACCGTTGGCCTTCCGGACTTCGTGCGGGGCCCCGGTCAGACCGTGAATCTGCCGGCCGATACGAGCGATGGTATTCCGCTGTCGCTCAGCGACGGGAGTGGGGTTCGATCGGTTAGTTTACAAATCAGCTACAATGCGGCGCTCCTGGAGATTACCGCAGCCACCGTTGCCGCTGGCATGCCGGAGGGATCGACCGTATCCCTCAATCGCCCCATTCCTGGTTTCGCGATTATCACCTTCACCAGCCCCACGGACCTACCCGCCGGCGGCCAGACCTTTGTGAATCTCCGTGCCCAGGTGCCAACCGCTAATGCTAATGAAAACTACGGCGCGGCAAACCTGCTCGACGTCCAGGGGATTACAGTGTTGGACTCCGGGGGTACTCCGCTGCCGGTTATCGATGATGATGGCGTCCAAGTGGCCGCCTATTTTGGTGATGCTTCCGGCAACGGTCGCGTCAACGCCAGCGACGCGGCACTGGTGGCTCGAGTCGCCGCACTGCTGGACAGCGGCTTTTCCTCTTCGCCGGTGACTGATCCGGTAATTATGGGTGACATCAGCGGCAACGAACGGCTGAACGCGGCGGACGCGTCACTGGTCGCTCAAGTGGCCGCTCTGCTGCCCGTCGCGGAAATTCCCCCTGTGCCCGCCGGCATCGTGACCAACGCAGGTGGCAACACCGCAGCGGCAAAACCAGCACCGGCGGCCGACGAGGGCGGTCCTCTTGCGCGGACGGCTCTACCGGCTCGCCAAACGGCGACTCGTGGTTTGCTTCCGAGCTACCGGGCTTGGGACCGACTGCCTATCGATCGATTCCTCGAAAACTACAGCGCCGAAGAGTCCACCGAAGTAGCTCCACTGCCGACATCCGATTCGAGCTCCGGTGACGTGAGCCTGGTGTGGGCTGTGCGGAACAACGACACAGTGATTCGGCGTCCTGACACTCCCACTGTCGTATCTGCTGATTTTGCTGCCGAAGTACTTAACGGCTCGGCCGCTGAGCAGGCGGAGAATGTCGATCAGGTCATGGAAGCGATGGCGGAAATCCGGGACCGAGACCATTCTGGTCTGTTCGAGTTCCTAGGCCGGTTGGTTGACGAAGCGTAGCCTATCTCTCGTAGACCTGTGGATTCGCCAGATGCACCGGCCGGTGGCCGGCTAGGACATCCAAGACACCTAGTGCGGCCATCCGCGACGAGGCCAGCATTGCCTCAGCTGACTGGCCCGCGATGTGGGGCGTCAACAGCAGACGGGGAGCAGCCAGCAACGGGTGCTCCGCTGCCAGCGGTTCACTAGTAAAGACGTCGATCGCGGCGCCAGCCAGGTGGCCGCCGCGCAACGCCGCGGCAAGCGCAGTCTCGTCGATTACGGCGCCGCGCGATGTGTTAACCAAACGGCATTCAGGCTTCAGCAGTCGCAGCCGCGCTGCATTGATCAGGTTTCTTGTCTTATCGGTCAATGGAACGTGCAGGGTCAAAAAGTCCGCCTCTGCAAGCACCTCGTCGGCGGAATCCACAAACGTCGCGGGCCCCGCATAGTTCGTCCGGTCGACATACGGGTCGTAGGCGATCACGCGCATGCCGAGCCCCACACCGGCCTTGAATGCAACACGTTTGCCGATACGTCCCAAACCGACGATACCCAAGGTCTTACCCGCGAGCTCGACGCCCTGGAACTGAGTGCGTTCGACGACCCAGCCGTCGCGAACCGCTTGGTCAGCGGGCAAGAGTTGCCGGGTCAACGCCAGCATCATTGCCAACGTGTGCTCGGCGACAGCGTTGGCATTGGAGCCTGGTGTGGAGATCACCGGAATACCGCGTGCCGTGGCGGCAGGCAGGTCGATGTTATCGAGCCCGACTCCATGCTTGGCAATCACACGTAGCCGTGGGGCAGCTTGTAGCTCTGTAGCTCCGATACGGAAGATGCGCACGATAACGGCATCCGCATTATCCAAGCCACTCGTCGGATCATGGACTTCGGAGGAATTACGCCACGGTGTCAGGCAGTGACATGATTCTGCCAGCAACGCGAGTCCGACAGACCCAATTGGTTCAGGGACAAAGACAGTTGGTTTCAAGGCGATTTCCGATCCAGGTGATGCCCCGTTCCGCTGTTGTTAAAATCAGGTCTGAAACAGAGCCACAAGTAGTTTCCAGCACGATCTCATGGGCGGGGTTCGCCGGGCGGCGGTTCCAAACCGAGTTCATCGATCATGATCTCTCGAATGCGGAACTTTTGGATTTTTCCGGTGACTGTCATCGGGAACTCGTCAACGAAACGAATGTACCGGGGAATTTTGTAGTGTGAGATTGCATTTCGACAGCGGTCACGAAGTTCGTCTTCGCTGAGCGAATGGCCCTCACGCAGCACAATCCAAGCTGCGACGTCTTCGATGTACTTCGGATCGGGAATTCCCACGACGGCAACATCCTGAACTTCTGGCAGCGTGTAGAGAAACTCCTCGATTTCGCGCGGATAGATGTTCTCGCCACCGCGGCAAATCATGTCTTTGATTCGGCCTGTGATGCGGTAGTAGCCGTTGGGCAAGCGAACTGCTAGATCGCCCGAATGTAGCCAACCATCAGCATCAATGGCCTGCGCTGTTAGCTCCGGCATGTTGTAGTAACCCAGCATGACGCCGTGTCCGGCCGAACACAGTTCGCCCTGCTGGTTGTCGCCAAGTTCTTCGCCTGTTTCCGGATCGATAATCTTCACATCCACGCCTGGCAAAGGACGACCTACTGTTTTCACGCGAAGACTGAGTTCATCCGTGGGGCGGGTTTGAGTGATACCAGGCGAGTTCTCCGTCAAGCCATATACGATCGTAATCTCTTCCGCGCCCATCTCCGCGACAATGCTCTTCATTAACTCAATCGGACAGGGGCTGCCCGCAACGATACCCGTTCGCAAGGACTGCATTTCGGCTGGATCATAATCGTCCGTCTCCATCATGGCGATGAACATCGTCGGAACGCCATAGATAACGGTGCACCGCTCGGACTTAATCGCATTTACTGTCGCTACAGGATCGAAGTGTTCGTTGGGAATTACCAAGGCCGCGCCGAAGATCGCGGCGACCAGCGTTCCATAGACACATCCGAAACAGTGGTAGAACGGAACAGGAACACACATGCGGTCGTCGCTGGTCAGGTTCATACCTTGGCCGACTAGAAACGCGTTCGCAAGAATGTTGCGATGAGTCAGAGTCGCGCCTTTAGGAAACCCAGTGGTCCCCGATGTGTATTGGATGTTGATGGCATCGTTCGGCGACAGGAGCGCCTCTCTTGCAGCGAGGTCTTCGTCAGAAACATCGGCGCCCTGCTCGCAAAACAGATCCCAGGAAAGCATACCGTCGGCAGAATCATCTTGTAGTGACACAATCCGAGTCAGTTTCGGGAAAACTGCTGAGTGAAATGGGGCTGTGCCCGCACCGTTCAATTCCGGAATCAACTGCAGCAACATCTCGTAGTAATTGGAAGTTCGGAATTCACGCACAATGAACAGCGTGGTGATCTCGGACTGCTTGAGTACATAGGACAATTCGTCAGTTCGATACGCGGGATTGATCGTAACAAACACTGCACCGACACGCGCTGCGGCAAACTGCGCGATCGCCCAACGAGGCAAGTTGGTCGCCCAGACTCCAATGTGGTCGCCCTTTCCAACGCCCAACGCCAGCAGCGATTTGGCGGCCTCGTCGACCAGGTGGTCGTACTGAGCGTACGAAACAAGAAAGCCGTCTTTGTTCTCCGACCCGGTTTCGCAGCCCCCCAAGCGCGGGATCACCAGCGCGTCCTTTGCTGGATTCTCCCGCGACGTACGCCGTAGCACGCTGCCGATCGTGTGATTCCAGACCCAGGCGTTCTCGACTTCTGACATCTGTCCACCTTTCGTGACGGGACCTCAAGAGCCCGGAGATTTACTCATCCCCACCAGCCGCCGTTCACATGAATAGTGTGACCGGAAATGTAGGCGGCTAGCGGTGATGCCAGAAAAAGTACCGCGTTTGCGACCTCCTCCGGTTCGCCGAATCGCCCCAGCGGAATCTGCGATAGCATGGCCTCTCGATTCTGCTCCGGAATCCCGCGCCCCATTTCCGTCATCACGACCCCCGGGGCGACTGCGTTGGCAGTCACGTTATATCGAGCTAGTTCGCGACTGGAGACACGAGTGAGTGCCATCACGCCGGCCTTTGCCGACGCGTAGTTGGCCTGGCCAACAACCCCAATTACGGCAGCGATAGAAGCAATGTTGACAATGCGGCCTCCATCAGCAATCCGTGTCGTGGCAGCTTTTGTTGTGTTAAAGACACCAGTCAGATTTGTGTCGAGAACCGCCTGCCATTCGTCGTCCGACATCTTTTTGATGGTACGGTCGCGGAGGATGCCCGCGTTGGCCACGACGATGTCCAGCGAGCCATACCGTTTGATCGCCTGATCCATACCAGCTTCTAACTGCGGCCGCTGGCGCACATCTGCGGCAATTGCGGTCGAACGCTCACCGAGCCGCGCCACTAATGACTCGGCGTCAGCACGATTCGTCCCGCCGGCTTCATCGAGAAAGCTGACGACTACATTCGCCCCAGCGGCATGAAGCACTGATGCGATCGCGTGCCCCAAGCCACGGCTTGCTCCTGTTACGAACGCCGTCTTGCTCGTCAGGTCAATCGAGATCAAGGCGTGTCTCCCTCCTGCGTCCAGCTAGGTTTTCTCTTCTCAAGGAACGCAGCCAGTCCTTCACACGCATCCGCACTTGCGCGTGCGTCCGCGGAAACTCCAACTGCACGATTTAGTGCTTCACGAACATCGGGCTCAACGATGGAGCCGAGGAACTGCTTCGTCGTTGCTAACGCTCGCGGCGAACCCTCTAGAATCAACTGCAACATGGCTTGCAAGGCAGGTTCAGTCTCCGACGGCGGTACAACCTCGTCGCACAGGCCGATAGCCAGCGCCTGTTCGGCGGGGATTCGCTTTCCCGACAGCAGCACAAAACCGGCCCGCGCGTGGCTTGTGCGGCGCAGCAGCAAGGGCGTGACCATGGCCGCAGTGATGCCACGCCGTGGTTCCGGCAATGAGAAGAACGCGGAATCGGCCGCAATCACAATGTCGCAGGCAAGCGCCAGCCCAACTCCGCCGGCAATTGCCGGCCCCGGAACCACCGCGACCGTCGGGACCCGACAATCCAACAGCGCGAGCAATGCCTTATGATACGATTCGGAGTCCTCGCGCCACAACTCATCCCGATTGGGATCGGTCGCACGGTCCTGCATCTGTGCCAGATCCATACCCGCACAAAAGACAGAACCGACTGCCTGCACGACAAGGACATGCAGCGCCTTTCTCGAATTGAATCCCTCGACGGCGCCGCAGAAATGGTCGAGCATCTCACGGTTGAGCGCGTTGCGTTTGTCAGGTCGATTCAGACGGATCCGCCCGACGCCGCCCTCAAACTCCGTTTCAATGAACTGCTGCATGTTTCGTCCCGATCTAACGGTTCGGTCTAGACATCAGTTTCCATTCATCCGGTTCGGGCATGGTCATTTGCAGCAAGACGCTCGCGAGAGTCTTGCCTTGTGAGTCGATCCGCAGTGACCCACTCGCGCCCCCCGCCAGGACGTTGCGAAGCACAAAGTTGAATGCACCGATTCCAGGCATCCGGAACCGCTCTACACCCTCGGGATCGAGCGGTCCGAAATAGTCGGCCACAACTTCAGCCGTAAGGTAACCGTCCAGAAACTCGAACCCCACCCTCGTCCACGCGATGACGCCAATGTTAGCGTGGCTTCCCTTGTCACCGGACCGCGCATGCGCAATTTCTTCCAGGCGGATCAACCTACCACTTGTGCCCTGACTATTCATTGCACCACTCCCGGGCAGTCATCACGGTTGCTCGAGCATCGACGAGCGTCCGGTCGATGGACGACGGCCAATAGCTGAGCACTGGAGTCGAACGTGCGCGGGCTCCGGTATAGCCAGTGACACCGGGAGGGCCTGACGTCACCAGCGGCGCCAGCTCGCGCAGAAAGCGATCGATTACATCGCGCGACTGATCCCGTGCAGCAGCTCGTAGGACGACTTCCGGTGGGCTCTCCGATCGCCTCATGACGCCTGGGACAACATCACCGGCTCCCAAGTACTCGAATCGAATCTGTTGAGGCAGCCCTCCAATTCTCCGCAGGCGGGAACGAATTGCAGCCTCGCAGCCGCGGGCTCGATCAATCGCGTTAGGCCCCGCTACGACGAGCGTGCTGGCACCAGAAAAACCGTCGGTATACGACATGGACACTTTGTATTCGGAGGGCCGCGCCGCGCCGCGAGCGTTCGACACACGGACACGATCCGCGCCGACCTGTTCAAGCTGAACATGCGAAAAGTCGGCCACGACATCTGGCGTGACGTACCTCGCCGGATCGCCGATTTCATATACGAGCTGTTCGCTGACAGTCGCCGTGTCGACACGACCGTCGGTATCGGACGGTTTTGTAACGACGCAAGCTCCGTCCGCCGAAAGCTCTGCGACCGGATAGCCAACTCGATCGAGTCGCAAGTCGGCACTATCCGACCAGGCAGAGAACATACCTCCGGTCACTTGTGCGCCGCATTCAATCAGATGTCCAGCCGTCGTCGCGCTAGCCAACAAATCCCAGTCGTCCCAATTCCAGCCGAATTCGAAAACGGCGGGACCGACGGCCAGAGAGGCATCAGCGATCCGCCCTGTAATCACGATCCGCGCGCCATGCGACAGAGCAGATACGATGCCCTGCGCACCCAAGTACGCGTTGGCGCTGCTCAACACCTCCCGCATGCCCGCCAGCGGTTGGTTCGTTTCGAAATGGCGGAAAGACTCCCCCCTGTTAATCAGATCGTCGAGACGCGGCAACAAATCGTCACCGGTAACGGCGGCGACACGCAGACTGTCCAGTTGCGACGCGCACAACATGTGCGAAACGGCTTGCGCGCAGGAAACTGGGTTCATACCCCCTGCATTGGTGATGATCTTGAGCTCAGGCTGTGACTGCAGCAGCAGCACTAGAGAACCAACCACACCGGGAAAGTCGGTAACGTAGCCAAGATCGGAGTCCCGTTGCTTTTGATGAGCCAGAATGGAGAGGGTTAATTCGGCGAGGTACTCAAGCGTCAGGTAGTCAAGTTGCCCTTGCTCGACAAGCAGGCGCGGAGCATCTAATTGATCGCCCCAGAATCCGGCGCCGTTGCCAATACGAATAGTTTCCTGCGGACTCACAGCGACTAGACCTGCAGCGTTCCCGTTGTGAAGGCACGTTCGTCCGCGTGGCGGGTCGCAACTTCCATACTACGAATTAGCACATCGCGTGTCTCTGCCGGCTCGATGATCCCATCCACCCAGCCGCGCGCCGCACCATAACGGATGTCGGTTGAATTCTCGTAGGTTGCGGTGACCGTGTTGCGCAGTTCCTCCAAGTCATCGGCATTCACGGCTTGGCCTCGTTTTTCCAGCGCCGAGATCTGAATATCCAATAAGGTAGTGGCTGCCTGCTTTCCGCCCATAACGGCATACCGAGCATTCGGCCAGGCAAAAATAAAGCGCGGGTCAAACGCCTTGCCACACATCGCGTAGTTGCCCGCGCCATAGCTACCGCCCGTGATCACTGTTAGTTTCGGAACGCGCGAGTTGGAAATCACGTTGACGAGTTTTGCACCCGACCGAATGATACCCGCACGTTCACTATCGCGGCCCACCATAAATCCCATCACATCCTGAAGGAAGATAAGTGGAGTCCAAGATTGATTGCAGTCCATCACAAACCTCGCGGTCTTGTCAGCGCTGTCGCAGTAGATCACGCCGCCAAACTGTAGACCCTCGGACTCGGACCGTTGATTGCAGCGCTGATTCGCAATCACCCCCACACGAAAACCGCCCAGGAGAGCGTAGCCACATACGATTGTCTTGCCAAATTCTGCTTTGTACTCCTGAAAACTGTCCGCATCCAAGATAGTGTCCAGCACATCGCGGACGTCAAACTGCCCCTGCGAATCAACTTGCGTGAGTTCGTAGACTTCATTCGCCTCGCGCGCCGCCGGACGGCAACTGCCACGTCGAAAAAGGTCCGCGACCGGATCGGGTGGCAATGTAGCAACGAGTTTTCGCAGGCGGTCTAGACACGCTTCGTCATTCGGCTCTCGAAAATCGATCGTCCCACTCACAGCCGCGTGCATCAGTGCGCCACCAAGTTCTTCGTGCGACGCAGTTTGCCCAATCGCGCTCTTTACCAGGGCCGGTCCGGCTAGATACAGGCCAGAGCCGTCCGTCATGACGATCTTGTCACACAGTACTGGCAAGTATCCGCCGCCCGCAACGCAATTGCCCATGATGGCTGCGATCTGCGGAATGCCCTCAGCAGAAATGACCGCGTTATTGCGAAAAATGCGACCAAAGTCGTCCTCGTCCGGAAAGACCTCGGATTGCAGTGGCAGGAACACGCCAGCCGAGTCGACCAAGTAGAGCAGCGGCAGATGGTTGTCCATCGCGACTCTCTGAGCGCGCAGAACCTTCTTGGCCGTCATCGGAAAGAACGCCCCCGCCTTAATCGTGGCATCGTTGGCAATCACCATCACAGCACGATCAGACACCTGCGCGATGCCGCAGACCACTCCGGCAGCAGGCGCGCCGCCCCACTCGGAGTACATATCCCATGCCGACCAAAGACCGATCTCCAACAAGGTCGTACCGGGATCAATAAGTCGATCAATGCGTTCTCGCGCAGTGAGACGTTGCTTGGCATGTTGCCGTTGAATCGCCTTCACTCCCCCTCCTTGCACTATGTCGGCGACAAGGGTGCGAGTTGATTCGAGTAGCGTTTGCCAGTCCATCCAAGGCTCCATCAAAGAAAACAACGCTTACTCATCCGTTTCCAACGCCAGCCATAGCGCAGCTGTCTTGGTTCGGTCGTCATCATCATTAGATTTCAATCGACCCAAACGCTGCAGGTTTCTTCGCTTGGCGAGGCGGAGCGCCATGATGCCGGTTTGCAGCTCACGGTCGCGCTGCTGTTTGTCGATCTCTGTATCGCGCAACAGCGAAGTCAGTCGCGAATAGACGCAGCTTGCCATGAACAACTCGGTCGCCACGTCACCCAGAGCGGCCTGCACGTATTGCCGATCCAGAATCCCCTCCCGGTAACGAGTTAGCGCTTTCTGAGCTGCCCAAGTAAACTGGGCGATCTGCTTGGCTAGTTGCTGGGCGAATGGTTCCAGTTGTTCGTGCTTACAGACAATCTCCGGTGCCGACCTCAGCATGACAGCTGCCGTCCATGGCTTTTCCAGCACCCCTTGAAGTTGTTCGCCGAGTCCACGGAGACCGACCATCGCGATGAAACAACGCAGGACGTCATTAGCACCTTCTCCGATCAGATTTAGCCTCGCATCACGCATCATGCGTTCGAACGGCTGATCCGTGAAAAACCCCGCTCCGCCCCACACTTGCAGTGTGTCGTTCACGATTCGCCACAGAGCATCGCTGGCGAAGACCTTGAGCATCGCGGTCTCCACCATGTAGTCGCTCGCGCCGCTGTCAATCAGAGCGGCGGTGTGATAGGTCGCGCTCTCCATGGAATACGTGTCCGCTGCCGCCTCCGCGAGTTTGGACTGCACGAGCTCAAACTCGCCCAGCGTTTTTCCGAATTGGCGCCGGTTGTTGGCCCGGTGCACCAAACGCTCGACACAAAACTTAGCAGCACCCGTGCAACTGGCGCCGAACGTGGTACGGCCGAAATTCAGCACAGTGAGGGCGACGCGCAGACCACCACCATAAGGGCCGAGGATATTCTCTTTGGGAACGTACATGTCCGTGAACCGAAGCCGGCCGGTCGCCGTTCCACGGATGCCGACTTTTTCCATCCGCTGTTCGACAACTTCAAACCCGGATAGATCGGGGGTTGCGAGAAACGCCGTGATGCGGCCGTCCGGCTCCTTGTCATCCGGAGTGCGTGCCATCACTGTAAGCACGTCCGCAATGCCGCCGTTCGTGATCCAACGTTTTTCACCGTTGAGGATGTAACCATCGCCATCTGCAGCTGGCTCAGCCCGCGTTTGCACGTTCGAGGCGTCGGAACCGGCTTTCGGTTCAGTCAGTGCGAAAGCTGCCATTTGCCTGCCGGTCGCGAGAGGCTCCATCCAACGGTCTTTCTGTTCTTCGGTGCCGAACAACTCCAAACCACGGACGCCAATGGAATGGTGCGCATTTACGAACACAGCGGTCGACCCACAATGCGCACCGATCACTTCCATAAGGCGACAATAGGTCTGTTGCGAAACGCCGAGGCCTCCATGTTCAGGACTGACAGTCGCCCCGAGCACTCCCAGGCTACCTAGTCCGGCGACAACGCCATCCGGAATCCTGGCCTCTCGATCAATCTGGTCCGCATCGATATGCCGCTGGCAGTAGTCACGTACCTGGGCGACAAGGTCATCGCCTTGCTTCTTGGCGTCGTGCGGAGGCTTCGGATACGGCAGCATCGACTGGCTGCGAAACCGTCCGAGAAAGAGGTCCTTCGCGAAGCCGTCTTTTTGCGGTCCGGAAAAGAGAAGTTCTTCGGCTTGTCGAATCTGATTCCGCTGAAGTTCAGTGAGTGCCTGCGACATGAGATTTCGCCTCCAGTATCGGAAGTAACCGCAACCACATCCGAAGCAGTGTTAGCACCAAGCTATGCGTTTTGTATCATGTTGTGTGAAATTCGTCAGACTCAGTATCTGGTATTTGAGAGCGTTTCGTCTGCGCCGAATCGGTTCGTGAGCCTGCTGGAATCGCCTGGCGAATCTGTCGCCGAATTTATCCGAGCCCGTCAGATGCCCCGTCAGCCGCCGAAGTGCGAAGCATGTCGCTCAGGCCCGCGCCCGCCGGCTACCTAATACTTACCGAGAGAGTCCGATGGTCAATGCATTTCTCGTTGCAGGTGCTCGTACTCCGATCGGTGTCTTTCAGGGTCTTCTGGCTGAATCCGCCGCGCCGGAACTAGGAGCTTTGGCGATTTTCGCAGCGCGCGATCGAGCTGGCGTTCGGCCGGAAGACGTTGACGAAGTGATCATGGGGAACGTGATCTCTGCTGGAATCGGCCAAGCCCCCGCGAGACAAGCAGCGATCAAGGCCGGCCTTCCTGATTCCGTTCCCGCGCTCACGATTAACAAAATGTGCGGGTCAGGCTTGAAGGCCGTGATGCTAGCTTCGCAGGCCATCCGGTCGGGTGACGCTCGCTGCATCGTCGCGGGCGGCATGGAAAATATGTCTCGCGCGCCACATCTGTTGCTTTCCTCTCGCAGTGGCGTGCGACTGGGCGATGCAACCCTCTACGACGCAATGATGTTGGATGGACTCAAGTGCTCCTTCAATGATTGCCCAATGGGCGAATTGGCCGAGCACATCGCTGACAAGTTTCACGTCACGCGTGCTCAGCAGGATGAGTATGCGTTGCTCAGCCAATCACGCGCGGTGGAAGCCATTGCAGCCGATGTATTCGCGCGTGAGATCGTCGGCGTAAAGATCTCGAACGGTCAAGGCGAAACAATCGTCAAGCAAGACCAAGGCCCACGAAAGCAGACGACCCTGCAAACTCTGCGGAGCCTGCGACCGGTCTTTCGAAAAGAAGGAACTGTCACGGCGGGGAATTCGTCCATGATCAGCGACGGTGCGGCGGCCGTGACAGTCGTCGGACAGAAGACTGCGGACAAGTTGAAAGTCAACTGGCGCGCACGAATCGTGGCGCAGGCGACCAGTGGTACTGCGCCGCGCGACCTGTTCATCGCACCAGTGCTAGCCATCCAACAAGTTCTTGAGCGTGCCAACTTGTCATTGGACGACATCGACTTGTTTGAAATAAACGAAGCTTTCGCGGCCCAAATGGTCGCGTGCTTGAAGGAACTCAAGCTCGACACGAGCCGCGTCAACATTCACGGCGGCGGCATTTCACTCGGTCATCCGATCGGCGCAAGTGGTGCTCGAGTGCTGGTCACACTGCTGTCTTCGATGGAGCAAACCGGGGCCAAGCGCGGACTTGTCAGCCTGTGCCTGGGGGGTGGTAACGCAGTTGCCATGATCGTGGAAGCCGAGTAATAGGCTTTTCATTGACATCTGACACGACGATCGCATCAAGCTGACCAAAACAGCGGCGAAGCTATCGGCGGAGGGCGTAGGACGGGCACTCGTGCCCGTCTTTTGAGCGGACCGCAAGTGCGTCCTGCCGATTTCGAACTGGCGGCAGAGTTGAAATGCATGGCTGACCTGATCGCTATTAGACAGGCACTCGTGCCCGCCGCAGAATTCACAGACGGGCAAGAGTGCCCGTCCTACAGTCCACAGATGTCCCCATTTACGAGAACAGCTCGTCGATCGCGTCCTCGAGGCTCAGCTGCGGCTGGTTCTCAGTGGCGTCGGTCGCCGATTCTTCTAATTCAGCCATCGCACTGTCGACGGCCGGACGAGGAATCTCACTTAACGTCGAAAATGCGGCTGAACTGCTCGAGTCCTCGTCGGCTGGATTGGGGAGCGGGTTGGGCAGACGTTCGTCAGGTGTCAGGATGCCCAGCAACCCCGGCCTCACATTCGCCACGTTCACACCGGTAATCACAACGCCTGCGGGAAGCGGCGGGATCTGTGGTACATCAATCAACGCCGCAAACTGCGCTAATAGCGAGGCATCCGCCGCGTTCAGCCTGCTGTTGCCGCTGATGTCGCCCACAATCAGAGGATCCGCATTCGGAGAACTGGCAAAACCGTTGTCGATCAGTGCAGCGATCCGAGCCACCCCCGCCGCATCCGCCGCATTGACGCGTCCATTGCCCGAGACATCTGCGAAAAAGCTCGTCAGTTGAAATGCGTCGTCTACCACCGAGGGTACTTCGTTATCGTTTCCGTCGCTGACAACAACGTCGTGTAGATCCAATACCTGCTGGCGACCGTAAATCGCACTGGCATCTGCCGCCGGCACCGAGGCCTGCAAGCTGATAAACGTGCCGCTCCCCGCCGCTAGTGGAGTCGTGCTGACGAACATCAAAATCACTTGCCCCGGTGTACTGGTATTGGCAGTCACCGTGGCTCCAGCAGGCGCATCCGGCCCCACTGTGGCACCCTCAATCGTCAGCAGCGCCGGATCGTACGCTATCCGCAAATCGACAGCCCGCGCATTCGTCCCTTCGCTAATCGTCACCGGAATGCCCGTTTGATCCGCCGGCAAATTCACAGGCTGACCAGGACCACGTACAAAGTCCGGGATCCCAATTGTGACCGCGTTGGCAGCCGGTGCCGCAACCGTGAACTCGCTGCTGTAGTCGTCTCCCTCCGTACCGTCGTCGTTGCCGTCCAGCAACTGGCCGCCCGTGTCCGCAAATCCGTCCGCTGCACTACGCATGGTCACGGTATAGGTATCCGGCGCGAGCGGACCGCCACTTCTGATGAACGTGACCTGGCGCAGCCCAGCGTCTACCACTAAGGAACCCGCCACTGGCCCGACCGTCGCTCCCTGCAACACCACGTCCGCCGGACCCAACCCGCCGCTTTGCGTGTCGTAGAGATTCAAAACTTCGGTATTCAAGTCCGCACTAAACTCGGCCGCGAAACCGGACTCCGTAGGTGTCAGTGCCGTCACGGTCAGTTTCGGCAGATCGTCGTCGGTTATCGTCGTTGTCTGCTGTTGAGTTCCCAATTCGTTACCGCCGGTGACGGTGGCGATGTCAACAACGACCGTCTCGTCCGGTTCGTCGACGGCGTCATCGACTGCCGTCACAGTGATGGAGCCGGTCGTCGCGCCCGCTGCGATGACAATTTGAGTCCCAGAGGCAGTGTAGTCACTCGCATCAGCGCTCCCAGCCAAGGACAAGTCAACGGTTACCGGAACGGTCGTGACTTCCGAAAGCGTGGCAGTGAATGCCGCAACGCCCGCCGCTTCGGGGATGTTGGCATTGTCCACAGACAGCGTCACATCAGGGACGACAACCGCATCGTCATCGTCGACAATCGTGATCGTGACCTGCTGTGTCCCGGATTCCTGAGCGTTTGTGGCTGTGCTGATGTCCACAATCACCGTCTCGTCGTCATCATCTACCGTGTCTTGCACCGCCGTGACCGTGACTGAACCGCTCGTCGATCCGGTGGGAATCACGATCTGTGTCGCCGAGATGGTGTAGTCGTCCGTATCTGTTGCCGTCCCGGAGATCCCCAATTCGACTGTGACATCGGCCGTATGCGCTGCCGAAAGGGTCGCTGTGATCGTGGCGGTGCCCAGGTTCTCGTCAACCGTCGCTGTATCGGCACTCAGCGTCACCGACGGGACAAGCGTCTGGTTGAACCAGATCCGCGAGCCGCTGTTGTTGCCGGTAAAAGCATCCAAGTCCCCGTCACCATCCAGATCGCCTAGTCCAAAGCTCCTGGTGGCACCTGTGCCGAGATCCTGCCCGGTGTCGGTAAAAACGCCGGCGCCGTCGTTAAGCCATACGCGGTTGGCCTCACCCTCGTTTCCCTCAATAATGTCCAGGTCGCCGTCGCCATCCAGGTCACCAAAAGCGGCCCCCCAAGTATCGTGATCCCCCATGCGCTGACCGCTGTCAGTAAATACGCCGCCGTCGTTCAGCCACACGTGGTTCCCGATGTCGCGGTGGACGATCAGCAGATCTAAGTCGCCATCGCCGTCTATATCGCCGAATTCGATCTCGCGACTGTTGTAGGTGCCGATCAGCTGCCCGGAGTCCGTGAAGACAGCGTTTCCGTTGTTGAGGAATAGACGATCTGGATTGTCCGGATTGCCGGAAAGGAGGTCCAAGTCGCCATCCATGTCGACATCCCCAATCTTCACCTTCCGGCTTGGCGTGTTCCCAATGTCCTGGCCGCTGTCGGAGAAATTGCCGCTACCGTCGTTGATCAACACGCGGTTGGTTTCGCGAGTTCCGATGTAGGCGTCTAAGTCGCCATCGCCATCTAAATCACCGAGGTCGACCGAGAGAACAGCATGATCGGCTAGAACCTGGCCAATTTCGAATTGGCCCGCGCCATCGTTGATCCAAACTCGGTCGTTCAGATATAACTCGCCCGTTGCGTACGCATCCAGGTCGCCGTCGCCGTCGAGATCGCCGAGACGAACGTCGTAGGTGGCGAAGTTCCCAAGTGTCTGCGAAGTAGTAAACGCACCCGAGCCGTCGTTCATCATGATCCGGTTCGTGCCGTTAACATCGAGCACGTAAGCGTCTAAGTCGCCGTCGCCGTCCAAGTCACCAAGCCGGTTCTTGTAGGTACTTCCCAAGTTGGTCTGCCCGCTGTCAACGAACGTGGCACCCCCTGAGGTCACACCTGCCCGAAAACTCCAGACACGCCGCGTCACTGGAGTGGCACCCTGAATGGCTGACGTGGCAGTCACTTTCACGGTCTCGCCGGGGAAGAAGTCCGCAGCGGGATCGAGCGTGACGGTATCTCCCGCCGCGCTGACGGTCGCCGCCGCACCCACGAGTTGACCGCGCCGCATGCGATGCACGGCAAAAGTGTCCGCTGTGGCAGTCCCCGCATTGATGTTCTCATCGAAAGTCGCTGCGACATTCGTCGACACAGGCGCGGCGTGCGAGTTGGCGGCCGGATCGACGCTGGTGACGACGGCTAGCAGCATTCGCCGCTCGAGTGTCTCCGCTACGAGCTGCCTTGCTGCGCGCCTAAGAGCGCGGTCCCGTTGATGCCGACTTCTGCGGATCGAACTCCAACGACGCTTGCTCGAGTGGGACATGGTGAGTTCCTTGTGAGGTGTTGCAGTGGTGAGCAGCGGTGATCGTCAGTTCCACATCCGACCAGAACTAACAGCAGAAGCCTGATATGCCAGCACGCTAATGGCAAAAAACACGAAAGTCAAGGAAAATAGGCAGGAGTGGCGACCCGGTCAAGTTTAACCGCGACCCAGAGGAGTTCGCTGGAGAGACCTTTCCTGCTGCGACCTGGCTAAACTCAGCGAACTCCGGCGGCGAGCGCGTTGACGGTACGTCGCTGAGGCAGCGCCACCCCCCGGGGGCGCGCTTGGCGACGGGGTCTTTGCCGGTCGCGGCTGCCCCCAAGTGGTTCAGACACCGCGGCAAAGACCCCTCTGCGGCGCGGTTAAACGACCGAAGGACCGAGAGTTTGGTAGGAGAACTCTCTTGCCGCCTTAGCCGGCAGCGCTAGTCTTGGAGTATGGTTCATGGTTATCACGTCATCATCGGTGCCTATGGATTCTGGCTACCGAACGATCCTCGCGGTTCGTGGTCGGACTTTGTGGGTGCGTGGGAACTGAGGCGTTTCGGCCCCGCGTCGAAGGGGCTAGAGCGACGCCTAAAGCTGTCACCCGCCGAGAAGCGCCGATTGGACGAAGCGCGACGAACATTCAAGTATCCGGCCGTGGAGTTCACCGGCGAGCAGGCCCGCGCCGTCGGCCGAGGCTTTGCCGCGGCTGCGGCTGTCCATGGGCTTACCATCTGGGCATGCTCAATACTCCCGTACCATGTGCACTTGGTCATCGCCCGACATTGGCATAAGGTAGAGCAGGTTGTACGGTTGTTAAAAGGTAAAGCAACGAAGCAGCTACGTAAGGAAGACATTCATCCACTCCGTGACTATTGCCGCACTGACCAGACGATAACACCTTGGGCCGACCGCAAATGGAAAGTGTTTCTGGATTCGGACGAAGCAATCGAGAACGCGATCCGGTACGTCGAAGAAAACCCAGAAAAGGAAGGAAAGCCACGTCAGCATTGGTCCTTTGTCAAGCCGTACGCCGGCTTGGATCCAGGCTGGATCACCTACCATGGGTGACATTCGACGTCGGTACTACGACCCAGAGGAGTTCGCTGGAGAGACCTTTCCTGCTGCGACCTGGCTAAACTCAGCGAACTCCGGCGGCGAGCCCGTTGACGGTACGTCGCTGAGGCAGCGCCACCCCCCGGGGGCGCGCTTGGCGACGGGGTCTTTGCCGGTCGAGGCTGCCCCCAAGTGGTTCAGACACCGCGGCAAAGACCCCTCTGCGGCGCGGTTAAACGATCCAGAGGAGCAGATCCTAGACTGTCCGCTGACACTCTCTACGGACTTTGCTTACTGAGCGACTCGATGTCCGTCAGTTGGATCTTACGAAATTCGACTTCCGATCCTTCCGCCTGTAAGGCGATTTGGCCCTTCGAGGCCGTGCAACCGAACCCGTGATTTACCAGGTCGCCGTTGACCCAAACCTTGATCTCGTTACCCACGCACTCAATCACCATCCGGTTCCATTGTCCAAGGGGCTTCTCGGAATCATCCGTTAGATTGAGGATTCGACGCTTTTTGCCTTCGGTGATCCCCCACTCTTCCTTCGGTCCGCGACGTTTCACCATGTTGTCCACTTGGATGTCTTCCACGATACACCAGAAATCACCAGCGTTGGTGTGATGCATCTGCACTTCGATTGACTTCGGGAACATCTTGTACAAGGCTCGCGGCTGGGAAGCATGCACCAATACGCCGCAGTTTCCCGGAGTCCCGGGAAAACGGTAGTGGACCTCCAACCGATAGTTCTGAAATGCCTTATCCGTAATCAGATGACCGCGAGGCGTGCCCAAGCTCACCAACCGGCCTTCCCGCACTTTGAACGGCTTGCGGGCCTCCGGATTGTCATCCAGCTCTGGAACATCCATGTGCCAGCCGGCGAGATCCTTGCCGTTAAAGAGACTGCGCGACGATGCCTTGTCTGCACGCGCGTTCACGATGCACATCAACAGCAACAGTAAGCAGCCGAGGACCGTTCTTGATTGAAATCTCATCTGGGGACTCACACTGTTGGAGTAGAAGTAGCCGCGAACCGACGATCATCCCGCCGACTCGTACCAAGATATGGCATTGTACGCCATCGAGCCCGCCGCCGCGAAGGAAGCCCCACCTTCACTCGCAATCGCAGCTGCCACAGGCTCCTTCGCGCCGCTCAAAATCGATGACCGCTCCGCGCCGGTCCAATTCGATGTTGCAGCAGCCGAGCAACAGCTCTCTGAGTTGACTCCTCCCCCGCGCAACTCGAGATTTCATGCCCGATAACGATAAACCGAGCTGCTCGGCTGCTTCCCGTTGAGTGAGCCCGCCCAGTTCGGTCAACGTCAGAGCGCGACGATAGGCCTCCGGGAGCCGTTCCACCAGCGGTTCGATGCAGCCAGCCAACTCTTGACCGGCCTGGGAGCCAGATCCCGGTTGGCGGTCATCGTCATGCGAAGACATGTGAGCCATCATTTCAGCCGGTACCTGGACAGCACCACCGGCTCTGGCCCGCTGGCGATAGTAGTCGGTAATCGCGTTGCGGGTGATACGGTAAACCCAGGCAGTGATGTTCTGCACTTCGTTCATGTCGTCCAAGTTAGCGTGAATGCGGACGAACACATCTTGGAGTATGTCCTCAGCGTCTTGAGACGTGCTTACACGGCCTCGGACGTAGGACAAGAGGCGATCGTGCAGCTGCCTCCAGATTTCCCCGGTATTGGCCTGACTTCCCATCGCCGTTTTTCATCCTTCGATAGCGAGAGTTTCCTTACGGCCGGACTGCTTCGATGGTCGCTGATACGACGTAGTCCGCGACGCTGCTGCCCGGAAACCAGTTGCTAATCACCGTACGGCTTTCCTCCTGCGGAGTGATCTCAATCTTCGTGAACCCGGCATCGACCAACATCGAACGCAGCTCCTCGATCGTCGCTGCGCCGGCAACACAGCCAACGTGCAACTCGACGTCGTGGCGAACATCTTCCGGCAACCTGGACGTGGCGACGATATCTGAAATCGCCAGCCGGCCACCGCTTTTGAGCACACGAAACGACTCTCGGAAGACCGCCGGTTTGTCGGGCGAAAGGTTGATTACACAGTTCGACAGGATCACGTCGACACTCTTATCCGCGACTGGCAGGTGCTCGATCTCTCCCAAACGGAACTCTACGTTTTCCGTTGCTGCGATCTGCGCGTTCTTACGGGCCCGATCGATCATCTCACTGGTCATGTCCACACCGATCACCTTGCCAGTTTGGCCAACTTGTCCTGCTGCAAGGAAGCAGTCGAATCCACCACCGCTACCCAGGTCGAGCACTGTCTCGCCAGACTTCAGTCGGGCGATCGCCTTGGGGTTGCCGCACCCCAGCCCGAGGTTGGCTCCCTCAGGCACGCTGCAGAGCTCCTGTTCGGAGTACCCAAGCCGCTGCGAAATGACCGTTGCCGGCGTCGTGTCGCCTGTACAACAGCTGGGCGCACAGCACCCAGCGCCGCCGTTGCCACCTGCCGCTCCGATTTGCCCGTACTTTTTGCGAACCTCTTCTCTAACGTTTTTCATACTAAACCCTTAGTTCGTTAACTTATCTGAAAGATAGCCAAACATTCGGCCGCTCACAAAGTAAGACGCAGATTTCCTGAAAAGGACGCAAATTTCCCGTTAATTAGCATCCGGTTACGGTGGAAACCGTGGGCTAACGCCCAGCGGCTGATTCGGATACGTAGCCGAACTCGCCAGAGTTTGGTGGACTGACGGTTCGTCTAAATTCTGGCGAATTCGGCTACAAGAAGTTTTTAGCGGCGTTGGGTGAGTGGGACTCCTGAGCGGTTGGTAGCCGGCGGTTCGACGCGGGGCGCGTCGCTCATTTGACCGTTTGCCGGGCTGTAGACTCTTCGGAACCGCGCTGCGGAGCTTGTGGCGTAGCCGGCTGGGCAACCGGCAATGACAAATTTGTCGATCGAAATCGTGACGAGAGCCAGCCCCCCTTTTGCCGTTTGTTCAGGGCACGTAGTTCCAACACGGCACGCTCACCGCTAATCCGCTCGGCGGTAAGATCACGGTAGATTTGATCTGCAGTCTTGCGGCGTTTGACCGCATCGGCCACATCGGCAAAATCTTCCATCAGCTGCAGAAATGTCACGGCGAGCCCACCGCGTTGCGATGACTGCCGGACCTCGCCACCGATCTGCTGCATCGCCTGCTCGTGACTCGCCAGAATCGAGTCAAACTCGGCGAGAAACCGCTCCCGCTGAGCCAGCGGAGTGCGCTTGACCACCGCAATTGTGTCGCGTAAATGCTCGTCGCACAGGATACCAAAGTCCTTGAACTCCGACAGGATTCGCAAGCCGCGTTCAGCCACTGCTGGCTTCGGCTGCCGCAGCAGCTGGCAGGCATGATAGCACCTATCCCACGCCTGCCAGCGATAGATGAAGTCCAACCCAGTCCCTTTGATGTTCTGCACACCCATGACGCGATTCAGCAATCCCGGCGGCGTCGCTTCATAAATGGTCTTGATGACCTCTTCACCGCTGGCGTCGTAGTCGTGGATGATGACCAGTTTCCGCTCGAACCAGCGACGTATCGTCTGACGATATGCCTCGTCTATCTCTTCAGCTGAGCCCGAACCATCACGAATCAGCTCTGCCACGGCATCGAATTCAGCTAAAGCTCCCAACAGAGATCTCAAGTGGCGGAGCACCGACCGACTGAACCAGTCGGGCGTCCCGAGCTGGGCAAGAGCCCGCTCCAACGAATCGGGCTCCTCCCACATCGCTGTAAGATCATCAAGCTGCAAATCCTGCGACGTCTCAGTCACCACCTTCGGAAGCTCTTGCAACATACAGGCCAGAACCGCGGCCACGTGCGCACCTTGATAGGGCTGGCGATATCGATGAGCAATACCGCGCCATGAATTCAATGCACTTTCAACCGGATCACCCGTGCTGTCACTCCAGAGCGACGTGCCCTCACACATCTCGTCGAAGAACTCCCAAATGAAGCCCTGCAGTCCCTTCAAGTTGTTACCGATCAAGAAATGACGGTCGGCCATCAGATCGTTGACCAACATCTTCGCAAAAGTGCGGGAGCGAGGCACTCGATCGGCCCGGTTATTGACAACCGTCGAAATCCAAACGCGCGGCTCGCGAATGTGATCGTGGTCTTCATAGCCAACTCGAGCCCAATTTCCCAAGCAGCCGAACCGCTCGTTCGCCGACATACCGTTGGTGAATTCCAGAGTCCTTGCACGCACCTGGACCGTGGGATACGTCTTCAATACTCCGAGGTCTGGGACCAGTCGATCTGCCATCTCTTTCAAAGCGTAGTCACGGTCACACCCTAGCTCGTCGGCCAATGCCAACACCAGCGCCACATTGTCCGGATGTTCCTTATAGGGACAACGGTCGAGCACGTCGTCAGTTAACAACCCCGACTCCAACCAACTCACCTGTCTGAAGCTAGTGTGGTTCCGTTCGCTCGCGTGACGCAAGATCGGCAACATCTGCTGCTCGGTCGTCAATAGTCGCGAACGATAGGGTATGAATCTGGAAATCACCTGAGCTACGTTCCACCCCGCGGGTCCTTGCACGTCCTCGTGGTCGGGATAGGCGTTCGTAATGGTTGCCAGGTCATCACAGGTCCACTGCTGCTGTAAGACTTCGACGTAACTTGGGGTTAACCCCATGCACTCCCAAAGAAACACCGACGACTTGAAGCGTGCGGCCAAGCGAAGCACGTTCCTGTGTTCCCAGATAGTGGCTTTGTCATAAGGTCGATACAACAGCATCTCTCGGAGTTGTCCGAAAGGCTGGCTGTACATGAACATCGCCTCGCAGCCTGTCGACTTGGAGACGATGCCACACCCTAGCGCATTAAACAGTGCGGCTTTGAGACGTTCCGTCCCCGACTTTCCTCGGGTCCCCCATCCACCAATCGACAGACCCAACGCCCCTCGGGCTCGGCGAAGCGTCCAGTTCGAGTAGAGGTGCTTTCCCAAGAAAACGAGTGTCGCCACACTCATGAACACCAGCAGCTGCAGCAGCGTATTCTCGAAGGCGGACCCGAAGTAGTCCGCGAAGCGGAGCAGATAGTCCTTCAACAGCGGGGCGAGCGGTACGGCGAGCGGAGCCAGCGCTGGAAAAAACCTTGCCACACTCGCATCTTCAGCCACGTGCCGCTCCGGTACCGTCGCGTGGGGCCGCAGCGACACCTGGAAGCCGAGTCCCTTCAAGGCTTGCACGTAGCCGTCCGGGCTTCCACCTTCTCCCTCACTCCAGTTCCGCAGTTGCGCGAAACGGACGAAGCCAACCGTCAAACGCAGATAGGCCAGCGCTCTCTGCCAGAGCGTGCGCGGTGGCAGAACATCGGTCACCCCTTCGCTCGTGAAAAAACGTACCGGGCGCCGCCGCCAAAGGCCGACGTCCAACACAGAAAGTATGTCGTCGGGTAGGGGCAAATAGGGTCGCCAACTATTCTCTGCCGGAACCAACAGCGGTTCTCCGGGAACCTTGGTCTGACTGAGTTCTGCGAGTACTTGCGACGGTGCCCGAATCGTACCCTCGCTGACACGTCCGATGGTGTGACGGATCCCCTGGCGCTTATCGGTAGCGGGTGTCGACAGCTCATGCAGCAGACGCCACAGTCGGAAACGAAAACGAGGCCCCCGACTGACGTAGAAGCCAAACCAGTCGGGCCGGACATCCCAGCCAAAATCGTCTTGAGCCAGCACGGCCAAAATTCGGCCCAAGGTCTCTCGATCGCAGTCGCGCAGGAGTCGACTCGACAGCCATCGTCCTTTGCCGGGCCGCAGCCCTGACAGCCGTGCCCGCAGGGCAGGCAGCAGGGCACTTGCCGTCGGATCAACCTGTGACCAGATGCGTTCCCCAGCTTGTGCGGCCCAACGCCGTACATCCAGACTCTCGGCGCCCGTCCTCAGTTGCTGAATCACGGGTTCGGCGGTCTCTCGAACCAGCTGCCCGAAGTGAGGGCCCTGACTCGTCGCGCCGGCCGCAGAATCGGCTTCGTGATCAGCGTCATTTAGAAACTCATCACAGGTCAAGACGTACAAAGCTGTCCGGAGGACAAAGCGATCAGACTCACGTTCCAGCACCTTTACGAGTAACTCGAGAAATGCCTTCCGCAACGCATCGTCCAGCGGGTTGGTCGTAGCGGTGACTATTGTCGCAGCGCGAACTTTGGGATCCGAGTCTTCTAACGCCAGCTGCCCCAACCAGTAGACGGCCGCGTCGGTTGGCAGCAAGGGGACAATCGAAGCCAGCTGCTGGCGCACGAAAGGACTGGGATCCTTCGCAACCACCGCGACAAGGTCGAGCAGGTCAGCTCGGCCGCGCCATTTTTCACCAAGCAGGCGAACGCAGCGCCGCCGCACAAATAGATCGTCGGCGTCCTTCGGTTGACGGAGGCGGATACTCACCGTTCGCTCCGCCTGTTGAGGCGCCACCAGATGCAGCAAAGCAATCGCCTCGCTCTGAATCGACGCGTCCCGGTGAGTGTCCATGGCAACCCGTTTGACGAAAGCGCGGGTGCGGTCCCGAACGGCCAACTCTGCGGCTCCACCCGGCAGCGCTTGCAGTGTCTCCACCAAACAGCGCAGGGCGGCAATCTCCACCCGCGCATCACCGCGGTACTGCAGTACGGCCTGGCAAGCCTTCTCCACCTCCAGTCGCTGCCATGCCGCCACGGCCGCCTGCGGATCCGTCATGCCGCGCAGGGTTGCCGCGATCAATACGCCCATCCGGTCGAGATAAAAGACCAGCTGTTGTTCGGTAGCACCTTTCTGTCGCGCATAACGATCTGCAACAGCATCGTCCC
Source organism: Pirellulaceae bacterium (assembly GCA_965223305.1). Classification (GTDB taxonomy): domain Bacteria; phylum Planctomycetota; class Planctomycetia; order Pirellulales; family Pirellulaceae; genus CBDCWT01. The sequence goes on along the minus strand of CBDCWT010000034.1, from coordinate 5,131 downwards.
CGAACCAGCGCTGGAATGCGCGGGCGTCGCCCCGAAGCCGCCGCCCGCGGGCTCCTAGGTCCCGCGCATAGTCGAGCACGACTTGCCGCCGCTCGCGTTCCGAAGGCGTGTTGGCCAGCAGCTTGCGAAACTCGGTGTGCCGGCGGTCCAGGTGCTGAAGGCGATCGAGCAGCCTCTCGATCGCGACTTCAAAGTAATCGAGTAACATGCGGCTCGTCTGCAAACGAGGGTCGGGTCCGTCGCCCGACGCAGCGATCCGCCCGAATTGACGGCGAGCGGCCCGCTCCTGTGCGCGAATCAGCTGCTCCCGCTGTTTGCGCCAACGAGAGAAATCGGCCACAACCACATCCAATAACCGCGCATACAACCGACGTTGGATGTCAGTCATCCCCTGGGCAAGGTGTTCTCGAACGGCTCGCGCAGCCATGGCTAGCTTCTTCAGAGTTGGTGGGTGGAACACTCTGCCGCAGGACCGAGCAAAGCCAGTCGCCGCTGCCTTCCGATCGTGGGAAACAATCGCTCGCCCGGCCAGCGATGACGATCAACGCGCCGCCCGTCTAAGTACCAAGTCACCCTGAGTTGAGCGCTGGTGCTGCCTCGGTCGAGATCGTGCTGCACACGGAGCGCCAACTCCGCACGCCGGCATAGCGGAGGCAAGTCCGAGACAACATCAAAATAGAGCAGGTTCTGTAGCCGCGTGTGACGCCGATCTCTGTCTCTCAGAAACCAAGTCAGGCGATAGGAAGCCTCGACCTCAGCCAACCCGAAAGCTTGCGCCCAGCCGCCGCGTATGCTGAGCTGGTCCGGTTTGACCAAGTTGAAATCCTCGTTCGTAAGCACAGACGGCCGAATCCACCATCGTGTGTCGAGCCACGGTTGGTAAACCCAGGTATCCGAGAGACGTAGTCCGGCCAGGTGATCGGCCTTGTAGGGAGTAAAGATGTCCTGGTCGACACGTCCCGGCAGATAGGCGTTCTCTTGCTGGCTGAGTAGGCGCGCGAACACCGAGGCGCTGAGCGTGTGGTGCAACTTTTCAGCCAGCACTTTGCGATGCCGCAGCCGCCCCCGCGCGGCGACCGACCACTCGATGTCGTCCGTCGTCGGCAGCATCGCCCCCGCAGGATCCTGGGCGTAGGCGCTGCCCTGCCAATCGAATACGACCGGCCAACGGTCGCTCGGGCGACGTACACGGTGCGACATCCCAAAGCTAGGTCCCGACATACCGCGGGGCCGCAACAGAAAGTCGGTGCGGTGATGTACGTCTGTCGGCCAATCAAACCGCCGATACGTCGCGCGCGTCTCAAAAAACTCATCTGGCTCGCGGCCGTTTAAGCCTTCTTCCAGAGCTCGCCGCGACCACAGACCGCCCCCGATCGCCCAGCTGCCGCCGGCGAATCCGTCCAGCCAGTCGATACCGTCCGCCTCCAGTGCCCACAAGGGCGAGTCCAACTCCAGCGGGCCCGGCGCTCTCAACCACTCGTCCTCCAGACCGAAGGGATAGCTGGCATGCGGCTCCGGCAGGCCCTCCAGCGGTCCTTCCCAGAGGTGGTCTGGGAGCAGCGGCGGTGGTAGCTGCTCTAGCTCGCCCTGCACCCAGTACGTCTCGGGAAGCTGCTTGCCGGGACGAGCCGTGTACTCAAAGACGCGAAACAGAGCCTCGTCTTGGTCTTCGCTCGGAGTCAGTTCAAGAGTCCGTTGAGGCTCCATGACAGCGACGTAGTGTGTATGGGTCGCCTCGCCACGCAGCTCGTCAACTCTGAGCCAAGACGGACCTTCAATCAGCATGCGCACCGGTTCGTCATGCGTCGCCAGGTCGTACAGGCGCTCTGTGCTATGGTAATCCGTCGCGGTCGGATCGATGTTGGCAGAGTTGGATGGGGAGGCCTCCTTCACAGCAAGGCGGATGTAGTGGTTCGCGGTCGGCGCGTCGACCCAGAAACGCAGGTGGTGCAATCCAGCAGGGACAGCCAGCCTGACAGATTGCTGAGATCCGTCCTGCTCGACGGAAACCCATTGCGGTATCTCATCACCCAACTGGCAAGCCACGCGCACGGGTTTCGTCGGCAGATACTCAATCGTGGCCGCCCCCATCGACAAGTCGAAGTGAACCGGCTGGAGATTTCTCATCGCCAGCACAGTTGCCTCAGTGCCGAAGAGGAGACGCTCGGCGCCACTGAGCGACGACGTGATGAGCGACCGCCGCACACGCACCGAAGGAGTCTCCGGCAGCCAGTGGGGCCATCGGAACTTTCGCACACCGGCGCTCGAGGTGAGCTGTGTCACGCGCGACCAACCACCTGCGCGTGTTAACCTGGAATGGAGCGCCGACAAGCCGCTCACAGTAGGATGACTGCGAAACAGCCGCTGGCCACGCACCCGGCACAGATCACGCAGGTTGGGTTCTGATTCCGCCAACCACAACAGCTGAGTGAGGCGGCGACGCATTGAGGAGTCGTCTGTTAGCGGCCGCGCCAAGAGTGTTGCATGGTCCCGGCGAGCAAACAACAATGCCTCGGCTGTGGCTTCCGGGAGCTGCGTGAGCAGGCGGTCGTCTGCCTGTCTGGACAGCGGAACGGCAGCGAGTTCGGACTCCAGCCGCGAGATCGCCAGCAGCCGCTCCGCGGGGGGACCGGTGGAATCCAACGCCCACTGCCTCAAGAGAGAAGCATAGTCCACGAGCGGTGATCCGGTGCGCAATGCCAGCCGTGCCGCCAACAGCGGATCTTCCGGTACCCATCGCCACTGATTGCTACGCCAAGGCTGACAACACTGGTGGACCTGTGGCACACCAGAGATGGAGTCGAGGCCTAGCCGAGGAATCAGGCTGAAACTCTCACCCAGCTCGTCGACCGAAGTCACGTCAAGTCCGCGGTCAGCAACTGCGGCAAGCGTATCGGGGTTTAACGTCGGCAGGACAGAGATCGGCAGCAATGGCTGCAGCGAGCGCACCCGGATCAGCAAAGGGAATGCGTCGGCAGCAATCTCGATCTCGTGCAGACCTGGTCCCACTGCCAGACTTGCCGCCACTTGCTGACCCGGAACGTGGTGCGGATCACCGACAATTTCCAGGCTGCTTGCTGGGCGATTGCGGTTGACGGCGAACACGTACCTTCCGCCACTAGCGCGAACTTGGATCCAATCATCTCGGGGCGGTTCCGTGTCACCGTCGTGGATCGGGCGACATTCAAACTTCAGCGATCGCGGCCCCTGGACTCGCATCACAAGCGGCCGTCCCGGCAGGGCCTTGTAGAATTGCGCATAGCGATCGCGATGGATGTTGTAGAGCGACTCGGTGCCAGCGTGGCGGTAGACCGCCCTGGCGGCGTCCTGCCAGTACCACGGACCGGGGTGCGTCGCGAGCCACCGCTCCCAATCGAAAATCGCCTGCGCGCGATCGTCGATATTCTCCGCTTGTAATCGGTCATGAATATCGACCGCCCAATCAAGGTGCGCAGCGTAGCGTTCTCCGCGTTCTCCACCCAGCGCGAATTGCTGAGCTGCGCGCACGTAGTCACCTTCACGTTGCAACCGTAGCGCATTCCAATAGCTGCGTTCGCTCTCCGGAAGCCGCTGCAACTCGCGTTCGAACACTCTCCACCACCGCCGCCGGTAGGCAGCCATTAGCAAGTTGTCCGAAGGGCGGTCTGGCAAGGGCGCAGCCAGACTGAGCATCAATGCGAGCCTGTCGTCTCCCTTCTCCAGCAGGAGCGCCGCCAGCTGGTCCGCCGCCGCTGCGTGGCCGCCCTTCATGCTGGCAACCGCCAGCAGCTGCTCAAGCGACTGCGTCGTTTCGGAATGCTGGAAGAGCTCATGCAACTGATCGAATGCCGCAGCCTGAACACTGGGATCGCGTTCAAAAAGAAACAGACCTCGCAATGTTCGATCTGCCAGGTATACCTCTCCCATCTCTCGGAGCGCTACGGTTCGAGCGAGAAGCGCTTCGCGCCGCAACTCTCCGGAGAGCTGATCCACTGCTTGGCTCCAAGCTTCGAGCGACAGGAGCCATTCTCGATCAGCCGCCCGACGCCTGCCGGTTCGAACCAACCGTTCGAGCTGGGTGCTGTCGTAAGCAACGGAAGACGGACTAGCCGGTGGCCGTGGCACGACTTGCGCAGCAAACGACTCGCCCTGGGTTCGGAGCAGACGGGCGAGTGGTAGCCGATGGTTCACCAACTCGCGGCTCGCTTCGTCGTCGCGCCAGCCAGCCTCACTCAGCCGCGACGCCAAGGAGCGGGTTTCGCCACCACCGGCACCACATTGCACGGCCAAGAACTCGCTCTCGCTGAGCTGAAACGGCTTCGTCGCTCGATACTGCAGAGCGACGGGAATGCTCTGCCCCAGGCTGCCTTGCGTCCACAGTTTCAGCTCGCGCACATCGGCTGGCACGGAGAACTCCGACCAAGCAACGGGGATCAGCTGGGCCGGTTCGCCTTGTTGGCTAAACGCGCCCCCCAACGTACCATGGTCATAGTGTCCATGGCGCCAACGCAGCGCGGCCAACGCCGGCTCGGCAGCCGCGTCGGCAGTTCCATACGAGTCTGGTGTCGCCTCCAATGCAATCGGACGACGCAGATCGTACTGCAGCCAAAATCGGGTTGGGCAATCGAGTTGGCGACGATCGACTACGATGCGGACAATGGTTGCCCCCACGCGCGCCGGCAAGCGGTATCGGCTAGCCACCCTAGAACTCTCTCCCAGATTCGCGAAGTACCCGCTTGACACACGATTCAAGGCGTCGTCGATGTGCTGTTCCGCGATCACTCTCGTCGCGGTTACGCGATCGCCGGTGTGAGTTGCTCGAGCCGTGAACCAGGCAAATCGCTGGCGGCCATCCGAGTGTTCGACCGGGAGCAGGTCACGAAAGAAGGTATGAAAACTGCGGATTTCCTCGGCGACGTGCCTGATCGCCGGTTCGTCCGGGCGAAAGGCCGCGGCGGCCCGCATCAGCATCATGCCCCGCAAGCCACCACCGGGGTGGGCGTTATCCCGCGCCGAACGGCGAGCAAGCAGCTCGGGATCGGAAACGAACGGGCCAGCCGCGAGGGGCACCGGTTCCCCTCCCTGAACTCGGTCCCAGGGCCAGAACTCGGCGGTGGCGCCCGCCCCGAGCCGGTGTCGCAACCACGGCGGC
>CBDCWT010000033.1:0-40476 GCA_965223305.1 Pirellulaceae bacterium | reverse complement strand
CATCCAAATTCTGGCGAACTCGGCTACAAGAAATCCTTAACGGCGTTGAGTGAGGGGCGGAGATGTTGAGAGTTGCCCGCCACAAACCGGCTGCTAATCACCGGCCGGCGGTAGATGCTGCTCGAGAAACGTCCTGACGAGCTCCAAACGCTGACGGTCGTAGAACGAAGCTCCACCGTGAGCGCCGCCATGAATGACCTCGAACCGCAGCGGCAAACCGTGCTCTTGGTACCGTCCTGACAGCTCGTGCGATTGGTTGATGGGCACCTGCGGATCCTGATCGCCGTGGATCAAAAGCAGAGGTGGGTCCTGGGCATCCACATGGAAGACAGGGCTGGCCAGTTTCGCTAGGTCCGGCTCACTCTCCGGCTGCCCGCGTAGCAACAGCTGGAGCGCGGGAACCCGCACACCGAGCCCATGAGGTGTCGATTGGTCCAATATCGTCATGAAGTTGGTGGGACCGTAATAGTCGACAATGGCGCCCACATCCGATGGTTGATCGAGGTGATCGCCCAGGGTGCCTTCCAGCTTGGGGTGACCGTTGGTCGTGCCCACCAAGGCCGCCAAGTGCCCGCCCGCTGACGCTCCGGCGATAGCGATCCGTCTGGCGTCGTATCCATAGCGCTGGGCGTTCGCCCGTAAATACCGTACGGCGGCTTTGATGTCGTGGACTTGAGCGGGAATGCTGCTACCGGTGATAGCCGGTAATCGACGCTGGCCACCGCGCAACCAGCGGGTACCAGGTCCAGCAGCGGTACGTTGTCCCTCGATCCGTGGCGCCCACGCGCCACCATGGACCCAGACGATCAGCGGTGGCCGCTGCGCGTCGCGTGGCAGGTACAGGTCGAGACGCAGGGAGACGTCCGCAGTTCGTGCGAACTCAACGTCCTTGATGACTCGGGGCTGCTTGTCTACCTGCTTGTCTGGACCGTAGGTCCTCGTGTGGGGACCGAGTGTGTTTGTGGGTGGTCGAACACCTGGCGGCAAGCATGACTTTTTCGATCGCAGCGATGGTGTTGGGTCCAGGTCTGAAGTTGCCGGACGGTATCCCAGCGCGATCAACAGCGGCGTCCACTTCCACCTGTTCGGGTGATTCCAGACATCAACGTCCGCCCCGCTGTCTGCCAGCAGCTGTACCAACTTGGCACGACTCTGGTAGGCTGCGCCGTGCATCCGCGGTTCGCCGTTGTCGTCCCGTGCATTGATGTCGGCACCGGAGCTCCAGTAAGAACCGCACAGCCCGCATCGCTTCCTCTTCGGTGCCGGCCGACTCGTCGCCATCACCTAGCGCCCCGACGCCGGCTGCCGCCAATAACGGTGTGCAGTTGTCGGCGTTTGGCAGTTGCGGATCTGCGCCCAAGTTGACAAGCAGCCGCATCAGCGGGATGTCCGATGCTCGGGCCGCCAACATGAAAGGCGTCGAGCCCGTCGTGGTGAACCGTCCCCGTCCGGAGCTTCCCCGTTCGAGCCGCACATTGACGTTGGCTCCACAGGCGGCTAGTTTCCGGACGATGTCCAAACTGCTGAGATTCCCCGAGCCAACTGGTGGTGGATCACCGTCACCCCGAATGGGTTTGCGGACCCAGGTGACAGCGTGCAGGGCTGTGTACCCGGAGGGTTGACCGTTCGGGTCAGCGCCCGCTTCGAGCAGCACTTGGGCGAGTTCGAAGTGTCCGTTTTCCACAGCCAGGAGCACGGAGTGACCCGCATGCTTCCTCGGCCAGTTCCGGGTCGTCGCTTGGTTCGCATCACCGCGTCGACTTCGTCGCCACCAGCGAGCAGCCGGCGCACCGCTCCGATGCGGCCCTCGCGGACGGCGAAAAACAGGGCTGTAAACCCAGATCGAAGTTCAATCCGAACGTCCGCTCCGGCCTCCAACAGAGCATCAATGACCTCGACATGTCCGTCTGCCGCAGCCCACATCAGAGCGGTCTGTCCTTTACGTTCGCGGGCGTTGACTTCGGCCCCGCGGGCGAGGAGCGCGTCGACAGGTCCTCGGTGGCCCGTCCGCGCGCGGCGGTCATCAGCACGGTCTCCCCGCCTGGGAGCGCCGTATTCGGATCCGCGCCGGCTGCGAGCAGCAGCTCGACAATCGCAGCGTTGCCGTTCACACAGGCCAGCGATAACGGCGTCACACCGTAGCGGTTGGCCGCCTTGACATCTGCGCCGGCAGCGACAAACCGGCGGGCGTAATCCGAATTATCGTGGTACGCTGCCAGTGCAGGGCCGTCATACCGTCGGCCTGCGCCGTATTTAAGTCGACACCTTCTGCAAGCAAAGCCTGGACGATAGCGGCGTCCTGCTTCTCCGTTGCGTCTGCGAGCGGAGCCACATTCGTCCCACCAGCGGTACCAGCGAGAAACAACAATACAGCTGTCGCGTAGGTGACGAATCGGTGGACGCTCATGGCGATTATCTCTCCAACATCACGATCTCAGACCGAGAGCGGCTCGAACAGCTCATCGACCTTTCCGTCGCTGTCGCCGAACGAGTCGAGAGCAACACCAACTTTGTCGAGCAAAGTCAGGTGCAGGTTGGCCAGTGGTGTGGCTTCCGGATACTTGATGTGACGCCCGCCCCGCATTTTGCCGGCAGCACCTCCCGCCACAATGATCGGTAGGTTGGTGTGGTCGTGAACGTTCGGATTACCCATCCCGCTCCCGTACAAATAGAGCACGTGGTCGAGCAGCGAACCGTTGCCTTCGGGTGTCGACTGGAGCTTCTGCAAGAAATCTGCGAACAGCGAAACGTGAAAGCGATTGATTTTTGCCACTTGCGCGATCTTTTCTGGGTCACCACCATGATGTGTCAATGGGTGATGTGGATCCGAAACGCCGATCTCCGGATAGGTTCGATTGCTGGTTTCTCGAGCGAGCTGAAACGTGATGACTCGCGTGACGTCGCCCTGGAGTGCCAGCATCTGGAGATCGAACATGAGGCGGGCGTGGTCGGCGTAGGCCACAGGAACACCGGTAGGGCGATCCACGTCCGGCAGCGGATTTTCGGCCGCGGTCGCCTCGGCCCGTTGAATCCGCCGTTCGACATCCCGCACCGATTCGAGATACTCGCCGATCCGTTGGCGATCACTCGGGCCGAGGGTGTTTTGGAGTCGGGCTAATTCGTCGGTTACCGAATCCAGTAGGCTCGCTCTTTCACGCAGCGCGGCGCGGCGCTCGGCCGAACTACCTCCTTCGCCAAAGAGACTCTCGAAGACGATCCGTGGGTGGGCTTCCGCCGGGAGCGGCGTGGTTGGCGATGACCACGAGAGGTTGTTTTGATAGACACAGGCGTAACCGTTGTCACACTGGCCCACCACCGAGAGTAGATCCATCGCAAGCTCGAGCGACGGGAGCTGCGTGTCGCGGCCGAGCTGCTGTGCTGCAACTTGATCTACAGTTGTGCCTAGGTAATAGTCGGTGCTCTCGGTACGCCTAGCTTTCGCGGCGCTGAGGAACGCGGCATTGGAGGTCGCATGAGTTCCCGGATACGCATTCCTTAGCTCCATGTTGGAGATGATGGTCACGCTCTTTTTCACCGGCGCGAGCGGACTGAGCGAAGGAGACAGTTCGTCGAGTGTCTCTCCGCCCGGCGGCGTCCAGCTCGTCACATCACATCCCATTGGCATATAGACGAAGCCCAGGCGACGCAAACGTTCCGGGCTGGCCGGCGTGTCTGCCAGAGCCGTCATGGAAGGGACCATGGCATCCAATAGGGGAAGCGCCAAAGTCGCTCCAGCTCCGCGCAGAAACGTCCGACGCGGTAGGGCTTTTCTGGTGACGATCATCGATATCCCTTCTAAATGGTTGTTGGTTCAGTCGTGGCTGGAAGCTGCGCCGAGCTGAAGAGGTAGCGATCTCCTCATTTGAAATGGCGCGCTGTTCACAATCCCCAGAATGAGCTGCGAGAAACGATAGTCGTGTGCGGTCGCCTCTCGCACGATCTTGCGGACGGCCGGTGCGTCGTAGTATTCGACTCCCCTCGCGAGCGCGAAAGTCAAGAGCTTCTCGGTCAACGTGTAGACGAACAACTCAGGACGGTCGAGCAATGCTTGCTCGAGACCTGATACTCCCACGAATTCGCTGCCGTCGGGAAGGCCGCCGGAGACGTCCAGTGGCTGGCCGGCATCGGAATCCCGCCAGCGGCCGACCGCGTCGAAACTTTCCAACGCAAAACCCACCGGATCGATCATGTTGTGGCAGCTGGCACAAGCGGCGTTAGCGCGGTGCTGCTCGAGCCGCTCACGCACCGGAAGCGCAGCGGCGACCGTGTTTTCCACCAGTGCTGGGACGTTTGCCGGCGGGGGAGGCGGTGGCGTGCCGATCAAGTTCTTAAGTACCCAATGACCGCGCATGACGGGCGAGGTGCGGGTGGCGTACGAGGTCACCGTTAGGATGCTCGCTTGGCGGAGCAGGCCGCCGCGCCGGCTCTGTTGGTCGACCGAAACGCGCCGAAAGCGGCTGCCGTAGACGTGTGGGATCCCGTAGTGCTTGGCGAGCCTCTCGTTCAGAAACGTGTAGTCGGCCTTGAGCAAATCGAGGACGCTGCGGTCCTCTCGCAGAATACTCTCAAAGAAAAGCTCGGTTTCTCGGCGAAATGACTGCCGCAAGTTGTCGTCGAAATCAGGAAACAGCCGCATGTCGGGAACAATCGAGTCAAGATTGCGGAGATAAAGCCACTGTCCGGCGAAGTTGCTGACCAAAGCACCGGAGCGATCGTCCGCTAACATCCGCTGCACTTGCTCGGCCAGCACCTCGGGATTGCTGAGGCGGCCTGCTATGGCCAGGGCCAACAACTCGTCATCCGGAATGCTGCTCCACAGGAAAAATGAGAGCCGAGACGCCAACTCCAGCTGCCCAATCCGATAGGCCGTGGCGGGAGACACACCGGCGGGATCTTTCTCAATACGTAGCAAGAAGTGCGGGCTCACCAGCACTGAGCCAAGTGCCTTTTCCACGCCGGCTTCAAATCCGCCGTCCGCGCGGCCTTGCCGGAAAAACTCCATCGGCCCTTTCAAATCCGCGTCGTTGACCTCCCGGCGATAGGCCCGTCGCATCAGCTTGGAGAGAATACGTTCTGCACAGTTTTCCTCATCGGCGGCGCCCGCCGGCTGACAGATGAAGATTCGCTGCCGACTTGGTGTGGTGCTGATGTTGGCCGGTCCAAAAGGACCGCGAATCGAAACTTGGTAGACAGCCGGTCCAATACGGGGGTGTCGGTAGTAGTTGAAGTGCACGTTCAGCGGTTGGCGAGTTGTTTCCAATAGCGACGACGGTTTCTTCAAGAAAACGACGCCCAAACGGTGTGGCCCCGCTACGACATGCAGCCGCGCCTTCAAATTGGCGTCCACCGACTTGTCATCGGACCCTCTGGGCGGCGGTTCTACTGTAAACAGCTCGATCCGCTCCCGGTCCAGCAGCACTTCCAATTGATGCGCCTCGCTGAGACCCTCCAGCTCTTCATTCCGGTCCCGCATTAACCAGACTTGAACCTCGTATTCTCCGTCTCGCGGAAAGTGATACGGGATCACAATGCCGCCGCGCGTGCCGATCGGCGCACCTGCAATGTGCGAGTCCTGGGTGATGTCCGGTCGAACTCGAAATGTTTTCTCGCTCGCCGTGGATGGACTTCCAGCGACAGCCAGACGGCTGATCTTCTGCGCCGCCGAGACATATCTTTCAAGCAGTGCCGGTGGGAGGCCAGTGACTGTAATATTGTCGAACCCATGACTCGATTCGTCTGGTGGTAGCAGCTCGGCTACGTCGACTTCTAGCCCCAGCAAGTCGCGGATGGCGTTCTGATACTCCGTGCGGGTCAGCCGGCGGAATGTCTCCGTGCGTCCTGGATGTGGATCTTGGCGGGCTGCCTCGTCGAGCGACGACGATAGCCAGGAGGTCACCTCGTCGTAGCTGCGATCTTCCGGTCGTGGCATCTCCAGCGGCGGCATCTGCCTGGCCCGCAAACGGCGAACCACCTGCTCCCAGGCCGCAGCATTGCTGCCGATGTCTGCAGTCAGCAGTTCGTCGAGCGCTAAATCGGCCTCCCGGGAAGTTCCGTCATGGCAATCAACACAGTGTGTCTCGACAAACCGCTCGAGTACGGGCCGCCCAGGTACCTGGGAGGACGCCACCTCGGGCGATTGCCCCGCAGCGGTGGATCCGGCCAAGGCGCCGACTAACAAGAAGTATTTTGCCCGATGGTGGATCATGAGAATCTGTTCAGCAGCCAACGACTGGAAAACCTAACATGGGGTCTCGATCGGTCTTCCTCGATCCAGACGGGGCAACATAAGCCAAGAACCAGTATGGAATTGTGCTGTCGCAGATGCAAGATCGGCTGCGGGCAATATGGCTGGCGGCCGTTGGCGAACTGTGGAACAAGGGCGAGTTTCTTGTCGTTTCGCAAACGCGAGGCGTCAGAGAGGAAGTTGCGCTTTTCGCTGTCTGACGAGTGCAGAGTGGCGAATTTCGCCGCGTTTTCGTAACCCGAAAGCGTAAGCGAGGGGGAGTTGATGTACCAACGCAAGTTGTCCCTCGCTTACGCTTCGGGTTCCGATTAAGGCGAAATGCGCAGCTTCAGAACTTACACCTACGACTAAGCACAAGCGATCAACAAACGCAGCCACTGTGTCAAAATCCACCACCCGAAACAACGGGCAACAGAACATGGGACGGACGTGACGCATCGTGATGCCGCGCGTCATGCACAAACCCGCGAACATCGACCTCACCCTCCCGCGCGCGGGAGGGTCGGACGCGACAGCGTCCGGGGAGGGTTTCCCAGGAGTGGTCGCCCCCGAGGCGTGCCCCCTCTCCGGCCCTTCGGGCCGACTCTCCCCGAGGGGAGAGTGAGGAAAGACGAGTCGTAGGCCGGGACAAGCGGCAGGAAAGATGGGGGCTTTCTGACATGAGGTGACGCCGCGCTGTTCCGGCGACACCAAGTTAAATGCACTCCGTGTTGGGTGCCTAACCGGCGCGTGCCGGAACTGCGCGGCGGGAAAATCGTAGGCTGATGGAGGCTTCTTTTGCGCCGCTTGTTCCGGCCTACCCCTCGGAGTAGTAGGCCGTTGCACGTGAAGCGTGCCAGCAACGTAGTCGGCACACTCCGTGTGCCGTAGCCTTGCGAGCAAGCACGACACTCACTTAGGAAGATGAGACGCCTGTAATCTCCACCCACTTCTACCCTCGCGCGCGGGAGGGTCGGACGCGATAGCGTCCGGGGAGGGTTCCCGAGTGGTCGCCCCCGAGGTGTGCCCCCCTCTCCGGCCCTTTGGGCCGACTCTCCCCGAGGGGAGAGTGAGGAAAGACGAGATCACGCGCTAAGTTAGAAGCTGCACGACCTCTCTTGCGGAAGGGCCGTTAGGCCCGGGAACGCTTTCGTCCCACTTTCATTCCGGACCGAACTGGTCGTCGTGCTCCGAACTCAGCTTTGATCCCCAGTTGGGTCGCGATAGAAACTGCGACCGATTCACACTGACTAGTACATCCTCATTCGAAAACCGCAGAATCGACCATCCCTGACTCTCGAGGTATTGCTGTCGGCGTGTATCGTTGTCGAACTGATAGTCGTGATAACCGCCATCGAGTTCAACAATGACCTGTAGTGACACGCAGGCAAAGTCGGCTATGAACGGCTTGATGGGATGTTGTCGCCGAAACTTCAAGCCACAAAGTCGTTTCGCGCGGAGTACGTCCCAGAGCAGCGACTCCGCTTTCGTTTGGCGTTCTCGAAGTTCGCGCGCCCTCCTCGTGATTTCATCGGCCACGTAACACCCCCTCCCGGACGCTACGCGTCCGACCTCCCCCGCGAGCGGTGGAGGTGACAATGCGCATTGTCGCTTACCGACAGCCCCGCCGCACTGCGCTATCCCGTAACTGTATTATTCGGTCGTCATGTGACGCGGCAAGCCATTCTGTCGTTCGAAAATCAGGCCCGGGCACTCCTGGAATACCCAGCGTCATTCGAGGCGGCGACGGCTGGCACGAATGAACCGTGCGGTGAAGCGCAGCAGGATGGCGATCAGCACCAGCGCGATTCCGGCTGCTAACAGGGGGACGAAGATTGAAAGAACCGACAATACAAGGGCGGAGATCCACTCGAACGTCGCCACAATGAAGTTGGCTGCCCCGCCCGTTGCCGCCGATGAGCCGAGGCGCAGACCAGCCAGTCCAGCCTTGATCGCCGCGGCCGCGCCGCCTCCGGCGATGATGGCTGTCGACCACTTCAACAAAGGATGCATCTCTTGGACGAAAGCAGCCGAGACAATCACCCCGGCCAGCGTGGCAGTCGGTGTCGCGACCGTGTCCAGTAAGTTATCGAGCCACGGAAAATAGTAGGCACCGGTTTCCAACACCGCGGCAATGGCGAAGGCCGCGACCGCGACGTCAGAGGCGATCCAGGTGAACCCCTCACCCAACGTCAACAGCTCGATTCGCCCAGCAAGTCCCACGATCAGCATCGGCAGGAACACACGGAAACCACAAGCCGCAGCCAGACCGATCCCAACCGCGATGGCGAATATGCTGTCGATCACAAGAGTACGCTATCGGTCTGTCATCGGTCCGTTATCTGAGGCCAACGATTTCGCTTGAGCCGTATGATAGGGGATGAACAGCAGGATGGTAAGCAACAGCGACATCCAAGCGAGGAGCGGCTTGGAGACGCCCGGCAGGAACATGATCAATAGCAAAAAACCTGCGAGCCACACGAAGCCAGCCGCAATCTTCATGATTTCCTCCCAGGGCAGCGACTCTCAGTAGTGGAATCCAACGACGTAGTGCAACATATCAATGTGGCCTCCATCCCGCTAGATCTTCCGGCACGAGGTCGAAGACTCATAGTGCAACTCGCACGTCACCAATCCACGACTGATCCATCTTCCAGGTCATACGTTTCGGGGTACGCCTTGGGCTCGCCGACCTGGGCCCGCAGCTTGTCTTCGTCGACTTCGATTCCCAGCCCTGGTGTTCGCGGCAGTGGCAGAAATCCGTCTTGCTGGCTAAAAGGAGTCTTCAGCAGATCGGCATGCGTTCGGGTACCCCCCTCCTGAATCATGAAATTAGGAATCGCCGCGGCGACCTGACAGCTGGCGGCCAGCGAACAAGGTCCCTGCGGATTGTGGGGCGCCAGCGGCACATAATGGGCCTCGGCCATACCGGCAATCAGCCTCAGCTCGGTGATGCCACCCGCGTAGCAGACGTCCGGCTGCAGGATGCTGGCGGCTTTCTTGTCCAACACTTCCCGGAAACCCCACTTGGTGAAAATCCGTTCTCCGGTGGCGACCGGAATATGAGTCTTGCTTGCTAGTTCCGCCATCACGTCCACATTTTGGCACTGAATTGGTTCTTCGTAGAACATCGGTTGGTACGGTTCCAGCGCTCTCATCAACAGCATCGCTGTCTGAGGCTGTACCGCTCCGTGAAAATCGATGCCGATGTCGACTTCGGGCCCCAGAGACTGGCGCAATTCTGCGAATTTCTCCTTGACCTCCTCGACGTACGACAGCGTCTCGACATAACGGTGGGCCTTGCGCCCTTTGGCCTGGATACCGACTTTGAATGCGTTTACCTTTCCCTGTTCGGCATCCTCCCGGTAGCCGTATACGCGGATCTTGTCTCGAGTCGGTCCACCCAGCAGCTCGTAGACTGGCACTCCGAGTGCCTTGCCCTTGATGTCCCACAGGGCTTGATCGATGCCGCTCACAACGGCCGTCAATACGGGGCCGCCGCGATAGAAAGCGTGGCGATAGATGGCTTGCCAGTGATGAACGACTCGACGAGGGTCTTTGTTTAACAAGTAGCCCTCGACCTGTTTCGCGGCGGCCGCGCAGGTCTTGCTCTTGTCCTTGAGCATCTCACCCCAGCCGACAATACCCGCGTTCGTCGAGATCTTCACGAAGACCCAGCTGTTCGTTAGCACAAACGTCTCGAGCTTGGTTATCTTGAGAGAATCTTTGGGGTCGATTGGTGCGGCCACACTCGGCTCGACCGTCCAGAGGTCGTCCAGGGCCAGCAGCGCGCCGGCTCCCAGAGCGCCACGTAAGAAGCTGCGACGATTGGGCATCAAGTTCGGCATAGTTGTCTCTCCAGTAACTAGCAGTGAGTAGCGCGAATAGATGATCGAACGTGATTCTGCTATATCAGCCGCAGAGCGTAAGCTCACGGTTTCTGAAAACCGGATGCTAACGCATTCCGGCTGATTGGTTTAACTCGTTGATTTAGGAGATCAAATCGTCAAGCAGATGTCCGTGCACGTCCGTCAAGCGGCGATCGATGCCGTCGTGGCGGACGGTGAGCTGCTCGTGATCGATCCCCAACAAGTGCAAGATCGTGGCGTGGATGTCATACACCTGGGTTGGGTTCCCTCGATCTAGCGGCTTGTATCCCCATCGATCCGAAGGGCCGTAGCTCAGCCCTCCACGAATGCCGCCGCCGCAGAGCCAGTTCGTGAAGACGTACGGGTTGTGGTCGCGTCCTTTGGTACCCTGCGTCGAAGGCAGCCGGCCGAACTCGGTCGTCCAGAGGATGATCGTGTCATCCAGCAGGCCCCGCTGTTTGAGGTCCTTGATCAACGCGGCCGTACCGATTGCCATGCCCAGCGCCAGCGGTTTGTGGTCCCGTTCGACATCCTCGTGGCTGTCCCAATTCCGCCGCGGAAAGCTGTTGTCGTTGCCCGACCAAATCTGAACGAAACGCACTCCTCGCTCCAACAACCGGCGGGCGATCAGGCACTTGCGTCCAAAGTACTCCGCCTCTTCAGCTGGATTGATCTCAGCGGGATAAGTCGCGCCCGCACGAGGCAGACCGTACATCCGCAGAATGTGAGCGGGCTCGCGTGAGATGTCGAGCGCCTCGGGCGCGCTCAGCTGCATCTTGGCCGCCAACTCATACGAGCGTATGCGAGCTGCCAGTCGCGAATCGCCCAGGCGGTCGTGGCTGTAGTCGCGGTTGAACTGATTCAGCAGTTGGAACCCGTCGCGATCGCTGTGAGGCGTGACAAACTCGGCTCGCGGCAACAGGTCTTCGATCGGATTCTGCCGCTGGGGGAAGATGGAAGTGCCCTGCGTGCTGGCCGGCAGGAAAGCCGATCCCCAGTTCTTCGGTCCGTTGCTCGCATAACCACGATGATCCGGGAGCACGACAAAAGTCGGCAGATTCTCGTTGAGGTGTCCTAGCCCGTAGCTGACCCAAGCTCCCATACCCGGGAAACCGGGCCGCTGAAATCCTGTTGCTTGCAGATAGGTGGCCTGGCTGTGCACCCCTGTCTTGCCGATCACATTGTGGACAAAGGCGATGTCGTCAACGCAGTCGCCCAGTGGCGCCACGACCTCACTCAGCATCTTGCCACACTCGCCGTATGGTCGGAACCGAAACGGCGATCGCATCCAGGGACCAAGCCCGTCCTGAAACGCCTCGACGTGCTCGCCGAAATCAGCTTCCTCCCCATGGTGCCGCTCCAACGCGGGTTTGTAATCCCAAAGATCTAGATGGCTGGCAGCACCCGCCATGAATAGCTGCACAACTCGTTTCGCGCGGGGAGGATGGTGCTGACGCGGAAACACACGGCCCAGGCCAGCGTTGGACCGAGCTTGCTCGTTGGGCTGGTCGCCCAGCAACATCGAGGAAAACGCCAGGCTGCCAAACCCCCAAGCGCTACAAAGAAAAGTGCGACGGTCAGCTGCAGTCATGGTCTTTTCTTCTCTCGTGTCCCAAAGTAGCAGGCACACTCCGTGTGCCGTAGCCGCCCGTCAAATGGCGTGCCCGTTACTATGAACTGACAAAGCCCTAATCTAAATAGACAAACTCACTCAAGTTGAACAGCACACGGCAGAGGTTAGGCAGCCCGTGCGTCTCCGCGTAACGGTGCAGTAGCCGGCGCTCCTGCTGTCGCGGATCCCGCGCGGCCACCAAGTTCATCGCCAGCTGGATTGCTTCCGGCAGGTTCAACGTCTCGTTCTCCAAACGCGCGGCGAAGAAGTTCGCCATCGCCAGGCTGAAATCGTTGTTCAGCAGAGACAGGGCTTGCAGCGACGTGAGTGTTTCATTGCGCTGTGGAGTGCTCTGCGACGAGTCGGCACAATCCAGCGTCGTCATGAACGGGTCGGGTTGCGAACGGACAACAAACCGATAGATACTTCGCCGATGGGACGCAGCCTGGCTGGGATCAAACTTGTGATATTCGTAATGCGGCGAGTGGTCGGTCTTCTCCAAGACAAAGAGATAATCGCCAGTACCGCCCATCCGCGTGTCGAGCTGCCCACTAACCGACAAAACCGAGTCGCGGATTTCTTCTGCCGAGAGACGGCGGCGATTCATCCGCCATAGGTAACGGTTGCCGGCATCCAACTCGGCGTTGCCCGCATCGTGTTCCGAGCTCTGCCGATAGACCGAACTCATTACCAGGCTGCGGTGCAGCTTCTTGAGAGATCGACCGCGGTCGCGAAACTCAACCGCCAACCAATCGAGCAATTCGGGATGCGTCGGTAACTGCCCCATCCTGCCGAAGTCGTTCGGGCTGGCCACGATACCCTGACCGAAGTGGTACTGCCACACTCGATTCACAATCGACCGCCAGGTAAGGGGGTGGTCGCGGCGCACTAGCCACGTTGCCAACGCCGCCCGACGATCGCCCTCCGCGTGTGTTTCCGGCAACGAGAATTGCCAGCCTCCCCCGCGCGCAAGAGGTACTGCACCGGGCGGCGCTAGATCCCCGGGTTGCTGGACGCTGCCTCGATGCAACACTTGAATCGCGCGGGGTGTACCGAGGGTCGCGCGAAAGTTGCTCTGTGGCGGAAAGTGAGTCGCCGCGGCGTAAACTAGGTTCTCCGACAACTCGCTCAGCTGCCGCTCGATCGTGCGCTTTCGCAGGTCCAGCTGCTGCAGCTGGTCGTAGAGTTCGCCTATCCTCTCCCCGGTCAAGAGTTCCTTGCGCCGCTGCTCGGCCCTCTCCAGCTCGGCGCCAGATTCTCCCGCTCGGCTTCCCGCCGATTCAGCGATGCGCCTGTCCAGCTCGAGTAGCTCGCCTCCACCCGCGGCGCGCAAGTCTCGTTCCGTCTCCTCTCGGCGAGTCGTTAGCGAGGCGCGTTCGTCGTGCAGCGACCGATACTGTTGCTCCGCTTTCCAACTCAGGCCATAGGGACGATCGGCCCGGTCGACGGCGGCAAAGACGGCCTGGACACCGTAGTAGTGCTGTTGCGTGAACGGATCGAATTTGTGGTTGTGGCACCGCGCACACTGAACGGTCATGCTGATAAACGTGTTCAGCGTATTAGAGACCATATTGTCGCGGTCCAGATTCCGGGCGACTCGGCCGTCGATCTTGGATTCCGGCACCTCCACATGTCCGATGAAGTCCCACGGTCCGGCGGCCAGGAATCCCAGCCCGAGAATTCCATCCGCCTCGCCTGGAAAGAGCACGTCTCCGGCGACCTGCTCCTGGACAAAACGGTCGAACGGCTTGTCGCCGTTAAACGACCGAATCACGTAGTCGCGATAGGGCCAGGCATGGGGACGTAACTTGTCTTTGTCATAGCCACAGGTGTCCGCGTACTGAACTACGTCCAACCAGTGCCGTCCCCATCGTTCGCCGTAGCGGGGCGACGCCAGCAAGCGGTCGACCAATCGTTCGTAGGCCAGCGGATCAGTACTGTTGGTAAACTCTGTGACCTCTTCCGGCGACGGTGGCAGGCCTATCAAGTCGTACGTGACACGGCGAATCAGCGTACGGCGGTCAGCTTGGCCGACTCCGGACAGGCCTCGCCGCTGTCGCTGGCGAACGATGAAGTCGTCTATCGGCGTGCGGCTCCACTTGCCTTGGAAGGCGGTCCGTTCGGGCAGTTCCGGCCGCGACAGAGACGTAAACGACCACCACTCGTAGTCCCCGCCCGTCGGCGCTTCGAGCCGCAACGATTGGGGCCAGTCGGCTCCGCCGTCAATCCATCGTCTGATAAGTTCGACCTCTCGCTCCGTCAGCGGTTCTCCGCGCTTGGGCATGCTAGGCGGTTCGCCGCCGGTACCTGTAATCACCTCGACCAAACGGCTACCCGCGGCGCTGCCCGGAATGACATAGCTCCCGTCCAGCAGCTCGGCCGCGGACTCAAGCGAGAATTCTCCCTTGCGCTCGCGGCGATTGTGACAGCTCAGACAGCGGCGAGCCAGAAGCGGCGCCACCTGTTGAGCAAACAAGGCAGTTTTTGGCGCGGCAACACTCGGGTCGGCGTGGGCGACGACCAGCAGCAGCCCAATGAGAAAACGACCAGGATAACGGAGCACTCTCATGCCGGTGAATCGCCGCAAGTTCGAGTCGTGACACGATCGCCCGCGGCCGCGCTGGACTTTCAGAAAATCGTGTACGCGCAGCTCACGCTGCAGAGCGTGCGCCGGCATTCACTATATTTGAATCGGCAATAGAATTCACTTCCCTGCCGGGGAGGGTGACCCCTGTCCGAGAGGTGACCTGTTTGGGAGGGCGAGGCTCCCGCCGAGCCGAAGTCGTAGGCCGGGACAAGCGGCAGGAAAGATGGCGGCTTGTGACATGAGGTGACGCCGCGCTGTTCCGGCGGCACCAAGTTCGATGCAGTCCGTGTTGGTTGCCTAACCGGCGCGTGCCGGAACTGCGCGGCGGGGAAATCGTAGGCTGATGGAAGCTTCCTTTGCGCCGCTTGTTCCGGCCTACCCCTCTGTTTGGGAGGGCGAGGCTCCCGCCGAGCCGAAGTGGTAAGAAACGGCTCCGCAGGAGCGTCGCCCTCCCGGTCGCTTCGCCCTCCCGGTCCCTTTCCCTCCCGGTCGCTTTTGTTCAGCCGGTCGCCTGGCGCCCGAGGACGTCCGCGGCCAATACTTCTGCGAGGTCGTCGGCCAGCAGGTCCACACTGGTATCGTCGAACTCGGTCGCGCGGTGATCGCTCGTTCCACGGCCGCGTGACTGTGCGGTATCGAGACGAACTCGTCCAGTTACCTCCGAAACATCTGCCTCGGAGCGATGACCAAGCAGCGGAATCGCCGAACTCGTCTCGTGTTCGTGACGGGCGGTCGAGGGCGTGGGCCGCTCCAGCTCGGCCAATAAGCTGTCCGTCAAACCGGTCGCCGCCGGCGCTACGACTACGTTCACCGTGGTAAACGTGGTTCCCAAATCGTCATCCGATACAAAGATACTCACCAAGAACAGCCCGGTCCGGTCAAACACGTGCTGGGCGGTGAACGAACCGCTCCCGCCACCCGATCCTTGGAACGCTAGAAAATCGGCCCTCGTTGCACTCGATGCCGTGTTGCTTGTCTCCCCGTCGTTCCAGTTAATGAACACATTGTGCGGGTCGAGTGTTCCCACGTCGGTGAATGCCGCCGATATCGTCATCGGCACTCCCACCACGGCGTGGTTGCCCTGCAAACCGCCGAGGACCAGCGAGCTGTCGTCGATCACAGGGTTCAGGTTCCGTACCAGGACCGATGCGACGCCCGTGCCGGACACCGAATCGTCGTCGGTCACCGTGACGACGATCGTCTGATTGTCGGACTGCGTTCCACTAGGTTGGTCGTCCAAGTACTGATGGGTCGCTGTGAAGCTCCAGTTGCCTTCACTAACTTCCGTCAGGGTCGTACCCGGCGGATTGGGGCCGAGCGTGGTGAGCGTGGTGGTGCCCTCCGGCTGTCCGAACTCACCACCGCTCCAGTCGATCACCACTGTATGCGTGTCGAGCAACCCAACATCGCTAAACTGACCGCTGATCGCGACTGTGCCATTCTCGTCGATCGCTGTCGCGCTGAGCACAGGCGCCGCAACCACGGGTCCAACATCGTTGACTGACAAACGCACTTCTTCCGAGTCCGATCCCAAGCCGCTGTCGGTCACCGTTGCGCGAATAAAGTAGTCGTCAGCGCCAACACCGCTGGGGTTGTCATCCGGGTACAGGTGCGTCGCACTGAAGCTCCAGTTGCCGCCACCCAGCGTTCTCAG
Organism: Pirellulaceae bacterium; assembly: GCA_965223305.1. Taxonomy (GTDB): domain Bacteria; phylum Planctomycetota; class Planctomycetia; order Pirellulales; family Pirellulaceae; genus CBDCWT01. The sequence goes on along the minus strand of CBDCWT010000033.1, from coordinate 24,531 downwards.
CGTGGCGCCGGGTGGATCCGACCCAGCTGCGGTGATAGTTGTGGTGCCTTCGTGTGGCTGCCCCCCCGTGCCGCCCCCCCAGTCGATCACCACCGTATGGGTGTCGGTTAGGTCCAGGTCGCGGAATGTCCCGAAGACGGAGACCTGGCCGCCTTCCGGGATCGCCGTTGCGCTCAATGTCAGCGGACTGACAACGGGCAGCTCATTGTCCAACGGCACGGTCAGGATGTCGGAATCAACACCGGAGTCGTCATCCGAAACCGTAGCCGAGATCATCAGGTTGTTCTTCCCAGCCGTATCGCCGACGCTGTATTGATTCGCGGCGGTAAACTCCCAGCTCCCGTTGCCCAGGTCGGTCAGTACCGTCCCGGCAGGATTCGGACCTGCGGTCGTCAGTGTGGTGGTTGTCGCCGTTCCCCAATCGATCACGACCGTGTGGGTGTCGAGCACGCCTGGATCTGCAAAAACTCCTGTCACCGTCAGGGTGCCGTCCGCACCGAGGCGCGGTCCGCTGAGTTGCAAAGAGGTCAGCTGTGGCGGGCTGTTGCTGACCACCACCGTCTCTGTAGCGGCGTGGGACCCTCCGTCGTCATCGGTGACTGTGGCCATGATCGTATAGGTGTCCTCAGCGGTAACGCTGGGATCGTCGTCACGGTAGAGGTGCGTTGCACTGAAGCTCCAGTTGCCGGCGCCTAAACTGGTGAGCGTCGTGCCAGCAGGGTTGCCGCCCGCTGTGGCAATGGTGGTTGTTTCTCCGGCCACTCCCCAGTCGATGACCACCTGGTGGGTGTCGGAAAGCCTGGGATCGGTGAACGTGCCCGAGAGTACGACCGCACCATTCTCTGTGATTGTGGGATGGTCCAGTACCAGCGTCTTAACTTGTGGCGCGACGTTGCGGACTGTGATTGTCTCGTTACGAGTGTCGGTTCCGGTGTCGCTGTCGATCACCTTGATCGTGATGTTGTAGGAATCGACGCTGGTTGCGGTTGGCCTATCATCCAAGTATTGGTGAGTGGCAGCGAACGCCCACTGTCCACCTCCCAGATTTGTGAGACGCCGAAAACGCTTTCTCGGTCGAACTGCAGTCGTTCCTTCAGGGCCTACCTCCCTCGCCCCGGCGCTTGTAATCGTTGTCGTTCCCTCGTGCGGCTGTGCCTCGCTTCCACCACCCCAGTCGATCTCGACCGTGTGAGTGTCCGACAGTCCGGGGTCTGTGAAGGTGCCGGAGACGATCACGCTTCCGTCTTCGTCGATCGTGGTGGCGTTGAGCTGCAGCGTGTTGAATTCAGGTGCCACGTTGCGAACCACAACCGTTGTGGTGCCGGTTGTCTGCAGCAACCGATTATCGGTAACTGTCGCCGTCACGAGGTATTCGTCGGAGCTGGTAGACGTGGGATTGTCGTTGAGATACTGGTGGACGGCGGTAAACTCCCAGTTGCCGTCACCGAGGTCCCGTAACGTCGCCCCTGCTGGGTCTGAGCCTTGCGCTGTGATCGTGGTCGTGCCCTCCGCGGGCTGTCCCGCCAGGCTGCCGCCTCCCCAATCCACGACGACGGTGTGCGTGTCCTCCAGGCCGGCGTCGAAGAACCTACCTGTGAGAGTGACTGCTGAATGCTCGTCGATGGTTGCCCGGTCCACGACCAACGAATCGAGCTCCGGAGGTGCATTGGTGAACTTGGCGACGGTGGTTGCCGAGTCCTCACCTCCGTCGTCATCCAAGACGGCGATGGAGATCGTGACTTCTCCGACCGCCGCTGCTGAATACGCGTGTTCAGCAGAAAAAGACCAGTTGCCGTTACCACGATGGATGAGTTCGCTGCCGGGGGGGTTGGGCCCCCCGTTTCGGATGGTTGTTGTCCCCCCTGGAACACCACCCCAATCGATGACGACGGTAAAAGAATCCAACAGCCCCGGATCGGAAAACTCGCCTGTAAGTGTAAACGTATTGCCCGCGCCGGTAGGTTCGGCTGTCAGAGACGACTGATCGACTATGGGGGCCACGTTTTGAACCAGCGCCCCAGGACTGAGCCGGCCGATGGAGATCACCTCCGGACCGCGTCGTTCGAGTACGACGAACTCCTCGTCAAACTCTGTAAAGTGACTATGGAGTTCGTAGCCGCTGAGCATCACGTCCGTAATACCGATCGCGGCGCCCGCTATGGTTGCCGAAAAACCGCTCGTGCCGCTGACCGCCGTCCCAGCGACGGAAACAAGCGGGGTGAGGAAGTCGTAGAACGTCTCCAGATCGGCGCCGGACTCAACCGCAATGTCTCCACCGGCCGCAAAGAAGTTCTGAATCTGATCCGCAAAAGTGTTGATCGCCGCCGAGCCCGTGCCACCGTCGACATCAAGGGCCCAGGGGATATACAAGACATCGATTTGACTAAGAAAGTCTGCGAACTGCACCCCATCGGTGAACGACGTCGGCTCGGCCTCGATTACGGATGTAAACAGTCCACCTCCTGGTGCACCGCGGTCGATCGATCGTAGGTAACCCACGTCGTAGTCGTCGCGGGCGATTTCACTGTCCGAACCGGCGCCGCGGAGATAGTCGAGAATGACAACGTCCAATCCAGCTTGGCCCTCGCGGCGCAGAACCGAATGACCAGTCAAAAACAGGTTGCCGCCTTGCGTAGCCGCCTGCGATCTGGAAGTCCCGCCGCGCCCGTCGCTGACCGTCGCGGTGATCGAGTAGGGGTCCAGCGCCGTCGAAGTAGGACTGTCGTCGAGATACGTATGCTGGGCGCTAAACGCCCACCGGCCTCCACCGAGAGCCTGTAACTCCGCGCCACTTGGGTTAGGGCCTTGCGTGGTGATCGTGGTCGTCCCCTCGCTCACCTGACCCGAAGTGCCTCCACCCCAATCGATCACAATCGTATGCGTGTCGGCCACGCTGTCAGCAAAGGTGCCCGTTACTGCGATGGTACCACCTTCTGCGATCGGGGATCTGTCCAGAATCAAGGGTTCCAAGACCGGTGGCAGGTTGCTGACGAGCACGGTCGCGGTCTCGGCTCCTGTACCCAGGTCGTCATCGGAGACCTGGACGCCAATCGAATAGCTGTCCGGAGCAGTCGGAGTCAGCAGGTAGCGGTGGGTGGCAGTGAAGCTCCACGTGCCGTCACCGTTGTCCACGATGCTCGTGCCGGCGGGATTAGGGCCGTTGGTAGTGAGTGTGGTCAGAGTTTCCTCGACAGGACGCGTCGCGCTGTCGCCCCAGTCGATCTGTACCGTGTGCGTGTCCCGCAGCCCGGGATCAATGATCGTCCCGGTCATCGTGAGCGTCCCGTCGGGGCCGATTTCGCTAGTCGTGAATCCCAGAGGCGCCAGCTGGGGCGCTACGTTGTTCACCGTAATCGGTAACCCGCCGCTCGTCGTGCGACTCTGCAGACCCATAGAAACTGCGCTGCTTCCCAACACCTCGAAGACGACGAAGTTGTCGCTGACGTCGGTGAACCGGTTGCGTATCTCAAAACCATTTCCGGCAGAGTCAGTGCCGTTGACCATCAAGTTGGTGATGCCAATGGCCGTCCCTTCTGCGGTGACTGCGAAGCCGGTGTTAGCGGTGAGGTTTTCGGCAGTGACCGCAACCGACGGCGGCAGGAAATCGTAGAACGTGTCCAACTCGGCACCAGCTTCGACGAACAGGTCGCCGCCAGCATCGTAAAACTCGGCGATCTCGGCGGCGTACGAGTTCAGGGCCGCTGACCCAGTCGTTCCTCCCAGGTCGAGGCGCCACGGTACATACAGCACGTCGATCTGGTCCAGATAGGCCGCGAATGCCACACCGCTGGCGAAAGAAGTTGGATTGGCGTCCAGCACACGGCCAAACACGCCACCTCCTGGCGTCCGCCGGTCAATCGTCCGCAAATAGCCGATGTCGTAGTCCTCGCGCGCGATCTCACCAACCCGTCCAGCGCCACGCAGGTAGTCCAACACGACAGCGTCCAGCCCCTCTTGGTGATCGTTTGCCAAGACCGAATGGCCGGTTACAAAGACGTTGCCGCCCACGGGGTCGTCTCCAATTCGGTCGGCCCCGCCGCGATCGTCGGTTACCGTCGCCGTAATCCGGTACGTCGTCGTGTTGCTATCTGTCGGGTCGTCGTCTGCGTACCGATGTTGCGCGCCGAAAGACCACACGCCGTCGCCCAGATGCTCCAAGCTCACGCCTTCGGGATGCGGACCGGCTGTCGTGATCGTTGTTGTGCCCTCGACCGGTTGTCCGGGTGCACCGCCACCCCAGTCGATCACCACACTGTGCTGGTCAAGCAGGCCGGGATCTGTGAATTGGCCGGTGACTAGCAGTAACTCGCCTTCGCTGACCGTGGTCGCGCTGAATTCCAGTGATTGCAGTTCTGGCGGTACGTTGTTGACCGTGACATCGGTGGTAGCTGTGTCGGAGCCCGTGTCATCGTCGCTCACCGTGGCCGTAATCGTGTAGTCCCCGTCGGCGGTGTTCGTATTTGCGTAGCGATGTGTTGCCGTAAAACGCCATTGGCCGGCTCCCAGGTCGACCAGTGTGGTGCCCAGCGGGTTCGGTCCGGCAGTGGTGAGCGTGGTGGTTCCTTCATGTGGTTGACCCACCAGCACTCCACCTCCCCAGTCGATGACGATGCTGTGCGCATCCTGGAAACCCGGATCGAAGAACGTGCCGGTTACGGTCACATTTCCATCGCTGGCAAGTTGAAAAGTGCTAGGAACGAGCGAATCGATCGTCGGATCCACATTGCGAATGGTGGCGGCCACCGAGGCGACATCCTCGCCGGCATCGTCGTCGCCGGCCGTCACCGAAATCAAGTAGACGTCGCTGCCTGTCTCCGTGGGATTGTCGTCCGAGTAAACATGGCTGGCGGAGAAACTCCAGAGCCCATCACCGACTCGTTCCAGGGTGGTTCCCGCCGGGTTGGGACCGGCGGTGGTGAGTGTCGTTGTTCCTTGATGCGGCTGGCCCGCGGTACCCCCGCCCCAGTCGATGACCAGCGTGTGGAGATCCCGTTCACCCGGATCCTGGAACGTACCGTTCAAGACAACCTGATCGCCTTCGTCATGAATCGGCTCGTCGAGGACCAGTGGCTCCAGCGCAGGTGCGACGTTGACGACGCGTACGAGGCCGCTTTCCAACCCGATCGAGACCACGTCCTCGCCGCGAGCTTCGAACACTGTGTAGTCGTTGTGGAAACCGTTGAATCGCGTATGGACCGGGTGGAAGTCAATCATCGCGTCCGTGATGCCAATCGCCGTCGCTTCGGCGGTGGCGGTCATGTCGCCAGCAAAGGTGGTTAACTCGTGTCCAAAAACAGCGACGCTGTCTGGCAAGAAATCGTAAAACCTCTCAATCCCAGAACTCGACTCGACAAACAGATCCCCACCGGCGTTGAAGAAGGTCTCAATCTCCTGGCGGAAGGCACGGAGAATCAGCGCTCCGGGTGCGTCGCCAATATCTGCCGCAGCAGAGACGTACAGCACGTCGATCTGGCCGAGGAATGCATCAATGCCGCCGCTCTGAGCCAGCTGTTGTGGGCTGGCCTCTGAGACGGTTCCAAACAAACCCGCGCCCGGAGCGCCCCTGTCAACCGCTCGCAAGTAACCGATGTCGTAGTCCCCGCGCGCAATCTCATTCGCTCTCCCGGCACCACGAAGATAGTCCAGCACGGCCACGTCAAAGCCAGCTTGGCCCTGGTTCGCCATGACTGGATGCCCGGTCACAAAGACGTTGCCGCTCGAGCTTGCGCTGTCCGTACTGGAGACGCCCCCTCGATTGTCGCGCACCGTTGCCGTGATGGAGTAAGTGTCCGAAGTCGTCCCGGTAGGATTGTCGTCCAAGTACTGGTGCTGAGCGGAGAATTGCCAGTTGCCGTTTGGCAGCCGGTTCAGTTGAGTGGCGGAAATCCGCGTTGTTCCTTCCGCCGGCTGCCCTGCTCCACCGCCACCCCAGTCGATTACCACTGTGTGTGAATCGGGATCGGGATCTGAAAACTCGCCCGCTACGATCACCACGCCGTTCTCGGTGACGGATCGTGTGCTCAGCACCAGTGGCTCAAGCTGCGGGGCCACGTTGTCGGCCGTGATTGGCCCGGCTGCATCGGCGACGACTGCGCCGCCGAGCGGGCTTGGAAGGGGCTGCAGGTTGTTAGCGGCCAGCAGCAAGCGCGGTTCGAGCGCCTCGAGCAGCGGCGAATGCCGGCGGCGGCGCAGGCGAACACCCCTGCTGGGCCGACGAGTTGACATGAACCTGCTCCTTCCTGACGATCCCCGATTATAAAATCACTGAGGCCTAATTACGATGGATTTTCTATGGTTGCCATCGTTTTGGTGGCCGATCAACGCGTCGAGATCGCAAAAAAAGCCGGCAATTTCCCCAAGAACATGCATTGGGGCAAGATTCTGACCCCGCCCGGCCAAGCCTCTGATTTCGTTCTGTTCCCAACCCCCCCGCCGGTCCCACGTGAAGTCACCTAGATAAGCTCTTGCCGTCCCCGTTGAGTTGCAGGAACAGGTGGCTGCAAGCGGAGTTTGACCGCCCCCTATTATCCCGAACTGCCGGCTGCTGGACAAGCGATTCTCCCGGTCGCGACGTGCCCGTTTTGGCCCCAGCAGGTCAATTTGAACGGTCTAGGGAACCGGTTCCGTCGCTACAGCAACAACCATGTACGCCCTCGGGCCACAAATCAGCCGGAATGCGTTAGCATCCGGTTTTGGTGGGAACCGTGGGCTAACTAACGCCCGGCGGCTGATTTTGATCCGTAGCCGAACTCGCCAGAGTTTGGCGGACTGGCGATTCGACCAAATTGTGGCGACTTCGGACGGCAAGAAGTTTTCTGAACGAGCAAGAGGTGATCCTGTTGATCCTGTAAATCCTGTCAAGAAAGGCAGAAGACAGGAACAACATGAGGAACAGGATTGAGTGGACGGCTCCACGGCGGGCAACAGCCGTGTCAGACGCTCGGGAGGGCGAGGCTCCTGCCGAGCCGTGTGCCCGCGTATCGGTTTCGTGTTTACTCTGGTTCTGGCGGACGGCACACGGAGTGTGCCTGCTACAGTCACGGTGTTGAACCGTGGGCTAACGCCCAGCGGCTGATACTGCCAAGCGTCAGCTTTGAAGTTGCGCTTTTCGCCTTTCTGCTCGTGCAAGCCGTCGAATTAGCCGCGTCTTCGGAACCCGAAGCGTAAGTGAGGGGGAGTTGGCGTACCAACGCAAGTTGTTCCCTCGCTTACGCTTCGCGCTTCCGATTGAGACAAGAGCGCAACTTCAAAGAGAGTAAACGAGGGGGAGTTGGTGTACCAACGCAAGTCATTCCCTCGCTTACGCTTCGGGTTTTGATTGAGGCGAACACGCAACTCAAAAAACCGACGCGTCGATCTCGGTTGGTGCCAACAGTGCAACTTCAAAGTGCGCCAAGACGGTCAACAGCGCTGACGGTGAATACAATACGTTGAAGAATAGAACACTCAGCATGCTCCTGATCGGATGGCAGGCTGACACGTCAGGACAACGATGGACGTACCCCGCATGATCACAAACTGGGGCCTCAGTCGGTCGCGTCGGCTGAGCTGCCTGGCAGTCGTTGGGTTACTGCTGGTGGCGGCGTGCATCATCTACCGGTACTTCTGGTTGGCTCGGCCGGAAGGCCAGGGCCCAGCGGGGCCGCCAGTTCCTCGGGCGCCTTTTCAACGCGTCTGGACGGAGCGGCCGGTCCTGCTGCTTGGAGTTGGTGATAGTGTGACCGCCGGTCTTGGGGCCAGCCGGCCGGCGCTGAGCTACTTCAGGCGGCTTGTGAACAACCCGTCAGATGAATACGAGGATCTCCGCGGGCTCTGTCTCTCGACCGTGTTTCCGACCCTCGAGACGGTGAACATAGCTGTCTCGGGGAGCAACTCGATCGAGCACCTGCGGAGCCTCGAAGAGCTTCCCGAGCAGAGCCCCGATCGACGGGGCATTGTCGTCATGACCACTGGCGGTAACGACCTGATCCACTGGTATGGCCGACGTCCGCCACGCGAAGGCGCCATGTACGGCGCCGGCTGGGAGCAAGCACAACCGTGGATCGCGTCGTTCGAATCGCGGCTACTGCAAATGATCGATTTGCTCGAGGCCAAGTTTCCCGCAGGCTGCCATATTTTTCTTGGCGACATCTACGATCCTACAGACGGTGTTGGTGATGCACCGAGCGTGTTTCTACCCGACTGGCCGGACGGGTTGGCAATCCATGCCGCCTACAACCGCATCATTCATCGCTGCGCACAGCAACGGGAAACTGTGCAGCTGGTGCCGATTCACGCCACGTTCTTAGGCCACGGCAGCCACTGCAGACATTTTTGGCGCCAGCACTATCGGGCCAAAGATCCACACTATTGGTACTTCAACAACATCGAAGACCCGAACGACCGTGGCTATGATGCCTTGCGGCGGATTTTTCTGCTCGAGATCATGGGCGTCTTTTCGGAGTCTCTCTGACCTCGACCGTCATGCGTCGCAGTTTGTCGAGCAGCCTTGGGGCCTCATCATCCCGAGGATCGGGTACGACGCTCGTGAAATAGTCGGTGGCAATTCCTAGCTGCTCTTTGCCCACTGCGCCCGTGCGAGGTTGAGCATCGAGGTACGCCTCCTGCATTTCCCAGTCGGCATCCCAAAACACCTTGTCCGCCAGGCACTCGACAACCCAATCCCATTGACTCGCGTCGGTGCAATCGATGGACGGCACGACCAGCTGGAACTGCTGTCCCGCCTCCGACACCATCTCGCGCCAGCTCTGTTCCGCGTCATCGTCTTCGGTTTCTACCTCGGCATGTACAGTCTGGTGCAGGAACTTGTAGATTGCCGCCAGGGTCGCCTCCAATTCGGCCGTCTGGTGTAAAGGAGACGCGGCCGGGTCAAGGATTGATCGGCCGACCAAGTAAAGCGCCGCCAGCTGCTGATTCCTCTGGAGCTCGTCGAAGACGCGGACTCCGGTGTGGGCTTCACCGTCGACCCAAAGGTCGATCAGACAGTCTAGTGCCGCAATAAAGAGACGACGCTCGGCCCCCTCGAGCACCCGTACTCCGATCGGAGTATTGTACATACCAACTATGTCCCTGGATTCTTGACTGGCTGCCCACGCCAAAGAAACAGACGACTGAGCCAGCTAGCGATGTAACCGGCTCCGATCGTCAGCACGCCATTAGTCCGGAACGGACAAACGAGACGACCCTCTATGATCCCACATCTGGCGATCACAAGGAATAGGCTGGATGAACAAGCTTGGCCGAATTTCAGGAAAACTGAACCAGCCGGACCTCGAGTCAGAGCGCCGGCGGGAGGCTGATCTCTCTAGTCAGCAGACAAGATTTCAAAACTCAAACCTGCGTTCGAGACAAGCCGCTTCAGCAACAATTCACCCATGGCCGAAGCGGGAGTCCAGATGCCGCCGGGCACGGTGAGCCGCGCCGAGTCCTCTGCTAAACAGACGGCCGACTCCACCAACATTCTGGCAGTGGACTCCGTGGCCGGGTGCCCTTGGCCTTGAACTCGAGCACGCATCCGCTCTCCACCAGCCAGCGCGCCGACCAAAATCAGGTCGTACGAACCGTCCGCCAGCTCGTTCTGACTGGGGCCTTGGCCGGACCGGGGCAACAGACATTTGGTCAGCAACCAGCGGGTGGGACTTGCGGTCGCCGCCAGCATGAACGCGGCTGCGCGCAGCCAACGACTCACCGCGACGGCCCAACCTAGCGGACCTCGCCCGGCCAGCATGGCCTCTTCATAACGAAACTCTCTGCCGTACGGATAACCTAGCAGCGCGTTCGTCCGGCGGACGACTTTGGTGTTGACCGGGCTCATCAGAAAAGGCCACGTCCAGGCGCGCAGTTCATGGTCGTAGCCCACCATCATCGTTTGCAGGCGATCGGGTCCGCTTTGCTGATCTGGGGGATTAAGACCGTACGGATCCCGCATGACGCGCATCATGGACGCGTCTCGCGTTCTTTGCTGCATTGCGTACATCAAACTTGCCGGCGTGCCACCACTGAAACCACTCGCCATCTGCTGGACGCGGAGCTTAATGTGCGAGCACGGCGCGCCATGCAGCTGCAGTGCCTCTCGCTGCAAGAAGAACACACCCATGTCGGAAGGGATGGAGTCGAAGCCGCAGGCGTGCACGATGCGGGCGCCGCTCCGCTGAGCCTCGGTCTGATGCGCGTCGATCATCTTCCGCATCCAGTGAGGTTCGCCCGTGATGTCACAGTAGTGTGTGCCGTGGCGGGCGCAGGCAGCCAGAAGTGGGGACCCGTACTTGGCGTATGGCCCGACCGTCGTACAGACGACTTTGGTGGCCTTAACCAGTGTTTCTAAAGCGGCCGTGTCGTGGCTGTCGCCCGTGATGATGGGGGCATTCGCTGCGCCAGGTCCAAGTTGCGCCCGCACCGCCGCCAGCTTGGCTGGATTCCGCCCACCAAGCGCCCACCGCAGCTCGGTGGCACCGTAGCGTGTCGCCAACTGGTGCACTACCCGCCGACCCACGAAACCTGTTGCGCCCCAGACGATGATGTCGAACTTGTTACCGTCTGCTGGGAGGTTGACCATAGGATCGGGCGTGAGAGTGCCATTAGAAAAGAGGCGTGAGGAAGTGAGCGCCGAGAACGCCTGCGACCGACGCTTTCAGTTTCTCTTGAAGCGCGCGTTTTGCCGCGCCTCCGGCGCGGCAAAACGCACACCCCTCGAGATCGCGGGCGACCTCAGCAACTCGCTCCCTCCGGGTTTCAAAATAGCCGATTCTGAGCCGCGGTGCAGTGACTAAGGAGTCGTCCAACTGAGGGGCAGACGCCGTTAACGACTGCTTGTAGCCGAATTCGCCAGAATTTGGCACGAATCGGCGCTCCACCAGCATCCACCTCACCCTCCCGCTCTCGCGGGAGGGTCGGACGCGTAGCGTCCGGGGAGGGTTTGCCTCTCCCGAAAACGTAGGCCGATTAATGTAGCAGGCACACTCCGTGTGCCGTCCGCCCCAAGCAGAGTAAACACGAAAACGACACGTGAGCAGACGGCTCGGAGGCGGTGCAGCTTTTACGCTTCATGCATTCCGCCAAACTCTGGCGAGTTCGGCTACGCTCCAAATCAGCCGCTGGGCGTTAGCCCACGGTTCCTCAGCCCTAGGTCGCGGCACACCGTTTGCACGCTCGCACATGCCTTATACCGCTGAAGGCGATCCGCTCGCTCGGTGCGGAGCAGCCGTCGCGGTTCTCCGGCTACGTAGTAGCGCCCGCCTTGCCGACAAGCCCCCAATTTGAGTGCAAGATTCCACTCGCGAAAGGAAGACCATGTTTTGCAATCAGTGTGAACAGACCCAGAACGGTGTCGGGTGTACGGACATTGGTGTGTGCGGGAAGGACCCGGACATGCAGTCGCTGCAGGAAATCCTGCTCTACGGTGTAAAGGGAATGGCGGCCTACGCCCATCACGCCCGGCGACTGGGCAAGGTTGACGAGGAGGTTGATGGCTTTGTCGAGGAGGCCCTGTTCGCGACGGTCACGAACGTCAACTTCGATCTCGACAGCCTGTTCGAACTCGTCCTAGAGTGCGGACGCAAGAACATCCGTGTGATGGAGATGCTCGATCAGGGGCATACGGAACGGTTCGGTGTGCCGGAACCGACGACCGTCTACGAAGGCACGAAAAACGGCCCGGGCATCCTAGTCACAGGCCACGATATGCTCGACCTAGCGAATCTATTAGATCAGACGGCAGGCCAGGGAATCAACGTTTACACCCACGGCGAGATGCTCCCCGCGCACAGCTATCCTGAGTTGAAAAAGCATTCGCATCTTGCTGGGCACTACGGTGGTCCGTGGCAAAACCAACAGTGGGAGTTTCCCAGCTTCTCGGGGCCGATTCTGGGTACAACCAACTGCGTGTTGATCCCCTCCGACACCTATGCGGGCCGGCTATTTACCACGCGGGTGACTGCCGTGCCAGGTGGCACGCGGCTTAAAGACGACGATTTCACACCCGTCATCGAGCAGGCCAAGAGCTGCCCGCCACTACCTGAGAACAAGGTGCGAGAATCGACCATCGGGTTCCATCACAGCGTGATCCTGGGACTTGCTGAGAAGGTCGTCGAAGCGGTCAAGTCCGGCCAAGTGAAACGGTTTTACTTGATCGGCGGCTGCGACGGCGCCGAAGCTGGACGCAACTACTACACCAGGTTAGCCGAGTCCTCACCGGCCGAGTCGATCATTCTCACGCTTGGTTGCGGCAAGTACCGAATCCGCGACCACGACTATGGCACCGTCGCCGGTCTTCCGCGGCTGCTGGACATGGGCCAATGCAACGACGCCTATGGCGCGGTCCAAGTGGCTCTCGCTCTCTCCAAGGCGTTTGATTGTGGGGTGAACGACCTGCCGTTGGAAATCGTACTGTCCTGGTTCGAACAAAAGGCGGTAGCCGTCCTGCTGAGCCTGCTCGCCTTGGATGTGAAGGGGATACGTGTCGGCCCAGTGCCACCCGCTTTTGTCTCTCCCAACGTCTTTCAAATACTGCAAGACAAGTTTGATTTGAAGTTGATCGAGAGTGAGCCGCCGGCCGAGCTGGTAGAACTTTCCGCGTAGCGCTGGCGTTCGAGAGCGTGCCGCGAGTCAAAGGCTATTGCAACCGATGAAAGAGATTGACGAAGATCGGCTCGAGTCCGATCCACAGTATAGGTACGACTATCTGGCTGACTTTGTGGGGTTTGGGCCCGAGGAGGTGCGGCTGATTCAGGCCGGCGCCCCGCATCTCGGGCCGCGCATCCCCGAACTCGTCGAAAAGACCTACCAGAAGCTGTTGAGCTACGACGCCTCGGCACGGCACTTTGTGCCCCGCCAGCATGGGTATGACGGTGAGCTACCCGGCAACACCGCTGAGTTGACGTCTACTCATCCCCAAGTGCAGTTCCGCAAGGACCATCTCAACCGTTACTTCATGCAGCTCATCGGTCGCGCCTACGACGCGAAAATGGTGCTGTATCTAGACATGGTCGGCAAGATGCACACGCCGAAAGCCGGTAATGCGGAAATCGACGTCCCTTTAGTCCAAATGAACGCGCTGATGGGAGCGCTCTCGGACGTGTTGGTGGAGGCAATCTCCCAGTGGCCGATCGAGCCGGCGGTCGCCATGCAGACGATCCGTGCCTTCAACAAGTTACTCTGGATTCAGAACGACTTTGTCAATCGACACTATCAACACGAGGTGCCTCTAAAGACCGAGTGAAAGGGGGGTTCTAATGTCGAAAGCGATTCGGGAGGACCCCGTCCTGTTGCCGAAAACGACCCGGGAGGGCGAGGCTCCCGCCGAGCCGCGCGGTGCGCCAAGAACGGCTCCGCAGGAGCGTCGCCCTCCCAACTGATTCGCTGCCCCGAGAGCGTACCCCGTCCTGTTGCCGAGAACCAACCGGGAGGGCGAGGCTCCCGCCGAGCCGCGCGCGCCATAAAACGGCTCCACAGGAGCGTCGCGCGGGGCCTGAGATCTCAACGCCAGTATGCCGGCAAGCCCGTTTTTGTATCGCGCAGGATTTCTAGAATCGCCTGGCGGTCGTCAGCGGTCAGCTGCTGAAACTCGTCCGTCGTGTCCTCTCCGATGAGCACCTCCCATAGACGACGGTAGATGCGGTCTTTCACCACTGCGGGCAACCGGTCGAACGAGCGAGAGTGGATGACGTAGCTGCAGGGGAACTTGAATAGTCGGCTGCGGAGATCGAATTGGCGCAGCGAGCGACCTTGGCCATCCTGCCGGCCACTGGCTGAGAATTGTGCCGTAAAGCCCGAGGTGCCGCTAATCGGCTCAGTCAGGCGCGTCTCGCCGCAGAACAACAGATGCTGGACCACCGGCTCTGCCGCGTTGTGGACGCGTCGCTTGGTCGATTCTGAGTAATAATCCGCTGGACGCCCCAGCATCTCGTTGATCACCACCGCGTCGTGTAACGCTGCACGCGTCAAGAAGTTAGCTCTTGTTATCAGGTTTTGCATCATCGTTTGGTGTTCCAGTACCATCAGCGCCACGATGTCGCTGTGCACCGACAGGTATCTCGACGTGCGAAAGTAGGGCGTTAGGTCAGTCGTGTTTGCGCCTTCGTCCAGATTCAGGTCGCGCGGGTTGTCGAGGTCGCGGATCAGCAGGTTACCGAGATGTCGTTGCGATCCATGTTCACCGGTCACGTACCAGCCACCCCAGCGTTGTTTGAGCGGGCTGCTGTGATCCGAAAGATAGGTGCCAGCTCCGAAGATCGGTTGACCGTCAGGTTGCGTGTAGACGCTCCTCACTAGGTGCCCGGGCACTCCTTTGGTGAGCGACGAGCCATGGCACTGCAGGCATTGATGCGTGTTGCGACGGAACTCGGGATGATCGCTGCGCTGTTGGCTGAGCGTATAAAAATTCGCGCCCAACTGCGGGTCGACCGCCGAGAGCTCGATGACATCACCACCTGGGACCCAGCCCACGTAGACTTCGTCGTCAAAATAGAGCGCGCGCGGGCTGCGTGGCGAGATGCGCCTCAGCTGAAAGCTTGTTTTGGAAAACACAAGCGCCTGGGACGAGATGGGCACCGCCAGCGCCTCTAACACCGACTTGAGATATCCGGTCTGCTCGTCGTAGGCCAGCTGCAACTCGCCGGCCTGGATCCGTTCCTGCAATCTGGAGACCGGGTCGTCGGGCGAGGACTCCATATACGCAATCGGCGGTTGCTCGAAGTCGACTTGGGCCCGACCCACCGAGCTCCACAACCCGGCCACAACCAACAGCAGCCATCGCGGCAGCTGCCGCCAGTTGCGAGGGCACGGTATCTCGCCGCCACCCAGTGGAAGGGGTGTTTCAGAGCAAGTTCTCCAAGCTCCGGCGAGCCCCGCCACGCCAATTCCTGGCCGTAACGCGACAATCGTGGTGAATTGCCACGCCAAAAAGAGCACTCGTGTCATACCTTCTGACCCCTTGGGCAGCTGCGGGCCATTTCGGCGACCGGTATCGCTTATATGACCTGCATCGCTTATATTAGGACCTTGACATCCGAATATCCTTTATGTTAGTATGGATGTCAAGCTTACCAGCGCGACGGCAACGAACTTGCGATTGCCCCCTACCCGCGCGCCTTCGCACAGGAGATCACCCTCATGAAGTGGCGTCCATTCTTGACCTTGGCGACTGTTGTAGCGGCCGGTTTCGCCCCCGGCGCCGCACTGGCGATCTCGCCTTTCAAGAAAGCATTTGACGAGAAGTACGTTAAAGCAAGCGAAGACGAGACGTTCCAAGCCACCTTCCGCAAGGCCGGTTGCTACACCTGTCACATCAAGGGCAAGAAAAAGGACGTCCTCAACCACTATGGCTGGCAGCTCTCGCAGCTGATCGATGGCGTCGCCAAGGACCGCATCGACGCCGCCCGCAAGGGCGGGCGCGATGCGAAGAAGGCCGAGGAGACGAAGCTGGTCAAGGAGCTTGAACAGGCGTTCAAGAAAGCCGAGTCGATCAAGACGCCCGACGGCAAGACCTATGGTGAGCTGTTCAAGGCTCACGGCCTGCCGCCGGCCGCCGGCGCCAAGTCGATTCGCGATTAACTGCTATTTCTTGTGCGCCTTGTGACAGGCAGCACAGGACTGGGTGATCTTCTTAAACTCCTCTGCAGCACCTGCCGCATCTTTGGCTTCTACCTTCGCCATGACGGCCTCGCTGCCGGCGCGGAGCGTCTTGCAGGCATTTGCCCAGTCTGCGTCCGGGCAGCGGCCGTCGTCCATCAAGAGGTAGCTCGCTTCGTTTAGCAGCGCAGCATGCGTCGCGAGCGCATCCCACGCCTTGTCGTCTGCCGGAGCGGTCTTGGTACCTTCTCCGATCGCAGCACAGTGCGGTTTCACCAGTCCACCCATGATTTGCTTCGTAAGTGCCAAACGGGTCTTGCCTTTCTTGATTTGAGCCGTCGCCGAGAGTGTTACGAGCGCAGCCGCAGCCATGGCAACTCCGACATACAATAATCGTTTCATCATGAGAACTCCTAAACTCGTGGGAACCAAAAAGAACAACTCCAAATGCCCGACGGTAACCAATCTATGGATGTAGATATCCAAATAGTAACCGTAAACATAGCGTCGGCTGGAAGGAATGCAACGGTTTTTTAGCCCGCGCACGCAGCAGGACGTGCTGTGGCGGTTTGAGGAAGTTGCGACTTCCATCAATCGGAACTGGAAGCGTAGTTGTGCGTTTCGCCTCAATCGTCAGCGCGCGAAGCGTAAGTTTTTGAGGTTGCCTTTGCCTCAATCGAAACCCGAAGCGTAAGCGAGGGAATTACTTGCGTCGGTACAGCAGCACCCCTCGCTGACGCTTTTTGAAGTTACGCCCTTGGCTCAATCGTAAGCGACGGAATTACTTACGTTGGTGCGCCAACTCCCCTCGCTAACGCTTCGAGGCTGTGATTTTTTCCACAGCCGTCTTGGCGGCAAGAAATCCTGGCGCTATAAGTTGTGCCATGAACAAAACCAACTCACAAACGGACGCGTCTAAGGTACGGGTTAAGCGCCCTGAGCGGCATCAGATGCGATGGCGAGATGCCTCGCTGGATCAGCTGATCCCCAAGGATCATCGTGTGCGGGCTGTCTGGGCTTATGTCGATTCGCTCGATCTGAAGCCCCTGTACGGGAAAATCAAGGCGGTTGAGGGCCACGTCGGGCGGGATGCTGTGGATCCCAAGATCCTGATGGCCTTGTGGATGTTTGCCACGATAGAGGGCGTCAGCAGTGCTCGCCATCTGAATCGGTTGTGCACACGTGATCTGCCGTACATGTGGATCTGCGGGGAAGTCGGTGTGAACTACCATCTGCTGAGCGATTTCCGCACCGCTCACGGCGAGTTCCTGGACGAACTTCTGACGGATACGATCGCCACGTTGCTGCATCAGAGGATCGTTACCCTGGAAACGGTCGCTCAAGACGGGATGCGCGTTCGGGCTCATGCGGGTAGCGGTTCGTTTCGCCGGGAGAAATCTCTGAAACAGTGTCGCAAAGAAGCTGCCGAACAGGTCAAGCGACTTCGCGACGAAGGCGATGATTCCGACAACGATGCCAGCAATACTCGTCGTCGCGCGGCGGCCAAACGAGCGGCCACGGAACGCGAGGAGCGTGTGGAAGAGGCCTTGAAGAATCTGGCCGAACTTCAAGAGCAGAAGGAAAAACGGAAGAAGGGTTCGGGTGAACAAGCTCGTTGCAGCACAACCGACCCGGAGGCCCGCAATATGAAGATGGGCGACGGTGGCTTTCGTCCGGCGTACAACGTGCAATTCGCTACCGACGGGGCCACACGGATGATTGTTGGGGTGGACGTCAGCAACAACGGCAGCGACGGCGGGCAGATGAGCCCCATGCACGAGGAGGTTTGCCAGCGATATGGCACCATTCCCGACAACTACACGGTCGACGGCGGTTTCGCCACGAATGACGACATCACGACTGTAGAAAAAGCAGGCAGTCGCGTGGCGGCTCCCATGACCCATGAAGACCGAATTCTCAAACGGGGCGGCGATCCCCACGCGCGCCGGGCAGGTGACAGCGTCGAAATGGCTGCCTTTCGAGAGCGAATGAGAACTGACGAGGCGAAGGCCGTTCTGAAGCAGCGGCCGTCGATCGCCGAATTCCCGAACGCCGAATGTCGCAACCGGGGTCTGCATCAATTCCGAGTCCGGGGGCGAGAGAAAGCACGCACGGTGACTTTGTGGTACGCGATCACGTTCAACTTCATGAGGATGTTGCATCTGGGCGTGATCTGAAAACAAGGCAAGTTAGAGAAGGAATTACGCGGGCCAACCTCACGGCCCCAAGGATTAACCGCAATTACAATAACCCAATAGCTCCCGCATCCGGTGTCGACAAAAAAATCTCTCCCGCGGTGCACGGGAGTGAGCTCAAACGTCAAAAAACTCACGTGCTCTTCGGGTTACGAAAAACGCGACGAATTCAACATCGTTTACCCTCCCGACGGCTAAAAGCGCAACATCAAAACTGGCGCCTCGGGTTCCGAAAAACGCGGCCAGTCGTCAGCCTGCATTGGCCGGAAAGCGAGGTGCGCCACTTCTAAGACCGGCAGCGAGGGAATAGCTGCATCGGTACACCAACTCCCCTCGCTGACGCATCGGGTTCCGAAAAAGTGACGCGCTTATATCCGGCGCTGAGCCATCCTTCGCCCAGCTGCCTTTGCATTGACTGGTTTTCCGTCCCCAGCTAGTTTGAAGTAGTCGGTGTTTTTCAAACAGCCACTACGGGTGGACAGCCAAGATGATCTCCCAGACCGCCGAATACGCGTTGCGAGCGGTTGTATATCTCGCTGACAAGACCGAGCCGCAGACCAATCTGCAGATTGCCGAGGTAACGCAGATCCCTGTGGGTTATCTGGCGAAGGTGATGCAGAGCCTCGGCCGCGGCGGGCTGGTTCATGCGCAGCGTGGGTTGCGGGGCGGGTTTAGCCTGGCGTACGAGGCGAGCGAACTGACCGTGCTCGAAGTCGTCGATTCGATTGATCCTGTGCGGCGTTTTCACGAGTGTCCGCTAGGCTTGCATGGGATCAACCTCTGCCCACTGCATCGGAGTTTGGACGACGCAGCCAAAGCCGTCGAAGAGACGTTCGGAGATACCACGATCGCGGATCTCATCAACGTCCCCAAACACCGCAAGCCGCTCTGCCGTTTCCCCGCGGTTTCCCAGCCCAAGCGGTAGGCGCGGATGATCTGGGCAGCTCACGCTTTCTTCACTTGGGCATTGAACGCGATAATAATGCGATCCGACTGGCCGCGATAGGGCAGGGCGCTGTGGAGCAAGTAAGACGGGAACATCACCAACGTCCCATCTTTGCGGGGGACGTCAAAGTGGTTGTCCCGCAGATACTCCGTGCCGTAGTCATGGTAGCTGCCGCCGGTTCTCAGCGGTGGGTAGAAGCGGTTGACGCCGTTGGGTGCGCCGTGGCCGTCGCTGGGTTCGTCGGTGTCGCCAGCCTGCAGGTAGTAGATGCCGCACCATGAACACTGGTGGTGGAAGTGGCTGTCGTGGAAGCCGCTGTCGTTGGTAATGTGACACCAGCTTTCTACGGGACGGGCCCGCAGCTGATCGGCGGGTACACGCCCCCCGTTAACGTGCGACACCGCCTGGCAGAGCGCATTGCAAATGAACGCTCTCAGCTGCTGCAAACCGGGGCCGTCTGATTCGAGTAGATCAAATCGACTCTCGAACAACCCCCGTCTGGGCTTCGCCGCCACGGCCACCCCGCTGGCGATGTTCCGCGAAGCGCTTGCTTGTAGTTGGTAGAGGTGTGCAATCAGGTCCGGCGCCTGCTGCGGATGTTCGGACCAGTGAGCGAAGTACAGGTTGGTCGCCCAGATCGGCTCTGGCTTGATTTCGGTCATCGTGCTTTCGCCCGGCTGCGAATAGTAGATGTGAAGATCTGCTTATCCTCAGTTTATCAGACGGGTCAAGCGGCGCGGCCGTTTGAGACAACCCGGCAGGCCAATAGTCGATATGTGGACCTTGACATCTTGTTATAAGTGGCGTAGGCTTAATTACTTGGGCAACTTTCCGGTTTGTCTGCGCAGCGCGCTGTCCGTCCGCAAGCGCATCGGTTTACGGATGCATGGACGATGATGGACGGGAGCAGGAATGGCTGACGAATACGAGTCCAAGGTATTGATGATTGGCATCGATGCTGGGGACATTGATTTCATTCAATCTTCCTTGGACAGGCTACCTCGACTCAGGCAGCTCTTTGCCGCTCGGGAGCCCTGGCGACTAGGATCGGAGGCCGCAGCGCTCTCCTCATCAGTCTGGCCGACTTTTTCGACCGGGAAGATGCCCGGCGAACATGGCATCTACTATCCCATGCAGTGGGACGCCGCCGAGATGAAGTTGCGGCGTGTGGGCGTTGATTGGCTGGCGTACGAACCTTTTTGGGCAGAGCTTGCCCGGCACGGCAAGCGTGTCACCGTGCTGGACGTTCCGTTCTCGCTTCCCAGCGGTACGGAGCAAGTGACTGAGTTGCTGAACTGGGGTTCGCAGGAATGTCTGGGGCCCATTCAGAGCAACCGAGCGGAGCTGGCTCGGGAAGCGCGGCGGCGCTTCGGTAGCCATCCAATGGGCCAGGACGTGCCTGTTGCACAGACGCCGGCCCAGCTTGCGCGAGCCCGCGACGACCTCGCGCGTGGTGCGCGCGTCAAGGCGGAGTTGTCGCGGTGGTTGATGGATGCCGCGGACTGGGACTTGTTTATCACGGTTTTTGCAGAGTGCCACCGGGGCGGTCATCTCTTGTGGCCTGGCCCGGCCGATGTTCCTGCAGACGCGCTGTGCGAAGTCTATCAAGCCGTCGACGAGGCGATCGGGCACGTCCTCGACGGCGTCGACCTGGCGACGACCACGGTGATCGTCTTTTCCGTGCACGGCATGACTGCCAACTACACTCAAGAACACCATCTGTTGCCGGTGCTGGAGCGGATCAACGCGGGGTTCCGCGGTGAGAGCATTGACCAGACAGAGCCGGCTGCTGGCGGGTTGAATCCGATTCGCGCGCTGCGAGCGCTCGTACCGGGTCAGGCGCAACAGCTGGCCGCGGCCGTGTTGCCGGATGGGGTACGCGACTGGGTCGTCCGCCGCACGTACCACGGCGGCTTGAACTGGAGCGAGACTCCGGCCTTTGCCGTCGTCGCCAGTTGCGAAGGTTATCTTCGTTACAACCGGTTGGAACGGGAAGCGGAGGGGATGTTGGAGGTGAACAGCGCCCAGCACGCCCGTTACTCTCAGTGGCTTCATGACAATCTGTTTGCGCTCGAAGAAACGGGCACACGACGACGTTTGGTTAAGGACGTCGTTTCGGCTCCCGACCTCTATCCCGGCCCACGCAGCGGCAACCTTCCAGACCTGATAGTCGTCTGGGACGATCTTCTACCTGCCTCGGAGATCGAGTCATCTGAGCTAGGTTCGTTTAGCGGCCGACACGCAACCGGTCGGACCGGCGACCACCAACCGACCGGCTTTGCGGTCGTGGCAGGGGACAGCCGCCGCTTGGATCGTGCGCCGCCGCTGCGGCACACGGCTGACTTCGCCGAATTCGTGTACAGCCTGCTGATGCATCCTGTCGATGCATAACAAGAGGGTCTCTCACTGCAACCAGTCCTTGTTCAGGCGGGCATCGGGTGGACGCCAGCAAGACCTATGACGTGATCATCATCGGCTCCGGCGCCGGCGGCGGCACGTTGCTGCATGCACTGGCTCCCACCGGCAAGCGAATTCTAGTGCTCGAAAGGGGCGGCTTCTTGCCGCGGGAGCAGGACAACTGGGACAGCCGCGCGGTCTTCGTCGACAACAAGTACAAAGCGGAGGAGTCCTGGTACGACAGCGAACGGCGGGCGTTTCGGCCGGAGATACACTACTACGTCGGCGGCAACACCAAGCTCTACGGGGCGGCGCTGCTCCGCTTTCGCGAGCAGGATTTCGGCGAGCTAGCGCATCACGAGGGGATCTCACCCGCGTGGCCCGTAGGCTACGACGAATTCGAACCGTACTACACGCAGGCCGAGCGGCTTTATCAGGTCCACGGCGAGCGTGGACTCGATCCGATCGAGCCAGACTCCAGTGCACCGTACCCGTTTCCCGCCGTCCGCCACGAGCCGCGCATCCAACAGCTGCACGATGATCTGGTTAGCATCGGCTGCGCGCCCTACCCGCTGCCGATTGGCATCATGTTGGACGAGCAGAACCCACAAGACAGTCCGTGTATTCGCTGTGTCACTTGTGACGGTTATCCCTGTTTGATGCATGCCAAGGCAGACACGGAAGCGGTCTGTGTCCGCCCGGCGATGGGTCGCACGAACGTCACGTTGCTGACCGATGCCTGTGTTAGCCGGCTCGAAACGGATTCCTCTGGTCGCCAGGTGACGCGCGTGATCGTGGACCGGGATGGCGAGCAGGAGGAGTATGCGGGAGATATCGTGGTGCTCTCCTGCGGCGCCATTAACTCAGCGGCTCTGCTGCTGCGGTCGGCCAGCGACGCCCATCCCCGTGGCTTGGCAAACAGCTCCGATGTTGTGGGCCGCTACTACATGTGTCACAACAACTCTGCATTTGTCGCACTCTCGACAACGCCGAATGCGACTCAGTTCCAGAAGACATTGGCTTTGAACGAGTTCTACTTCGGCGCAGATGACTGGGACTATCCGCTAGGCCACATCCAAACGATGGGCAAGGCGGACGCGGAGAAGTTCGAAGCGGCCTCGCCAGTTCCCTTGCCCCAGTTCGTACTGCAGCAGATTGGACGGCACTCGTTGGATTTCTGGGTGACCTCCGAGGACCTACCATCCGCCGACAACCGGGTGATGTTGGACGAGGACGGCACGATTCGGCTGCACTACCGCCAAAACAATTTGGAATCCCACAATCGGCTGAATGCCAAACTCAGCTCGCTGTTGCGCCGGATTGACCGCCAGCACAGGTGGTTCCCGCTGGTGCTCTGCCTGAGGAAGAAGGTCCCGATATCCGGTACGACACACCAATGCGGAACGCTGCGGTTTGGTCGAGATCCCCAAACGTCAGTGCTTGATGAAAGCTGTAAAGCTCACGACTTGGATAACCTGTACGTCGTCGACGGCAGCTTTTTTCCTTCCAGCGCCGCGATGAACCCCGCGCTCACGATTTTCGCCAACGCCCTACGGGTCGCCGACCGGCTGAAAGAAAGAATGCGGTAGCGAACACCTTGCCTGCCTCGAGTTGTTGAGTTTTACGATGGATCAGCAGATCCGCATATCGACAGATGACGATGGAGCGACGTCCATCGTCTGGGATACGTAGAGGGTGCAGTCGTGGCGCAGAAAAAGCAGTTCGATGCCGCAGTCATCGGATTGGGCGCAGCCGGCTGTTGGGCCGCCAAAGTGCTTACCGAACGCGGCTTGGACGTCGTGGCGCTGGATGCCGGCAGCAAGCTCTCCGCCCGAGATTTTCCACGGGAGATCAAGCCGGCCACCTATTTCCGCACCGCCCTCTTCGGCCGGAAGTGGATCCAGTCGCGGAGCATCTCCTTCCATCCCCAAGTCCAACACCTTTACGTGGATGATTGGGAGAATCCATACAGCACGCAAGGCGGCGACACGTTTCTCTGGATTCGGGGTCGCCAGGTCGGTGGTCGTATGCATACCTGGGCGCGGATGGCGCTGCGCCTGTCGGACTCCGATTTCAAGAGGCCGGAGTCGGACGGTTGGGGGCAGCCCTGGCCGATCGGCTATGACGACCTAGCCGGATACTATGATCAAGTCGAATCGTTTCACGGGCTGCGCGGTGCGCGGGACGGACTGGAGGAGCTTCCCGACGGCGTGGTCAGCGAATCAGCCGAGTTCACCGAACCGGCCGGGCTCTTCAAGGGAAAAGTCGAAGCCTGTTGGCCCGACCGCCGCGTGATCTCGCCACGGGTATTGGGGGACGGCATCGGTCCCATCCCCGCTCCGCTCAAGTGTGCCCTGAACAGCAAGCGGCTGCATCTGATCACCGACGCACCGGCCGCTCGGGTGCTGTTGAACGAGGCCGGTGATCGTGCGGTCGGCGTCGAGTTCGTCAACACACGTACCGGTCAATCGTCGAGCGTATTTGCGGACAAGGTGTTTCTCTGCGCATCGTCGATCGAGTCGGTTCGGATCCTGCTTAACTCGCGCACCTCTCGCCACGCGAGCGGCATCGGCAACGACCACGATCAGCTGGGGCGCTACGTCTTGGACCACAATCTGGTGGTGGCCACCGGCCCCACTGGCGACGAGTATCGAGGGCTCGAATCTTCGTGGGAACCGCGCGAGTTCACTCCGCTGGACCTCAGTAGCCAGCTCGATTTCTACATTCCCGATTTCGCGGCGAGTTTGCCTGGCCGTTCCTTCATGCGCGGGTTTGGAATCCAGGGTCGTATTTCTCCCACGCATTGGGGCATGGCGGTCTTCGGCGAAATGTTGCCCCGGGCCGACAACCGCGTCACGCTTTCCCAGAGGAAGGACGGTGCCGGCATCCCCATCGCTAACATCTCGCTACGCCGCGGCGAGAACGACCGGCAGATGATCCGGGCGCAAAAACAGCAGGTTGGCCTCATCGCTGAAGCGGCTGGGCTGAGGATTAAGATGCCAGTGCCGGGAATCCTGGGTCGGCTCCTCTGGAAGATGGTGGGTCCGGAACTAGGGGTGATGCACCTCGGCGTGGCGATTCACGAGACGGGCGGGGCACGCATGGGCCACGATCCCCGCCACTCAGTGACCAACTCCAAGAACCAAATTTGGCAGGTTCCCAATCTGTACGTTACCGATGGGGCCTGCTTTCCGAGCACTGGCTGCCAGAATCCAACGCTGACGATCATGGCCCTGACAGCCCGGGCTTGCGATCTGGCTATTAAAGAAGGCTGACTTCATAGTAGCAGGCTCACTCCGTGAGCCGTCCGCCAATGGTAACGTCTGCAAAGTAGCAGGCTCACTCCGTGAGCCGTCTGCGCGAGATAGCGTCTGTAAAGTAGCAGGCTCACTCCGTGAGCCGTCCGCCAAAGTAACGCAGTCACTA
>CBDCWT010000032.1:0-118244 GCA_965223305.1 Pirellulaceae bacterium | reverse complement strand
GCCGATGTCCGGAAGCTGTTCCCGTTCTTCGACTGAAGGCTACAGGCACGCTCCGCATGCCGCATGCCAATTGAGCGGGGGAGCAGCTTTTAAGTTAGCCCGGATTATTCATGAAGATCGTCGCGAGAGGTTGTAAGTACGTTCGTGGCAAGGAAGGCGAGCAATTCTTCCGCAGGCGTATTGCAGCAATACGTCGAGGGAGAATTGTGAAGCATGACGAAGCCATGGATGGACTTACGACCTCGCAGCAGATCGCTCATGAATAATTCGGGTTAGTGCGTGATTTCGCCTTTCGTCACTCTCCCCTTGGGTCGGCCCGAAGGGCCGGAGAGGGGGGGCCCTCCCCGGACGCTACGCGTCGTTTCGCTGGGGAACCGTGGGCTAACGCCCAACGGCTGATTTGCAGCGTAGCCGAACTCGCCAGAGTTTGGCGGACTGCATGCAGCTAGTTTGGCTACAGCACACGGAGTGTGCCTGCTACTTTAAGCCTAAACTTCGCTCGCCTTGGGACAGACGAAACCGTCTCGATACTCGCGAGAGACGAGCGCCGTTGCCTCTGCCGAGTCAGGGAACACCTCGCGCTGCGGGTCGAACTTCAACAGGGGACCGATCGATAGCCGGTACTTGTCTAGATCGACCTGATTGTCCTTCAGGTGCTGGATCGTGCGTTCAAACGTGGCTAGGTTGTCGTCGAGGCTCTTGATGTCGGAGACAATCGAGCGACACTGGTCGACCGATACCCGGTTCTCTTCGCCTAGGTAGTAGGAGATGTTTCCTAGATGGCTAATCGCCGCTGACAGATGGCCTTCCCGCACGTCAGCGTTCAGGTCCGAGACATTGCGGCTGTAGCAGGCCTCGATGAAGTTAGCAAAGTGGTTTCCACCCCCCTTGAACTGTTTGACAAGATTGAACTCCTTGTCGAACGCGGCACCCTCCGAGTAAGTACTACCCAACACGACATAGCCCTCGGAACCGTAGAACACGACGCCGATCTTGTTGCCTTTGGGCCGGTTGAACAGTTTGTTCAACTCCTCGTCAGCCGACCCGTCAACGCTTAGCCCGCGGGTTTCAAAGACGATGCACTTGCTGCCGTAGTCGTAGATGGACACCTCTGTGTTCGCCGTGTCACCAGCGTCTTGGTAGTTCGGGTCATTCCGCTCTGCTTGGTAGCCGAGTCTGCCACCATAGCTGATCACCGAGTTGGGGTGCCGATCGATGCCGAGCCCCCAGCGAGCAATATCGGTCTGGTGAGGTCCTTGATTACCCAGATCACCGTTACCGTAGTGCCGTTGCCAATGCCAGTCGTAGTGAAACCTCTCGCGAGTCACGCGCGGCTGTGTGTAGGTCGCGGGGCCGCTCCACAAATTGAAGTCCACCTCCGGCGGCACGGGGTAGTCGCCCTTCGGGCCAATCGACTTGCGGCGTTTGTAGCAGAGGCCCCGCGCAAAATTGACTTCACCGATTCCGCCTTCCTGGACGAACTTCACGGCGTTTTGAACAGCCGCATTCGAGCGAGATTGGGTCCCCACTTGGCACATCCGCTCATAGCGTCTCGCAGCGGCAACTAGTGCACTGCCTTCGGCGATGTTGTGGCATACAGGCTTCTCGATGTAGGCATCCTTGCCGTTCTGCATGGCCCAAATTCCACAGAGGGCGTGCCAGTGATTCGGAGTTGCCGTCGAGACCACATCGACTGCCGGATCGTCGATCGCCGTGCGCAAGTCTCGCTCGAACTTCGGTCGGAAACCTTGCTGTTCGGCGATCCCGTTGGCCTTGGCGTTCCCTGCTTTCTCGTCGACGTCGACAATGTAGAGGATCCTCGAGCGCGGGTGCTCCAGGAACTCGGCGATATGAGCACTGCCTCGTCCACCGGCACCAACAACGGCAACTCCCAGCTGTCCGTTCGCATCTTGTGATCTGGCATAGTAAGGTGCCGCGGAGATAGTTGCAGCAACTGCTGCTGACTGCTTGACGAAGCGACGTCGAGTAATCCGTGCCATGATAAAGGTGCTCCCAGTCTAGTGGCGGCGCCGCGCGGGGGGCGACGTTCCCTTTGGCGAAAAGATCCGCCCGGATGTTCCACGTCGATCTGCTGCGACGACCTGCACGCACCATCCGAGCCAGAGATCCTCAGGTGTGGTTTCGGTCAGTGTATTCGCTGCCCGCCCAGTGTGCAAACCACGGTGTCGGCAAGCGCAACGAAACCAGTCGGCTCGGCAGGAGCCTCGCCCTCCCAATCATTGTGGCGCGTCCAGCGAACATCAGCCGAGCCGCGTTAGCGGCCGGTTTGAAACCGCGATACTTCTCCGCCCGCAGAGCGGCCCAGCCGGTCGATCGGCTCGCTAGTCGACCCGCTGGAGCATCAGCAATCGAAAGTCCATCACCTGCGAACCTGGAACGTCCAACGCTTGTAGAGTGAGCGCTCCCCGGCCCTTTTTCAGTTCGATGGTCCCCATCGTCATCGGCCGAAAGTCCTTGACATAAGACTCTATCCGCTCGACCCGGTCGTTTTCATGACCGCGCAGCGGCGGATCGTGAGCCTCCGTCACCTTCGCTTCCAATCTGCTCTCATTGAGACTCAATTGAATGGTCGATCCGATATCAGCCCGCGGGCAGCTATAGTAGAGCTCCACTTCGTAGCTGCCGCTCGCCCCCACTTCAACTTCCCAAGTGATGCGGTCATCTTCATCGAGCCAGTTACTGAAGAAAGAGCAGTTCGGAAACCGGTTGGAACGCTCGATATTCCCGTGCGCGACCCCATCACGGGCCGGGATTTGGGTCCAGCGGGCCCCGGGGTGACCAATCACGAATGGTCGGTCATCTTGAGGGTAGCCCGCCAGCACATCACGTCTCCAGGCAGCGACCGCATCCCGCAATCGCTGGGCGTGTTGAGGATGTGTGTCCGCGACATTTCGGCGTTGGCCGGGATCGGCCTGCATGTCAAACAACCTGCCCTCATGGTCCAGGCGAAACCGCTGGGTTCGGACGCTCACGCGATTCCGCCAGTGCGAGAAGATCATGCGGTCTTCGACCGGTTGCTCGCGGCCCAACAGTGTCTCTTTCAAGCTGATCCCATCCAGTGGCTTCTCACTTGCCACTGGGATACCGGCCAAGTCAGCCAGCGTGGGAAGTAAATCAACTGCCGCGCCGATCTGAGTGATCTCTCTACCCGCGGGGATCTTCGCAGGCCAGCGGATCAACAGCGGGCTGCGGACACCCCCCTCGTCGGTGGACCCCTTCCGACCTTTCATGTCCCCGTTCCAGCGAAATCCGTTGGGCCCGTTATCGCAAAAGTAAATCACCATCGTGCGTTCGGCGATCGCGAGCTCGTCCAGCTTCTCTAGGATTCGGCCGACGTTCCAATCGATGTTCTCACACATCGCCAACGCAGCGCGAACATGTGGGAGATTCTCTTTTTGCGGATCACGATTGTGCATTTCGAGCTCTTTGTCCTTGAACGCACTCCACCATCGGTCGGGCACTTGCATCGGTGAATGGGGTGTGTTGTAGGGCAGGTAGGCGAAGAACGGCCGGTTTTTGTTTTGTTCGATGAACGCCATCGCTCGCTCGGTGAAGTCATCGATAGTAAATCCGCTTCCTTGCACGAGCTTCCCGTTGTGTTCCAGCGGGGGACTAAAGTAGTCTCCCCAATGCCCGGAGCAGAATCCGTAGTACTCAGCGAATCCGCGTCCGTTGGGATGGTAGGGGAACTGCATCCCGTTATGCCACTTGCCGAAAGCCGCTGTCTGGTAGCCGGCGGCAGCAAAGGTATCGGCGATGGTTGTCTCGTCGAGATCCATCCTCTCACCTCCTGCCGACGTGCTGTAGACTCCGCTCCGCGGGTGATACCTTCCTGTCAGGAACTCGGCGCGCGTCGGCGAACAGACTGGACAGACGAAGAATCGATCGAAGCTAGCTCCGTCTCGAGCGAGCGAGTCGATGTTGGGCGTACTCAGGTTTGTGTTGCCATTCAAACTCAAGTCACCCCATCCCTGGTCATCGGTCAGGATCACGATGACATTGGGGCGTTCGGCGGCTAGCGAGGGCGTTGCGAGCAAGAGAGCGGTGACTGCGAGGGCGGCGACTGCGAGAAGTGATCTGGACATGGCTGGCGGAAGAATGACTAAGGACTAATGTCTAATGTCTAATGACTAACTAATGACCAACGTCTAATGTCTAATGTCTAATGAGTGACAATGGGACAATGGAATGTCTGACGGCAAACGACGGATGCATGATGACTGGAACAAGTGGTAGACAGTACGATCTTGAGGAGCGGACGGCGTCGTTCGGTGAAGCAATCATCGAGTTTGCGAAGTCGATTCCGAAGAACGAGATCACGCTGCCGCTGATCGGCCAGGTCGTTCGTTCGGCGACGAGCGTAGGCGCGAACTACTGCGAAGCCGACGATGCGAGCAGCAAGAAAGAGTTTCGCCAGAAGATCGGTTACTGCCGAAAGGAAGCACGCGAAACCAAACACTGGCTGAGAATGATCGCTAAGGCATCTCCCGAACTGCGCGAAGCCGCGCTTCCTATCTGGCAAGAAGCCAAAGAGCTGCATCTGATCTTCGCCGCTATTCTACGCAAGAAGTGAACCACACAAACTTGTCCACTGGGCATTCCGACATTCGGCATTCCCTAGTCATTAGACATTAGTCATTAGTCATTTCCTAGCGGTCGTTTCCTAGCCGTTAGTCATTCCCCAGCCGTTCATGTATAATCAACAAGCAGCGCAACCAGCCCTCCCCTGCCCCGGTCATGCCTCGACTTCTCCTGAATCTGGCCATCGCTCTGAGCTGCTGCCAGCTTGTGTCTCAGGCTGGTGAACCGGCCGCGATCGACTTCGCGCGGGACATTCGCCCCCTGCTGAACTCGAACTGCCTGCATTGCCACGGGCCTGACGAAGAGGCACGGGAGGGGGACCTGCGGCTGGACACCAAAGCAGGGGCCCAAGCCGATCGGGGCGGCTATGCTGCCTTCGTACCCGGACAACCGTCGAAGAGCGAAGCGTATCAACGCATGATCAGTGCGGATCGCGATCAGCAAATGCCGCCGCCAGACTCAGGAAAGAGCCTCAACGCGGAACAGATTGACTTGATCCGGCGCTGGATCGAACAAGGAGGGGTGTGGGAGGAGCATTGGGCCTTCGTCCCGCCGCAGCGCCCTGCAATTCCCCAAGTGGCCGATCAGGGTTGGGTGCGCAATCCGATTGACGCGTTCATCTGGGCTCGGCTCGCGGCCGAAGGTCTGCGCCCCTCGCCAGACGCCCAACGCGAAACGCTGTTGCGGCGGGTGAGTTTGGACTTAATCGGCCTACCGCCGTCCGTCGACGAGCTGGACGATTTTCTCGGCGATCATCGTCAGGACAGCTATACGATCCAAGTCGAACGGCTGTTGGAGTCACCACACTACGGTGAAAGGTGGGGGCGCCTGTGGCTAGACGCCGCCCGCTATGCGGATTCAGACGGATTCGAAAAGGACAAGCCACGAAATGTCTGGATGTATCGCGACTGGGTCATCCGAGCGTTCAACCGTGACCTGCCTTACGACCAGTTCATCATCCAACAAATTGCTGGAGACCTGCTACCGCACCCCACGCAGGACCAAATTGTCGCCACCGGATTCCTCCGCAACTCGATGCTCAACGAAGAAGGCGGTATCGATCCTGAGCAGTTTCGCATGGAAGCGATGTTCGACCGGATGGACGCGGTTGGCAAGTCGATACTCGGTCTCACAGTCCAGTGCGGTCAATGCCACGACCACAAGTACGACCCTTTGACTCAGACAGACTACTACCGCATGTTTGCGCTTCTCAATAACAGCTACGAAGCCAACGTCAACGTCTATGCGAGTACAGCACTGGCGCAGCGTGAACAGCTGTTGAGCGAGATTGAGGAAATCGAGTCACGACTCAAGAGTGAAAACCCTTCCTGGAGGGAGAAACTGACGACGTGGAGCAATTCGCAGCGCAGGCGGCGACCGGATTGGACGGTGCTCGAGCTAGAGAATGCCAACGACAACAGCCAACGCTACTTCGATCAGGCGGACAGTTCCATCTTGGCGCAGGGGTACGCACCCACGAAGTTCACGGCCAACTTCCGTGCAACAACAGATCTTCCCGAAATCAGGAGCCTGCGGTTGGAGATGCTGACCGACCCGGATCTCCCTGCCGGCGGACCGGGACGGGCAATCGACGGTCTCTTTGCGCTCACCGAATTTAAGGTCGAAGTAGCAAGCGTTAAACGTCCTCAGGAGACTGACTGGGTCAAGTTCACTCGTGCTGTATCCGATTTCGCTAACGAGGACCAGCGGTTGGGACCGCGTTATGCTGACCGGGAAGGTAAACGCGGAATGACCGGAAGCGCCGCCTATGCGATCGACGGTGCGGACGAAACTGCCTGGGGAATCGATGCTGGACCCGGGCGCCGCAACCAGTCTCGCCAAGTCGTCTTCGTAGCGGACCGCAACTTGGCCCGGCCCGACGGCACGATCCTAACATTCCACTTTGTGCAAAAGCACGGCGGCTGGAACAGCGACGATAACCAGAACATGAACCTGGGCCGGTTTCGTGTCTCGGCTACGGCCGACCAAGCTGCGGACGAGTGGGTGCTTCCTCCGAACATCGATACTCTGATCGGACGGGACCCCGAGAGTTGGACAGCGCAAGATTGGCGGCGCGCGTTTTCCTACTGGAGGCAGCACGTACCGCAATGGCAGCAGGCAAACGCCGCCATCGAGGAACTCTGGCAACGGCATCCGGAAGGCACGACGCAATTAGTGCTTGTAGAACGGCCGCAGATGCGGACCACACACCGGCTCCAGCGAGGTGATTTTCTCCAGCCCGTGGAGCGAGTCGACTCGGGCGTACCCGATTTTCTCCATCCGCTGGAAGCCGCCAGTCCGAATCGCCTTGACTTCGCCCGCTGGCTCGTGGATCGGCGCTCGCCAACTACCGCCCGAGCCATCATCAACCGGGTCTGGCAGGCCTATTTTGGAGCCGGGTTCGTGCCGACCAGCGAAGACTTCGGCGTCCAAGGTGAAGCGCCTTCGCATCCAGATCTGCTGGACTGGCTTGCAGTCGAGTTAATGGAGAACGGGTGGTCGCTCAAACACATCCATCGGCTGATTGTCCATTCCCACACCTATCAGCAATCCTCAGTGGTCTCGCCCGAGCTACTCAAGAGAGATCCGAACAATCGTCTCATGGCTCGCGGTGCCCGTTATCGGGTCGACGCAGAAATTGTGCGGGACATTGCCTTATCGGTAAGCGGGCTATTGAACACCAAGCTGGGTGGACCGAGCGTCTACCCACCGGCCCCCGAGTTTCTGTTCCAACCTCCGGCCAGCTACGGACCCAAACACTGGGAACCAGCGACCAGCCGAGCGAAATATCGCAGGGCACTTTACACGTTTCGGTACCGGTCGGTGCCGTACCCCGTATTGCAGGTTTTCGATGCGCCAAACGGCGATACTTCTTGTGTCAGACGTGCTCGCTCGAACACGCCTCTGCAGGCGCTTGCGACGTTGAACGAACCGCTTTTCGTTGAGTGCGCTCAAGCGATGTCGCAAACGGTGCTCGCTCGGCGCGCGGCGGACGAGGAAATACTCGCCGATGCCTTTCGCCGATGCTTAGCTCGCCACCCAACTCGCAGGGAGATCGATGTGCTCTCCGAGTTGTTACACGCTGCGCGGCGTCAGTTGGCGGCGGCGCCGGAAGAAAACGTGCGGGCGCTGGCTTCGGCTGCGAAGGCGGACAAAGCCGCTGACGCTGATTCGCTCGAGCGCGCCGCCTGGACAACGGTCTGTCGAGCTATCCTCAATCTTGATGAAACGTTCACGCGCGAGTAGAAACCGTCGAGCAATTCATGTTTTCCTTCTCTTAATTCACTCCAGACCATGGCACAGCAACTGCGTAACGACAGCGGCCTTGCCTCCCGCCTGCGAGCCCGACGGTGGTTTCTCGGCCAATGTGGGGTTGGCGTCGGCGGCCTGGCGCTGCACTCTCTGGCCGGCCCCTCCTTGGCTGCGAGGAGTCCTGCCAAAGCGAAGAACGTGATTTTTCTTTTTATGGCGGGAGCGCCTAGCCACCTGGAGCTCTTCGATCACAAACCCCAGCTGGCGAAGTTCGATGGTACGCTCCCGCCACCCAACCTGATTCAGGACTACCGGGCCGCGTTCATCAATCCGAATTCCACCATGCTCGGCCCCAGGTTCACGTTTTCCAAATACGGAGCAAGCGGCGCCGAGTTGTCCGAGCTGCTGCCTCATACGTCGGAAGTCGTGGACGACATTGCGATCGTCAAGTCGATGGTGACCGACGCCTTCAATCACGCTCCGGCGCAGATCTTGATGAATACGGGGACCGAGCAGTTTGGCAAACCAAGCCTGGGGGCCTGGACCCTCTACGGGCTGGGAAGCGAGTCACAGAGTCTACCGGGGTTCGTCGTTTTCAGCACGGGCAAGAAAGGGCCCAGCGGCGGAAACTCGAACTGGGGTAGCGGCTTCCTCCCGACAGTCCATCAGGGAGTGCAGTTTCGCTCGACCGGTGAACCGGTCCTGTATTTGTCGAATCCGCCTGGAGTCGACGATCGCTTGCAGCGGAGCTCGTTGGACGCGATTGGCAAGTTGAATCGGATACGTCTCGAGGCAGTCGGTGACCCCGAGATCGAGACGCGAATTCGTTCCTTCGAGATGGCGTTTCGCATGCAGGCGAGCGCGCCGGAGTTGGTCGATCTCAGCGACGAACCGCAGCATGTGCTGGAGATGTATGGCGCGGAACCCGGTCGCGCGTCGTTCGCAAACACGTGCCTCCTCGCGAGGCGGTTGGTGGAACGGGGCGTACGGTTCGTCGAGATATTCCACGAAGCCTGGGACCAACACGGCAATCTGGTCAAAGACCTGAAAAAGAACTGTCGGGACACCGACCGCGCATCGGCCGCACTGGTCAAGGACCTCAAGGCACGCGGGATGTTAGATGACACACTCGTCGTCTGGGGCGGCGAATTCGGCCGCACTCCGATGGTCCAGGGAAGCACCCGCGACGGCCGCGACCATCACCCCAACGCTTTTACCATGTGGCTCGCCGGCGGTGGAACGAAACCGGGAATCACACTCGGGCGCAGCGACGACTTCGGGTTTGATGTCGTCGAAGACCGCGTTCACGTCCACGATCTACACGCGACGATCCTGCATCTCCTCGGTCTCGATCACGAACGACTCACTTATCGGTTCCAAGGGCTGGATCAGCGGTTGACCGGCGTCGAGCCGGCGCGGGTGGCCCAGCAGCTGTTGGCGTAGCGGCGGAATTCTAGAGTGACGAGGCGAACGACGAGAGTGGCGGCACGAAGATCCTTCTCCCGGGCCTAACGGCCCGACCCCGTTGGGCGAGAGCGGCAGCGCGTCGCCCGAACTGCACACACGGCCATCATAGGACCCAACTCATGGCACGCCTGCAATTTGTTAACCCGCTGCTTCTCCTGCTCTCCGTTCCAATGGTGGCGCCCGCGGCCCCACTTGGCGACGGCACGGCGGCAACCGTGGCCTCCCCTGCGGGACAGTTAGCGGTCGTTACTGAGGTCGAGAGGCAGCCTCTCGCATTTCACGTCGAGCGGCTGATCGAGACCGCGGCGTATCTGGGCGTCCCTTTCAGCCAGGCCACGCTTGAACAACTGGCCAAGCTGCGCGACGAACAAGATCCCGCGCAGTACTCGCACGGGGTGCAGCTGGCTTTGGATCCCTATTGCTTGGCAGGCGTCGCGATTGAGAGGGACGGGAGCGTGCGAACTACGGCTGGGCCGGCAGAACCAAGGCTCGTAGCAGACGGCTGGACGCAGTTCCTGGTCAAAGTCCACAACAAAGCCGAACAGCAGCTGCCGCTACGCTGTGTCAGTGCCAGTGCTTTACCACTTCCCAGATCTCCGCAAGACGCAATTGAGGGACGCTGGCTGGAAATCGCGATGCATGACGACCGGCCGCTGACTCCAGCCTTACGGGGAGCCAGGCTGGACTATCGTTTTCTGCAGCTCTACAGCCGTGACAGCGGACAGCGCTCCGCGGCACTTTCGTTTGAGCTGGAAGCCGGCAAGGACGCCGCACAGCAGTTCGACGCGGCCAATGACATCGCCGTCAGCTTTGAGTGTGCGCCGTCGACTCCGGTGACCTTCTCCGTCCGAGACCACGACGGCGTACCCACGCTGGCGTCGTTTGTGATTCGCGACCAGCAAGATCGTATCTACCCTTCACCGGCGAAGCGACTGGCCCCCGACTTCTTTTTCCACCCTCAAATCTATCGGGCAGATGGAGAACAGATCCGATTACCGCCCGGCACATTCGAGGTGACGTTCACCAGGGGACCGGAATATGTTCCGCAACGTCGCACGATTACCGTCACCGACAAGCCGAGTCGGGAGGAGTTTCAGCTCAGTCGATGGATCGACCCCACCGACTATGGCTATTGGTCGGGAGATCACCACATTCACGCAGCGGGCTGTAGCCACTACGAGGACCCGACTCAGGGTGTTCGGCCGGCCGACATGATGCGCCATTGTCGCGGCGAAGATCTGAAGGTCGGCTGTGTGCTGACCTGGGGACCGTGCTTCGATTTTCAAAAGCGATTTTTTACGGGTCAGGATCACCCACTCTCCGATCATCCGCACTTGATGCGCTACGATGTCGAAGTGTCGGGCTTCGGTTCACATCAGTCCGGACACCTCTGCCTACTTCGGCTGAGCGAGCAAATTCCACCTGGCGGCAACTCGAAGTACCATTGGCCCACCCTGGGGCTGAACACGCTTCGTTGGGCGAAACAGCAAGGCGCCATTTGTGGTCCGGCCCACTCCGGTTGGGGATTGACGGTCGCCACCCGTGAGCTGCCCAACTACGTCATTCCACCGTTCGATTCCATCGGCGCCAACGAGTACATCGTCGATGTAACCCACCAAGTACCGGACCGGCAAGGCCGTTTGGTACCGGCGGTCGACTTCATTTCAACCGTCGACACCGTGCCCACCTGGGAACTCAACATCTGGTACCACACGCTGAACTGCGGGTTTCGAACGAGGGCCAGCGGAGAGACAGACTTTCCCTGCATTTTCGACCACCGTGTTGGCATCGGCCGCTCGTATGTCAAACTTGACCAGCAGCTGAACTATGACCAGTGGTGTGAGGGCATTCGACGAGGCCGGAGCTACGTCGGCGACGGTTTGAGCCACTTGATTGACTTCACCGCTAACGGCGTCGAAGTGGGAACACACGAAAGCGAAGTTCAACTCGATGGAAAGAGCCGCCTGGAAGTAACCTGCCAAGTAGCCGCCTTGTTGGACGAGGTACCCGATCCCGACTGGGAAGGCAATCGCGCCATTCCGACCGAACGCTACGACCGAGCGCGGACGTTTTGGCATATCGAGCGGGCGCGAATCGGCGACACGCGCACGGTTCCCGTGGAGCTGATCCTGAATGGACGCCCGGTTGCTAAGAAAGTGATCGAGGCGGATGGCCGACTGCAAACGGTACAATTCGAGGTCGATGTCGAAGAGAGCGGTTGGCTGGCAATCAGAATTCTGGCCTCCTCGCACACCAATCCCATCTTCGCGATCGTCGCTGGCAAGCCGATCCGTGCTTCACGGAAAAGCGCCGAGTGGTGTTTGAAGAGTGTCGAGCAATGTTGGAGTCAAAAGGAGCGATTCTACGCCGCGGCCGAGATGGACGACGCCATCGCTGCCTATGACCACGCCCGGAAAACCTATCGCCAGATCTTGGCAGAGTGTACAGCGGACTAATTCACGCTAAGACGACGCAAGAATAGCCGTTTGTTAATCGATCGGGAGGGCGAGGCTCCTGCCGAGCCGAAAGTGCCAGGAACCGTGCGCTAACGCTTAGCGGCTGATGTTGCGGGATTCCGCTCGGTTACTGGGTAACGACCATCAGCCGGAATGCGTTAGCATCCGGTTTGTTGAAACCGTGGGCTAACGCCCAGCGGCTGATTCCGGTGGTAGCCGAACTCGCCAGAGTTTGGTGGAGTGCCGGTTGAGCCAAACTCTGGCGAGTTCGGCTACAAAATACGAAGGCTGACTCCTGCCAGCTTGCAAGCCTCGCAAGTGCTCACACGTCGCCCAGCTGTTGGCGGAGGCGACGCAAAACCCGGCTCTTCGCCTGGCGGACCGCTGCTGTCGAGACCCCATTGCGCTCGGCAATCAACGCGGTCGGATGGCCCAACACTACGGCGTCCAAGACCATCTGCCACGTTCGCTCTTCAAACTCGGGTTCGATCTTCCTTAGAGCGCGGCGTGTCAGCGCCATGATGTCGGTGCTCTCGCTAGGTTCCTCGGCGGGCAGCGGAGCTGGGAATCGGTCGATGTCGTTCATTAAACCGCTCCCACCCACGGCTGCATCCGGGGGACGGTGCCGCCGGTAGTAGTCGCTGATCCGGTTGCGGGCCACTTGCCACAACCAGCCGCGAAAAGTGGCCTGCCGATGCTGCGGATCGAACTTGTGGATTCCGCGAAAGACCGCCAAAAACGTCTCTTGGGCAATATCTGGGATCGATTCCCGCGGGATCCCGGCCGTGCGGCACCAACGGTCCAGCAGCGGCCCGTACAGCTCGACGAGGTCGACCCAAGCCGCCGACGACCCGCTCGCTAACCGCCGCGCCAAGCTCAGGTTGCTTGAGTCTGCCGAAGAAGTCGTGTCACACTGCATGCGCTGTACTGAGAAGAGACGATCAAGCGGCCTTTAGGTGGACCGTCGCTCGCGGGATTGCCGTCGAGCCACGGCCTTGAGGTTGTGATCCTGCTCCATCGTAACCCGAAGCGTGAGCGAGGTGAGTTGATGTACCATCCCAAGTTGTTCCCTCGCTTACGCTTCGGGTTCCGATTGAGGCGAAATACGCAACATCAAAAGCGTAAGCGAGGGAAGTCGGTGTACCAACGCAAGTGATTCCCTCGCTGACGCTTCGGGTAACGAAAGTGGCGGCGACCTGTTCTGCCCACCTAAGACTGCAAAACGTACGACTTTAGTGGCCTCGGCAGGCCCCCCCTGAGAAGTGCCATCCTACTGCAAGGAGTTGCCACCGTGAACACTCACTGTCTCGACCGAAACCGGCTGCGTGACTACCTGCAAGGCCATCTCAGCGACGAAGAAAGTGGCCCCATCATCGAGCACCTGGAAGGATGCGCTCGCTGTGAAGGACTGGCAACGGAACTCGAAAGTGACAGCGACTGGTTGCTGAACCACCTCTCGGTGGCCGGAATGCAACCGGGCAACGATCAGGCCGATCCCTCCTGGATTCCTCAGGTCCGAGAAGCTCTGGTGGAGTCTGGCGCCGCGGCAAAGTCAGGGCCGGCCGCTGATCGGTCAGAGACTCCGCTGCCGGCGGAGCTGGGCGCATACGAGATTCAGGAGGTGATCGGGCGGGGCGGCATGGGGATCGTCTATCGGGCCGAGCACGTGCGGCTCGGCAAGACGGTCGCTTTGAAAGTCGTGGCCGGCTGCGCGGCGGCGGGAGCGGGATCACGATTCGAGCGGGAAATGCGGGCGGTCGGTACGCTCGACCATCCAGCAATCGTGCAGGCCACAGATGCAGACAACGCCGCTGGTCGCGCGTTCTTAGTCATGGAGCTCGTAGACGGCATCGATCTGCGAACGTTGACCCGACGACTCGGGCCGCTGTCACCTGCGGACGCCTGCGAGATCGTCCGGCAAGCCGCAGTCGGACTTCAGGCGGCCCACGAGGCCGGTGTGATTCACCGGGACGTCAAGCCCTCCAACCTGATGCTCAATCGGCAGGGTAGGACAAAGATCTTGGACTTCGGGCTGGCGCAGTTGCGCGAGGATCTATCGGCAGCGAGCCTGTCGACTTCGCTGGGGCGGGTGATCGGAACGCTCGACTACTTGGCACCAGAACAGACCGACGGATCGCGAGTCGATGCACGCGCCGACGTGTACGGTTTGGGTGCAACGTTGTTCTCGCTGTTGGCTGGCCGACCCGCCTTCGGTCGTTCGTCCGAAGTCCCGTTATTGTCACATCTGCGTCGTGTGGCGACCGAAGATGCACCGCGGCTCTCCGAATTCCGCCGGGATGTGCCGGACGAATTAACCGAGCTGCTGGCGGAGATGCTGGCCCGCGAGCCCCAGCGGCGGGTCCAGACAGCGGGGGAAGTCGCCGAGCGGCTCGCGCCGCTCTGCACCGAAAGTAGTCCGGCGGCACTGGCGGAAAAAGCGATCGCGGCAGGTGCATCACCGGCAACCAACGAAGAACGGCAGCAGGAAGTTGCCGAGTCGTTGGCCGAGTTCGGACTCGGCTCGGCGGCGCGCTCAGGTACGACCGCGGCTCTCTCTCCGGGGAAACCGCCGCGTTCGACCGGCTGTTTCCTAGGCGCTGCCAGCATCGGCTTGCTCTTGTTGGTAACGTTGGCGCTCGGTGGTTGGCTGGGGATGACGATTCTGCTGAACACAGGTGAAGGACAACTACGAATTGAGAGCCAGGCCGAGAACGTGCAGGTGCAACTGCTGAGGGAGGGCAAAGCCGCGGCCACTGTCCAGGTCGAGCAGGATTCGGAGACGGTCACCCTCCGCGCCGGGCGGTACCGAATTCGGATCGAGGAGCCGGCGGATGGCATCCGCATCAGCCAGCAACAGATCCGAGTCTTGCGCGGGGAAGAAGTCGTTGTGACCGTCACGCAGGAGCTGGGCAAAAGGGTGTCAGGCGGAGTCAGCAAGCTGACGGTCGACGAAGCTGGTGTACCGGGAATTGAAGTCGATATTGTGGAGGGATCCGCTAGAGAGACGAGTCGCCCGAGTCGGCTGTCCTCCGGCGGATTGCCTGACGGCATGCTCGGGGGAGTCAACGCAGGTGAAGAGATCGTTCGACTCCCATCAACAGAGCCCACGCTTGGCCAGCGGCTCGCTGAACTGAAGCAAACTCCGGTCTGGGACGGCAAGCGGTCTCACGAATGGTTGGAGGTGCTGGAGACCGAACGGCAGCCGCAGCGGCGCGCGGACGCGATTACGGCGATCGTGGGTTTGGCCGGGGATCTGCCGCCTCAGCTCGGGGCTGCGCTACTCTTGCGAGCTGGAGCGGCCACAGTTGAGGCCTTCGTTGGAAACGATCCGGACAAGATTGCGGCCATCGTGGCGGCCGAACCGTCGCTGTGGGAAGACGACCTTGGGTTTGCACCGGTGATTCCCAGTCACCTGCGGCGGCTGCATCACGACAGTGCACCACAGGTTGGCAAAAAGTGCGGAGAAGTTGTGGATGCGTTGGCGTCACTTCCCATAGACATGGTGATTCTCGCATTCCGAGAAGCGGCACCCGATGCCGGACTTGCCGAAGGTACGATTCTTATTCGGAGTATGCTGAGGCGCGGGTTAACGAGAGCCGAACGCCATGACGCTCGTTACTTCGACGGGGCTGGGTTCTCGGGGTCCCTGTGGTCGCTCGTGCTGAGCACGTTTGACGAGCAGGCAGACCGCTTCCAATACCTGTTTACCGGCGGCGGTCCAGACCGTAACTTCGGAACCAACGCTGCGGAGGCTGCCTTGGCGCTGAGGCTGGTTCGAATCATCCCAAACGACATCGCGCCCGACTCGCGGCTGCGAGTTTTTGCTCGCGCGATTGCGTACAACCAGTTCGACTTGGCCGGGCCGTTGTACCACAGTCGGCGCGTTCGGCCAGTAGAACCGACCCCGATGGAAAGCGACTACCTAGCGGGCATCATTATCCCCGTGCTCAAGGCAAAATTGGACCGACCGGGGTTCATCGACTACCTGTTGGAAAGCGACTTCGGACCGCTCGACGCCCTCGTTGAGCAGTACTACCAAAGTCCGCTAGACAACGAGCAAGTCGAACGCATCTTGGAGCGCGTGCTCACTCGGCTGGCCGAGTGGCGCGACGCTGCACAGCTTACCGAGCAACTACCCGGCAACGCGCCCTGGGCGCAGTACTATAAGATCGGTGGCCGCTTTGCCCAGATTGCTGAGTTGCTCACCTGTCTGAACGGAAGGTTGCCCGATCTCCTCACGAAGGAAGTGGAAGGATCGGGAGATCTACCCGCCAAGTACCGCGCTTGGAAAGCGGGCGAACCTCGACGGGCATTTCAGCGCACTTTGGTAGCTCAGAGAGGTTGGTCGTTCAACCTGCTGCATGTCCTGGCAAGGTGGTATCCGTATCAGATGGCGCGCTACGAGTACCTGGAGTCAGAAGAGAGGGCTCCGCTGAACCTCAATATTCCACCCGCCCTCTGGTTGGCCAGCATCGAATCGGTCGTGGGAAAGTCGCGGATGGCAGAGGCCAGGATCATTCGTGCGCTGCAAGGCCCACCTCAAGAAGGGCCATTGCGAGATACGATTCGCGGAGTCCTCAGACCAAGCGACGTAAGCAAAGGACTAGGCACCGTGTTGCGTCGACACCTCGGGGCGGGGAGACGTTTGGTTGATCGTGTCGTCGAATCGGCCGAGTCGGATTTGCTCAAGGCACATGTTCTACTAGCGTATCGTTACCCTCGGCCGCATCTCGTCGCTCCACTGATCAAGAGCGACTCTCCGGAGGTTGCGATGCAAGCAATTCTCTGGATGCAGGCGCTAGGCAAGTGGCCAACTGATGGTTGGTCTGCTGCCTTCGAGCAGCTAACAAAGCCCGGCTTTGCTGAATTGGGCCATTTAGTTCACCGCTCGGTGAAAGAGCGGCTTAGGCCGTACCTGTTTCAACGCATGGTTCTCCTGAACCGACTTAATTTCAACGACCGGGCGTTGAAGCCCATTGCGCAAGAGTTAGCAAGGGCGTATCAGCGATGGGTGAACGAGGGCGGCTTACCGGCTGGAAGGGATCACGCGATTCGGCACGCCTTAGTAGCCGCTGATGATCGCCTGATCTCTGCGCATCCGTTCACGCCGGCGATGCGACTGATCAACCGGTTTCCAGCGCTGGTGCGCAGCATGCGAGATGAACTAGTACGGGGTTACGCGGTCCTGGAAAAAGCGAGAGCCTTCGAGGGCAACACGGGACAGGAGCTTCGCCAGGTCATGGACAAGGCGATCGAGATCGCACAGCAGGAGGAACCCGACGAGGACGATGACCAATCGACCGGTTTCGAGGCGCTCGGTGGCGGTGCTGCGGATGACAATGACGGTGCCTGATCAGCCGCGGGACGTTGGTGTGCCGATGGTAGCCGAACTCGCCAGAGTTTGGTGGACCACCAATTCAGCCAAACTCTGGCGAGTTCGGCTACAAGGAGTTCCGTAAGAGCAAAGGGCCATCCTGTTGATCCTGTAAATCCTGTCAAACAAATAGAGACAGGATCAACATGATCAACAGGATTGAGGGGACGGCAACCAGCGGCAGAGTTACCCCATCACACCCGCTGCAACAAGTCGTGGAGGCGCTCGGGAGGGCGAGGCTCCCGCCGAGCCGCGGTACATCGGAGTGCTGGTTACGGTGGAAACCGTGGGCTAACGCCCAGCGGCTAATGTTGCAGAATCACAGTCGTCGGCCATCTTGTTGATCCTGTAGA
This sequence comes from Pirellulaceae bacterium, assembly GCA_965223305.1. Classification (GTDB taxonomy): domain Bacteria; phylum Planctomycetota; class Planctomycetia; order Pirellulales; family Pirellulaceae; genus CBDCWT01. Next base: position 100,740 of record CBDCWT010000032.1, on the reverse strand, counting down.
TCCTGTCAAACAAGCAGAAGAGCAGATCAATCCACATCGAACGCGGCGAAACCCAATACCGCCGGAACAGCGCGGCGGCACGTCGTGCGTGAAATCCGCATCTCTCTCGCCGCTCGTTACGGCCTACTTGCTTGCTGATGACCTGCCACTCAACGTGCAGCACCAACACTTGCGCGTTGCGGATCGCTGCCTTGACGGAGATAATTTGGAGTGACGGTTTTTCTGAACAACCCAGCCAGAGGGCACCCCTATCGTCACGCCTCGTCCATTGCGTACCGCCGGCGGCAGCAAGCGCGCGTTTTTGTCGTCCGCTTCGCCGCTGATCGTCTCGGCACTACTGCACATGGCCGTGCTCCTTATCCTCGCGTTATGGATCGTGCCTGTGATCGTCGGTAGCGACCTCCTGTTGGAGGGTGTCTACCACGATCGAGAGGCAGAGACGCTCGACGAAATCCAGCTCGACGAGCCCAGCCCTTTCTCGTTGCCGGACGAGCTGCTGGACCCACAGAGCACGGCTGCCCTACAGCAGTTGGGCGGCGACATCGAAGTGCCGGATATCGTGTTGCCGGTTGCAGCCGTCGACGCCCAGGCGGCTCACCGTTCCACCACCACCGCCGCCGAGGCCTCTAGTGTCGAGGGCGCCGTGGATGGAATCACTGATAGCATCCGAGCTCTACTAGAGAAAGGCGACCTGCTTGTCATTTGGCTGCTCGACTCCTCGCAAAGTCTGGTCGACGATCGAAAGCGTGTTGCCGCACGACTGGAACCTTTCTTCGACGAGGTCCGACGCAACCGCGCTGACCAAGACCACCGATTACTGAACGCCGTGGTCTCGTTCGGCGCCGGTTTGCAGCAGCGTGTCGCGCCGTCCGAGTTCGCAGACCGTATTGTGAATTCGGTTGAAAAACTACCGGTCGACAAATCTGGTAAGGAAAACGTCTTCGCGGCGATTGCGGAGAGCACTCGCAACTACCGCAAAAAATGGGCGGGACAACTGTTGGTTGTCGTCTGGACCGACGAAACCGGTGATGACACGGAACGGGCTGAAGAGACGATCGCCATATGCCGAAAACACCGAGCCACCGTGGCCGTCGTGGGACCCTCGGCGGTGCTGGGGGCCGAAACGGGCCTGCATTCATACACGGAGCCTGAGACGGATGTTACCTACCAGCTGCCGGTCCGACGCGGCCCCGATTCGGCCGTGCGTGAGCGGATCGAACTAGGATATTGGTTTTGGGTTCGCCCGCCCGGTTCCGCAGGGTGGCGCCCCGAGAATCAGCCGCGTGGTGGATTCCGCCGCGGCCCGGCTTTTCCATCTTGGTACGGTGGCCGCGACTTGGTGGGCATCGTCTCCGGCTTCAGCCCGCATGCGCTGACCCGGGTCGCAGTGCACACTGGCGGCAGCTACACCATCTTCGATCGGCCCGAGGACCGTGGTCCGTTTCGCGCCGAGGCCATGCCCGCGTACGCACCGGACGGTCGATCCGTCGCTGAGTATCGAGCGGACGCCGAGCAGCACCCGCTACGGCGCGGCGTCCTCCAAGCTGTTGAAGAAACGGTCGGCCAGCAACTCACCGCTCCAGAGAGCATGTTCTTCGTAGTCCGTGACAAGTACCAACCAGCCAGTTTCTACCGCCCCTACCTGACTCCGGCGCAGTTTGTCAGCCGCTTAAGAGCCACGCGCCGGTCGTGGCTCCGCAAAGCCGCCCGCCAGGCACGTGTCGTCGAAAAGGCCTTGGCCCATGTCAGCGAAGGCACAGAAACCGCAGACTCGCCGCTCCGGGAGTATGACCTTGAGACGTCTCCGCGCTGGCGGGCATGGTACCAGCTGACCAGGGGGCGGCTGCTGGTCGTCAGCGTACGGTTGGAGGAGTACCGTCTGGCACTAGAAGCCGTCGGCGAACGAGGGTTTCTCGAAAGTACCACCAACCATCTGGTACTCCGACCGAGCCAACGTTTGGTGTCGGGACCGCTGTACCAGACTCGGGCCGCGGAAGCGGCCGAACTACTGCAGACTTGCATCGCAGAACACGCCGATACGCCGTGGGCATATCTCGCGCAGCGTGAACTGGCCCACTACCTCGGGATCCAAGTTCGTCAACGTTCGCTGGAACCTACTGGATTGGCTCCGGAGCAATGGCAACCGCGGCTACCGAAACTTTAGCCGGGATCCCCTCGGGGAGAGTCGGCCCAAAGGGCCAGAGAGGGGGAGCACTCGCCGGACGCTACGCGTCGGTTTCGCTGCGGAACCGTGGGCTAACGCCCAGCGGCTGATGCAGCATCGCCGCCGCCCGGCTCGCCACAGATCAGCCGGAATGCGTTAGCATCCGGTTTTGTGAACCGTGGGCTAACGCCCAGCGGCTGATTTGGAGCGTCGCCGAACTCGCCAGAGTTTGGTGGATTGCATGAAGCGTAGGAGCTATACCAGCTTGCGCAAGAGGGTGAGGGTGAGAAGAGCCATGATCGCCAGACACTGTCATCGATACCTGCCGGCAGGAGTGCTGGTCAGCATGCTGATCAGCCAATCGGCTGGCCGGCTGTTGGCGGCTGGCCCGACCCTTCCTGTCGGAGCTCCAGCTCCTGTCTTTTCGGCGGCCGACCACCGCGGCGAGCTTTGGAAGTCTGGCGAGCATATCGGCCAGAAAATAGTGGTGATCTACTTCTTCCCGGCGGACTTCCTGCCGTCAGCCACACTGCGGGCGCGACGCCTGAACGACGAGCTACAGGAGTTGGGAGAGGTTCAGGTGGAGTTGGTAGGGATCAGCGGCGACGCGCCACAAACTCATCAGCTCTTCCGGCGGACTCACCAGCTTGACTTTACGTTGTTGTCGGACGAGTCCGGAGATATTGCGCGGCAGTTCGGTGTCCGCGTGAGCGGAGGTGGGACAATTCGCGGCCCCGACCGTGATTCGCCAGCGATCCGCCGCGACGTCACATTTGCCTGGCGTTTCTTCGCTATCGGGCTCGACGGAAAAATCGCCAACAGCAGCCCCAAGCTTGCTACGCTGGCCGAGATCGACATTGTCTTCGAACAGCTCGCCAAGAACTTCTGGTGGAACCGGGAAGACAAAGAGCCGGTTTGGCTTCCGCAAAACGACCGTCTGTGGAAGCGATTGTTGACGCGCCAGCAATACTTGATCACACGAAAAAAGCAGACCGAGCGCGCGTTTTCGGGCCAATACAACAACACCAAGACCGAGGGCGTCTACCGGTGCGTCGGTTGCGGCCTAGTACTTTTCGCGTCGGCGACCAAGTATCCGTCTGGTACCGGATGGCCTAGTTTTTGGAGCCCGGCTTCACGAGAGTGCCTGGCTCTAGCACCTGACCGCAGTGGCGGCGCCCTGCGCACCGAAGTGAAGTGTCGCCGCTGCGCTGCGCACCTCGGTCATGTATTTTCAGACGGCCCGCCTCCCACAGGGCAACGCTATTGCATCAATTCCGCCGCGCTGGTGCTTGAACCCCACTGATTCAAGACGGCCGGCATGAACAGAAGCGCGCGGTTGGATTACTGCCAGAACGTCAGTCTGACGTCTTGTTCGGCATCAAGAACCAGTCCTCTTCCCAGAACAAGCGAGGTTGCAATTCCGGGATCGGCTCATCGGTCAGCTGGTGGATCGCCCAAGCACAGGCATGCCCCACGGTCGTGCGACGCCCATCGTTTGTCAGCATCGCACGGAGCGATTCGACGGTCGCGGTGGCGTTCATGCGGCCCAGAGCAATCGCAGCCATCGTCCGCACCTGCGGCTCTTCGGCAATCATCGAATCAATATCTGTCAGCCGACCGCGCAGTTGGTTGGTCAGCCTTTCGTCAGCGTTCCCCGCATGTAGCCGACCCAACGCCCAGATTGCTGCCGCGCGCGGTTGGGTGAAGAGGCCGCGACCCTTGGGCACGTACTCTCTTAACACTCCGTCCGCAGGCTCGTACTCCAACTGACCCAGCGCCTGCGCTAGGTGACACACCTGCAGGTAGATGCGGTCACCTCGCCGGTCCCCAGCCAGGGCGTAGTCGGTTCGCTTCTGAAACACCTCCAAGATCGGTTCCGCCGTCGCTTCGACCGCCAACTTGGAAAGCCCCCAAGCGGCTGTGACGTGCACCTCCGCCCGCTGGGCCGCGAGCAACTCGAGCAACCGTGATGCAATCGACTTGTCAGCCAGGGAAACGAGTAGAAGTATCGCCTGCTCCTGGCCGCGCCATCCTGCTGCATCGAGCACATCGCGGGCGTTCTTGACCACCGCCTCGCGGAGAGCCTCATCGGCTGCTATGGCGAGCAGTCGATCAGCAACTTGCCGGCGCAGCTGCTGGTGCGGGTCATCGAGCAACCCGGTGAGTACTGAGATTTCATCGGTCGTCGGCTTAGCTCCCAGCGACTCGGCACACCAACGGCGGACCGTAGCGTCGGGCGAGTCAATCAATTCTTCGACCAGCGGTTTGATCAGCTGAGGATCGATCTCGGACAACCGCTGTAGTGCGACGGCCTGTACCACGGGTTCAGAATCGGTGGCCAACTCCGCCAACAGTGATTCAGTCTGGCCACCCCGGTGGCGTGTCAGCAGACGGACAGCAACCAGGCGATCGACCAGCGCCTGCTTGCTCTTGTCGCGAGCGAGGCGCGTCGCCTCGCTATCGAGTCCTCGATCTTGCAGCCGACCCAAGGCCACTGCTGCCTCGAAGCGGACATCGACAGGTGCCTGCCGGTCGTGTGCAATCTCAAGGAGCCGCGTTTGGGATTTCGTCTCCTGCAGTTCGGCCAATCCGCGAATGGCGAGGATCTGCATTCGCCGCAAGGCCGTCCCGCTTTCCAGCCGAGCCAACATGCGATCTCGCAACGGCCCATGTCCCCAGCGGGCCAAGGCGGGTTCGACAATCTCTGCGAGATCGGCATCTCGCTCGCCTAGCACGCTAAACAACAAGGGTGCTGCATCGCGTGCATCCAGCTCTGCCAACGCGCGCGCTGTCGCCAGCCGCACGATGCGATCCTCGTCTGACTGGTCGAGTATCCGCATCAGAGGCTGTATGGTGGCTTCTAATCCGGATAGCCCTTTCCGCTTAGCCACAGTGATTGCTACCGCGGCCCTGCGCTGCAAGTCACGTTCAGGCCGCTCCAGCGCCTGCAGCCAAAGCTCGACCAAACCTGGCGGAAAGCGAACCTCCACAGCCGGCCTGGGCAATACCGGATCCTGGAACATCACCCAGTCCAGCTCAATGGCATGAGCGCAGTTAGGAAGCAACAGAGCCAGTAACGCGATGCGAAATGTCATGGCAAAAGAGTGTCGTTAGCTACCCGAGCCCCGCCGTAGTTGGTCCTTCTCATCCTTCCTTGTCCTTTCCGGCCCGTTCGCCGTTCTAGTCCGTTTCACAGCGGGCGCGTCAGTCGCCAAGTTTGGATTAGTACGATCACGGCGCACACCGCGCAAACGCTGCCCGTCCACCACCAGGTATCTGGCACGAGGTTGAACGTGGTGAAACCGGGAGCCTCGATGATGGTCAGCGCGGCGGCCATGGGGTTGATCTTCAACACGGACTCGACAGTGCGATGGCCGAAGGTCACGTCGCGACCGATCCAAAACAACATCGTGCCGACGCAAATCGTGCCCAACAAGGCATAAGATATCGTCGTCGCCTGTGCGGTGCGCCGGCAAAGACTGCTCACGGCCGCAGAAAGCAACACCGCCAGCAGGGACATCCACCCCAGACAAAACAAGACCTGGCCGACTTGCCAGCGCAGCGTGGGACGGATGCCAATCATCACAATGTACCCGGGCAGTGTTGCAAAAAGAATCAACACCAGAGTCAACAAGACACTTGCCAACTTGCCGATCAGAATCGAGGCTGCTGAGAGCGGTGTCATGCGCAGCAGGTCCCAACCGCCACTCTCTCGCTCAGCGCTGATCAAGTTGGCGGCCAGACTGGGAGTCACAATCACCACCAATGCCACCTGAAGTACGACCATGATTCCGCCAATCGTTTTCACACCCCAACCGATGGTGCCGGTCGTGGCCGCGTAGGTGAGCAACAGCGACGTCAGCGCCGCCACCGATACCAACCTCAGCAGCCAATGAAAACGCCCGAAACGGCGAGTGCGAAACTCCTTGACCATCACAGGATTTGACAGCGTTCCAATGCTGCTCTTGCGACGGTGCGGGTCAACCACAAACAGCATGCGGCGCATTATTTGCTGCGCCTCCGAACGATCCTCGACAACTGTGGCTGCTGCGCGCGGTCGATCCATGACAAACGAATTCAAACGAGCGACAGTAGCGATGGCGAAGATCACGGTGGTGATGAGGGCAAACAACAGAAATGAAGTGACTGTGCCCGCCCGCGCGCCCATCCCGAACGAGCCGAAATCTCCATGCCCAACTAGCTCCATCAGTGCCGGAATCGGTGACACACATCTCAAGATCGCAGCTGCTGTCGGGTACGAGCCAACTTGGCCCTGCAGAAAAAAATGCGGTCCCAACGTTCCGACCGCCATCAACAACACGGCCGCGTAGGTGATCCTTACGGCGGCGTCTGTCGAATTCGCGTAGCTGCTGATCAACAATGCCAGTGTGGTGTACTGCAGTAACACGACCAGCAGGATCCCGTAGAGTGGCAGAATTTGGTTCAGCAAAGAGACGCCGCCCATGGCGTAAGCTGCTGCTGCCGCGGGGAGGCTGGTCGCCAAGAGGAGTGCGACGAGTATCAACATGCCAAACTGCTTGCCAAAGTAGATCGACCAACTCGACATCGGCGAGCTGAGAAGTAGGGTAAGTGTGCCTTTGATTTTCTCGTGCACAATCGATGTGGCGGGGATCGCAGGAACCAGCAACAGTACTACCGCGATCAGCCCATAGGCGAAGAGTCGATAGACCTCTTGCGCCTGAGCGCCCGAAAGGTCGACTGTCGCGTTGCTGGGCCAGCGACTGTAGACCAAGAACGAAAACAACACCGGCGCAGCTATCAACAAACCCACCGCCCGCGGCGTTCGTAGCGTACCCAGCAGCTCGCGTTGAATGATTGGATTTGCCATCAATTGAAATGCCGCCAACTACCGCTCGCTGACACCCTCACCGACGGGAAGCGGGGCGTTTGACTTCCGAGTGACCGACAGGAAAGCGTCTTCCAGATCGGACTGAATCTCGCGAAACTGCGTGACGTCGATTTCGGCAGCGACCAACTCGGCCAACAACGCTCCTAGGTCCGCTTCAGGCCTTGAGGTTCGAAATCGGACGACCGCCTCAGATTGCGACTCGTCAATTGCCGCAAGCTGATTGGCAGCTCCGTCCTGCGGCAGCGATAGGAACTCACGGACAATCTCGGCGGCGCGGGCGAGCCGCTCGCCGGTGCTCAACTGCACCTCGATCGTCCGCTCTTCGTTGATGCTCTTAGTAATTTCGGCCAGCGTACCGTAAGCTTCGAGCCGGCCTTGATTGAGAATGGCAACTCGGTCACAGATTCTGGACAGCTCGGGCAGAATATGGCTGGTCACCAACAGCGTCTTACCGAGCTCGGCCAGCCGTAACAAGATCTGCCGCATCTCAATACGAGCTTCCGGATCCAGGCCGTTCGCGGGCTCGTCGAGTATCAACACCTGCGGATCGTGCAGCAAAGTCCGCGCAATTCCCACGCGCTGCTTCATCCCATGGCTGAGGCTCTCGACAAACCGATCACGCATGTACGTCGCGCCGGTCATCTCCATAACCGCTTCTACGCGTTGGGCACGTGGCGTCTTACGAATTCCGAAAGCAGCGCCAAAAAAGTCTAGGTACTCCCACACCCGCATGTTGTCATAAGAGCCAAACACATCTGGCATGTACCCGACCAGTCGTTTGATCTTCTTCGGCTGCCGCACACAGTCGCAACCGGCAATGGTAGCCGAGCCGCTGGTAGGGCGTGCCAGCCCTACGAGGATCTTGATCGCTGTTGTCTTTCCGGCGCCGTTTGGACCGATCAACCCCAAGATCTGGCCGCGTTCCAGAGTCAACGAGAGGCCGTCTAGAGCCCGGAGCTGGCCGTAAACCTTGGACAACCCGTCGACCTTTAAGGCGGGCGCGTCATTGCTCATGTTCGCTCATCTCCTTGTACGGTCCCGTCGACCTCCAGCTGCACCGTCGTCACCTTCCAAGACGCGTGCTGCATGGGATCGGGGGAGTGGGTTGCCTCGTCTTCGCCCACTCGAATCGCCAACTGCAAGCCTCCCTGCTCGTCAAGTTGCAGCAACTCGGCTTGGTCGATGACCGCCGAGAAGGTACCGATCGGGTGAGACAGCGTGGTGACCACAGTCGGTCGCCGACCTGCCAACGCCACGATCTCGACGGTCCGTGACGGAGCCCTGACGTTGATCGTCAGCCGGGCTCGCTCGACCTGCAACGGCAAGACCACCGGGGGGAGTTGAAATCGTAGCCAGTCATAAGCGGTCTGCTTCGTCTCCACCCACTCGCGCATCAGATTTCCATAAACCGTGGGACGCCTGCCCTGTTGATCGTTGACAGCTCGATAAGGTAGGAAAGGCGCAGGAATCTTGACTTTCGTTCCTGGCGACGAGCGTTCCAGTCGCACGGGAACCGACAACAAGCTTGAGCCAAGCTGCTGAGACTGCGGAAACACAACGCCCAGATCGGATGCACCCCCCCAAGCGAAAAACGTGGGACTCGCCAACACATCGGGCCTGGGCGGCCGGGAGAAAACCCGCTCGTAGACCGACATTCGCCGACGTTGCTCGTCGTTCACGAATGTTCCACCGATATAAGTATTCGGCGGAAGCACGTCCGCCGCAGCCGACTGGAATGTCCCGTTCTCGCCCATCGTCACCGCCATCGCTGGCTGATACGGAATCGAAATGATGGCGTCTTCCAGATCGGCGAACGGCAATGGACCGAGTGAACCGACGAGACCGTCGGCGGCAAAATGAGCGCGGCAGTCGATCGTCTCCGGCAAAGTGATCGGGTACTTGAAAGGTGCGGTGCGGACTCCCGCTGGCAGCTCGAGGGCCTCCCAGTGCCAACTTCCTTCATCCGTCCAAGTCACCAACCGGCGGCGGCCGGCCAAGGCCGTCATGTCGGGAAAGAACACACCCCCGCGGGTGGCTGCTAACTTCTGGTTCGAAGCATCACGATTGTAGACGGCGGCCAAACCGTAGGTGTGCCCCGTCCCCAATCCCGGCTCGAGCACGACCCGGGCGATCGTCGCGGCGGTCGGCGGCACGGAACGCTTGGTGCTCGTCGCGATCACCACGAAGACCGCGCTAGTGACAGCTACGGCCAAGGGGGCCACCCAGAGTAAGTGTTCGGGGCGACGCCAGCGAAGTAGAACCAGACAGGCAACAGCGAAGAGCGAGCAAAACAGTGTCAAAATCGTGCCTACCGCCTGACGACTCAGGATCCGGTAACCTATTTGCTCCGCCAAGAACGGCTGCAGAGATGCACTCGTCAGCTCCGGAGCTTGCTTCGGAGAAAGACACTCGGCCGCAAAGTAGCGGAGCGGTTCGCGGGGAAAGTAAGGAGTCACATCATCTTCAGTAATCGGCGGCGGGTCTCGCCCCGTCGTGGGACGCATCCAGGCAGCTGGGCCTGTGGTGGTGAAATAGACACTGCCGGCCCCAAAGGGCTGCCAGAACGCCGCCGGCCAATCGTCGATTGTGTCGGTCACGGTGACGTTCTGCGGAAGAACCCGAACCATTTCGACAGGCTGGCGAAATTCGATCTGGCCGCTCCGGCGATATCGCAAATCGGGCCTGACACTCTTGATCGTGGCAGTCGTCAGCTCCACGCGGTCGACAACGGTCGTCGTGAATGCGTCTCCCATCACGGCAGCCACGGTGTCCGTGGTCACCTGATCCAACAGAATCCACAGCCGCCCGCCGGCCAAGACCCAGTCGCGGAGGATCGTGATCCCACTCAGATCCGATGTCAGATCGTCGCTGCTGAGCACGATCACATCCAAGACATCGAGCCCGGCGGGGTCCGCCGGCATATCGACCGGGTTTAACTCGCTGATCTTTCGGGAAAGTCGGCGGGCGCGTTTTGCCGCCAGCACCAAATCGTAAACAGCCTGGTCCGGGATAGGAGGGTCATCAACGCTATCGGTGAAATAGGGAAGCTCTTCAGAAGGAATCGGCGTCGTCAAATCGGAAATCATCCCTACCGTAATCGCTTCGTTGTTCAACAACCTTGACTGAGGGGCCAAAACGGCGTCCCGTTGCGACCGACTAGATTTGACTAGCAGCGGCTCGACTTGCTCCGCCACAAAATCGACCCTGAAGTTGGAGGACGTCACCTGCGGTACGAAGACAGGACATGTCGTGCGCAGATTTGAGTGAGGTGGGACAAAAACGCGCCGGCCGTATTGGAGAGTGGGGTCGTCGCTGAAACGTAAAACGGCCTGCGCCTCGGCCGGCTCGTCGGTCTGATTGATTGCATAGACCTCGACCAAGCTCCACGCGCCCGGCCGGTATCGGCTGGCACCGGCCGGTGCCCCCATCCGGCACAGCACGCTGTCGCTCATCGTGGGCTGTCCAGCGGCGGGCCCACCCACGGCGAGCACACCGAGCAATCCCATCGAGATCAATAGGCGGTTAGCAGTTAGGTGACTCAAACAACAGTCCTGGCAATCAGTTAGGGAGACGATCCGTGCAATAGTATCTACTATCTATCAGTCAGCATCCAGTCACCGCCAGGGTGGGCCTCGTCGTACCCGCAAACTCAGGGTCGAAAGACGCGATGGACATTGGCAGGTCAACCCGCTGAAGATGGACCGGATCGTGCAAGCCACTCTGTGTGTTCCCGTACAGATCGCCGCCCTTTGGAACAAAACTGGAAAAAAGTACCTGGTTTGCAGGAGTTCAACGGCCAAAAAATAAATTACCATGTGGTCGAAGGCAGACCCTCGTCTCAACCGAAACAAGGGACAACTAGCTATGATCACTCGGATACGACCTCGACGACATCGCAAACGGTCGAACTTGCCCGCTCATCATGCTGTCCGCTCGTTGTTCGCCGAAGCACTCGAAGCCCGCCAGCTGTTGACGGTCGTAACGGATGTCGATCCGCCGGCCAATTCGCATCTTGCCCCATTGTCGGCCAACATCGCCACCACCTTCGATCAGCCGATCAATCCGACAACCGCCACGCTTCAATCTTTCTCGATACACTCGCTGCAGCGAGGGCAATTGGGTGCCGCCGACGCAACAATCGCGACGGCGGGGAACGTGGTCACGATTGACCCTGGCGATTTCTTGGCCGGTGAGCTCGTTCAGGCGACTGTCACCTCAGCAACCCAAAGCGCTGCTGGTGAAGCCGCCACGCCTTTTGTTTGGCAGTTTCGCGCGGCAGCCACCTCAGGTGGCGCCGTGTTCCGACCCGGTGACCCCGGACTGGGCACTGAAGAGAGCCTTGACGTTGCCGTGGGCGATCTCGACGGCGATGGGGATCTTGATGCGTTTGTCGCCAATCGCAACGTGGGGAATCGCGTATGGCTGAACGACCGCGGCGTATTTACTGACAGTGGCCAGCGCTTAGGGGATCACGCCAGTTTCGGCGTCGCATTGGGAGACTTGGATGGGGACGGTGATCTCGATGCACTGGTCGCCAATTTGGGGCAAGCGAATCGTGTTTGGGTGAACGACGGTGGCTCGTTTACTGACAGCGGACAGAACCTGGGTGGGCAGAACAGCCTTGACGTCGCGCTAGGTGATCTTGACGGCGACGGTGACCTCGATGCATTCGTAGCCAACGTCCTGCAAGGCAATCGCGTCTGGACAAACGAAGGTGGTGTCTTTTCATCGGGACAAGTCCTCGGCAGCAGCAGCAGCAATGCTGTTTCTTTGGGAGATGTCGACGCCGACGGCGATCTTGATGCGTTTGTCGCCAACAGCTACCAGGCAAATCGCGTCTGGCTCAACGACGGCGGCCAATTCACCGACAGCGGGCAGACCCTAGGAAACCACAGCAGTCGTTCGGTGTCGCTAGGTGATGTCGACGCCGATGGCGACTTAGACGCGTTTGTGGCGAATAGCTATCAGTCCAGCCGGCTGTGGACAAACAGTAGTGGTGTCTTCACCGAGAGCGGGCAGAGCTTCCTGAACGACCGCAGCTATGGTGTCTCGTTAGGTGACTTGGACGCCGATGGCGATCTCGACGCGTTGGTCGCTAACTTCGGCAGTTCGAACTCTGTATTGCTCAACGACGCAGGAGTATTCACGGCTGATGGCCAACCACTGGGAAGCGCAGCCAGCTCTGGGATTGCCCTGGGTGATCTGGATCTGGACGGTGATCTGGACGCGGTCGTTGCGAACTCCGGACAAAATCGGGTTTGGTTGAACGACAATCCGTCCTTCTTCATCACACCCCTCACTGCTTCACTGCCTGAGGGAAACGCAGATGCGGCTACGTTCAGTTTTACTGTCACGCGCGCCTTCGACACGCGAGGAACGGCCAGCGTGGACTTTGCCGTGACCCCCACCGGCACCGACCCGGCAGAGCCAGATGATTTCGGTGGAGCGGTGCTACCCAACGGCACGCTGACATTCAGCGACGGTGTGGGCACGCTGTCCATCGACATTCAAATCGCAGGCGATGTCGTCTTGGAAAATGACGAAGCGTTTCTGGTGACGCTGTCCAACCCCGTCGGCCAGAATTCCATCATCGCCTCCGGCACGGCGCGGGGCCTCATTCGAAACGACGACGCAGTCGACTTAGGCGACCTTCCCGCTCCGTTTCCGACGTTGCTGGCCGACGGCGGCGCCTCGCACAACGCTACTGGACCTACCCTAGGCGCCACCCGAGACATCGACGCGGACGGACAGCCAGCACCGGCCGCTGACGGCGACGACGTCAACGGCACACCCGATGACGAAGACGGCGTCACCTTCACAGACCCACCCCTCGCCGGCCAGCTGACCGCGTCGGTAACCGTCAACGCCAGTGCCAACGCCGCACTCGACGCTTGGATCGATTTCGACGGCGACCAGACCTTTGGTGGAGCTAACGAGCAAATCGCCATCCAGCAGAACGTTGTCACGGGAGACAACGTTGTCACTTTTACCGTTCCTCCAGATGCACGCCAAGGTCAGACGTTCGCGCGTTTTCGACTGAGCAGCATGGGAGGACTGCCACCCAACGGAGGCGCTCCCGACGGCGAAGTCGAAGACCATTTGCTTACGATCGGCAGCCCAACCGGAAGTGGAGTTTTTGGCGACAGCGGACAGGATCTGGGCAATCATAGCACACTCGCCGTCGCACTCGGCGATTTGGACGGGGACGGTGATCTCGATGCTTTTGCGGCCAACGGCCACCACGAAGGCGACCGTGTATGGTTAAACGATGGCGGCGTTTTCACAGCAAGCGGCCAGAACCTCGGCGATCGCAGCAACTCGGATGTCGCGCTGGGTGATTTGGATGGGGACGGCGACCTGGATGCCCTGGTTACTGGAGACGAGGGCAACGTCGTCTGGTTCAATGCTGCGGGTGTCTTCAGCGAGAGCGGACAGGTACTGGGTATTCACGACAGCAGCAGTGTCGCACTCGGCGATTTGGACGCCGACGGTGATCTCGACGCCTTCATTGCCAACGACGGCCAAGGGAACCAGTTGTGGTTGAACGATGGTGGAGTCTTCAGCAACAGCGGCCAGCAACTCGGAAGTGGTGCCAGCCAGAGTGTTTCGCTGGGAGATCTCGACGGGGACGGAGATCTAGACGCCTTCGTCGCTAACTACAGGCAGCCGAACAAAATCTGGCGGAACGACGGTGGAAGGTTCAATGACTCGGGGCAATCGCTCGGTGACCACCACAGCTGGAGCGCGGCGTTGGGAGATCTCGACGCCGACGGCGATCTAGATGCGTTTGTGGCCAATGGCGATCAAGGCATCCGCGTCTGGAGAAACGAAGACGGCGTTTTCGTCGACAGCGGCCAGCAGCTAGGCGATCACTTCAGCTTTGACGTCGCGCTCGGCGACTTGGATGGCGATGGAGATCTCGATGCTTTTCTGGCCAACGGCCACTCGTCGGACGCCTTGATTCCCAGTTCTGGCAACCGCGTCCTGCTCAACGACAACGGTGTGTTCAGCGACTTCGGACAGCCACTCGGAGACCACAGCAGTTTTGGCGTGGCACTCGGAGACTTGGACGGAGACGGCGATCTGGATGCCTTCTCGGGGAATTACTATCTTTCTGGCTCGCCCGCACCGCGGGTCCCGCAAGGAAATCGTGTCTGGATGAACCTGCAAGGCAACGCGCTCGTTTCGCTGGCCGCTGTCGATGCGACGAAAGCAGAGGGTGACACCGGCACCACGCCGTTTGTATTCGAAGTGACCCGCACAGGTGAGCTCTCCGGTCCAACTGCAGTGAACTTTACTGTAGCCGGCAGCGGCTCCCACCCAGCTGACGCAGACGATTTCGGGGGAACGTTGCCCAGTGGCGTAATCAACTTCGCCACAGGTGAAACGACCCAGATAATCACGCTGCAGGTCTCGGGTGATACCCTCGTTGAGCCTGACGAGGGCCTTTCGGTGACGCTCTCCGAAGCCACGCCAACCACGGTGGAAATCCTCACCTCCACAGCCCACGGCACGATCGAAAACGACGACGTCCTGCCGGCGACGGTCTTCCTGAGCATCAACAGCGCGAGCATCTTGGAAAATCGCGGCGTGGCCACCCTGACGGCCACACTGTCGGGTCCGATCACGTCTGATGTCGCCGTCGAGTTAGGTTTCTCGGGGACGGCTACGGTAGCAGAGGACTATGTTGCCGCAGCAACACAGATTGTCATCCCGAGCGGCGCGACAACTGGCGAAACCACGCTGACCGCCGTCGACGACCTGCTGGACGAAGATAACGAGACCATCACGGTCGCCATCACGAGTGCTACGAATGCGCTGGTGGGAGGAGAACCGCAAACGACGACGATCCTGGATGACGATGGTCCACGTCTCCTACAGGTCACCACGCTCGACGCGACCAGCTCAGGGTTCGCTGTACAGTTCAGCGACCGCCTGGCGGCCGCTGAACTCAATCTCTACGACTCGCAGGCCGCCGGACTCGGCCCGGCAGACATCCTCCTCGAGGGCCAGACCACCGGAGCTGTGAGCGGTTCGGTGCGGCTTCTCTCGCCGGGAACCGGGTTAATCTTCGTCAAGTCAGGTGGTCCCTTGTTGCCAGACATATACACAGTCACCCTTCGCAGCAGCGAGAATGGTCTGAAGTCGGTCGCGGACGTTCTGCTGGATGGGGACGGAGACGGGACAGCTGGCGGCGACTTCGTCCAGACTTTCAGCATTGCGGCGCCTCCCGCCAACGCGGTGACGGTGAGCTTGCCCGATTTCGCGCGGGGTCCGGGGCAGGAGATCAACTTGCCGGCCGATACTACATTGGGCATTCCGCTCTCGATTAGCGAAGCCGCGGGGTTGAGGACAGTCAACCTGCAAATCGGCTACGACACGTCGCTATTGACGTTCGCCGCAGCAACCGTCGGTGCCGATATGCCTGCGGGCACGACCGTCGAAATGAATGTCCTCAACAACACAGCGACGTCTGGTGTGGTGGAGATAACACTTACGAGTCCGACTGAGCTACCAGCGGGAAGTCAGACTCTGGTTAACTTACAGGCCACCGTGCCGCTGGCCGGCGCAAGTCAAATCTACGGCAGCCATCAAGTGCTGGATATCGCCCGTCTCTCAGCAACCGGCGCCGGCGGTACCCCCGTTCCTGTGGTTGAGGACGATGCCCTTCACCTGGTGACCTATTTTGGCGATGTATCGGCAAACGGAAGGATCAATGCGAGCGATGCCGCCCAGCTGGGGCGAGTCGCCGTGTTGTCTGATACCGGCTTCGCCGGAACGCCGCTGGTCGATCCTTCGATCGCCGCTGACATCACAGGAAACGGCCGTGTCAATGCGGCGGACGCCTCTTTTGTTGCTCAGTTCGCTGCGTTGAATCCCGTCCCCGAGATCCCCCCCATTCCGGACGGCGTGGTTATCGCCGGCGCCGTGGATGTGATCATCTCCACTCATTGGCCCAGCACGTTGCTTGACGAAGTTGACGACCGCCTTGAGGTCAAGTTACTTCCAACGATTGCTGCGGAGAATCGCGGACTCTTCGATCCGGCGGCGGATACCGACGAACCGAGCTGGCGCGACGCACACTCGGATTCCGAATCAGACGACGAGTTGCCGGCGCTGGACATTGCGATTGCGGAGCTCTTCGGCCGAGCGGTGTAGCAGATAGGGGTAGGGAGGTCCGGTTGGGCCGGACTTCCCTCCCTCCGAACCGTACGTGCGATTCTCCCGCATACGGCTCTCCAGTTAGTAGTTGACGGATTGAGCGAAACGAAAGTGGGCCTCTCGCAGACTGTAGAGTCCCGCTTTCGTAAAGTACGCATTTGGCCAGCGTTGCTGACGTGGTAAACGCTCGGGGTTTTTCCGATGACGTTTCAATAACAACCGCCGGAGGCGGCTGCGAATCTTGGCGTCAAGGTCTTTGTAAATCGTCCAGCGACAGTGTCGAAAATAACCGAACCAGCCGACGAGAACGCGGTTTAGTTCGGCCACAATCAACTCCACAGAACCGGGCCTTTTACGAGGCGTCAGTTCTTTGATCCGAGCCTTCATCTTCGCAAGGCTCTCGCGACGAGGGTAAATTTTGTCCCCGCGAAACGAGTAGCCCAGAAACGCGAAGCTTCGGACGCGACTGTCAACGATCTTCGTCTTCGTTGGATGCAGAGTTAAACCGGCTTGCTCAACCCATACGGTGATCAACCGAAGAGCCTCTTCGGCTTCGGATTGGCTGCGACACAGTACGACAAAGTCGTCCGCGTAGCGCACCATCTCAAAACCGGCGTTGGCCATCTGATGATCCAGCGGGTTGAGGTACAGATTCGACAACACGGGTGAAAGCACTGCCCCTTGCGGCACGCCGGCAATCGGCGTCCATTCGCGGAGTTCTTCCAAAATGTTCTGATCAAGAAAGAGCTTGAGCAGTTTCAGCATCCGTGAGTCCGAAATATGCTCTTTGACCAAAGCCAGCAAGCGGTCTTTCGGAATCGTATCGAAGTAACCTCTCAAGTCCGCATCGACCACGTAAACGTAACCCGCCTGAAGTTTCTGCTCGACGATGCGAAGTGCATCATGAGCTCCCACTCCATGACGAAAGCCAAAGCTTCGCTCATGGAACTGGTGATCCAGGATTGGTTCGATCACGTCGAGCATCGCCCGTTGGACGGTGCGGTCGCGGACTGTCGGAATGCCCAGCGGGCGGGTCTCGTTCGGTCTTCCCGGTTTGGGAATGTGAACGCGAAGTACCGCACTGGGGCGATAGGTTTGTGCTTTGATTTCTTCGGAGAGCTGCTGTGTTTCCACGAGCAGATGTTCTTCGAACTCTTCGCAGCTTTGCCCATCAACTCCGGCCGATTTCTTCTTCCCGGTCACTTTGCGTGCGGCCGTGTAAAGATTCAGCGGGGCGTAAACCTTGTCAATTAACGCGTGCCATTTGCCTCCTTTCACTTTGTTTTCCAAAAGTGTCGTCAACATTCGGTCGGTCCATACAGCAGGCTGAGCCCACCGGCGAATGTCCGGCGTCTCTCCAGTCGGTATAGCCGTAAACGGCACTCGTTCTGGCAAAGTATCTTTCGATTTGCTTTTCATGTGTTAGGGCGTTCCGAATCTACTTCCCTGCCTCCCTTCGCTCGCGGTGGGTTTGGTTCCCACCGGTCAGCACTACTATGAAGGCTCTGACTCCTCAGCTGAGCGCATCATAGGTCTGCACGCTGCTGAGGCCTCCCTGCTTATCTCGATTGAACTTCCGAACATTCCGTCTCCAACAACACTACTGCCATTTCGCTCGCCTCGGTTTGACACGTTACCGTTTCCATTCACCGTGCGAGCCGCCTCACCGACCTGCGGTGTCTACCGCCGCCCGGAGTTGGGCCTCGTCTGGGACGTTGTGTGAGGTCAGGGGTTCGCGAGTCACTAGGACGCTCCCCGACAGGCTTGGCCGAATCGAGTTCACTTGCGTTACGGACTGTTCTTTCGTCTCCGGTTGCTCCCCACCCTTTCTGTTGAAAACGCAGTTACCGTCGACTACGGAGTGGTAACGTCTTCTCCGATCAGGACTTTCACCTGATAATTCAATCGCCTTCACAGGCGCACTAGCCGAATTCGCGAGAATTTGGACGAAGCGGCACTTCACCCAACCAAACTCTTGCGAGTTCGGCTACACTCTGGCGAGCACTCTCGGCTCGGCAGGAGCCTCGCCCTCCCGATCGATTGACACGGTTGTTGCGGTGCGTGCAGTGGACATCCTGCCGTGGAGCTGTCCTCTCCATCTTGTTCATCATGTTCATCCTGTCTTCTGCTTGTTGGACAGGATCTACAAGATCAACACGATGGCCTTTGCAGAACTTCCCATAGCCGAATCAGCCGCTGGGCGTTAGCCCACGGTTCATTGCACTCTCGGCTCGGCAGGAGCCTCGCCCTCCCGATCGATTACACGGTTGTTGCGGTGAGGGCGTGTGAACATCCTGCCGTGGAGCTGTCCTCTCCATCTTGTCATGTTGATCCTGTCTTCTGCTTGTTGGACAGGATCTACAAGATCAACACGATGGCCTTTGCAGAACTTCCCATAGCCGAATCAGCCGCTGGACGTTAGCCCACGGTTCATTGCACTCTCGGCTCGGCAGGAGCCTCGCCCTCCCGGTCGATTACACGGTTGTTGCGGTGAGCGCAGTGGACATCCTGCCGTGGAGTTGTCGTCTCCATCTTGTTCATCATGTTGATCCTGCCTTCTACTTGTTTGACAGGATCTACAAGATCAACACGATGGCCTTTGCAGAACTTCCGGTAGCCGAATCAGCCGCTGGGCGTTAGCTCACGGTTCATTGCACTTTCGGCTCGGCAGGAGCCTCGCCCTCCCGGTCGATTACACGGTTGTTGCGGTGAGCGCAGTGGACATCCTGCCGTGGAGTTGTCGTCTCCATCTTGTTCATCATGTTGATCCTGCCTTCTACTTGTTTGACAGGATCTACAAGATCAACACGATGGCCTTTGCAGAACTTCCGGTAGCCGAATCAGCCGCTGGGCGTTAGCCCACGGTTCATTGCACTTTCGGCTCGGCAGGAGCCTCGCCCTCCCGGTCGATTACACGGTTGTTGCGGTGCGTGCAGTGGACATCCTGCCGTGGAGCTGTCCTCTCCATCTTGTTCATCATGTTGATCCTGTCTTCTGCTTGTTGGACAGGATCTACAAGATCAACACGATGGCCTTTACAGAACTTCCGGTAGCCGAATCAGCCGCTGGGCGTTAGCCCACGGTTCATTGCACTCTCGGCTCGGCAGGAGCCTCGCCCTCCCGATCGACTGACACGGTTGTTGCGGCGAGCGCAGTGGACATCCTGCCGTGGAGCTGTCGTCTCCATCTTGTTCATCATGTTGATCATGTTGATCCTGTCTTCCGCTTGTTTGACAGGATTTACAGGATCAACAGGATGGTCCTTTGCTCTTGCAGAAACTTCTTGCAGTCCGCCAAACTCTGGCGAGTTCGGCTACGCTCTGGCAACAAGCAACGAGGGTGCACGTCGTTTCGCGCACTACGGGCGACTGCTGCGGACTCGACGGACACGATGGTTCAGCGTGTCGCCAATGTAGACCGCGCCGTCGGCCGCGACGCACACGCCGTGCGGCCGATCGAGTTCGGCCTGGGTAGCGGGTCCCCCATCGCCGCCCCCTCCTCTGGCTTGCGGTCCGCCACCTGCGATCGTCTCGATCGTACCGCTGCGGGGGTCGATTCGGCGAACGACCTGGTTTTCCGTATCGACCACGAAGACACGGCCCTGTGGACCAACCGCGATCCCCTTCGGGCCGTCGAAGGTCGCATCTTTCGCCGGCCCCCCGTCCCCGCTGAACCCTCGTTTACCGGAACCCGCCAAATGGCGCCAAACAAGGTCGTCGAGATGCAAAGTCCAGACGCTGTGGCCCTCCCGCAGCGCGACCCACATCACACGGCCCTCAATATCCAGCGCACGCGGTCCAATCACCGGGTTGCCGGTCGCTGGTCCACCATCTGAGGGCAGCGTTCGCTCTCCGGTACCCGCCACGGAGTCAACAATCCCGGTTTGCAGATCGACCTTGCGAATCCGATGGTTGCCGATATCCGCTACAAATAGATGACCGTCGTTGTCGAGTGCGATACTGTGCGGCCGGTTAAATTGTGCCTGGCTACCAGGTCCGCCGTCGCCCGCGTAGCCAGGTTCGCCGGTACCCGCCAAGGTCGAGATAATACCGGTCTTGACGTCGACCTTTCTGATCAGGTGGTTTTGCATCTCGACGAAGTACATGTTGCCGCGTTTGTCGAAGCGAACTTCGTATGGTTCGTTTAACCCGGCGCTCGTCGCAGGTCCCCCGTCCCCGAAATAGCCTTTCCTGCCACAGCCAGCAACGGTAGCGATCTCCCCTGTCTCCAAGTCCAAACGGCGGACGCGATGGTTGCGAACTTCCGTCACGTAGAGTGCCCCATCCGGTCCGATTTCGACACCGAACGGATCACCCACATGAATTTGGCTCCCCTGACCTGCATCGCCGTTGTTATCCGGCTGGCCAGTTCCCGCGACGGTCTCTATGATCTCGGCAGCTGGGGCAAGGCGCTGCCCGCCGGTCCAACAGACGAACCAAATCAAGCTGCAACCAAACGTCCCTCGTGCAACTGTAGAGAAACGGGCGTGGCGTTGCATCCTGTTTTCTCCATTAGGGTTACAGACACGGAACTGCAATCGGCCTTGGTCTTCACCATCCACCGGCAAAGGGGGATGAAGTTTACGGATTGGGTCAAACACGTCAAGTATGCCGAAGAATTCTGCTGCTGCGACGAATCTACTGCACGCGGAGTTGCTGGACGGTATGATGAAATTTCTGAGGGTTTCTAACAACGGATAAGACATCAGTGAGTCGGATGAGTGATGGTGGTTCGCGCCGCGAGCGGCGCCCCGAACGGGACTTCGCTGGGACGCCGACGGTGGACTCGTCGCCGCCCGACAGTCCGGCGGGAGACTCGGAGGCGCGCAGCGTTGACGAGACGGCGACGCTCGATGCCGTCGATCCGGTGAAGATGAAACTGACTCGCCGAACACGCATGCCGGGAGATGCGTTTGGGCGCTATCGCATCCGCAGGATTTTGGGCGAGGGAGCGATGGGCGCTGTCTACTTGGCGCTCGACACCCAGTTGCATCGCAAGGTTGCTCTCAAGATTCCGAAGGTAAACTCGAGCGAAGACTCGAAGTTCATAGCCCGCTTCCTGCGCGAAGCCCGTGCTGCGGCGACACTGAGCCATCCCAACATCTGCCCTGTCTACGACGTCGGTGAGATTGAGGGTACGCATTTCATCGCCATGGCGTACATCCAGGGCCAGCCGCTGTCGGAGTTCGTCAACTCCGACAAACCGCAAAGCGACCGCAGCGTCGCGGTCGTGATACGAAAAGTCGCTTTGGCGCTGAATGAGGCCCATATCCATGGCTTGATTCACCGTGACGTCAAACCGGCCAACGTCATGATCGACCATCGCAACGAGCCGATCATCATGGATTTCGGCTTGGCGCGCAGTGTGGACGACGCGGAGGACGCTCGCTTAACGACAGAAGGTGCCATCATCGGCTCTCCTGCCTACATGTCTCCCGAGCAAGTGGAAGGACACGTCGATAAGATCGGACCGGCGAGCGACATCTATAGCCTGGGCGTCATCTTCTACGAGTTGTTAACCGGCGAGCTCCCGTTTCAAGGGACCATCGCTTCGATCATCGGGCAGATCGTCACGAAACCCGTGGAAGACCCCCGCAAGTGTCGGAGCAGCATCAGCCCGCGGTTGGCGGTCATCTGCACACGGGCGATGGCCAAGCGCGTCGAGGACCGCTTCCCCTCCATGAAGGCGTTGGCGAGCGACCTGGCGGACTACCTGAAATCACCCGACTCAAAGAAGCCGCCCGCCTCGGATGCATCGCGCGGCACCCCCACTGATCGAGCCGAGGACGAGCTGCAGCACGCAGCACAACCGCTCGAAGTGACTTGCCCGTGCGGCCAGCGGCTGGTTGCGAAACGGCGACTGGCTGGAAAGACCGTCAAGTGCCCGCGCTGTGGTGAATTGAGCACGATGCCCAGCGATTCGTCCAGCCAACCCCCCAAGTTGGAGATCGCCTGTGATTCGTGCGGCCAACGCTTCGTGGCCAACGCCGAACTTGCAGGCCGGGTCGTCAAATGCACTACCTGCGGCCAACCGATCGGCGTGCCGAAGGCAGGCAAAGTGCCAAGACCGTTGGCTCAAATCTCCGTTCAGTGCCATTGCGGACAGCAGTTTCTGGCGAATTCCGAGCTGGCTGGCAAGAACGTCCGCTGCACCGCCTGTGGCAGCGTCTTGAGAATCCCCAACTCTTAGCAACTCCGCTTAGCTGTCAGAGCGCGGCGCAGCGGGTGGCTCTTGCTGCTCCTGATCGTCCATTTCCTGAATGTACCTTCGCAACCGCTCGTTCTCGTCGCTGATGTCCTTGATCCTGAGCATGTTCTCGACTCGTTTGATCAGCTCGATCTTGTTCACCGGTTTCGACAAGAAGTCGTCCGTTCCAGCAGCCACCGCGCGCTCGATATCCCCTAGTTCATTGAGTGCCGTTACCATCAGAATCATGATGTGTTTGGTGTCCGCGCGCTCTTTCACCTGTTTGCAAACCTCAAAGCCGCTCAGCTTCGGCATCATCACATCCAACAAGATCAAATCCGGCGCGAATGATGCGACCTTGTCCAACGTCTCCTGGCCATCGACCGCGATCTGGATGTCGCAATCAACTGCGGCCAAATAGGCCTCCAGGAGCTCGCAGTTGGCAGGATTGTCGTCGGCGACTAGTATCTTGTTCGTCTGGGGCATCGCTCGCCTACATCGTGGTCGCTACTTCGCCAGCGGGAACCGGAAACTGGCCGCAGAGGTCCGATACCTCGTTGCGAATCCTGTCCAACTCCTGATCGTCGTTCGGATGCGACAGCGCGGTCAGCATCCAACTGCCGATTTGCCGCATTTCGTCTCCTCCCATGCCACGGGTCGTCAGTGCCGGGGTTCCGAGGCGAATACCAGAAGGATCGACAGGCTTTCTCTCGTCGAACGGGATCATGTTCTTGTTGACAGCAATTCCGCAACGGTCCAGCGTTTCTTCGGCGATCTTTCCGCCGATCTTAAGGGGGGTCACGTCGACCAGCATTAGGTGATTGTCCGTACCACCGCTGACCAACTGCAACCCACCGCGGGCAAGCTCCTCCGCCAACACTTTGGCATTGGCGATAATCGCCTCCCCATATTTGCAGAAGTCGGGTTGCAACGCCTCCTGGAAGCAAACTGCCTTTGCTGCGACGACGTGCATCAGCGGGCCACCTTGCGAACCGGGAAACACTGAACGATTGAGCTCCTTAGCGTACTCTGCCTTGCAAAGAACCAACCCGCCCCGAGGTCCGCGCAATGTCTTGTGAGTCGTCGTCGAGACAAAGTCGGAGACGTCAACTGGATTATGATGCAGACCGGCAGCCACCAGACCAGCATAGTGCGCCATGTCGACGAACAACTTCGCATCTACCGACTCAGCAATCTCAGCAAACCGGTCGTGCGGCACCTCGCGAGGGTAAGCACTGGCACCGGCCACAATCAACTTCGGCTTGTGTTCCGCCGCAAGTCGCGCGACCTGGTCGAAGTCGATTCGATGGGTATCCCGGGTCACGCCGTAGTTGATGAAGTTGTAAAGCCGGCCGGAGATGTTCAACCGCATTCCATGCGTCAGATGGCCGCCGTGGGCAAGGTCCAGACCGAGTACCGTATCTCCCGGTTCCAACACTGAAATGTAGACCGCAAAGTTGGCTTGCGATCCCGAGTGCGGCTGGACGTTCGCGTGGTCGGCACCGAACAGTTGCTTGGCGCGATCGATCGCCAGCCGTTCGACGACATCCACATGCTCACACCCACCGTAGTAGCGGCGTCCCGGATACCCCTCCGCGTACTTGTTGGTCAACACGCTGCCGGCGGCTTGCATGACCGCCGCGCTAGTGTAGTTTTCGCTGGCGATCAGCTCCAGGCCGTCGCGTTGGCGGTGGACCTCGTCCTCAATCGCCTTCCAAACCTCAGGATCCTGCTGCTGGATATTCATGATATCGATTCGCCGTTTGTGGTTCTTTCTCACCCAGCGCTGCATTGTTGCAGGCTTGTTCAGAATCCGTCAATTGGGGAGTCCACCGAGTCGGATACCTGGCGAACGCGTACGTCGACCTCGCCGTCGTTGTCGTGATGCTCGTTGGGGGCCTCGTTAATCCGCAGATAGAGCGTGCCATCTCGCTCGGCGGTAATCCGCCGTGCCAGCCCAATTGGAAGAGGGTGCAAGAGCGGAGAATTCGCGTCGGCCACGTGTCCTTCACCTAAGACCGCGGCCACCAGCATCCCCAGCGGAAGCCCTCGGTGGTAACGGATCGTGACACCGTTCGGCTCGCACCACCAGCTCTTCGGATCGTTGGCAATCCGGTAACGGCCCTCGGCCTTGATCTCGTAGGCAGTCCCACCCACGAGCTTCAGACCGGTCGATTGCCATCCACGGTCGACGGCCACCACCACGCGCTCGGTTTCCGAACCTGCTGGTTTGACCGGTCTTCGCCCGAATAACTCGCGCTCGACGTCATATCCATAGTCAAGAGTCCGCACAAACATCTGCCACTGATGCGTCAACAACGACCAATCGTCTTCGAGCTGAGCTGCCAAGCGTCGAGAGAACGCGAAGCCGCGCTCGCGGGTGTGATGGCGTAGATCCGCAAAAGCGGTCTGCGTCAACGGATGCTGCTCGAGAAACGTCGAAATCGCCCAACACCAGGCATAAGGTTCCACGGACAGGTGAGCTCGCTCGTCATACCGCATGATCTCTCGCATTGTCATGCCGCGATCCGCTTTAAGCTCATCCTTGATGGCCTTGATCCGACCCCAATAAGACGACTCACCACGATCCGCCGGCAGGACCTTCAAGGTTAAGCGGCCGTCGGCCCAGCGGTGTGTTGCCAGCAATTCTGCGGTTCCCTCCATATACCAAGGGGGCCCCGCGCCGCCCATCAGGTTATTCATGAATCCGTGCGTCCCTTCGTGGAGCAGCAGATGCCGGCGATAGTAGTCACTGGGTTGTTCGTAACACCAAATCTCAGCTCCCATCTGGTAGCCGTGAAGGAAGGGCGGCAAACCGTCGTGGAGCACACCGAGCTGGGCAAAGAGCTGGCGGTCGCCAATCAGGTACGCCGTCATGTGCCAGGTGTCGACCCGCGCCGGGTCGACGCTGAAGAAACTACACCATTGAGGTACGGCGAGGTCGAACACCGCGCCTAACTCGTCGATAGCCGGCTGGCGCGGCAGGTCGGTGTACAAAGTCAAATGCTTGCTGACGAGCCGCCGTAGTCCAGCGGCTTGTAGGCGAGCGGAACGGCTCGCCTCTGCAGGCTCGGCGACGCCTACCGCCGGCTCCGGAGCTGCCCGGGGCGACCGGGTTTTCCCCACATCCCCACTCGTCTCAGTAGGCTTGATAGTCTTGCTCTTCGCCGGCCTTGTGGCAATCGACCGCTGCGCAGCAGGCTCCGCCGCAGGAGCTGGAGAAGTTAAGCGTTTCGGTTGCTGCGAGTTACCTTGAACCACCGCAGTCCGCTCGGCCGTCTGTCGCTGGGGTCCAGGTCGCGCGTCGCCGGAGTCACAGCCCACGGAAACCAGCCACACCGCTACGTAACACGCAGCAAACGCGGTTAGATTGAGGCACCTCGCCATCGCTTCCACCCTCCCCACGTGACGAGCTTGCCATTGAAGCGTCGCGGACGACAATAACGGAACAGTCACTTGATCCATCTTACCTCGAACTGGCTGGGGCTCACACCGAGCTGACCGCCACTCGATTGTCTGCGCCTCATCTCACAGCCGAGAAAAACGCATGTTCAGAGGAACTGTCCTAACCGCTGCCTGTTTGTTCGTGTCCGTCGCTAGCTGCAGTTCGAACACCACTGCGGTCGCAGTCTTCTCCGCCTTGGATCGAGAGTTCTCCGAACCCATCCTCGACGATTTCGAGCTGCAAACTGGAATCACCGTACGAGCTAGATTTGACATCGAGTCCACCAAGACCGTAGGACTCGTGACGCGCATCATGGAAGAGAAACGACCGACTTGTGATGTCTTTTGGAACAACGAGATCTTGCACACACTTCGATTACAGAAGCAGGGCAAGCTCGACGCCTACCGATCGCCAGCGGCTGCGAACATCCCAGCCAACTATCGGTCCTCCGACGGATACTGGTACGGACTTGCTGCGCGAGCTCGCGTGCTGATCGTGAACACCGACCTTGTCGAACCGGATCGGATGCCAGACTCGATCCTCGACCTGGCAGATTCGGCGTGGCAGGGCAAAGTTGGAATCGCAAAGCCCCTCTTCGGTACGACGGCTACTCACGCAGCGGTGCTCTTCTCGGTTTGGGGCGATGAACGCGGGCAAGAATACTATCGGAACGTCGCCGCCAACGCGCGTGTGCTGTCTGGCAACAAACAGGTCGCGGTGGCCGTCGGCCGGGGCGAGATCGCCTTTGGCATCACCGACACAGACGACGCCATCATTGAGTTGGACCAGGGCCGCCCGGTTCGAATCATCTTCCCAGACCAGCAAGCCGGCGGACTCGGAGCCTTGTTCATTCCCAATACGGTCTGCATCGTGAAGGGAGGTCCCCATCCAGAGCATGCGCGCCGATTCGTGGACCACCTGCTATCAGGTGATGCAGAAGCGAGATTGGCCCAGGGCCGGAGCGCCCAGTTCCCACTGAACCGAGGGGTGACGACGTCCTCACGCGTGTTGAGCAACCAAACGGTGAGTTGGATGGAGGTCGACTTTCAAGCTGCAGCAGAAAAGTGGGAACCGGCAATGCGGTTTCTCAGGGAGACATTTGCGAATTAGCCCGGACTATTCATGAAGATCGTCGCGAGAGGTTGTAAGTACGTTCGTGGCAAGGAAGGCGAGCAATTCTCCCGCAGGCGTATTGAAGCAATACGTCGAGGGAGAATTGTGAAGCATGACGAAGCCACGGATGGACTTACGACCTCGCAGCAGATCGCTCATGAATAATTCGGGTTAAGCGTCTCTGAGGGCCGGCTGCGTGTACTACGACTACTATCCGACACCGCAGAACGATTCAGAGCGCCCGCCGGTAGCGTTTCTGCGAACGGCGTTTGGAGAGCTCCGCTGGGGCTTCCGGCGGCGCTTCAGCAGGCTCGTCTTGAGCCACCGGCGCTGACGCGTCGAATCCAGGCATCTCGTCGCGCTGCAGCAGCGTGTTGATTCGCTGTTCGATCCGCGTCAACTCAGGGCCTTCTTCGGGGGTAACGAACGAATAAGCCACCCCTTCACGCCCCATCCGTCCTGTTCGTCCGACACGGTGCACGTAGTCATCGCAGAACTGGGGCATATCAAAGTTGATAATGTGAGAAATCCCCGACACGTCGATCCCGCGGCCGACAACATCCGTGGCCACCAGGTATCGTAACTCGCTCTCGCGAAAACGCCGCATCACCCGGTCTCGTCCCGACTGCGGCATGTCACCATGAATGCAGTCGACGCTACGGATTCGCTTTCGCATTCTGCGAACGAGTCGATCGACACCTCGTTTGGTGCGGCAGAAGATGATCGCCTGCCGTGGCTGCTCGCGTTCCACCAGCGCCATCAACAGATCGAACTTTCTCTCGCCGTCAACTGTGAAATAGAACTGCTCGATGGTCTCAACCGCCAGCTCTTTCGGCGAGAAGTTGAGCATCACAGGCTCCGACATGTAGCGCCGAGCCAACCTCTCGATCGCAGGAGGTACGGTTGCGCTGAGCAAGAGTGACTGCCGATCGCGCGGGCAGCGACGCAGGATCTTCTCGATGTCTGGCCGAAAACCGATGTCCAGCATGCGATCGGCTTCATCGAGAACAACGCACCAGAGATCGCGCAGCGCCAACGTACCACGGGAGATGTGGTCCAGCACACGGCCCGGAGTTCCCACTACGAGCTGAGGATGCCGCCCTAGTTTCTCAATCTGGCCTCGGATCGGCTTTCCACCATAGGTGGCAACACAGCTGACTCGTTGGCCGTACGCGAGCTTGCTGACCTCGTCCCGTACCTGAACGGCGAGTTCCCGTGTCGGCACGAGGATCAGCGCCTGGGGCCCGCGTGCTCGTTGGCTCGGCTCCAGCTGCTCCAGAATCGGGATCACGAAAGAAGCCGTCTTGCCAGTTCCCGTTCTGGCCTGAGCAATCGCGTCAGTTCCTTCCAGTGCGACCGGAATCAATCCGGCCTGAACAGGCGTCGGGCGCTCGTACCCGGCACGGGCCAGCGCTTTTTGCATCGCCTTAGATAAGTCGAGATCCTCGAACCGAGGTTCAGACCGATCGGGAGTTTTTCCCAAGTGGCTACTCGCTGGCTGAACTGGAGCTGGCCGCGGTCCCGTACGACCACAGGGGGGGTTTTGTGACCTTGCGCTTCCGATTGTTTGTACGGGATAACTGGAACAGGGAGCGCAGTCAGGCGACCTGCGATCGATCCAAACTACCTAACCAATGGGGGTTAGGTCAACCCTGCTGAGTCGACAGGCGCAAAAACAGAGGCCGGACGGCAGCTTGGAAGCCGATACGCCCGGCCTTTCTCGTTGTAGCAAAGGTGCGGCGCCTCGCCGCAAGCAGCCCTACTTCTTCCTGGCAGGCCGCTTCGTGGACTTCTTGCGAGCCGTCTTTTTCTTGGTCGACCGCTTGGCCGCCTTTTTCTTGGTTGCTCGCTTCTTGGTAGCCTTCTTCTTGGTCGACTTCTTGGCCGTAGACCTCTTGGTCGTCCGCTTCTTGGTCGTTCGTTTCTTGGTCGACCTTTTAGCAGTCTTCTTCTTCGCGGCCTTTTTCTTTGTTGCCATCTCCGTGGCTCCATACAGGGCGTTCACGTTCTTGTGTGTCTTTCCCCAGACGCCCTGCTAAGGAAAAACGGTTCGTCCCGGCGGCCAACAATAGCCGATGGGACTCGCGAACCACACGCATCGGTTCGCCGTTCGTCCGTGTGCTCGGCGAATCGCAGATCACAACGGTCATCACTGATTACCGTCGTCGGCCACCTGCTTTGATTCACCCAGGTTCGCGCATTGAACAAGTTTACCCGGATTTCGTCAAGCCGAATTGCGATAGCTGCTAGAGTCTTTCCAGACTCTTGCGAGCGCACTACGACCTACATGCGCACTGCAACTCACTCAACGAACTCTCTAGATCGCTACAGACTGTGGTGCCACTCTTGTCGATCGTAGCGCTCGGTAAGCAACCGTTCGGTTCTCGCCTGCGGCCAGCTGTGATCTGCTGAACCGACATTCCAACTGTCACAAATTGCGCTCCGCAACGCGTCAACCGGCACTTCGAGGTTTACCAGGAAGTCTAGATGCGACCGATCCCGGCGGTAGTCTGGACGGCGCGGAGGCATCTGCAACAACTCAGCAATCGACTCCAGCGGAAACTCGTACAGCAGCGTGCCGTGATAGAGCAGATGCTCCCGTTTGCAGCGAAGGCTGTTGCCCGAAAACTTTCTACTATTCGCGGCCAAATCGCTGATTCCACTTCGCCTCGCATCTGGAACGGACTTGCTCACAGCCTCCGCCACTCGATCCAAGATAAACTGATGGGCGGCTTCAATCTGCCGCAACGGAGGCCGCCGCTGATAACTCAAGATAACGCTGTACATCAGGCAACCGGGCCCGATCACCACCGCTGCACCACCGCTGCATCTGCGCAGCACTGGAACCTCGCGCGCATGGCAAACCTCCAAATGCACCTCCGCGGCGATTCGAGAAGAGCGCCCCACGACCACCGCCAACTGAGGTGACTCCCAAAGCCGCAGCACTTCGCCTTGCTCGGCGCCGGACTCGGCCTCTTCAAGGAGAGCTTCATCCAGTGCCAAGTTGGCCGCCGCCGTAGGCAAGGTCAGATCCAGAAATCTCATCCTGGTTCCTGCTCCGTAGGTCGCAATGGGAAAGGAACAGTGCCTGCTCGCCGGCCAACCTCGACCCAAGAGCGCACCCGACGTGGGGCCACACATCTCTCAACAGGCAAGCAACGGTCTGTGTGCAAACTCGATGGTCGGCAGCGCCAGACGTCGACCGTCTTTCCCACACAGGAAAAAGAGGGGGAATAGGAAGAATAAGCACCGCAAATCAGGGCGGCTGCGGCTCGTTTGTGGGGCAGGTACAACATCTAGATATAAACTTCGTAACCTTCTCGCGCCGAAAACTAGTGTGGTCGCGCAGCGATTACCAATAACCGCCGCGCCCACGTGGCTCAAGCTCAGCGCGAACACGGTCGGGGCGATTCGCCAGTTACTGCAACTCCGAAGGTGGCTGCTGTGACACGGCTTTCTATTCTTATCTTGAAGTCAGCTGACAACGGTCAGTTCGAGGATACCCTCGCCTCGGTGCTAGCAAACCGCCCACAGGATTGCCAGGTGCTCGCGGTCTGTCCCGGCGGTTACGATGACCCCTACGACTTAGCCGACGAGGTAACGTTCATCGAAACGGAGGCCACCTTTGAGCCTTCACAGCTCGTCAACATCGGGCTGGAACGCCTCCGCCAGCACAGCGAGTTCGTGCACCTCATCGCCAGTGGGCTGTCGGTCGAGGAGGGTTGGACCGAAGCGGCGCTAGATGCGTTCAATGAGCCAGCAGTTGGTGCGGTGGCTCCTCTTGTCTTGCGACCAGACGGTAAAGTTGCTGCTGCTGGGATGAGGCTCAACATCACCGGTCGGCCACGCGCGGTCCGAGCGGGCAAAGCGGCGGATGAACACACGTCACGTTCGAGGATTCTGGGACCTACGCTGGGAGCGGCCTTTTACCGCACAAGCAGCTTGCAAAAGTTGCCGGGACTGGATCCCGTCTACCGGACCTGGCTGGCCGACGCCGATCTCGCTCTTTCACTCCGCGCAGCTGGCTACCGCATCGTGCTCGCCAGCGACAGTCGTCTGTTCGGCAATCTCGATCTCGACTGCGGCTTGAGCGACTTTCGCGAGTCAGTACTCGTGGAACGCCTGTTTTGGAAACACCGGACAACTTCGACGGCCCTGCTGCTCCATCCGGTCGCGATCGGCATCGAAGCGCTGGGCAGGCTTCCTCTGCGGTCAATCGGCGCCCTAGCGGGGCGCGTGGCCGGTTTGCTGCAGGTCCCGTTTGACGCGTGGCGGAACCGATCTCGGAGTATTAACTTCGACGCGACTCAGACGCGGAGTCACCGCGGACCAGGCGACACCGACGACGGGGCGAACAGTGGCGAGCGTTCAGCTGCGTAGCCAGGGGCACGATCATCGGTCGCGCGGTCCCAACAGCCGCTCCAAACCACGGCCGACCTCCTGCTCGAGCAAGCGTGTCGCTGCGCCGCTCAGGAACTGCTTCGCGAGTTGGTCGATTGCTCGCGAATCGAGCCTCGGATTGGAAAGCGTGCCGCCAACCGGCACTTGAATCGTCTGTCCTTTAAGCGCCGATAGCCAGCGATCACTTCCGATCCACTCGTCCTGAATAGGGACCGTCGCCATCATCGACAGCGATTGGTCTAGACCCACCGACCCACTGGTTTGAATAACGACGTCGTCTGCAACCAGCTGCAGCCCGTCGTGATAGACTCGGTTGTCCTGCACGTGAAACACGACCTGCTGCGCCGGTAGCCGAACCCACTGCTGCCGGGTTCGTGGCTGGCTGGTCAAGGGCCTGCGTTCCATCAGATCCTTGACTTGATCGGCCAGCAGCAGGAGCTGCTGCGTCAGCCCCCCGGGTCCAATCTGGACCGAATGCACGTCCAGCAACCCGCGAATCCGACCGGCCGTGGGTGAGCTCAGGGGTATCGTCGAATCCTCCAAGGTCACCGAGAGCTCACCTTCGACAGCGGTCGCGTCGGCGACGAGTGGCGCGACGTATTTCAACCAACGGTGGCACATCTCGGGCGAGATGTGCACGCGCTCCGCCACGAGCCCCGCCGGAATATGCAACAGCATCGGTTCCTGCCTCAGGTCAAGTTCCGGAGTAATCGCCACACGTCCGCCGCTTACCGTGACATCCACCGGTGCGAACGACATAACCCCCTCGCGCAGCTGCAAGTCTAACTCCCCGGGACCGATCTCAAATCCGTGTATCCTGGCCGAGTCCCAACCGAGCTTGCTCGCTGCGACCGCCTCAGTCACCAAAGACGTCTGCACGGTCTCGTCGGGGGATGTCGAAACATACCGCTGGGCCGAAGACGAAGTCCGCAACGGACCACGAAAAGAAAAGGGCTGCTGGCTAGTTCCCGCCATCTTGAGGTCAAGGGACTGCCCGAAGCGGTCGGTCAGCCGCTGTAAGTCATAGGAAACCTGCCCATCGAGCTGCAAGGTACAGCTCTCACTCAGTTCTTCGACGGCACCTGTGGCGCCCAAGCTGAACGCGGCGGAGCGCAGCTCGATTCTCTCGAACTGCGCTCGATCTCGATCCTGCTCCCAACGGCCGCGACCTGTGAGCTGAACTCGGTCCCTCCGCCCATACCGATTTCCACGCAACCGCGCGACGGTCCCCTGGCGCGCCCCGGGCGTTTGTTGGCTCGGTGATCAAATAGTCAAGTCCTTCTCCATCGACTGACCATTCGACGTTGGTCGACCCTCCGTCAGCTGACAGTTGCGCATGCCCGATCAGCTGCCCCCGCAGATGCCGTTGGCGAGTTGGAAACCACGACGATAGCCGGTCCAAATCGGCGCGATACCCCACTCGGCCGCTCCACATCACCGGTTCCGACTGAACTCGAACATCCTCCGCGCGGAAGGCGATCGCCGAGCCGGCCATCGAAACGTAGCTGGCCGCTCCGCGCTGTGCCGCTTGGTCCCAGCCCCCACTCAACTGCAGCTCCAATCGCGGTTCCCGGAAGTCAAGCCCCGCCGCAGAGCCAGCAAGATCGTTCACGATTGCATGCATGCCCTCAACCTGAATCTGCTCCTGAGATACCACGAGCTCGGTGTCGAGCTGAATCTGCCCGCTCCAGCCGTCAGACTCCAATGGCAACAACAATCTCAACCTTGGCAACCAGGTCTCGAGTTGGCCCTGCAGCGATACCCTCAGCGGCCAACCACTCGAGATGTCCCGTATGGAGATGGGCGCAGCAAGCTCGAGATTGCAGTCGTCCGAGCCGGATACGAGCTTCACCGAACCGGCAACCAGTTCAGTCAGCTGTCGGCCGTCAGCCCGGCCCTCTCCCTCGACCGTCACTCGCAGGGCATCCTCGCGCCACGGATCCCGATCTGGAGATACCCAAGCAAAGTCACGAGCCTGAGCCGATCCGTCAATAACCACGGAACTACCCTCTCGCTGCCAGCGTGCCGAACCATCCAGCTGTCCGGTTACCACGGTGCCACCCAGATCGATGAACCTCCCGAGCTCCGTGGCGAACTCACCGAGGTCTCCGCGTATAGATGCCGCACCTTGAGTGGCCGAACCTTTGCCGGACAGGTTGAGCGAGTTCGTCCGGCAGGTCAGTTGGTCGACCGTCCAAACACGATCTTGTTGCCGCGCAACGACCGTCAGATGAAGTGGGTCGTCCCACTGAATCGGGTCTGCTCCGGCGAGCACGGCTAGGTTCCCAGTTTCGAGCTCGCCCTTCCACAGCTGACCCGCTTCTTGTTGTTCAGCGTCGAGCGTGAAGGCGAGCTGTCCGGAAACAATCCGCGCTCCTTCACGAAGCCGCATAGTTTTGGGAATCACTTCCGCCAAACGGGCTAATTCAACCTTGCCGGCCGTCTGGAAAGAGCACTTGGACAGCAACTCCCAAACCCCAGTTTGGCCGACGTGCCCTGCTTGTCCGCTCCCTTGGGCCTGCAAGTTCAACATCTCTGACTGAACGCGCAATGTGGACAACTCCCACTCGGTTCCCCTGCGGGAAGCCGTCCCATCGATCATGATCGCGGGAACTGTCAACTGTTCATCTTGCAACCAACCGGAGGCAACGATCGAGAGATCACTCACGATCATCTGCTCGACAGTCGCC
The DNA here is from genome assembly GCA_965223305.1 of Pirellulaceae bacterium. GTDB lineage: Bacteria > Planctomycetota > Planctomycetia > Pirellulales > Pirellulaceae > CBDCWT01. The sequence continues at coordinate 66,709 of CBDCWT010000032.1, read as the reverse complement.
GTCTCACCGCTCGGGCGAGCGTCGTACCGCACTTCGCCAGTGACTTTTCCTGTCAGTTGACAAGCCGGGTCTACACGGCGGAGAAACGACTCGAGCATCTGAAGCGGCGCCTTGTTCGCAGCCACCCGCAATTGGCTGGCCGTATCACCGCTAGATAGTCGGGCGGACAACGTCCCCGGCTCATCCGACTCGACGCTCAGGGCCGACTCGAGCTGTGCGTCAAAGCCGCCATTTCCTGTGGCGGCGAGATTCGCATTGACATCCGTGGCAGACCAGTGGGCTCCTGAAACCGAGTCGACACAGGTAACCGTTCCTCCTTCAATGACGACCGATCCGCCCAGCTCGGCCTGCGAGCTTGATTGGCTGAACAAGCCCTGGAGGACGTCTTCCACGTTGCTGCCGTCGGGGCGCATCACCAGCTGCAGGTGAGGCCGTTCGATCGTAAGAGAGATATCTCTGAATCGTCCCAGTACCAAGCCAAGTAGCGAACTCTGGGAACGAATGGTCTCGACCTCGAGCAGCGGTTCACCCGACAAGTCGGCGACGCTGACCGCCCCTCGCGGTCAGCGGCGTAAACCACGAGGCGCTGATATCGCCAACAGACACATCCACACCAAGCCCTTGCGTACTCCGCTGCAGAACGCTTTCCCTGAGAGAAGTTCTTAGCAAGAGTTGGGGAGCAAAGAAGAAGAGCAGTGCCGCCAACACAAACAGGACGAGCAACCTCGGAATTCGTGGTCGGCGGCGACGCTCACCATGAGAACGCCTATATCGTGACATCGCTTGCTCCTAGTTACCAACACCAGCATCTGGCGCGCGACATTCTAGGGCGAGACTGATGTGACGCCTATATCCGTTCGCAGTCGCAGGATACGCCAGCAGTGCTGGCTATGCGGAGGGTTGCCAGACCGCTGAAGAAAAGCAGCTGGATAGCGAAGTCTGCTAAAATGGGGCGTATGGCAAACACCTTGATACGTGTCGCTAGTTTGCTCGCATTTAGCCTCTGGCTGTATGGATCAACGGGCCTCGCTGTCGAGGACGCACTGCCGACCGACGTTGGCGTTCCTCAGTTCGAGCAAGATATTCGACCAATTCTGGCGGCTCGTTGTTTCGAGTGCCACGGTGCAGATGATCCAGAAGCCAAACTCGACCTGCGGACTGTGACAGCGATGTTGCGCGGGGGTACCGCAGGACCTGTTATCGTCCGCGGCTATCCAGCTCGTAGCGAGTTGCTTGAGAAGATCAGCAGCGGTGCTATGCCTCCCGCAAAAGACAATCGCTTGAGTGCCGAGGAGGTTGCGCTAATTCGCCGCTGGATCCTGCACGACGCACCGGCGAAGGAGAACACCACGGAGCCCGTGTCAGCTGCGCTCGTGACTCCGGAAGAGCGCCGTCATTGGGCCTATCAGTCGCCGGTTTGGCACGAACCGCCACGCGTTCGATGGCCCGCCAAAGTGCGCCGGCCGGTGGACGCCTTTGTACTCGCCAAGCTAGACCAGATGGGGCTGACGCTGGCACCGGACGCCGATCGTGAAACGCTCGTCCGGCGGGTCTTTCTGGATTTGGTCGGACTGCTGCCGACACCCGAGCAGGTCGAAGAGTTTCTGGCCGACGAACGCCCAGATGCCTACGAGGGCCTGGTCGACATGCTGTTGAGCTCACCGCATTTCGGCGAGCGCTGGGGTCGGCACTGGCTCGACGCAGCGGGATACGTCGACGTTTATGGCGGGGACAACGACGCCGCCATCATCAACGTGCTGGATTCGAAATGGCGGTATCGTGACTATGTCATTCGATCACTCAATCACGATAAGCCCTTTGACCGATTCATCACCGAACAACTTGCGGGCGACGAACTCGTCGACTGGAGATCCGCCGAGCCCTACACCGCGGAAGTGATTGAATCGTTAACTGCAACGGGCTTCCTCCTCGCCGCAGCAGACGATACCCACGCTCCAGAGTTGAACACTGCGGACATCAGACACCGCGTGTTGCAGCTGACCGTAGAGATCGTCGCCAGTAACCTGCTAGCGATGACACTTCAATGCGCAAAGTGTCACGATCACAAATACGAGGCGATTCCGCAGCGAGACTACTATCGGCTCCTAGCCACTTTTGCTCCGGCGTTCAATCCCGACCATTGGGTTGTCTCCAATGCCCGCGGAATTCCCGATGTGGCGGCCTGCGAAAAGGCCGAGATCGACCGGCACAACGCGGAGATTCTGAAGAGGGTCGCATCGCGGAAGCAATGTCAGTCGAGTGTTCGCGACGCCTACCAACAACGGCTCTTTGCTGCCAAGCTATCTAAGTTGCCGGCCGTCATTCAACAAGATGTCAAAACGGCACTCAGCACGGCGGCAGGAGATCGGAGCGCGGTCCAAAAATACCTGGCCGAGCGGCTCGGCCCGCTGCTGGAAGTGGACGCCGAGGAGATCACGAGCGCACTGAGCCAACAGGATCGCCAGCGGCTCGACAAACTGGACCGTGAAATCGCAGAGTTGAATGCCCAGCAGCGAAGGCACGGGGTCATCCAGGCGGTCTACGAAGCAAACCCACCTACTCCTACTTACCTGCTACGTCGCGGAAATCATCTCAGTCCGGGAATCGAGGTGCGGCCGGGTTTGCCTGCAGTCCTCACAGAACCCGAGGGACCCATCGAGGCGTCCGCACTACTTGCCGGAAGTTCAAGCGGCCGCCGTTTACGCTTAGCGCGTCAGCTGACCGATCCAAACGCACTGGCCGGCGGCTATCTGGCCCGCGTGATGGTCAACCGTCTCTGGCAGCAGTTGTTCGGTCGAGGGATTGTGGCCACCAGTGACAACTTTGGTGTTTCAGGTAGCGATCCGACCCATCCCGAACTACTCGATTGGCTGGCGTTGGAGTTTATCCGTTGCGGTTGGAAGATGAAGCCTGTGATCAGGATGCTGGTTACCTCGAGTACGTATCGCCAAGCTTCCGCCAATCCGTCCAGCGAGGCGGTTGCGGCTGAGGTAGACCCAGCCAATGTGTTGTTGTGGAAGATGAGATTGCGACGGCTGGAGTCTGAGATCTTGCGGGACGCGATCTTGACGGTCAGCGACCAGCTGGTTCGGGATTTGGGTGGCCCGCCGACGCCGCTCGCGGTAGAGCCTGATGGTCGGGTAGTGATCGACGAGCAACACCTGTCCAGCTTGGCAGACAAGTGGCGACGAAGCATCTATGTGCTGGCGCGCCGCAATTACCAGTTGTCGTTGCTGGCCACGTTCGACCAGCCAGTTGTCGCAACCAACTGTACGCGGCGCTCGCCGTCGGCGGTGGTCACACAATCGCTCACCATGCTCAACGACGCATTCGTGCTGGAACACGCGCGGGGATTCGCCGAGCGCCTAGCTGGGAGTCGCGATGTACACCAGCAGATCGATCAGGCGTTTCGGATTGCCCTGGGACGCAGGCCCCTGGGTGATGAGATCCTGTGGTGCCAAGAGTTACTGCAATGTCATACAGAGCGTTACTACCAAAGCGGTCTGCCGCGAGAAGCTGCGGGACGGCGCGCGTTGACGCACCTCTGCCAAGTGCTGTTGAATACTAGTGAGTTCCTTTACGTACGCTAGCCGCTTGCGCTCTCACCATGCAACAGTCTTACCATCCACCGTTACTGACCCGCAGACAGATGCTCGAAACGAGTGGGCTGGGATTCGGGTGTCTGGCCATGGCCTGGCTGGCAAGTCGGGCCAAGCAAGCTGAGGCGACGGAGGAAACTGCCCTGGACTTGAGGCCCCGGCCGCCGCATTTCCCGGCTCGCGCCAAGTCGATCATCATGCTGATGCAGAACGGTGGTCCTAGCCAGATGGACCTGTTCGATCCTAAGCCACAGCTCACCAAGTCAGCCGGGCAGGTCTACTCAGAGCGAGTGGAGATGTTTCAGAAAGGCAGCGAGGCCAATACTCTGCTTGGCAGCCCGTTGAAGTTTCGCAAGTACGGGCAGTCGAACATGGAGATGTCGGAGATCCTACCACACCTGGGCTCCGTCGCCGACGACATCTGCCTGGTGCGGTCGATGTACAACTATCACAACAACCACACCGAATCGCTCGTGGCGATCAACACAGGAAAGGTCTTTTTCGGTCGGCCGGCCCTGGGGTCCTGGGTCAGCTACGCGCTGGGCACGGAGAACCAGAACCTACCTGCCTACGTCGTGCTACGGGACCCCGAGGGGTACAACACCAGCGGTACGTTGCTGTGGCAGAACGGCTGGCTACCGGCGTTGTACCGAGGCACCGAGATTAACACCCACGGTGCGCCCGTGCTCAATCTGAAGTCCGCAGTACCGGTCACCGAGAATGCCCGCCGCGATGATCTTGAGTTGCTCGCCAAACTAAACCGCCTGCACCAGCGGAACTACTCAGGAGAATCAGTACTCGAAGCCCGCATCCAGAACTATGAACTTGCCGCCCGCATGCAACTAGCTGCAACTGAGTTACTCGACCTCTCGCAAGAACGCCAACAAACTCGACAACTATACGGACTCGACAATCCCACCACCGCGGGCTACGGATTACGTTGCCTCATGGCGCGGCGGTTGGTCGAATCAGGCGTTCGCTTTGTGCAGGTGTTTCCACCGATCAAGCCACAATTCCAACCGTGGGATGCTCATCGGAATGTAAAGACCGAAAACGAGCAAATCTGCGCAGCTTGTGATCAACCGTCGGCAGCTTTGATCAAGGATCTGAAACAACGTGACCTGTTGAAGAGCACGATTGTGTTGTGGACAGGCGAGTTTGGCCGCCTACCTGTCTCGCAGAACGGCACAGGGCGCGATCACAACCGCAACGCGTTCAGCATGATTCTGGCGGGTGGAGGCTTCAAGGCGGGACACGTGCACGGTGCAACCGACGAGGTCGGTTATCGGGCAGTTGACAAGCCGGTGAGCGTCAACGACCTGCATGCAACGCTGCTCCACCAGCTCGGCCTCGACCACACAGAGCTGACCTTCAACCTGCATGGCAGCCCCGAAACACTGACGGATGCGCGCGTGACAAAGGCACACGTCGTGCAGGAGCTGCTGGCTTGAAAATTAAGCTCCGCCGTGCCGTCCGCGACACGGAATATGCCTACAACCTTGCTCGATACAGAGCCTTAGCCCGGATTATTCATGAAGATCGTCGCGAGAGGTTGTAAGTACGTTCGTGGCAAGGAAGGCGAGCAATTCTTCCGCAGGCGTATTAAAAGCAATACGTCGAGGGAGAATTGTGAAGCATGACGAAGCCACGGATGGACTTACGACCTCGCAGCAGATCGCTCATGAATAATTCGGGTTAGCTTGGACTCACACCGCAGATCAGCTGGTCAACCAACCGAAGCTGATGACGCCCAAGGCTGTGACGACTACCGTGATCAAGAACCAAGAGTACCCAGGGAGCGAACGCCTCGGTACCTCATCCAACCAATCTGCGGCGCGGGCTGGCCGCCGCAGCCATCGGCTGGCCTCCCGCTGCAGGCTGGCCCGCCGTCGCTTCGACCGGCGTTTCACCTTGGCTGACATGCTGCTAGTTCCTTTGCAGTTGGTTTCCTGTTCAGCCCACCACCAGATGTATACTGTAGAATGTGTTCGGTTGCCACCAACCACGGTGGTAATCGCCGAGGCAAAACCCGTTATTTGGCGAAATCTCTGAGAAACAGTCGTCAAGACTGCACGCGCAGCACCACACGTTGGTAGCTGACCAAGGGCGGGCTGCCACGGTCCCTGACTTCGAGGATCAGGTGACATTCACCTCTGGTAACCGCTTCGGGAATGCTCAGTTCCACGCGCGGATTCACGGTGCTCTCCGCCCCTGACGTTGTCAGCGATACGACGAACGAGCTGTCCGCTGCCTCACGATATTGCCACCAGCGGTAGTCCAGAAGCTGGCCCTCATCCGGATCGTGGCTGTTCGCGGCGTCGAGCGTGAGTTTCTGGCCGGGAGCAACATCCAGCTCGAGTACTCGACCGGTCGCTACTCGGCGATGGCCCTGCAGGCCAACGGTCAGTTCGATCGTGGGACGGTGATTTGCAGCTGAAAACACCTCTTGGTGGCTCCAGTCAATCCGTGCCGCAAAGTCGTTTTGATAAGCTTCCCGCCAACGGGCGATTGTCCATTTGCGGCGGGCGTTGTCTGATGACGAAACCTCGGACGGCACGTCGTCGAGCACGTCATCGGTAAAACGATACTCGGACTTGCCGGCAGCGAGCCGCCCACCCCAGCCACCCCAAGTTGGTTGAGCCGGATTCTGTAGGCCGTTTCTTAGAAAATAAAACCATGACGGCGTGTCACCTTCCTTAACACCTTTGCCATGGTTAAGCCAACGTGGATTCTGGTTGACCAGCGGGTACGCCGCAGCGAATGGTCCGTGATTGTGGATGATGTTCTGTTCAACCCACGCCTGCTGATTCAACGCTTCGACACCCGGAGGTACCTGGCGTGCCTGTGGCCCGTCACCGTTATGGTACATGCCACGATAGGCTGAGTGCATCTTGTTGGGTCTCAGTGACAGAATGTAAAAGAGCTGGGGAAACTGCTCTTCGATCCACTGGTTTGTGCTGTCTTGGCGGCCAATCGAGTAGACGCGCAGCTTGGCGTAGAAAGCAGACTTCTCAGCCGCAGAGCGAGGCGAGTGACGGATGTCAAACAGGGCCTGTGCGAGGTCCGCCGCGCCACCCCAAATCGCAACATGGACTGGTCGAGAGTCAGTAGCGTCCTCAACCACACGAACGATGTGGTTCGATCCCGGTGTGTCCTTGCCCGGACCGATTGTATCGAAAACAGCCACCTTGGTTCCGTTGCCAGCGACCCCGTCAAATGTGACGCTTTGTAGGTAGTCGGCCGTTGGCCAGCCGCTGGCATGAACCTTAAGGTTCGCTAACACGACTCCATAGCGTTGGATGATGTCGCGGACAATGTCTGTCCGCAGCTCAGCCTTCTCATAGGTAGCATTGTTGTCGGCGTTGGCAATGATCCCCTCAATCTCGAACTCGTTGGCGTAGGTCAGGAAACGGATCAGCGACTGGGTGTCGTCGGGATCCTGGCCGATATCCGTGGTGATGATAACGCGAGGTTTGCCTGCGGCGAGCTGCTCCGTCCCCTCCCCGACGCCGGTTCCTGAAAGGGCCACGAGCAAAGCTAAGGCTGGCAGGAGAGGGAATCGCCTCATCATCATCTCGCACCTGGATGTGCATCGGCGGAGGAAACTAACCGCCTCATACGAGCCCGCTCACACCAGCCCTCCCGTCGCATCGTGGCGGCCCGTCAAGCTGGCCCAATCGTAAGCGCTGTGAGTTCAACGAGCAAGCATGCACGAGCGTCGCTGTGTCGCCAGCTATGTCCGCCGCGTGCGAGCTTGCAGCATCTGGGCAGTTGCCGAATCGGGAGAGTGACCCTTCAACTACAGCGCCTCTCGAACGTAGGCGCGGCAAATGCATCACGGCGCCTGTCAAGGACTTCTTGTGGTCGGCTTCGCCAGAAGTTGAGACGAATCGCATTTCACCAAACTCTGGCGAGTTCGGCTACGTCTGGCGAGTTCGGCTACGATCGGATAGCGGTGGAACGTCGGGGAGAAAGTCCTTAACGGCGTAGCCCCCAAACTCAGTTCAGCAAGCGAGCCACCTTCGGCTCGTCGCGCGGTCAGTTCGTATTGCGGCTCGAACAGCGGGCGAGGATTTCGTATGATCATTCACGAATTGGATTGCTCTAGCCCGGATTATTCATGAAGATCGTGGCGAGAGGTTGTAAGTACGTTCGTGGCAAGGAAGGTGAGCAATTCTTCCGCAGGCGTATTGAAGCAATACGTCGAGGGAGAATTGTGAAGCATGACGAAGCCACGGATGGACTTACCACCTCGCAGCAGATCGCTCATGAATAATTCGGGCTAGGTGCTTTAGCCCGCAGAGATAGATAGAAGCGAACGCAAAACGATGAGCAAGTTTCAGGTGGCCTACACCGCTGATTTCTTCGACGATGATGGTCGGCCCAGGTTCAGTGACTATGGGGCGGAAGTCTTGGCGCAGTTTCCCAGGATCGAGGTCTCTCACTTGGACCGCCATCACGCTCTGATCACTTCGGAACAGTTGGCCGGCATCCAAGCCGTGATCGTACTAAGTCCACGCGTGACCGCTGGTACTCTCGCCTCGAGCGATGATTTGTTGGCAATCAGCCGTTTTGGCGTCGGCTACGACACGGTGGACGTGGCGGCTTGTACCGAGGCCGATGTCGTAGCCACGATCACTCGCGGCGCCGTTGACCGCCCCGTGGCCGAAGCGGCAGTGGGTTGGATGATCGCACTTTCGCACCATGTGCTGGCAAAGGACCGGCTGCTGCGGGAAGGGCGTTGGGACGATCGCACGCAGTTCATGGGAACGGAGCTGCGTGACAAGACAATGGGCATCGTAGGTTTTGGGGGAATCGGCAGTACGATCGTCAAGCTGCTGGCGGGGTTCGGAATGAACACACCGTTGGTTTTCGACCCGTATATCGAAGAGAGCGCGGCCGCGACGCACGGCGTGATCAAAGTCGAGCTCGACCGTCTGCTGTCAGAAGCCGACTTTGTTTCGATCAACTGCCCACTGAACGACCAAACCAAGAACTTGATCGGAGATCGAGAGCTCGACTTGATGAAGCCCACCGCATATCTGATCAACACAGCCCGCGGGGGGATTATCAATGAGGACGCTCTGTTCGCGGCGCTACAGGAACAGCGGATTGCGGGAGCGGCGCTTGATTGCTTTGACGGTGAGCCCATCACGTCGCCACACCGATTCGGCTCCTGCGAGAACGTCTTGCTGGCACCCCATTGCATCGCCTGGACTGCTGAGTTGTTTCGCGACATCGGCCACATGGCCAGCCAAACCCTCGTCGATTTGGCGCACGGCCGTCAACCGCACGGCGTGCTAAATCCCGAAGTGTTTGAGCGGAAGTCGTTCCAGCAGAAGTGGCAGAGATTGCAGCTTCTCTAACCCGGATAGGCCAACTCCCCCTCGCTCACGCATCGGGTTCCGATAGACGTGGCACCTGAGACGTTGCCTCCGGACCATGGCCAGTGAATCTAGTTGGCGATGTCCAAGTCGGCCATGTAGATCGCGGTGATGTTGTTCCCAGTCGCGTCCTTCTCGTGGGACGAATACCACGACACAATCCCGCGCGTCGAGCTCAACTCGACGAATCCCGGATAAGAGTTGTCGCCGCCGCTGGGAAGTTCAGCGCATTGGCGGAGCTCGTCGTCTACTAGCCAGTAGAGTGCCGTCCTGGGTCCGTCTGTGGTGCTGCGCCGACCACCTACGAGCCAGCGGTCTCCCCAGCGCGCCAACAACGGACCTCCGACATAGGCCGCCAGGTCTTGGCGACTCCAGTCGACGTAGGGCGGCTGCGACCTCACAAGTTGCGCAGGCTGCGAACCGCTCCGGCTGACAGCAATCAAGCTGCCGTCTGGTTCAAACAGAAACGCAGTCTCGTCTCCGCGGTCTTCCTGAAAGAGTGAATGGAATCTCCAGATCAACCCATCGTCACTTTGTAACATCGCTGACTGGACCAAATCTCGCTCACCCCAAACTTGCGCGTGGCCACGATTGCGGCGGCCACAAAGGTAGGCCTTCCCAGCGTGAGTTGCCGCGCGCCAAATGTAGTGACCATAAGTGCCCTCGAGCTGCTGCGGACCGTTCCACAGCTGCCCGTTGACCGTCCACACTGCATAACCCAGATGCTTGTTCAGGTCGTACTGCTCGCGCGGTAGCGGTCCAGTGCCTGAATACCACGTCCCGGTGTAAACAAAGAGCTTCTCATGGAACACGAGAAAGTGCGGATCTCGTGTATCACGCAACGGCACCGAGAAACGATGCTCCTGCTCCCACTGCAGCGCGTCCTCGCTCGAGAGTACCAGGATCGATGACGTGGGATGCACCATATGCCCATCGGGACAGCTGCGGAATGTCAACCAGAACCTCCCCTGCCAGCGAACTAAATCTGTGAAGGCGTTGTGCTCGCCGTTGTCAAAGACTCGGCGAACATTGGTGACCTCCACAGCTGGCTCGGCGGCCTGTGCGAATGGGGACAGAAGGACGGCGCCCAACAGAACGGCCAACGTTGTATTGCTCATGACTCAAATCCAGACGAGGAGGGAAAGACCGGTCGGATGACCTGCCACCACTAGGATAAATTGTGGCCTTTTTACCAATTCTCTGCTTGCACTCCTGCTGGCCTAAATTACCATAATATCTATGGCTATTAGGTTTGTTGACGGAAGTACTTGACAGCAAAGGGGATAGAGATGGGCAAATTGGGTAGTATGTTAGCAGTCGCTGGGTTGCTCGCGGCGCCACAGTGGGCCGCCGCGAGTACCGTTTTCTTCTCTCCAGACTCGGCGACGGCCACCAACACCAACGCCACCGGAGGACCTGAAAATCTGGTCGACCTCACTGGAATTTCCTCCACGCCGGTGACGCTGGCCAACATTGGCACGATTTCACACTCGGATGCGGTCGGTGGAGAACTGTGGCGGGGCGAGCTGGGCGCGCTGCCCATCACATTAACCTTCGAATTCCTGTCCCCTCAAGCCATCCGCTATGTGGGCATGTGGCAAGGTTACAGCGAGCGGGAAGGTACCGGCGACTTCGATCTGAGGTTCTGGGACGGATCGAACGGGACCGGGAATGAGATCGGTGCGGTCTACTCGGACGCCCTGGATACTGACGCTGTGGGATTCGGCGGCATCTCGCTGTTCGGTCGCTCGTTCGACGTGGGCCTCCGCGAGGACGTGCTTTCGATGACCATGCAAATCAACTCGAATGCAGTCCCATTTCTCCCATGGGTCCATCTGGGTGAAGTGATGGTGGCCGTTCCGGAACCATCGACGTATATCTCGCTCTTCGGTCTGGCGATGTGCGGCCTTTACGTGCAGCGACGACGACGCAAGAGCTAACTGAACGAAGGTATCGACGACGTAAGCCTGAACTGCGAGCGACGGTTGCTTGCAGTTCAGGCTTTTCTCTTGCGCCCTGAGTCGATATTGATTGTTTTGAACGGCCGGCTGCGTTAAGTTCATAGGCGCGTGTTTTGAAGGTGCGATTTTCGCATCAATCGAAACCCGAAGCGTAGGCGAGGCGGAATTGGTGTACCAACGCAAGTCGGGTCCCTCGCTTACGCTTCGGGTTCTGAAAACGGGCGATTTCGCCATCTCGTGCCCAACGAGACTGCGAAAAACGCAATTCGAAAGGCGCGTGCGGGTCCGACTGTTTTGTTCACCGCAGACTGGTAGGAGGTCCAATGGAACTCAACATGATCGGCGCCTATGGACCGTGGGCCGCGGAGTTGGTTGGCGACAGCCCTGCACGACTCTCCTTTCGGCGATCGGAATGGACCGAACTCGAGACTTGGCGGCCGCGAGCTCGCCAGCGCGTGCAGGATTGCCTGCTACAACCGGACACCGGCGGCGTGCCCCAGGCAACTCTCCAGCACCAATTCCAGTACGACGGGCTGGAGATTGAACACTTGAGCTGGCAACTTCCGTACGGTCCCCCGACGGAGGCCGTGCTGTTGAAGCCGGCCGGCGCCAAAGGTCCGTTGCCGGGCGTGGTCGGCTTGCACGACCACGGCGGCAATAAATACTTCGGCACTCGCAAGATCACGCAGATGAGCGCTGACCTGCATCCCGTGCAGCGCAAGCATCAGGATAGCTACTACGGCGGAGTGGCCTGGGCCAACGAGTTGGCCAAACGCGGTTATGTAGTCTTGGTTCATGACACCTTTACCTTCGCCAGTCGCCGCGTGCGAGTGCATGATGTTCCCGAACGCCTGCGCGACGGACTTGTCGAACAAGATCCGGAGTCAGAAGACGAGATTAGGGCCTACAACCGGTGGGCCAGTGGTCACGAGCACTTAATGGCCAAGAGCTTGTTTTCCGCCGGTACGACCTGGCCCGGTGTCTTCACCGCCGAGGATCAGCGGGCCCTCGACTACCTGTGCGCACGCGAAGAAGTCGACGAGCAGCGGGTTGGCTGTGCAGGACTTTCAGGGGGTGGGTTGCGGACAACCTACCTAGCTGGTCTGGACGAACGTATCCGCTGTGCCTGCTGTGTTGGCATGATGACGACCTGGCGAGACTACCTCCTCCACAAGTGCTACACGCATACCTGGATGATCTACATACCGGGGCTACCGCGGGATCTTGACTACCCAGAGGTCTTGGGATTGAGGGCCCCGCTGCCCACGCTCGTTCAGAACAACAACGAAGACCAGCTGTTCACGTTACCGGAAATGAAGCGTGCCGATGAGATGTTGGCCGAAGTTTTCCGCAAGGCCGGTGCCGCAGACCACTACCGCGGCAGTTTTTACCCGGGACTGCATAAGTTCGATCGCGAGATGCAGGCGGAGGCCTTCGCCTGGTTCGACCGCTGGCTAAAAGGTTGAAAGGGCTCAACGGCCCTACACAAGTGATCTTGCCCTGCAACTTGCGCGGAGGCGACTGCGTTTAGGCTGCCACAGACCGTGAAAACTCGCATCACCACAGAAGTCGACTTTGCACAGGAAGGAGTACAGCGGGGATTCCTACGGCTACCTCACTCGGTTCACCGGTCGGCGTACGGTTGGATTGCGATTCCCATTGTCGTGATCAAGAACGGAGTCGGTCCGAACGTGCTGTTGACTGCGGGCAATCACGGTGACGAGTATGAGGGTCAGCTGACCCTCATGAAGTTGGCTCAGCAGTTGCAGCCTTCCATGGTTCGTGGTCGTATCATCATGCTGACTGCGGCCAATTTCCCGGCGGCGCAGGCTGGCCTGCGTACCTCTCCAATTGATAGCTTGAATCTGAATCGCGCCTTTCCCGGTGACCCCGATGGTCGGCCGACCGAAGCAATTGCGCACTACATCGAGTCCGAGCTGTTGCCGATCTCGGATTTCGCAATCGACCTTCACTCAGGCGGAAGTTCACTGATGTACCTGCCGAGCGGACTGGCTCGCCGAACCGGCAACCGCCAACTCGACGAGCAGCAGCTGGCGATGTTGAGAGCCTTTGCCGCGCCGCTGAGCTACCTCGTCGACGCCGGTAGCGAGAACCGAACGATGCTTGCCGCCGCCGGAAGGGCCGGTGTGGCAACGATCGGCACCGAGCTTGGCGGATCGGGCACGACATCGCGGCACTCGTTGGATGTGGCCGAGTCGGGAGTGCAACGCGTGCTTAGTTACCTGGGGAGTACGCCCGAGGTTGCTACGGAACCCACGGAACCTACTCGCATGACCGAAGTCTTCGGAGACGACTACTACGTCTACGCACCCGACTACGGAATCTGGGAACCGTTGGTCGAGCTGGGCGACGAAGTGAGTCCTGGACAACCGGCTGCCGCTGTCTATTGTCCTGAGACACCGTGGCGAGAGCCGGTGGTCGCAAGCTTCAGGCGACAAGGCACGGTGATTTGCAAGCGGGTTCCCGGTGGCGTCCAACGAGGGGACTGTCTGTTTCACCTCGCGACGGATGTGGGAGATCCCAACTAGCGAGTTCATTTGAGGCCGAGTTCATGAGGACAATCATCGTCGTTGCCTGCGGTTTGCTGCTGTTGGCAGTCAGCCGGGTCATGGGAAACGAGACTCAACAGCCGATTCGTTTTAACGAACACATCCGCCCACTTCTGGCAGAGAATTGTCTGGGTTGCCATGGCCCAGATTCGGCGAGCCGGGAGGCCGATTTGAGACTAGACCTCAGAGAAGAGGCACTGGGCAGCGGCGTCATCGTGCCGGGCGATGCCGACCAATCCGAGCTGGTGATGCGGATCACGACGGACGATCCAGAATTGATGATGCCCCCACCGGGGTCGTCCAAACGACTCACTGCGGACGATCAACGGGTGCTGATCGAGTGGATCGATGCCGGCGCTGAGTATCAACGGCATTGGGCATTTATCAGGCCACGCAAGGCTGCCCCACCTCAACCCCCGGGTGTCGAAACCTGGGCGCAGAATCCTATCGATCATTTTGTATTTGCCGCGTTGCACGAACACGGCCTGCGACCGAACGAAGCGGCCGATCGCCATACGCTGGCCCGGCGCGCCGCATTGGATCTAACCGGCCTACCACCCGACAAGACACTGCTGGAGAACTACCTGGCGAAGCAAGGCGGCGATTACAGCGGCTATCTGGATTCCCTGCTGGCGTCACCTCATGCCGGCGAGCATCGGGCTCGGTTCTGGCTGGACGCAGCCCGGTACGGCGACACGCACGGGATGCATGTCGATAACTACCGGGAGATCTGGCCGTATCGTGACTGGGTGATTCGAGCTTTCAATGCCAACATGCCTTTCGATCAGTTTGTTATCGAGCAGATCGCCGGCGATTTGATCGCCGGTGCGACACTCGAACAACAGATTGCCACAGGGTTCAACCGCTGCAATATCACGACATCAGAGGGCGGCGCGATCTCCGCCGAAGTGAACGTCCGATATATGGTTGATCGGGTCGAGACTATGGCAACGGTCTTTCTCGGCCTCACGGCAGGTTGCGCGGTCTGCCATGATCACAAGTACGATCCGATCAGCCAGCGCGAGTTCTATCGACTGGGTGCCTTCTTCAACAACACCACGCAGCCAGCGATGGACGGCAACCAACGAGACACTCCTCCTGTCGTGACCCTGCCGGGCCCCGAGTTCCAGAACGAGTGGCAGCAACTGCTGGAGCGACGCCGGTCTCTCCGGGCTCAATTAAGCCAGCGAGAGTGGGCAGAGGAACGCGACTGGGTGGCTCGCGAGCGACAGCGCGAACATCCTATTGCCGCAGACAGTTTGCTACTGTGGATGCCGCTGAACGAAGAGGAAAGCGACTCGATCCAGCTGCCCGCGGGCGCCAGTTGGGCGACCGACCATCCGGCCGGCGAACGCGGCATCCGGTTTGGCGAGCGGAGTGAGATAACCGTCGACTTTCCCACACTCCGGAGCGACGAGCCGCTCACAGTTAGCTTTTGGTTTCGGACACCTGACCGCGTCATCAACACAACTCTGTTCGATCAGACGATGAAGATCGAGGAGGAAGCAGACGCAGAAAACGAAGCTGAAGGCAAGCGCAAGGAGAAAACAGTCGGTTGGAGGATCAACAGCGGAGTTCGCTCCGAGTTGACGTTCGAGTTGTTCGACATGGACGGTGGGCGGATCCGTGCGCTGCTGCCTGACAACGACGCGCTGACGCCACGTACCTGGCAACATGTGTGTGTACGCTATTCTGGCGGACAGTCCCAGTCATCGGTCACGATTTTGGTCAACGGCCGAACGATCGCCATACGTCACGGTTCGGAGGCGCTTGTGTCGGCGACCGAGTTGGCAACCGCGCCCCTCAAGATTGCCAGCAACCTGCCGACCGCCGGGCTGAGCGATGTGCGCATCTATGGCCGCTGGATCAACGATCGAGAAGCACAACTGTTGGCTCAGGATCACCAGCTACGTGAGTTGCTCCGATCCCGCGTTTCTTGGGAGGAACTGAGCGATTCTTCCCGGGAGCTGTTTCGCGAGCACCAGTTGGAAGTTGACGAACGATACCGGGAATGTGCCCGCGAACTGGCGCTCACTCAGCTACGACGCGACTTCATCTACGCCCGCTCAACAACGACGCTAGTCATGCAAGAGCGGGCTTCTCAACCCCGCGCTTGGGTGCTAGAGCGAGGGGAATACGATCGGCGGCAAGAGGAAGTCACGCCCGGTGTACCTGCTGTGCTGCCGCCTCTGGAAGAAGGCATCTCCCCGAATCGTATGGGGCTGGCCCGTTGGCTCGTTCATCCCGCGCATCCGCTGACGGCCCGCGTCATGGTCAATCGGCTCTGGCAATCGGTATTTGGAGTAGGGTTGGTAAAGACCTCAGAGGACTTCGGCGTAATGGGTGACTCCCCATCGCATGCCGACCTGCTGGACTGGCTAGCAGTCGAGTTTGTGGAGTCTGGTTGGGATGTGAATCACATGCTGAAGTTGATGACCACTTCCGCAACCTACCAGCAAAGCGGCGTCGTGACGCCGGAGAAGCTGGCAGCAGATCCGGAAAATCGGTTGATCTCGCGGGGGCCACGCTTGCGACTGGATGCGGAGGTCTTGCGCGATCAGGCGCTGGTGGTTAGCGGACTACTGCGCCGTCAGGTGGGCGGACCAAGCGTCCGCCCTTACCAACCAGCGGGACTCTGGAACGTCGTAGCGATCCCGGGCAGCAACACTTCTAAGTTCAAACAGGATTCGGGCGATAGTCTCTACCGCCGCAGTCTCTATACGTTTTGGAAACGTACCTCGCCACCGCCTTCTATGGCCGCGTTTAACGCGCCCACGCGTGAGCAGTGCACGGTGCGGCGTGAGCGAACGAACACGCCGCTGCAAGCGCTGGTCCTGATGAACGATCCGCAGTACGTGGAGGCGGCCAGAGCATTTGCAGAGCGCGCGCTGCGGCAACACGAGCAGGCGGAACAGCGCGTGTCGTGGATGTTGACTACCGCGCTGGTGCGACCACCCGCCAAGGCAGATGTCGACACTCTAGCTGAGGCTGCTGCGGAGTTTCAGGAGATCTTCGAACGAGACACGGAAGGAGCCGGCAAACTTGTCAAAACCGGTGACAGTGCGCCCGATCCCACTTTGGAACTGACGGAGCTAGCCGCCTGGACACTGGTTGCCAATGCCATCATGAACCGTGACGACTTCATCAACAAGTAAGCTGAGTGGGACAAGATCGGCAAGGTCGCGACACGAGTTCGACAGGAAATCTAGCTCGAACTGGGCTTTGCAGTCCGCCAAACTCTGGCGAGTTCGGCTACGTTCCAAATCAGCCGCTGGGCGTTAGCCCACGGTTTCCCGGCGAAACCGGCACGTAGCGTCCGGGGAGGGCCCCCCTCTCCGGCCCTTCGGGCCGACTCTCCCCGAGGGGAGAGTGAAGAAAGACGAAATCACGCAATAACCTAATAAAGCTGCACACGACGACAAAGCCTAGCTCACACAGGAGGGGAGTCGTGAAGACACATCCAATCGACCGCTGGATTACTCTGGAGACGCGCCGGCGGTTTTTCGGAAGGAGCGCTACAGGGCTCGGTGCGTTGGCGCTGGGCACCCTGCTGCGGCGCGAGGCAGCGGGCACGGAGGAGGGAGGCGCGCTGGGCTTCGGCCATTTCCCGGCGCGTGCCAAGCGGGTCATCTGGCTCTTCGCCGCCGGGGCCCCATCTCAACTCGACATGTTCGACTACAAGCCTGAGATGCGCGGCTGGTTCGACAAAGATCTACCCGAGTCGGTTCGTCAAGGTCAACGGCTGACAACCATGACTGCTTCGCAACCACGTTTTCCCATTGCACCAAGCATGTTTCGGTTTTCGCAGCATGGCCAATCCGGGAAGTACATTAGTGAACTGCTTCCCCACGTTGGCTCGATGGCGGACGAGCTGGCTTTCGTCCATACGATGTGGACGGAGGCGATCAACCACGATCCAGCAATCACGTACATCCAAACAGGCAACCAGATCCCAGGCCGGCCCAGTCTGGGCGCGTGGCTCAGCTACGGGCTCGGGTCGCTGAATCGCAACCTGCCAGAATTCGTGATTTTGAATTGCGCACCGCGTGGGCAAGCACTGTATTCCAGACTCTGGGGCAGTGGCTTTCTACCCTCCAAGCATGCTGGGGTTGCCTTTCGCGCCCAGGGCGATCCGGTTCTGTATCTCTCGAACCCCAGCGGTGTCGACTCACACACACGCCGCTTGATGTTGGATCGACTACAGACGATGAATCGGCGGGTTCTTGAAGAAGTAGGCGATCCTGAAACACAGGCACGCATCGCGCAGTATGAAATGGCATTTCGCATGCAAGCGTCCGTTCCGGAACTGGTTGACATTTCCAGCGAGCCGCAGCACGTACTCAATCTTTATGGGGAAGACGTCAAGAAGCCCGGCACGTTGGCGGCCAATTGCCTCCTGGCTCGTCGCATGGCGGAGCGCGGAGTGCGATTCGTACAGGTGTTTCACCGCGGTTGGGATCATCATTCCGAGCTGCCCAAAAACATCCGCCGCCAGACCAAGGAGCTGGACCAGCCGGCCTGGGCTCTGGTCACCGATTTGAGACGGCGTGGTTTGTTGGAGGATACACTGGTGATTTGGGGTGGCGAGTTTGGACGCACGATCTACAGCCAAGGAACACTGACCTCAAACGACTATGGCCGCGACCACCATCCTAAGTGCTACACGATGTGGTTTGCCGGTGGCGGTGTTGCCGGCGGAGTCACGCACGGCGAGACTGACGAGTTCGGCTACAACGTCGTTCGCGATCCGGTGCACATCCGAGATCTGAATGCCACGATCCTGCATCTGCTGGGGATCGACCACCAACGCTTCACTGTCAGACACCGCGGACTCGACGAACGGCTGACCGGCGTCCAGGAAACGGCCCGCGTCGTGAATGAAATCCTGGCCTAGCCCGAATCATTCATGAGCGATCTGCGTGTGTGCTGGATAGCGTCCTTCTGGTGGCGGCGCAGCTAGGCTGCCGGGCTTTAGGCGGTGTCTAACGCCATCCGGCAACGTGGCGACAGCTGCTCGATTTTTCTGTCCCAATTTTTCTGTCAACAACCGGGTCTGCGAGTCAGTTTGAATGACAGAAAGATTAGCCTTCAGTTAGCTCTTTCCGTGCGCTGCGGCGCAATTCCAAATTGGCCTGCTGGGCAAGACCTTTTCTTTTGAACAAACTTGTCTAGTTCGACTGTTGTACTTCTCTTGACGCAATTTAAGTAGTTTTCTATTAGCACCTTCTGTTGTTTGTGGCTATGCCAGTTCGCACGGAAGGAGCAGTTGCATGGAAGCAACATACGAGACACGCAAGCAAGAGTTGTTGAATGAATGCTCGGTGGATCCCCAGATCTTTGAGCAAGTGATGCCTCGGTTGGAGCGGTTTATGATCCCCTTCGTCGATAACTTGGTGAGAAGGGAACAGGTAGAGCATGCTCAGACGTTTGTCCAAGGACTGCTTTCAGATCTGGATTCAAAGAACACGGAGTCGATTGCCTATCGTTTCGAACAAGAGCGAATGCCGCTGCAATGGTTTATTGGTGTCTCCGGATGGGATGATGAACCGCTGCGTAAGGAGCTGGTCCACCAAGTGGGTCAGCAGTTGGGCACAGAAGACGGTGTGATTGTTTTCGACCCTTCCGGATTTCCAAAGTCGGGCAAGGATTCGGTTGGCGTAGCGCGTCAGTGGTGTGGTCGTCTGGGGAAGGTCGACAGCTGCCAAGTGGCCGTTTACATGGGATACGTGTCGAGCGAAGAGCATGCATTGGTTGATACACGATTGTATCTTCCCAAGGATTGGACGAAGGATCCGGCGCGGCGAAAGAAGGCAGGAATCCCCAAAGGAACCCGATATCGTACGCGACATCAGCTGTGCTTGGAGATGCTGAAGGCACATGGTGATCAGCTGCCGCATCAATGGATTGCCGGTGACGACGAGATGGGGCGTCCCTACTGGTTTCGCCGCCGTTTGAACAACATGGAAGAACAATATCTGCTGTCTGTCGCGTCGAACACTTTGATTCGTGATCTGCAGGTTAACCCACCTCCGTACTCCGGCCGTGGCAGATATCCCAATCGTCCTTGGCGGCGAGTTGATGAGTGGACTTCGTCGCTCAACGACGACGAATGGACGGAGATCGACGTACGCGACGGCACGAAAGGCCCCCTGATTGTTGAGGCCGTCAAACGTCGCGTTGTAGGGCGTACCGACAGACGACAAGAAGGACACGAAGAGGTATTGGTCGTGATCCGCTACAGAGACCGAGACAATCAATCTGTCGTCAAGATCGACTACTATCTGTCCAATGCGAACGTTGAAACGGAATTGTCTGAATTCGCCCGTGTGGCAAAAGCGGAACATCGAATCGAAGAATGTATCCAACGAGCTAAGAGTGAAGCCGGCCTGGCGGACTACGAGGTTCGCAACTGGACCGGCTGGCATCACCATCAGACGCTCTCGCTCATCGCGACTTGGTTCTTAATAACCGAAGCCCGGCGGGGAAAAAAAATGGACACCGGCAATCACCGTTCAGCAAATCCAAGAAGGAGTCGCGTCGATCCTTCACACACGATTCGAATGCGGTACGCTCTCCCATGTTCTGTGGGAAAGCGAGGAGTGGCTGAAGCGGAACGAACTAGCTCGCTTCTACCACTGGAAACGACGTAAACGATTAGCTCCCTTGAACGTAAACAAAAGGCAAATCTAAAACAGTCGAACTAGCCACAACTCTTTGTGACGATTTGGTTTCTGCGGGACCAATGTAATGGCAAACAGGCATCGGCTATCTTGCATATTGCTTTTCTAGCAGCCATTCCGAAAAGTGATTGAGGGCAGGACTTTTCTCGCCTCACTCTTTCTGGCGACTTTTTTGCTTCGAGTGTCTCCTCTGAATGCCAGATGGGCCGGTAGTCGTGCGCACCGACGCAACTACTGTACCTCCCTCTACTTACAGAACGTACACCTCGAGTGTTGCGGCTCGATCCGAGTGTGGCACGAAGGGGTGTGGAACAACTTTCGGAGTTCACCGAAACGGAGAACAGAGATGGAGATGGCATTCTTCAACCAACGGAGTAGAACGGCGAACAGAACGAATCAAAGAGATCCTCGGAGACTCATGTTCGAATCTCTCGAGCCGCGACAGTTGCTGGCGGGCCCTAACGAAATTGTGATCTTCTACCACGAAGGTGACGATGCACGGGAAGGCAGCGACATCGCCTTCAACGTCAGGCTCTTACGCAACAACCAGGAGCCAGTAGTAGTTCACTACGTGCTCGAAAACGGTGGTGATGGGGCACAGCAAGGTGAAGACTTCTTGCTCCCCGAGAACTACGGAGTACTTGTGATTCCTCCAGGGCAGTCAATAGGAACGGTGCCCCGTCCCAACCATTCAGGACGAGGACCTCGAGAAGAACCTTGCCTCTCGCGTGACTTTCCGGTACCTGAGTGCGCGCAACGCGGAGCTTTTCCATCCCAACGCCACAACTCAAGTGGCGACGATCCTGACCGACGACACTGCAATCAAACTTAATGCGCCAAGTGTCGAGGAGGGTCATGACGGCTGGGCGGCACGGATGCAGGTCGACGTATGGATGAGCGATCCGGAAGCTCTCAGGTTTGTCGATGTTTCCGCTCGCCTGATCAGTGCCGAGATCGGTCTAAACAACAGCGCCACGGAGAAAAATGACTACTGGCCTGAACCAAATCCCAGTCAGCTGCATTTCACAGACGGCGACTCGGTGAAATCGACGTTCTTTTCGATTTGGGGTGACCACGTTGTAGAGCGGGACGAGGTGTTCTTCATCGCGCTGAGAGACGTTAAGGGAGCTGTCCTTGCCGAGTCGACCAGACTTACGACGGCAACGATCATCAATGATGATCATTTGGGGGCTGGCGGAAGACTGCGGAGTTCGTGGCGAGACGGCATCCTCCACATCCCACACATTCCACCTCAGTGGGTGGAAGACAGACGGCGTCAGGATTCAGAAGATGGCAAGAACGAGGACAAACTTGAGTCGCCTCCCCAGCATCCAGAGCTGCCCCGATTCGATGCCCCGGCGGAAGACAAGGGGCGTGGGGATGACGACGGCCGTGTGGACGAGGAGGAGGTCAAACTCGGGGAGTCCCCCGTCGACGCGGTTTTTGGCAACGGAGCACTGTTGGCGCATTGTTTCGAGTGTCTCGGAGAACTGGAGCTGTTGGACAACTAATGGGGACGGGCAAGACAAAGGGCCATCTCGTTAGTCCTACAAATCCAGCAAACAAGACAGGATCAACACGATCGACAAGATCAAGGGGCGGCCGCTGTCTGGAGGCTGTTTCGTGATGTGACCGGCAAACTCACGGATCAGCAGATGGACTGGGAGAGCCTAAAACTAAAGCGACATTCGCAGCACGGCACCTTGCAAGATGCGAAGCCCGATAAACACCACGATTGGAGAGATGTCGATTGCCCCCAACGGTGGAATCGCTCGGCGAACCGGATCGAGGACGGGCTCGGTGACCTGGTAAAGGAGCTGGACGATCGGGTTGGACGGTTCGACGTTGGGAATCCAGGAGAGGACGATCCTTGCGAGCAAGATGAACGAGTAAATCTGGATGAGACTCGCGATGAGCCGGGCTGCGTCGGGAGACACGGTCTTATTCTCGTACGAACCGGTTGCGTTGATGTTTCATGTCGCTCTGACGCCGCCCGGTTGTGGAAACCGTCAGGGCGAGTATTTCTTTGTTGCGTCTCTTTTTCCGGCCTCCAATTGTAGCGAAACGCCAGGTCGGCGGGTAATCTATTAGGGAACCCGCATGATTCATGAAGAATGGCACCCCAGCACAGCGGCGGATCATGCGGGGCTACCGGTAGTCCGCAGTTTCTCCATCTCTCCAGCAGGTTCACCAGAAAAATGAGAACGATTCACCGTCGGGGTTTCCTTTGCACTGCAGCCGCCGCAACCGCCAGCGTGGCCGTAAGTCGCCCGTTGCTGGCCTCAGAAAAATTCTTCGACATATCGCTGGCCCAATGGTCATTGAACCGCCAGTTCTTTGGGCGCGGGGGTGTCGAGAAACTCGATCCGATGGACTTCGCCAAGATCACTAAACGCGAGTGTGGGATCGCGGCCGTCGAGTACGTTAACCAATTCTACAAGGACGTGGTTGGGAAGCCGGGGGCGCTCGCTGAATTGAAAAAACGTGCGGAGGACGAAGGTGTCCGAAGTCTGCTGATCATGTGTGATGGCGAAGGCAATCTGGGCGACTCGGATGGCAAGAAACGGGTGACCGCCGTGCGCAATCACATCAAGTGGCTGGAATGGGCTGCAGAGCTGGGTTGCCATTCGATTCGCGTCAACGCCGCCTCCGACCGCAGCCTGCCTTACTACGAACAACAGCTGCTGGCGGTTGACGGGCTAAGGCGCCTCTGCGAGATCGCAGACACCTACGATCTTAACGTGATCGTGGAGAACCATGGTGGTCTTTCCAGTCACGGACGGTGGCTACGCGGAGTCATGGAGAAAGTCGACCATCCGCGGGTAGGTACGCTGCCCGACTTCGGAAACTTCTTCATCCAACGGGGGAGAAACGGCGAGGACGTCATCGAATACGATCGATACCTGGGAACCTATGAGCTGATGCCGTTCGCCAAGGGCGTGAGTGCCAAGTCTCACGACTTCGATGACAATGGGAACGAAGTCAACACTGACTATCTTCGGATCCTCAAGATCGTCAAGGACGCCGGCTTCAAAGGCTTCGTCGGGGTCGAATACGAGGGCCGCAAGGATTCCTTCGAGGGCATTCAAAAGACCAAGGCGTTGCTCGAACGCGTGCGAGACGAGCTGACGGCGTAGTCACAGCGAGTGAGCAGCATCGGGAGGGCGAGGCTCCTGCCGAGCCGACGAGTTTCGTTGCGTTCGTGTTCTGTGTGACCAAGTGGGTGCCGGAACGGCGCGGCGCGGAAAACGGTGACGCAGATGGACAGTCTATTGCGCCGCTTGTTCCGGCCTACTCCTGGACAAGTCAGCAGTTCGCCAAACTCTGGCGAGTTCGGCTACGTCGGATAGCTATTCGCCAAACTCTGGCGAGTTCGGCTACAATCGGATAGCCGGGGAACGGCCTAGCCCGGCTGCTGCTGCTTCATCATCTCAGCCGCTCGGCGGTCGATTTCTTCCGGGGAGACATCCTCGATGTGGGTGGCGACTGTCCAGACATGCGCAAACGGGTCTTCCAGAGTCGCGGACCGATCGCCGTAGAACTGGTCCTGTAGCGGGCGCTGCACCTTGGCTCCAGCACTGATCGCCTGACTGACCACCTCATCGACGTTCTCGACATACAAACAGATACTCGCACCGGACGTTCCCGGTGATCGGGGGGCCAGCAGGTTCATCTCGGGGTGCTCGTCGGCCAGCATGATCCGAGAATCGCCAATCTGGATCTCCGCGTGTCCGACCTTGCCGTCTGGTGCGACCAACCGCATCAGCTCTGTGGCATTAAAGACTCGCTGGTAGAACTCGATGGCGTTGGCGGCACCTTTGACGATCAGATAGGGGGTCACAGAGTGAAATCCGTCGGGGATCGGCTTAACGGCCATTGGTTCCTCGCTTAGATGGATCAGGGACTGGGGAGTAAAACTACGGGAGCAGTACTGTAGCACCGGTCGTCCGGCGGCCTTCCAAGTCGCGGTGAGCTTGTTCGGCTTGTGCCAGGGGATAGGTTTGGTTGATCTCGATCTTGACAACGCCTTTGGTGACAACGTCGAACAGCTCCGTGGCGTTAGCGACGAGTTGTTCACGTGTCGCCGTGTAAGTAGCCAAGGTTGGCCTCGTCAAGAACAACGAACCGCGTGCTGTCAGTTCGTGGACCTTAAAGGGCGGCACGATCCCCGACGACTGGCCGAACGTTACCATAAGTCCCAACGGTCGCAGGCAGTCTAAGGACGCGTCGAACGTATCTCGGCCGACGGAGTCGTAGACGACTGGAACGCCTTCGCCTCCGGTCAGTTCACGGACACGTTGGACGAAGTCTTCGTCCCGGTAGAGTATCGTGTGATGACAGCCGTGGGCCGTTGCCAGCTCGGCCTTGGCCGGCGTGCTGACGGTGCCAATCACGGTTGCTCCCAAGTGACTGGCCCATTGGCAAACGAGCAGCCCGACACCCCCGGCCGCAGCGTGGATGAGAATCGTATCACCCGGCTTTACGGGGTAACAGCGGCGGATGAGGTAGTGCGTCGTGAGTCCTTTTAACATGGTCGCGGCGGCCTGTTGGTCGTCCAGCGACTCTGGTAGCTTGACGAGCCGCGCGGTGGGCATCCTGCGCCGTTCGGCGTAGCTACCGAGCGGTCCGCCCGCGTAGGCGACCCGATCCCCCGGCCGCAGTTCTTGCACACCATCCCCGACTTCTTCAACCACACCCGCTCCCTCGACCCCGATTCCCGATGGCAGCTCATCGACCGCATAGACGCCGCTGCGATGGTAGGTATCGATGAAATTCAATCCCACGGCGGTCTGTCGCAGCAGAACTTCACCGGCTTGCGGCTCGCCGACGTCGACATCCTCCCAGCGCAGAACCTCCGGTCCCCCCGTTTCGTGAATTCGTATCGCTTTGGTCATCGATGCCCTCGATCGTTCATTTGTACAGTCTTCAAAAGCCGAGAAGTGGTCTCTCTTCCCAGGAGTCTCCTGGTTCGCCACGCCGGCGTCAAGCTGGTACAACGGTGAAGCGGTGCCGCGGAGAGCGTGCTCGCCTAGCCCGGATTATTCATGAAGATTGTCGCGAGAGGTTGTAAGTACGTTCGTGGCAAGGAAGGCGAGCAATTCTTCCGTAGGCGTATTGAAGCAATACTTCGCGGGAGAATTGTGAAGCATGACGAAGCCACGGATGGACTTACGACCTCGCAGCAGATCGCTCATGAATAATTCGGGCTAGCCCGGCGATGCGCAGGAAAGCAAATCCAGCCCCGTGGTTTGAAGGTATTCGGGAGAAGATGCCAGTGACTGTGCCGGGAGCCGACTGGAAGAAACACCGAGCAGACGAGCCTAGCGCTGCTCGCGCCACGAATGGCTTGCGCGGCTTCTGCGCGGCGATCTCGCTGCTGCTGATGGCGGCTGCGAGCTCGGCCCAAGACAACCTGCCGCGGCGCGCTCCCTTCTCGCGAATTGCCTTCGGCTCGTGCGCTCATCAAGACAAACCGCAACCGATCTGGGATGCCATCCAGGAAAAACGTCCCGAGCTGATATTGTTGCTCGGCGACAACGTCTACGCTGACTCGACGCACCCGCTCCAAATCCGTGCCGCCTACCGGAAGCTGAACGAACAACCCGGCTTTCAAAAACTAAGGACGTCCTGCCGCCTCCTGGGAACTTGGGACGACCACGACTACGGGATCAACGACGGGGGTAGCGAACATCCACACAAAGTCGGCTCGCAAGCGGCCTTGCTGGACTTCCTTCGCGTGCCCGCGGCCTCACCGCGAAGAAAACGGCGTGGCGTTTACCACGCGGAGGTGTTCGGCCCCGCCGGGAGACGAGTTCAAGTCGTACTGCTCGACACACGCTACCACCGCAGCCAACTAGCCGGCATCACCTTTGCCGGCCGAACGATCTACGTTGCGGACGACAATCCCGAGAAGAGCATGTTGGGCGAACAGCAATGGCAATGGTTGGCGCGCCAACTGGAGCGGCCCGCCGAGCTGAGGCTGATCGTATCGAGCATTCAAGTACTGCCGGCAGATCATCCCTTCGAGAAGTGGAACAATTTTCCACACGAGCGAAGTCGGTTGCTGACACTGTTAAAGCGCGAGGCCAACAGCCCGGTCCTGCTGCTCAGTGGTGACCAGCACTTGGGCGAGTTGACCCGGGCCCGATTCGCAGAGCATGACTTCCTCGAGGCGACATCCAGCGGGCTCACCCATCACCGAGGCACCTTGCCGGCACCCAACAGTCATCGGGTTGGGGACCCGCTGGTTGCCGAGAATTTCGGTTTGCTGGAAGTTGACTGGCGTGATCCGGATCCCCTGGCCACGATCACCATCTGCGACGTTGGGGGGGAAGCACGGATTCAGGAGCAAGTTCGCTTCAGCGAGTTGACGCCGTAGTGAATGCCTGGTGCATTAGCCCGGATTATTCATGAAGATCGTGGCGAGAGGTTGTAAGTACGTTCGTGGCAAGGAAGGCGAGCAATTCTTCCGCAGGCGTATTGAAGCAATACGTCGAGGGAGAATTGTGAAGCATGACGAAGCCACGGATGGACTTACGACCTCGCAGCAGATCGCTCATGAATAATTCGGGTTAGTATCGAATGGCTTCTGGCTCGGCAGCGATTGTATCTGCTGTGTCTGCTGTATCTGCTTGCCTAGGCTGAGCCATGCGCAGGATTCGCGACGGCAGCTTCTTGAGGTCATCTAGCACGATGTACAGAACTGGTAGTAGCAACAGTGTCAGCCCTGTGGCAAATGCCAAGCCAAAGATGATCGAGACCGCCATCGGGATCAGGAACTTCGCCTGGAAACTCTGCTCCAACATCATCGGACCCAGACCTGAAATCGTTGTCAACGACGTGAGCACGATAGCCCTGAGGCGCGACTTGCCGCCATGCACCACGGCATCAACAAGAGGCATACCCTGTCTGCGGGCCCGGTTGACGAAGTCGACCAAGATCAAGCTGTCGTTGACAACGATGCCCGCAAGAGCCACCGAGCCAATCATGGAAAGGAGCGTGAACGGATACCCGACAAGGTAGTGTCCCAACATCGCGCCGACCAGCGAATAGGGAATGGCAGCCATTACGATGAACGGCTGAAGATAGGAACGAAACAGGATGGCGATGATCGCATAGATTCCCAGCATTGCGGCAGGGAAGCCGAAATAAAGTGAACCGAAGGCCTCTATTTGGTCTCGCTGCTGGCCTTCAAAAGAGATGCTGACGCCGGGATATCGCTCACCGATGTCCGCCAGCTTCTCGCGAAGCTGTTCCACGATGTCGTGCGCGTTCGCTGTATCTTCGTCCACGTCAGCGGTGATGGTGATCGCGCGGCGGCCATCAACCCGCGCCAGCGTTCCGAAGCCTCGCTCTGTCTTCAGAGAGGCCACCTCCATCAATGGCACGCGCCCGCCGCTAGGAGTCGGCACTCGCAACCGCTCGAGGTTCGCTAGACTCATCCGCGATGCTTCGGGCAGTACGACGCGCACCTTGATTTCGCCACGTTCGTCCTGCAGTTTTTGGGCCTCAAAACCGTAGAGCGCAGAACGGACCAGGATCGCCAAGTCACGCGTGGTCAGCCCCAGCGAGCGAGCTGTCTCTTTGAGCTCCAGTTGAACTTCGAGCTTACCGACCTTTAGGTCGTCCTCGATCTGCAATACCCCATCGAATTGCTCGATCTGTTCCCGGACGTGATCGACGGCCCCACTCAGCGTCTCGAATTCGATTCCGCTCACGCGAATCTCGAGCTCCGGTCCGCTAGGTCCACCCGACTGGGCTAAGTAGGTCAGCTTATCGATTCCTGGGATGGTCGCAGTTCGCCGGCGGAGTTGCGCCAGCAGTTCTTTGGACGAACGCATTCCTTCCTGCTCGCGGACGTTCCCCGGCAGCAACTCGATCGTCAACTGCCCCAGCGTAGCAGGGTCAGCCGAACTCGCCGCACCTTGATCGTCAAACGCCGCTCCGAGGACTGCGTAGGCACTCGCCACTTCGGGCTGGTCGAGCACGATTGTCTCGATCAACTCGACGACCTCCAAGGTTCGTCGCTCGGTGGTTCCGGCCGCCATCTCGAGCGTGACCATGATCGTCTCGGCATCTTCTTCTTGGATGAACACGTACGGGATGATACCGCCTTGTACCATTCCAACGACAACGGCACCGTACAAGAACGTGGCGGCAAGTGCTGGATAACGCCAACGCAAGACAAACCGCAGAACTGGTTCGTAGAGCGACGGGAAGTACTCTTCAAGCAACTGATGTTTCGCCCGAGCCAAGGACGATGTGGTGCTCGGTTTCCGTCGCATGTGGGCCAGATGCATTGGCAGAATGACGAAGGCCTCAACGAGTGAGATGGCCAGCGCCGCAATCATCACCAGAGGTAGCTCGCGAAAGATGGTGCCCATCGGCCCTTCGATGAACGCCAGTGGGGCGAAGGCAACGATGGTTGTCAACACGGCAGCCAACACAGGCAGCGAGACTTCGCGGGTCCCCTCGATCGCTGCCTCCATTAATGGAAGGCCTTGCCGCATCTTCGTAAAGATGTTCTCGCCAATCACGATGGCATCGTCGACGATCAGCCCCAGCACAACGATCATGCCAAACATGGACATCAGATTGACCGTGATGCCCCAGCAGTTCATCACGATCAAAGTCCCGCACAGCGAAATAGGCAATCCGGCTGCCACCCAAAAGGCGACTCGCAAGTCGAGAAAAATGGCCAAAGTGATTCCCACCAACAGCAGGCCCCACAAGGCATTGCGACCTAGCAGTTCCAATCGTTGCTGGATGAACCTAGACAGGTCGAGCGTGGTGGTGACGGAGATCGCGCCGCCGCGGATCGTGGGGTTTTCGCTGACGTACTCTTTGATCGCTTGTGAGATGTCAAGAGCGTCCTCTTGTTCCCCCTTGAAGATGATTAACTGGACCGCCCTCTTGCCGCGGTAGCGTCCACTGATCACACGGTCTTCGAATGCTTCCTTGACCGTAGCGATGTCGCCCAGACGAGTGGCCGCGCCGTCTCGCCCAGAACGTACCTGGAGTTGCTCGAGCTTGTGAGCCCGGTCCGTTTCGGACTTGGTGCGGATGCGGATGTTCCCATCACGACTCTTCACCTGACCGCCAGGCAGGTCTAGGTTACCCGCGGCGATGGCCTGTCCCACCTCGCCAAACGTCAAGCCGTTTGCCTCCAACGCCGCCGGCTGGACCTCGACCCAAATCTCGCGTTCGCGAATCCCCGAAACGGCGATCCGAGTGATCCCCGGAATCGTCTGTAGTTCGTCACGAACGTCAATCGCGGAATCTCGCAGCTGTTCCTCAGTAACGTCACCGTACAAGACAACCGCGATCACCGGCAGCAACGGCTCCGACATCGAGACAACAGGATCCTCGACTCCGTCAGGAAGGTCCGGTTTGACCCGGTCGAAATGTCCACGCACATCGTTGAGAACCTGATCCGGGTCTGCGGCGTCCTGCTCCAGTTCGACAATCGTGGTAGACGAGCCTTCGGAGATCGTCGAGCGGACCTCTTTGACATCTCGCAACTCCTGCAACCCTCGTTCGATCGGCAAAGTCACCGACTTCTCGATCTCGTCCGGAGTAGCACCTGGATAGGGAACGACGACCGTGATCAAGTTCATCTCGAACGTCGGGAAGAACTCACGCGTCGCAGTCAGCGCACAGTAGATGCCGCCAGCGATGGAGGCGAACATCAGCAGCTGTACAGCAACTGGATTGCGGACGGAAAGGCCAGTCAGGTTCACGGTGGGAAACTTGGGGTTGTGGGTTGCCAGTGTCAGTTGCCGGTATCACGCCGCTATTTGCTGTCCGTCTCGGAACGCTCGGCAATGACAACTCGAGAGCCGTCACCGATCTTCTCGACATTCGTGACAACAATCTTCTCGCCGGGTTCAACCCCACCGCCTAGCAGAGCGATATCCGTCAACAAGCGGTGAACGCTGGGGATGCGGGCCTCGATCACCGACACATCGTCCGCACCTTCCACAGGAGCTGCGATGTAGATGCGGTTGCCCACCAGGGCCGTACGCGGCACCGCGACGACGTCTTGGTGTTTAGTTCCTTCGATTTCCGCGACAACGAACGCACCCGCAGGCACCAACGGCTTTTCGCTGGAACCTGGTATCGAGAGGAAAGCGAAAAAAGTCCGGTCACGATCGTCGATCATTGGCGAAACGCGTGCCACTGCTCCGTTCCAGACCACAGGCCCACCCTCGGCCAGGCGGACAGCGGCCGACGAACCCGGTCTGACAACCGGATACTCCGAGGCCGACAGCGCGATGGGAATCTCGATCTGGGAGGTATCGACGATGCGAAACAGGGGCGTGCCCGGCGAAACCCGTTCTCCGAGCTGGACCATCCTCTCGTCAACAAAACCGTCGTAGGGAGCCCGCACAGTCGTACGATCGAGATCATTCTGGGCTTGCTCGAGCGACGCCGCCGCTGCCTCTACTTCCGCTTGGGCGCGCTCGATCTCCGGAGGCGCTCGCTCAGCCTGGTGTTGCAATTCGAGTAGTGCACGTTGTCGTTGAGCCAGTTGGAGCAAGCTTGCGTCGAGCTCCTCCTCCGAAATCGCCGCACTCTGCCTGAGCTCTTCCAATCGTCCGTGCGATCGCGTTGCAGTCTCCAACTCGGTCTGGGAAACGTCGGCGAGATCGAGCAGTTTTTCCAGCGAGATCTTATGTTGTCGCAGCGCGAACTTCGCCTGAGTCAAACGAGCGGTGGCGGCGGCCACCGCGGTTTTTAGGTCGCGGTCGTCGATCCGAACCAGCTCGTCCCCTGCCTTCACGAAGATTCCCGCTTCGAGCTCCACCGCCCGCCAAACCACGTCGCCCGTCACCCCGGCATCCACCTCGGTGATCGTCAAAGGTCTCGCTTTACCGTAGCCAACTAACTGTTCACAATAGGGCTGGCGTTGGGCAACCTGTGTGGTCACGGCTATGCTGGGCCGCGTTTGACTCACTTTGGCCGGGGCCGCTTTCATGTTGGTCAAGGCGACGTTCAAAATGCCCCCGCTGATGGCTATCAGCAGCGACACCAACCCCGACATCCACATGAAGAATCTCTTGTTCGCCATCAATACACCATGACTAAGCCCGCTAAACCCATGTCTATCTTACTCGGGTCCCCGGCTGGGAAGAAGTTCGTTCTGGCTCGGGAAAAATTGAACTCCTAGAAGTCAAGAAATCGTTGATTGGGCCGCCCTGTAAGCATAGCTTGCCCGGACTTCGCCGTCGTGTGCGGCGAGATGTCGCACTTGACCCAACTTCGGCCAACCAGCCATAAAAGCAGGAGCGCGGTGGTGGACACTTTTGTACTGAGCAGATCGATGTCGAAGAACGAACAGCGCGGATCGAGAACTCGACTGGCGGCGGTCGCCCTCTGCGGCGGCCTAATGCTGGTTTGGACCTTGAATTCAGCAGCTCGGGCAGCTGATCGCGACGCCGAGACCGTCCCGCGATCAAAGGAAGTCGACTTTACCGAGATGACCGATCTGACCGTGGTACTGACCGACGAACACGGCCAGCCAATATCCGGTGCCCTGGTCATGGCCTATGCCATGCGCATGGTGGAGCGGGGCGGTCACGGATATTGGCCCTACGAGAAAATCGGGCCACCCAAGACGGTGATCAGCGACGCTAGCGGCAAGGCTAACATTAGCTACCCGAGCCACGTGGGCGCCGGACCGCGCGTGCTCACTCCTCGCCTGGTCACCTTCTCGGTGAAACACGCCAACTTCGTGCAGGAGACGGTCCATTTCGACTTGGGGCCGCCACAGGCTGAGGTGACGTTGAAGGCCGGCTGCGAAGTCGAATTGTCAGCCGTCGACACGAACGGGAAGCCTCTCTCTCGATTTGGCGTGATGGTCGCCGGACCGTCGGCTTCCGAACTCTGGGAGGACGCGGATCACGGTGGCCGGCGAACTCGCGCAATTAACGACGGTACCTGGCAGACGATGCTCGTTCAATTACGCGACGGAGGACCTACGCTGTTTAGCGCCGTGCTTCCCCTCAGAGTTCGCCCCCAGCAAGCCGTGCGTATCCGGAACATCGAAATGCGCCCCGGAGTCCGAGTTCTGGGAGACACCTCCCAGGATGTTCCACGTCCCGTCTCGGGCTACGTCATGGCCACCTCGGTTCCGAAGCCTGCGGAAGATAGCTGGAATCCCGAGAACCCTTCCCTGATTTGGTACGATTGGGTGAAGATCGACGCCGATGGCACCTTCGAGTTCGAATCACTGCCTCACGGCGGGGATTTGCAGCTCATTGCAGTGTGTGAAGGTTGGATTTCAAAGACGACGTTTCCGGATGCCGACGCTCAGCACTTCGTGATGGGACAGCTGTTCGAAGCGAACAGCAGCGAATTGTCGATCACACTGGACATGGAGCGAACGGGGACGGTCGTAGCGCAGTTTTCCACTGCCGATGGTCAACCGTTCTCCGAAGGACGCGTCTACAGTTCTCCGAACCAGCGATATTGGAAAAGTGGGTCCACGTTGCTGGGAAGGCAGATTCGGTCTGAGATCATCGTTCGAAACCAACTGCTGCCCCCCGGAGAACACCTGGAAATGAGCGATCGTGAATTCGTCTTTCCTTTCACGACTGCGGTACAGCAGGATGGCACCGCGACACTGAAGGGTCTCCCGATCGGCCGAAATCTTCGCCTGTCACTGGTACACGATAAGTTCAAGCTGGCCGACTCGGACTCACACGGAGTTCGCTTCAAGCTAGACTCGGCAGCGCCGCTGGAGATGAAGCAGACGGTCGTAGCGGTGCGAGAGGACTGAGCCGCTGGCGAGACACGAGCAGCCCCGATCCGGTCAGATCAAGAACCATGAACAAGCTGATTCGCAGAACACACATGTATCTGGCCCTCTTCCTGGCTCCTTGGGTCTTGATGTACGCGATCAGTACACTGGCCATGAATCACCGGGAGGCCTTCGTAACCTGGTATGGGAACTCGCGACCCACTTGGGAGGTCGAACGGACGCTGGACTATACACGCGACATGAGTGGAGCTGATAGGAACGCTGTCGCTCGGCAGATCTTGGCGGACCTAGAACTCGATGGTCGCCATGATGTGCGCGGCAGTCTAACGAACGGCGAGTTGACGATTATCCGCCAAGAGCCGCTCACACTGCGCCGCATCAAGTACGATTTGACCAAAAAGAGTCTGACCGTAGAGCGAGAGGCGGTGCAGGTACATAGCTTGCTGAACCGTCTGCACGGCCGGCGTGGCTACAACCAACCCTACCGAGTTGAGAAACTCTGGGCACTGTCAGTTGATGTAGTGATTGTCGCAATGCTGTTCTGGAGCGTGTCTGGATTGTGGCTGTGGTGGACGTTGAAGAAAGCCAGAATGATCGGTGGAATCTGTTTGGCAGGAGGGGTCAGCTTGTTCGCGTTTTTCTTGTACTCGATCTAACCCGATCTCAAGGGAAAGCATGACTTTCGACCATATCAATCGGCGAGTACATCTCTACTTGGCGCTATTTCTTTTGCCGTGGTTCGCAATGTACGGCATCAGCTCACTCACGATTCACCACCGATCGCTGTTCCGCCCTGAAGCAGAACCTGATTGGACGCCAGTCTTCGACCGGCCGTATTCACTCCATCTCGACCCTAGCTCTGAGCTCGATGCGATGGCGTCTGCAATTATGCGCGAGGCAGGTTTCAGCGGACCTTTTCGTGCAACGCAGCCTTCGCCAGAGAAAATTGAAATTCGGCGAAATAGTTTCTGGTCTACAACGAAAGTCGTCTACAACATCCCGGAGCAACGGCTGGTAGCGACCCAACAGCGTTTTGCAGTCGACCAGTTCTTGGTGCGCATGCACGTTCGCGCTGGTTTCCACGGCCACCTCGGTAGCAACCTCTGGGCCTACACGATCGACCTGGTTTGCGTCGGGTTTCTGCTTTGGGTCTTCTCGGGCCTCTACATGTGGTGGAAAGTCCGACGAACGAGAAAATGGGGAATGATCGCATTGGCCGCCGGAGGACTATCGTTCGCGGCATTCCTGGCGTCACTCTGATGGGCCACGGATCGCAGGCAGCAGACATCTGAGGTTAGCTGTCGACTCTCGGGCGGGCGAGGCTCCTGCCGAGCCGGGGTCGGAGGAAACAGGAGCAGGAGCAGGAGAGGGACGGGGAGGGTGTAGGCCCGGAACAAGCGGCGCTAAAGACGACCCATCAGCGCACGATATCCCACGCCGCGCCGTTCCGGCACGCGCTGGCGAAAGCTTGACATAGGCGCGCGGCGAACGCGTGCTGTCAGAACTAGAGGCAGACTACGGACTGCCCCCTGCCTCCGACCACCTGTGGTTCATGTGTTGCCTGTCTCGCCAGCCGTTCTTGGACCACAAATCAGCCGGAATGCGTTAGCATCCGGTTTTGGTGGGAACCGTGGGCTAACGCCCAACGGCTGATTTCGGAATCGCATTCGTTCGTTAGACGAACTCAAAGGCGCGTATCCCGTGTGTGCTCGGATCCCCCGTCCGAGGTCTCCGACAAGATTGGCGGGCGCCGCTTCCAGAATCCAGTTGCCGCTTCGAAGGCGTTCGCCAACTGGAGTACTTCGAAATCGTGTTGGTGACGACCGACGATTTGCATGCCCACCGGATGCCCTTCCGGGGTGAATCCACAGGGGACCGACAGGGCCGGCAGGCCGGTTACCGTGATATAGTAGCAAGACTTCATCCAGTCGATGTAGGTTGCCAAAGCGGTCCCGTTGATTTCCTTGACGTAGGGCTGGGAGATGTCGAATGGCGGCACTTGGTTCACCGGCAAGATCAAGTATTCGTATCGTTCCATGAACTCTCGCACGCGGTGATATAGCGCCGTTCGGCAAACTTCGGCACGCCCCAGATCCGGACCGGTCAGCTTCCTCCCTTCCTCTGCGTTCCAGATAACGGTGTCCTTGACGAGGTTCCGGTGCTGTTCGATGTGTTTCGCGTGTTGTATTTCGAACCGCCACGCACGCCAGACCTTGAAACACTCGTCTGCGTCGCGAAAGTCGGGTTCTGCATCTTCCACGACACAGCCCAACGTTTCGAACACGTCTCGTTGGGCATCTAGGGCGGCGGTGACGCGCGGATCAACAGGTAGCCCACCCAAGTCACGGCTCCAGGCGACCCGGGTTCCATGGAAATCGCGTGCCAGCGGTTCGCGAAAGCGGTCTCCCGATTCGCTGATCGAGATCGGCGAGCGCGGGTCGGGCCCCGCCATCGCACTCAGCATCAAAGCCACGTCCTGGACCGTACGGGCCATGGGTCCTTGTACAGAGATCGGAAACCAACCAACTTCGTTGGGCCAGATCGGTACACGTCCGGGAGAGGTTCGAAAGCCGACAACGTTGCAGAAGTTGGCCGGATTGCGCAACGACCCGCCGGTATCACTGCCATCTGCAATGGGGAGCATTCCACAGGCCAGCGCGACAGCTGCTCCACCACTGCTACCACCACAGGTCTTGGCGACGTCGTAAGGGTTTCGTGTCGCTCCAAACACTTCGTTGAACGTCTGCGATCCAGCGCCGAACTCAGGCGTGTTCGTCTTTCCGATTGTCAGGGCACCCGCCTGCTGCAGCCGCTCGACAATCAGACCGTCCACGTTGGGGATGTTGTCTTGGTAGATCGGCGATCCTAAGGTGGTACGAATTCCCTTGGTTGAAACCAGATCTTTGTGTGCAATTGGGAGCCCGTGGAGGGCTCCGGTAGCTTGACCTTGTGCCAGTTTCCGATCTGCTTCACGAGCGCTCTGCATCGCTTGCTCGGGCAGAAGGGTGACGATCGCATTGACTTTCGGATTGATGCGATCGATCTGAGCAAGATAGGCCTCCATCACCTCGACGCAAGAAACGTCACCGCGCCGTATTTGTTCGACGAGTTCTGTCGCAGTCCGAAAGCACAGTTCATGGCACATCAGCCAATCCTCGCTATCACGAGTCGAATCAAGATCTCTGTCTAAGGCCCGCTACTGCAGAGCGGCAGCAGGTAAATGAGCCAGCCAACCGCGCCGCTAGCCTGGCGAATGTGGTGAGCGAGCTCATCCTCTCAGCGGGACATCGTACATCACAGGGGTGTAACCGTCGATCCGACGGTCAACATGCGAGCGTCATCGCTGGATAGTTGTCAAGCAGGTCTTGGTTGGCGTGTGTCGATGCCCCTTCGACGGCCATCCGGTGATCCAGAAACGTTCGCCAGTGGTCGCTTTGAAATGCAGCTCGCAGGTTGAGCATGCTACGAGCACCTTCAAGCGTCCAGCGCATCCCGCTGCGTTCCATGCGATCTTTCACCAAGTGACGGCACGCGCCTTCAATGACACCGGTCGCAATCGGATAACCTCGACGCAGGTACTCGTCATAGCGCATTCGGTCGGCGTTTTTTTCCAGATAGCCGCAGATTCGAGCCAGGTCTTTTGCGGCCCTCCCAGTCAGCCCCGCCGTGGTTCCGAGGCGGCGCAGGCCCGTAATGACAGACCGTACTTCACCTCGCAAGATTCGCAACAAACGTGTGCGAGTGAACGCTTTGCGGCCAGCATCGTCCTTTTTGAACAGACCGGCTGCTTCCCAGACATAGGATAAGGCATGAAGGATATCCAAGATCGGAACTGTCCGCGCACCGAACGACAGATGCAGCTTCATCGTCTCCCAAAGGCTGTCCTGGCCATCCATGAGCGTGATCAAGACTTGTCCACTGCGTCGGCGTGCAGTCACCTGACCGATGATCCAGGCTATGGCTACGTGAATTCCGCTGATGGGAAGTTCACCGCCCACGCCATCACTTTCCAGCGTGGGAAAGTGAGCGGTTGTGTTCTTGTTCTGAGGTCGAGGGCGTTTGACTTGCGTTGTCTCTTCATCGGGTTCGTCGCGAAATAACGCTGCGACGACCTCTTCAGCTGAGCGGACGTGAGGATCAACCGTGTAGACACTGGCCACTGTGGCCATCCGTCGGTTACCAGGATTCTTCTTTGCCGTCTCGAATGCAGCGACCTTGGACGAATCGTTTTTCACCAGGGGTACGCCCTTACAGTCCGCAGTGGCTACAAGCAACTTTGCCTCGCTGCCAGGTTCTGGTTGCGGCAAGTCGTCGAAAAAACTCACCTGCGACCCGCCCAAGTTCGGCATTGATTTTTTCGGCCGTATCGACCGAAAACGTACCACCGAGGATCGCCCCCAAATTGGTCATCGCTTGTTCGTACGACGAGTCAACCGCCAACATTTGCGAGAACTCTTGCAGCAAATAGGACCACTGCCGCGGTGGCAGCGACATGCGAGCGCTAATCGGCCGCAGCTGGATCGCCTTCTTGGCACCTGGTGCGTAGGTAAACTGCTCGAACCGATGAGTTCCGAAGATGGATCGAACCGTTGTCTGATGAGCCTCCTCACTCCGGTAGAGGGGCTTACCGTCGTTGCTAGCGATCTCAGGACCCAAATCGCCTTCTCCTTGCAGGCGTATGAACAATTCGATTGTCTGATGACCCAATTGAAACACCGTATCACGAATGCTTCGTTCCACCGAATCGAACGAACTGCCGCTCTGAGCTGCGTCCTGAACGGCCTGCTTCAGCTGCTCAGTAACCGAGTCGATCATCTCGAGCGCGTCTTCGATTGCTGTCACATTCTCCGAGTTGGGGTTGCCCGAAGCATTTAAATCAGCGACCTTCATGGGAAGCGGCCTCCTTGCCTTGATGAAACGGATAAAACACCCGAATCATGGCAGGTTGGCCGCTTTTTGTTTACCCAGATTTCGCAACCAATCAGATCGGCCAAGCGGAACCGCGGTTACACCCACATCACAGAACCCCCAACCGTCACTCTCGGAAGGTCGCTCCTGCAGATCGTCGAAAATAGCGTATCGAGTCGCTATGCATGCGATAAACACGGGACCAGCGGCGACTCAATCCGCTACAATGATGCGCATCGATGTACCAATATGATAGGTGTCTGGCATGCAATGACGTCGTCGAAAAGCTTTCCATCTACAAGGAGATCTTCGCACGATGAACCCTCGCGATTTCAGAAAACTAATTGGCTCTGAACAAAAGGACAACGACTACCTGCCGGTAGCCTGTCTGCTGACAAGCGGCTACGGCTGCGTCGGGTTCTACAACGCCCGGTTGAACTCTGAGCTCGAGGACACTTGTATCCTCCTCAACGCACGCCTAGTGAAGCTCTCCGAAAGCGACAAGTCACGCACGGCCATCGGCGACTTCAACAGCTTTATCGAAGAAATCGTCGCTCGCAACAGCGACGAAACAGAAGGCCCGCGGATCCCCGACCACGATGCGCTGCTCGGTACAAGTATTCCGTTGACAGCCGTTTCTTACGCCCAGGTTGCCATCGTGTATCCGATTTCCCAGATAACAGCCCTGTTGAAGAACTCGGAGAGAGACGAGTCCGGTGTGCCGACATTTTTGGATTTCGATAACAAGAGCGTCGTGCTCAAGTTACTGCGAACGAAGTTGTGGTAGTAACAAATAACAAGCTTGGCTGCGCAGCACTGCTGAGACGTCGAGCATTCACAGGGGACATGCGGCTGCGTTTCCAACTCCTGTTTGGTGAGTAACTAGTGGCTGACTTCTTTCGCATTGGCACGTTTAACGTCTTCAACCTGGTGCTGCCTGGGTTGGACTACTATCGTCCGGCAACGGCCTATGCAGAGGATGAGTTCCACGACAAGACGGACTGGATTGGACGTCAGCTAGACGAGATGCAGGCCGACATCGTCGGGTTTCAAGAGGTGTTTCGGCGCGATGCACTGCATGTCGCGCTGATGAAGAGCAAACGCTTCGCGGACGTTCAGCCGATCGTGCTGGCGACGCAGGAAAACGAAGTCCCTGCCAGCACACCGGCTGTGGCGCTGGCGTCCCGTTTCGAGGTTTTGGAGTCCGAGTCGATTGCGATGATTCCAGCTGGCGCGCAGCTCTCGTTCCCTCGCGATCCGACCGCTGCCACTCAAGGTGCAACCGTCACCGCAGAGGAAACGGTCAAGCTGGCGATCACACACTTTTCGCGTCCAGTGCTGAAGGCGCGGATTCGTGTGACTGGGCAGCTAACCGTTACCGTCTTCGTCGCTCACCTCAAGTCCAAACGGCCGACATATCTGGCTGGAGAAACGGCCGCGGACCCGGTTCATCGAGCGCTGGGCGCTGCGCGATCTCTGATTCTCCGAGCCGCCGAAGCGGCAGGTCTGCGGGCCTTGGTCGCAGCTGAAGCGACGGGGAACCGCAAACCGGTTGTCGTGATCGGTGATGTCAATGACGGAGCGTTGGCTGTCACCACAAAGATGATCGCCGGCGAGCCGCCGTACTACCGACTGCCCTATCGGCAGAAAACAAAAGCAGTGGGATGTTCTGCTGTATACCGCGCAGCAACTTCAGGCCAGGACGAGCACACGTGACACCTACTTCACCCACATCTTTGCCGGGGGTTTTGAAGCGCTCGATCACATCATGGTCAGCGAAGAGTTCTACGGACGTAACCCGAATCGGGTCGGTGAAGTAGACTACGTGCGCGTCTTTAAACGATCACATCATCGACGAGACCGAGAGCTTCGAACAGGTCCCGAGGACTCGCTCCGACCACGGTCAGGTCACCGTCAAAATCAAGCTGACCTAGGTCCAAGGTAGTAGGCACACTCCGTGTGCCGTAACCACTCTCACCTTCGAAAGTAGGGCGGCGCGACGGAAAGCGTAGCTTCGGATTCCCGGACGCTACGCGTGCGACCCTCCCGCGAGGAGATCGTACAGCTTCTAATTCGACTGTTGCACTTCTATTGACGAATTCTAAGTGATTTCCTATTAGCACCTTCTGCTGTTTGTGGCCATGCCAATTCACACGGAAGGAGCGGTCGCATGGAAGCGATATACGAGACACGGAAGCAGGAGTTGTTGGATGAGTGCTCTGTGGATCCCCGGGTCTTTGAACAGGTGATACCGCGGTTGGAGCGGTTTATGGCACCCTTTGTCGAGAACTTGGTGCGTCGAGAACAAGTAGAGCATGCTCAGACGTTTGTCCAAGGCTTGCTTTCCGATCTCGATGCAAAGAACACGGAGTCGATTGCTTATCGTTTCGAACAAGAACGAATGCCGCTGCAATGGTTTATTGGTGTCTCCGGCTGGGATGATAAACCGCTGCGCAAAGAGCTGGTCCGCCAAGTGGGTCAGCAGTTGGGCACAGAAGACGGTGTGATCGTTTTCGACCCTTCCGGATTTCCGAAGTCGGGGAAGGGCTCGGTCGGCGTTGCGCGTCAGTGGTGTGGTCGCCTGGGAAAGGTCGACAACTGCCAAGTGGCCGTTTACATGGGATACGCGTCGAGCGAAGAGCATGCATTGGTGGATACGCGATTGTATCTTCCCAAGGAATGGACAAAAGATCCGAAGCGGCGAAAGAAGGCAGGAATCCCCAAAGGAACCCGGTATCGTACGCGACACCAGTTGTGCTTGGAGATGCTGCAAGAACACGCTGATCAGCTGCCACATGAGTGGATTGCCGGTGATGACGAGATGGGCCGTCCATACTGGTTTCGCCGCCGTTTGAACAACATGGACGAACAATACCTCCTGTCTGTCGCGTCGAACACTTTGATTCGTGATCTGCACGCCGACCCACCTCCGTATTCCGGTCGTGGCAGACATCCCAAACGTCCTTGGCTGCGAGTTGACAAGTGGGCTTCGTCTCTCAGCGACAGCGAATGGACGGAGATCGACGTGCGCGACGGCGCGAAAGGCCCACTGATCATTGAGGCCGTGAAACGTAGCGTTGTGGGGCGTACCGACAAACGACAAGAAGGACACGAAGAAGTATTGGTCGTGATCCGTTACAGAGACCGCGATGATCAAACTGTCGTCAAAACAGATTACTACCTTTCCAATGCGAACGTTGAAACGCAATTGAGTGAATTCG
The DNA here is from genome assembly GCA_965223305.1 of Pirellulaceae bacterium. GTDB lineage: Bacteria > Planctomycetota > Planctomycetia > Pirellulales > Pirellulaceae > CBDCWT01. The sequence continues at coordinate 25,623 of CBDCWT010000032.1, read as the reverse complement.
CACGTGTGGCAAAGGCTGAACATCGAATCGAAGAATGTATTCAACGAGCCAAGAGTGAAGCCGGCCTGGCGGACTACGAGGTTCGCAACTGGATCGGCTGGCATCACCATCAGACACTCTCGCTCATCGCCACTTGGTTCTTAGTCACGGAAGCCCGGCGGGGGAAAAAAATGGACGCCAGCGATCACCGTTCAACAAATCCAAGAGGGTGTCGCATCAATCATTCACAAACGATTCGAATGCGGTACGCTCTCCCACGTTCTTTGGGAAAGCGAGGAGTGGCTGAAGCGAAACGAACTAGCTCGCTTGTACCACTGGAAACGACGTAAACGATTGGCTCCCTTGAATGTTAACAAAAGACAAATCTAAAACAGTCGAACTAACTTAGTGCGTGATTTCGTCTTTCTTCGCTCTCCCCTCGGGGAGAGTCGGCCCGAAGGGCCGGAGAGGGGGCACGCCTCGGGGCGATCACTCCCGGGCCCTCCCCGGACGCTACGCTCGGTTTCGCTGGGGAACCGTGGGCTAACGCCCAGCGGCTGATTTGGAGCGTAGCCGAACTCGCCAGAGTTTGGCGGACTGCATGAAGCGCAAAACTGCACGACTCGCCGCCGGAGAGGGGAGCCCGAGGAGAGAATTCCCTTGGAGCAAGTATACCCGCAGCAGAGTTCCGACACAGGTCGTAAGCTGCTTACTCGACCGCCGAAAACAACTCGTCGATCATGTCTGCCAATAGAGAGGCAGAAGCAAGTTCGCCCTGCTCGTCGTTTTCACTATTCGCCAGGTCAGCCATCATCCGGTCCACAGCGACCCGGTCGATGTTTGCGGTCGCTGAGCCAAGATTCTCGACAACCCGGAAGTCTAACGCGAAACTCGCGGCCGTGTTGCCACTCTCCGGCGGACCGGAGTGCCGACTGGCAATGATCGAGGTCGTCTCTAGATTGGTGGGGCCTAGATTCAACGGATCCAGACTCGTTACGCCCGTCGTGAGGATGCCGGTGGGGACCGCCGGTATTTCGGGCACGTCGATCAGCGCAGCAAACCGAGCCACCAGGGAGGCGTCGGCGGCGTTGATACGGTTGTTGCCGCTCACGTCTCCCGCCAAGATCGGGTCAGTTGACACCGAACCGGCAAAACCACTGTCGATCAAGGCTGCAAAACGAGCTACCTGAGAGGCATCCGCGGCGTTCACGCGGCCGTTCCCCGAGACGTCGCTGAAGTAACTCACCAGCTGCACCGCGTCATCCACTTGCACCGGGGCCTCGTTGTCGTTGCCGTCACTGACCGCCGCCGCGTGCAGATCCAACACCTGCTGCGTCCCATACACGTCCCCAGCATTCTCAGTGGGCACCGTCGCCTGCAAGTTGACCAGTGTGCTGCTGCCCGCTCGCAGCGAAGCCGAGCTGAAGAAGACCAGAATCGCCAGTCCGGGCGTGGTGGTGTTCGCAACCACGGTGGCTCCTGGCGGTGCATCGGCGCTGACCGTAGCGCCCGTGATGCTCAGCTTGCTGGGATCGTAACCGATTCGCAAATCGACAGCGCGGACGTTATCACCATCGCTGATCGTGACCGGGATCCCGTTAGTCGTGTCCGCCGGTAGGTTGACCGCTTGGCCTGGACCACGTGTAAAGTCGGGGATGCTCAGTGTGACAGTGCCCGCCGTGGGCTGCGCCACGGCGAAGCTGCTCACGTAGTCGTCTCCCGCAGTACCGTCACCGTTTCCATCGAGCGGCTGGCCACCAGCGTCCTTGAAAGCGTCTTCCCCACTGCGTAAGGTCACCGTGTAGGAATCGGGTGCCAGAGGACCGCCTGCCTTGATGAAGGTCACACTGCGGAGTTCGTCATCGACAATTAGCGAACCGCCGACAGGGCCGCTGGACGCACCAACCAATGCGGCGTCGGCCGCACCCAGCGCCAGGTTCTGGGTGTCATACAGATTCAACCCACTAGGATCCAAGTCGTTAGCGAATTGGGCCACAAAGCCGGACTCGGTGGCGGTGAGCGAAGTGACTGTAAAGCCGGGAGGCGCGTCGTCGTCGGTGATTGTCGTCGTCTGCTGCTGCGTCCCCGCTTCATTACCACCGATGACACTATCGATGTCGACAATCACGGTCTCGTCTGGTTCATCTTCGTCGTCATCCTGGGAGGTCACCGTGATCGATCCGGAGCTGCTACCGGCGGCGATGACGATTTGGTTTCCCGAGGCGGTGTAGTCGGCGCCGGCGGTGGCCGTGCCCGACAACGCCAGGTTAACGGTCACTGGCGCAGTAGTGACTTCCGAGAGCGTAGCCGTAAAAGTCGCCGTGCCGCCCGCTTCGTCAACGGCATCGTTGTCGACGCTGAGCGCCACATCGGGCACCACTGGCTCGTCGTCATCGAGGATGATCACCGCAGCCTGTTGGACGCCCGCCTCTTGAGCATTGGTCACGCCCGTAATGTCGACGACCACCGTTTCGTCCGGTTCATCGTCCGCATCATCGACAGCTGTGATCGAAATCGATCCGGTTGTTTCACCCGCTGCGATAACGATTTGATTGCCCGAAATGGTGTAGTCCGTCGGGTCGGTTGCCGACCCAGAAAAGCCTAGGTCGATAGTCACTGCTTGCGCGTGTGCAGCCGAGAGGCTGGCAGTCACCGCCGCGCTCCCCGCTGCTTCCGCGATCGTCGCGGCGTCGATGGCCAGTGAAACAGAAGTCGTTGGATTCTGGTTTACCCAGATTCGGCCAACGCTAAGCGTGTTCGTGAGGTTGTTGTCGTTGGCGGTCACAGCATCTAAATCGCCGTCGCCGTCGATATCGCCAAGCGCGACGGCGTAGGTGTTGGCCGCCGGTTCCGCGCCCAGTATTTGGCCGCTATTAGTGAAAATCCCGGCACCATCGTTGAGGTAGACGCGATTCCCCTGCTCCAAACTGTTCGCGACAAAAGCGTCAAGGTCACCATCGGCATCCAAATCACCAAGCTTCACGTCGTTCGATCGGGTTGCGAAAGTCGAAACAGGTACTCCAATCGCCTGACCACTGTCAGTGAACACACCGCTACCATCGTTGAAATACACTAGGTTGAATTCATCAAACTCCGAGACAAACGCATCCAAGTCTCCGTCGCCGTCGAGGTCGGCAAGGCGAACGCTCTGGCCCGGTCCGGGTCCTAAGTTTTGTCCACTATCAGTGAACGCGCCGCTCCCATCGTTGATCCAAACACGGTCGACCCCAGTGGGACTGGTGCCTCCGGACACTACAAAAGCGTCCAGGTCGCCGTCGGAGTCCACATCGGCAAGGTCAACACCGATCGATGCGTCACTTCCCAGCGCACTACCTGCGGCGCTAAAGGAGCCGCTACCATCATTGAGATAGGCACGGTCGCCGCCGTCGTCGTTGGCAACAAATGCGTCGAGGTCGCCGTCACCATCTAAGTCGCCGAGCCGGACCTCTCGGCTGCTCTGGTTCCCAAAAGTCTGGAACTCGGAAAACACGGCGCTGCCGTCGTTCTGCCAGACAATATTGCCTTGTCCGCCACTGTTCGCCATGACAGCATCCAGATCACCGTCGCCATCCACGTCTCCGAACGATACGTCGCGGGCATCGTGTTGTCCTAAGCTCTGACCGCTGTTGGTGAAGTTGCCTCCGTCGTTGAGGAAAATCTGGCTGCCGAGGTAACGGAAGCTAGTCATGAAAATGTCGAGATCACCATCTGCATCAAGATCTCCTACCTCGAGGCCCAGGTTTCTGTCGTTTTGCGCTGCGACGCCGAGGACTTGGCCGCTGTCGACGAAAGTTCCGAGTCCACCACCGACCGCGGTTCGAAACTGCCACACATGAGGTCCACCGGCCGTGGCGAGTCCTCCCGTGACCGTCGCTTGCAAACGTTCGCCAGGAAAGAAGTCGACCGCGGGATCGTGCGTGGCCACCGTTCCCGCAGTGCTGACAGTGGTCGCCGTACCAATCAGCTGGCCGCTCTGCTGCGAATGCACAACAAATGTCTGGTCGGTCGCCGGCGCGATGGCCTGATCAAACGTCGCCGAGACGTCTGTCGAAGTTGCCACGTTGTGCGACCCTTCCAGTGGGTCCACGCCGGTGACCGTTGTCAACAGGATGCGCCTCTCGAGCATCTCCGCGCCGAGACGCCGGAGTGCCCGTCGCCGGTGTTCACGATGCACTGATCGACCTGATGAACCGAGCTGAATCTTGCGGCGCTTGCTGGAAAGGGGCATCGTAAGTTCCTTGTGTTGGGCGTGGCCATTCAGATGAAGTAGGGCCGCAACAGAGGTCCGAGCATTGTTGACTCGGTGCCGTTTGAACGTGGATGGCATTTGATGGCTCTGCTGCCTCAAGAGCGCGCCAAAGATGGGACGATGGACCTACCGGTAACCACATCTTCCAGATCTTATATGGCACAAGTAATGGATAGTCAAGAAAAGTAGGGGGGGAGCATCGAAGTGTTCGTCAGTCGGAATTGCCCCTTGCGCATGACTCCGTGGGGCGAAGCTCCTCCGTAATGATGATGGGGTCCGTCCAAGCTGCTTCAGCAGTAGAGGGAGGAGGTTGACGCCATCAAGTTCCTGCGCCGCTGCGCCTTCCTGCCCAGTCACCACCTGCAACGTAGGGGCACATTATTGCGGGTGACGGGCTTCTCAATGGTCAACGCGTTCCAGGCAGCCCGAGCGGTGCTACCGACTCTGTGTCCTCCGTGCCTCTGTGTTTCTTTTGTCTGGGCTGTTGTCGAAACACAGAGGCACAGAGATCACGGAGAAAAGAGGCCCTCCAGGGTGTTTTTCCGAGGCATGAGTGATGATCTAGCGAGCCGCGACGATGAGCCCTTAGCCCGAATTATTCATGAGCGATCTGCTGCGAGGTCGTAAGTCCATCCGTGGCTTCGTCATGCTTCACAATTCTCCCTCGACGTATTGCTTCAATACGCCTGCGGAAGAATTGCTCGCCTTCCTTGCCACGAACGTACTTACAACCTCTCGCCACGATCTTCATGAATAATCCGGGCTAGGCGACGACGGTTGGTTCCGATCCTCTCATGTGTGCTCGAGTTCCTCGAGCAACTCGCCGACATAGGGGCGGTAGGGTTCGCCCACGCCAATCGAGGTCTCGTAAATCGGTTGCGAAGCCTGGTGGTAGCTGAGAGTCCGCAACAGCCGCTCGGACTGGTGAAATTCCAGGCAGCTTGGGTCCCAAGACAAGCCACAAAAGTCCAGAATACGTCGCAACTCGTGCTCCGAGTCTCTGACCAGGGCCTCGTAGGATACTTCGAGTATCCGTAAGCCGGCGACGTCTCTCCAGTGCTTCATACAGCGTTCGTGTTGCCGGTAGAAGAAACCGATGTCCCGCAGCGACGACGTCAACGAAGCCAGGTGGTAGAAGGGATGCATATACATCGACAAGCAGCAGTCCAGAGTGTTGCGCTTGAGATGGATCAAGTGCGCTCGGGGAAACAACATCGAGATCAGGCCGAGCTCCCGGTAGTTCTCGATGCTCTTGTCGGCAACACGGGAAGTTCGCGGGCCACGAAAACGCTCGATTCGATCAAGGTAGCCGGTGGCGATCCTGCGGAGGGCGTCTGCCGACATCCGTTCAATCTGCCGAGGGTAGTTCAAGCGGTCTCGCTGCATCATGTTTCGACGCAGGTTGTAGAAAAAATCCAGCTCACCGGCTCCCGCCGCGTCGGGATGCGCGGCAATCAGCTGTTCCAACAGTGTGGATCCTGAGCGAGGTAGGCAGGCAATGAAGATCGGCAGTGTCGTTTGCTGGATCGGCGTCTCTCGCTCAAACCGCTCTCGGTTGAAGAAAGCCAAGGTGCGATCGACGTCTTCCTGAAAAGCTCTGCGGTCCAACGGAATGCAAAGCAGCCGGTTGGCCACGCCAAGCGCTCGCAGCGCCTTTTCGGGCTCGGCCAGCTTTCCATAGGCTTGACCACACACAAAGAGCAGCCCGGCACGCTGCTCACGGTCCACATTGTCGGTGGACAGAAAGGGCTTTGTCAGGTCGATGGCGGTCGCCAACTGACCTTGATGTAGAGCGGCACTAGCTCGAATCAGCGTGACCTGAGGGCCATCGACTTGCTGGGTCGCAAGATCAGCGATAACTGTATCCAACTCGCTGTAACGACCCACGTGTTCCAAAAGGTCTGCCTTTTCGATCAGGGCAGCCGTACAACTTGGATCTCGCTGGAGGAGTTCGTCCAGCTGCTCGAGAGCTGCGCCGACCTCCCTCTCTTGGCGAAGACACTTGGCCAAAGCAAGCCGGAACGAGCGTTTGTCAGGTTGGAGAGCAACGCATCTCCTGAGAGATTCCACGGCCAAGTGGTTCTGGCCGCGATGTCGCTCGATCTGCGCCAGCACCCAGTAAGGAATCGGATGGGAGGAGTCGACCTGCTGCAGTTGAACGCAAGCTCGTTCCGCCAAAGCATAGTCTTGGTGACTTAGAGCCTGCTGGACAACCGACTCCAGTTGCTTGAGAGTCAACTCGCCGAGGTTGGTCGGTGAACGGGTCATGCCTACCTTGCCAGAGGGTAGGGCGCGATCGATCGAGCTACTCCGGAGCTCGCCCGACATAGTGCAGTTCGATATAGTCCAGTTTGACCGGAGTTCCTTCGGCCGGCTGAACCTTGACGGCAAGTGAGTCGGACTCGCGAATAACCACATCCTTGAAGAAATGGGTTTTCCATCCCGACTCTTTTCCAGCAGTCGTCCAGGACTCGCCCTGTTCTTCGTCTTCGACGAACATCCCGAGCCGCGAACGTTGATCCTCGGCGTCGAGGTACCGGACTGCGACGTTATACCGGCCCTCCGTTGCGGCGTACGGCTGGTGAAACGGTGTTTCAATCGACGCCTTCTGATTGCCGCTCGCTCGGACGCAAAGTCGATGCGAAGCGGGTCTAATCCCCGACTGAACTTCGTAGTTGGCCAACGACCTAAAGTTCTCGGCTTCCATGCGGATCACAGTGCGATGTGCGGGGATCTTCGGTTTCTCCTGGCGATCTAACAATCGCTCGAACTTGGCCAGGTCGGCGTGGTCGTCTCCTGTCAGCAGAAAATAGGTCATCGTAGCGTCAGAAATATCGGCACGACCTTCAGCAACCAGGCGGGTGTAGATCCACTGCAGCCGTTCGTCGCGAGAGTCCCGCAGCCAGCGATAGAGCAGCCACTGCTTGGGTGTCGAACGCTTGCCCACACCACCGGGGTGGGCGAGGTTGGCGTTGCCGTCTTTGACTTGAATCCAATTGATTCCAGACGGGATAACGTCGCGCTTGTTGTGCCGGTGAAGCGACTGTTCGCCTCTTGTGTAACCGTCGTTCCAGGCGCTGTGCGAGATACAATAGACGTACTTGCGCTTCTCCGGGTTCGACTTCTGAATGCCCAGATACGGCACTTCCATAGGGCCGGCCAGCACGTAGTAGAGAGGGTCGCTCGCCGATGATGCGTTAATCGCGTTCTTGATACTCTCCACAGCACCATCCAAGTCAGTTTGGCAATCGTAGAGCACGGAACGAGGAATGTTGTACTTGTCGATGCATCCTTCGACGCTCGCGGTCATTTCGCGATAGAAGCGAGCATCGTTGTCGACCAGGATGTTGTTATAGTCGACATGCACCAACTTGTCCGTGACGCCAAACGCACTGAGGATCGCGGCCGCGACGGGAAACGCGCCCCAATCATCCTCGTCGTTGAAGTTCCCATCGGAGCTGAAGGCAATCCTGCCCTTGAATACTGTTCCGTCGAAAGGCTCGGACGCAGTGACGGCTGAGTTGGCAAAAAGGACCAGAAAAACACAGACGCTGCCAGCAACATTCTTCATTTCATACTCCGCTTTAGTTCTCAAGCCAGCTGGTGACGGAAGGCAACTCGGCCATCGGCGGGGCGCCCCTCGCGGCGAGACCGGCCTAGACCAGTTGACCGCCGGGGCTAGAATTAGCAAAAACCATGGCCTGCTCTCTGTCAAGCCAAGCAAGATGACCGTCTATCGAGCGGGTTTTCCATGGCGTGGGATACACTTTGTAGGTGAACCATTCGGGTCAAGGTAGCGGAACGAAAGAAAAGCTGACGGATGACCGAATTCGGCTGCTATGTATCTGACTTACACATGTTCTCGCGACGATCGCAGGCTGAACGGTACGCGGATGCGATTCCGCAGGCGATCAAGCAAGCGCGGATGTTTGTGCTGGGTGGTGACATCTTCGATTTCCGCTGGACCACTTTGGCCGGAGTGGCCGAAACTGTGGACCGCGGTGTTGCGTGGCTGGTCGCGCTGATCGAACAAAATCCACACTGTGAAGTGCATTACGTTTTAGGAAATCATGACGACAACCAGCTGCTGATGGACCACCTGGAGCGACTTGCGGCGCGCTACGACCATTTCACCTGGGAACGCTTTTACCTTCGGATTGACGACAAGTTGTTTCTGCACGGCGATGTTGCCGACCGTACGATGGATCACGCAGCGCTCGTCGAGCGCCGCAACTCAGATGTTCATCAAACTCGACCACCATCCTCGCATTTGGCATACGACGTAGCGATTCGTGCGCGGCTACATATGGTGCCAAGCTTTGTTTGGCATTCGCCGGAACGCGTTACTAAGCGTATTATGAGCTATCTCGAGACGATCGGCCAGAGTCCGGATGGCAGTTTGCGGCATGTCTACTTTGGACACACGCATCGTGCAATGCTCAACTACCCTTGCGGCGATCTGCTCTTCCACAACGGAGGCGCACCCATCCGCGGACTGCCCTTCGAGATCTTGCAGTTCGCTCTCTAACGGATGCTCGATGTCTGAAGCATCAGACTCGGGCTGACCCGAACAGGTCAAGAGGTGTCAGCATGCAGCTCGATATTCTAGTTGTCGCCCCTCACCCTGATGATGCTGAATTGGGAATGGGTGGTGCGATCCTGAAATTCAAATCAGAGGGCTTGCGCGTTGGCATCTTGGATCTCACGGACGGCGAGCCGACGCCCCGCGGCAGCCCTGAAATCCGTGCGCAAGAGACCACGGCCGCAACAAAGATCCTGGGCGTCGATTGGCGAGACAACCTGGGACTGCCCAACCGATCGCTCGAACATACGCTGGACGCTAGACGTCAACTGGCGGAGGTGATTCGCGCGCGGAAACCGCGATGGTTGTTTGCTCCTTATTGGGAGGACGCCCACCCTGACCACCTGGCGGCAACCCAGCTGGTCGAGGCTGCTCGATTCTGGGCGAAGCTTTCCAAAACCGAGATGCCTGGCGAACCACATCACCCGGAGCGCATCTACCACTACTACGCCATCCACCTGAAAACGGCAGCTCAGCCGGCTTTCGTGTTGGACATCAGCGCAGAGTGGGAAATGAAGCTGGCGGCCATCAGCTGCTACCAAAGCCAGTTCGTCAAAGGACGTTCCCAGTTTCCCACCATGCTCGACCAGTTTCGTGACGACGCCGCCCACTGGGGAAGGTGCATTGGGGCCGCCTTCGGCGAACCTTTTGCTGCGCGCGAGCCCGTGGGATTGCGGAGCATGAGTGGTTTGTTCTAGCGGCTGCCCATCCGCAACACCGCGGGTAGTTCGGCCAAATCGAGGTTTCCGCCTGACAAAATGCCGACAACCGTCTTGCCTCGAAAGCGCTCACGCTCTTTGTACGCCGCGGCGAGAGCGGCAGCGCCGGCACCCTCGGCCAAATTGTGTGTCAGTCGTAGCATCTGGTAGACCGCCCTCCGCAGCTCGTCATCATCGACCACGATCACATCGTCCATCAGCTGGCGCATGATCTCTAGCGTCATCTCGGCGGGGACACGGGTGGCCATCCCTTCAGCGAACGTATGAACGCGTTCGTTGGTCACCGATCGGCCAGTTCGCCACGATTGGGCTACGGCGTCGGCCCCCTCCGCCTGCACACCGATCACTTGAGTCGCCGGCCGCCGATGCTTGGCCACAATGCTGGTCCCGCAGACTCCACTGCCCAAGCCGATCGGGACCAGAATGACATCCGGTTCCGGAAGCGTCTCAAAGATCTCCCAGGCCATTGTGCCCACACCGGCGATGAGCTTCGGTTCGTTCGCCGAATGCACGTAACGGGCCCCGCGCTCCTCGATCACTCGTTCCGCATACTGACGCGCCTCGTCGTAGTCGTCTCCTTCCTCAAGCACTTCGCAACCGAGAGACCGCATGGCCCGCACTTTGTCTGGGTTGTTCCGGCGCGGCACGATGATCGTACAGCCAACGTTGCTCCGGCCCGCGGCGAATGCCAGCGACTGACCGTGGTTGCCGGTCGAAACACCGATGATCCCCGCAGCACGCTCTGCCGCGCTGAGCGACTCCACGAGATTGACCCCGCCGCGAACCTTGAAGGCACCCACCGGCTGATGGTTCTCATGCTTGACATAGAATCGGCAACCGGTCAGCTCCGACAGCCCAGGCCAAGAATAGAGGGGCGTCGGCGGAAGCACGCCATGAACGACCGGCAAGGCGGCCACAACATCGTCATAACTCACGGGCAACATCTCGGCCTCTCTCCTTCGCACATCCTGATCACTGACAGGCAGTCGGTCACCATCTTATCAACCTGCAGCCAAACACAAGCCCACCGCAACAAGGTCAGTGCGCACGCTTTGAAAGGAAATACGATCGCGACCGTACCGGCACTTGACACCGACAAACTACTTGAGTAGTATTACTGCGGTAGTTTTAAAAAGGGGGTTTCCTGTGGCAAAGAAGTCGAGCAAGGCGATTCGATTGGGTGAGCTGCAGCTGCAAATCCTGCAGGTGCTGTGGGAGGCCGGCGAGGCGGTCAGCGTCGCCGACGTTCAGCAGGCGCTGCGTGGGCAGCGGCTCGCCTACACCACGGTTGCCACGATGCTCCGCAAAATGGAGGGCCGGGGACTTGTTGTCCACCAGGAGTCTGGTCGTAGGTTCCTTTACTCGCCCAATGTAACGACCGACCAAGTGTCACAGAGCGTATCGCGGGACCTGGTCGACCGGTTGTTTTCGGGAAACCTCGCGGACGCAGTGAATCACCTGTTGGAGAGTCGCGACGTCGATGCTGCTGAACTGGATGAGTTGGAAGAGTTGATCCGCCGGCACAAGAGACAACTGTAGCCAGACGGGGTTGTCTGCATTGGCGAAGTGCCTCTGCCTCCCATTGTCTGGCCGACTTACTATGACCGCATCCTTGATCGAAGCACGCATTTCGGAAGCTGTTCTGCTGCTTGGTGTCGTCGCAACTTGTCTCGTTGTGGCGGCTGCCATCGCGGATCGGTGCAGCACAAGCGGCCGACAAAGCCGAAACATCTGGCGTCTGGCGACGCTCCAATTGCTGGCCATTTGCGGCATGGAGTTCATGGGGTTCCATGCCGTGGTCAGAGATCTAGCTGGGCCTTGGCCCTCATCCGCGCGGCCGGCGGCCCACCGCAGTCTCGCCCCAAACTTCCCCTCGGCAAGCGACGCCACAAGTGAGCTGCCAATAGTCTCCGGTCTCGAGGAGATCAGTCACAACTACATGGCTCCAGCGACACCTGCGGAGTGGTATCCGATCTATCCCAGCGATGATCCTCCACCCCAGTTCGATGCGATTGTTGAGAGCGTAAGTGCGACACAAGCCTCGACAACTTCGCCGTCCCTGCCAAGCGGCCGTCGTATCAGCCTACCGATTGCGTTCGGCTGCGTTTGGCTGCTGGGCAGCACGTGGGTGCTTGTTCGGCATGTTGGACGCTGCGCGAGTTTGAGTAGGTTGTGTCGGTCGTTGCGGCCCCTAGAGGACCAGGAGCTACAGCGGCGCATCGTTCAGCTGGCAGAGAAGCTCGGTCTGCGGCGAAGAATTCGCACTCGTTGGGACCCGGCGGCCAAGGCGCCGATGGCGTACGGAGTGGCGCGGCCGACGTTGGTGCTGCCAGGTTCATTCCAAGCCACACACCACGCCGGGCAACAGGATGCGATGCTCGCTCACGAACTAACCCACCTCGCCGGCTGGGACTCTGCCTGGCAACACCTTGCGGTGACGGCTTGTGCTGTGCTGTGGTGGCAGCCGCTAAGCTGGTACGTCGCTCGTCGCCTGCGGTTGTCGATGGAATTCGCCGCAGACGAGTCCGCCGCGATCGTACCGAGTGGTCCGGGCCATCTGGCAGAGTGCCTCGTCACGCTCGGCCGCCGCCTGAAAGCCGAAAATCGGTACGGCTTTGGCATGGCTGGCGCTGGTTTTCGATCTGCGTTGGGGACCCGTGTCGCCCGATTGCTGCGCCAATCAAGAGTCGGCTTAGCAGATGGACCGACCGGCTACCGCCGTATGGTTCTTTGTGAGTTCCCCATGGTACTCGTGGTCTTCATGTGTGTTTTGTTCATTAGCTGGGCACTGCCCTGCGATCGTTCCCTTGCAGACGGAGATGTCGAAATGCAACTGTTCGCACGTAGTTGGAAGCAGTCGTTGGTGTTCACCTTGATGGCCGGATTGAGTGCACCGGCCGCGATTTCCGCACAAGAGTCCGATGCGCCTGAGGCAGAGCAGTATCGTGAAGTCGAAGTTGAAGAGGAGCGAGAAGTGGAACGAGATCGCCGATCATCGGAGCGGCGGGAGCGGCGGGAACAAAAAAGACTGATCGACAGCCGCGCCGAAAAACTCGAGCAGGAGTTGAAGCAACGTGAGCAGATTGCCCGTCAGAGCGAAATACAAAACACCATTCGCCGTTTGCAGCATCAACTGCAGCTGCTCACCGAACAGAGAAAGCTGTCAGGCGACGTTGTGAAACAGCAGTACAGGCAGCTCGGACAGGCGGAGCGGGCCCAACAGGGTCAATTCGAGCAGGCAGCTCGCCAGTTGGAGCGTCAGTTGCGGGAGCTGTCTGAGCAACGGAAGGCGACGGCTTGGGCGCCGGAGGAGCTCACACGACGGCGGCAGGCGGCAGCACAGCAGAGAGTCAACCAACCGGCAGGACCATGGGGACAACCGCGGGACACTCGAACCACACAAGAGCATTTGAAAATTGCCGCCGAGAACCTACGAGCCGCCGGCCTGTTGGACCAGGCAGCGCAACTAGCGGAACACGCAGCGCAACTAGCGGAACAGGCGAAATCGCTGGAGCGCGCCCAGTCACGCGCCCCTGTACGGGCGAACGCAGCTGCGGGTCGTGAGCGAGGTCGAGGCTTTGAGGGCGCGCGCCGCGAACGGTCACCGGAAGTGGTCGCCCTACGGGCGGACGTGCGGCGGCTGCAGGTGGAAATGGCGGAGATTAAGCAGCTGCTCAAACGACTCGTTGAAGACCGGCGTGCCCGCCCGCAAAGTCGCGGTGCGGATCCTTTCGCCGATCCCTTCGAGCCACCTCCTTTCAGCGACGAGCCCAGTGCTGACAACCTCCCCTCCGAGCCAGCCAGCGACGAGCCGAGTGGTGACGACCCCTTCGGTGCGTAATCCTCAAGGAGATCTTGGTCGCCGGTGGGACTCACTGGACGCAGTCCGTAACGGGGCATTCTCCGTCGCCGGCGCTTTTCTTGTGAGAGTGAGCAGTTGCAGTTCATCAGACGAGCCTGATGAACCATCCCAGTTGGCGTAGCCAGGTCCAACTGGAGCCTGCACTCCACAACGGAGTCGGCAGTGAAACTGAAGACCCTGTTGCATCTGCTGGGACTCAAACCGGCGCCTCGCGAATACGGGTTTGTTGTTCGTTCGTTTGAACTGGCTCGAGAAGGCCGTATCGACTACGCGCAGTGGCGACATCCATCCGAAACACCGAAGAGCTTCACTCAGGAGGAAGTGGATCATCTCCGAACGTTCCTCGCCGAGGGCGATGTCGCGATTGACGTGGGGGCACATACGGGCGATTCGACGATCCCAATGGCACTCGCCGTTGGCTCCACCGGCACCGTGCTGGCCCTGGAACCGAATCCGTATGTCTTTCCGGTGCTCGCGGAAAACGCAAAGTTAAACAGCGAGAAAACGAACGTCATCCCACTACCTTTCGCCGCGACCCCAGAAGACGGCCCGATCGAATTCGAGTACTCCGATCCCGGCTACTGCAACGGTGGCCGTCACGAGGGAATCAGTCTGTGGCGGCATGGGCATGCCTTTAAGTTGACGGTCCAAGGTCGCAATTTGCAGAGCTATTTGCTGCAAGAACATACCGCAGTGATCGCTCGCCTCCGGTACATCAAGACTGACGCGGAAGGATATGACACACACGTCTTGCGTTCGCTTGCCGGCATCATTTTGGAAACGCGTCCTTACATCAAGGCCGAGGTTTACAAATACACGAACGAAGCACAGCGGCTCGAGTTCTACCAGCTGCTGTCTGGTCTCGGCTACAAGTTGCACAAAGTAGAAAGCGAACGCCAATACCTCGGGCAGCCACTAGATGCCGGTAATCTGATGAACTGGCGTCACTACGATGTGTTCTGTGTTCCCGGATCAGCCGAACCGCGTTAGCGGCGATGTCCTGCAGTAAGCCAGTAGGCCGGAACAAGCGGCGAGAGAGTTACTGTTTTCCCGCAAGACGTAACCGCCGCGCCGTTCCGGCAGCGCGAACTTCGGCGCATTTCGTGTTTTAGCCAACGTGTGCCGGAACGGCGTGGCGGGGAACCGTACGCTGACGGATACTCCTTGCGCCACTTGTTCCGGCCTACCGGCTACCGGCCTTGCCTACTCGACTGTTAAACAGGCAGCACGGGCAGCGTCAACAGGATGAACAGGATTGAGGACCGGTGAAATCAGCCTGCTAGCCCGAATTATTCATGAGCGATCTGCTGCGAGGTCGTAAGTCCATCCGTGGCTTCGTCATGCTTCACGATTCTCCCTCGACGTATTGCTTCAATACGCCTGCGGAAGAATTGCTCGCCTTCCTTGCCACGAACGTACTTACAACCTCTCGCCACGATCTTCATGAATAATCCGGGCTAGTGTCGGTGTTGGTGTGGCGGGGAGGGGTGTGGCGGAGAGGGGTGTGGCGGAGAGGGGCGTGTCGGTGCATACCGGTAGGGTACACTCCTATGTTGCCCCTTGAGCGTATCGGCAATTCGTACCAGGTCGAGAAACTCGGTGCGATAGCCCCGGGGATCGCTGCCCAACACGGTGCTGGCGATCTCCTCGACTTTCGCAAATGTCGCGGAACCACGGTGGTTCGAATCGCGTAGCAGCATCCCGAACGCGGCCACCGCAGCAGCGAATTGCAGGTCCGGCGAGGCCTGCCGAAACTTCTTGGCTTTCTGCTGCAAGACATGCTCCCGCAACGTACTCTCATCACTCTCCGGTTCTTTGTACCGCAGAGACAGGGTCAACAGCTCACCAGACTGAGCGACCGCGGTTAATTCCGGTGCTCGCTCTTGCGGTGGAGGCACCTGTTGGTACTTGAGCGACTGGCCGTGTGTCCCGTCTGCCAACGAGTGGCCCGCGGGAACAATTTCGTACAACGCCGTGACCGCATGGCCCGCCCCGACGTCACCTGAGTCCTTCTGGTCGTCGTCAAAATCTCGCGCCGCCATGACCCGGTTTTCATAACCGATCAAGCGATACGACTGTACCTCGGCCGGATTGAACTCGACCTTGATCTTCACGTCTTTGGCAACCGTGATCAAGCTTCCCGTCATCTGTTCGACCAAGACTTTGCGAGCTTCGCGGAGGTTGTCCAAGTAGGCATAGTGACCGTTGCCGTTATCCGCCAACTGCTCCAACTTGGCGTCCTTCAAGTTCCCCTTACCGAATCCCATTACGGTCAGAAACACGCCGGACTCTGCCTTGTCCTGGATCAGGCGGACCAAGTCGGCATTCGCAGTCACTCCCACATTCAGGTCACCGTCGGTTGCCAACAGCACTCGGTTGGTACCACCCTGGATGAAATGTTCGGTTGCCTTTTGGTAGGCCAGCTCGATCCCGGCACTGCCATTGGTCGAACCACCTGCGTGCAAGGAGTCGATCGCGCTACGCAACTTCTGCTGCTGATCACCTGTCGTTGAATCGAGCTTCAAACCCGCCTCGCCAGCATAGGTGACGATTGCTATGCGGTCGTTTTCGGTCAGCTGATCAACCAACAGCTTCATCGCCTGTTTGAGCAGAGGCAGTTTATTGGAGTCGGACATCGATCCTGAGACATCCAGCAGGAAGACCAGATTGCCGGCGGGGCGTTCTTCCCGATGAACCTCCTTCGCCTGCAAGCCAACCCGTACTAGCTGGTGGTGCCGATTCCAGGGACATTCGGCTGCTTCGAGGGTAACCGCAACAGGGTCGTCTCCCTTGGGTTGAGCATGGTCGTACTGGAAGTAGTTGATCAGTTCCTCGATTCGCACTGCTGCCGCCGGCGGCAGACTGCCCTGCCTCAGAAACCGTCGTACGTTGGCATAGGAGGCCGTGTCGACATCCACACCAAAGGTGGAGAGCGGGTGTTCACGAACTGCGAGAAACTCATTTTCAATAATCGCTTCATACTGCTCGTGGCTACCCCGAGTCCGCTCAATAATTGCGAGTCGACCAGCGCGATGACGTTTCTTCGTCCTGAATTGCTCAGCTAGGGCCGGAGAATCCTGGGCCGGAGTAGCTGAATCATCGGACCGAGAGCCACGCGAATTGGACGCCGGCACAATCGACTGTCCCCCTGCCGCAAGTTCAGACAGCGAACGCGCGCCGGTTCGCATCCCATCCTGCCCTTCAACCACCACGCCGCGATATAGCAACTCGGCACGCTCCATGACCCGCCTGCGGTTTGTCTGGCTCTGCTTGAGCAATTCCCTCACTTCCTCCATCCGTTCCTGCTGTCCCCGCTCAAAGGCCCCGAACCCGTCGATGGGCGGCGTCGCGAGCGGCGTTCGCGCCGCCTCGCCTGCGGCAGCGGGAGCCTGCTCCACTGTCTCCACACCACTCTCAGGCGCAGTTGCGGTCACTGAGAACGGGTCGCTACCTCCGCGAGCTCCTGGATTGACGGCAGTTGGTACGGGCTCTCGAGGCGTGGGCTCCCGAGCAACTCCGCGGCCACCTCTAAATCCGGTCGATTCCTCCAGCCCATCGAATCCGGTTGCCTCGTCAGCCTCTGGAACCGCTGGGACGACACCCATCGCGGAGTCCGCGACGGAACCAGTTGAAGTGGGAGCACTATCAAGCGTGGGGACGCTGAAAATCCCGCTCCGGTCAGTTGCCGCACCATCTGAACGATCGCCCCATTGGTTCGCCTGCCGCTGCTCCTGCTGGGCAACGATCCCGGGCCCCTGCGATTCGCCCGACTGTTCGGACAGTCGCTGTTCGTGAGCTAAAACCTCTTGGGGTGGCACCTCCTGGGTATGCACGCTCTGAGTACGAACTCGCTGTGTCTGGGCCGATTGTGTCTGGGCCGGCTGTGTCCGGGCCGACTGTGTCTGCTGAGCTGGGTTTGACTCTACTGGGTTTGACTCTACTGGGCTCGGCCGTGCCTGCTTGGACTCCGTCTGAGCTAACTCTGTTTGGGCCAGCTGCAGTTGGTTCCAGCCCGGCCAGATCAACATCAGCAAACAAGCGGCGGCGGCCAGCGCCAGCCAGACCACCGCGTGACGGCTGCGATCACTCTTCCCAACAACCGGCCCCTCGCCACGTAACTCCTCCAATCGTTCTTCCAGGATCGTCTGCAGCTTTGCCGCGGACTCGGGCATCCCACCCCGCTGGCGGCTGGCCTGCAACGCAGCCGCCATACGCTCCAGCTGAGCGTGCTCCTGACGCAGCCCAGCACTCGACTCCAACTCCCGCTCGATCTCCGCCCGTCCAGACGCGTCCAACTGTCCCAAGACATCGTCCAGCAAACGGGCCCAGCGCGGTTCGCAACTCGCGCTACTGGTATCATCCGTAGGCGGATCTGCCGCATTCGCGTTTTCTGAATCAAAAGGCCCAGTATCAAAAGGCTCAGTATCAAAAGACTCAGTATTCATGAGGATGCTCGATTTATGAGGATGCTCGCTGCTTCGGTTTCGTGGGACGCGGTCCCTGCTCCGCCGCGGCCCCTGAGGTTCGCTCCGTCGTCTCGGTCTCGCATGCCCCTCCGTGACCGTCCAGTAGCTCACGCACACGCGGATGCTCACGTAGGCCGGCAATCGCGCGGTGCACAATCACCCGTACATTGCCCGCACTGCGTGAGGTAATCTCAGCGATCGCAGCATAGGAAAATCCATCCAATAAGAGATCCAAAACCTCTCGCTGACTCACCGGTAGATCGTCCAACAACCGGCCTACCCAGATTGTCAAATCGCTCTGTTCAACCACCTCGCATGGATCAGGCTCCCGTCCAGATAACCTGGCCGACTGCTTTCCGTTCAGCCGCTCGACATGCCTCCCGCGGACCAAGTCGAGCGCCTTGTGGCGGCAAACCGTATAGAGCCAAGGCGCCAAATAACCGGCAACCTTCGTCCGATCCGCGTCGCAAAGACGTAAGAACGTGTGTTGCACTGCGTCACGCGCCGCGTCCATGTCGCCAACCAACCGGACGGCATAACGTGTCAGCGGACGCTCGTATTCCTCGAGCGCAGCAAGTACCCAATCACGATGTTCCTGTTCGATCGGTTGCGCAGCCATTTTTCTTTTCGCGAGGCAACTTACCCGTTCTGTAAGAGATAACGCACAGGAACAGGTTGTGTTACGAAAAAAATGCCGCTGGGGAAAAGTCGAGCTGGCCGGGACGACCGCCGGCCACAAGAAAACGGTCAGCTCCCCAGCAACAATCGGTTATAATCGCGGGAAATCCCCGGTTCGAGAGCCCTCCAAGGTGCGGCGGGCCACCCGCGGCTCGCCCCGGAGACCGACCCTCACACCCCCCCAAAAAGCCATGCTCCGCTCAGCGATCGTGCTCATCCCCCTGCTCGTGCCCTTGTCCCTCTCGGCCAGCGAGCCCAGCCACATCGTGTTCCAGTCCATCCGTCGTGGCGATCACCAGCTCCTGGCCAACCTCCTGCAGCAGGCCACTCCTGCCAACCTCCGCGCTGACGACGGTACAACCCCGTTGGCGTATGCAGCCCTCTGGGGGGACCAACGCATGGTTCAACTGCTGCTCGATGCAGGAGCAGATCCCAACGCGGCCAATCGCCACGGTGCAACGGCTCTGATCTACGGCGCTGGCGATCTGGGGAAAGTCCAATCTCTGCTCCGAGCCGATGCCGATCCAAACGCCAAGTCCAAACTTGGAAACACACCGCTAATCGTCGCCGCGGCCTATCCCCAATCGACCTCGGTCATCGAACTCCTGTTAGCGCACGGCGCCGAGCTAGATGCGACCAACAACCGAGGCAACACGGCGCTCCGAAACGCCATCACCGTCGGTGACTTGAAAACTGTTAAACTTCTGTTGCTCCATGGCGCGGCGATTAATGGCGGCCGGAACGCTACGTCCGACCTTGCGGTCGCCGCCGAACGCGGCCACCTAGAGATCGTACAGTTGCTGCTCGACCACGGCGCCGATGTCAATGCTAAAGGCGGACGGCATGCACTTCATGCCGCGCTGCTCGCGCAAAAACCCGCCATCGCGCGGCTGCTCTTGAAACACGGCGCACAGCTCGATCGGCGTCTCAGTCCGGGCGACGTCCCCACAATCGTGCTGTCCGCCTACACCGAATTCGGGGATACGACCGTCGCTCGAGAGATGATCAAATTGGCCCCCGATCTGGACGCAACGAACGAATACCACGAGTCGGCGGTAGTGTGGGCCCACAGGCGGGGCCATCAGGAGTTGATCGACTTGCTCCGAGAGGCTGGCGCCGCGGAGGCGGCCGCAACAGACGAGACCTCATCGTCCCGGGACGATTCAACGGCAACCGGCCTGCAGCCACAGCTGGCCGCCGCGGTCAGCAAGAGCATCGCTCTGCTGCAGCATAGTTCCGACGTGTTCCTGGAAAAGCGAGACAGCTGCGTCTCGTGCCACCACCAGAACCTCCCAGCGGTGTCCGTAGGCTGGGCGCGAGATCGCGGCCTGAGCGTCGATCGAGAGTCGATCGAACGGATGGTCGAGGCCCAGCTACGTTCGTGGAGACCTCGCATCCAACGCGCTTACCAGATGGACCGACCTGTACCGGTCGAGCCCCGGTTCATCGGCTACGGATTGCTGGGGTTTGCCGCACTCGGCTATCCGGCCGATGAAGTCACCGACGCCATGGTTTGGTACCTAGCGAACATCCAGCAGCCGGACGGACACTGGGTGCCGGGCATGCTGCGCCCGCCGTTGGGCGGTGCGGAGATCGTGGCGACTGTCTTGGCGATGCGCTCTTTGCAGCTCTATCCGGCGGCCGGACGGCGAGCGGAGATGATCGACCGCGTCGCTCGAGCCAAATCGTGGCTGCAAGCTGCAAAACCCCGGACGCATCAAGAGCGCGTCTATCGCCTGATGGGACTCGCTTGGAGCGGTGTGCCTTCCAGCGAATTGGTCGACGTCGTCAGTGGACTAGTCGCCGAACAACGCCCCGACGGCGGCTGGGCGCAACTGCCCCGGCTGAACAGTGACGCCTGGGCCACCGGGCAGACGCTGGTCGCGTTGCGAGTTGCCGGCGGACTGCCGACAAGCCACGCCGCCTGCCAGCGTGGCGTTGAGTTCTTGCTCCGCACGCAAGCCGAGGACGGCTCGTGGCATGTCCCGCATCGTTCGTGGCCCTTTCAAGCCTATTTCGACAGCGAGTTCCCCTATGAGCGAGACCAATGGGTCTCCGCACCGGCTACGGCTTGGGCCACCATGGCGTTGACGCTGGCCATCGACCGCTCCTCAACAGAGGCCGTGGTCACATCAGGTGGTGCAGCACCAGACCGGAAAAAGACAGCGGAGCAGCACGGGCCGATCGACTTCGTCGAGCAAATCCAACCGATCTTGGCCAAGTCGTGTGTCGCTTGTCATAGCGGAGAGAACCCCGAGGGCGGCTTCCTGTTGACTGGGCGGGCGGCTTTGCTCGCTGGAGGCGACAGTGGCCAACCGGCCGTCGTGCCAGGCAAGAGCGACGAAGGGTTACTGATTCGCTTCGTGTCGGATGCTGTGGACGACTTCGAGATGCCGCCGATCGGCAAGCGCCGCCGGTACCCCGCACTCACTCAGCAGCAGATCGGCCTGCTCAGGACTTGGATCGAACGAGGCGCGGAATGGCCCGAAGATGTTGTGCTCGGGAAGTAACAAGTACGCGTCGGAGGGCCGGCTCCCTCGGGCTGGCTGCTCTTTCTGGTGAGCCCTCACGGTTACGGCACACGGAGTGTGCCTACTACTTTGCCTTGGTGACGGCCAGGCGCGCTCTACCCCTAGCCCGGATTATTCATGAAGATCGTGGCGAGAGGTTGTAAGTACGTTCGTGGCAAGGAAGGCGAGCAATTCTTCCGTAGGCGTATTGAAGCAATACGTCGAGGGAGAATTGTGAAGCATGACGAAGCCACGGATGGACTTACGACCTCGCAGCAGATCGCTCATGAATAATTCGGGCTAGAGGTCGTGCAGCTTCTTGAGCTAGTGCATGACTTCGTCTTTCCTCACTCTCCCCTCGGGGAGAGTCGGCCCGAAGGGCCGAGAGTACCGGGCCGAACACCTCGGTCCGAGCGATCTCCATGTCGGGCGACACCCCGGTAAAGACCGTCGGCTCCAGGAAAAAGCCGGGGCGGTTCAGGCGATGACCGCCGGTCGCCGCAACGGCGCCTTCCCCTTCGGCCGCGGCGCAGAGCCCGGCGGCGCGCTCGCGCTGCTTCTCGGAGATCATCGCGCCCATCTTGGCGCCGAAGTCCGGCTGTTCGATGCCGGGGCCAACGGAGAGTCCCTTCGCCATCTCGACGATGCCCTCGACCACCCGGTCGTGGATCGTCTCCTGCACGACGACGCGCGACATCGCCGAGCAGACCTGGCCGGCGTTGAAGTAGATGCCCCAGCGCACGTTCTCGACCAGCCTGTCGATGTCGGCGTCTTCGTAGACGATGGCCGCCGACTTGCCGCCCAGTTCCAGCACGCAGGGCACCACATTCTGCGCCGCGGCCGTGGCGATGGCGACGCCAGTGGGCACGGAGCCGGTGAAGACGATCTGGTTGACCCCGGTATGGGCCGCCAGCGCGGCGCCGGCCTCGGCGCCGTGGCCGCAGAGGATGTTCACCGCGCCTTCGGGAAGGCCGGCCGCCTCGGACGCCAGAGCGAAGTATGCGTTGGACAGCGGATCGAGTTCCGGCGTCTTCACGACGCAGGCATTGCCGGTGGCAAGCGCCGCGGAAAGCGAGCGCGCGGTCATCTCCAGGGGATAGTTCCAGGGAATGATCTGCGCCGAGACGCCATAGGGCTCGTAGACCGTGTAGTCGATGTAGCCGGCGCCGAGCGGGATGGAGCGACCCTCCAGGGTCTCGGCCTGGTTGCCGTAGTACTCGAAGTAGCGCGCCGCGCCTTCCACCTCGATGCGCGCTTCCCACAGAGGCTTGCCGCTCTCCAAAGTCAGCAGCGGGGCGATCTCGTCGACCCTCTCGAGCAGGAAATCGCCCATCCTGCGCACCAGGCGGCCGCGCTCGACGGGCCGCAGGTCGCTCAGCGCCCCGGACTCGTGACAGCGCCGCGCCGCCGCCACGGCGCGGTCCACGTCGGCGGCATTGGCCAGCGCCTGTTCCGCCAGCTTTTCGCCGGTTGCGGGATCGTCGACCCGCAGGTGGCCGGCGCCACCGTCGACCCACTTCCCGGCGACGTAGTTCTGCCAGTAGGGCTTGACCTCAGGCATCGACCGCCTCGCGCATCCAGCGCTGCAGCGCCTGCAGGGAATGCTCCGAGTTCACCCCGGACTTGGGATCGATCACCAGGGGGCCCGGCCGGTAGCCGCGGCTGTTGAGGCCGCGCTGCACCGATTCGACCAGGTGGATGTCCTCCTCGACCGTGGTCGCCCGGTCCTGAGTGGCGAGTCGCCGGACGATTTCGGAATCGACGCCACCGACCGTGTACCAGCCGCGCCAGACCACGACATGGTCCGTGTCCACAGCGCGCCAGTGGTAGGTGTTGAGGATGTTGCCCGGATAGACCTGGAAGGAAAACATCGGCCAGAGGAACCAGGAGGAGTAGTCGCCGGCATGGGCGTTGGCCTCCAGGTCGATGGGATAGCTCATGCGCTCCAGGTTCTGGCACTGGGTGATGTGGCGCAGACAGTAGCCCTGCGGCTGGATGTCGTAGGTCTTGGGCTTGATGACGCCGTGCGAGAAGGTCGGGTGGTTGCGCAGGCAGTGATAGCACTCCGAGTAGTTCTCCACCGAGACCTTCCAGTTGCAGCGCTCGGCGATCTCGACCCACTCGAGGGGGACGAGCTCGGCGATCTGCGGCACGAAGTCGGCCAGCTGTTCGCGCACCTCGGGGAACCAGGCGTCCATGGGTTCGGCTTCGGGATCGAGGTTTACGAAGATGAAGCCGTGGAAGTCCTCGACCCGCACCGGGGTCAGGCAGACCTTGGAACGGTCGAAGCCGGGCACCGCGTTCACATTGGGGCCGGAGCGCAGGCGGCCGTCCAGCTCGTAGGTCCAGGCGTGGTAGGGGCAGACCAGCAGCCTGGCGTTGCCGCTGCCCTGCAGCAGTTCGTGGGCGCGGTGCTGGCAGACATTGTAGAAGGCGGCAAGATCCCCGTCGCGGCCGCGCAGGCAGAACAGGCTCTGCCCGGCGATCTCGAAGGTGAAGTAGTCGCCCGGCTTTTCCAGCTGGGAAACGTGGCCGGCGAACTGCCAGGTCCGGCACAGGAGGCCGTCCTGCTCGGCCCGGAAGACCGCCGGGTCGGTGTAGAAGCGCGCTTCCAGGGAGCGCACCAGTCCGTCAGGGGCATTCATTGCCGTCTTCCCCGCTATTCCCGATAGATCCCCAGCGCATGGCGGCGCGCGTGGAACTCTTCGATCCTGGCGATCACGTCGGGGCCGGCGTCGGCGATCACGAAGGCCATGAGGGTTTCGAGGAAGGCGGCTGATGGCGACGGTGGAGGTGAAGAACTGAGGGGTGTCCGACGGGACATGGCGAAGCCGATGTTTGGCTGCCCTGCGAAAACCGGAGAGGCCGAGGCTGTCCGAGATGCCGATGACGGTGACGCCCTGGTCCAACGCCGCTTCAATTGACCTCGATCCACTTCCTCGGCCCGGTAGGGTTTGAATGTCATGGCGAGGAGCAGGTCGCCTTCGGCCCCGCACGTACCAGGCCGTCGACGGGCAAAGCTGCCATCGCGGGGGATAGCGCGTCACGGTCTCCGACCGCCATGTCTCGCGAGATAGGCGAAAGTCTGCGGGTGAGGGCGTTGGTTGATGCCGACACCCAGAACATAAGTCCGTTCGCGCGGCGATGATGTCGTCGGCGGCCGCTTTCACGCCGGCGTTGACATCAGCTCGTCGGCGTAGAGTGTCTTTTCGATGTTGTCGAGAGAGACGCCGGCTGCAAGCTCGCGCGTAGAGCTTGCCGTTGAGTTCACCGCCCTTCGCCGAGGGCCTGGAGCCAGCGGGCACGGTCCGGGAAATTTTCTCTCCGCCTGCGACGGATTTCTTCTCGGAACGGTTCACGAAAGGTCCTCGTAGCCTTCAAAACCGCATGGTCCGGGCCATGCGCACGAACGTGTTCGGCTTCACGCTGCGCCGCTTCGGCGATCTCTCGAATCGAGCTGATGCCGACGTCGTTCGGGTTGTCGAGGATGTAGGATGCCGCTTTGCGCACCTCCGGGAGTAAGGCTCCGAGCAGCGGCCCGGCCAGTTCCTGAAGAATGAGCACGTCGGCCGGAAGCAATGCGCATCCATCGATGGTACAGTCATATCATTCATGATTGACGAGTCGTACAAATCGTTTGAATAATGCCTGTCCATTGCCTTCTTTCCATTTTCCGGGGACCCTGGGAGCCGACGCCTTGTCCACACGACCCACAGCATGGTCTGCCGGACTCAGGCACGCGTTGTCATCGTCGGCGGCGGCGATTATGGGCTGCGGGTTGGCATATCACCTGGCGCACGAAGGATGGACCGACATTGTCCTCCTGGAAAAGGCGGAGTTGACATCAGGTTCGACCTGGCACGCCGCCGGCCAGATTACCCACTCGACGTCGAGTTTCGGCCTCGGCAAGTGCGTCGACTACAACATCGACCTCTATTCCGGTGCAGCTTGAAGAGCCGAAACCGGCCACTCCGTGACCTGGCACGGCTGCGGCTCCTTCCGCCTCGCCTACACCGAGGACGAGATGGACTGGCTGCGCCATACCCTCAGCGTCGGCCGGGCGCTCGGCTTCAACATGGAACTGGTCGGCCCGGAGCGCATTCGCGAACTGCATCCCTTCTACAATCTCGACGGCGTGCTGGGCGCCCTGCACACGCCCGACGACGGCCACGTCGACCCCTCCGGCGTCACCCAGGCCCTGGCCATCGGCGCGCGGCAATTGGGCGCAAAGATCGTGCGCCGCTGCCGCGTCACGGACATCAAGCCGCAGCCGGACGGCGCCTGGAAGGTCTCGACCGAGCACGGCGACATTCTCTGCGAGCACGTGGTCAACGCCGGCGGCACCTACGCCCGCCAGATGGGCGAGTGGAGCGGCCTGCAACTGCCAATGACATCCATGACCCACCACTACTTCGTGACCGATACGGTACCTGAGTTTTTGGACCTCGAAACACGAACTGCCAGTGATACGCGATGATCGATTGGTATCCGGCTACATTCGAATGGAACAAAAGTCCGGTTTGATCGGCATCTACGAGAAGGAGAACCCCAACGCGGTCTGGCTCGACGCCTGCCCCT
>CBDCWT010000031.1:0-133943 GCA_965223305.1 Pirellulaceae bacterium | reverse complement strand
TTTGCTACTTGGAATGTGAGCAGGCGGGGTATCGCGCCATCGAGATGCGACCGATCGAGTTGCCGGTCGATCGTGATGAACTGGAGGCCCAAGGATTCTCTGAGTTTGAGATCGACGAAATGAGCTCGATTCTTGCGCCCTTTGTGGACGCAGAGAAGTGTACTGGCTGCGGCATCTGCACCTACCGGTGTCACACCCGGCATGTGGTCCAGCACGAACGCCTGGAGGCGGCAGCCATTACGATCGCGACCGAGAACGAACACCGTCGTCGGACGTTTCCAGCGCAGCCCTCAGGACTGGGGCCAACGGATACCTAGTGGCGGAGAGCTCTCGGAACCTCAATCGTAACCCGAAGCGTAAGCGAGGGACTGACTTGCGTTGGAACGCCAACTCCCCCTCGCTGACGCTTCGGGTTACGAAAGGGCGGCGAATTCGGGATCCGCGCGGAAAGGCGAAAAGCGCGACTTCAAAACTTGCGCTTCGGATTCCGAGAAAACAGCGAGGCTGCCACCGTCAGCCGAGCCGCGTTAGCGGCCGGTTCAAGCAGTTGAATCAGAGTTAGCGGGTGAGCAGCCCGAGCGCGAAGGCGGCGATCGATGCACCGGCCACGGCCGCCAGCCACCACATCGTCCGCCGCGAAAGATGCGCTGTCAGTCGCGCCCGCTGGACGTGCTCTCCCGCGGGCTCCTCTGCGGGCAACACCTGCGCGGCGACCGCCTTGCGGCTAACAATCGTCTCCGCGTCACTACTAGAAAGAGTGTCGTTCGAGGGCGAAGGTGATTTGCTCGGGCGCCGTGATGGCCGCCACCTATCGGGCTGCACCTGAGGTCTGCCCGGATCTCTTCCGTCATTTCCGGCACCAGCGGCTACTGCTACGGACGCAGACGACGCGACCACACGCGGTACGGCGTAACCCGTGTCGATCCACGAGCGAAGCGCCGTTGCCACTTCGGCGCACGACTGAAAACGCTTTTCGGGTTTCTTTTGCAACATCTTCGTGCAGATCTGCTGCAGTTCGTCAGGGCAGTCAACCCGCTCCTGCCGGATGGGAGGTGGCATGCGGTTTTGGTGCATCATGATCCGCTGCGCGATCGACCCATGCTGAAAAGGCGGATGCCCGGTTAAGGCAAAGTAGAGCGTGCAGCCCAGCCCATAGATGTCGGCACGCCCGTCTACCTGGTGGCTATCGAGCGCCTGCTCCGGCGCCAGGTAATCGGCAGTTCCCAACACGTTCTCGTCGTGAGCCAACGTCAAAGAGGTGTCTTGATGTTTGCAGAGAGCCAGGCCCAGATCCAGGACTTTGATCACATCACGGTTGTCTACCAACAGATTGGCGGGCTTGACATCGCGATGGATCACCCCGCTTTGATGTGAATACTCCAAGCCAATCGCCGCTTGCGCGATGTAATCGGCAGCTTTACGGTAATCCAGCCGGCCATCTTCGTTAACCAGCACGAGCAGGTCGCGCCCGCGAACATACTCCATCACCAGATAGTAGGTATCGCCATGGCATTCGATCCCATAGGCCTGGACGACATTCGGATGGTCGAGCGAGACAGTCGCTTCGGCCTCCAAGTGAAAGCGGGCGAGGTAGGAGGCATGGCTGAGGCGCCTCTTCGGAAAGACTTTGATCGCACGCAGTACCTTTTGGTCGACATCCTGGGCGAGATAGACGCTGCTCATGCCACCGGTGCAGATATGGTCGAGCAACCGGTAGTTACCCAAAAAGAAGCCGCGTGACTTGCCCGCCAACAGCTTCTCGCACTGCCAGCGAGTTAGCAGCTTGCTTCGGATCAGGTGTTTCGCGATCTGGCGAACTTCGGTTGGCAACACGCCTTGCCGGCTCTTTTTTAGCCCCAGCAAACTCTTGTTGAGCCGGTCGCGCGGAACGAGCCGGCTGCGCTGGACTCGTTGCAAAAACTCTTTTACGCTAGACTTTGACATCTTGGCCCAGGTCGAGTTGGCCCAATCGAATCGGCCCAGTCGGGCCTCATCCCAATGGTCAGTGCCGCGCGATGCTGGCCCCGTGGAGACGGGGAGAGAGGTCCGGGGTGATTGGTCCCCCCACTTTGGACAGTTCCGCTCGGCGGCGGGAGCGGACGCCAATTTCCACCGACTAGGCTATCACGCAGGCCGCTAAAGTACCAGCATATCCGTGGATTTTTGAAAATGTCTGCTGCTGCCGCGGCCGCGTCACTTGACTTGCCGGCGGCGGACAGCACAATCACCGGTGGTTTTGCAGATGTCCCAGCGTCAAGCGATCTTGTACACACGGGCCGGGTGCCACCTTTGCGAAGATGCCCGCCAGCTGCTCGTTCGATATGGGCTCGACCCGGTGATCATCGACGTCGACACCGACCCGGAGCTGCGCGAGCGTTACGACGAGTGTGTGCCGGTTGTCTGGATTGATGAACGAGAGCGTTTCCGTGGTCGTGTTGACGAAGTGTTGTTACGACGGTTGTTGAAGTGAAGCAGCTCGGCGTGTTCGCCAAATTCTGGGCACCCGGTGCCGTCAAGACGCGACTCGCCACGACGATTGGTGACTTGGCCGCGAGCCGGCTCTATCGCCAGTTCTTGGAAACAACCCTTCACCGCTGCGCGTCGATTGCCGATCGCAGGTGGCTGGTCTACTGGCCGGCGAATCGATCCGGCGAATTTCGTGAGCTTGGTGGCGTCGACTGGGAGCTTCGCGCGCAGCGCGGCGACGATCTCGGTGAGCGAATGGCGGACTACTTCGCCGCCGCTTCTTCTGCGGAGACGAGCCGCAATGTGCTGATCGGATCCGACAGTCCGCATCTGCCCACCCAGTTCTTGGACCAAGCCTTTGCGCTGCTCGACGAATACCCGGTTGTGTTGGGACCGACTGATGACGGAGGGTACTACCTGCTTGGCATTCGCGGCCAAGCGCCCGATTTGTTTCGAGGAGTCGCCTGGGGCACCAACACGGTTTACCAGCAGACGGTTGCCGCGTTGCTGGCCCAGCAGATACCATTCGCCGAATTGCCCGGCTCGTACGACGTGGACGACTTCAACGATCTGCTTCGGTTGGCTGATGAGTTGTCCGCAGAAGCCGTTCCGGGTCTCGAACGGCTGCGGGCCGCCGTGCTAAAGGCCGCAAAGAGGTGACCTTGTCGGATTGCCTGATCGTGGGGGGAGGAGTTGTTGGACTGTCGTTGGCCTATGAGTTGGCGGGACGGGGGCTGCGCGTCGACCTGGTCGACCGGTCGCCTCCGGGCCGAGAAGCTTCATGGGCTGGGGCGGGGATTTTGCCGCCCGCTTGCCAGCAAACTGCCGTCGATCCGCTCGAGGAGTTGCGTGGGTTGAGTCACACGTTACATCGAGAGTGGGCTCGTGCTTTGCGTGACGAAACAGGCATCGATACGGGGTATCGTGCGTGTGGAGGGATCTATCTGGCGCGCACGCCAGGAGAGGCCGCCGCGTTGCATGGATTGGCAGGCATGTTTGATGACGCCGGCATCGACATGAACCGGCTCAGCGATACCGAACTCATACAGCTTGAGCCAGCTTTGCGTGAGGTCGTCGAATCGGGACAGCTCAGGGCAGCCTACCGCTTGCCGGACGAGGCGCAACTACGTAATCCACATCATCTGCGGGCGTTGATCTCGGCCGGCCGGTTGCGTGGCGTTCAGATCCACCCGGACGTCGAAGTCCGGCAATTCAAGCGACAGGATGACCAGCTGCAAGCAGCAATCACTTCCCAGGGCTTGATGCGCGCGGCTCGCTACTGCATTACCTCCGGCGCTTGGAGCCATCGGTTGCTACACGACCTCGGTGTCGAGACCGGCATCCTGCCAATCCGGGGGCAGATGGTGCTTTTCAAGTGCGCGGCACGTCCGTTCAAGCACATCGTCAACGAAGGACAGCGCTACTTGGTTCCGCGAGATGATGGACGAGTCCTGGTAGGGTCGACCGAGGAAGAGGCGGGGTTTGCAAAGGAAACCACGGACGAGGCGCTGACGGAGCTGCGCGAGTTGGCTTACGGCATTGTGCCCGAGCTGCGATCAGCAGAAGTGGAACGGAGCTGGGCGGGACTGCGCCCCGGCTCGTTCGATGGGCTTCCCTATCTGGGAAGTCTACCCCCTTTCAAGAACGCGTATGTGGCGGCCGGGCACTTTCGCAGCGGTCTCCATCTCTCGACGGCGACAGCGGTCGTGATGTCCGACTTGATCTGCGGTGATACTCCGTCGATCGATCTGTCTCCATTTCGAGTACAGCGAGGCGCGGGCGCAACAGCATCCTTCCCGACTCGCCGGCTTGTCCGAGCAGGCACGCGACTTGTAGAGTCCGCCAAACTCTGGCGAGTTCGGCTACGATCTGAATCAGCCGCTGGGCGTTAGCCTACGGTTCCTGGCGATTCCGGCTCGGCAGGAGCCTCGCCCTCCCGGACCCTGGACGGATGACCTCCTCTGCCTCGCGGAGCGGAGGTTGGCTACTTTACGAACAGCGCGCGGGCGTTGCCACGGCTGGTGTCAACTTCCAGAACGGCTACCAGCTTTCCGTCAGCCACCGCCACGATGCTGGCTCCGTGCCACTGCGGAGGCACGGTGAACGACGCATCAATCGTCCAAGAGTCTCCCGTGTCTGCTAGGGCCACGCGGTTTGATGGCAGCGGAATCGCCCGGCTGCTCGAACTGATGACGATCAGACAATCTTCGGTCGACTCGGGCACGCGAATGTTGTCGACCGACCAGGTAGGAACTGACTCGACACCCACCGCGTCCACGCGGTAGGTTGCCAGGCTCTTCAAGTCCTGACGTTTGCTCAAGACAAAGCGGTGGCTTTCTCCACCGAACTCGAGCAGTCCGGAACCCTCTAGGGCCTCGGGTGGGGGAGTGAACAGGTTCTTGGGGCCCAACCAGCTGCCATCGCTGAGCAGGAGCACGAGTCCATTGCGCTGCTGGCGCTTCTTCCAGGCCAGCTGCTGGACCTGCCACGTCAGTGCCAGCGGCGAGGGGCGTGGCAAGACAGAACCGTCCGCCAGCCGATTGGGGCCGGAGGCGAGTCGCGGGGCCCAGGTCGTCCAGTTCGGTTCTGCGTTTCGCTCCAATTGAAATCGATGTCCTGTCGAAGCCGGGGCACCCGGTTCGTTGGGGGTCGCGAACGCCACCCCACCAGCGGCGATCGTCTGAAGCGTTTCGGCGGTCAGCTCAAAACCCGACAGTCCTACGTTGATGTCGATACCGCTGGTAATCCAAAAACGGGTGTTCTCGCAAACGAGCGAACGGTAGTCCGCATCGACATGGACGTGCGTCTCGACTTGGGACGAATCGGGACTCAGCCGCACGGCGGTAATCGAGCCGACTTGCATCCCGCGGTAGGTGACCGGTGCAGCCGCCTCCACCCCGAAACGATGGGGACTCTCCAGCACAATCTCCAATCCGTCTGAGCTGGCTGGCGGCGGGTCGTCGAGCCCATCGAACTCGCGCAAGTTCTCGGCTTGCGCTGGGCCCGGCAACACGGACAGGTAACGCCCGGCCACCACGGTTTCGAGACCGCGCACGCCCGAGAGGCTGATCCGCGGGCGTTCCACCCAAAAGCGACTACCGGCTCGTGCCAGCTGGGACGCGTATCCGGCCAACCGTACTTTGACCTCCACCTGCGAGAGATCGGCGTTCAGATCGACAGCGACAACCTCGCCCACCTGGATCCCGCGATGCCGCAGGGGATCGCCAACGACGAGCCCATTTCCTTCGCGAAAACGGACGATGATCTCGGCGGACGCCGTTCCTTCGACCGAGAGCGGGTGTTGTTCGCCCACAAACTCATACTTTGGTGGTGCGTCGGTTGGACCAGGAAAAACACCTAAGTACTTGGCACCTACGATAGTCTCCAGCCCACGCATCCTGCCGAGGCTGAGTTGAGGCCGTTCAATCCAAAAGAGGCTACCCTCTCGTGCCAATCCGGCAGCCGACCGCTCTAACACCACCTCGACTTCGACGCCTTCGAAGTCGTCGCTCAAGGCGATGGCCGAGACTTCACCCACCGCGATCCCACGGTGCTGCAGCTCGTCGCCGAGTTTCAGGCCGTGCCCCTCTTGAAAACGAATGGTGATCCGAGTTAGATCAGCGCCCTGCGCCCAAATGAACAGCCCAACTGCAGCGGCGAGGCAGACCAGAGTCACCAACCAATGGGCCTTCGGCAGATAGGCTCCCATACCCGCCGTTTCAACTCGAGCGACGGGAGGTTCGTTCTGGTTTTGGTCGTGGCTCATGCACGTCTTCCCAGATAAAGTGTGGGTCAAAGGACAGCGACGCATACATGCTCATCGAGACACATAGAACGAACGCCAAAACGGCCGGTCCTACTTGAAAAGTGACCAGGCTTCCTAACTTGACGAGCATCACCAGGAAGGCCAGCAGCAGCACGTCCATCATGCTCCACTTTCCAGCCAGTTCCATCAGCCGGTAGGTGATGGCCTTGTGCCTGCGATGCAAGATCCCAAGTAAGCTGAGTTCCAGCATCAGTAGGATCTTGGCAAGCGGGAAGACCATCGAAAAACAGATCACGACAAGGCCTACGAACCAGCTTCCATGGAGCAGTAGATCGATGCTTCCCATCAACATGCTCGAGCGATGGTGGTGACCAAGCCGCTCGATTTCTAGAATTGGCAACAAGATTGCCGGCCAGTAGAGGATCAACGCACCTAGAGCTGCGGCGGCGGTGCGCCATGGCGGCAGCCCGGCCGCCGCCAAAACGAGAAACGGTCGCATGGCAACGAACGCACACCGCGCGTTGGCCCGCTACGAGCCGCGGGAGACGGTGAATCATACCGCAACAGTGACAGGCGCGCAACTCAGTCAGGGCAACCTCCCAACTGCAACACCCCCGGTCGTCACCGCTTCGCCCGACTGGTGACGAAGGGAAACAAGTAGCAGACGTAAGACTCCGCAAGGCACCAACTGAAGCATCGTGCCGGTGGGACAGCAGCTAAGCCAGAATACGGTCAATCGATCAAGAAAGCCACCTGCATCTCGTCGTCGTCGCGGCGTTCCCATTCGCGCCTGACTTCGCGGAGGCCATAAGCACACATTTCGAACTCACGGCTCAGCCGTTCGAGAATATCCGATGGAGCGTCGTCCGCGTCATCGGTATCGATGGAGCTCGCGATGCGATATGCCCGTTTTCCCTGAGAGCAATAGTCGATGAAGTGGTCCTTCTTAGTCGGGCTCCGCATCTCCCGCAGTGCTTCCGGGTAAACTCCTGCCCAGAATAAGGTGAAGTCGCCGATGTGGCGGTGGACCTGGCGGCGCGCCGACCCAATCCGCTCGTTCGCCTCGCCAAGCATCTCGGCAACCTCGGTCATCGGTCGCCCGCTAAGATTGCGAATCTTGTGAAGTGCGTCAATCCGCACGAATCGCACCAGCAGGCCACTGACATAGTCAACCAAAGGAGGGTCGGCGATTCCCAGCTGCGCCTGGAAAGCGAACTCTGTCAAACCCGCGAAGTAGCGATACAGCATGTTGCTAGTCGGTTTCACAAACGGCTCCTCCGGCCCCCGTATGGCCCAGCAATGGGTGAGTATTCCCGCCTGCCGCGTAGTGGGGAATCAGGCCGCGGCGATCTGGGAAAGCCAGGCGAATCCCCGTCCGGTGGTAGAATAACCACTCTTTCAACTTTACTTTCGTAGACACGAGTGGGTCAAGTTTGACTGAGAGCCGCCCGGTTTACGTGCGTAACTCTTTAAGAGACAGTGTGTTACAGACTATGATTGGGCACCGCAGGTGAGCTGGGCACTCGGCAAAATAAAACAGATCAGCCGGAATGCGTTAGCATCCGGTTTGCAGGAAACCGTGGGCTAACGCCGGCTAACGCCCAGCGGCTGATTTGCCAGGTGGCCAAACGGCTAAACGGCAGCCGAGACGCACCGCAAGCAACACTCCGATGCGCTTCGGCTCGGCAGGAGCCTCGCCCTCCCGAGCGTCTTATGTGTTGCGTCAACACGCTCCCGCCTGAACCGTAACCAAAGTCCCTTCTCCCCGCCGGGGAGAAGGTGGCCGAAGGCCGGATGAGGGGATCGGCTGGTGTGATGAAGGATGGCAAACCGTGGGCTAACGCCGGCTAACGCCCAGCGGCTGATTTTGTAGCGGGTGCGCGGAGTTATTCGTTCAACGCCTGTAGCAGGCGGCTGGCGAATTGGCCCACATTGTCAAGCACGCGGTCGCGTGGAACCTGGTCGACTTCGGCAACCCGCCTCACGAATGCCGACCCAACAATCAAGCCGTCTGCCACTGCGCGCAGCTGCCGTACGTGATCCTCGCTGCTGATGCCGAAGCCGATGCAGATCGGTAAATTCGTCTGCTCGCGTAGCCATGACACGTTGTCGACTAGCTTGGCGGGTAATTCACGTCGCTCCCCGGTAATTCCTGTTACCGAGACATAGTAGAGGAACCCGCTGGAGCTCTCGGCGATCCGAACGGCCCGCTCCCTCGGGGTTGTCGGCGTGACCAGCTGGACCAGCTTGAAGTCCGCTTGCCGGCAGACGGTAGCTAATGGAACGGCCTCGTCAACCGGAAGGTCCGGTACGATCGCGCCTGCCACACCGGCACGTTTGGCTTCCGCAACGTAGCGCTCTAATCCATGCCTGAGCACAATCGCATAGCTGACCATGGTAACCAGTGGCATCGACTCGGGCGTGGCGAGCTCGCGGAGGCAGTCAAAAATCCCGGTGACGCTTACCTGCCGCTGCAGGGCACGGGTATATGACGCTTGAATGACCGCACCGTCGGCGATCGGGTCGCTGTATGGGATCCCCACCTCGCACAGGCTGCAGCCGCGCGTGGCTAGCTCGCGGATGACGGACTTGGTGAAGTCGAGGTCCGGATCACCGGCTGTGACGAAAGGAATCAGCGCTTTCTTTCCTTCGTTCTTCAGCTGGTCGAAGCAGTCGTCAATCGGTGACATCACGCCTGATCGCTGCCCCTCAGTCGTGCAATCTCGCTCGCGTCTTTGTCTCCACGACCTGAGAGGCAAACGACGACCACATCCTCGGGCGATTTTTGGGCGGCTAGTTTCAGGGCGACCGAGACGGCATGTGAACTCTCCAGCGCGGGGAGGATGCCTTCGAGGTGGGCCAAGGTATCAAAGGCCTGCATCGCCTGCCTGTCGCGGCAGTGCAGGTATCGGACACGACCGGTGGACTTCCAATAGCTATGCTCCGGTCCCACGCCCGGGTAATCCAGTCCTGCAGAAATGGAATGCACGTCGCATGTTTGTCCATCCGCATCCTGCATGACGTAGCTGTAGCTACCGTGGAGTACGCCGGGTTGACCGAAGCTGAGCGGCGAGGCGTGTCGGCCGGCTTCGACACCAGTGCCCCCTGCCTCGACGCCTACCAGCTCGACTTCACGATCCTCGATAAACGGATAGAAAATCCCCGCGGCGTTGCTGCCACCGCCCACACAGGCCACAATTTGGTCGGGCAAGCGGCCAAGCTTGTCGAGACATTGTTGCCGCGCCTCGCGACCGATCACCGACTGAAAATCCCGCACGATCATGGGAAACGGATGGGGCCCCACAACCGACCCGATAATGTAATGGGTGGTTTCGACGTTAGTCATCCAGTCCCGCAGTGCTTCGTTGATGGCGTCGCGCAGTGTCTGAGAGCCGCTTGTGACAGGTCGCACTTCGGCGCCCAGCAATTTCATGCTAAAGACGTTGGGCGCTTGCCGGCGGATGTCCTCGGCACCCATGTAGACAATGCACGGCAGGCCGAAGCGCGCGCAGGCGGTAGCCGTGGCAACCCCGTGCTGGCCGGCCCCGGTTTCGGCGATCACTCGCTGTTTTCCCATCCGTCGGGTCAGCAAGGTCTGACCCAACGTATTGTTGATTTTGTGAGCGCCCGTGTGATTGAGATCTTCGCGTTTGAGCCAAATCTGTGCACCGCCGCACGCTTCCGAGAGCCGTTCGGCGTAATACAGGGGCGATGGCCGGCCGACATAGTCGCGCAGCAACGCCGCGAACTCGGTTTGAAACTGCTCGTCGCCGACAGCTTGCCGATACTGTTCCGTCAGTTGTTCCAGAGCGTGTGTCAACGTCTCCGGTACAAATCGCCCACCAAAATCGCCGAAACGGCCCAACTCGTTCGGGACTTGAGACTTCGCAGCGGCGCTGGTGTTGGTCATTCCCCTCAATCTCTCCTTCTCACACCCGCCCCCTACCTCTCTGGCAACATCATCAGGGGGGTGAGCTTCGATTCTGCGCTGGGCGATAGGCATGGTCAAGGTGACACACTACGCCACTAACCCGGATTATTCATGAAGATCGTCGCGAGAGGTTGTAAGTACGTTCGTGGCAAGGAAGGCGAGCAATTCTTCCGCAGGCGTATTGAAGCAATACGTCGAGGGAGAATTGTGAAGCATGACGAAGCCACGGATGGACTTACGACCTCGCAGCAGATCGCTCATGAATAATTCGGGCTAAGGACTTTCCCCGACGTTCAGCCGCTACCCGTTCGTAGCCGAACTCGCGCGCGAGCCGCAGTAGCCGAACTCTTCGGAGGCAGCTGAACTCACCAGAGTTTGGTCGTAGCCGAACTCACCAGAGTTTGGCTTGGTCGACCGCCATTGCGGCCAAATTCTGGCGAATTCGGCTACAAGTAATCGTCAACGGCGACGCCTCCGAATCCTCGCGGGTTTTTCCGTTTGCAGGTGCTGTTACGGCTGGCCCTTCTGGTCAAAGGGCGGAATCTTGTGAAGCGATAGAGAAAGGAACACCGTTCGGACGATGGTATTTTCTGCTGGCACTAGGACGCCGCCAGCAGGAACTCGCCGATCGAGTTGACTCCACGGACTGGGGGACGTCATCGGGACGCCTTGAGTGGAGACAACCTGTGTCTAACGAGTTTCCTGACTATCTTCGGTTGCACATTGAGGAGACGCCTCGGCCTACCCTGCCCGACGCCGAGGAGATTCAAGGCTTGCGCGCTTTCTGTCAGTCATTTCAGCAGGCGACAGGCTGGCAGTTGTCACTCGAGCCCCTTGCTGGGGGGTTTTCTGCAGCGGAGGTCGAGCCCCGCAACCTGTCCCGGTTTTCGATCTCGGTGTCTCCCCCGGCGGCGGACACTGCGTCGGACGCTCAACCACCAATCGCTCACGCGGCAGCTCAAGAGCTTGCTGGCTCTTTCGCTGAGTTTCTGGACGAGCTGACACGAACTCGGCAAGAGTTGCTGTGCCGCGAGGCGGAGTTGGCCGCCGGCGTGCCGGTGACTCCACGACAGGACGAAGAGGCGCACTTAGCGTTGAGGCTGGAGGCTGTTTTAAAGGGCGGCGCGGAAGCCGTTGGTTGCCAGGTAGCGGCGTTCTATGCGCTGGACGAAGCCACCACCCAGTTGAAGCTCCGTGCGTTCTGGGGTCTCGACCCCCGGCGGCTGCTCGAGCCGGCACGACCATTGCGCGGAGCGGTGGCCGACCTCGAAGCGCTCGTTGGCCATGCAGTTGTGATCGAAGATACGTCGATGCTGCCTCACTGGCGCGTTCCCGAAGAGTTTCCAGCGGCAGTCTGCGTCCCTGTTTCAAGTCCTTCCGAGCCGCTCGGAACGCTATGGGTTTTCTGCGACCACGTTCGCCCATTCACTTCCGAGCAAACCAACTTGATTGAGATCATCGCCGGTCGCATCGCCGCAGAGCTCCAGCGCGAGATCTTGCTGAGCGACTGCGTTTCATCCAAACAGCTTGACCGGCAGTTGGCACGAGCGGCTCGCTGGCAGCACGATCGGCTACCAAATGTCAAACCGTTGCTGGACGGGTGGCAATTGGCAGGCGCAATTCACTCGACGGAGCTCTTAGGCAGCGCGTTTTACGATTGGTTTGTCCCTCCCGACGGTTCACTGGCGATTGCGTTAGGAAGCGCCGACGGTACGCTGCTCGAATCCGCGCTGACGACGGCTTCGCTACAGAGCATCGTACGCTCGCACGGCGAGCAGACGTCAAACGCTACGGAACTGGTAACCCGGGTCAACGAGACATTTTGGAACTGCTCGGCGGGCGGACAGTTCGCCTCGCTTTTCTATGCCACAATCGGGCCCGACAGCGGCGAATTGATGTATGCATCGGCGGGCCACACGCACGCTTGCCTGGTACGCGCCGGCGGTGTCCAGCCGCTGACTTCGACGTCGCCACCGTTAGGCACCGAACCGTATCACCAATCGGTACTCTGCGAAGAAGAGCTCCGCGAGGGTGAGGCGATTGTGATTCTAAATAGTGACTCAAATCGACAACTTCCCGATCTGAGCTTTCTCGCCGCGCGCCGCGCAGGGTCCGCCGAACAGTTGGCGGCAGCTGTCCGCGCCGCGCTGCCCCATTCCTGCGGCGATGAGTCGACAGCTGAATGGACGGTGCTGGTTGTGAAACGCACCGAGCCCGACCATTAGCCGTCTACGCTGCACAGCTGCCTGCCAAGGCGTACTCGGATAGCGTGGGAGCCGCTAATACGGCATAATGAAGCGTGCGTCGTTGTGTGCTAGCACCTATTCGGTCGGTAACCTCCAGGGAGCTGTTTCGATGAATCGCGCTGTGCCCGTGGTGTTGTGGCTCGCTCTGTTGTCAGGTATCGCGGAAGTCGCCTACGCTCAAAGCGAAGGCCAAGCCGATTTGGACCAGGCGACTCGGCTGCGGGTGAACGCGGAGCGCCCCCAGGACATCCAACGTATTATCGAGCTGTGCGAGTCCGCGCTGAGCAAGGGGCTGGACGAAAACAGCACCGCGTTCGCCAAGCGATTGCTGGTCAGCGCACTCTGGCAACATGGGTCGCACCACGCCGGGCTCATCTTCGATCAGCAGCGACGTCCAGCTCGGTTGGAGGCAATTCGGGCGATTGCTGTCAACGATCTGGAAAAGTTGGTGCAACTCGACGACGAGTTCCGGGAGGCTCATGTCTTGTTAGCCAGGCTCTATGCTTTGCACCGGGATGGTCGTAAGAAAGCCAGATCGGCTATCGACAGAGCCCTCGAGCTGTCGGCGGACGACCGTCAACGTTCGGAGGCGCTGCTCTACCGCGCCCGGCTGCGGGATAAAGCGGAGGATCGCTTGGCCGATTTGGACGCCGCGATCAAAGCGGATCCCACGCATACAAAGGCCTGGCAACTGCGCGCTGCGGTCCATCGCGAAGGCGGCCGGATCGAAGAGGCAGTACACGACCTCGAGAAGTTGCTCGAAAACGACCGCGACAACGTTCCGGTTCTCCAGGCGCTCGCCGAAGCGCTTGCCAACTTGAAGCGCTACGAACTTGCCCACGAACATGTCGAAAAGGCCATCGAGTTGGCCCCGAACGAACCAACGAACTACATCCTTCGGGCGGGAATCTACCAAGAGCAACAAGAACTCGAGAAGGCGATCGCGGATTTGGACAAGGCTCTCGAATTGGAGCCCTCCAGCAATGCCTTGTTGATGCGGGCGCGATTGCACTACTTTGCGGACGACCTACCAACGGCCCGCGCCGATGTCGAGCAGTACTTGCGGATAAAACCGGATTCCCTGGAAGCCGTCCTGCTGCGCAGTCTCATCGCTGCGGCGGACAAACGGTTTCGCGAAGCCATTTCGGATTTGCAGCAGGTCGTGGCTCGCGTGCCGAACCGTGTGGATCTGAAGTTGCAGTTGGCAACGTTCTACAACTACGACCAGCGGCCGAGCAAGGCAATCAAATTGACAACAGAGATCATCGAAGACGATGACGCCAATTGGCGAGCTCTGCGCACCCGAGCCGACGCCCTGCTGAGTGTCGGCAAGCACGCCGAAGCGATTGATGACTACAGCGCTGCGCTCGAATTGCAGCCGGAGGATGACGGGATTCTGAACAATCTGGCTTGGGTCCTGGCGACCTCTCCTGTGGACGACGTCCGTGACGGCACGCGGGCGATCGTACTGGCCAAAAAGGCGTGTGAGGTGACCAATTTCGAGCGGGCCCACATCCTCAGCACACTGGCCGCCGCTTACGCGGAAGCGGGTGATTTCGAAAGGGCCGTGAAGTGGTCGACGGATGCTGTCGAGAAAGGCAAGACTGACCTCAAGGAGCAGCTCGAGCAGCTTCAGCAGGAGTTGGAGAGCTACAAGCAACGTAAGCCGTGGCGCGAAATGCAAGAGGTCAAGGACAAGCCGGATCCGCCGCGTCGTGTGATCGAAACGTGAGCCTTACACCTCTGCGGTCATGACTCGTGACGAAGCCTATTCGCTAGTCTGCGAATACACTCAAAGTGAAAGCTTGCGACGCCATATGCTCGCTGTCGAGGTCTGCTTGCGCGCCTACGCTCGGCGATTCGGTGAGGATGAGGAGAAGTGGGGCATAGTCGGGTTGCTGCACGATTTCGACTACGAACGTTGGCCTGACCCGCCGCACCACCCGTTGCAAGGATCCGCCATCCTACAAGAGCGGGGATATCCCGAGGACGTTATCTATGCCATCAAGTCGCATGCAGACTACCTGGAAGATTGCCCTCGCATTTCGAAACTGGACAAGACGCTCTATGCATGTGACGAGCTGGCCGGATTCGTGACTGCCTGTGCAATGGTCCGACCCGAAGGCATCCTCGGCATGCGAGCCAAGAGCGTGCGAAAGAAGATGAAACAGAAGAGTTTCGCTGCGGCGATCAACCGCGACGACCTGGTGCGCGGCGCAGAGGACCTCAACGTCGACTTGAACGAACACATACAATTCGTTATCGATGCGATGACCCCGGCGGCCGAGCTCCTAGGAGTCGGGCCTCGTCAAACAGCGTGATCCCAGCCTTTGCGAAGAGAAGACCATGGAAATCCAAAACCCAAGACAACTCGTCGCCAAGAAATGCAAGCCCTGCGAGGGCGGAGTCGATCCATGTACGCTAGACGAATCCCAACAGCAGCTCCAGCAGCTGGAGGGATGGTACCTGACCCACGATGGACAACGCATTCGCAAAGACTGGACCGTCCGGCACTTCATGGCAGGCATGGATTTCTTTCATCGAATCGCGGCGGTCGCTGAAGAGGACGGTCACCATCCGGATCTGCATTTGGAGGGTTACCGCAATCTCTCGATTGAGCTGTGGACGCACGCGATCGGCGGCCTCAGCGAGAACGACTTCATCCTAGCCGCGAAGATCGATCAGATTCCGGTGGAGCTCAAAGACTCCTAGAAAAGTTGTAGGCCGGAACAAGTAGTTGTAGGCCGGAACAAGCGGCGGAAGAGATGTTGATTTCTCGCGGCACGTGACCGCCGCGCCGTTCCGGCGGAACTAGGTCTGAGGCGTTTTCGTGTCGAGCACCGGCCAGCGCGTGCCGCCGGAACAGCGCGGCGGAAAATCGTTCGCTAACGAACGCTCTTTGCGCCGCTTGTTCCGGCCTACGCGCTACGCGCTACTCGCTCTGATGCCATAGAGTCACGCTCCGCTATTTAGAAAAGTCGTCGCTGGCCCGAGCTTGGAACTGGGGGGCGGAATGAGCTGCAGTTCTGCGGGGGCAGCTTTCGATCCAAGCCGAGTTTCTGCTTGAACAGGCCAAACATCTGCCGGATCTGGTCGGCGATCGTGCCGGTTCCGACCATGCGTTCACCCCAAGTCGAGCTGCTCAGCTTTCCTTCGCGAGTTTCCCGCACGAGGCCCAGCACCCGCTCTGCCTTGAGCGGCTGTGTCCGTTCAAGCCACTCTTTAAACACGGGCTCTACAGTCGAAGGAAGCCTCAGCAGCACGTAACTTGCCACCGTTGCACCTGCGTCGCTTGCCGCCTTGAGCACGGACGGGACTTCAGAGTCGTTCAAACCGGGAATGATCGGTGCCACCATGACGCCCACGGGAACACCTGCGTCGGCCAGCATTCTGATGGTTCGAATCCTGGCTGCCGGGATACTGGTCCGAGGTTCCATGTCACGTGCAAGTTGAGCATCGAGCGAGTTCACCGAAACAAACACGTGGACGAGTTGGTTCGCTGCCATACCCTGCAGTATTTCCAAGTCACGCAGCACGAGTGCATTCTTTGTGACGATGCCAATCGGCTGGTGGCACTCCATCGCCACTTCGAGACACTCCCTGGTTAGTCTGAACTGACGCTCTGCCGGTTGAAAACAGTCTGTTACCCCCGAAAACACAATCGGCTCAGGTTTCCAAACATCTCTCGCCAAAAAATCTCGGAACAGAGCTGGCGCCTGGTGCTTGACTACGATCTTGGTTTCGAAATCCAGACCGGCGTTGTATCCGAGATACTCGTGGCTCGAACGGGCGTAGCAGTAAGAACACGCGTGGATGCACCCGCGGTAAGGGTTGACGCTGTACCGAAACGGAACGTCAGGCGAGTTGTTCTGGGCGACGATCGTCTTCGACGAGTCGGGAATGTACTCGATGCTTCGATTCTCGATGTCTCGAAGGTATTCCACATCCCACTCGACATGCTCCATGTCGAGTTCTCGATGATAGCTCTCAAACCGATTTTGAGGATCGAGTTTTGAGCCGTGACGCACGAGAGTGAATCAGACGTTAGGCGGCTAGGCCCGCGCTCGGACCTTGGTCCGCGCCTCGCGAATGCCGCGGCTCAAGATATCACGCAGCAGCGGCGAGAAATCTTCGTATTTCGCTCGATCCGGAGCGCCATCTGCGTACTGGTAGATGGCATCACGCGGCTTCACGCCCAGGGCCAACAGCGTCGAACTCACCGTGCCACGCTCGTCGCCGCGAACGACCATGCTGGGGCGTCCGGGAGCTGAAGTCGGACGCGCGAAAACTTTACTCGCCACAGCCAAGAACTTGACTGGCGAGTCAAGTGTCTGAAGTGTTAGCAGGCGATGCGCCAATTTCACGCGCTCGTCGCGAGGATCGTTGACATCGTTGTTTCCAATGATGCTGAGGCCTTCGTCCAGCCGAACGGCTTCATAGTCGTCCCCGCCGTGAACCACCCAGCCGCTCTCGGCGTCCGCGACCACAAAGTTCACGCCATCGTATTGGCCGCCCGAAATCTCATCGAGAGCCACATCTACCGCGCGGCGGGCAGAGCCACTGCGCAACAGTTCACGACACAAAACACCACGCGAACGAGGCGCCACCGGCACCGAAGCTCTGAGCCGATTGCAAGCGGCGACGAACAAGCCGTGCTGGTTGACGCCCAGCCAAGTACCACCAGCTTCCTGGTCCAACCCACACAAGACGCGCGGCTTTCCAGATTGAATTGAAGGCGGCAGACTCTTTCGTTCGTAAAACTCCTCGCGGTTAGCAGCCACCAAAATCGGAGTCTCGGGGACTAACTGATATTGAATTGCTAGAATGCACATGCGATACATGTTTTAAAAGGGTTGTGGTGCTCATCGCGCATCGTCGACGAGTAGTCTTGCCGCCGTCCGGGCCATTGTAACAAACCGGCAGCCAGTCAATTTAAGATTTTCGCTCCTGACCGCACACCCCTCTTTGGGGGTTGCCAGGCTTTTTTCAGACCCGGGTCATTGTATGCAGGGCGGTGCATCTAGTCTTGTCCGCAAAGCGTAAACCCTTTAAGTTGCTCGGGTTGTGAATGGAGGAATCGGACAAGACACAGCTTTGTAGCGGACGGGGGTCAGCAGTGACGGTTAGGGAACCTGTAAGGATTGCGATTGTGGGTGCGGGGGCGGTCAGCGACTACCACCACGTTCCGGCGATCCGTCTGGACGCTCGTGCCGAGCTGGTGGCTGTTTGCGACCAGAACCCCGAGCTGTTGGCCCGGCGTCTATCGGAGTGGTCGCTCGAGCGCGGCAGCGAGGACTACCGGGAGATTTGCCAAGCCTCGGACGTCGACGCGCTGATCATCGCCACTCCGAACTACACCCACTGCCCGATCGCCGAGGCGGCGATCCGCGCGGGCAAGCATGTGATGTGCGAAAAGCCACTCGGGCTTCGTGCTGATGAGGTGCGAGCGGTGTACCACGCGGCGCGCGCCGCGGAAGTGGTTCACATGACCGCATTCACGTATCGATTTGCGCCAGCGATGAGGTATCTGAAGGACCTACTGGATTGCGGCCAGTTGGGTGTCCCACGGCATTTCCGCAGTCAGCGTTTTCTGGACGGGCCAGAAACCAGTTGGGGCTGGCGGCAGTACCGGGAGCAAGCGGGGGCTGGTGATCTTTTTGACATGACGATTCATCGGATCGACTTCGCGATGGATCTGCTGGGACCGATTGCACAGGTCAGCGGCGCGGTGGCAAATTTTGCGGCCCGCGACCGCACCACGGATGGCCAGGCCTGTCCTCCCTCGGAGGTGGATGATTGGTCCTGCCTGATCGGCGAGTTCACCAGTGGTGCGGTGGGCGTTTGGGAGGGCACGACGCTGGCGAAGGGTTACCATCGCAACGGGTTTGGGCATGAGTGGGCCGAAGTCAATGGATCGGAAGGCTCGGCGGTCTATCGGCTGCACGAGCCGAACACCATCTTGCTGGGAAAAACGGGCAGTGATCTAGCTGCGGTTGACGTGCCTGACGAGTGGCTCAAGCCGGCCGAGAGTCCGCGGGACCCCGCCACGGGTGAGCCGGCGACCGTTTTCCGCTACGACCTCGTCTGGGAGTTTGTCACGGCGATCCTCGCAGAACGCGATGCGGTTCCCAGCTTTTACGACGGTCTGCGGGCGCAGGTCGTCGCCGACTCCGTGTTGCAGTCGCACGCCGAGCGACGTTGGGTGGCCATCCCCGAGGAACCGCGGTGAGCCACCCGGGCACGACTTTTTGAAGTCTATCGGGCAACTGATGGATGGCGACTCCTAACTTGCACCAATAGAGGATCCGATTTACATGAGCAAGGTGAAGACGCTCCCCGAGCGGAGTCAGGTCAAGGCGGC
Organism: Pirellulaceae bacterium; assembly: GCA_965223305.1. Lineage (GTDB taxonomy): Bacteria > Planctomycetota > Planctomycetia > Pirellulales > Pirellulaceae > CBDCWT01. Next base: position 115,173 of record CBDCWT010000031.1, on the reverse strand, counting down.
GGACACGTGGGATTTGAGCAGTTTGGTCTCCGGCGACGCCGCTTGGGAACGCGAGTTCAAGAAGTTCGAGAAGCAGATTCCTGGTTATCAAGAATTTCGCGGCAAGCTGGGCAGCAGCGCCAAGGCTTTGGCAAAGTGTCTCAATTTTGACAGCGGTTTGGACCGTCAGGCGGAGAGGCTGGGCATCTATGCTTTCTTGCGATCCACCCAGGACCAGGCGAACAGCGACTACCAGCGGATGCTGGGCCGTTTTCAGAACGTGGCCACACAGGCTTCGGAGGCGTCTAGCTTCATTCGACCCGAGATCATGGCAATTTCGGCCAAGAAAATGCAGACTTTTCTGACGGCCAAGGAGATGCGACCTTACCGGTTGCTGGTCGAGCGGCTCCTGCGCTATAAGCCGTACACGCTGGGCAAGAAGGAGGAACGGCTGCTTGCCATGCAAGGCGAGATGGCACAAGCAGCGAGCAAGGCCTTTCGCCAATTGCTCGATGCCGACCTCACCTTCGGCTCGCTGCGCGATGAAGAGGGCGACCTCGTCGAGCTGTCGAACTCGACCTTCAGCCAGTTTCTCGTTTCACCAAAGCGGCGCGTGCGACGGACCGCTTTCCATCAGTACTACGAACAGTTCCAGGCACATCAAAACACCTTGGCAGCCACACTGAGTGGCTCTGTTCAAAAGGACGTCTATTACGCACGAGCGCGGGGCTACGATGGGGCGTTATCCGCCGCCCTACACGGCGACAATGTCCCTCAAACCGTCTATGACAACTTGATTGCTTCCGTGCGCCGTCACCTGCCGTCGGTCCATCGCTACTACGACGTACGGCGGCGAAAGATGAAGCTGAAGGAAATCCACCACTACGACGTCTACGTGCCAATTCTCAGCGAGTTGAAAACGCGCAACACCTGGAAACAAGCGACCAAGAAAGTCGTTGCTGCGCTGGCCCCCTTGGGAAGCGACTATTGTGGTGTGCTGGAAAGCGGGCTCAACGGCCGGTGGTGCGACCGTTATCCCAACCAGCGCAAGCAGAGCGGTGCCTTCAGCTGCGGCTCGTTTGATGGTGACCCCTACATCCTGATGAACTTCAAGCCCGACGTGTTGGACGAAGTCTTTACACTGGCCCACGAAGCCGGGCACTCGATGCACTCCTATTACTCCGCTAAGAACCAGCCCTTCGAGTACTACGACTATGTGATCTTCGTCGCGGAGGTGGCCAGCACTTTTAACGAGCAGCTGCTGAGTCACTATATGTTGGAACGGGCGCGTGACGATCGTCACCGCGCGTACTTGATCAATCGAGAAATCGACGGCATTCGTGGTACGATCGTTCGCCAAACGATGTTCGCCGAATTCGAAAAGACAATTCACGAATTGGCGGAGAGCGGCGAGCCGCTCACCGTCGAGGCCTTCAAGGACGTGTATCGCAAGTTGTTGGACGCCTACTTCGGACCCGACTTCGCGATCGATCCTGAACTGTCGTTGGAGTGCTTCCGCATCCCGCACTTCTATCGGGCTTTCTACGTCTACAAATATGCGACGGGTTTGTCAGCAGCGATCGCGCTGAGCAAACGCGTCCTCACGGGCGGGTCACAGGAGTTGACCGATTACCTCAACTTCCTCAAAGGGGGATGTTCGAAGTTTCCCCTCGACCTGCTGCGCGATGCGGGCGTCGACATGGAACGTCCGGAACCGGTGGACACCGCGCTAGAACACTTCGAGCGACTGGTCGGCGAATTGGATGCGTTAACCTGAGCTTGGCTAACCGCCGACCGAAGTGGCTGCCTCTCTAAGTTGGCAATCGCACCCTTATCGTAAGCGCAGTGCTTTCTCGTGACTGTGCGCGGCCGATGCCGTGGCTACAGTCAAAGTCGCGACAGCCGAATTCTCGACGCAGATTCATAGCTTTCAGAAAACCAGAATTCACCACTGGACAATAGTACGAATCGTACTATAATGATTCGTACTGTGGCGGAGACAGGCCCGTCCAGCGGACTCGTCGTCGGTTTAACCCGGATTATTCATGAACAATCGTGTTAAGGAGAGTGCCATGACAACCTGGCTGCAGTCTCTTCAGATGAATGAGATCCTTGTTTACGGACTGGCTCTTGGACTCCCGTTTGTGGCGATTGGCTTCTCCGCAGTGGCGACGGTCGTCAACGCCATCATCAAGCACTCTGAGAGGATGGCGATGATCAACCAAGGGTTGGATCCAGACCGTCTTTCTCCGGAAGTTCCTCAGCAGGCGGGATGATCCGTACGATGGCAGAGTCCGCCACCACCACCCTGGGATATGCGTTACTGGGACTTCTTCATCAGGAGTCACGCTCGGGGTACGACCTGCGAAAGGTCTTTGAAACCACGCCGATGGCTCACTACAGTGGGAGCCCCGGGGCGATCTACCCCGCGCTGCGCAAACTTGAGCGCAACTCGTTGATTCACGGAAAGGTCGAGCGGGGCAACACGCTTCGACCACGGCAGGTATTTCGACCGACTCCCGCCGGAACCGAAGCGTTTCAAACGTGGCTCACCCGTGACATCCGCCGAGAGGACGTGGTTTGGCATATCGACGAGTTAATGCTCCGATTCGCTTTCCACTCATTTCTAAAAGATGACTCTGCCACGCGGAGCTTTTTGAACGACTTCTTGCGCGAAGTCGAAGGCTACCTAAGGGAACTACGGAAGCAGTTGAAGATGATGCCCGCGAACACGCCGGTCCAAGGAAGGCTGGCGTTGGAGTCCGGGATTGAGTTGTACAAGGCGCGGAGTCGGTGGGCGCGAAAAGCGCTCGTTCACTTTGACAAATAGACCGGCAAACTTAGCCGGTATCTAGCCCGGATTATTCATGAAGATCGTCGCGAGAGGTTGTAAGTACGTTCGTGGCGAGGAAGGCGAGCAATTCTTCCGCAGGCGTATTGAAGCAATACGTCGAGGGAGAATTGTGAAGCATGACGAAGCCACGGATGGACTTACGACCTCGCAGCAGATCGCTCATGAATAGTTCGGGCTAGAGATCGTTCACAGGAAACCAGCACTATGATGTCCGTCTCACTCGGTCGAAAAAAGACATCGTCTACCGCACCAGATTCACCAACGGCAAAGACCGTAACTGGTCTTCTTTGGCGAGTGTTCGCGGCCGCGTCGATTTCATGGTTCGTCTCCCAAGTGCTTAACGAAGTTCTAGTCGGTGAATCGCTCGTTCCACACCCGGCTGTCGAAGGAGTCGGCACAGCTGAGTATGTTCTGTTAACCCTGATCTCAACACTTCTCGTGACCGCGGCCCTGGCTTACCCGGCCGCGCTGTCTTCACTCCATGGGCTGGCACTGGTACAGGCACTTGCTATCGCGCACTTCGGATTGCATCATCTGCTCAGCATCGTGGAGGCTGCGGTCTTTCTTCCTCAGATGTCCGCTTCGGAGGTGGGACTGGGTATCTTTGGTGGCGCAATACAGTCGATAGTCCTGGCAGTCTGCATCGTGGTAGCGCTGGGAAGACTAAGTCCCACCGACGCATCTGCCGTGACCAAACCGGAGCCAATCTCCTGGCAAGGATGGCTCTGGAGGTTTCTAGTTTGCGCCTTGGTCTACCTAGTCCTCTACATCGCTGCCGGGCTATTGATCCTGCCATTCGTGCGCGAGTTCTATCCCGACTTGGATGGTCAGACTCTGAACCCTGTGTTTATCTGCGGTCTCCAACTTCGCCGAGGAGCGGTCTACGTGGCTTGTGTCGTGCCACTGGTTCGCAGCCTCCAGGCCAGCCGGCTCAAGGTCGCCTTAGCCACAGCGGTGCTGGTTCCGATGGTCCATGGAGTGGCCGGACTGCTCGTGCCGAGCGAGCATATGGAGGCAGCCGCGTGGCGATTTGCCCACATGATTGAAATCGGCTGGTCGAACTTCCTATTCGGCCTTCTGATCGGGTGTCTGTTCGCCAGGCGCGGTCGTTGATTTCTATTTTTGCATGGTCGCTCTCAGGGACTGTGCAGCTTTTAAGTTAGTGCGTGATTTCGTCTTTCGTCACTCTCCCCCTCGGGGAGAGTTGGCCCGAAGGGCCGGAAGGGGGGCCCTCCCCCGGCCGCCGTCCCGCTGCAACAGTCGACGTTCGGGAGGGCGAGGCTCCTGCCGAGCCGTTTGCTCACGTATCGTTACTCTGCTTGTGGCGGACGGCACACGGAGTGTGCCTGCTACATTAATCGACGGACGCTACGCGTCGGTTCGCTGGGGGAACCGTGAGCTAACGCCGGCTAACGCCCAGCGGCTGATTTGTCGGGAGCCCGGGCCGCCGTCCCCCTGCAACAGCCGACGTTCGGGAGGGCGAGGCTCCTGCCGAGCCGTTTGCTCACGTATTGTCACTCTGCTTGTGGCGGACGGCACACGGAGTGTGCCTGCTACATTAATCGCCGGACGCTACGCGTCGGTTCGCTGGGGAACCGCGGGCTAACGCCCAGCGGCTGATTCGCAGCGTAGCCGAACTCGCCAGAGTTTGGTGGACTGCATGGAGCGTAACAGCTGCACGACCTCCTCAGGGGCAGGGATCTTCCTCGCCACGGTTGCGCGGACTTCGCTCAGTTTTTTCGCAGGAAGACCCAAACGCGGCCGTGCCATTGTCGTCCTTCCTGAATCTCCTGCTGGGCAAGGTGATGAAGCGTCTGTTCGTCTCTTAGCTTCATCAGCTGAACGCGGGCCGCGTCAATGACGGCGCGTTGTGATCCGGAGTCCTGGAGTTTCGTCAATCGACGATAGGTTCGGAAGACGTTGGCCCAACGGGAAAAGGCCTGATCACGCTGCGTTGTCGCGAACGCCTTGGCCTGTTGTTCCTCGTCGGTCAGCTTTTTCTCGAACTTCTCTCCGGTATCACCCACGAGCAGGTCCAGTCGGCCGTCACCGTTCCAATCAGCAACGGACACGATGGCGTTCGTTCCTCGCTCCCCACCGGGTGGAGGCACCCCTATCAACTCTCGAGCCGCGTCGAACGAGGGTCTGCCTGCTGTCCCCTGATTGCGATACCAAGCAACGTTGCCCTGGCGAGTTCCGACGATCAGATCAAACAACTGGTCGCCGTCCCAGTCGACGGCAACCGGCGCTGGAGATCTTTCGGGAACGAAGATCGGTTTGTCCCCTGCTCTGATCGCCACCGGTCTCTCGAATCGAGGTGCAGCGGCCTCATTCGCGGCACCGATGTTGCGCCATAGACTAAGGCTGCCTACCGCCCCGTCTCCCGAACTGCCCACGATCAGATCGGGATATCCGTCCGCATCCCAGTCACAGGAGCTCACACCGTGGGTCCATTCCACACGAATGGTGTTGCCCTCGGCGTCGAGCACAGGCTGCGCGGCGCCGAAGACACCTGGACTTTCCTGCCGGAACCAGCGGATGTGGCCGTGCCAGGCGGGTGTCAGCAGATCGAGCCTGCCGTCCCGGTCGACATCCGCAATGGCCGGACAGAAGCCGTTATTGTCCGGCACACAACCCGCCGGCATGCCCTCTTTGAATAGGCTGTAGCCGTCGAAGCGCGGCCGGTCGGACGCTCCAAAGTTATGGTAGATCCGCAAACGTCCGCCATACTTCTCACCCACAAGCAGGTCGTTGGCACCGTCACCATCGAAGTCGACCACACATGGCGCCGCGGCACCGTGGAGTTTGACGTCCAGTGTCGCGCCGCCAGTTTGAACTGGAAAGGGTTCCGCCAATTCTCCCTGAGCGAGACAGAGACCCACGCAACAGAAGGTCGAGCAAACACAGCTCAACCATCGAAAATAGATCAACATGGTTCATTCTCCCGGCTGCCGGTACGCCGCGGACACGTCCCACACCCTAACCTGGCCGTCCGGACCACCCGAGTAAATCCGCTCGCCGTCCGACGAGAAACAAAATGCCGTCGCAACGAGCTGCGGGGAGTTGACCGCTTGTAACCGCCGTCCCGTCGCCGCGTCGACAAGTAGCAATCGGGACGCCTCCTCCAGTTGCCCCGATCCACAGGCGATCGCCAACAGGCGCCCCCGTGGCGAGAGCACCAAGCGGCGCGCGATCAATTCATCGAGCTGAACCTCCCAAAGAAGAGTCCCGGCTGCGGCGTCCCAGCAGGCGACAAAGGCCATACGGTCCGCGGTACGCGAAAAGACGTACCCTGAGGTGAACAGGCGACCACTCTGGGGATCGTACTCAGAATCAAACTGGCTGACGCGCTGTCGTGGATCTGTCACATATCGATCCTGCAACCAACTTTGATCTGGAACAACGCGCGGATCCTCGCCGCGCCCCCACCCGGTGACGCCGCGGCGTGAAATAAGGTAGATCGACTCTCCTTCAGCCGAAAAGTCAATCCTGCTGCGTTGTTCTCCGCGAAAAGAGCTGAGCGTTCTTATCAATTTGTCCTGCTCGAGATCCCATAGCTGGAGCTCGTTGGGCGGCGGTTGCTGCTCTGCTGGACCACCGTATGGAGCAAAGGCGTCCATCGCTGGCCCTGTGGCAAAAGCGAGCAGCCGCTCGTCCGAGGATACGCCCAGACCAAACGCTCGCGCCGCGAGGTTCCAGCGGCGAACCGACTTTCCATCATCGACCGATAAGATCTCCACGAACCCTTTTCCCGGTTCGCCCTTCTCATGACCTTCGGCACAGATGGCTAGTTCCGCTCCCCCGCCGAGAAACGCTAGGTTGTGAACCCAGTTGCTCGCTTGCATCAGCTTGCGAGGCAGTTGATCGCTCTTCGTGTCCCACAACAGCACGGCGCCATCACGAGCGCCCGAAGCCACATATCGATCGTCGGGCGAAACTGCCAACGCCTGTATGGCTCCTCGATGCCGCGCCTCCTTCGCCTGCACCTGCTGTCCTGTCCTTAAGTCCCAAATAGCAAGGGCGTTACCCTGATTCGCGTACAGCAACTTGTTGTCAGGAGACAACGTGGCTGCGGAAATCCGCGCGGTGGTCGATCCGGAGTTGTCGAACTTCAAGACCGATCGCTGGACCCTCCGCTCGACGTCCCACACGACGAAACGATCTTGATGAATCGTGACGAGTATCGAGCGGTCGTTCGACAACAGAAACCTCCCCTCGCCACTCTGGTTCTGCTCCCGAAATTCAAGCGCCGACGACGTGCCCGATGCGACGTCGAAGAACTCGACTCCGCCCCGCCTTTGACCGCCATCGAATCGGAATACGCCGACCGCCAGACGCTCGCCGTCGATAAACGCCAACGAGGTCGCACGGACGTTACGCCCTTCGAGCGACAGACGCTTTGGCGCACCTCCCTGAAAGAGATTCCAAACTTCAACCTCCTTGCGGTCGCCGGCGATTGCCAACAATCGCCCATCCGGCGAGAATTGCATCCCGGCTCGACCGAGAGACTGAGTGTTTGGGAATACTACCCCGACTTCCAATCCGGAATCGATCTCAATCAGCCGAACTCCCTGGACGCCGTCTGTCTGAACGGCCAATAGTGAGGCGTCGTTGGTAAACGAGGCGCGGAAGTCGCGGTCCATATCCACTTCCAAGACAGAATGGCCCCCTGCCAGGTCATAGACAACAAGTTTCCGGCGGCGGTCTTTGGTCAGCTGCGAGACTGCGATCAGCTGGCCATTGGCAGAAACGGCAGCTGCGGGACGCCGATCGTTGCCGCGAAAGCTCTGTTCACACTCTCCTGTCGCCAAGTTCCAGAGCATCACCGCGCCGTCTCGGCCGGTCGTGACAACACGCTTGCCATCTGTAGTGAAACGGTTAAAGTTCCCCCAGGTGCTTTGTGGATTGACCCGCCCGAAGGTCCGGAGCGGTTCCACTTCGGACACTGCGTCCCCTGCTGTAGAGAGATCGCCAAGGGTCAGATCAGTACAAAGGAACACCACAGCCGCCAGGCGGGCGGCCAGTAGGAGCGGTCGGCAAGATGTTGGGCAAAATGTCAGCGTAGAGCTCGATCGGCGAGATCGAACTTGGTGAGAGCTGCCGCCAATAAACCGCGGCAGCGAGCGACGAGCGGTCATCATCCACCCTCATTCGTTAATCCCCCTGGATGTCGGATTGATTGTAGCAGCAAGCAGCGTCGTTAAGGATTTCTTGTGGTCGAATTCGGCAGAATTTGGATGAATTGGCAGGCTGCCAAACTCTGGCGAGTTCGGCTACGATCGGGGAGCGGTCCACCAAACTCTGGCGAGTTCGGCTACGCTCTGGCGAGTTCAGCTACTGCGGCTCGTGCGCGAGTTCGGCTACGGTGGGAAAGCGGCGGAACGTTGAAAAAGAGTCCTTGACGGCGTTGAGCAGCACCCGGGGGTGCGGAATACTCGCAGAGCTTGGATTTCAGTTCGGGCTGCGCGGATGTGCTGAGGTTACAGCTCGAACTCGACACCCTGCGCTAGGGGAAGTTGCCGCCCGTAGTTGATCGTGCAGGTTTGGCGCCGCATGTAGGATTTCCAGGCATCGCTGCCGGCTTCTCGTCCGCCTCCGGTGTCCTTTTCACCACCGAAAGCGCCGCCGATTTCGGCCCCCGACGTGCCGATGTTGACGTTGGCAATACCGCAATCGCTGCCTGCGGCAGACAGAAACTGCTCGGCCGACGCAATTCGATCGGTAAAGATAGCCGAGGACAGACCTTGCTTGACCGAATTGTGAAGCTGGATCGCATCGTCGAGTTCTTGATAAGGAATGACGTAGAGGATGGGTGCAAACGTCTCTTCCGCCACGATGGCCATCTCCGAGCGAGCGCGAACGATGGCCGGTTGTACAAAGAACCCGGGCCGCTCGAGACGTGTTCCCCCATAGACAAGCTGACCGCCTTGCCGTTTCGCTTCGGACAGCGCGAACTCCATCTGCTGGACCGCTTGCTCGCTGATCAACGGACCCAGCAGAATGCCGTCACTCCAAGGATCACCGACAGGAATCGTGCGGTAGGCCTCTACGAGGCGATCGATGAAGTGATCCGCGATCGACTCATGAAGGAACAGCCGGCGTAATGTTGTGCATCGCTGGCCGGCCGTGCCTACTGCGGCGAATAGAACAGCTCGCAGGGCGAGGTCCAGATCCGCCGATTCGGTCAGGATGATGGCGTTGTTTCCGCCCAACTCCAACAGGCTACGTCCCAGCCGGCCACCGACCGTGGCAGATACGGAACGTCCCATTTCACAGCTACCAGTGGCGGAAATCAGCGGCAAGCGGGAGTCTGCGGCCATCCAACGGCCGGCATCGGCACTGCTGCTGATACAGAGATTCAGAATTCCAGGCTCCACACCGGAGGCTGCGAGAACTTGATTGACGATTTTCTGCACCGCGATCGCCGTCAGTGGAGCGATCGGTGATGGCTTCCAGAGCGTGGAGTTCCCGCACACGGCGGCCAGCGTGGCATTCCAGGCCCACACCGCGACGGGAAAGTTGAACGCCGTGATGACACCCACGGGACCGAGCGGATGCCATTGCTCGAAGAGTCGGTGCTGCGGACGTTCGCTGGCCATGGTCAGTCCATACAACTGGCGGGAGAGACCGGTTGCGAAGTCGCACATATCGATCATCTCCTGAACCTCGCCCGTTCCCTCCGCGCGGATCTTACCGACCTCTAGTGTTACCAGCAGGCCTAGCTCTTGCTGTTTCTCCCGCAACGCGTTTCCCAATTCGCGAACGACGGCCCCGCGTTCCGGTGGCGGGACGCAGCGCCACTTCTCGAACGCATGCTGACTCGCCACGATACACCGTTCGTACTCGGAGCGGCCCGCGGTCGCTACGCGCGCAAGGGGCTCGCCGGTCGACGGGTTTATCGAGACGATTTCCTGGCCGCCGGGGTTCTTGATCCACTGACCCTCACAGCAGACACCGCTGTTGAGTTCCTCGATGCCGAGTTGCTGAAGGACCTGGTGGAAGGAGTCGATCATTGGGAAAGTTCCTGCAACACCTCGTCAAAGATGGAAACCGCTGTCCGCACCTCGTGGGAGCCGACCACCAAAGGTGGACAGAAGCGAACGGAGTTGCTGCCACAACCCAGCAGCAATAGGCCCTTTTCAAAAGACCTGGCGACGGCCGCGTCGCGAAGATCGGCAGCCGGCTGACGACTTCGCCGATCTTTCACTAACTCGACTCCCACCATCAGACCCTTGCCTCGCACGTCGCCGATGGCGTCGTGCCGATCGGCCAATGCACCAAGGCCCGTTAGTAGTTCGTCACCTACTTCAGCTGCATTCTCGATCAGACTTTGTTCCAACAGGGCAATCGTCTCCAGCGCGGCCGCACAGCAAACTGGATTGCCTCCGAACGTGCTGGCGTGAGCGCCGGGCGGCCAATCCATGACACTCTCCCGGGCAACGATGGCGCCTAACGGCATCCCGGAAGCCAGCCCTTTTGCCAAGCAGATGATGTCTGGCTCGACGCCCCAGTGCTCGATAGCCAGCATCCTACCCGTACGGCCCATCCCCGCCTGTACTTCGTCGACGACATAGAGGATTCCGTGCTCTGCGGCGAGCGATTTCAACCGTTGATGGAAGTTTGCAGGTGGGACAACATAACCACCCTCACCTTGGATCGGCTCGACAACGATCGCCGCGACGTCGTCCGGTGGCACAGTTTTCCGGAACAACTCTTCGATCTGATCGATCGTCCGCTGGCAGCACTCGGCCTCCGACAGCCCCATATCCCGGTAGCAGTTTGGATAGTCGACGTGGGTGACCCCGGGCACAAACGGGGCGAAACCCGCGCGCTGTGTGACCTTGCTGCCGGTGAGCGAGAGCGCCCCCATTGTACGGCCATGAAACGCCCCGAAGAACGCAATCATCTGCCGCCGGCCGGTGTGGTGGCGAGCCAGTTTGAACGCCGCCTCAACGGACTCGGCGCCCGAATTCGTAAAGAACACACGTTTCGCGTCGTCGCCCGGAACGATCTGGGCCAGCTTCCTAGCCAATTCGGCCTGCGGGCCGTAGTAAAAGTCGGTACCCGACATGTGCAGCAACCGCTCAGCCTGCCTCTGAATGGCCTCGACAACCCTCGGATGGCAGTGGCCGGTAGAGCAAACGGCGATTCCGGCCGTAAAGTCTAGAAACCGGTTGCCGTCCAGATCTTCGATCACGGCACCCGACGCGCGCGCCACGGCAAGCGGGTATTCGCGTGTATAGGAGGGGGACGTGAACTGCTCGTCCAGCGCCACAAGCTTGCGGGCTTGCGGGCCGGGCAACTCCGTCCGCAAACACGGAACATCACCCTCAGCCCATCGCATTAGCATAAGTGGCCTCGCTTTCTCTGGATTCTATCCCTCCTGAATCCTAGGGTAGAATAAACCGGCGACAAGTTTTCGGCGATAAGTACTTCCGTTGTCGATACTTACAGGCAGGGATCGTGATGCCGACAACCGCTTGACCATCCACATCCGGAGGAAGAGCCGCAGTGAGGAGTTTACGCGAGGAGGTCGTGCAGCTTCTAGCTTAGTCCGTGATTTCGTCTTTCTTCACTCTCCCCTCGGAGTGGGGCCGAACTCGCCAGAGTTTGGCGCAGATTTAGAGGTCATCCGTCACCAGGCCGGGAGGGCGAGGCTCCCGCCGAGCCGGAAGCGCCAGGAACCGTGGGCTAACGCATTCCGGCTGATTTGTAGCCGGAGAGCTGTAGGCCGGAACAAGCGGCGGGAGAGCTCTGGCTTCACACTCCGTGAGCGCCGCGCTGTTCCGGCGACGCATCAAACCGGTGTTGCCGGAACAGCGCGGCGTGGGAAATCGTAGGCGCAGGGATGGCTGCTGGCGCCGCTTGTTCCGGCCTACCGCTAAACCCTGGCAAACAGATAACTTAAAAGCTGCACGACCTCCGAGCGGGAGGGTGAGGTGGATGTCCGAGCGAGGAGGGATGGCTGCGTGGCCGAGACTGGTCCACCGCTCGCCTGCGACAATCTGCCAGGGTCAACAGCACTCGATGGATCATCCGAAAACGACTACAAAGAGTTGCTGTCAGTATTTAGCTACCTAGAGACGACCCGAATCCATGGACTCCGATCAACAGGCTACCTCTCCGGATCCTCAGCCGCTTCCCCCGGTCCAACCTCCGTCCGCCGGGTTTCTCTTGCAGCTATTTGTCATCCCGATGGTGATTGTCACGATCATCGTCATGGTCTGGCTGATGCTCAACTGGCTCGCCCATATGGGAAGCAACCCGCGGCAGCTGGTTCAAGATCTTCGTCAGCTGAACGATGCCAGCTGGCAGAAGGCGCTTACGTTGGCGGACCTGCTACGAAATCCAGACTACGATCATCTGAAGTCGGATCCGGAGATGGCGGAGGAGCTAGGGGCGATCTTGCTGCAGCAGTTGGAGTCCGGCGGCAGCGAAGAAAAACACATCCGGCTGCGGATGTTCCTCTGCCGAGCTCTGGGTGAATTTCGAACGGCTTCGGCTCTACCTCCCTTGCTAACCGCCGCGGTGCAGGAGAGGAGCCTGCGGGACATTGACGTCCGCCGCGCGGCCATCGAAGCGATTGCCGTTTTTGCGTCACACGGCGAGACCGCCCAAGAGGAAGCGGTAATGAAGGTGCTGCAGGCTGCCGCGCGCGAACGCTCTGACAGCCAGCAGGAAAGTGAAGCTCGCGCGGAGCTACGCTCGACAGCCGCCTTCGCCCTAGGTATCGTCGGCAGTTCCGCAGCCCACGATCGCCTCGAAATGTTGCTCGCGGATGGGTATGCCAACGCGCGCTACAACGCAGCGCTCGGCTTGGCGCGTGGCGGCGATCCCCGCGCGATCTCAGTGCTACTCGAAATGCTGGATCCAGCGAACGAGGCCGCTGCCGACACGGAGTCACATCAGGGCGGCAAGGAATCCAAGCGATTGATGGTGATTACGAACGGCATTCGCGGAGCGGCCGAGTTAGCGAAGAACAACGACGGTGACGACTTGTCGCCGCTTACTTCAGCGTTACAAGACTTGATCGACTCGGATTTAGAGAACTTCCCTGCGCGGACTCATACCGGCATTCGCATCAAGGCACGAGAGGTCTTGATCACGCTGACGCGGGCCACTGCCTCCCCGTGACCTCTACTTCGTGACCACGTTCTGTGGATGGCCATTCAAGAACGCTAGCACGTTCTCCACCGCGCCGGCGTTCAGCAAATCGATACCTTCGGGCGTTTGGTCGGCATTGTGTGGCGTCAACACGACCTGTTCACAGCCCAGAATCGGATGGTCGGCCGGTAAAGGCTCGGAGTCAAACACGTCCAGGGCTGCGCCGGCGAGATGTCCTGCTGCCAGTGCGGCGACAAGAGCGTTCGAGTCGACGATATCTCCACGCGCGCTGTTCACGAGCAGGCTGCCTTGTTTCATCTGAGCCAGTTGAGCGGCGCCGATGAATCCCCGGCTATCAGGGGTCAGCCGAATGTGAACACTCACCACATCGCTCTCGGTGAGTAGCTGATCGAGCTGGACGAAGGGGACACCCAGCTCGTGTTCCCGGGACGTAGATGGATTGAAAGTCCAGGCGATGACCCGCATGCCGACCGCCTGTCCAAGCCGGATCATCTCCCGGCCGATCGCCCCGGCCCCTACGACGCCTAGCGTCTTTCCCGCTAGCAAGATGTTCTCGGTGCGCGTCCAGCGACCCGCCTTCAGTTCGCTGGTTTGGTAGGCCACCCGTTTGGCCGCGGCGAACATCAGGGCAAGAGCGTGCTCGGCGACGACCGGCGCTGTGCGGCCGGGTATGTTCGAAACCAGGATGCCTCGTTCGCGCGCCGCTGTTAGATCGATCGAGTCGGTGCCGATGCTGCAGGTCGTGATCATCTTTAGCCGCGGCAACTGGGCCAGCAGCTCACCCGGCCATTTGACTTGCCCGCGAGAGTTCAACAGCACGTCAGCATCGCGCAAGCGCTCGACTTGCTCTGCGGGCGTGGCGGGCCGGTCACGGTAGATATGTAGGTCGCCGAGCTGCCGGAGTTGGTCGAGCCGAGGTGAATCAGCGATTTGAACCGGGTCGTCACCGGGAATGACAATGACTGGCCGTGCTGCGGTCATCGTTTGTCCATTGTGGGCTGGTGCGGGGACTGAAGTTCGACCACGTGCAAAAGGTGGTCGTCTCGTGGCGTGCAGCGCTCGTTGTTGAGACCAAGTGTCCCTCAAGAATCGTAGCGGCTGGAGCTAGCAACAGCTAGTCGAGCGAAGACACCTACAACCCGCCAGCTCGTTAAAGAGAGTGCCGTGTGCCTTCCTCCACGGTACCCATTTTCGAGTTTCAGTAGACTGCGCAAGAGGCATCAGTTGCAGCAACTCTGGCAGTTGTAGCGCTTGTAGGAGGGTATTCTTTTCGATCCGTTGACGATCAAGTTCTATTCGGTATGAATAAGCTTGATAGTAACGTAGTATTGTCGGCGGTTAGGTCAAAACGTCTTTAAGAAACTTCCAACAAAATTTTGTCTGCCGTAAGCCGAACGGTGGTTGGCGTTTGAGACGTGGTTACCGGCCAGACGCGGATTTTTCCGTTTGCGACTTTGGCCTTCGTTCGGCAAACTCGTGTGTAGAGGGCGCCTTTCTCGAACGGGCGCGATGCGCGGCGGTAACGAATCGTGTGAGGTGAGAAACGCAAATGACGAAGTTGTTCAAACCCTGTGTAGCGATCGTCTCTTTGCTGGCGAGTCTCGCCGGCGGATCCATCGCTTCGGCACAGACGGTCATCGGTGCCGATTGTCAGGTCATCAACCAGACCGTTTACGAGCCTCAGCAGGTCACCTCATATCGTTTGCAATACGAGACAGTGTTGGAGAACCGCCAGGTCACCTCCACGCGCCCGGTTTGGGAAACCGAGTCGCGTGAGCGCCGATATCGGGTGGCGAAGCCGGTTGTCGAAACACACACACGCCAGGAAGTCTATAAGGTCCTTCGTCCGGTGATGGAGACCGAAACACGCTATCGGCAACACACTGTGCGGCGGCCTGTGACGGAGACGGTGTTGCAGGATCGCAACTACGTCTCCTACGAGCCGGTCACCACGATGAGGACACAGTATGTCGATCAGGGTGGACTCGTCGACCAGATGGTCTATTCACCAGGAGTGGTCCGTAACCGGCTGCGCTGGTTGCCAGGCGGCTATGCCGCGGATCCGTTGACAGGTACGACGGTCTTTCGCCGCGGAGGATTTCACTGGGTGCCGACCCAAGCCGCTGGACGGTATACCGTCCAGCGTCAGTACGTGCCCAACGTGGTCGCTTGCCAAGTTCCACAGACGACGTACCAACAAAAAGTCGTCACCCAAAAGGTGCCCGTTTCGGTGACCCGCTATGTGGACGAAGTTGTCAGCAATCCGGTCCAAGTCCAAGTCTGCAAATGGGTCGAGCAACAGGTGACCAAGCCGGTTACCTACACAACACAGAGGATCGAGTGGGAAGATAGGATCGAGCCGGTACAGGTCAGAGTCTGCAAGATGGTCTCTGAGACCAAGACCGTGCAGGTGCCGCATACCGTAGCGAAGTGGGTACCCTACACGACGACTCGCATGGTTCCTCGCACGGTAACGATGCGAGTGCCCGTCGACCCTTGCGGCTCGTACTTGGGTGGTTCGACGTACTACGGAGCGCCGTCGACTTCCTTCCCAAGCTATGCCGTTCCACCGGCGGCGGCAGGTAGCCCGACCGCTGCCGATGTTGCTCCGGAGCTGACCGAGGCGCGAAAAGAGCCGACGGAAGCGGAGTCGTCCGCGGAAGCGGCAGGTGCTGAGTCCGGTGCAGATGCAGGGTCCGGTGAGGAAGCTGGGTCAGCGGAGACCGACAGCGGCGGGTCCGCCGAGGCGGGCACCGGGTCCGCTGAAGCGGCCAACTCCGAGAGGTCCAATCTTGTGCGCAACCCTGTTTCGCCCAGTGACGAGGGCGAAAACTGAATTCGGGATCCTGCTGCACCGCGGCGCACGGCCGAGGGACCTGCTGCGGAACGACTCCCACGCAACGCGTCGTTGCGTCTTTTGGCTAAGTTGATCGAGTGATTGTGCCTGCGCCGCGGCCGGTGCACATTGACACTAGATCTGCCGCTCGCGACACTATCCTCTATGATGCCCGTCGCCGCGGATAGTGACGTTGCCCAACTGCTGCAAGGCAGGCGCGTGGCTTTTGTGGGCAAGCTCGGAGGGCTTACCAAGCGAGAAGCGCAGCAGTTTGTCCGCCAGCATGGTGGCACAGCGGCCGCGGAATGCAGTGCCGACGTCGACCTGATCGTGGTCGGGGCAGACGAATTGCCAATCGGCGACGACGAGGAGTTGCTGGACGAGACGATTCATCGGGCGGCGGGCGAAGGTCGTCTGGAGATTATCTCCGAGACACAACTCTGGCAACGCCTGGGTCTCGTAGACGGCGAGCAGTCGATTAGACGGCTCTACACACCGGCGATGCTGGCCGAGTTGTTAGGAGTCTCGGTCTCGGCAATCCGTCGCTGGCATCGCTGCGGCTTGATCGTCCCCGCTCGTGAAGTTCACCGCTTGCCGTACTTCGATTTTCAAGAGGTCGCCACAGCGCGCCATCTGGCCCAACTGTTAGCTGCGGGCGCCTCTCCCAAGGCGATCGAGAAGAAGTTGGCACAGCTGTCGAAGTACGTGCCAGATGTCGAGCGGCCACTCGCCCAGTTATCCGTCATTGTGGAAGGACAGCAGCTGCTGCTGCGGCAGGGCGGAGGGCTGGTCGAGCCAGGCGGACAGCTGCGGATCGATTTCGATTCGTTGGAGACGGAGGAGGCCGGTGAGTCGGAACTGCCTGAGGGAGAGGACCAGCCAACTCTGGCCTTGGCGGACTACCTAAGTGAGCAGCGTGAAACGTGCACTCCTGAAGAGATGGTTCAGCTAGCGGCCACCTATGAGGACGACAATTGTCTCGATGCAGCCGCCGAGATGTACCGCGCCGCGCTGACTTCGGCTGGCCCGCGCCCCGAAATCTGCTTTCGTTTGGCGGAGCTGCTCTACCGTTTGGGTGATATATCCGCGGCTCGCGAACGCTACTTTATGGCGATCGAGCTCGACGAGGACTTTGTGGAAGCCCGCGCCAACTTGGGGTGTGTTCTCGCGGAGATGGGCGAGCTGGAACTGGCGGTTGCTGCGTTTCAGGGGAACGTTGGCCTATCATCCCGACTATCCTGACGTCCACTACCATTTGGCCGGTGCGCTGGACGATTTGAACCGGCGACAAGAGGCCGAATATCACTGGCGCGAGTTCCTCACGTTATCACCGGGCAGCCCGTGGGCGGACGAAGCGCTGCGGCGGCTCCGCCAGTCCGACCTTGCGCGATGAGCCTCAGACGGCGGCCAACCGATCGCCCTGCGGTGCCGCCTGACTAGCAACTGTCGTCGTCGCCGTCGTATCGCCGTAAGCCATTTGTCAGGAAGCTATTATGAGGCGTCCTCCAACGCGCAAATCCAACGGCTCGCCTTGAAAAACGACGGCATCTCCGTATGCTGAATATCTGGACGTTGTCTCCGACCCGGTTGATCATCGACCGTCTTGGTGTGGTCCAAGTACTACGATGCGGAGCGGGTGTTTCGGGATTCGTTGCGCATGAGTGAGTTCCTACTACATTACTATCCAGTCCATCCAACGACGTGGGCGTATCTGTCTTCGCTGTTGATGATTGGGTTGTTCTTCAAGTTCGGACGCTTCTGGAGGCATCCGCAACCTTGACTTGGCGCTGCTGATCAGCTTGGCGCCAGGTCTGCTCTTTGTCCATTTCGGTGACGAGGAGTTGCTGCGCGGATTCGGCGAGGCGTCTCAAGAGTTAGCCGCAGATCAAGCGGCGGCCGCTGATGCTGAGTCATCCACCAGCGCGGCGCCAGCCGATCAGCGGGACTCGGATCTCGGCGGCGATCCCGTGTCCGACGAAGCCACCGACAGTGCAGCGGTCGAACCTGCACGGCAGGACCTCCAGGTTGCCGACGAGCAGATCTCAGCCGACACCGAAGACGGTCCAGTACCTGCCGCGACGGGTACCGACGTAGCCGCGGGAGATGAACTGGCCGCGGGCGATACAGACTCGACCGAAACCTCGCAAGCCGCCGTGACGCCCTTCAGGCTGAGGGCCTTTGGGTTCATCTGGCTGTTATCGGCCAGCGGTCTGCTGTTGCTGAGGTTACTGCTCGACCCGACGATGGTGCGTCGTCCCCTGCTGGAACCGAATCTATCGACCGGTGGCCTGACATTCATTGGTTGCTCGTTGTTCGTCTTCTTGATGGCCAACGTCGTCAGCAGTCCGGTCACTGAAAAGGACCTGCAAGGCCCGCGAGAGGCCCATCAGATGTTGGCGGGAGTGGCCGAGCAACCGGACGGGAACACGGCGGAATTTCATGGACCGGGCAATGCGGTCCTCTACTTGCTGCCCAGCTTGGTGACGATGCCGCAGCAATGGGGCGAGCCGGTCGAGAAGTCTGAGTACGGGTACCTGCGGATGGCCAAGACGATGGCCATTCTATCGCATCTGGCCGTGGTGATAGGGCTGGTGGCGATTGGCTATTGGCACTTTGGCAACGTCCAAACTGGAATTGGCGCTGCCACCTTGTACCTGATGTTGCCCTACATGGCCCACATGACTGGGCGCGTTGACCACGTCCTGCCCGCCGCGTTCTTGATTTGGGCTGTGCTTTGTTATCGCCGTCCACTCCCGGCGGGCATGTTTATCGGCTTGGCCATCGGAGTGGCGTATTATCCGGTGTTCTTACTACCTTTGTGGATCAGTTTCTACTGGCAGCGGGGACTGATGAGATTTCTGTCCGGGGTGCTTTCGATGCTGGTTGCTGTGGTCGCCTCGATGACCTTTGTTTCGAGCGACCTCACTAATTTTCTGGAGAATGTCCGACGCATGTTTGGCCTCTGGTTTCCCGTCACCCAGGGGCTGGACGGCATTTGGGGCTTGGGAATTGAGCCCTATCGGATACCGGTGATTGCTGCCTTTCTTGCCTTCAGCGCCGCACTGGCGCTCTGGCCGGTTCAAAAGAACTTGGGAACACTGCTCAGTTGCTCGGCAGCAGTCATGGTGGCGACGCAGTTTTGGCATGGGGACGGAGGCGGGCTTTACATGGCCTGGTATATCCCACTCACGTTGCTGACCATCTTCCGCCCGAACCTGGAGGATCGCGTTGCTTTAACGGTGTTGGGAGTGGGTTGGTTTCCGCGCCGACGCCAATCATCGGTGAAGGGCATCGCAGCTTGACCGCGCGGTCAAGTCTCTCTTGCGCTCTTTGAAGTTGCGCTGTTGGCCAATCGGAAGCGCGAAGCGTCAGTTTTGATGTCCCCTTCGGCTCAATCGGAAGCGCGAAGCGTAAGCGAGGGAATCACCTGGGTTGGTACGCCAACTCCCCCTCGCTAACGCTTCGGGTTAGGAACGCGACGAATTCGACCTATCCCTGCCAAAACGAAAGAACAGCGCGACTTCAAGACTCTACGTTTTGGGCCGAGTGAGTCGGGAGCTTGCCTGGGCACTTCTGACGATTGCGGGACACGACCAGGAAAAACTCCGCCAGCTCGCCCAGAGCTTGCTCCGCCGGTGTCGTACAAATCGCACAACCGGTACAGGGGTTACTTCGCGGCGCGGCGAAGATGCGGGTTCCGACCACGACCTGAATTGGCTGTATCAGCGATGTACAATGAATGGTAACGCTCTTCACGGCTCGTGATTCCTATGTTTGGCAAGGCGCGTCTCACCTTCTGCTATTGCAGAGAATTCGAACTACTGGCTTCGTGCATCCGCCAGTTTCTAGGCAAAGCGGCGGATGGGCAGGTTGTAATTGCCGAAGACGTTGATTGGGACGCCTTCATCCGATTGGCGGTCCGGCATCGCGTGATCCCACAGCTGCACGAAGTGCTGCGGCGGGGCACTGCCAACGTGCCCTCGTCAGTGATACAGCAGATCGCGGAACTACAGACACAAATCGTTGCAGGCAATCTCAGGTTGGCTGCAGAGCTGGTGCGCATCGCCCGCCTGTTCGAGAGCCGGGCGATACCGGTGGTTGCCTTTAAGGGGCCGGCACTGGCCATGGAGCTGTATGGTGGACTTCAGCGGCGGCAGTTCATCGACCTCGACGTGCTCATCCAACCGGACGACCTGCTTACGGCGATCACGCTGTTGGACGAGCTGGGATATCAAGCTTGCGGTGTTGAGCTGGCCAGGATGTCGGCGGGTCAGCGAAATCGAGTATTGGTTGATTCCAAGTCGTGTGAAATGACCCGCAGCGATGCCGCCCCGCTACACGTGGACCTGCATTGGCGTCTATCCAACGATGAGGCCTTATTCGCTACCGTACTGGAAAACCAGTTTAGTGGTGCGTACCTCACGATTTCAGGGCAACGGATTTTGACCATGCCGACCCGAGAGCTCGTCTGTTACCTCGCCTTTCATGGCGGCAACCATCGTTGGATGAGGCTGTCTTGGCTCTGCGATCTGGCGGCAGCCGCACAGCGGGTTCCAGCTGAAGAGTGGCCTCTCTTGCTGTCTGAGGCTGAGCGGTCGAAGACTCATCGCTACGTCGTCAGCGGTCTACTACTATTGGAGCGACTGCAGCTCCTCGATGCGCCTTCCCGCACCGATCGAGACAACATGGCGACGCAAGCTGCGTTCGACGGTCGACCAGATGGAACGGGTGCTCCGGGCCCGATGAGGCGCTACCGCTCTTGAGCGTGCTGGCCGATGGCCTGTGGCGATACCGTTTCTCCGGAAGAATTCAGCCGCTGCTGAATAGCCTGCTACGATTTATCCGCCCGAAGCAGCGTGACCTCTTGCACGAAGGCCGGATTCGACCCTACGTGAGTCGATGGCGTTACATTGCGTCCAGAACGATGACCTCCTTGCTACCGCGCATGAATCGCCATGTTTGAACGGCCATCCGAACGCAAATTGTTCCTCTACCAATCGTTTGGTCTGGTATTCTCGTCCGAATTGGAGCTGTACGGCGTGGCGGAGGCAGACCCTCAGTCGGTGCCATTGCTACGAGTTCGTCTTGGTGATGTGCCCGATCGACTATCAGAAGCTGCAGATCAGGGTGAGCTGCACGGCATACGATACGAGGCGAAGCCTGGCGAGATCTTGCTGTCGGTTGCCGGCGTCGGCAAGTACTTGATCCGCCGCGGCAGCGACATCGTAGTCGAGCAGGAGCCATCTGTCTCGCTGGACCGTACACGAGTTTACTTGATGGGATCGGCCTTCGGGGCGTTGTTGCAGCAGCGGGGAATGATGCCGTTGCATGCCAGCGCGATTCGAGTTGGTGAGGGGTGTGTTGCCTTTACCGGCGCTTCAGGGGCTGGCAAGTCGACGTTGGCTGCTTTCTGCGGCAAACTCGGCTATGACGTGATTTGTGACGATATGTGTCCGTTAGCGATCGCCCCCGGCCAGGGACCGGTAGTATGGCCCGGGTTCCCGCGAGTCAAGATTTGGATCGACGCCCTTGCATCGCTCGGCGTGTCTCCCGATGGAATCCCGCGGGTTGTCAACAAATGCGACAAGTTCGAGCTTCCGACCAGGTACCAGCCCGAACGACCTCTCCCGCTGCGACGGCTCTATGTTCTCGAGAGATCTTCCGACCCCAGCAACGATCAAGTAGATATCGAACAGCTAGACGACTCACGGAGCTTGGAGTCGCTATTGAACAACACTTATCGGTACGAGTTCCTGAAGGGACTCGGCCTCCGAGAGCGGCACTTTCATACCTGTGTCGAGGCTCTGTCGGATCTCGCCGTGCTGCGGTTGTCGCGGCCCTGGGATCTATCACAGCTCGACCGAACGGCAGAGCTACTCGACGACGAGCTAGCGCAAGTCGCCGCTCAGTCCAGGTAGGCGTTGTTTCGTAAGTGCGAAGGGTGAGTTTTGAAGTTGTGCTTTTCACTGTTTTGGCGGTTGGCGAATTCGCCGGGTACTTCGTAAGCGCGAAGCGTTAGTTTTGAAGTTGCGCTTCTAGCTCGATCGGAACCCGAAGCGTAAGCGAGGGAGTCATTTGCGTCGGTACACCAACTCTCCCTCGCTTACGCTTCGGGTTTCGATTAGGGCGCGCGTGCCATGTGAAAACTCACGCCTCGGATTATGATTGATGCGAACGCGTAACTCGAAGGCTGACAGACGAAAGAGTTGATGACTCCTCCGCGGCACAAAGCACTACATACCGCCAAGGCCTACCTGACGCTGCTCCTGAAGACGCAGGGTCGCCGAGTCGTTCTCTATCTAGGGCTGGCCTGGCTCGTCGGTCTGTCCGGCGGGGTCAGCGTCTTGATGCTGGTCCCGTTGCTCGAATTAGTGGGAATCGGTGAGCTGCAGAACGAACTGGCCAGCGGCTTCTCGGCACAGCTGACGACGGCACTCAGTGCTCTGGGACTTTCGCTTTCGTTAGGTGTCGTGCTGATCTCCTTTGTGGGAATCGTGTTGATTTCAGCGCTGTTGAATCGATGGCTACAGGTAGTTCAAAGCCAGCTCGAGTGTGCTTTTACCAAGCAGCTGCAGGACCGTCTCTTTACCGCCATCACGCGGTGCCAATGGGATTTCTTCATCCAGTCTCGTGGTTCGGACTTCACTCACGCATTGACCAGCAATCTAGATCGAGTCTCCGGCGGTACCTTCTATTTGCTGCGACTGGTGAGTGCAGTGTTCGTGGTCGTGGTGCACATCGGTCTGGCGATTACACTCTCACCGTCGATGTCGCTGATTTGCCTGGGGTGCTTTCTGGTGCTCTGGCGAGTCCTCGGCAGCCAGAACGTCTCGGCCTTGAGAGCGGGAGAACGAGTCACGGCCTTGACCGAGTCGTTCTACTCTCAAGTCACCGAACATCTGGCTGGTATGAAAGAAGTCAAGAGTATGGGCGCGGACCAGCTGCATATAGACGCCTTCGATCGCGCCACTGACGAAGTTGTGCAAACGCGAATGAGCTACACGCAGACGGTCGAGAACACTCGATTCGCATACACAGCCGGCTCGGCCGCGATGCTCGCAGGACTCCTGTACGCTGCCAAAGCCTGGTTGCGAGTCCCTTTAGGTGAACTGAGTCTGTTGATCTTCATCTTCTCTCGGTTGATTCCCAAACTGCGAAATATGCACGTCTGCTATCAGCAAATCCTCAACGTACTGCCTGCGTTGGAATCCGCGTTCGATCTACAACAACGTTGCGAGGCGTCAGAGGGACCGAGTCCGGTGGGCACAACCGCCGAAAAGCTGCAGTTCCAACAGGCTATCGAGTTACGTGGCGTGTCGTATCGATATCCAGACGAGACCACCTGGGCGCTGCAAGACATCGACCTCACTATCCCTGCGCGCAGTACTCTGGCGATTGTGGGACCGTCCGGCGCCGGGAAGAGCACTCTGGCCGATTTGTTGTTGGGCCTGCTGCCTCCCGCCTCGGGCGAGGTGCTGCTGGACGGGGTACGGCTGGATGGCGAGAGGCTGGCAGCCTGGCGCGATCAGATCGGCTATGTACCCCAGTCCACTTTTTTGCTGCATGATACGATTCGCCGGAATCTGTTGTGGGCGCTGCCCTCTGCTTCGGCCACCGATCTCCAGGAGGCTCTGCAGCTTGCATCGGCAGACGGGTTTACCGAGGCATTCCCACAGGGCATTGAGACGGTTGTAGGAGATCGCGGCGTCCGTTTGTCGGGCGGAGAACGTCAGCGAATCGCTTTGGCACGCGCACTCTTGCGCCGTCCGGAGGTCCTCATTATGGACGAAGCGACAAGCGCGCTTGATGCAGAGAACCAGCATGCCATTCAAAGCGCGATCCGCAAACTGCACGGCGAGCTGACCGTGATTATCATCGCCCATCGACTATCGGCGGTGCAGACGGCGGATCGGATCGTCGTGCTCGATGCCGGGCGAATCGCCGAGATGGGCACGTTCGACGAGCTGGCTGGGCGGGACGGTCGTTTTCGCGCGCTGATGGCCGGCGAGGGCTTTGATACCGACTTTTCTACCGCTACGGGCCGCAGGATGGACTAGAATAGGAGATTGGACCACCTATCTCGGGAGTGTTGGAGCTATGAGAGTCCGACGCCTCCCACAGCTTGGAACGACGCATGACCTGTTCGCGAACCCTCTCGATCGATACGATTGTCCGCCAGAGCCCTGACCAGGTGTCTTCGAGCGTTGAAGGTGAAGTAGCGATAATGAGTATCGAGCGCGGCAGTTACTACATGCTTAACGAAGTGGGGGCTCGTTTCTGGCAACTCATTGAACAACCTTGCCGGCTTGGCGACGCTTGCGAGACGTTGCTGGGTGAATTCGATACCAGCCGAGGCCAATGCGAACGCGAGATCATTCAGCTTGGCCAGGAACTGCTAGAACAGAATCTGATCGAGGTGGTCGATGCAGCGGCTACGTAAGTTCAGCAGGTTGCGACTCCGCGATCAATGCCTGTTGCTCGAAGCCGTTTTCTTCACAGCGGTGGCTCGAGCTGTGCTGGCCGTCTTTCCATTCCGCCGGATTGCCCCCTGGCTAGGCACTCATATGGCCGTCACGGCTGAAACACCGGACCATCGCCACGGTGAAGTCGTCGCACGTATTCAGCGTGCAATTCGCACCGCCAGCAACCACACGCCTTGGAAAGTCGAGTGCTTGGGCCAGGCCCTGGCTGCCAGCGTCATGCTCCGACTGCGAAGGATCGATGGGACCGTCTACTTGGGAATTGCCAAGGAGGGGCAGCACGACGTCATTGCACATGCCTGGCTGCGGAGTGGCCAGACGATTGTCACCGGCGCCTCGGGCCGGGACCGACTCTCGGTCGTGGCGACCTTTGGGTTTTCCCCCGCTTCGGCTCCGCGCCGGTAGCCGTCAGCAGCTGTATTTCTGCGAGAGTTCTGCGACTTCGTGGAGTGCATCTTGCCAGTTGGCGAAACGATCCGGAAAACGGTCGGTGACTTGCTGGGCGATCTGCCGCAAGCTAATTCCCTTGTCCATGTGATCGAGGATGTAGCGGTGGAGCTGTGCGGTTTCATTCAGCTTCGGTACAAACGCGTCCGTCCGTTTTCTCAGTTCCGATAGCGGTTGCGGCGACTGCTGGAACGTCGACTGATTGAAGGTCGCCTTCACGCAGGTCTCGTTCTCGACGCGTGTGCGCCAACTCCAGAGGTACGCGCCGCCTGCCAAGGTCGCTTTGAGCGAAACTTGGATCTGGTCGCCGAGGTCTAGATCGACTGGCTCGGTCCAAGGAAAAAACGCCCGGCCGTAGATGAGATCAGGTGCTCCAGGTGCGTTCGAGAATCCGATGCCTTCCGCCAGAACGGTGTCGAACCAGACACAAAAACCGTATACCGTGGCTGGCGCCGCGGCGATCCAATTGAGATCACCGTGCACGTCGGTTCCTTCAAGATGCCGATAGTCCAGTGTGTTCCATCGTTGAGGTTCCATGAACAAGTCAGCGGGGGTCAACCGCGACCCCTTACGCAACTCGTTGGTAATGAAGCGGAGAGGCGCTCGCATATCGAGCTGGTACGGATTGTCCAGGTACGGGTCGACGATTTTGCGATACAGCTCCGGAGTCCTGACCAGCGCTGCCCACAGCTCGTCTTGCTGAGGAATCAACCTGCCGCCGGGGGCTAGGAACCGACGGCGGGCGTCTGCAATCGCGACAAAATGATGCTCATAGAGCGGCAAGACGCTACGCAAATCGGAAACAATCACGTCGGCCTGCTCTGGAAGATCCACGTCCGTTGACACGGCCGGGATGAAGACGATGCGATCGGAATAGTGATTCGCAGCGGCAATCTCGCGGGCCACCTGAATCGCAGCACTCGGTTCAATCGCGTAGACCTTGGCGGCACCGAACCGGCAGGCCAACAAGGCGAAAATGCCAGTGCCCGTGCCGATGTCGAGCACGACGCTCGCTTCGCTGACGCTCCGCTTCAGCGCCGCCTCATAGGCCGCCATCCGCGTGGCGTCTGAAATCATCTCGCCATAGCGCCAAATGCTGTAGGTCTCGGTCATGCCTGTTTTTTCTGCGAAGGCTTGGAACGTGCCGGTCGTGCTTCCAAGAGGCATTGTAAAGCGCGGCGCGCGAGCGACAGACTCCTTTCTCGCCGGCGAACTCGCTTGAGCGGCTCCAAATGGGGCCAAGGCTCGCCCCTCGTGATTTGTTGGGAAGTGGGGCTAAAAGGCGCTGGTTCCAGAGTCTTTCGTCACTCTCCCCCCCGGGGAGAGTCGGCCCAAAGGGCCGGTGAGGGGGGAGCCGTCCCCGGACGCTATCGCGTCGGTTTCGCTGGGCAACCGTGGGCTAACGCCCAGCGGCTGATTTGGAGCGTAGCCGAACTCGCCAGAGTTTGGCGGACTGCAAGAAGCGTAAAGCTGCACAACCAACCTTCTTGGAGGTCGTGCAGCTTTTAGTTAGTACGTGATGTCGTCTTTCGTCACTCTCCCCCCCGGGGAGAGTCGGCCCGAAGGGCCGGAGAGGGGGGAGCCGTCCCCGGACGCTATCGCGTCGGTTTCGCTGAGGAACCGTGGGCTAACGCCCAGCGGCTGATTTGGGGTGTAGCCGAACTCGCCAGAGTTTGGCGGACTGCACGAAGCGTAAAGCTGCACAACCACCTTCTTGGGGGGCATCCTCAGGGCAGAAAAGAGTTGCTGACCGGGGGCCATAAACTATACTGAATCACTAGCCTGGATGATATGTGGGGCCGCAACAAGGGAGGCTTAGCGGGCGTTTTCGTGGCCGATGGTCATCGATTTTCCCGCACCGAGGAGGCGATCTGCGTGTTTTTCCGCAGATTTCTGCCGGTCGCCTAGTGAATACTCGACAAAAGCCACCTATAATCATTCAATCTCGGCTGACAACATGACGATGGACCAAGGAGTCTAGAAGTGCCAGATTCGAAACAGCTGCCGCAGAACCGCCAGGAAACCGAAGTGAAGAAGCCTTGGGAGACTCCCAGGCTGTCAATGTTGGACATCAAAACGACCACTCTGGGAGGGGCGTCAAACGGCCTAGTCGAAGACGGAAAGACCTTCCCCGACTCATAGACGGTCGTCCCTATTTCGATTGTCGCCTCTGACTCTCTATGGGCGCCATTGCCGGCATTTCTTGCCACCATGCCAACAGAGGTGACCTAGCAGGCGAGCTGGCTGTTGCATTCGCCGACTTCTCCACAGCGCCCTGTACTTGGACCAGTTCCGAGAAGAGCCCCGTGTCAACGTGCCTGGCTAGCCTTGACACGGCTGTCCCCTACTACGACCAGGCGTCAGGCTTAGCGATCGTGGCGGTCGCCAGGCTCGATGACCGCTCGACGCTACAGCAAGCGCTGGGGACTCACGGCCACGATGCGAGCACGCAGTCAGATGCGCGGTTGATTCTGTCTGCATTTGAGAAGTGGGGAGATCGCAGTCCGGAGCATCTGCTCGGTGACTTCGCCTTTGCCATCTGGGACAACAGCAAGCGAGTGCTCTTCTGCGCCCGCGACCACATCGGCGCTCAGCCGTTCTACTACAGCGCGGTGGCGAACCGGTTCCTCTTTGCTTCCGATCTGGCGATGGTGGCAGCGTTGCCCGGAGTCGCGCAGCATCTTCACGAGCCGTATGTTGCAGCGCATTTGCTAGATCCTCATTTCGAGCACGCGGAATTGACCTTTCTTAGCGCGATCCGAAAGCTACCCCCGGGCTGCTCTTTGACCGTTTGTGGTGAGCGAGTCGACCTCCGGCGCTATTGGTCGCCCGTTGACTCACAGGACATACGGTTGGCCAGCGACGCTGAGTACGCCGACGCTTTCCTTCATCTCTACGAGTCCTCCGTTCACGACCGCTTGCGCTGTGACTCATCGCCCGGAGTGCATCTCACCGGCGGATTGGACTCATCCAGCATCGCGGTTATCGCGGCGCGTCAGCTTCGCCAGCGCAGCGGCACGCTCAGCGCGTTTTCCTGGTCACCTCCTCAAACATGCGAGAATGTAGATGGCGACGAACGGGAGTTGATTCGCGCGGTATCCGCACAGGAGGAAGTGGACGTTTGCTACCAGACCCTGACGGCGGACGATCTGATCGCCGTATTGCGACGCGACGTGGCACGCGAGCCCACGGTGGATACGCTTGTCCACGAGCGGATCGTGCAGCGCCAGGCGCTGGCGCGCGGCGTCCACACCTTGTTGTCTGGGTGGGGTGGAGACGAGTTCATTGCGTTCAACGGCCGCGGCTACGAGGCCAGCCTGCTAGTTACTGGCAAGTGGTCGACGCTCTACCAGCACTGTCAACTCCGATCCCCGCGTCCCTGGCGACGCTTGCTGCGAACGGCGGTACTGCCGCTACTGCCGGTAGGTTGCCAGCGGTTGGTGCGAGCACGAGAGCGACAACGGCGCGGGGCGAGTATTGAGGACTACTTACGTCGTGATGTCGTCTCGGATCTCAAGCGGGCGGCCAGGGAACTTACTCCGGAGCCGCCGCGTCAGGTCGGAGTCCGCCGAACCCAATTGCAGCTGTTAGAATTCGGACATCTGACTCGCCGCATCGAGTCATGGGCATCAGCCGGTATCCGGCACAACCTCGACTATTGCTATCCGCTACTAGACAAACGTGTCATCGAGTTCGCCTTAGGATTGCCACCCGAACAGTTCGTCCGCGGGCCGACAACAAGGTATTTGATGCGCAACGCGGTTGCCAGGCTACTTCCGGCGAAGATTGGGCAAAATCGCAGCAAGGCGGATCCCGCTCGGATGAAGATGTTGGAGCGTGCCACGTCGGAAACCTATGCCAAAGTCGGCGAGCAACTCTCCGCGGGGGAATCCTCTCCGTCGCGGTCTCAATACATCGACGTTGCCCGGTTGACCGAGCGGCTCAACTCAAAGCGGCCGATGAGTATCGACGAGTCCTGTGTTGTCTGGCACGCTTTGCAGTTTCTGAATTTTTGATCCCAGCAGTATGCAACGGGACTAGCGATCGATGTCACTACCGCGAAACCAGCAAGTTGTTGGCGTGAATGCAGCCATTTTGCAGCAGCACGCGATCACGTTCGAAAAGGATGCAGTGGTCCTGGACTTTGGATGTGGCAACGGACGGCATACCTACGAATATCTCGACGCGGGCTTTGCCAACACCGTCGGGTTCGATATCCAGGACTATGTCGAGCTACGGAGCCAGGACGATCGAGCGCGTTTCTTTTTCCTCGACGAAGGTGCGCCCTTCCGACTGCCCTTCCCCGACAATCACTTTGACCTCGTTACATCTACATCCGTGTTCGAGCACGTCGCCAACTTGGACGAGTCGATCGACGAGATTGCGCGTGTGCTGAAACCCACGGGGGCGACGCTGCACGCCTTTCCATCTCGATGGAGGCCAATCGAACCACACGTTTTTGTACCGTTGGGCGGCGCCATCCAATCACACTGGTGGCTTTCCATCTGGGCGCAGCTGGGCGTGCGAAACGAGTTTCAGCGGAGTCTAACGGCGCGGGAAACGGTGGCTCACAATCTTGACTATCTATCGAGGGGGGTTCACTACCCGAGTTTTCAGCACATCGACACGGTTTGGCGACGGCGATTCGGTCGTGTTGATTATGTCGAACCGGCCTATATTCGTGCGACACGGGATTTTTCCAAAGTGTCACAAGTCGCTGGCCGACTGATAGGGATTATCCCTCCGCTCGTCAACGTCTACCGCCACTGCCACTTTCGGGTGGTGCTGGCCACCGACCCCCGTAAACAGCAAATCAAGCAGTGATCTCCTCAGCTTCTCGACTTGCCGAACGCTACCGCTGGTTGCCGTTCGTTGTGCCGTTTGTGGTCTACTCGCTGGCCGGTGTGGTGGAACCGAAACCGGCGGCAACGACAGGCCTTACGGAATCGGTCGCAGACGGCGTTCCTGATTCGCCCCAGGACTCCGCGAAGTCAGCAGGCTCGTACCCGCTGTACTACGGTTTGCGAATCGGCCTCACAGTTCTGGCAGCGCTGTTGTTCTTGCCGGTCTACCGTTCGTTTCCACTGCGCGTCCATCCGCTGTCACTGCTGGTCGGTGTAGTCGGCATCGTCGTCTGGGTGGGGCTCTGCCGGCTGGACTTGGAGACCGCACTATTCCGGCTACTCGGCTGGGAAAGTATGTTAGCTGCCGGTGCTCGGCCGAGCTTTGACCCGCTGACAGCGTTTCAAGATGCCCCTTTCCAATTGGCCACATTTCTGGCTGTACGGTTTTTCGGGTTGGTCTGCGTCGTTGCATTTGTCGAAGAGTGGTTCTTGCGTGGCTTTGTCATGCGTTTTTTCGAGCAGCTCGATTGGTGGACCATTCCAATCGGCGCCTACAGTCCCAGGATGTTTGCCTTGGGCGCCTTGTACGGCG
Organism: Pirellulaceae bacterium; assembly: GCA_965223305.1. GTDB lineage: Bacteria > Planctomycetota > Planctomycetia > Pirellulales > Pirellulaceae > CBDCWT01. Next base: position 85,016 of record CBDCWT010000031.1, on the reverse strand, counting down.
TCGTCTCCCATCCGTCCGAGGCGATTGCTGCCGCCGTCTGGTTCTCGATGGTCAGCTGGCTAGTCTGGAAAACCAGAAGTATTTGGGACGGAATTGTAGCGCATATGGTCACGAACTTGCTGCTGGGAGTTTATATCCTGATTTGGCGCGACTGGTCGCTCTGGTAGGCTGTCCACTGCACCCACTGCAACAACCGGTGTAATCGCTCGGGACGGCGAGGCTCCTGCCGAGCCGAGATGCAGCGGAGTACTGTTGCGGTGGAAACCGTGGGCTAACGCCCAGCGGCTGATTTTGTATCGCGGTCCCAGGCCATCCTGTTGATCCTGTAAATCCTGTCAAAACAACAGAAGACAGGATCAACATGATGAACAAGATGGAGGGGACAAGCTCCACGGCAGGATGTGCACCGCACTCACTGCAACAGCCGTGTTAATCGTTCGGGAGGGCGAGGCTCCTGCCGAGCCGAGATGCAGCGGAGTACTGTTGCGGTGGAAACCGTGGGCTAACGCCCAGCGGCTGATTTCGTAATCACCGTCCCCGGCCATCCTGTTGATCCTGTAAATCCTGTCAAAACAACAGAAGACAGGATCAACATGATGAACAAGATGGAGGGGACAAGCTCCACGGCAGGATGTGCACCGCACTCACTGCAACAGTCGTGTTAATCATTCGGGAGGGCGAGGCTCCTGCCGAGCCGAGATAGATCGGAGTGCTGATTGCTGTGGCAACCGTGGGCTAACGCCCAGCGGCTGATTCGGATTGTGGCCGAATTCGCCAGAATTTGGACGAATTGGCTGTGCACCAAACTCTGGCGAGTTCGGCTACATTTACTGATTCCTGGCGGCCTTTTTCTCCACACGAACCAGTTTTCGTGGATCCAACTTTTCTGCGGACCGTGGAGCGGCTTTGTCAAGCCGGAGCGGAATCGACACGTTCACAGTCAAGCAGGTCTTGGCATCACACGCCTGCCCACGAATTGACAGCGCCGCCAAAGGTTGGCCGGTTGTTTTCACCCGAACTGCGAACTGCGAGACATCGTCAAAGCCCCAGCTGTACCATCGTAACTCTGGTTTCGACAGGTCACTTGGTTTTGTCTGATACCAGGAGCCGATCGCCTCGAGTCCCTTCCCCAGCTTGATTTCAGTGGGCAACTCGCTCCCTAGCCCCTCGTCACCCTTCAGCGCCCGGGCCGCGCGCCACTGGTTATCCATAGCATAGGTATGCCAATTCGGCTGGTGGGCCGCCTCGACAACGAGCCAGTCTCCGCGTAGCTGAGCGCGATACGAGACGGCGAGCGACGAACCACGGCGAACCTCGACAACGTCGCTCCATGTATCACCACGGCTAATGCCGGCGAGACAGCTGGCCGCCAACTGGATCGAGACTAAGAGTACATAGGTTTTCATTTGCGGAAACTCTGCTTTTCGGTCTTCAGGGGCAGTGAAAGCATTTGTCCGGCGCGGAGCACGCCTAACGTGACCGTCGAGCCGGCCCTTTTGCGGAGTTTGATGTGGGTCAGGCAATTCTCGGCCCACACATCCTGCTCCACTCCGTCCACGGCGTAGACAATGTCACCTACCTCCAGTTCGTGCCGTTTCAGCAAGGCGACCGCCGGATGGACGTACGTAACCACGCTGGCGAAACCGTCACGTTTCAGGCCGTGTTGTGTTTTGTCATCCTCGGACAGCGGGCGTGCACTAAAATACAATAGCGGATCGACACTCCAGTGACGATAGTCTAGATCCGTCTGCCACCAGTTTTGCGGCAAGTCGAGGTTCAGCTCAACAGGCGTGCCCTGCCGATCAACGATGATCGTGATCGATTGAGCATCACGTGACACCTTATCGTAGTAATACTGTAAGTCGCCAAAAGTCCAAAGCCGCTGGCCGTTCAAGTGCGTAATGCAATCATCTCGGATCATTCCCGCCTGCCGCGCAGCCTGTTTTGTTTCGGCAACAACTAAGCCACGTGGCACGTCAAGGTAGATTCCGAGCTTCTTGATGTCGGGCGACCGGTACATGTGTGTACGCTTCTCGAGCTGCCCTGTCTGCTCGAGTTCCAAGTTCTGATAGTCCGCAATCAGATGGCACTCAACGCAATTGTGGTGCCTGATGGTCCGCTGCATTAGCAACGGCACATCACGAGGGAACAGGGACTTGGGACGCTCGGTCGTCGGCAGTTCACCGGCCAGATGTTTCTCGTGCAAGTCCAAGCCCTGCTGGAGAGCGCGCTCCAGGCTGCGCAAATTGAGATAGGTGTCGGCCGCCTCCGAGTCACGGCCGCCGTACCGCATATAGATCTGCTCTTGGGCATTCATGATGAAGTAATACAGAGCATTGTGCCGGTCGAAATCGAACAGACCGATGTCGATTCCATCCATGGCCGTGATCCTTCCGCAGACGTACTGGCTGAGCAATTGGCCTCGACGAGTCGACTTGGGTGTGAGCACAACCTGTGCATCAAACGCGCGACCGTTTACTCACGGGGCACAGCGAAACTCGAGAAAGATCGGCTTGCGTGTCTCTTCGGCGGCGCGAAGTACTTCGGGATAGCTGCGATACCACTTGATCGTGGATGGCTCAGTTGCCACACAGAGCGCGGGGCCGACGACCGACAAAGAGAGCGCTGCCAAAACCAGGGGCAGAGAGAATCTGATCATTGGATGGCGTAGGGGGGGGACGAACAGCGGTGATGATAGCCCGCGATAGGCGCCCGACTTCGAGCTTCATTCGGAGACCGGAGTTGACTCTAGTTCCGTCCGCTTTGCAACTCTGCCCTGCCACTTGGCAAGGAACCGGGAAACGGGCCTGCGGAACATTGCGACGATTCCAAATATCACGCCACAACCGACAGAAAACCAGACTAAGGCCACAACCACGATCCAAAACACGATCGCCGGTAGGCGACCGAAGACGCCGGCGCCGACAGCCAGCAACGCCGGTAGGATGGCTCCGGCGATCATGAAATACCTGAGACTGATTGTCATCCCGGCATTATACTCGCAAATTCGCTGCCGGTTCGAGTCCACTTGCCAGGCTGGAATCCCGGTTGTGGCCTCAGCGCACCAAGCTCGGTAGCCACTTCTTCCAGCGCTGCTCCAGCAATGACGCGCTGAGTCGGTACTCGTCGCGCAGCGCTTCGTCCATGCTCGATCCCTGAGACAGCCGTTTCAGGGTGCGGTTCAGCCGCGCGAAACCGAACCGGTTTTCGAGGTACTTGACCACGCTGTAGGACTCCTGATAGGCGAGCCCGGCAACCTGAAAATCAGCGTCCTTGAACGCCTGATCGAGGTTGGCGATGGGGATCAGGCGGTCGGTGCGCGTCGCCGTCCGCAGCAGCCTCAGATCGGGCCTGCGGATCTTGGACTCTTGAAACTCGGCGAGCCCTTCGTTCAACCAAACCGGGCACCGGTTTTGAGTTAGATCGTGAATCAGGGCGTGCGTATATTCGTGGTAGAGTGTCGGCTTGAGGGCGTCGACCTCGGAGTTGGTCGTCGAGGCTGGAATCCGAATCTTGCCATCGTAGACTCCCGCGACCCAATCGGGACCCTGCCGGATGCGGGCAAAACCTTCTTCGGAATAGATCAGCACGACGAGCTTGTGTCGCGGCCAGTATCGAAAATCTCTCCCTACCGCCTCGCGGGCGCCGCGGAGGGCGTTGATCAACCCGACTGCAGTGGTGGGTTTGATGGCATCTTGGTACCGCAAGTCGAAGTACGCGTTTCCAGTGCGGTCAAAGTGCCTTTCAACACTGTATTCGGATTCCAGTTTGTTGAGACGTTCTTGAATCCCCCTCAAAGAAGGCTTCAACAACTTGGCCTTTGTCCATGACAGTTTGGCTCGATGAAGGTCTTGGCTGTCGTAGGCCACATCTCCGATCAGCAGATGTGCCTCGGCCAGACTACGATCGTGCCTGAGTGCTTTTTCCGCAAGCTTGCGGGCCACGTGGTTCATTTGGTAGCTGTTGGATTTTCGATCGCCGTGAACCGCGAACGCGTGGTTCAGGTAGATGGCAGCCAGGTTCGTGCGAAACCTCTTGTTGTCTCGGTCCATTTTCACGGCCTTCTCGAGAATGGACGCTGCTTCCTTAAACTGCCCCTGGTTAGACAAGTCGATCGCGTAGTTGTTATACGCGGTCGGCAACTGTTGCTTTCGCTGGTGAGTACTACCTCGCTCAAGGTTGGAAATGATGCTCGGCCAATCTGCACCGCCGGCAGGCTGAGGAGAAATCAACACGCTTAGTGCGAGTACGTAGTAAGCGGCAGGCAGGCGTCGCCGGATCATATTTCCCTCGATAGTCAGCAGCGTAAAGAACGCAAAAGCGCGATTGAGCAATCGCTATGAGTGGTCACGGTGCCGGTGCCTAGGCTCGGCTCTAAAAAAATACGTCATGATCAGCCATCGCCCTTCCCTCTCGCAGACCGCCGATGGGAACCTACTCGCCTCGCTATGGCCAGACGCTGGGCCGATCGTTCCGTTTGTAGTGGTGATGGCGAATCCACGGCCGCGACCCGGCATAGCCACCTGAGTCCTTTGGATCGGAACAACCCGCACATCCCGTCCCACTGGTCGCCAGTTGTGGATCGGTTCTGCTAATACCATCGAGTGTCCGGCCTGAGCCTAGCCGATGATTGCCAATGTGAGGGCTGTAAGAGACTTTTGGCGAAGACGAGTTGTATGAGACGGGCGGAAGAGCGGCGTATTACAGGCCGGGGCGATTATCGGCTGCCATCCTGAAAGGGAACGAATCGCATGACGAGTAAGATCCTGTTTTTCACGCTCCTCGGGCTGGTAATCGCTCTCTATGGTTCGGCCCAGCCTGCCCTCTCTGCCGGACCGCCGTACTTCGAGACAGTCGACACGATCGACTTGTCATTGGATGCAGCAGGCGGCCTGCGGGGAGTCCTGCTGACTAGCTCAGGGGCCAGTGCTCGTGGAGTTGCCATCGACCTCATCGGGCAGAACGGGCAAGTCCTGGCCACCCAACCCTCTGCAGGGGATGGCTCGTTCCTCTTCGCGAATCTTCGCCCCGGCCTCTACGTTCTTCGCTCGCCTCACGATGTGCGAGTCTGTCGGCTTTGGGCCGGCGGAACCGCGCCGCCCTCCGCAGCGAAGGAGCTGCTGATGGTCAACGAGGCGACGACCGTACGAGGGCAGCTTCACGCGATTCCCTGGAGCTACGCCGTCCCCATCGGTTTGGTGGTAGGTGGAGTCGTTGCATACCGCGTGAGCCAGAAGACCGCTTCGTAAGCTAGCAGCCTGCTGACTTTCTCGACGTGCCTGCCGCGTCGCAGGGATGCCAAATCAGTAGCTCATGCCGCCGATTTGAAGGCCGTGAAGAACTTTGCTCTCAGCTTGGCAACGCTCGGCGCCATGACAGTTAGGGATCACTCGTACGGGACGTTTCCCCATCAATCCGAAAGACAATCGGATCCACTGGAGTAAAAGGCAGCGGATCATCACCATTTGCGATGCCGTCATCATCTGCGTCATGCGGCGTCATGTGGTGAAACTCGAACTGGCCGAATCCTCGTTGCTCAAGCTGTTCCCATACGAGCTGGCACAACTCGCCCCGAGTCATATTCGACGCGGCCGGCTCCGAGGCCAACCGCTGGTCGTGGACGCTCGCGAGACAACTACTCTTCATCACACGATCGCGCCATTCTCTGCTGGCAATGGCGTCCGGACGGAAGTCAACTTCGCGAGGATCGATAGGCAGTGCGCCTAGTGCCGCCAGGCGATTCACAGCGACGAAGGCCGGGTGCGATGGGTCAAGGTCCCGCCACGGCCAGAGTAAGAGCGCCACGGCATCTTCCACGCCGCCACAGAGCGCATGGCGAACCGCTTCCAGGTGGTCACGATGTAGAGGGATCGCCCGGGGCTGAAGCTGTTCGCGTAGCGCCACCGCGGCCGTGGCCCCAGCTGCCTGACCTATGTGAATTCGCTGATCGTGCAGCCTGATGGCGGCACTAACGATGCTACTGAAGCCGACATTACCCTGAGCTCCGATCAATCCGTCCATGGTTTCCGGGATCAAACTTCGCAGCGGAAAGACACTCCGATCGCTGACAAACTTGGTGTGCCGATTTGGCTTGTGGTAGTCAATCCACGGTCCGCTTGTACTCTCTTCTTGGAGATAGGTGCGTCCCGTGCGGTGAAAGTCGTAGTGGAACTGCCAAGCGAACACTCCGTCTGGATACATCACGTGGGCAAAGCGTTCCCGCGCCGCGTCTTTGGTCCGGCCATCCCGATTGCGCCCGTCTTGTTCGCGCATCATGTACATGGCTTTCAGACGCAAGGACTCGCGCAGGTACGGCTTGGGAGGCAAATCGTCCGGCGTCTGGAACTCTTTGCTAAGTCGATAGCCGCGAAAGCTGTTCGTCTTATCCTCCGCCCGCTCGTGAACGAAGTTCTGCAGGTGGTAAAGCACGCCCAACGCATGCCGCTTGGCGTCGTCGAAGATGATCTGCCGCTGTCCGCGGTTCATGGCCACGATGTTCTTCGTCGAAGCACCGGGTTCCGTTGCTTCGAGTGCCTCGACAACCCGCCGAGGGAGGCGCTCGAGCGGATAATCCTGACCATTCATGTAGTTCAACAGAATCGATGTCTTTCCGTCTTCGCTCGTAAAACCGTCGACCAGCCGCCTCACTGTAAAGACGGTCAACTGGCGTTTGGGCGCTTCCTCAGCCGTTGGCCAATGGCGGATACTCCCCAAGCCTGGATTCGGATGGTCCCATTTCAATTCCCGAAACACGTCCAAGCTGAGATGCGACGCCCGCGGGTAGTTGCGATCGTCAAATCCATGCGGTTTCGCGATCGGCGTTTCAATCTCCGATTCCACGACGATCATGGCCCACGTAATCGGGTTCATTTCGTTTGGCGGGTTGTCGCTCAAATCGGTGGGTGCGCTCGGTTCGTCGTATCTGGACCGGGGATCCGGCCCACATTCGAACGCCGCGCCGGAGACCTGTATCACCTCACCCCAGTCCGAGGCATCGATCGTGAGCGGCGCGCTGACGTGCAAGTCGGGCTGACCGCTTGTGAGCGGCGCAAACCAGACGCCCGCCAATCTGGCTTCGACTACATCAGCCCGAACGGGATACCGACGCCAGATCACTCTTATTTGACCTGACTCGATATACGGCTGAATCATCTCTCGAAAGACTGCTTCCGCTTCAGCTGGACGAAACGTCGAGGGACCGTGGTAGGGTTTCCCTGGCATTGGCGAGCCGTATCGCGCACTGTTCTGCGCCTCGATCCGATCCATCAACTCCTTAAAGAGCCCGGACCGATGAAAGGACCGTTTCATCGGATGCCATGGCACACCCCAGCCCACTTTGCCGACACCTTTGTTCTCGTCAACACAGGCCAGACCCTGCTCCGTGAACTGACCGCCGAACCAGTCGCCGTCGTGCACAACCGTGATCGAGTTAACACCGTTCCGCGCCGCCTGAATCGCCGCCGCCCAACCCGACTCGGTGGCGCCGACGACAAGCAGATCCGTGCTTACTTCTTCCACGGCCCGGACGTTCTGTGACATTCCGAGCGCAGCCAAGCTCAGCTGGAGGACGGCCGTCCACATCCTTTGTCTCCACTCCAAACGTGCGGGTCGCCTCAAAGAACGTCCATTTCTAATATAATCTGGTTTTGTTTTCGCCGGTGCCGTACGCCCATCGGACGGATGACTGCGTCGACCAACTGGCCGAATGACACAGACTTTAGATCAAAGTCAACGTCAACCTCAATCCAGCGCGATTTCGCCTCGATGACTTCATCGTCAACCAACACTTCATATCCGTAGCGTCTCAAGGTTTCCTGGAAAGCGATAAACGCTGCCCACCTGGTCTGCTTTCCAACAAGTTGAAAACGGATTTGAGTCAGCGGTATCAAGCGTGCCGCTTCGGTAGGCACGTCGTTCTCTGTGATCCGACGTAGAGCAGCGAGCCTGTCTACGTCGCCCAGCATTGACGCATCGCCGTCAGTGACGTCCGCCCACAGCTTCAACGCCTGGCGGGCATATTGAGAGCGTTTCGACCCTCGCATGCGACTGCCCTTCGACAAGGCGAGGCGCTCGAACCCTTCGGCGCGAGCCACACGAAGCCTGGCTGCTTCTTCCTTCCAAAGCGTTTCCCAGGGACGTGCCTCGCGCGATTCGTAGCTATCTAGAAGCTGTTCTGCTTCACTTGTGATCGGGAGGCCAGGCCATCTTTGAACAATCCCGCCGAGCTGACGCAACGCGACCACAGCACCCTCCCCTCGCTTCAAATGTACTTCGGCGTCTCGGAAAACTCTCGCTGCGTGCTCGGAGCGCGAAGGCGCGTCAGCGATCCGTGATGCCGGATATTCCTTGGCAAGCTGCCGACGGCGAGGCAAGTCTTGTTCCATCCACAAGAGAGCAGACTCCAAGAAGCGGGGCGGAGGAATCTCGTGCCCCATCCCCGGAACGATCTGAGTACTGCTCCTGATCGACGCCGCCTCAAACTCGTGTTGCCGCAGAAGCCGGGCTGGAAGCGCAACGGCGGCCTCTGCGTCACCGCATAACGTGGCAATGCTAATCCGTCGACGTACTCTATCCACCAGCCAGGGCTGCGGCGGAAACATAGCGACGTTTCCTATGCATACGACGCCTCCGAAATACTCCGGAAGATGGCATGCGATCAACGTGGCAATACCGGCACCCCCTGACCATCCGCTCAGATAGGTTCGATCGACATCAATGTTCTGCCGGCGACGCAAGTCTCCAAGAACTTCGATCGTGGCGCGAACGCGCTTCGCAGTTGATTCAGCATTTCCTGCGTCTTGCACTTCAGCAAAAGCGATCCCGTGGCGCTGGCATACAGGGCGCCAGTACTTCCAGCCGACCGAGGAATTCTGTGGCGAAATGAAGATCAGCAGCGGAAGCGGCTCGGCCGTCCTTCGTCGAGGTCCAAAAAACTCATAGGTCTGCCTTCGCCAGTCGTACTCCGGTAGAAGATCCGCCGGAGGCACCTCGGGATCGTAGCGCAAGACAGGAAATGTCCAGTCGAGCTGAGTTTCCTGCTGCACACGAACTCGAGGCAGATACACTGTGTCTTGCGCACAGCATCGTTGACACAGAACAACGAGCAGCAGTAGATGGGCTGGCAGCAAACCACGTCGCACTAACACCGCGCACCTCTCAAGCGTCGACGGCCCCCCCAAGACAACCGTCGCTTGCTGTTGATTATCGGACGGCGGGAAACAAGAGAAAAGTCGGCAACTCATCGGTTGGGTGACTCCGAAGCTGCGAGCCCCGAAGAACGCTGCTCTGGGCTTTTGAAGTCGCGCCTTTACCTCAATCGGAAGCGCGAAGCATCAGTGTTGATATTGCGCATTTTGTCTCAATCGGAACCCGAAGTGTAAGCGAGGGAATTATTTGCGTTGGTACACCAACTCCCCCTCGCTGACGCTTCGGGTTACGAAAAACGCGGCAACTTCGCCGGTTGGCACCCGCCAAACAGTGAAAAGCGCAACCTCAAACCCCGGGCTGGGCGAGGTCGAAGAAAATGTCTGGGTGTTCTCTAACAAGTAGCTAAGAACGGCGCCCTCAAATCGACACTGTGACATCGAAATAGCGGCGCTACCAAGCCCCGGCCGCCGGCGACGTTCCAAGCACCAAGTTGTTTATCAGGCTAGGTTTGCGATTGGCCGTAGCTTCCCTGGTGCGCCAGTTGCTTATAGATCTGCCCTAGTGTTGGGGCGGCGTACCCCAGCAGTCCGATTGCTCGACGGTTTAGCTCAAACCTGCAATACTGGCAGGGCCCCGCTGGGGGTTGGTTCTGAGCGTCAAAGGGAGTTGTTGCCATGAGAAAACGTATTCTGATTTGGTCTGTTGGGGTGCTCGTCGTTTCGGCAGTTGGGTTGGAACTTTGTTCTTCGCCAGCTGTTGCAGCCGGCACGAACGACCATTTCGCCAACCGTCGCCGAGCGGCTGAACAACAGCGGCAGGCGGCTCGACGTCCCTGGGGTGGACCTACGACGGGCCGCAACTGGTGGACTCCCAGCATCGAGCGCCGGCACCGCGTGATCGTGCCCGGGGGAACCTATTTCTTTCCCGGTTACTATTCGCCCCATTATCCCAGTTACGGTTATCCCAGTTACGGTTATCCCTACTATCAAACTCCGTTCTACGCTCCGCCCGTCTACTGGCCTGGGCATCGAATTCACATCGAGCACCGGCTGCGGCTACCCTAGTAGCGTGTTTGAAAAGAGCCGTGTTGAAAGAGCGAAGTGCTGACGTTCTTCAACTTCGAGAAAACTCCGAAAGAAGTTTGGCGCGGCCGGCAAAAACAACGACCCAGGTCGCTGATCGAACATCCACATCCCTCTAGCCCGAATTATTCATGAGCGATCTGCTGCGAGGTCGTAAGTCCATCCGTGGCTTCGTCATGCTTCACAATTCTCCCTCGACGTATTGCTTCAATACGCCTGCGGAAGAATTGCTCGCCTTCCTTGCCACGAACGTACTTACAACCTCTCGCCACGATCTTCATGAATAATCCGGGCTAGTGTTGCGGGTGCGTTGAAAAGATCAGGCTACTAAGTGTCAGCAGTGCTAGCGCTGGTCTGCGGAGAGGTCGCTTCACTCATCGATCTTGCGAATAATCGGGCGCAATCACCTCAACTTTTGCCAACTCTCCGATCAAATGGCTTGCTCGGACACCACCAGAGGTGTACGATGACAGGCGAAATTTGAAGGAACAGACACGCCATTTGTAAAGAAGAGGCGGCGATTGCGCCTTCTATTGTCGGGTCGCGCTTTTAATTTTGGGGCAATCCGACTTCTTTGAGGCCTTTCATTTCGCCTCGCTATGCAGCTCTGATTGACGCACCGTGACGCGCCCCCGGCGTGGATTCGCACGCTGCGCTGCAGGCAGCGCAGCGCTCGAGTTGAGGCAACAAGTAGAGCAGAGGCTCGCGCGTGAGTGTCAACACCCCACCGCTGGTGCCCAGGCTGCGCAGTCGGAGACCTAAGCGATCCAGAAGGGCGCGCGGTCGATTTGAATCTCTAGAACGAAGGCTGGTCTTGGCGGGCAGTCAGATCGCGTTCGTCGACCCCTCGCTGTGGGACGGCCTTTCCGCAGAGCTGTCAGCCGCTGTCGACGAAGTCGTCCAGCTGGACGGTGAACGGGACGGCATCGATCAAATCGCTGCCTATCTGGCTGGTCGCGACTCAATCGCGGCGGTTCACCTCATATCTCACGGGCACGTCGGCGCGCTTTCTCTGGGCGGCACCCGGGAACTCAATGCTGCCAACATCTCGACCTACGCGACGCAACTGGCGACGATCGGATCCGCGTTGTCTGTCGAGGGCGACATCTTGCTGTGGGGATGTGATGTTGCCGGTGGTGAAGGAAAGAGCTTTGTGGACCAACTCGCAGAGGCGACGGGCGCCGACGTTGCCGCCTCGACCGACCTCTCTGGTCCCCGCAACCTCGGCGGCGACTGGAACCTGGAATACGCCACCGGGGTGATCGAGGCGCCGGCAATACTGAGTACCATCGATCCTCAACTCGTCCTCAGCCACTTTCGTGGTGGGTCGGTCACACACACGGTCAGTGCAGCAGGAGTTGTCGAGCTGGAAGTGTTCAGCCTGTGGCGTCAGCACGCATTCGAAACGCCGTTCTTCGTGTTAAACGAGGGGCCTAGTTTGGGCGGTGCCAATATCGGCAACTTCTTGCTGCAGAGTCACGACGACCAGTTCGGATCCGGCGCAGAACTCGGCGGCGCCATTTTCAACGTCGCGCGCTCGACGTTCTCATTTGACCTGGCCGCGGCGGGTCTCGCGCCAGGAACCTACTACGCAATCTGGCAGAACGGCGCGCGCGTGGCCGGCATCCGAAATCCTGGAGGTGCGTCGGTCTATTGGGAGCTAGAGACCGCGATTGTATGGGATGGCGTCAACGCATCGGCTAGCCCGACCTTGCTGCCCGCCACAATCGACATCGTTGCCCAAGGTCACCCGTACACTCAATACCTCAACAGCACCGATCCGGATGGCACGCCGGTCAACTACGAGTTCGTTGTGGGGCTGGACGACCCGCACTACGGTCCCGCCAACTCGATCACTGGAATTAATCTCGACTCGCTAGGCGGCGTGAACATCTCGGCGGCGAACACCGCCAGCCTGGCTCAGGGCCGTTGGGTTTACAAAGTTCGTGTTACGGACGGCCAGGGTGCCTACTCGGAGCGAGACGTCATGGTCGTTGTCGAGGACCCCTTAAATCCGGACGATCCCAATCCACACGCGCCTTTACTAACGCCGCTCGGTCCGCAGCGGGTACCTGTTGGCACCCCGCTCTCCCTGGAAATCATCGGAGACGACCCGAATGGCGAGGACGTGACGGTTCGCTCGCAGCTGCTCCCTCCCGGTGCTTCGATGGTTGAGGCGACGGCGCGCGGCTCGGCATCCAGCAATTTTTCGTGGACCCCGCAACCCGGCCAAGAAGGCAAGTACTTCGTCAACTTCGAGACGTTCGAGAGCGGCGAGTCAGTGCCGATCATCGATAATGAGCTGGTCGAGATCGAAGTGGTTGGTGTCAACCGCCCCCCTGTATTGGAGGCGATTGGGAACCAAACGGTCGCCAATGGAGGCACCGTGACGCTCGTTGTCAATGGTTCCGACGCGGACGGCGACAACCTGACTTTCGACGCCTTCTTTGTTCCTCCAGGTGCAAACTTCGATCCAGTCACGCGAGTCTTTAGTTGGACGCCACCACCTTCGCAGTACAACAATACTTTCGTGGGGCTGACTTTTCAGGTCATCGACGACGGTGTCCCCAGCTTGTCCGATCAAGAGACCATCGCAATTACGATCGGCTCCGGTAACCAAGCTCCACAATTCACACCGCTCTCCAACATCACGGTGCCGATTGACGAGGAGGTGGTTGTCAATGTCGTGGTCAACGATACTGGCGCCGGCCAGACCATAACATTGACGGACGTCCTCAGGCCCATCGGGTCGAACTTTGTTTCTGCGGCCGGCAATCCGCCAGTCAGCGGCGTCTTCTCTTGGACACCCACTGCGGCCGACATAGGAATGCACACGGTTCGACTGCGCGCGGAGGACAATGGCAATCCGATCTTAAACAGCATCGAAGAGTTTACGATCACGGTTGTCGAACCCGCCGCGAACTTCCCGCCCGCGCTCGGTCCGCTGATCTTGAGCGACTCGGTGATCGACGAGAACGGGGCCGTTACTGTGTCCGGCGTGTTCCTCGACTCGGATCTAGCGGATACGCATGCGATTACGATTACCTGGGGTGCCAACGAAACTGCCACGACGATGACGACGACTGGTCCTAACCCGCCGGGGACCGAGCTGGTGAACCAGGGGGGCGGCAGCTGGACCTTCAGCGCATCGCACACGTATCTCGACGACAATCCTTCCGCGACGAGTACCGATGATCACACGATCGATGTGAGGGTGACAGATCAGGAGCTCGGCGCAGACTCAGCGCAGGCCACGCTCTCGGTAACGAACGTCGCGCCCGCAATGGCTCCGCTAGTGCTGGACACTGACATCGTTGAGGAAGGCGGTACGGTCACTATCAGCGGGCTGTTCTTCGACGCGGGGCCTTCCGACGTTCACACGGTGATCATCGACTGGGGTGGAGGCGCGCCCGGCCAACCTGCCGAAGGCACCACAACGATCACAACTGTTGGTCCTAATCCGATAGGAGCAACGTTGACCGACGTGGGTGGAGGCAGCTGGAGCTTTGCAGCCTCCCACGAATACGTAGACGACAACTCCTCGGGCACGCAGTCAGATGAGTACACCATTGCCGTGACTGTGACGGACGACGATCTGGGAACCGATTCGGACAGCGCCACGGTGACGGTTGTCAACGTCGCTCCTGCTATCGAGGGGGTGGTAGTGACGCCTACGGTCAACGAGCAGCAGGTGGCGACGCTCAGCGGTACGATTGTCGATCCTGGAGTGATGGATTCGTTTACGATGGGCGTGCACTGGGGCGACGGCACTTCGAATTCCTTCACATTGGGAACGGCCGCGCTGGACCGTGCCGATGTTGCCGGCGATCTGTTAACCTGGGAGCCAAGTTCCGGCGCATTCTCGGTCGAGCATCAATACCGCGACGACGACCCAAGCGGCACACCGACAGACGTACTGCAGGTAATCCTCACTGGTGTCTCAGATGATGACGGGGGGACTGCGGGCGTCGCAGCTCCGACAGTAGCCGGCAATCTCTTCTTAACCGGCCATTCGATCCTACTTCATGAGCATCAAGCGGGCTATGACACGGTTATTCTCGATTTTCTCCGTGGAGCCGGCACGTCGGACGAAATCCCTCGCGCGGACTACGACATCGGCTATCTCCGCGAGATTGACCGGGGAGAACCTGGCGAAGGCGCGTTCGGTGCTGTCAGCGAAGACAGCCCACTGAACTTAGCCACCGGCGGTGGGATCACCTCGTTCTTGAGTGGCATCGATGTGCTGTACGTCTCTTCGGTCTTTGACATTGGCGGAGGCCTAGGCGTCTCCGCGCTCAACGCCTTCAAAAACAACATCGCCGCGTTTATCAACGATGGGGGAGATGTGGTCGTCGAATCAAGCGGTGCGCTTCCCACGTTCTACAACTTCCTGCCGGCGAACGCCGCAGTTACAGGGGCCACGATCGAAGGCGACACCGGTTTCACTGCGACTCCCCCGGGGCAAATCATCGGGATCACGGAAGCGATGATCAACGGGCACACTGCGCAGAACCAGTTTACGAGTTTTGACCCTAGCTATACGGTGTTCGAGGTCCGCGGCGAGAACGTCGTTTCCATCGGGCGCGGCCCCGGCCTGGAAAGCGCCCTCAGCGGGTTCGAGGTGACGGTGAACAACGTGGCCCCGTCGTTGGGGGCGGTTTCGTTGAGTTCGTCGACGGTGGTCGAGGGAGATTCGGTCACGGTCAGCGGCACGTTTAGCGATCCCGGATTGCTCGATACGCATACAGTTCGGATCGATTGGGGAGGCGCGCCAGGGCAAGCGGACGAAGGAGACACCGTACTCACAACAGCTGGTCCCAATCCACCGAGCGCAACGCTCACCGACTTGGGCGATGGAAACTGGAGCTTTACGGCCACACATCAATACCAGGACGACAATCCACCAGCGACCGCGGTCGACGAATATTCGATCAGTGTATCGGTCACAGACGATGATCTCGGCACAGACGCGCTGGTCGAGACCATCGCTATCCGGAATGCGGCTCCCACGATCGGGGACCTGTCGTTGAGCAGTCAGGTTGTCCCAGCGGACGGCAACGTCGTCGTTACTGGGACGTTCGCTGACCCCGGCGCAGATACGCATACGATTGTGATCGGCTGGGGGGGAGGTACTGGGGGGATCCCGTCCGAGGGCACTACGATCATCCCTTCCGCTGGACCACATCCTGCCGGCACAACCTTGACGGATCTCGGGAACGGAACGTGGACCTTCACCGCCGTTCACCAGTATTTGACGTCAACGCCCGTTCCCAATAGCTACACGATTGCGGTCGACATCACCGACGACGACGGCGGAGCCGATTCTAGAAGTGCCACGATAGCGGTAAGCGATACTGGCCCTCGATTGAATCCGCTGGTTGTCGACTCTTCGACCGTCATGGAGGGCCAGAGCGTCACGCTAAGTGGGATCTTCGCAGTCGGGAGTGCAGGGACTCACACGGTTGTCGTCGACTGGGGAGGTGGCACCGGTCCGCAGCCGGCAGAAGGAACTGTAACGTTGACTACGGCCGGCCCCAACCCAGCCGGTACGAGTTTGGCCGATTTGGGCGATGGCACGTGGAGCTTCAGTGCGACCCACGAGTATCTGGACGATAACTCGACGGGCACGTCTGCGGACGAATACTCGATCGATGTGACGGTCAGGGACGCCGACGGGGATAGCGACGCCGCATCAACGACAGTCACTGTTGAGAACGCCTCTGCTCGTTTGGATCCACTGTTCTTGGATGCGGCCACGATTGACGAAGGCGGGCTGCTGACTCTGACCGGCCAGTTCACCGATGACGGCCAGCTAGATACTCACACGGTCGTGATTGATTGGGGAGGTGGTAGCGCGGACCAGCCGTCGGAAGGAACAACGACCCTAACGACGGCGGGCCCTAACCCGCCGGGCACAACGTTGATCGACCGTGGTGGCGGGACGTGGCGTTTCAGTGCGACACGTCACTACCTGGACGACAACCCCACCGGCACGCCTGCGGACGACTACACGATCAATGTCTCGGTCACCGACGATGACGGTGGCAGCGATTCGGAAGTCACACTCGTGACTGTCGACAACGCGGCGCCGCAGCTGGGTCCATTGGTCTTGGATACGGCCACGGTCGATGAAGGGGGGTTGGTGACGCTCACCGGCCAGTTCAGTGACCCAGGGCTCCTTGACACCCACACAGTGGTGATCGATTGGGGAGGTGGAGCTGCCGATCAGCCGACGGAGGGAACCACGACACTGACAACCGCTGGGCCCAACCCAGCGGACACCACTTTCACCGCTCTGGGTGATGGAACCTGGAGCTTCAGCGCAACGCATCGCTACGTGGACGACAACCCCACTGGAACGCCTGCGGACGACTACACGATCAATGTGTCGGTCACCGATGATGACAGTGGCAGCGATTCGGATTCCACACTCGTGACTGTTGACAACGCGGCGCCGCAGTTGGATCCGCTGGTCTTGGATGCGGCCGCAGTCGATGAAGGTGGGTTAGTGACACTCACCGGCCAGTTCAGCGACCCAGGGCTTCTTGACACCCACACGGTCGTGATCGATTGGGGTGGTGGAGCCGCAGATCAGCCGGCGGAGGGAACCACGACACTGACGACCGCCGGGCCCAATCCGCTGGACACCACGTTCACCGACCTGGGTGATGGAACATGGAGCTTCAGCGCGACGCATCGCTATGCGGATGACAACCCCACTGGAACGCCTGCGGACGACTATACGATCAGTGTGTCGGTCACCGACGACGATAGCGGCAGCGATTCGGATTCCACGCTTGTGACTGTCGACAACGCGGCTCCGCAGCTGGGTCCGTTGGTCTTGGATGCGGCCACGGTCGATGAAGGTGGGTTAGTGACACTCACCGGCCAGTTCGTCGACGCGGGTCTACTTGATACACATACAGTGGTGATCGATTGGGGAGGTGGAGCCGCCGATCAGCCGGCGGAGGGAACCACAACACTGACGACCGCTGAGCCCAACCCAGTAGACACCACCTTCACCGATCTGGGTGATGGTATATGGAGCTTCAGCGCGACGCATCGTTATGTGGATGACAACCCCACCGGAACACCTGCAGACGACTACACGATCAATGTGTCGGTCACCGATGATGATAGTGGCAGCGATTCGGAATCGGCGACGATCAGCACGCAGAACGTCGTTCCGGTACTGGAACCGTTGGTGTTGAGCACGACATCGCTGAGCGATGATGGGAAGGTGACTGTCACCGGTACCTTCAATGATGCTGGTCTAGCAGATACTCACACGGTCGTGATCGACTGGGGCGGTGGTGTAGACG
This sequence comes from Pirellulaceae bacterium, assembly GCA_965223305.1. Classification (GTDB taxonomy): domain Bacteria; phylum Planctomycetota; class Planctomycetia; order Pirellulales; family Pirellulaceae; genus CBDCWT01. The sequence continues at coordinate 67,465 of CBDCWT010000031.1, read as the reverse complement.
GTCAGCCGGCAGAAGGATCGACGACACTCACGACGCTCGGGCCTAATCCGGACGAGACGAGCTACGCGGATCAAGGCGGAGGCAGCTGGCTCTTTACTGCCACCCATACCTACCCAATCGCGGCGACGAGCGCCACCAGCTTCACAATCACCGCGCGTGTGACGGACGATGACGGCGGAGTTGATTTGACGACAGCCACAGTTGCGGTCAGTAACACGGCGCCGCAGCTAGGCCCATTGATCCTGGACATGACGACGATCGATGAAGGTGGGTTGGTGACACTTACCGGACAATTCACCGACTCCGGTCTCCTTGACACCCACACGGTCGTGATCGATTGGGGAGGTGGCAGTGCCAATCAGCCGGCGGAAGGTACAACGACACTGACGACCGCTGGGCCCAACCCAGCGGATACCACCTTCACCGCTCTCGGTGATGGAACCTGGAGCTTCAGCGCAACGCATCGCTACGCTGATGACAACCCCACGGGAACGCCTGCGGACGACTACACGATCAATGTGACGGTCACCGACGATGACGGAGGCAGCGATTCGGATTCCACGCTCGTGAGTGTTGACAACGCGGCGCCGCAGTTGGGTCCGCTGGTCTTGGATGCGGCCACGGTCGATGAAGGGGGGTTGGTGACACTCACCGGCCAGTTCGTCGACTCGGGTCTACTTGACACCCACACGGTCGTGATCGATTGGGGTGGTGGAGCCGCCGATCAGCCGGCGGAGGGAACCACAACACTGACAACCGCTGGGCCCAACCCAGTGGACACCACGTTCACCGACCTGGGTGATGGAACATGGAGCTTCAGCGCGACGCACCGCTACGCGGATGACAATCCCACCGGAACACCTGCGGACGACTACACGATCAATGTATCGGTCGCAGACGATGACGGTGGCAGCGATTCGGATTCCACCCTCGTGAGTGTTGACAACGCAGCGCCGCAGTTGGGTCCGCTGGTCTTGGATGCGGCCACGATCGATGAAGGTGGGTTGGTGACGCTCACCGGACAATTCAGCGACGCAGGGCTCCTTGACACGCACACGGTCGTGATCGATTGGGGTGGTGGCAGTGCCGATCAGCCGGCCGAGGGAACCACGACACTGACGACCGCTGGGCCCAATCCGCTGGACGCCACCTTCACCGATCTGGGTGATGGAACGTGGAGCTTCAGCGCAACGCATCGCTATGCGGATGACAACCCCACTGGAACGCCTGCGGACGACTACACGATCAATGTGTCGGTCACCGATGATGACAGTGGCAGCAATTCGGATTCCACACTCGTAACTGTCGACAACGCGGCGCCGCAGCTGGGTCCGTTAGTCTTGGATGCTGGCACAATCGACGAAGGTGGGTCGGTGACGCTCACCGGCCAGTTCACCGACCCAGGGCTCCTTGACACGCACACGGTTGTGATCGATTGGGGTGGTGGAGCCGCCGATCAGCCGGCGGAGGGAACCACGACACTGACAACCGCTGGGCCCAACCCAACGGACACCACTTTCACCGATCTTGGCGATGGGACATGGAGCTTCAGCGCAACGCATCGCTACGCGGACGACAACCCCACGGGAACGCCTGCGGACGACTATACGATCAGTGTGTCGGTCACCGACGACGACGGAGGCAGCGATTCGGATTCCACCCTCGTGAGTGCTGACAACGCAGCGCCGCAGTTGGGTCCGCTGGTCTTGGATGCGGCCACAATCGATGAAAGTGGGTTAGTGACACTCACCGGCCAGTTCGTCGACGCGGGTCTACTTGACACCCATACGGTCGTGATCGATTGGGGTGGTGGCAGTGCCGATCAGCCAGCGGAAGGAACCACGACACTGACAACCGCCGGGCCCAACCCGCTGGACACCACCTTCACCGATCTGGGTGATGGTGTATGGAGCTTCAGCGCAACGCATCGCTACGCTGATGACAACCCCACGGGAACGCCTGCGGACGACTACACGATCAATGTATCGGTCACCGATGATGATAGTGGCAGCGATTCGGAATCGGCGACGATCAGCACGCAGAACGTCGTTCCGGTACTGGATCCATTGGTGTTGAGCACGACATCGCTGAGCGATGATGGGAAGGTGACTGTCACCGGTACCTTCAATGATGCTGGTCTAGCAGATACTCACACGGTCGTGATCGACTGGGGCGGTGGTGTAGACGGTCAGCCGGCAGAAGGATCGACGACACTCACGACGCTCGGGCCTAATCCGGACGAGACGAGCTACGCGGATCAAGGCGGAGGCAGCTGGCTCTTTACTGCCACCCATACCTACCCAATCGCGGCGACGAGCGCCACCAGCTTCACAATCACCGCACGTGTGACGGACGATGACGGCGGAGTTGATTTGACGACAGCCACAGTTGCAGTCAGTAACACGGCGCCGCAGCTAGGCCCATTGATCCTGGACATGACTACGGTCGATGAAGGTGGGTTGGTGACACTTACCGGACAATTCACCGACTCGGGTCTCCTTGACACCCATACGGTTGTGATCGATTGGGGTGGTGGCAGTGCCGATCAGCCGGCCGAGGGAACCACGACACTGACAACCGCTGGGCCCAACCCAGCGGATACCACCTTCACCAACCTGGGCGATGGTACCTGGAGCTTCAGCGCAACGCATCGCTACGCTGATGACAACCCCACTGGAACGCCTGCGGACGACTATACGATCAATGTGTCGGTCACCGATGATGACGGGGGCAGTGATTCGGAAGCCACGCTCGTGGCGGTCGACAACGCGGCGCCGCAGTTGGGTCCGCTGGTCTTGGATGCGGCCACAGTCGATGAAGGGGGGTTGGTGACACTCACCGGGCAGTTTGTCGACGCGGGTCTACTTGATACACATACAGTGGTGATCGATTGGGGTGGTGGAGCCGCCGATCAGCCGGCGGAGGGAACCACAACACTGACAACCGCTGGGCCCAACCCAGTCGACACCACCTTCACCGACCTGGGTGATGGTACCTGGAGCTTCAGCGCGACACATCGCTACGCGGATGACAACCCCACAGGAACGCCCGCGGACGACTACACGATCAATGTGTCGGTCACCGACGACGATAGCGGCAGCGATTCGGATTCCACGCTGGTGACTGTTGACAACGCGGCGCCGCAGTTGGATCCGCTGGTCTTGGATGCGGCCACGATCGATGAAGGTGGGTTGGTGACGCTCACCGGACAATTCAGCGACCCAGGGCTTCTTGACACCCACACGGTCGTGATCGATTGGGGTGGTGGAGCCGCAGATCAGCCGGCGGAGGGAACCACAACACTGACAACCGCTGGGCCCAACCCAGTGGACACCACCTTCACCGACCTGGGTGATGGTACATGGAGTTTCAGCGCGACACACCGTTATGTGGATGACAACCCCACAGGAACACCAGCGGACAACTACACGATCAATGTGTCGGTCACCGACGACGATAGTGGAAGCGATTCGGATTCCACCCTCGTGAGTGTTGACAACGCGGCGCCGCAGTTGGGTCCGCTGGTCTTGGATGCGGCCACGATCGATGAAGGTGGGTTGGTGACGCTCACCGGACAATTCAGCGACGCAGGGCTCCTTGACGCCCACACGGTCGTGATCGATTGGGGTGGTGGAGCCGCAGATCAGCCGGCGGAGGGAGTCACAACACTAACGACCGCTGGGCCCAACCCAGTCGACACCACTTTCACCGATCTTGGCGATGGGACATGGAGCTTCAGCGCAACGCATCGCTACGCGGATGACAACCCCACGGGAACGCCTGCGGACGACTACACGATCAATGTGTCGGTCACCGACGACGATAGCGGCAGTGATTCGGATTCCGCCCTCGTGAGTGTTGACAACGCAGCGCCGCAGTTGGGTCCGCTGGTCTTGGATGCGGCCACAATCGATGAAGGTGGGTTGGTGACGCTCACCGGACAATTCAGCGACCCAGGGCCTCTTGACACCCACATGGTCGTGATCGATTGGGGTGGTGGAGCCGCAGATCAGCTGGCGGAGGGAATCACGACACTAACGACCGCTGGGCCCAACCCTGTCGACACCACTTTCACCGATCTGGGTGATGGAACGTGGAGCTTCAGCGCGACGCATCGCTACGCGGATGACAACCCCACTGGAACGCCTGCGGACGACTACACGATCAATGTGTCGGTCACCGATGATGATAGTGGCAGCGATTCGGATTCCACCCTCGTGAGTGTTGACAACGCAGCGCCGCAGTTGGGTCCGCTGGTCTTGGATGCGGCCACAATCGATGAAGGTGGGTTGGTGACGCTCACCGGACAATTCAGCGACCCAGGGCCTCTTGACACCCACACGGTCGTGATCGATTGGGGTGGTGGAGCCGCAGATCAGCCGGCGGAGGGAACCACAACACTAACGACCGCTGGGCCCAACCCAGTGGACACCACCTTCACCGATCTGGGTGATGGAACGTGGAGCTTCAGCGCAACGCACCGTTACGTGGATGACAACCCCACCGGAACACCAGCGGACGACTATACGATCAGCGTATCGGTCACCGACGATGACGGCAGCGGCGATTCAAATACACGAAGTCTTGCGGTGACCAACACGGCACCCTCGTTAGGAAGTCTCGAACCCAGCACGATTGCGATCCCTGCTGACGGCGAGCTCAGTGTCGTTGGCACTTTCAACGACCCGGGATTGCAAGACGCCCTGACGCTGACGGTTGATTGGGGCGGTGGAAGCGGGGGCCAACCAGTCGAGGGCGTCACGACGATCACCACTGAGGGGCCCAATCCCCCTGGCTCGCAACTAGTGAACCTTGGAAACGGATCCTGGCAATTCACGCTCACACACGTCTACGCCGTAGCAGGTGGAAGTTACACGATCACCGCAACAGTGACCGACGATGACCTGGGGACGGCATCGGTGGCTACGATCGTGGGCGTAGAAAATGCACCGCCCGTGTTGGCTGATCTGGTCCTTAACGTCGACTCGGTTGACGAGGCAGGTGAAGTAACACTGACCGGTTCCTTCGTCGACTCTGGAGTACTCGATAGCCACACCATTCTCGTTGACTGGGGAGGCGATCTGCCCGGCCAACCTGGCGAGGGCACGACCACAATCACCACGTTGGGCCCAAATCCAGTCGGTGCGACACTCACCAATCTGGGGAGCGGTGAGTGGCGATTTAGTGCGACGCACACCTATCTGGATGACGACCCTACCACGACGAGCGTCGACCAGTACACGATTCTGGTGACGGTCACCGACAACCTCTTAGCGACCGACTCCATGGCAACGTCGGTGGCGGTCACCAACGTGGCTCCTGCCATGGGAGCGCTGCAGGTCAACGCAGCGACGATTGGTGAGGGTGATCCCGTGACGGTTTCCGGTACCTTCTTCGACCCGGGCTTGCGAGACACACACTCGATTCTCATCGACTGGGGAGGCGGACAGGCCGGCCGGCCAGACGAAGGCACGACGACGCTCAGCACGCAGGGGCCCCAACCCGCTAACGCAACGCTGAACGACCTGGGTGACGGTAGCTGGATGTTCACCGCGACTCATGTATACCCGGACGATCATCCGACAGCCACCTCGGTCGACGACTATACGATCACGGCAACCGTCACCGACGACGACTCAGCAACAAGCTCAGCTACAGCGACTGCTTCGGTTCACAATCTAGCGCCCCTGATCGGTCCGCTGACACTCAGTTCAGCTGCCATTCAGGAAGACGGTAGTGTGACATTGAGCGGGACGTTCACAGATCCTGGCGTACAGGACTCCCATACCGTATTGATTGACTGGGGAGGTGGTGCCGCTGGCCAATGGGATGAGGGCTCAATTACGATTACGACCGGGTCCAGCGATGGGCAGGGGTCGTTCACGGCCACCCATCGCTATCTTGACGACAACCCGACGCTGACTGGATCGGACACCTATACGATCACCGTCACGGTCATGGATGACGACGGAGGGGTTGCTTCAAACACTGTGACACTGAGCGTCGATAATGATGCCCCTCAACTTGCGGCGCTTCAATTGAACTCGGCCGAGATCGAGGAGAACGGGCTGGTTACTGTCAGCGGCGTGTTTACGGACCCAGGGATGCTGGATCGACACCGAGTCGTTGTCGATTGGGACAGCGAGGATGGGAACGAAGGAACCACGACGATTACCACCATCGGCCCCAACGAACCGGAGACAGTTCTCGAGAATTTGGGTGGCGGCTCATGGAACTTTATCGCGACCCATCGTTACACCGACGACAACCCAACGGGAACATCTGCAGACAGCTATACGATCAAGGTAACGGTGACAGACGATGATGGAGGCAGCGATTCAGAATCAGCCTCGGTCAGCGTACGGAACGTGATGCCGGTACTGGAACCGCTGGTATTGAGTACGACGTCACTGAGCGGTGATGGGAAGGTAACCGTTACAGGTACGTTCAGTGATGCCAGTTCCGCGGATACGCATACCGTCTTGATCGACTGGGGCGGGGGTGTCGACGGTCAACCGGCCGAGGGGACGACGACACTCACCACCCTTGGTCCCAATCCAGTCGATACCAGCTACACGGATCAGGGTGGAGGTAACTGGCTGTTTACTGCCACGCATACCTATCCGTTAGAGTCAACAAGCGCCACAAGCTTCACGATCACCGCAGAGGTGACGGACGATGACGGCGGGGCAGATACCGCGATGGCGGTAGTTACGGTCAGTAACACAGCGCCGCAGTTCGCCGGCTTGCAGTTGTCTAGTCCCTCCCTTGTGGAAGGAGGCTTGCTCACTTTGTCGGGGAGCTTTTCGGATCCTGGCCTGCTTGATACTCACACAGTCACGATCGACTGGGGAGGTGGCGGCGCCAACCAGCCGTCCGAAGGTACAACAACACTGACGACAGCCGGTCCAAATCCGGTCGATACGACCTTCACCGATCTGGGCGGTGGAACTTGGCGCTTCAGTGCAACACACCGCTACACAGATGACAATCCTACGGGAACAGCGGCGGACAACTACACGATCACTGCGACAGTCATGGACGACGATGGCCGCAGCGATACGGAGTCGGCGACGATCATGGTCGATAACGCGGCGGTCCAATTGCATCCGCCGGTCTTGGATTCGGCCACGGTCGACGAAGGTGGTCTGGTAATGCTGAGCGGCCGTTTCACGGACGCTGGATTGGACGATACCCACACTGTGGTCATCGACTGGGGAGATACTGCCGGCGATCAACCACCTGCTACGACAACATTGACGACGAACGGTCCCAATCCGGTAGACACAACCTTGACCGATCTGGGTGACGGAGAGTGGGGATTCAGCGCGATCCATCGGTATCTGGAGCAGCCAGCTATCGGAGCGCCTGATAAATATACTATTCGTTTGTCTGTAATGGACGACGACGGAGGCAGTTCGACTGGAGAACAAGAAGTCGAAGTACGCAATGCTCCACCTGTGTTGAGTTCGCTGGCCTTCCCGTCGGCCTCAATCGACGAAGGAGACGTTGCCACATTGACAGGTACGTTTGTCGATGCTGGTTTACTTGACTCCCACCAGATCGTGATTGATTGGGGAGGTGACGAACGGCCTAGCGAAGGCACGACCGTGATCACCACTCAAGGTCCTAACCCCCCGGGAGTGACACTGACCCAGCTATCGAGCGGCGGCTGGACCTTCACTGCCTCGCATCAGTACCTGGACGATCGTCCCACAGCGACCGTCACGGATGAATACTCGGTCACAGTGACCGTTACCGATGATGACGGCGGTAGTACAGCTGGAAGCGTTCCGCTCACTGTGCGTAACACGCCGCCCGTGGTCGATTCGTTGGAGCTGAGTAGCGTGACGCTGACAGAGGATGGAAGTGTAACGCTGACAGGCACCTTTTCTGACGCCGGCACGCAGGACTCGCACATCGTCGAGATCGACTGGGGGGGCGGCGCGGCCGGCCAACCGCCCGAAGGGACGACCGTCATCGCCACCAGCGCCGGTGGAGGCAACTTCAGTTTTACCGCCACGCACCGGTATTTCGACGACAATCCTACGGGAACTGCTACCGACGAGTATCTGGTCAACGTCATTGTCACCGACGATGACGGCGGCCGCGTGTCCGATCTGCGCACTATCGCGGTTGCCAACGAACCGCCGACGATTGGCGGGCTGACTCTGGAGACGACGCTGGTCGACGGGACAACCGTAGCCGTGTTGGGAGGCACGTTCTTCGATCCGGGGCTATTTGATACGCACGCCGTCGCGATTGACTGGGGTGACGACGGGGCCACGACAACAATCACAACGCCGGGACCAAATCCTCCTGAAACTTCGCTCGTCAGCCTGGGAGACGGCAGTTGGGACTTTACGGCCACGCACAGTTACCAGGGCCGTTCACCGACTGGTAACTATGCGGTTACCGCTACAGTTCGCGACGACGATCTGGGCACGACAACAGCCACAACCTCTGTCACGGTCGAGAACACCGCTCCAGTGTTGGAACCGATCCTGCTAGATGTGATGGAGATCAACGAAGGCGGAGAAGTCACTTTGACAGGCACCTTCTTCGATGCAGATCTGTCCGACACTCACAGCGTGTCAATCGACTGGGGAGACGCGATTCCCGGAAGCCCACCAAACAATACGGTGCTGACGACATCAGGTCCGCTGCCACCAGGCGCGAGCCTGACGAACGTCGGCAATGGACAGTGGCGCTATGCGGCGACGCACCGCTATCTCGACGACATGCCAACCGCAACTCCTTCGGACGACTACACGGTCACGGTGACGGTGACCGATGAACTCTCTGGTACCGACAGCGCCACGACCACAGTAACCGTAGACAATGTCACCCCTGGTCTTGACTCCCTGATTGTCAGTTCGAGCCAGATCGACGAGAACGGCCGAGTGACCGTCACCGTGACGTTCTCCGATCCTGGGCTCGACGACCAGCACTCGGTCACGATCGACTGGGGGGGAGGGGTGATTGCCGGCCAGGCTCCTGAAGGAACGACGACCGTAACGACCGCTGGACCGAATCCGTTCGGGTCGACTGCCCAGTACTTGGGAGACGCCGTCTGGCAAGTCACCGCCATGCATCAGTACTTGAATGACGGTCCGGCGCAGACGGCCAGCGACGAGTACCGAATCAGTGTAACGGTCGGCGATGATGATGGAGGATCAAGCTCGCGCGAGACGCCTCTGCGAGTCAACAACGTCGCTCCTCTAATCGATCCGTTGGTGCTCGACACAGCTACTGTCGACGAGGACGGTATTGTGATCGTGACAGGTACTTTCTCCGACCCTGGTTTGTTCGACGAGCATACTTTGGTGATTGACTGGGGAGGCGGCGAGCTTCCTCAGCAACCTCACGAGGGCACGACGACGCTCACGACTGCCGATGCCCACTCCCTTCCCAGCAAGGAAGGCGGCCGTGCCCGTCCCCGCGCGAAGTTCCGTAGGTTAACCAACCTGGGGGGAGGCAGATGGAGCTTTGTCGCAAGCCACCAGTACCTGGACGACAACCCGACCACCACGAGAGAAGATGCCTACACAATTATTGCCACGGTCGTCGACAGCGATTTGGGAACAACTAGCGCGGCAGCGGAGGTTACGGTAAGGAATGTGGCACCCCAAGTTCAGCCGCTGACGCTAGATGCCACGCCGTTAGTCGAGGGTGGTACGGTGACAGTCTCCGGCTCTTTCTACGATCCCAGGCTCGAGGACACGCATACGGTCGTGATCGATTGGGGTGGTGCTCTCATAGGCGGTCAATCCGAGGAGGGCACACAGCAGATTACAGCCACGGGACCGAACCCCGTCGGCGCGAGCTTGGTTGGTTCGGGAGATGGTTTTTGGAACTTCACTGCTTCGCACCGCTATCTTGATGACCGGCCAACGGCATCCAACTCAGATGTCTACACAATCACTGCTACTGTGACCGACGACGATGGTGGCGTGCAGACCATTTCGACACCGTTGGTTGTTCAAAACGCCGATCCTGTCGTGCAACCATTAGCACTCGGTGCCTCGTCTTTGGCCGAAGACAACAGCGTTACTGTGACGGGGACCTTCTCGGACCTTGGTTCGATGGACACGCACACGATTGTCATCAACTGGGGCGGAGTCGAGGGTACGACCACGTTAACAGCGGTGGGCCCCAACCCGCCGGGGGCAACGTTGCTGAAACAGTCGGACGACAGCTGGGTGTTCTCAGCATCGCATCACTACGTTGATGACAGTTTCGCTGCAACGTCCCAGGACACCTACACAATCACAGCGACTGTAATGGATGACGACTCGGGCGTCGGCGTGATGGCAACACCGATCGAAGTCCGGAACATCCCACCCGTTATCGAACCGTTGATCCTCAGCGACACGTCTGTTTTCGAGAGCCAAAGTGTAACGATCACCGGTCGGTTCCGAGACCCTGGTTTGCTCGACACTCACACCATCCTCATCGACTGGGGAGATGCTGAGTCGGGTGTCACAACCATCGAAACAAATGTGCCGAATCCCGCAACGAGCTTGATTAACCTCGGTGAAGGCAACTGGCAATTTGGCGCGACACATAAGTACCTGGATGACAATCCTGGCTCGACCGGGTCCGACGAAAACGAGATCGTAGTCACGATCATCGACAATGCAGCAGGTGTAGGCACGAGCGCGGCGAGCATTCAAGTCAACGACATCCCGCCGTTGGTCGATCCCCTGGTACTTAGCGCCGAAGCCATCAACGAAGGAGGCGCCGTACTGCTGAGCGGCTCGTTCAGCGATCCCGGACTGGAGGACTCCCACACGATCGTCATCGACTGGGCAAGGAATGCACGCTTCCGGCAGCGGCGTCTGACCGAAGGGCTGACGACGATTACCTCGACTGGCCCCAATCCGGCAGGCACGACATTGACGAACTTGGGTGGCGGCAATTGGAGCTTCACCGCCGCCCACCAGTATCTCGACGATAATCCAGCTGGCGATCCGTCGGATACTTATGTGATTCAAGTTACAGTGACGGATGACGATACGCTTTACACGACCGGAACCGGGGCCGTGTTGGTCCAGAACGTGGCACCTGAGATCGATCGAGCCTCGCTGTCGGTAACGACGGAAGACAACGCTCCTCCGGCGGTTGGCGTCAAAGTGTTCTTTTCACTCCGGTTTACCGATATCGGTATTCTCGACGCTCATGACGTCGTCATCGAGTGGGGTGACGGTGACGTTAGCGATACGTCAGTGAGCCTCTCAGACGTAGACTTCCCCGAATTCAACCAATCAGATGGCGGAGTTGGATCGTTCGTAGCTCAGCACACCTATTCGGAACACGGCACGTACGAGGTCAATGTCTCCATTTTGGACGACGACGCTGGCTCGGGAACGATGACGACTGAGATTGTTGTCGCCCCAACGAATCCAGCGGCACTATCGAATGCTCTGCGCAACCTCGGCGAGTCCCTCCACCTACGCCGCCGAGACCAAGCGTCACCCTCGGTGTCGAACGACGCTTTGAATCAACCGGAGGCGTTGAGTTCTCCGTCGAACACTCTGGATCACTCGTTGCCGCCTGCGTTGCGACCAGAGCCGGGGCCAACCAGCTCCACCACTCGATCTCATCCTAGTGATGAGCTGGGAGTTGTGCGGTACCTGCCCAACGACCTGCTCGAGATGCTGGCCGAAGATCTGCTAAGCCGGCCTGCAAGGAACGACGAGCCGCAAGGTCCTGGTGATTCGTAATCGGCAGCGTCGGTTTTGAAGTTGCGATCGAGATCTTCTTGATCTCGTCAGCGATCTCTTCTGTGTCACACTCGATGACCTCTACGTCATCAAGGTCGGAAGCAAGTCTTGCGGCTTGGAGGACGGCTCGAACGGTTCGCAGTCGGCGACGGGCTGTGATACATTGCGTGCGGTGGAGGACCTAACTAACCCGAATTATTCATGAGCGATCTGCTGCGAGGTCGTAAGTCCATCCGTGGCTTCGTCATGCTTCACAATTCTCCCTCGACGTATTGCTACAATACGCCTGCGGAAGAATTGTTCGCCTTCCTTGCCACGAACGTACTTACAACCTCTCGCCACGATCTTCATGAATAATCCGGGCTAACCCCGCGGGAATTTTGCTGTTCTTGCTACCTGACCGGAGGCGGTGCTGTGCGATTTGCAAGACTCTGGGTTTTCTGTCTGTGCCTGCTGCTTAGCTTGACCGGCCGGGCGCAGGATACCGCTGGACCGCCAAACGTATTGTTCTTGATCTGTGATGACCTCAACTGCGACTTGGGTTGCTATGGACACCCGACAGTCAAGTCACCAAATATCGATCAGCTCGCGCAGCGCGGCGTGCGATTTGACCGTGCCTACTGCCAGTACCCGCTCTGCGGGCCGAGTCGAGCGTCGTTCATGACAGGATTGTACCCGGATCAAACCTTGGTCCGGCGTAACGCCATCTATGTACGCGAGCACTTGCCCAACGTGCAAACGATGGCGCAGATGTTCCGAGGCAGCGGATATGTGGCCACAAGAGTGGGCAAGATCTACCACTACAATGTGCCAAAGCACATCGGTACGAGCGGTCATGATGATCCCTACTCGTGGGACTTTACCATCAATCCACGTGGCAGAGACAAGCACGATGAGAATCAGATTTATAGTCTGCTGCCCGGACGATACGGCGGCACGCTGAGTTGGTTGGCAGCGGAAGGCCAGGATGAGGAGCAGACCGACGGGATTGCCGCGACTGAGACGATCGAACTGCTAAAGCAGTACGCGCAGGCCAAGACGCCGTTCTTTCTGGCGGTGGGTCTCTACCGGCCACATACGCCGTATGTGGCTCCTCGCAAGTACTTCGCGATGTATCCCCCTGACAAGATCGAAGTGCCGCAGGTGCCCACCGGGTACCTCGATTCCTTGCCTGCTCCGGCTAGACGATCTGTTGCAGGCAAGAAGGAACAGTTCAACCTGGCAGATCACTTAGCTCGCCGGGCAATGCAAGCTTATTACGCGTCGATTACCTTTGCTGATGCACAGGTCGGCCGAATCTTGACGGCGCTTGACGAAACAGGACTGAGCCGCAATACGATTGTCCTATTTACCTCGGACCACGGATATCACATGGGTGAGCACGGTCACTGGCAGAAGACGACGTTGTTTGAGAACGCTGCTCGCGTGCCGCTGATTATCGCGGGACCCCAGATCCCCGCGGCGGGCAGGGCCAGCGCTGCGCTGGCCGAGATGGTGGACTTCTATCCGACGTTGGCCGAGCAATGCGGGCTGGCGGCTCCGACGTACCTAGCCGGAGTTAGCTTGACGCCAGTCTTGAACGATGTGTCGTCGACGCCACGCGATTCGGCGTTTACTCAGTATGCTAGTGGATACAGCGTGCGGACTCAGCGATACCGTTACACCGAGTGGGGACCAGGTGGAGCGCAGGGAGCAGAACTGTATGACCACAAATCCGACCCGCAAGAGCTCCTCAATCTCGCGAACAGACCGGAACACTCACTTACGGCAAAACGCCTAGCCGGCCAACTTCGAAAACGAGTCGTAGATTCTCAGCGAGCGCCGCAAGGAGTCAAACAAATCCATTTCGAGAATCGCCGGCGAGTTCCCTGAACCAAGGAGTTGGTTCACGTTCGTCATGAGAGGCCTGTATCTTCTTCTCTTTTTGTGCCTAATGCGGGGGTATTGCATGAATGGTCTTCGTCGTCTGTTGCCAGCTGTAGGTGCGCTGGTGCTGCTCATTCAGGTAGACGTCTGGTCGGCTGACACGGTGGAGATCGCCGGTGAACTCACTGTCTGGCAACCGGTCTCAATCGAGCTGGATGGTCCGAAGTCGGACGAGCAAGCCGCTGTGAATCCTTTCTTGGACTATCGGGTCACGGTCGAGTTTTCTTTAGGCACTCAAGTGCATGTTGTTCCGGCTTACTTCGCCGCAGACGGCCGTGCCTGGGAGTCCTCCGCAACTGGTGGTGATCGCTGGCGCGCTCATTTTGTCCCGGGGGCTCCCGGCAAGTGGAGTTACCGGATTTCGGTACGAAAGTCACCTCGGATTGCGCTGCAAAGCGGAGCTGAAATTGGCGAGCCCGGCCGAGGCGATGGAGTCACAGGCAGTTTTGAGATCCGACCGGATTCGCAGGCATCTGGGGTGCTGCGTTATGTAGGTGAGCGCTATCTGCAGTATTCGGGTAGCGGTCGGTTCTTTCTGAAAAGTGGCGCCGACAGTCCTGAAAACCTGCTGGCTTACCACGACTTCGACGGCACGGCAAAGGGCTCCAGCCAGGAAACAAGGCGGGGAGAAGCCACAGGCGCCGGACTACACCGATACCAACCTCATGTGCGCGATTGGCAGAAGGGAGATCCCGTTTGGAAGGGCGATCGCGGCAAGGGGCTAATCGGAGCGTTGAATTACTTGGCTTCTCAAGGTGTCAACAGTGTCTATTTCCTGACGATGAATGTGCGCGGTGATGGCAACGACGTATGGCCGTGGACAGCATGGGAAGAGCGATTTCGATTTGATTGCTCGAAGCTCGAGCAATGGGAAGTCGTCTTCTCTCACATGGATCAGCTGGGTATCGCGCTGCACGTAGTTCTCACCGAAACTGAAAATGAATCGCTTCTCGAATATGAAGAGAAAAACACCTTTGCCGATAGCCGCAAACTCTACTATCGGGAAATGATCGCCCGTTTCGGACACCACAGAGGTGTGGTTTGGAACATCGGCGAGGAGAACGGTTGGGATGACCGGAAGAACAAGGATGCGTTGGATGAGGACTGGCGCGCCGCCAACACGACCGAGCAGCGAAAGGCGTTTGCCCACTACTTGCGAGAAGTGGATCCGTACGATCACCCGATCGTTGTGCACACTCTGCCGGGTCGCTATGAGGAAATCTACCGGTCGCTGCTAGGCGATGAATCGTTTGACGGTGTATCACTACAAGTGCAGCTGGGACCGAAGATCCACGAAGAGACAAAAAAGTGGATCGTCGAGTCGGGCGAGGCAGGCCGGCAGTGGTTTGCCAATCTCGACGAGATTGGCCCGGCCAGCGATGGGGTAAAACCCGACGCGGATGACCCGGAACACGACGACGTTCGTCGTTATGCACTGTGGGGTAACCTGATGGCTGGAGGATCGGGCTGCGAGTGGTACTTTGGGTACAAGTTCGCTCACAACGATCTGAATCTAGAGGACTTCCGGAGCCGCGCCGCCATGTGGCGGCAAACTCGCTATGCTGTCGAGTTCTTTCAAGAACACTTGAGCTTCTGGGAAATGAACGCCGCCGATGAACTTTGCCAGACGGAGGGCGTTTACTGCTTAGCCGATTCGGACGAAGTGTACGCCCTCTATCTTCCCGAAGGCAGTGGTAGGATTGATCTGCCCAAACGGAAGTTCGGCGTTCAATGGTTCGACCCGCGGCGGGGTGGTTCGCTCCAGCGAGGATCTGTGGCGACGTTACAGGGAGGGCCGGCAACCGATGTCGGGAAGCCTCCCACCGCCGGCACGAAGGACTGGGTCGTCCTCTTGAGACGTTCGGAATAACCTCTGGCGCTGGGCAGATGGGAGGGCGACGCTCCTGCGGAGCCGTTTGTTCGCGCCCTTTCGGCTCGGCAGGAGCCTCGCCCTCCCGATCGCCTTGTAGTAGCCGAACTCGCCAGAGTTTGGCGGACTGCCGATTCGTCCGATTTCTGGCGAATTCGGCTACAAGAGACCCTCAACGGCGTTGGGTGAGGGCGTCGAGTGAGATTAACCAACCCGTAATGCCGCCAGCATAAACCTAGCTTGAGCTAGAGAAAGATTCTCTACCGGGCCAGGAACAGTCGCTTGGACAGCCCGAAGATCGGTCGGACAACGACGCTGGCGAGGTCATCTTCCCCTTGAGCGTTGTTCGCCGGCGTCGAGTCGGAATCGAATTGGTCGACGGCACTGACCTGGGCTGTATTGGTTTGCGTTCCAAACGAGTTGACCGTCGTGGTAAACGTCAGCGTCGCGCTCGCGCCACTGGCGAGGGTTCCGACAGTCCAAATACCCGTTGTTTCCACATACGAACCCTGGGTCGCCGTGGCGCTCACGAAGCCTAAACCGCTGGGTAGAGAATCGCTGAGCTGCACGTTCGTCGCGGTGTTGGGACCGGAGTTTGTCACCGTCACCGTGAAATCGACGTTCTCGTTGATGTCCGGCCTCGAGTTACTAACAGTTTTTGTCACCGACAGATCTATCGAAGTTGGCGTCAGCGACACACTGGCCTGGTCATCTTCGCCACTCACGTTGTTGTTGGGGGTGGAGTCCGAGTCATCCTGATCGGCTGCAGTAACTTGGGCTGTATTGGTCTTGGTACCTGCGGTGTCGACCGACGCAACGATCTGCAGCGTTGCGTTGGCACCATTAGCCAAAGATCCGACGGTCCACACACCAGACGTGGAGCTATAGCTGCCCTGGCTAGGAGCTGATGAGACAAAGGTCATCCCGCTTGGCAGCGAGTCTCCCACCGTGACACTAGTTGCGGGATCGGGGCCGCTGTTTGTGATCGTCACGGTGAAACTCACCTGATCGCCGACATCGGGTGTCGGGTCGTCGACCGTCTTGGTGATCGACAAATCTGCATTCTGCGGTGTCACCAACACATCATCCTGATCGTCCTCGGTCGACACGCCGTTGTTGGGAGTCGAGTCGAGATCGGTTTGATCCACGGCGGTAACTTGTGCCGTATTCAGCTTGGCACCTGTTGTGTTAACTGAGGCTGTAAGTTGCAAGGTGGCGCTGCCGCCACTGGCAACCGCGCCCACCGTCCACACACCTGTGCTGCTGTTGTAAGAACCCTGACTGGGCGTAGACGAAACAAAGGTCATCCCAACTGGAAGGTTGTCACCGACGCTAACGTTGGTTGCCGTGTCAGGCCCTGCGTTAGCAACGGTCACCGTGAAGGTCACGTTGTCTCCGACATTTGGTGTTGAGTCGTCGACGCTCTTGGTGATCGACAGGTCGATGGCTTCGGGATTGATCGACACGTCATCTTGGTCGTCTTCGCTGCTCACGCCGTTGTTGGGTGTTGAATCCGAGTCCAGCTGGTCAACGGCAGTTACTTCGGCGGTGTTCGTCTTGGCACCGATCGAATCTACGGTTGCAACGATTTCTAAAGTGGCGGAGGCGCCATTGGAGATTGTCCCTGCCGTCCAGACACCGCTGGTGCTGTTGTAAGACCCTTGACTCGGGTTCGACGAGACGAAAGTCGTCCCCGCAGGAAGCGTATCTTGGACGGTAACACCAGTGGCGGAATCCGGCCCGTTGTTGGCAACAGTGACTGTGAAGGTGACGTTCTGCGTTACCCCTGGCGACGCATCGTTCACGGTCTTGGTGAGCGATAGGTCGACGATCGGCGGCGTCACCGTGGCGTCATCCTGGTCATCTTCGGTAGAGACCCCGTTGTTGGGTGTCGAGTCTGAGTCGGCCTGATCCGCCGCGGTAACTTGTGCCGTGTTTAGTTTGGTGCCAGTCGAATCAACTGTCGCCACGATCTGCAGCGTCGCACTCGCACCGTTGGCGATTGTGCCGACAGTCCACACTCCCGTGCCGCTGTTGTAGCTGCCCGCGCTGGGTGTCGAGGAGACGAATGTCACACCAGCCGGGAGGCTGTCCCCAACGGTGACGTTGGTAGCCGTGTTGGGTCCGTCATTTGTGAGCGTGATGGTAAAGGTCACGTTTTGGCCGACATTAGGAGCAGCGTTGTCGACGGTCTTTGTGATAGACAAGTCAGCAACTTGCGGTGTCACCGCTGCTCCGTCCTGGTCGTCCTCCGTGCCAACACTGTTGTTGGGTGTTGAATCGGGATCGAATTGATCGCTGGAACCGACTTGGGCGGTGTTCGTCTTGGTACCAGTGTTGTCGACAGACGCGACAATGGTGAGCGTCTCGCTCGCTCCGCTGGCCAAGTTCCCGACTGTCCACGCGCCGGTACTGTTGTTATAGCCACCTTGAGTAGGAGTCCCCGAGATGAACGTCAGATCGCTCGGCAGTACGTCGTCGACAACCACGTTGGTCGCCCCGTCAGGGCCACCGTTGCTCACTGTCACAGTAAAAGTGACGTTGTCGCCCACATTCGGACTGGACGTATCTACCGATTTCGTGACGCTAAGGTCGGCCTGTTCGAAGTTGTCAAAGTTCTGAGAGGTAACCGCGGGACCGACAGTTCCGATGAGCTCGAATACGCCATCGACATTGTTGGCACCGGTGATCTCCATCTGAACCGCCGTTACGGCCGTAAAGTCGGCCGCCGTGGTCCCACCAGTGCTGAAGTTGCTGAACAGCAGCAAGCTTTCTTCGGTGTTAATGCCGCCCGTAACTGCGATAGCAACGGTTATCTCTGAGAATCGGGTTTGGGTCCCCGCGACGCCGTCGTCAGAGAAGACACGCATGACTGCATTAGCGCCCGCAAGATCGGCGCCCATATCCACGCGCAATCCTTGCGAATCACCGGACGTGAAGTCAAGGCTCGCCAAGCCGGAATCGTCAACGACGCTCGCGTTGCCGTCAGGACCGTCCCAAGTAACAATTCGCTGGCCGGCTCCGCCGCTTGCCGAGTCGAATGCGAGTCGCTGTTGTCCTAGGTCGCTGGCCCGCAAACTGATTGATCCTCCTGCCGACGTGAGGTTCACAAACATGTCTCGCTCTCCACCCACGGCTTCCGTCGCTGCGATCGAGGACGTTACGGGTGTTCCGTCATTCGTACTGTCAGTCACCGACTGAGTGGTGGTAGCGAAGGTGTCGACCGTGAGTACAGCTACGCCCTGCGCGTCGGTAGCGGTGATCGTGATGAGGTTGCTTTGGTCTGCGAGTAATGTGCGAGCACCGACGGTCTGAGCCGGTTGCTCGACAAAATAGCCACCGGCCGTCAGATTATTGAATTGATATTCCCCAGCCGCATCAGTGATCTCGGTGGCGATCGGACTGCCGTCGGCTCCACCCGGCTGGAAGATGCCGTCACCATCGTCAGCGTACAAGTTGATCGTGGCACCCGCGATCAACTCAGCGGGATCCGGCCCATTGCCGTTGAAGTCGTCGAATACCGTGCCGCCGATCGCCGCCATGTCGGTGATCGCCAACAGCTGCCGGCCTTCAAGAGGTTCCAGGAACAGCCTTCTCTTGCGGCGTGTCTCAGACGGGCGGCAAGACCGGCTTCCTAACAGACGGCGAACACGGGTCAATAGACTCGACAGGTGGATAGCAGTGTGCGGATGGCGCATGATCGAATCGTACCGATTGGTCTGGGATTAGTCGAGCAAAAAGCGAAGAGAATCGCCTCCTAATAGCACTCGCTCAGCGACAGGCTTGCTTGGCGCGCAGCATTGCATTTCAGCTCGATTTATCGGACGCCATCGAGCGGTCGCTTGACAGGAAACAGCCGGGGATTTCCTATAACCTACCGCTCGGAATCAACCGGCCGCTCAGCTGCTGGCATTGCCAGCGAGCGGCGCTGCGAGACGGACCACCGCTCTTGCCCAAGAACAACCCGGACAGATGACGTCGATTCTGGAGCCCGCACTGGTAGATGAGGCCCCACGACAGATCTACTTCAGGTTAGCTGCCACTGCCCACATAGTGGGTTTCATCAGTTGCTTCGGGCTGCTCACCAGCGGAGATCGCCGCCGACACTAAAACCCTGCGCCCAAAAATCTGTCTCCCGGAAGGCGAACTCCGGCCGTAGCGGACCGCTGAACGGATCGGCTTCGGGCGGAAAGAGGTTCGGATTCAGGTCGCGGTCAATCTGATCGCCGGCCCGGACGACATTGCTGAGGTAGACCAACGTGTACCCCAGCGTCAGTCTCAACCGCGGTGTGAGCTGGTAGCCCAGAGTCACGCCGACTTCAGGCACCACTGCGAACGTGTTGCGTTTGTATCGGCCAATGTTCGTTCGTTGGGCTAGGATCCCCGACGGGAATGTCATGTCGACGTCGCCAGATCTGATCCGTGTGCGACCATCGATGGCGACCACCTGACGCATGTTCCCCAGAGCAAGTTTAGACAGGACCTCGACCATCCAACGTCCGCGTTGCCGTTGGTACTGCACGCCCAGCTCGCCGCCGTGGAATTCGTTCTCCGTGCGGAAGGAGTCCAGAATCTCGAACGAACCAGGGCTTGCGCTGTCCAGCGAGGTGAGGTTTTCCGTCACAATCAGACTGTCGTCCAGCCGTGCGAAACGATAACCGAACAGCCCATCAAGCCGAGCGCTGTCGTGTCCGCAGGCATTGGCAGTCCAATCGGCACAGCAGAGGTTGACCCGCAAGTGGATTCCCGCTGATCCGAACTCAGTGCGCACTTCACTTGCCACAGTGCCGGAAATGACGCCGGGAAAGCTGACCAGCTCGGCGGTTTCTTGGCCGTTCAAGCTGTCAAAGAAGGGTCGCGCAAGGATCGTACTGCCGTCCGACCCGGCTTGAAAACTCCAGACCTGGTCCGACAGCCAGTAGATGTCGCCGCCGATTCCGAGGCGATTACCAGCCCCGAGCCACACTCCACCACGAAGTCGAAGGCCCGAGCGGGCGTCGTTGTTCACCACGGCTGGTGTCAACTGCTGTGTGCCGGGTTCTCCGAGCACGCCTGCTTGCGTTCGACTTGTGCCGCTGGGGCTTGTCGTCACCAAGGGTGGTAGCCGCATTCCGTCTGTCCACCACAGTAGGTATTCGGCGCGGAGCCAGATGCTCTCGGGTGGTCCGCAACAACCGCCTCCGCCGGTGGCAAGACCGGCAGGGAGACTCCAATGTGTGAGTCCGCAGCCTGCACATGATTCCGAGGGTAGGCCCGTGGCAGCAGGCTCGGCAAACCCCAGGTCGGGTGTGGGAATCTCGACAGTGTTGTCGAATGGAATGGGCTCCACTTGTAGGTCAGGAGCAAGCGTCTCGCTGGGAAGCGATGCCGCCGGACTCGGCAATGGTGCCGTCGTCTGGTGGTTTACTTGGCGCACGGCCGATACAAACGCGTCTTCGGAGGGCTCGTCGGTCTCGGTCTTTTCGGCCAGGCCTCCTCGCGAGTCAAGTGCTACCACTTTTTCGACTCGGAAGCGATGCACGTCCGGCTGCCCATCATGCGGTTCGGTTGATGCCGCAGTCCCATGAACCGCGACGTACCGGTCGAGATATGCGTCGAGGCTTAGCCCTTTTGCCGGCGACACGAAATAGGTTCGATGGTCCCAAACGTCGCGCAAGATGAAGGGGACCCCGTCCTTTTTGGAAGTTGGATTCTGCTTGAGATAACCGACGCGCCGCTTCCGCAGAGATCGTTCTTTGCGATCCAGGGAAGATGAGGAGGACTGTGCTCGGGTGGAAATCTCGCTGGTGCACCAGACAAGCAGGAAAACGGACAAACAAACAACTAGCCTGCGCGACATGGTTAACTCCGTGAATCGGAGGGCGAGCATGAAACTCGCGATTCGATGAGAGATGTAGAGAAGGGAGGCTCATATGACGAAATTGCCGACTTCCGTCAAGTGCAATCCAACAGACCGCCGGTTCCGTGGTGTGCGACTTCGTCTTTTTTCACTCTCCCCTCGGAGCCCCTCGGAGAGAGTCGGCCCGAAGGGCCGGAGTGGGGGAGCCGTCCCCGGACGCTACGCGTCGGTTTCGCTGGGGAACCGTGGGCTAACTAACGCCCAGCGGCTGATTTGGAGCGTGGCCGAACTCGGCAGAATTTGGACGAACTAGCCCGAATTATTCATGAGCGATCTGCTGCGAGGTCGTAAGTCCATCCGTGGCTTCGTCATGCTTCACAATTCTCCCTCGACGTATTGCTTCAATACGCCTGCGGGAGAATTGCTCGCCTTCCTTGCCACGAACGTACTTACAACCTCTCGCCACGATCTTCATGAATAATCCGGGCTAGTCGTCCACCAAACTCTGGCGAGTTCGGCTACGACCGGATACCAACCGGCAAGTGCTAGCACGTTGGCGGGCCGAGCAACTCACCCGCAGCCCTGCACCAGAAGCCCGGCGGTAGAAGAGTGTCTCGGCGTGAATGCTGCAACGCGGCGCTACTCGGCGATGCAGAAGAGATAGTCCGAGGTTCGCATGAACACCTTTCCGTCAACGAACACGGGCGTGGCGTAGGTGTTCTCCCGGAGTATGTTGGTAGCGATCAGCTCAGGTTTGTCGAGCTTCAACACGAAGGTCGTTCCGTCCTCGCGGGTGACATAGAGTCTTTCGTCGGCGATTGCGGGTGAAGAACTGTAAGCGTACCGGTTCCGCGGTAGCCGGTGCGACCAGAGCTCGTCCCCGGTCTCAAGCTCCAGACAGAACACCTCACCCCGGTCGCGGCAGAGATAGACACGATCGCCGTACACGACAGGTGAAGGAACGTCGGCTGCCACGTCGGAGGCAATCCACGCCCGGTGTGACTCGGAGACATCGCCCTCACCGCCCCGACGGATTGCCGTCAGGCTGCCGCCACGGGAATAGGGCGCCACAATGAGATCCCCTGCTAGGACCGGTGACGCAATGGAGCGAAAGTTGCCGCGCTGCTCCGGGTTCAAGCCGCCGAATCGCCAGATCTCCGAGCCGTCTTGTGCGCGGTGACTAGTAACATGATCAGCACCGAGCACGACGATCGTCTCTTCACCGTTGTCGTTGAGCAACAACGGTGTTGTATAGCTGTCTCTCGATTCAGCGGGTGCGGGCACATCGCGCGAGTGCTTCCATTGCTGTTGACCAGTAGCCTTGTCGAGCGCCACTAGATAGGAAGGGCCTTGATGCATCACAGCGACCACCACAAAGTCCCTGGACAGCACCGGGGATGTGCCCAGATCCCACCATAGTTTGTCCTCACCGTATTTCTGCTGCAGATTCTCATGCCAGACAATGTTGCCGTTGAGGTCGACACAGGCCACATCGCCGCTGCGGAAGTAAGCGTAAACATGAGAGCCATCCGTGACAGGTGACGGATTCGACCCGCTCGCCTTCTGATTCTTGCCGCCCGCAGACGTTCCCAGAGCGGTTTGCCACTGCTGCTCGCCCTGGCGATTCAGGCAGACCAGCACGTTCTTCTGTTCCGCATCACCCGTCACGAAAATACGGTCTTCCCAGATCGCCGGTGTCGACGTACCCCAGCCAGGCAGACTTGCTTTCCACTCGATATTCTCCGCCTCGTCCCAGCGTGTCGGATAGCCGGTCCCGGTGGCGACACCATTCTGATTGGGGCCACGCCATTGCGGCCAGTTTTCTTCCGCGGCACATGCCGACCAAGCGAACCCTGCCAAGATCAGTACTACGCAGCTCTGGGTGGTGTTCAAAAGAATGCGATGCATGGAATAGCCCTTCGTTTGCTCAAGTTGTGCTCCCGTTGGGAGCAGAGACCAGCTCGGCTGGCTATTATCTTACGTCGAACGCATTGGACTGCCAATCAGGACGCGCTGGCTACTGCAGTTTCAGTCGCCGCGATAGACTAGGATAGCTCTCATCAGCACTCTCCGGGAGGACCACAACGTTGTTATCACTCGGCTTCGATTTGCGTGTTCGCACATTGACGTGCCACCTGACTCTCGTCGTCTCACTGAGCGCCATGGCCGAAGATTGGCCGCAGTTTCGAGGCGCCAACCGGAACGGCATCTCGGCAAGTTCGGGCTTGTTGAGCCACTGGCCGGAGGCCGGCCCACCCCTGGTGTGGCAAGCACAGGGTGCCGGCCGTGGTTATTCTAGCGTGGCTATTTCCGACGGCCGACTCTTCACGACAGGAGACGGCCCGTCTACCAGCGATGACGCAGACGAGTACCTCAGTTGTTTCGACGTCGCCTCGGGCGAGCTGCTGTGGCAAACACGACTGGGGCCGCCTTGGAACAAGGGCCAGTCCAGCTGGCAGGGTTCCCGCTCGACACCGACTGTGGACGGCGATCGGGTCTACGCCATGACGCCATTTGGCGAGCTTGTTTGCGCCTCTGCTCGCGACGGCCAAGAGATTTGGCGGAGGAGTCTAAAGGACGACTTTGCCGGGAAAAAAGGAGACCCCTGGGGCTACAGCGAATCGGTGCTCATCGATGGACAGCACGTTGTCTGTACTCCTGGCGGCGAGGAAAACACGATGGTAGCGTTGGACGCGCTAACCGGCGAGCTCGCTTGGTCTGCGTCGGCGGTTGGTGACCGCGGGGCTGGACACGCCTCGATCATGATCAGTTACGTCGGCCGCACTAAGATCTACGTGCAGACAACGGCCAGTGGCGCGTTGGGTGTCACCGCGGAAGATGGTCGCGTGGCCTGGACCTATCCTGTCCCCAAGAAGACCGCGATCATTCCCACCCCCATTATCCTCTCCGATCAAGTTTTTATTGCGGCCGGCTATGGCTTGGGCGGTGCCCTCTTGCAGCAGACGGAGTCAGAGCCGGGAGTGGTGGGGGTGGAGGAGGTCTATCCACCTAACTCCAAACTGCAGAACAAACACGGCGGGATCGTGCTGTTGAACGGATACCTGTACGGGGACACCGATGCCCGTGGGACACCTTTCTGTGCCGAGCTGGCGACCGGCGACATCCGCTGGCGTGAGCGAGGCAGCGGTCGCGGATCAGCGGCCATCGCAGCGGCGGACGGCCACTTGTATCTCCGCTTCAAGAACGGACGAATGGTGCTGGCCAGGGTATCAGCAGAGTCCTATCAGGAAGTCGGCTCGTTCGACATCCCGGGCGCGGGAGATCGGCCCAGCTGGTCGCATCCGGCAATCGCGGACGGCCGACTCTATTTGCGGGAAGACGACGCGATCCTCTGCTACGACGTTCGCAGGTAGGCTAATCGCCTTACTGCGAGACCGGATCCCACACGTGTGACGATGAAACGAGCTCGCGGTAGTACCGCTCGAGTTTGGCAGACAGTTCTTTGGCGAGAGCCGGGCGGGAAGCCACGAGATTGACCTGTTCATCCACCGCCGCCGCGATGTCGTAAACCTCGAAATCAGTCAGTTTGGCAGCCGCGACTAGAGGCTGGGTCTGATTCGTGACGTTCTGCATCCTCGCAAGGGAACCGCCGTCCAGTCTCGCAAGAACCTTCCATTGACCATCGCGCATCGCCACGCGGGCGTCGTTGAGCGCGTTGAAGTAGACCCACACCAGGGGCTGCTCGCGCACAATAGGCTGCCCTTCCAGCGCGGGCAGAAAACTCGTCCCGTCCAATGACAGGTCGCTGGGAACATCGGCGTGAGCGAGTTCACAGAAGGTAGGCAGGAAATCGAGCGACGAGATGGGGGTGTTGACGATCTGCCCTGCTTCCACATGGCCGGCCCAGTTCATGATGCCGGCGACGCGAAAGCCACCGTCGTACGTATGCAGCTTCATGCCCCGCAGCGGTCCCGGTTGACCGTAGGAGCGGTTAGCGGTTCGGTAGCGGTTGAGCGTTTCTGGCCCGTTGTCTGAGGTGAAGATAATGAGCGTCTCCTCACGCAGGTTCCGATCCTCAAGAGCAGCAACGAGCCTACCGACGGCGCGGTCGACGTTGGCAACATTGGCGAAGTACTGCGCTTCGTCTTCGGTGCGAGCAACCAGACGGTAGCTAGCTACAAGGTCGGCCGGTGAAGCGACCGGTTCGTGCGGTTCGTGGAAAGGCAAGAACAGAAAGAACGGTTGCTCGCCGGTTGCAGATGTTCTCAGCCATTCGATGGCCTCATCGACAGCAATCTGGCAGCTGTACCCCTCCACTCTGCCGATCGCTTCGCCATTGCGAACGTAGTTCGCTGGATTCTCGTGGGAGGGGGCGGCGTTGTTCTGTGTCGCCAGCCAATGATCGAAACCGAAGTCTCCAGGTTGCGGCTGTTCGGGGTGGTTGAAGCGGCTATTACAGTGCCACTTGCCAGCCAGGCAAGTCGCGTAGCCGGCGTTCTTGAGCAACTGGGGGATCGTGACCTCCCCTGCACGCATGTGGACCTGCTCGCGGGCATCGCGCTTGGCGTTCCTCGCAGCGGGAATCCAATCGTAGACTCCCGCCCGATTGGGGCTGCGTCCGGTCAGCAACCCAACACGCGACGGCGAGCAAACGGGAGCGGCTGAGTAGAAATCCGTGAAACGAATCCCACCTGCCGCGAGCTGATTCAGATGGGGCGTCTTGATGTGCGGGTGGCCGTAGCACTCCAAGTCGCCATAGCCCAAGTCATCGCAGAGGATAACGACAATATTGGGCCGATCGTGAGCGTCAAGTGACGAAGCGCTGAGGGCAGCACAGACCAGAATCAGCGCGATGAGCTTGGGCACTTTCATAGGACACGTCCACGATGGAAAAGGACGGAACTCTTGCCTAGATCGTCCCTCCGTGGACGAAGCAATTCCATCGAGTTGTGCCACGGCACATGGGGATTGTCAAGTGCCGGCCCACACGGCGCTGGAGACCTCGCTGTTAAGTAAGCCCGACGAGGGTGTCGGCTGTCTTGCTCAGGTTGGCCATCGTAACCGATTGCTCTTCGATCGCAGCCGCTACGCTCTTGGTGTGATCGCTCACCTCGGCGACACCACGACCAATGTGCTCGGTTGAAGCGGAGAATTCATTGACCCGCGACTGGATTTCGTTGACGTTCTTCTCGATGTTCTCCGTCGCGTTGCTCGTTCCCTGGGCGAGCGCCTTAACTTCGTTGGCTACGACGGCGAAACCGCGCCCATTCTCGCCGGCCCGCGCCGCCTCGATGGTCGCGTTGAGAGCCAACAGGTTCGTTTGATCGGCTAGGTCTTGGATCACGTTGACCACCTTGCCAATTTCCTTGCTGCTCTCTTCCAGTTGCTTGATCGCCTCGACCGAGCCATGTGTAGCACGCTCCGACTCATCAGCTAGTGTTGCAGTGCGGCTAACGCTCTTGCTGATCTCCTGGATCGTTGCAGCCATCTGGGTCGTGCTCGACGCAATCATCTGCCCGATGTTGGATGCCTCTTGCTTGTTTTGAAGTTCCTGTGTCATTTCACTCGTGATGTCAGTAGCCAACTTGACCACTTTGAATGGCCTGCCGTCGCGGTCGAAGACGGGGTTGTATGACGCCTGGATCCAAATATCTCGGCCATCTTTGGCAATTCGTCGGAACCGCTCGGCGAAGTGCTGCCCACTTTGAAGCTGGACCCAGAAGTTCTTGTACTCGGGCGTAGACGCGTACTCTGGATCGCAGAACATGCTGTGATGTTTCCCCCGAATCTCGTCGAGGGTATACCCTACGGTGTGCAGAAAGTTGTCGTTGGCGGTGAGGATCGTTCCGTCTGGCTCGAACTCGATTATCGCTTGGGATCGGCTCAGCGCATCGAGCAAGGCGAGTTGTTCGATCGACTTCTGTTTGGTCGCGGTAATGTCCGAGGCGATCTTGACGATCTTGGTCACTTTGCCCGTGTCGTCGACGACGGGGTTGTAGGAGGCGGAGATCCATACCGCATGGCCGTGTTTGTCGACCCGCTCAAATTCACCAGCCGCGAGATGCCCATCCGCCAGTTTCCGCCAGAACGTCTTGTACGCCTCAGATGCCGCTTCCTTTGGGTCCACAAAGAGGCGGTGGTGTTTGCCTCGAATCTCGTCCAACGTGTAACCCAACGTTTGCAAGAAATTATCGTTGGCGGAGATGATCTCGCCGTTCGGTGTGAACTCGATAATCGCCTGCGAGCGGCCGAAGGCATCCAGTATAGCCTGAGCATCGTTCACGGGTTCCACAGTGGACGAGGATGATGTGTCGCGCGGCTTCTTTGACTTGTTAAACATGGCTGGCGTCCTTAGTGACTGCGATTAACTTACTGGTTCGCGTTGCGAGTGCGGCACTCTCTTGGTTCAGCGACGGCAGACTGCCCAACAACCCCACTTTCTTCCTCAGAGCGCGGTGATGCACGTCGTTACTCAAAGGAAAGATAGGTCACCGTTTTGCCCAAGGGGCGGACAAAGAAAATGTGTTTTTGCGGAACTCTACTTGCCACCACGAACGATTTTCTTTGAGTGCATCGTAGAGCCGGGAGTGCTCGAATTGTTCAGGGAACAGCAACCGTCGTGCGAATTCTTGAACAAAACAGCAAGTTATCCACTAGACAGTCAAAACTGAGTGGTTAGAATCGCCTGTTTGGGCAACATAAGCGGATGGCAGCAATGGCAGCACGTACCAATTGTAAAGGGAATGTTACGATTGCGTTGGGTATTTCGAATAAGGGCTTTGCGATGGATTGCAAAGAGGCCCCTCGGCCAACAGGCTTAGCTGGACGGCAAAAGTGCAATCCGAATTCGGACCACATCGCACGCTGCAGATTTTCTTCCGTCATGGCAAGAAGATTGCGCTCGTATTCTTCGCAGCGATCGGCGTAACCTGGGCGATCATTGCCGCCTGGCCCCGCAAATTTGAGTCGGAAGCAAAGCTAATTATCCGCGTGGGCCGCGAAAGCGTCGCACTCGATCCCACGGTCACAACCAGCCAGACGCTCGTCCTACAAAAATACCAAGAGGAAGAGATCAACTCGGCGCTCGATCTGCTGAGCAGCCGAAGTTTGGCAGAGCAAGTGGTCGACCGGTTGGCTGCCCGACCGGTTGCTACCGAGCGAAAGCGAGGGTTGATCGAAAAGGCCTCCGCTCAGCTGAGCCGAGGCCTTGGCTGGGTCTTGCTTAAAGCACGGGTGCGGGATCGCATCAGCGACCGCGAACAGGCCGTCATCGAGTTGCGCAGAGCGCTCAGCGTTTTCGCTCCAAAAAAGTCGACGGTCATCACGATCCAGGCGACCGCCAAGACGCCACAGCGCGCGCAGGCCATCGGTCAATGTCTGACGGACGCCTTCCTCGCCGAGCACTTGCGCATCTCGTCGACCAAAGGCTCAAGGGCCTTCTTCGATGACCAAGTGGCCGAACTCGAGAAGCAATTGCAGGCCAAAACGGCCTCACTGGCGGACTTCAGGAAGGATCACCAGATCGTATCGGTCGATGTCAATCGTGAACTGCTGAAGGAACAGCTGTCCCGCGTGGAGAGCGAGTTGTCCTCGAGCCGCGGAAGGCTCAGACAGGTGCGTGCAGAGATTGCTGACCTCCAAACTAAGTTGCTCGAAGCGGACGCTGAGGTGGTCGCCTCGAAGGCGTCGACTGCGGATCCCACCTGGAGTGGGATGCGACAGCGCCTCTACGAGTTGGAGCTGCAAGAAAAAGAACTGGACTCGAAACTTGGAAACAACCACCCGCTGCTGGCTGGCGTTCGTAGCGAACTGACGGTAGCCCGTAAGTCAATTGCCGACCGCGCGAGTGAGCGCATCAATCAGACCGTTGTCGTCAATCCGGTCGTTCAAGCTATCCGCCAGCAACTTCAAAAA
Organism: Pirellulaceae bacterium; assembly: GCA_965223305.1. Taxonomy (GTDB): domain Bacteria; phylum Planctomycetota; class Planctomycetia; order Pirellulales; family Pirellulaceae; genus CBDCWT01. The sequence goes on along the minus strand of CBDCWT010000031.1, from coordinate 38,229 downwards.
ACCGAGACCGCGGCCACCGGGCTGACGTCGAGCATTGATGAGCTGGATCGGCAGCGCCAAGACCTACACGCCCGACTTGACGCGCTGGTCGAGCAGGAGTCTCGCTTGGAGCAACTCCAGCGCGAAGCCAACGTGCTGGAGACGAACTATCTGAGTCATCGCGAGAAGCTCGAGGAAGCGCGAGTGCTCGACGATCTACTCGACCAACGGATCTCAAGTGTCAACATCGTGCAGCCCGCGACGTTCGTCGAGCGGCCTGTCAGCCCGAAGAAACGTGTATTAGCTGCTGTTGGGCTCTTTGTTGGTCTGGCCGGCGGACTCTGTTCGGCGCTCTTGGCAGAAGCCCGGGACAGGACATTGCGAACTTCCGAACAGGCGGAGCTGAATCTCGATTTGCCCGTCTACGCTGCGATTCCGCGAACGCGAACCACTTCGAACGGTACTGCTTCTGAGGACGTGCTGGCCCAGCATTGCAGATCGTTGTTGCGACAGCTCCTCGCCGCGACAGACGGTGGCGGCTCGGGTGCGCGGACGGTGGGGGTGCTGAGCTGCGGACCGGGCAACGGTGGTAGCACGGTGGCCTGCAAGTTGGCCGTCACGTCCGCTCGTGACTTTGGACTCTCGACACTGTTGGTGGACACGGATTGCCAGGATCGATTCGTGACCACCGCATTCAATCTAAATGGGGCGCCTGGCTTACGTGAACTTGTAAAACACGAGGCCAAATCGAACGACTGCATTCAGCGTGACGGCGGTTCCAATCTGGCGCTGCTGCCCAGCATTTCTCGTGAGGTGAGCGGTTCGATCGAACTAAATCCGCGCGAGGTTGGGAGCTGTCTGCAGTCGCTGAAGCAGGAGTACGAATTGGTCGTGATCGACCTCCCTCCCGCGACGGCGCCCAACGACGGAAGTTCGATTGCCTCGACATTGGATCACGTGTTCTTGGTTGTGGAATCCGAGAAGACGGACGTGGCATCGGCGAAGCGTATTCATGCCCAACTGAAGAGGGCTGGCGCGAACGTGTCCGGAATCGTCTTGAACAAGACGAGGGACTACGTGCCAGCTTGGCTGAAACGACTCGTCTAAGCTTCCTAGTCGAAACAGATCTTCCCTGCTGTTGATATTCGGAACTCAGATGACCACAGACTCTTTCGAGGTCGATTTGTGGGGCTACGGCGACCTGCAAGGCATCGAACACGAAGTGCTTGCCGATAACGGCGAGGTTCGATCGGAGCGATGCTGGGATCAGCAGTTTCGCGGCACCCCCCTTTGGAAACGGTCCTTTGACGTCGTGGTATCGATCCTTCTGTTAATTCTGCTGTCCCCGCTACTGCTGGCGCTCACCCTGTTGATCAAGTGCGTTTCGCCCGGCCCGGTTCTGTTCGTTCAAGACCGACTCGGCGCGCGAGGCAAGCGTTTTCGGATGTTGAAATTTCGCACGATGGTGCTCGACAACGACACCTCCGACCACAACCAGTATGTCGCCTCGTTAGCCAAATCCACCGGACCTTTGACCAAGCTAGATTCGAGCTCCAAGCTGATCCCGTGTGGCGGCTGGCTCCGCCGGTATTCATTGGACGAACTACCGCAATTGATCAACGTACTGCTGGGACAGATGAGCATCATTGGCCCACGCCCTGACGTCATCGAGCTGGAAGCCTACGAGTCGTGGCAGCTGAGGCGCTTCGATGTGCTGCCAGGAATCACCGGGCTGTGGCAGGTCAGCGGAAAGAACAGATTGAGTTTCGAGGAGATGCTCAAGCTGGACGTTACTTACGTTGACAACCGTTCTTTCTGGCTTGATGTCGAAATCTGTCTCAAGACTCTACCGGTGCTCTGCGGACTAAACTCCGCCTGAGCGTCGAGCCAGTAAGGACTGAACTACTAAAAGGCAGCGAAGAACTGACAACAAGCAACACAAGGATCGATCGTCATGATTCGCGTTGGAGTAATTGGCTTAGGCTACTGGGGGCCCAATCTCGTTCGCTGCTTTAATGAACTGAGCGATTGCAAGGTCACGATGGTCTGTGACACGGATTTCGATCGGCTGACTAAGTTGACCGACCGGTTCCCGGGCATCATTCCAACTGAAAACGTCAACAATGTCCTTTTCGGCGGGCGGGTGGACGCCGTCGTCGTCGCCACGCCGACGCGGACGCATCACGAGCTGGCTTCTGCCGCGCTTGCTCAGGGGCTTCACACTTTTGTCGAAAAACCGCTCGCGACAAGTTCGTCAGAGTGTCTCGATCTGATTCAACGAGCAGCAGCGAAACAATGCCAGCTCTTCGTGGGGCACGTGTTCTTGCACTCTGCGCCAGTCATGAAGCTGCGCGAGCTAATCGTGTCGGGAGAGTTGGGTGATGTGTGTTATCTCAGCTCAACCCGTTTGAATCTTGGACCTGTCCGGCATGATGTCAACTCACTGTGGGATCTTGCGCCGCACGACGTGGCCATCGCGCTCCATTTGCTCGGCGACCAGCCGACCTCAGTCACATGTTCGGGTTTGGCTCATCTGAGTCCGGGCGTCCACGACGTTTGCAACCTGACGATGCACTTCGAGGGCAATCGGATGAGTATCGTCCACGTGAGTTGGCTTGACCCACATAAGAAACGGGTGATGACTGTTGTGGGCAGCAAGAAGATGGCAGTCTACGACGACTTAGAGCAAGAGAAGATCAAAGTCTATAACAAGGGCGTCGACGCTCCGTCCCACTCTGCGGACTTCGGCGAGTTTCAGTTTTCCTACCGATATGGTGACTCGTACAGCCCGTGGCTGCACGAGTCCGAGCCGCTCAAGGCCGAGTGTGCCGAGTTCATTCGTTGTATCGTCGAGGGCGACCGCCCATTGACGGACGGGCAAAATGGACTGCAGGTAGTCCAGGTGCTGGAGGCCGCAGAGCAGTCCTTAGGTCTGTCGGGCGGCTGCGTGAAACTTGTCAACAGGCAGCGCGAAAGCGAAGAGGGTGTCGTCGCCCATGCCTGAGGCATTCATTCACCCGGCAGCCATCGTCGATTCCGAAAACATCGGTGCCGGCACTCGCGTTTGGGCCTATGCTCATATCCTCTCGGGAGCTGTTGTCGGGGCCAATGTCAATGTGGGAGACCACGCCTTCATCGAAGGCGGCGCGCAGATCGGCGACAACGTCACGCTGAAGAACAACGTCTGTGTTTGGAACGGGATTCGGATCGAGGACGACGTGTTCATTGGTCCGAATGTCACGTTCACCAACGACCTCGCTCCGCGATCACCACGGATGCCAGGGGCCGCGCGCCGTTACGCTACGACCGCAAACTGGCTCCTGCCAACGCACGTTCGTCGAGGCTGTTCGATCGGGGCGAATGCGACCATTCTGCCCGGCCTAGAACTTGGCCGTTATTGTTTCGTCGCGGCGGGGGCCACGGTGACCCGCAGCGTGGCGCCTTTCAGGCTTGTTGTTGGAACACCCGCGCGCGAGGTCGGTTTTGTCTGTAGATGTGGGCAGCGGCTCGCTGGCTGCTACACCGAGAACAGCTGCCAGTCGTGTGGTGAAACACCGATGGAAAGAGAGTGTAACAGGTAGATGCACGCGCCAATTGAAAACGTCCCCTTCGTCGATTTAGTCACGCAGTCCCGTGGCATCAAACAAGATGTCTTGGATGCGATTTCGGATGTCATTGACTCAGCGAGTTTCATCCTAGGAAAGCACGTTGAACTGTTTGAAGAGACGTTTGCCGAATACTGTGGAACCAACTATTGCGTCGGGGTCGCCAACGGCACCGAAGCCCTGCACCTGGCTCTGCGCGCCGCAGGTATCGGCTCGGGGGATGAAGTCATCACGGCGGGCAATTCTTTTGCGGCTACTGCCTTGGCCATCGCCTATTCCGGGGCGACACCGGTACTGGTCGACGTCGATCCCAGCGATTTCAACATCGATGTGAATCTCATCGAGGAAGCCGTTACCAGCCGAACGCGCGCGATCATTCCCGTCCACTTGTACGGCCAACCGGCAAGGATGAACGAGATCCTGGAACTCGCGGATCGGCACAACTTGCGGGTGATCGAAGACGCCGCACAGGCGCACGGTGCCGAGTACGAAGGTAGGCGAGCGGGTTCGTTGGGCGACGCCGGCTGTTTCAGCTTTTACCCGGGCAAGAATCTAGGCGCCTTTGGCGACGGAGGTGCAGTCGTGACCAACGACGCCGACCTCGCCGAACAACTGCGCCTGTTGCGAAACTATGGTCAGCGGGTCAAGAACGACCACTCCATGCTGGGTTTCAATTGCCGGCTTGACACAGTCCAGGCGGCCGTCCTGCTCGTCAAGCTCCGCTACCTGCGGCAGTGGACAGAACAGCGTCGCACGGTCGCTCGTTGGTACCACGAGCAGTTGGCGGATTTACCGTTGGTGCTGCCGAGCGAACGAAACGGCGCGCGGCATGTGTACCATCTGTTCGTTGCTCGACATCCACAGCGTGATCTGCTGATAGAGCAGCTGCGGCAGCGCGGCATCCAATGCGGCATTCACTATCCCCATCCGTTGTGCGAAGCGGCACCGTTTCGTGATGCGCGATCCGTGCCCCGCGGGTTGCCAACCAGCTCGCAACTGGCCGGCGAAATCGTTTCGTTACCGATGTATCCAGAGTTGACTCACAGCCGCACAAGTCACGTTGCTGGCGAGATTCGTGACTGCCTGGCAGCTCAGGCAACGGTGTGAAGATGTTTGCGATCCCAAACTTGCAGCGCATACTCTTGGCGATTGCCATTCTGGAGATCCCGCTCCAGCTGGATACCTATCTGTTCGACCGAAAACAGGATGCGGAATTTGGTGCCATCGCCGGGCTCAACGTCTCGATTCTGACGTGCTGCCTATGTGGACTGTACGGACTGTGGCTGATCGAAGCCGCTGCATCTTCTGATTTGACCCGCCGCAAGTGGGTAGTTGGGGGTCCGTTTCTACTTTACCTGCTTGCCGTTGGCCTTTCGGTCGTCGCGGCCCGCGCATGGCAGCTTTCGTTTTTCGACTTCGCTCTGTTGCTCCAGGCGTACCTACTGTTCCTATACCTGGCCAACAACTTGCGCGAACACCGTGATTTGGTGTTTGTAATGTCGGTGCTGGCAGGGTGCCTGCTGCTGCAAAGCCTGATCATCATCGGTTGTGAGGCCGTCGGTACACGATTCGGCAGCGAAATCGAGCTGGCTGGCAGAGGGCGCATCTTGATCGACCTTGGCGGCAGACCGGGTGGAACGTGCATGTCGCCGGTGGTGGCTGGTAGCTTTCTGGCGTTACTGCTGATTCCCGCGAGCAGCTTGCTGTTTGCACCGGTCTCTCGTCGTTTGAGGCAGTTCGCTTTCGTAGCGGTTTGCACCGGAACGTTGGCGGTCGCTTTTACACAGACGCGGGGGGCCATCATCACAGTAGTGGTGGCGGCGGTGATCTTTGGCTCGGTCGCTTTCTATCGTGGCTGGCTCCCGAAGTGGGCGCCGGCAGTCGCCCTGGGGCTAGCGCTCGTATCTGCGGTACCGATACTGGCTGTGATCAAGCAGCGCGTCCAAGGGGACGACGGAGGTTCTGCCGAGGCCCGCCTACATCTGGCGGCTATCGCTGCGGAAATCATTGCTGGTGATCCTATTTTGGGAGTAGGCGCCGGCAACTCGCACTTGGCGGCGAAGCAGGTTGCCAACGCGAGTCCTTTTCGCGGCGAGTGGTTCTACACGATTCACAGCAAGTACTTGGTCGTATTAGCCGAAACGGGCGTGATGGGATTTGCAGCATTCTTCGCCATGCTGGTCTGCGCCTTGCGGTACGGCTGGCTGACCTGGCAAGCTCGTGACCCTGTACTGTCGTTGTTTGCTTTGGCACTTTTTGCCGCCATCGTAGGCCACATGATTCATATGGCCGTCGACATATTCAATTCGCGCATTCAGGTACAGATCCTGTGGTGTTGCGCGGGCGTGCTCGCCGCACTGTTCCGCCTGACGGTGCTCGACGCGGCGGCAGAGCCCGCGATCAACACCGACGATCCACTCCCGATAGCTGGTCCTCATGTCGCATAGTTCCGCATCACGCGTTTCACGAAACACAGCCATGCTGCTGTTGGGGACAGTATGCCGGACTGCGCTCTCTTTCGCCTTCGTGGTCTACATCGCGGCTCTCTTGGAAGTCGAGGGCTTTGGTAAGTACTCACTGGTCATCCACTACTTTGAGTTGTTCCTTGGTCTCAGTGCTACCGCGATCGGTATCCATGTCACCCGGGAGGCTGCCAAGAGACCGCGCCGATTGAGCGAGTTGCTCGGGTATGCAGCCGTGCTGGCGGCAGCGTTGTCGGTGGTCGCCGGTGGCCTGCTAGCCGCGCTGTGCTGGGCTTTCGGCTATGCACCGGACACAAGGCTGGCCATGAATATCGCTTCACTGGCGCTCCTACCAGGGTCGTTGGCGATCGTGCTCGAAGCGGCGTTTATATCGCTCGAGCGGGCTCAAAACGTAACCTACGGCACGGTGCTCGAGAGCATCTTAAGGATCTCACTCAGCTTCGCCGCACTCTGGTTGGGATTCGGTTTACTCAGCCTGTTCTGGATTCTATTGATCGCACGCTGCGTACTGGCCGTTTTTTATTGGCTGCGGCTCCGCCGCTATCTCGTCGCCGGCCGGCAGTTTCGTCGCCGCAGATTCTGGATCTTCCTGCGGCAATGGCGTGTGTTCGCGGCGGAAAACTGGTTGGCCGCAGTTTACATGAGTCTGGATGTGATCATCCTGTCTGCTTTCCTCGGCGAGGCGGCAGTGGGACTTTACACCGCAGCGGCAAAGGTCGTTCGCCTCGGGTCCTTGGCGGCCAAGAGTTACACCACGGCGGTGTTTCCAGTGCTGACCCGGCTGTACGGCGCATCCCGTCCTCAGTTCGAGCAGCTGAGTCGATATACGTTGCGGTTTATTCTGGCGATCATGCTGCCTGCCACGGCAGCAGTCACTGTTCACGCGGATTTCGTTATCGGAATGCTCTACTCCAGCGAGTACGCGGAGGCAATTCCCGTGCTACGTGTTCTCGTCTGGGGACTACTGCTTGACAGTGTCAATCCATTTCTCAGTCACACGCTGTTTGCTCAAGGACGGCAAGACCGTTCAATGCAAGTGGCTGCGATCAGCCTCGTGATCAATCTGATTTCTACCTGGTGGCTGGTTTCCGTGTGGGGCGTATGGGGTGCGGCAGCGGGTACGGTATTCGGAGCCTCTGTGGCGTTCTGTTGCTACGCCCTGTTTGCCTTGCGACGGTTGGAACTTTCGGAACTAGCTTGCACGGTCGCCAAGCTCGCCGTGGCGGCGACCGGTTTGACGATGATCATGCTCTTCTGGCGAGACAACTTGTGGTCACTGGGAATAGTCCTTGGCGGACTCGTCTATTTGACCCTCGTCGTCGTACTTCGAATCGTCACATCCACGGATGTGCGGTCGTTCCGTAACGCATTTCAGGCGTAGGCACTGGATCATGAAACTGCCCGACAATCCTCGCATCGCACTCATCGGCTGTGGCGCCATTGCCGAGCGGTTTCACTTGCCGGCGCTGGTGTCACAGCTCGATGCGCGCCAGGCGATTTTACTCGTGGACCCGAATGCTGAACGGCGAAACGGTCTGGCGGAACAATTTGGCGTTGCGCATTGCGCCGCAGACTACCGTGAACTCGAGGATACTATCGACGGTGTCGTCGTGGCCACGCCGCCGCCGCTGCACTACCCGGTTGCCAGTCATTTCCTGCGGCGAGGGGTGCATGTCCTTTGCGAGAAACCACTGGCGGAATCGGCCGCCGAAGCCCATCAACTCGTTATGCTGGCCCGTGAAGCAGGCGTTACGCTGGCCGTCAATCAAACTCGCCGGCTCTTCCCCATTTACAAAACAATTCGCGAAGAGATTGCTGCGGGAGCGCTCGGACAACTCAAATCGATCAGCTACCACGAGGGCGTCGAATTCAACTGGCCTGCAGCGTCTTCTTTTCACTTCACCCCGGAAGCGAAAGGGGTTCTATCCGACACGGGGATCCATGTGCTGGACACAATCTGCTGGTGGTTGGCTGCCAAGCCCGAGCTCAGGGCATCTTGGAACGACTCGCACGGGGGCCCAGAAGCGGTCGCCCTAGTGTGGCTTCGGCATGATGAGTGCGAGATTGACATCAAGGTAAGTCGCCTTGCCAGATTGCCAAACTGCTTTCGCATTGAGGGAACGAATGGCACGATCGAAGCGTCGGTCGACGAACGTGATCGCGTAGTGATTCGTTTCCCCAACGGACGCACGCGGCGACTTAAAGGGCGCAGCGAGACACATTCCTATGAAGCCTTAAGCCGGCCGTTGATCGCAAACTTCGTTGACTCGATCAAGCACCAAGCAGAACCACTTGTGGCTGGGGAAAGCACACTCGCCGCTGTCGAACTACTGGAACTTGCCTATCAACAAGCCGGTCGCTTTGAGCTGCCTTGGAACCGGCATTGGAAAACTACTCATGTCGCTTGACTCAACAAAACAAACACGCGTCCTGGTAACGGGAGCAACGGGCTTCGTAGGTGGCCGACTGATCGAAGCGATGTTTCTTTCGGGAACGGCCGTTCCGGTGGCCGGCATTCGAAGTTGGACTCGCGTCGCTCGGATCGCCCGTTTTCCTATAGAGATGGTTCCTTGCGACATCCTTGACACCGTCCGAGTGCAATCCGTCCTCAAGAACGTCGATGCCGTGGTTCACTGTGCCTACACCAACGATCGCGAGTCGATTGTACGTGGCACGCACAATCTGCTGGCCGCGGCCGTTGAGAACAACTTACGGCGTTTTGTGTTCTTGAGCAGTGCAGAAGTTTATGGCCACGCGGCAGGCGAAGTAGATGAACACCAGCCGACCGCTGCCACGGGATTTGAGTACGCGGATGCAAAAATCGAGGCAGAGACGTTGTGCCGCGAGTTCGCAGCACGTGGAGTTCGCACGACGATCCTGCGTCCATCGCTTATCTACGGACCGTTTGGTGTCTCCTGGACGATCGACATCGCCAAGCGTTTGCAGTCGGGCAGCTGGCGCGAATTCGACGGGCATGGCGAGGGTTATGCCAATTTGGTTTACGTTGACGACCTGGTCCACGCCATCTTCCGGACGTTGTCCAGCAACTCTCCAAGTGGCGAGGCGTTCAACATCAATGGTCCCGATCGTATTACCTGGAACGAGTACTTCCAACGGTTCAACGAGGCGCTAGGAAGACCACGTCTGCAACGACTGTCACAGCGGCGAACACGTTTGCGAACCGCACTCACCGACGTCGCGCGATCGGCCAGTGACATGGTCCGTGCGCAGTGCGAAGAGAAGCTCATGGAAATCTATCTTCGCGGCGGTCTAGCCGGCCGGATGATGAAACGATTGAAAGGAGTCTTCGATTCAACGCCGTCGGGAGATGAGCTCGAACGACTGTACAGCCGCCAGGCGTACTACTGCGACGCGAAAGCGCGGCAGACACTCGGCTATGAACCCGCGTTCGACATGGATACCGGAATGCGGCAGAGTGTGTCGTGGCTGGTCCACAACGGGCTCGCAGGTGTTCGCCCGCTGAGATCGCCAGTCGGCACAGCGCACGAGCAGCGCATTTCGCCTTCGGCACCCGAGATGGACGGCATGCAATCCCGCTTACAAACCCATCTGCAAGCGCCTGCGGCGACGACAGAGGAGGTGTCACCGTGAAGATCGCGTTCGTCTCCCACTCGTTTGCTGAGTACTGCATTCGGCACGCCAACGTCATGGCGAACGAGCACGATGTGCTGTTGATTCTGCCAGCCAACATCGCCGAAGAGCACGTGTCGCTGGTCGACCCACGGGTTCGCTACGAACCTTTCCCGGGTATGCGCTACCGTCAACCGTTACGACAGCTGAGGACAATGATTCGTGTCGTCCGCCAGGTGCGCGCCTACAAACCCGACGTGGTCCATTTTCAGAACGGCCATCCGTTTTTTAATTTCGCACTCCCGCTCTTGAAGAAGTTCCCGTTAGTTATCACGATCCACGACCCGCGACAACATCTCGGCGATCGTGAGTCACGTTTGACGCCCCAGTTCGTGATGGACTACGGATTCAAGCAAGCAGATCGTGTGATCGTGCACGGCACCGATCTAAAGCAGGTGGTGGTCAATGAGCTTGGTATCAAGGACTGCCAGGTGGATATCATCCCCCACGTGGCAATCGGCGAGAGGGCGATTGACACCACGCTCAAGGATGATGGGAACACGGTTTTGTTTTTTGGGAGGATCTGGGAGTACAAGGGGCTGGACTACCTGATTCAAGCCGAGCCGAAGATCTCCGCCGAGTTTCCCGACGTGCGGATCGTCGTCGCCGGACGAGGCGAAGACTTCGCGCGTTATCGAAGGAAGATGGTCCATCCCGAGCGATTTGAGGTCTACAACAACTGGATCACCGAGGACCGCCGCGCCCAGATTTTCGCCACGGCAAGCGTTGTGGTGCTGCCGTATGTCGAGGCGTCGCAGAGCGGTGTGATCCCGGTCGCCTACACCTACGAGAAGCCGGTGATTGCCACGCGCGTGGGGGGGTTGCCCGACATGGTCGAGCACGGTCGAACCGGCCTGTTGGTTCAGCCACGGGATAGCGATGCGCTCGCCGACGCGGTCATCGAGCTGCTGCGCGACAGGCAAAAAAGAATCGCCATGGGCCGCGCCGGCAAGGAGAAGCTCGAACGTGAATGCGCCCCAGAGGTTGTCACACAACAGACCCTGGCAGTCTATCGCGAGACCATCCAGGACTTTCACGCACGCACCGGGCGCCCTGTGGTGGCAGAAGCGGTAGCGGGGGAGCCCGCCAATCGGGAAGTGGAGACGGATGCGCATGCTGATCTGCTCGTGAAGGACGCAGAGTGTACGGTTGCTTCTGCGGGACAAACGAACGGGAGGGGAGCATGACCGAGTACAACCAGGCGGCCCAACGCATTCACGAGTTCCTGGTGAGACAGCACGTGGTCGGCGGCGCACTGATCGGTCCCGATCCAGGCGTTCGCTTCAACTATCGGTTCTGGCGGTTCTTTAAGAGCTGTTTTCCAAACTTCAACTGGCGTGACGATCTGTATTATCTCCAGTGCCAGGGTTACTGGATCCTCGCCAACTGGATGATGTCATGTTCTGAGCGCGATGCTTGCGAAGATCTTGCCCTGGCTGCAACCGATCAAATCGTCGCGCGACAGCGCGCCGATGGAGCGTGGGACCAGCCGAATCCCGAATGGAAGGGGCGCGTGGTCACCGTCGAAGGAGTCTGGGCATCGCTCGGACTGCTGGCATCTTACCGCCGCCGCAACCGGCCAGCGTATCTCGACGCCGTACTCCGCTGGCACGACTTCCTTGAAACCAAGATCGGCTACCAGGAGTTTGACGGCAATGTTGCTGTCAACTACTTCGCCAACGAAATCGGCGAGCCAGTGCCGAATAACTCGGCGCTCGCGCTACGGTACCTCGCGAATCTAGCTGAGGTCACGGGCGACTCAACGTACCTCGCCAAGTGCGAAGGACTATTAGACTTTCTCCGAAACGCCCAGCTGTCCTCGGGCGAGCTGCCGTATGTCTATGGCAACCGCAAGCGTATCCACTTTCAATGTTTCCAATACCAGGCCTTCCTGTACCTAGATGTTCTCGAATACTACCAACTGACCGGCGACACGCGTGCGAGGGACGTACTGGAGGGCATCCTAGGTTTCTTGAAGAGCGGGATCGCACCGTCAGGTTTCGCTTATTACCAGTGTGGCCAGAAGAGCAGAACGGTGAACTACCACACCGGTGTCGTCGCAGCGGCACTAGCCAGTGCACAGCAGCTGGGCATTCCTGGATACAGCGAACTGGCCGAAAAGGCGTATCGGTACTTGCTGCTTCAGCAACGACAGGACGGCAGCGTGCCCCACTCACGTGGCGACTACGGTGTGCTGAGTGACCGGCGCGCCTATCCACGATACCTGGCCATGATGGTGTTCCATTTGCTTCACCACTCCCACCAGGACCGTTCGGCATCGGACACTGTCCTTCTCGATCCACAGGTCGTCAACGAGGGACCTGCCTGATGTGCGGCATCGCTGGACTCATCGACCCTGCTCTTGCCTCGCTCGAGATTTGCGCGAGGTTGCGTCAGATGACTGACGTCATAACACATCGCGGGCCTGATGATGTGGGGCATTACTCTCAAGATGGCGCCGGGATCGGCATGCGGCGGCTGAGCATCATTGATGTCGCGCGCGGTCAGCAGCCGATCGCCAACGAAGCCGGGGACATCCAGGTAGTTTGTAACGGCGAAATCTACAACTTTGCCGAGTTACGGCGGGGACTTGGAAAAACGCGGACACCGGTTCACGACTGGGTCGGACACCGAGGTCATCGTTCATCTCTACGAGGACCACGGCGATGGCTGCCTGGCCTATCTGCGGGGCATGTTTGGCTTGGCAGTTTGGGATCAACGCAGGCAGCGTCTGCTGGTCGCCCGGGATCGGTTAGGCAAGAAGCCGTTGTTCTACGCCAATCGCCAGGGCCGTTTTTCGTTCGGTTCAGAGATGAAGTCGCTTTTGGTCGAGAACCCAAGTCTGAATGAACCCAACTATCGTGCGCTCGGTCAATTCTTCCAATTCGGCTACATCCACGAACCCCATACGATCTACGAACATGTCCGTCGTCTCCCCGCGGGACACTTCGGAGTGTTCGAGCGTGGAAGATTTCGTATCTCGCGCTACTGGTCCGTCACATTCACTCCCGACGACACAGTTGCCGAAGACGAGTGGAAGGAACGGCTAGACGCCAAATTGGCCGAAGCGGTCCGCATCCGTCTACAAAGTGAAGTGCCGCTTGGTGTGTTCCTCAGCGGCGGTCTCGATTCCAGTGCAGTGGTCGCCTATGCCAGCGCCGCTGGTCTCAAGCCGTTGAAGACATTCACAATCGGATTCGACCGCGAAGAGTGGGACGAATCCGAGGATGCTCAGCAGGTTGCGGACTACTACAGTACGGACCATCACCTGCTGCGGCTGAGCGCGGCAGATTTGGGTCGGGGCTTTGCGGATACACTGCAGGCAATCATCCGACATTGCGATGAACCGTTTGGGGACGCCTCGGCGATCCCCACTTTTCACGTGTCGCGACTGGCCCGCGAACACGTCACTGTCATCCTAAGCGGAGACGGTGGCGACGAGTTATTCGCCGGATACTCATCCTACCGTGGGGCCTTGTTCGCTGAAGCCTATCGTCGTCACGTTCCCCCTGTAATCGGGCGCCACGTATTGCCGGGCCTAGCGAATACAGCAGCGCGAGTGCTGCCCCAAGGTCGACGTTATCAAGCGCTCCGTGTCGCCAAGATACTGCGCGACAGTGCTCTACCGATCACGCGCGCGTACCGTGATAAGACCTCCGTGTGGTCCGTTTCTCAGCTGCGTTCATTGCTGACAGACGACCTGCTGCACTGCGCGGACTATATGGGCGAGCAGTACATGCCGGACCCGCTTTGGAAGACGCTGCACAGCGATCGTGATCTGGTCAGCCGTTTGACAGAGATCGATCTTCGCTCCTACATGCTGGACGACATTCTGGTAAAGGTCGATCGCATGAGCATGGCGCACGCGCTCGAAGTACGGTCACCGCTGCTGGATCACGAACTAGTCGAACTCGCAGCTCAAATGCCGACAGGTGTCAAGCTGCGTGGCTCTCGGAGCAAGCACATTCTGAGACGCGTGCTGCGAGACAAGCTTCCCCCCCAGTCGATCAGGAAAGGGAAACAAGGATTCAGTGTGCCGTTGCGTGACTGGTTCCGGGGGCACCTTCATGACTTTGTGCAGGACACGTTGGCCAGCGGACTACCGGAGGAGATGTTCGACCGGAGTTTCGTTGCACAAACGTTGAACGAACATCAGCAAGGGACAGTCGACCACGCTAACCGCATTTGGTTGTTGTTGACATTTGCCTCCTGGCACACTCAGTATCAAACCGGCGATGCGGCAGCCGGGGTCATGGCTGGGGCCACAGCTGGCCCAGCGCGGCCTTTGGCCGCCACCAAAGTGCCTTCTCATCGCCCGGGAGAAGGTGGCCGAAGGTCGGATGAGGGGGGAAGCCAGAGTGAAAACTTGCGCTGGGCACGAAGACTTTGACTATTAGTAGCATGAAGGGGACATCGGCGTGCGAGTCCTGATGATTTGTCCCGAACTGCCGTCGGCTGCGCTGCCCGGCAGCATGGCTCCTTGTGCGCGCCAGATCGAGTCGCTGCGTGCGCAGGGACTGTCAGTGGATGTCGTGGATGTACGGGGACTACCGAAACTGAAGTACCTGCAGGTGCTTCCGCGAATTCGCCTGCTGGCCCAACAAGCGGACGTGGTCCACGCGCATTTTGGTTACTGTGGTTGGCTGGGCCGAATGGCGCTCTCGTTTTCGGGTAGTCGAGCGCCACTGGTGGTCTCGTTCATGGGCGACGACCTGCTGGGAACGCCCTGCAACGACGCGGGAGACTTGACTCGGTTTAGCAGATTGATGGTCCGCACCAACAGAGTGCTGGCCCGGCTGGCCAGCCAGGTGATCGTGAAGAGCCGAGAGATGGCTGATGTGATCGCGCCGACTCCTTCAAGCGTGATCCCCAACGGGGTCGATCTCAACACGTTTCTCCCCATCGGCCGCGAATCGGCACGACAGGAAATGAACCTGCCCCCGACACGAAAAGTAGTGCTCTTTCCCGGAGACCCCAGCAACCCCAGAAAGGGCCACAAGCTGGCTTCGGCAGCGGTCGACGTTGCTGCCCGGCTGCTGTCGCGGCCGATCGACTTGGTCCCGCTTTGGGGAGTGGAACCACAGCGCGTCTCGATTCTCATGAATGCCTGCGATGTGATGCTGATGACCTCATTGATCGAGGGCTCTCCCAATGTGGTGAAGGAGGCGATGGCGTGCAACGTTCCTATCATCGGCGTTCGCGTCGGTGATGTGGCCCAGATGCTGGAGAACGTCTCGGGGTGCTCGGTGTGCGAGCGAGATCCGCAGGAAATCGGAGAGCAACTAGCTGCATCGTTGTCGCACCCCAGCTCGGTCGACGGCCGCGAGCTCCTCTTGCAGCGGGGCCTCGGCTTGGAAAGTATCGCCCGGCGGGTGATCGGAGTTTATGAACGGGCGCTTGATCGCGACACCCGGCGGCGCTCCCCACAACTGATAGATCGACCAGCTGCGGCTGGTTTGTGCTCTGAGAAACTCGGTACAGATCAAGAGACAGAGCTTGCAGGACGAACGAGTCATCGTCGCGTGCACTCGCGCGACGATCGACGGCCGCGCGTCGACGGGATGACAAACGCTACGGACTTTTGACGATGTGTGGAATAGCAGGCATCCTGAATTTCGATCCATCACGGCTGGCACCCGCCGATGTGCTCGATCGCATGCTTGGATCGATTATCCACCGTGGTCCGGACGATGAAGGACGGTTGATCGACGGCGAATTAGCGATGGGGATGCGTCGGCTCAGCATTATTGATCTGGCCGAAGGCGGACAACCGATCTTCGATGAATCAGGACGATACGCCGTCGTTTTTAATGGTGAGATCTACAACTATCGTGAACTACGACAACAGCTGCTCTCCAGCGGACACACGCTGAAAACTCACAGCGATACGGAAGTCATCGTACATTTGTACGAAGAGTTTGGCACGGAATGTCTGAGCCATCTGCGCGGGATGTTTGCGTTTGCGATTTGGGACGGTCGCACCCGGGAACTGTTCATTGCACGGGATCGATTGGGCATCAAGCCGCTCTATTTTTTCAATCGCGGTGACACGCTGCTGTTCGGTTCTGAAATCAAGGCGCTGCTACAGCATCCAGCCGTGTCGACTTCGCTCGATCGTCGAGCACTCAGTGACTATCTCTCGCTTAAGTACGTCCCGGCGCCGCGCACTCTGTTTGACGGAATTCAGTCTCTGCTGCCGGGCCACTATATGATTGCCCGCGATAGAAAACTCGAGACACGGGCCTATTGGGATCTTTCTTTTCGCAAGTCCGAAACACCTTCCTCGGAAGACGAGTACGCCGAAGAGTTGGAGGCGTTGTTGCGGGAGTCGGTGCGGTTGCGGCTGCGAAGCGACGTGCCTTTCGGTGCGTTCTTGAGCGGCGGAGTGGATTCCAGCCTGATCGTTGCCTTGATGGCGGCGGAGCTAAACGAGCCGGTGAAGACTTTTTCAATTGGTTTCGCCGGTAGCGCAGGTCATGATGAGCTGCCTTACGCCAAGCTGGCGGCCGACCGATTCGGTTGTGAGCACCACACACTGGTGACGACCTCCCAGCATTTTCTGCAGCATGCTGAACGAGTCCTGTGGCACCTGGATCAGCCGATTGCCGACCAAGCAACCGTGGCGACGTACCTGGTAGCTGGGTTGGCGCAGGAGCACGTCAAGATGGTGTTAACGGGTGAAGGTGGCGACGAGCTGTTTGCCGGCTACGCCCGTTATCAAGGCGAGCAGTACTCAGCCTGGACTCGACATTGCCCTGGCTTCCTCGGCAACGGCGTTCGCAGGGTCATGTCGACTCTGCCTGGAATGCGTCGTGGCAAGCTTGCGATCAGCGCACTGACGTTTCGTGACGAAGCAACTCGTTTCGCCAACTGGTTTCCCTTGTTCGGCGACGACGCCAAGGCCTCTCTGCTGAGTGAATGGCCGGTCGAGCAGTCGAGCGGCGCCCGCCACGTCTTCGATCGCCTGCTGAAGCAATGTGACGCTGAGAAATCGCTGGACCGCATGCTGTACTGCGACACGAAAGCGTGGTTAGTCGACTACCTGCTGTTGCGGGGCGACAAGCTGACGATGGCCAATTCACTCGAGGCGCGTGTGCCGCTGTTGGATCACAAGTTGGTCGAGTTCGCCGCGAGTTTGCCGGCGGAGTTTAAGTTGCATGGAGGCCGAAGAAAGCACTTGCTGAAACGCGTCGCCGCCGACTTGCTTCCGCTGCCGATCGTGTCTCGCCGGAAGCAGGGTTTTCCGATACCGATCGACGAATGGTTGCGGAACGAGGCGCGCCCCATGATGCGCGACCTGTTGGCGGAGGAGACACTACGACGGCGCGGCCTGTTCGATGTCGAGTACGTGCAATCACTGATCCGCCAACATGAGTCTGGGTTTGCGGATCACGCGCTTCCATTGTGGGGCTTAATGAACTTGGAGCTCTGGCAACAGCGATTCATTGACTCGCGGCCAGCGGCCGCGCCGACGGAGTTTCTGCAGAATGTCGTTTCCTGAGAGAACGTATCGGTGCGGAGCGAGGTAAGGCACCGAGAATCACGTGCTACGAGCGTTGAGGTAAACAGATGTTGGGCCAAAAAATGAACGCGTCACCTGTAAAACGACGGGCAGCCCACGTTCTGATGTTTCTCGAAAACGTGCCTTACAGCCTCGATGGGCGCGTCCGCCGGGAAGTCACGGCCCTGACGCGGGCGGGCCTCGAGGTTTCGGTGATCTGTCCGCGGGCGAGTTACGAAGCCAGGAAACTTGTTCTCGATGGCGCGCATATCTACCAATACACTCCGGCCGAGTTCGGCAGCGGAGCGATCGGCTATATGATTGAGTACGCCCACGCTATGCTCGCTAGCTGGCTGCTCTCGCTGTATGTTCTGGCCAAGCGGGGATTTTACGTCATTCACGCTCACAATCCACCCGACTTCTTCGTGGCGATTGCTCTCTTCTACAGACTGCTGGGCAAGAAATTCGTCTTCGACCACCACGACCTCGCACCTGAGATGTTTCGAGTCCGATTCCAGGGCAAGGGCTCCGTTCTGCATCGTATCCTCGTAATCTTTGAGCGTCTTTCGTATCGCGCAGCGAATCACGTGATTGTCACCAATCAATCATTCAAGGAAATTGGTATCGCCCGTTCTGGAATCCCAGCCGACCGCATCACTATTGTGCGCAACGGTCCCGAGCCACGACACTTCGCTGACGTCGAGCCGCACCCGAGTCTTCGAGATTGCCAGCAGACGGTGATCGGTTTCCTCGGTGCTATGGGTGCGTTGGATGGCGTAGACAATCTTCTGCGGGCTTTGCAGCACTTACGCGACGGACTAGGCAGGCGGGATTGGGTCTGTGTTCTGGTTGGCGATGGTGAGACCTTCGATGACCTAACTCAGCTGGCAAAGCACTTGGGAATCGAAGAGCACACCGTGTTTGTAGGCGCCGTGGGCTTGGGCGAGGTGGTTCCCTATATAGCGGCGATGGATATTTGCACCGCGCCGGATCCTGAAAACGAATACACGACGCGATGCACGCTGATCAAGGTGATGGAGTACATGGCTCAGAGCAAGCCGATCGTCTCGTTTGATTTGACGGAGACACGATTTACCGCCGGCGAGAGTGCGATCTACGTTTCCGACAATGATTGCCGCGCCTTTGCCCACGCCCTCGAGAAACTAATGGACGACCCGCAACGACGTCGAGCGATGGGAGAGTTCGGTCGCCACCGCGTTGAGTCGGGGCTCTCGTGGAAGCATTCGATTCCTCAATTGCTGTCGGTCTATGAGCGACTGGGCCTGCTCGAACCTCAGGCGGCAAGAGATGAAGAGTGGTCGCCCGATACCAACGATGCCATGTTTGAGTGGACGAGTTAGTTATGGTAGCAGCACGCTTTCTTTTTGACGAAGCCGAAGTCGACAAGCTCTTTCAGGGGGCGTTAGACGCTGACGTGGCGGGAGCGCAGCTCTCGACTAGTTTTCGCATCTACTATCGACTTCGACCATTGATTCCCATCGCCGCTCGACAACTCTTGCAGAGATGGAGGAATCAAAATGTCGAGGTAGACGACCAATGGTTTGTCCCGGCGAAGTTCTTCGAAGAGCTCGAGAAAGTCCTCGCTGGCGGTTGCCCGCTGCCTGAGCTTATTCATCCGTGGCCGTCTGGCCATCAGTACGCACTGACGTTAACGCATGACGTGGAGACGAGGGAGGGAATGCGCCTGATTGATGAGTTGGCACGAATCGAGGAGGAGCTGGGGTTTCGATCTTCCTGGAACATCGTGCCGTACAAGTACGCGATCGATGACGGTCTGCTAGCAGACCTGCGTGCTCGAGGGTTTGAGATAGGCATTCAGGGTTTCAACCACGACGGTAGGTTGTTTTGTTCGTACGCCACATTTCGTCGTCGATCTCATGACATCAACAGGGCGATCGCCCGTTTCGGTGCGGTGGGTTTTCGCGCACCGATGGTGCACAGGAACCTGGATTGGCTCCAGCTGCTGGACATTGATTATGACTCCTCCTACTTCGATATTGACCCATTCCAGGCGATGCCGGGCGGCGTCGGTGGGATTTGGCCGTTTGTTGCTGGACGATTCGTCGAATTGCCCTACACGCTTCCGCAGGATCACACCTTACTTGTGGGGCTCGGAGAGACGACCGACACGATCTGGCAACAAAAGCTGTCTGTGATCAAGAAGTGGTCGGGAATGGCGCTGCTGCTCACCCATCCCGACTACTTGGATTCTCCACAGCGGCGTGAAATCTATCGCAGCTTTTTGATTCATCTCCGGGAGCAGCGCGACTACTGGCACGCTTTACCTCGAGAAGTTGCTCAGTGGTGGAGGGATCGAGATCAGTCACGTATTGTCGAAGTGGACAACAAGCGAAGCGTAGAGGGGCCGGCGGCCGAGGTGGCAACCATCGCGACGTGCTCCAGCGACGGGATGCGCGACGCGTGTTCGGCCTCTCGATCAGACCAGCTTCTTTCCTCGGAGACCGTCAAATGACTCGACTCGAACTCGCGTCTTTGACGAACGGCGCGGGCGGTTTCGCAAGACGTATTCATGGGTACCGTTGAAAACGGCCTGGGCCAGATTCGCTGTTGTCCCGGGGCGGCGCATGTAGACCGATGGACAAACCAACACAAGTGCACGACCAGAGTCATCAAACCGCATCTCATTGCAGCTCCACGTCGCGAGATGCGCCGACGGGACTCTGTTCGCGTTGCCCTTCTCCCGCCCGGATGAAAGTACGTGCGTTGTTCCTGCAACCTGGAACGACTCTTCTTCTGGCGACACTGTTCGTCACGGTATTCACCTGGGGTAGCTGCTCGGCAGACGAAACGCCAACTTGGTTTGAGAGCCTTCCGCGTGACGTGCAACGCTCGATCATCTGGAAGGCCGACTACGAGAATGGCAGGCTTGACGCCTGGACTCGTCGCGGCTTCCGCTATGCTGGCAGTGGCATCTTCAATACGGGCGAAAAAGATGTGTGGGCACGCGCAACCGAAACGGCGGCGCACAGTGGCCACTGGGCAGTCGAGACGACGATCACCAGCGCCTTCCGGGCTCGTTACGGCAACCGAGCAGTTCGACTGATGCTGTGGACCGACCGCGCTTGGGACGACGAGGGCAGTTTCCTTCCAAACAGAGCGTATTTCAGCACGTGGCTCTACTTTCCGAACCGCTACGATCCGCGGAAAGAACCGCCTTGGGATCCCGGAGACGGCGGCTGGTGG
The DNA here is from genome assembly GCA_965223305.1 of Pirellulaceae bacterium. GTDB lineage: Bacteria > Planctomycetota > Planctomycetia > Pirellulales > Pirellulaceae > CBDCWT01. The sequence goes on along the minus strand of CBDCWT010000031.1, from coordinate 17,785 downwards.
AACGTATTTCAATTCAAGAGTGAAGATATCAACGGCGAGAGCCAGCCCGTTTGGGCTCTCAATCTTGCTGTCGCAGAATCGGGCCAGATGTACTTTTACCTCTACTCACCTGTGAACAATCCTAGTTCCTATGGCCAAACGACTCCACTGACCTTTGAAGCTCGGCAGTGGACGCACATCGAGGTGTTCTATGAATCTCGCACAGGTAAGAACGGACGAATTACTGTATTTCAGAATGGGCGACTCATCCTGGAAGCCAAATCGGTGGTGACTAGCCTGGGAGGCAAGGACGGGACCGATACGCACCCGATTTGGGGGCTTGGCAATTACACCAACCACATTGTCGGTGATCCCCTTGGGGAGGGGCGGGCGACGGTCATCTTTGATGATTCCGCGGTTTCTTCGCGGCCGCTTGGCTGGTTTGCACGGAACCGGAACTGACGGGTTGCCTCACCAATCCCAAGAGATCAGCTTCAGTAAACGCACGAACACTCTGGCTTAAACGCACGATCTAGCATAGACGCAGATATCCGGTGGACGAAAGCGATGCCTAACGAGTCGCGACTCCAACATGACGATCACGTGAAGAGCGTCTGTCCTCTGACACCTCTGCAATGCGGGATGCTCTATCATTCGATTGCCGAGTCGGCACCGGGGGTCGACATCGAGCAGATTCTATGCACCGTACACGAACCGCTCGATCTGCCAAGCATGCGGCTCGCTTGGCACCGCGTCATGGAGCGGCATGCGATTCTACGCACCGCGTTCCAATGGAGCGACGTTGACCAGCCACGTCAGATAGTGCACTCCACCACGCCCGACATCCGTTGGATCGATTGGAGGACGTTCGGTGCTGAGGGGTGTCGTCGTCGGATGGAGGCATTCCTTCGTCAAGATCGGGCACGCGTTTTCGACTTGAGCCAGCCGCCACTGATGCGCGTCGTGGTTTTCGAGTGTGGAGCCGATCACTTTCAGTTGTTGTGGACATTTCATCATATCCTACTCGATGGGCGTTCCTTTCCCATCGTGTTGCGTGAGCTGTTCACGTTCTACGATCATTTCCGAGCAGGCAGCGACGTCGCTCTGCCAACTCCACGTCCGTTCAGCGACTATGTGATATGGCTGGATCGGCAGACTGCTGCGCGAAGCCACACCTACTGGGAGGGCTTGCTGCGCGGATTTCACGAACGAAACCACGTGGACTTGGGGGAATTCGCGTCGCCTCCCACGGACGGCGAGTACGCCACGGAACGAAGCTTGACAACGCCGGACACACGTCGCTTGGAAGCTTTCGCCGGCCGGCACGGCTTGACACTAAACACCATCGTTCAGGGCGCCTGGGCGTTGCTACTCTGCCACTACAGCAACACAAAGGACGCCGTATTCGGGAACACCCGGGCCTGCCGGCACTCGGCCATCGCCGGTTGCGAAGACATGGTCGGGCTGCTGATTAACACCGTTCCTGTACGTGTCTCGACCGACCGCGATACGAAACTCCTGCAGTTGTTGAAGGACCTGCGCCGTCAGCACCTCGCAGTACGAGAGCACGAGCATACCTCTCTTGCCGAAATCCAGCAGTTGTCCGAGGTGGCTCCAGGACAGCCGCTATTCGACAGCTTGGTGGTATTTGACAACTATTCGCTTGACGAGATCATGCGAGCAGAAGGTGGGCGTTGGCGTCGTTGCCACTTCCTCTACCGCGGACGAACTAACCTGCCATTGACGTTGATTGGCTACGGTGGGGAAAGGTTGCTGCTACGTCTGGAATACGACCCTCACCGATACTCGACACCCGCAATGGAGAAGATGTTGCAACACCTCGAGCGGCTGCTGCTTGCTATGCCGGCACAGGCTGACGAACCCGCCTTGAGAATTCCCTATCTGAGTGAAGCAGAACGCGGGGTGTTCGCCAATCATGACGATGCTACCTGCCAGGCGGCGTACGAGTGCGTTCATCGTAGTTTCGAACGGCAGGCTCGTGAAACGCCACATGCTGTAGCGCTCGTTTTTCAGGAACAGGAGATCACGTACCGGCAGTTGAATGACCGTGCGAATGCGCTGGCCAACCAATTGCTGTCGATATGTGACGCCGCCGATGCGCTGGTGGGAGTCTACGCCGAACGTTCACCGGAGCTGATTGTCGGAATACTTGCGATTCTGAAGGCGGGGCGCGGTTACGTTCCAGTTGATCCTGCCTGGCCCGCCGAGCGCGTGCAATTTGTGCTCGGCGACGCCGGGACGTCTGTCGTGCTCACGGACGGATCGGTCCCCCCGCTGCCGAAGTTTCAAGGCACCGCCATTCGACTGGACGAATTCGAACTCGCAGCTGCACGCGACTCCACCAATCCCGTCGCAGGGGTAACACCAGAAGACGTCGCCTACGTGATTTACACGTCAGGTTCCACGGGTCAACCGAAGGGTTGCCTGGTGACGCATGCCAACGTCTCGCGTCTGTTTTCGGCGACTGCCGAGTGGTTTGACTTTTCTAGCCAAGATGTCTGGACGTTGTTCCATTCGCCAGCTTTCGATTTCTCCGTGTGGGAGATCTGGGGTGCGTTGCTCTATGGCGGACGACTGGTCATTGTGCCTTATTGGGTCAGCCGCGCTCCGGACGAGTTCCTGAAGCTGTTGGCCGACCAAGGTGTGACGATCCTGAACCAGACACCATCGGCCTTTTATCAGCTGATGGAGGCCGAGCAAAACCAGCAGGTGGAACTCCCCTCGTTGCGTCAAGTGATCTTTGGCGGCGAGGCCTTAGACCTGGCGAAGCTGAAACCTTGGATCGACCGTCACGGCGACGAGCGGCCGCAGTTGATCAACATGTACGGCATTACCGAGACCACGGTGCATGTGACCTATCGCAGGATCACCGAGTCGGATGTGGCTGCTGGCCGAGGCAGCTTGATCGGAGTGCCGATTCCCGATTTGCAGGTCTACTTGCTGAACGAGTTCTTGGACTTCGTTCCGGACGGGGTGGTGGCTGAGATCTTCGTTGGCGGTGCCGGCGTCGCAAGGGGCTACCTGAATCGTGCAGAGTTGACTTCGTCCCGGTTTGTGGAAAACCCGTTCCAGCCTGGAACTCGGCTCTATCGTTCTGGCGATCTCGCCCGGAGGCTGCCGGACGGCGACCTCGAGTACTTGGGACGAGCCGATTCACAAGTCAAACTGCGCGGATTCCGCATCGAACTCGGAGAAATAGAAGCCGTCATCCGTAGCAATCCACATGTGAAAGATGCCGTGGTCGTCGTGACCCACAACGCGACGCGGGAGAGCAAGACTCTGGTTGCGTACCTGACCGTAGCCGAGTCCGTCTCCACAACTGAGATACGCAACTTCGTTGCCGAACGGCTTCCAACCTATATGGTACCCGCCCACTTTCTCACCCTTTCTGCGTTCCCATTGACGCAAAACGGCAAGCTCGATCGCCGCGCGTTGCCCGAGCCGAGCGATCAGGGCTCTCATCAGTCGACCACGTATGTTGCACCTCGCAGTGACACGGAACGAGCACTGGCCGCCATTTGGCAGCACGTCCTGAACGTCAAACGTGTCGGTGTTCATGACAGTTTCTTTGAATTGGGTGGCGACTCCATTCTGTCGATTCAGATCATCGCGCAGGCTCGAACAGCGGGGCTGACTATCACACCTCAGCAGATATTCTGTCACCGCACGATCGCGGGGATTGCCAGCGTGGCAGGACGATCCGATCAGTCACCGTCGAACAACAGCCCGGTAATCGGTGATGCTCCATTGACGCCCATCCAACGTTGGTTCTTTGAAGCGAAGGTCCCCAACAGCAGTCACTGGAATCAAGCGTTTCTCTTTCGCCTCAAGAGGTCCGTAGATTCGGAACAGTTGAAACAGGCCTTGCGAGAAGTGATCCTGCACCACGACGCGCTGCGGCTGCGTTTCAATCAAGAGGACTTCCAGTCGCGACAGAGGTTCGGCGAACCCGCTGTGTTTTCATTCAAGGAGTATTCGCTCGACGATCTTACAGCACTCGAGCAGGATGCTGCCATGACAAGACTAGCGAGTGAAACTCAGGCGAGTTTGGAGATCGCTAACGGCAAGCTTGTCGCAGCTGCCTACTTTAGGCTTGGCGAACAGCGGGAGGATCGGTTGTTGCTGGTCGCGCATCACCTGGCGACTGACGGCGTTTCCTGGCGGATCGTTGTGGAAGACCTCGAGACAGCATATCAGTCGCTAGAAGATGGCAAGGTAGCTGTCTTGCCTAGAAAAACTACTTCCTTCAAGCGGTGGGCCGAGGCGTTGGCCGCATACTCCGAATCGGAAACACTGTGCAAAGAGCAAGCTTACTGGCAGGATGTCGCCGCCCATTCCGAGCTGACCATTCCTGTCGATTCGTCCAACGGAGAAAATGACGAAGCTTCCGCAGACACCATTACTGTGTCGCTGAGCAACGAAGCAACACGGGCGCTACTACAACAGGCTCCACGCGCCTACCGGACCCAAATCAACGACCTCCTGTTGACCGCGTTGGCTCGAGCGTTGTCGCATTGGTGCGGGACCGATCGCGTGGCCATCGATTTGGAAGGTCATGGTCGTGAGGAGATTGGAGCGGAGCTCGATCTTTCGCGCACCGTCGGTTGGTTCACAACCTTGTTTCCTGTGATCCTCGAAACGCAGCCTGCGGCGGGAGTCGGCGACGCGCTGATCGCGGTCAAGGAGCAGCTGCGCTGCGTTCCAAAGAAAGGAATTGGCCATGGTGTGCTGCGCTATCTTGCCAAGCGGGAGTTGAAGCCGGCGGTTGAACCGCAAGTTGTCTTCAACTATATGGGCCAGCTGGATTGGATCGTCGCTGATTCGGAGTTATTCTCGTTTGCGCCCGGGCAAATTGGACCGCTGCACGATCCGGCAGCCCTGCGGCGACATCTGCTGGAGATCGTAGCACATGTAAGCGATGGTAGGCTCAGCGTTTGCTGGAACTACAGTCGTCATCGGCATCGCAGGGCGACCATCGAAGCCTTGGCGACCCGATTTCTGGAGGAGCTGCACTCCCTGATCGACCACTGTTGCGGGCAATCGAAGACACGTCCCACGCCCTCGGATTTTCCACTCGCCAATCTCGATCAAACAGCGCTCGACCTGCTCGCCGAGTCCGCAGGCAGGATCGAGGACGTCTACCGGCTGACGCCGATGCAACAGCTGTTCTACTCGGTCCATTCCGCTAGCTCCGACGTGGGCTTCGAACAATGGCAGTTCCGCCTGCAGGGGTGTGTCGATCCAGGTGCCCTACGTCGTGCTTGGCAAGAAGTCATCAACCGCCACGATATCCTGCGAACAAGTTTTCACGGCACATGCGGATCGGAGCCGCACCAGGTGGTCCGCGGGAATGTTGCGTTGTCCTGGACCGAGCTTGACTGGCGAGACAGCACGGCAGAGCAGCAGGCCCAGCGATTGTCGCAACTGCTTGTGGAAGACTGCAGCAAAGGCTTCGATCTCGACCATGCTCCCATCGTCCGTCTAACGGCGGCCCGTATCGCCGAGGATGCCTGGGAGATGCTTTGGAGTACGCACCATCTGCTAATTGACGGCTGGTCATGGCCACTGGTGCTGCAGGACGTTGCCACGGCTTATGCGGCTGTCGTCGCCGGGGGCAGGGCACAGTGGACGCCACCACCGAGATTTCGAGACTATCTGCTGTGGCTCGACCAAAGGGACGTGCAGCAAGATCGAGATTACTGGAAGTCTGTATTGAATGGCGTCAGCCAACCGACGCCTTTGTCAGGTGCCTCCGGTCCAACACATGCCGACACCTCTGGTCCCCCCACCGAAGTCGAACAATGCTTGCCTGCTGAGCTTACTTCTGGTTTGCGGGAGCTGGCTCGTCAAACGCAGGTCACCGACGGGATTGTCTTTCAAGCCATCTGGGCGCTCCTCTTAGGAGCGGTACACGATCGTACCGACGTCGTGTTCGGTGCGGCATTCTCGGGCCGGCCCGCGGAGCTTCCTGGCGCCGGACAACTTGTCGGACCGTTGGTCAACAACGTTCCAGTACGGGTTCAGTGGGATGCAGATACTCGCTTGACAGACTTGCTCCATCAGATCCAACAGTCTCAGCTTGAGACGCAGACGCATCAGTACTTGCCGTTGGTGGAGATTCAAGCGACGACGGAGATGCCTGCTCGCGAACGCATGTTCAACAGCTTGGTCGTCTTCCAAAACTACGTCGTTGGAGATTCAGCCGTCCGATGGACCGACGCGGTCTCTGTAAAAACGGTTTCTGCGCCGCAGGCGACGAAATACCCATTGACGCTCGTCGGTCTGCCCGGCAACTCCTTGAGCCTGAAACTGCTGTTGGAGCGGGGACGGTTCGCCGTTGGCACAGAGCAAGCCATCCTTGCTGACTTCCGGCAGCTAGCCGAACGCATCATCGATCAGCCGCATGCTTCCACGGCCGAACTCTGCCATGGGCGTTGGCGCTGGGCAACCGTCCGTGCTGAGGGCGACAAGCCGCCGAGCAAGCGTCAGTTTGCAGCCCCTCAATCCACGATGGAGCGCGTGATCTTTTCGGTCTGGCAAGAGGCCTTCGCCACCGACCGTATCGGCCGCTACGACAACTTTTTCGAACTGGGCGGACACTCCGTCATGCTGGTAACGCTTCACCGACGTCTGGAAGAAGAGCTCGGTCGTAGCTTCCCAATCACCAGCCTGTTTCAATTCCCAACCATCCAGACATTAGCGGCCTACCTTGGCGAGAAGATCGATCGAAAAGAAACATATCGCCAGGTACAGGGCAGGGCCGAGCGGGCCCGCGCCGCTCGAGCCAGGAGGCGCTCACTCCAACGCATCGGCGACAACATTCAAGATGAGCGAGGTGGATGAGGCCTCTCGAGGGCGGTCTTTTCCGGCAACTATCATGAATCGGACTAATTTGACCTATGAAAACGCGATCGCAATCGTGGGTATGGCCGGCAGGTTTCCCGGCGCCGACGACGTACCAGCGTTCTGGAAGAATCTCCTCGAAGGCAAGGAATCGCTTGCTACGTTTGCCGACGATCCGCTAGCTGGCGCTGACAACTATGTGCCTGCCAGAGGGACGCTGAGCGATATCGAGGAGTTCGACGCCGCTCTCTTCGGCATGACTCCGCGAGAAGCGGAGCTCACGGACCCTCAGCATCGAGTGTTGCTTGAAGTGGCGTGGCAGACGTTGGAGGACGCAGGATACGACCCGGAGCAGTTTTCCGGAGCAATCGGCGTCTATGCTGGCATGTCGCGCAACACCTACTTTCTACAGAACCTGTACCCACATCGTCACGAGTTGCCGGTGATCGATGCATTTCCCGCAGAGATGGGCAACGAAAAGGACTACCTCGCCACGCGGATCTCCTACAAGCTCGGCTTAACAGGTCCCAGTGTTGCCGTCAGCACGGCCTGCTCGACATCATTGGTGGCGGTCTACCACGCATGCGAGAGCCTACTCAACCATCAGTGCGACTTAGCTCTAGCAGGTGGCGTTTCCGTTCGTGTTCCGCAGCAGCGGGGCTATTGGTATGAGGAAGGATCGATCGCCTCGCCTGACGGCCACTGTCGGGCTTACGACGCCGACGGAAGTGGAACCGTGTTCAGCAACGGTGCGGGATTGGTGCTGTTGAAGCGACTTGAGGAAGCCGTGCATGATGGTGACCGGATCAGTGCCGTGATCCGCGGCATCGCCCTCAACAACGACGGGGCTACGAAAGTGAGTTTTGCTGCGCCGAGCGTTGGCGGGCAGGCCGAAGTGATCGCGCTAGCCCACGCGCTGGCCGATGTCGATCCGGCGTCGATCGGCTATGTCGAGGGACACGGAACAGCGACACCTTTGGGCGATCCAATCGAGGTGGCCGCATTGACGCAGGCCTTTCGCGCTGGAACTGATCGGCGGCAATACTGCGCTCTGGGTTCAGTAAAGAGCAATATCGGACACACCGATGCGGCAGCGGGCGTCTTAGGTTTAATCAAGGCAGCGCTGGTCGTGCGCGAGGGTCAGATCCCTCCGAGTCTGCATATCCAGCAGGCCAATCCCAAGTTCGAGATTGAGCAGACGCCGTTTTATCTCGCCGACCGCCTACAGCCATGGCCTTTAGAGAACCTGCCGCGCCGGGCCGGCGTCAGTTCGTTCGGTACAGGTGGAACCAACGCGCATGCGGTTCTCGAGCAACCGCCTGAACCGGTCAGTTCCGGACCCGGGCGCGACTGCCAGCTCTTGATGCTCTCCGCAGCCGATGGTGAGTCCCTTGTCAGGCAGTCAGAGAAGCTGGCAAGGCACCTCCGAGAGACGGACGAGCCGCTGGCGGATGTCGCCTACACACTGCATGTCGGACGCAAACATCTACCCTATCGTCGTTTCGTCGTCGGTCGCAGCAACGAGGAGGCCGCCTCGGCGCTAACGAGCTCTGCCAGCCGCACGGCAGTGGAGGAGTGCGAGTTCAAAGATCGACCCGTCGTCTTTATGTTTCCCGGCCAGGGGGCGCAGCACGTGGGGATGGGACGCGAGCTGTATGACAGCGAGCCTGTCTTTCGAGACGAAGTTGACCGCTGCGCCGACCTGCTCCAGCCGCTGTTGGCCGAGGACCTACGGGAATTGGTCTACCCGCGTAATGTCTCATCAGATGAGGCGACGGAACGACTGAAAGATACGGCGATCGCTCAACCTGCGATCTTCACGATCTCCTACGCTCTAGCTCGGCTGTGGCAGTCGTGGGGAATCTCGCCACACGCCATGATCGGGCACAGTGTCGGCGAATTCGTGGCGGCCTGTGTAGCCGGCGTGTTTTCGCTGGAAGACGCCCTGCGAGTGTTAGCCGTGCGCGGTCGGCTGATGCAGGGCCTTCCCGCTGGCGAGATGCTGGCTGTGGCGCTTGACGAGTGCGCGCTGCTTCCGTTGCTCGATGCCGAGCTTAGCATCGCGGCAGTTAACGGGCCGAACAGTTGCGTTGTGTCGGGACCCTCAGCTGCAATCGAACGATTCCGAAACACGATTGCGGCGCAGGAAATAGGCCATCGTCCCCTGCAGACTTCGCACGCGTTCCACTCGGCGATGCTGGATCCGATACTTGATACCTTCGCCGATGAAGTACGGGGCGTGGAGTTGAAAGAGCCAAATATTCCGCTGGTCGCTTCACCGACCGGCCAGTGGTTGACCGACCGGCAGGCAGCCGATCCAGCGTACTGGTCCCGACACATGCGCGATACCGTCCGTTTTGCCGACGGACGGCAGTTGCTGGCTCAAGAACCCAGCTGGGTGTTGCTAGAAGTTGGCCCGGGCAGCACCCTCGCCTCTCTCGCCAAGCAACCGGCGTGCGGTGCGGAGGAACAGGTGGTTGTCAGTTCGATGGGGCACGCTCGTCATGGCGGTGCGAGCGATCGAGCGTTGCTAATGGCTCTGGGGCAGCTTTGGACCGCAGGCGTGCGCGTCGATGCAGAGGCCTTCTACGGTAGCCAGCGCCGGTGTCGGGTGCCGCTGCCCACTTACTCGTTTGCACGAAAACGTTTTTGGATCGATCCGCCGGCGCCCGACGCTGCTGCGGCAGCTGAGTCCCTCACGGCCCAGCGCGGCGGTGCCACGATCGCGGCCGCAGACACCAAGCCGGAAGATACCGCGACCACCGCCGACAATCCCCAACAGCCGGTAACTCGTCGCCAGCAAATCTTCGAGCGAGTTGCCGCGATCCTCTACGATTTGGGCGGTGTTTCACCCGATGCGCTGGACGAACAGGCGACGTTTCTGGAGTTGGGATTTGACTCGTTGTTTCTGACGCAGGTGAGTGTCGCGATTCGACGCGAGTTCAAGGCTGACGTTACTTTCCGCCAATTGATGGACGAAACGACAACCACCGATCTCCTAGTTGAGTATTTGCATGAGGCACTGCCGTCACCAGCACCTGCCGAACCAGCACCTGCCAAACCAGCCGCTGGTCAGACCGAGCAGGCCCACGCCGAGCATCAGGCCGAGCACCAACGATTCGGCCCCTGGAAATCCCCGCTCAAAAGGTCGGCAACAACACTAACCGCGGCACAACAACATCACATTGACGAACTGGTACGCGAGTATACGGCACGCACTGCGAAGTCGAAGGAGTTGACCGACCGGGGGCGCTCCGTTCACGCCGACCCGAGGGCGGCGGCCGGTTTTCATCCGGCCTGGAAAGAAATGGTCTACCCGATTGTCGCCTCTCGATCACTCGGTGCCCGGCTGTGGGATGCCGATGGCAATGAGTACGTGGACCTGCAATCGGGCTTCGGATCGAGCCTGTTTGGGCATTCACCTGACTTTGTCCGCCAGGCAGTAAGCCGGCAATTGGAACTGGGCGTCCATATTGGGCCACAGCTCGAATTAGCAGGCAAGGTCGCCGAAGGGATCAGCCAACTGACCAGCATGGAACGCGTTACATTCTGTAATACCGGTTCCGAAGCCGTTATGGCGGCTATGCGCGTGGCGCGGTGTGTTTCCGGACGCGATCTTGTGGCCACCTTCAAGGAAGACTACCACGGACAGTTCGACGAAGTGCTGCTACGGGGAGTTGAACGCGACGGCCAAACACGCAGTGTGCCGATCGCGCCCGGAATTCCTCGGCAGAGTGTGAAGAACATGCTTGTATTGGAGCTGGGTGACCCACGGTCATTGGATGTGATCGAGCAATTCGCCGACAAATTGGCGGCCGTTCTGGTGGAACCGGTGCAGAGCCGACATCCGCAAAAGCAGCCACGCGAGTTCCTCCAACGACTTCGGCGTTGGACGGCCGAGCACGGCGTCTGTCTGATCTTCGACGAAGTCATTACCGGGTTCCGGCTGGCGCCGGGTGGCGCTCAACAGTGGTACGGTGTGGAAGCGGACCTCGCCGCCTACGGCAAAGTGATCGGCGGCGGCATGCCAATCGGTGTCCTGGCCGGAAAGGCGAAGTATTTGAACTCGTTGGACGGCGGGCCGTGGCAATTCGGAGACAATTCGGTGCCGCAAGCCGATGTGACTTATTTTGCCGGTACCTTCGTGCGACATCCTCTAGTGATTGCTGCTGCGGACGCCGTGCTGGAGCATCTCCAGTCGCACCCCAGCTTACAGGCAGAGTTGAACGAGCGAAGCACACTGTTTGCCCGCTCATTGAACGAAATGTTTGGTAGCGAAGACGTTGGACTGAAGGTCGAGAGCTGTGGCTCGATGCTCTATTTAAGGTTCGCCCAGGAGTCAGAATTCAATAGCCTCCTCTATTACCACCTGCGACAACGTGGTGTTTATTTACTGGAGGGACGGGCATTCTTCCTCACGACCGCACACTCCGACGACGACCTTGCTCTGGTTGTCGACGCCTTTCGTGAGTCGGTCGCGGCGCTGAAGCAATGCGGTTTCCTGGCCTGTGCTGATACCCCACGGATTCACATACCGCTGACTGAGTCCCAAAGCGAAGTCTGGCTGGCATCACAGATGGGAGCTAACACATCGTGTGCCTACAACGAGATCGCGACGACACACCTGCACGGTACGCTGGATATCGGCCATTTGAGGCGGGCTCTACAGGAAGTTGCTGCTCGCCATGAGGCGCTGAGCGCCTGCTTCTCGCCTGACGGAAGCCGTCAGACAATTGTCGCCGGAGAGCCTCTAGAAGTGCCGCTGATCGACCACAGCCTGCTGGCCGAGGGACAGCGAGAACAGAAAGTTGCTGAGGTGTTGGCGGGTGAGGCCTCGACGGCCTTCGATCTGGAAAAAGGGCCTCTACTCCGCACTAAGTTGATCCGACTGTCTCATGACCATCACGTTCTGGTGTTCGTGGTCCATCACCTGGTCTGTGACGGGTGGTCGATGGGCGTCCTACACACGGAGATTGCGCAAGCATATTCGGCGTTCATAGAAGATCGGCAGCTTCAACTGCCCGCGGCGCCAAGGTTCAGCGAACACGCACAGCAGCGATGGGAGCAGCGTGAGAGTGAAGCGGTAGCGCGGTCCTACGAGTACTGGACCAGGCGGTTTCAAGACATTCCTCCGGTACTCGACCTACCCACTGACCGGCCTCGGCCGCGTGTAAGGTCGAATCGTGGCGGCACCGCAACACGTCAACTCGATCCCCTCGTCATCGCGTCGATACGCCAAACTGCTGCGGATCTGGATGCCACGCTGTTCGCGACGTTGTATGCCGCGTTTGGCATCTTGCTCGCCCGGTTATCGGGATCTCATGACTTGGTCGTCGCACTGAACACAGCAGGTCAGGCTACAACAGGCGAGGTAGGTCTCGTCGGACATTGCGTCAACCTCCTGCCGCTGCGATTCGCGATCGATCGTGACGGATCCTTCGCCGACCATCTCAGCACTCTCCGCCAAGCACTGATGGACGCACACGATCATCAACACTGTACCTTGGGAGGCATCCTGCGGAAGCTGAACTTGCCTCGCGATCCCGGCCGAGCGCCGTTGGTCGAGGTTGACTTCAATCTCGATCAGAACGATGGAGGTGACGACTTCGCCGGTCTGCGGGCGGCCCGAGCACCGGGGCTCAAGCGAGCGGTCCATTTCGACATGTTCTGGAACGTATCGAGAACGGGCGATGCGCTCAGGGTCGACTGTCACTATAACACCGACTTGTTCGACAACGCGACGATACTACGCTGGATCGGCTGCTATGAGACACTGTTGGCGGCGATCGCCAAAGAGCCTCTGCGGGCGGTGGCTAGCTTGCCACTGCTTACGAACGCGGAGCAGACACGTATACTCGGCGAGTGCAGCAGCAAGCGAGTCTTTCCACACGATCGGTGCCTGCATCAGCTGTTCGAGGCCCGTGCGGCTCAAACACCAGATGCGATTGCGGTCGAGTTCGGGGAAGAACAGCTGACCTACGACGAACTCAACCGTCGCTCCAATCAACTGGCTCACTACTTGATTCGTCAAGGGGTTGGCCCAGAAGTGCTCGTCGGTCTTCACCTGAACCGTTCCTGGCAGGTAATCGTCGGTATCTTGGGAATCATTAAAGCGGGTGGCGGCTACGTGCCCCTCGACCCGGCCTACCCCCGAGAACGTGTTCAGTTCATATTGGACGACTGCCAGGCCGCGGTACTTGTGACTCAGGAGGAGTTGCGTGAAGGGCTGGCCAACAACCAAGCATCTGTTGTCTGCTTGGACAGCGATTGGACTGAAATCGCGCGTGAATCGTCTGACAATCCTGTCTGCGAAGTATCGCCGGACAACTTGGCCTACGTGATTTACACGTCTGGCTCCACGGGTCAACCGAAAGGTTGCCTGGTGACGCATGCCAACGTCTCGCGTCTGTTTTCGGCGACAGCCGAGTGGTTTGACTTTTCTAGCCAAGATGTCTGGACGTTGTTCCATTCGCCAGCTTTCGATTTCTCCGTGTGGGAGATCTGGGGTGCGTTGCTCTATGGCGGACGACTGGTCATTGTGCCTTATTGGGTCAGCCGCGCTCCGGACGAGTTCCTGAAGCTGTTGGCCGACCGAGGTGTGACGATCCTGAACCAGACACCATCGGCCTTTTATCAGCTGATGGAGGCCGAGCAAAACCAACAGGTGGAACTCCCCTCGTTGCGTCAAGTGATCTTTGGAGGCGAGGCCTTAGACCTGGCGAAGCTGAAACCTTGGATCGACCGTCACGGCGACGAGCGGCCGCAGTTGATCAACATGTACGGCATTACCGAGACCACGGTGCATGTGACTTATCGCCGGATCACCAAGTCGGATGTGGCTGCTGGCCGAGGCAGCTTGATCGGAGTGCCGATTCCTGACTTGCACGTCTACTTGCTGAACGAATTCTTGGACTTCGTTCCAGACGGAGTGGTGGCTGAGATCTTCGTCGGCGGTGCCGGCGTCGCAAGAGGCTACCTGAATCGTACAGAGTTGACCTCGTCCCGGTTTGTAGAAAACCCGTTCCAGCCCGGGACTCGGCTTTACCGTTCGGGCGATCTCGCCCGGCGGCTACCGGACGGCGACCTCGAGTACTTGGGACGAGCCGATTCACAAGTCAAACTCCGAGGATTCCGCATCGAACTCGGAGAAATCGAAGCCGTCATCCGCCGGCATCCCGGCGTGCGCGAGCTGACCGTTGATATGCAAAGTCAGGCGGGCGATCAGCCAGTCTTGGCTGCCTACATCATACCCGCCAACGGTGTGTTGCCCTCTTGGAAAGAGCTCAGAGAGTTCGCCCGCCGCTCGTTGCCTGAATACATGGTGCCGACCGCCTTCGTTCAGCTCGATTCATTGCCCTTGACCGCCCACGGCAAGGTGGACCGTCAAGCATTGGCCGCGTTGGAGACCTCTCGACCTGAGGCGGGCGCGGACTACACCGCGCCTTGCGACAAGATTGAGCGACAGCTGGCAACGATTTGGTCGGACGTACTTGGAATCGAGCGAATCGGCACTCGGGAGAATTTCTTTGATCTCGGCGGGCATTCGTTGCTGGCTGCCCGGCTGTTCTCGCTGATCGAGAAGGAGCTAGGCCGTAAGCTACCCTTGGCCACGTTGTTTCAGGCCCAAACGATCGCAGAACTCGCCGATTTTCTCCGCCACGACGATCGTGAAGGGTCATGGAGATCGCTGGTGCCGATTCAACCCGAGGGCAACGATCCTCCATTCTTTTTTGTGCATGCTCATGGCGGAAACGTTGTTGGTTATCGCGAGCTCGCCGGGCATCTCGGTAGGCAACAACCGTTCTACGGCCTCCAGGCACGCGGGCTAGGCGACTCTCGTCAGTGCGTGGACAACATTAAGGAGATGGCGGCCAACTACCTTACCGAGATCCGCAGCGTTCAGCCCCACGGCCCATACCGCTTGGGTGGTTGGTGCATGGGAGGCGTGATCGCCTTCGAGATGGCTCAGCAGCTGCGGTCGCAAGGCGAAGAAGTTGCTCTCCTGGTCCTCGTGCAGGCAACTCTTGCTAACTATCCGCAATACAAACCTGGAACGACACGACTCGGAAAGACGTACTTCCGCATCCTCCAACGTCTGGACCAAGAGTGGAGTAACATGCTGCTAGCTGTAGGGCCCAAGGCTCGGCTGGCCTTCCTTAGCGGCCGGATCGCGCAGTTATATCGACTGCTGAACAACAAATTGCGGCGGGGATTGTCAGGGCTCGGTGTGAAGCGGTCGGGCAGACGAGCCGGGGCGCTGGGCCTGGAGCAAACGCATGAGCTCGCCTATGCGAACTACGAACCGTGTGTGTATGACGGTACTGTCTTGATCTTCCGCTCAGCTCGGCAACCCTTGGGGATCATGGAAGAGCCAGAATTGGGTTGGAAAAGCTACCTCGCGCATGCGCCTGAGATTGTCGAGGTGCCAGGACACGCCATCGGGATGCTGGACGAGCCACGAGTGCAATTGGTGTCCGATCTTCTGCGACGACGACTGGCTGCGACTTCTGGTGAGTTGGGACGGAACAAGGCGACCGAACCTCGCCCCGCGCCGTCCGGTTGAAATGCGACGGCCTGCAGTGCATGTTGATTAGATCGCGTCGAATACAAGGCTCGCCGCCGCTCGATCCATGCTCTACTGCATCCCATGAACGACTTCAGAATCATCACTCCAGCAAATCGTGACCAATGGGACCGGTACGTTGCAGAACATCCCAAAGCAACGATCTTCCACACTAGGGAGATGGTTGAAGTTTATCGAGCAACGAATCGCTACCAGCCGCTGGCCATCGCTGCAGTGAACGGCTCTGGAAAGCCGATCGCAATGCTGGTCTCCGTCCTGGTACAGACACTTCCGTCACCGGCCAGCCGCTTCGCTTCGCGAGCTATCATGTTCGCAGAGCCGATCTGCGACGACAACGACGAAGGCATCGAAGGTCTGTCACTGCTGTTGAGAAAACACGACAGCCAGATGCAGCGCCGAGCGTTGTTTGCTGAGATTCGTCCGATCCGTGAAGCGGGTGCCGAGCAAGTCGCTTTGCAAAGATGTGGCTATGAACATCTGGACTATCTCAACTACGTGGCTGACATCGGTCGTCCCGTAGACGAAGTATGGCAATCCGTTCGTCGAGGCTGCCGCAAGGTCATCGAACGGACTCGGCGGAAAGGGATCGAGCTGGTCGAAGACTACGGCGAGACCGGAGTCACAACGCTGTATACGCTGCTGCAAGGCGTCTATCACCGTTCACGCGTTCCTTTGGCAGACGTCAGCCTGTTTCAAGCAGCCTTACGGCATCTTACCCGTGATCAGTACCGCTTGACGATCGCCAACTATCGGGGTCAGGCAGTTGCGGCGTCCCTGGATCTCGTTCACAAGGGACTCGTTTACTACTGGTATGGCGGAAGCAAGCGGGTTCCCGGCGTCTACGCTCACGACGTAGTCATGTGGGACGTAATGGAATGGGCTGCGAATTCCGGCCACAAGGTGTATGACTTTGGCGGCGCCGGCTGGCCCGGCGAGGACTACGGTCCAGGACAGTTCAAGGCGAAATTCGGCGGCGAGCTAGTCCGTTACGGTCGCTATCGCAAGACATTTTCCTCCTGGCGACTCTGGCTCGCCGAGACCGCATATCGGCGGGTGCGCGGTATCTTGGCGCCCAACAGCAGCAGTGATTGATCTGCGCGGACTTGCGTATCGGCATGGATCGTTGCAGAGCGTCTATGCCCAGCGCCACACGCTGCTGGCAACGTACGCCATAGCTGAAGAAAGTTGGCGATCGTCTCTTAAGACTAACAGGGCAAGAACGTAAAACAAAACACACCGATACCAAACCAAAGTGCGGCAAAAATCAGCCGGTAGCCGAAAAACAGCCGAAAGTCTACGCGGGCGATGTTCGCTCCCACCACGGCCCAGAAAGGCGTGAGGAGATTGCCCATGTGGTCTCCGATGCTGAGAGCCAGTAAGCCGCGCTGGGCGGTCACACCGGCAGCTTCGGCCGCTGCCGATATCACAGAACCCTGAATTGCCCATTGCCCGCCACTAGTTGGGATGAAGATAGCAACGACGCTACTTATGACTGCTGTCAGTAAAGGAAAAGTGTACGGAGTGGAAACGGGGGCGACAGCGTTCACGAGCAACTCACCGACAGGCGTCAACTGAATCAAACCCGCCACGCCTGCGTACAGATGGTAAAGGAGCACCACCGGCCAGCTCAGCTTGATGGCGTCGCGCAGCGCGTGCTGGAAATTTCTTACACTTCGATGTAGCACGATGGCCAGCAGCAAGAGCGTGGTGTTGACGGAGTTGACATCAACACTGAGCTGTTTGACGACGAAGTGGTAGTAGATCCAGCCCGCCAACATGATCGCCAGCGGCAACAGCACGAGTGAACTGCGTTCGATACGTTCTGCAGGAGTTGGTTTGATCGCTCCCGGCTGGATTGGCTCAGCCGACGTCGCCGAAGCATCAGCGACCTTGGCCGCTTCGACGAACTCCGAGATCGGACGCACGTTCTTGGGCATCAACCAGCAACCGGCAATGATCGTGCCAAGCATGAAGGCGACCACGTGGACGATCGATGCGATCGACCAGATGGTGCTGCTCAACGGCATGACGCCCACACCTCTGACCAGTTCCTGGTCCGGAGTTGCCATGACAAGTGGGGCGCTGGCCGATAGTCCGAATTGCCAAACGGATCCCACACCCGCCAGGACGGCAAGCAACCAGAGAAAGTCGACGGGGACATTTTTCCGCTCCGCCTCGCGGCAGAAGTGAATGGCAATCACTGGACCCAGCGCGAGGGAGAGCCCCCAGTTCAGGTAGGCAATCACACCGCCGCAGAGCGACGCTAGGATGACGACTTGCATCTGTGTCCGTGGCATCCGAGCCAGCCGCGCGACCAATTCCCTAAATAGTGGTGTGGCGCTCACGATCAAGCTCAGT
>CBDCWT010000030.1:0-177954 GCA_965223305.1 Pirellulaceae bacterium | reverse complement strand
CCCCTCAGGCGGGGCGGGTACGATCCCACGCAGCCGGCGTTGAACTCAGACTTTGAGGTTGTGGACCACTTTAGTACCAATCCGCTGGATGCCGGCATGCGGGTCGTCTTGCCGGGCCAGCCGGGCGCGACCACCACCTACCATGTCCGGCTTCGCAGCAGCAGCGATGATCTGAGCCAGCTGGATGGCGGCCTGACCAAAGGTAACTATCAACTGCAACTTCGTCTACGCGAGCTGGACGAGGTGCCCGGTTCGACGGTGCGTTTCGCGGACATTCGCTACGCGACCAACGGCGTCGAGTTGCTCGGCCAACCCGCGCATTCCCCGCTGTTGGGCGAGATCAGCGAGATCGAGACGGTTGATCCCCAGACGGGCACTGTGATCAACCCGAACGATCCGGGTGTTGGTACGGCCCAAGAGTTGGGCAATCTAGCTCAAACCGACCAAGGCGCGATCAGTCTGGCGGGCAACTTGATTGATCCGAATGACGTCGACTTCTACAGGTTGACCATTGAGCGTGATGAGTTGGCACGGTTGGCGCCGAACGATCACTTCACCACGATTTTCGACGTTGACTATGCCGACGGGCTGTCACGCGCGAACTCGGCGCTGTGGGTGTTTGACTCGGATGGGCGTTTGATCTTGACCAGCAAGGGTTCGAATATTGCGGACGACCGTCCCCGGCCCTTGGAGGGAGCGGACATTGCGGACTTGACGCGGGGCACGGTCGGTACGCTGGATCCCTATATCGGCCCAGTCGAATTACCGTCGGGTCCGGTCACGTCGTTGGATCCGTCCCCCAGCGAACGCGAGGTCTACTTTGTTGCTGTCTCGTCCAACGCTCAGGTACCAGAGGTGCTCAGCCAGTACCTCAGCCCCAACCCGGCCAACCCACTCATTCGACTGGAGCCTGTCAACTCGGTTCGCCGGATTGCGGAAGACCGGATCGGACCGACCGCGAGTCAACCTGCCACGGGTGAGGCCCCCGTGGTTCCTGTGTTGCTGGATCCGAATGCGAGCCCGGTGCCGTTTCAACTTAGCGACGTATCGCTTTTTGTTTCGCAGCAGGTTGGATTGATTGCCAACACAACGACGACTTTGCGTGTGGTCGATCCATTTACAGGATCGGTCGAAGCCACAGCCGGTTCTTTCCCGCAGCCGATCGCTGACATTGCCTTGCGCGGAGATGGCAACCTGTTTGGGTATACAACGGGGCCCAATAACTTCCGGGGAGCTCCGTTGAACGATGCCACCATTGGCGCTTACGTGCAGATCGACACAGCGACTGCCGCCGCAACGACACTCAGCGACGACGGTGTCGGCACTTTCACGATCAACCGCATGAATGCCCCGCCCACGGCGGAAGCAGCTCCCGGTGGCATGGCAGGAATGGGTGTGGGTGTCATCTACGACGCGATTACTTACGAGTCCACTACCGACGCTCAGTTTTTCAACGGTTGGGCTGTCGGCAGCCGTAGTTTCTTTACTTCTAGCGTTTTCGAGACCCAGACGAACATTCCCGACGAGGTCACCAGCGCCGGGACGGACACGTTGGAGAACGTTCTGTTTCACTTTGACATTTTCAACGGTGTGATTGCCAATCAGTCGCCACCTTCGGACGACCGCGAGGATTTGGCGCGGCTACAGGGACTGGGAACTCAGAAGATCGACTTCGGCGAGATCGTCACATACACGCGGATAACCCCCTCGAACCCGGATATCGGCGACACTTTCGAGATTAGGATCAATGGGGAGAGCATCCGCTATACAGCGGTCGGGGACATCAACGGGTTTGTGACTCCGCAGGAAGTGGTCAGCGGCTTGGCGGCGGAGTGGCGGAATGCAGCCTTGTCGAGTGAAGCTTTTGCAGCCTATGAGGTCTTGAACACGGGCGTCGGGCTGGGCCAGTTTCCCACGGCCGCTGACTTTCTTGGTGTCCGGCTCATCAACCCGGACTACGCGTTCGTACAGATCGAAGCCGAGGCCAATAATGGCGGTGCGTTTGCGTTTGAGGACATTTCGATCGAGGGAGCGGGACCGGGCGGCCGCATTAAGGGCATCGATTTCGTCAACGGTCAGATGTATGGCGTGACGGACCGGGGAGGCCTGTATCAGATCAATCGATTTGGCGGAGGTTCCTCGGTCCAGCTTGTGAATGTCGGTGGAACACTGACGCAAACCACCGTGTTCGACAACAGCTTGGGAACCTACATCCGCACATCAGCCGCCGACTTGATGACTGGTGACAACGGCCAACCCATCGAGTTCTCGGGACTCAGCGCGGGGCCCGATGATGTCGCCGGCGGTCGCTATGCCAACATGCTGTTCGGTATCACGCGAGATGGCGACCTGTATGCGTTCAACACGGCCGGTGAACTGCAGCCGATTTTCGTGGATAGCCAGTTCAGCGTCAGCACGGGCTTGAACTCGGTGCACGGATTGGAGTTCTCGAGCCTCGACCGAAATCTCTGGACGGTAACCGGTAATCGAGGGGGGTTGCGAGACGTCGATCGCGGTCACGGGTTGTTTGGCGTTTCCGGTCCGGACGGGTATGAGCCGTTCGATCACAGTCGCGCCATTGAGCTTGGCGGTGGCAACAGTTTCTACTTTGGCAACGATCGTGCGACGAACGAGGGCGGCAACAACAATCGTTATTCGAGTGACCCGTTCACGGAAGTCGATTCGCGTAACTTTGATTTTCCAGATGGGGCTCACGGGGCGCTGATCAGCCGGCCCTTCAGCCTGGTGGGATACTCGCCGGCCGATTTGCCGGTGTTGTATTTCAACTACTTCTTGGAGACGGAAGACACTCCGTACAATCCGTTTGTGAGTCCGGTTCAGTTCACTCGTGACTCGTTCCGGGTGTACATCGGTGGCGATACGGGCGAATGGACATTGTTGGCGACCAACGACGAGTTCCAGGACTTTGCCGTTTTCGATGAATTCGACATCGGCGAAAACGGAAATCAGTGCACCCATCCGGCGAGCGAGGGTGATCCTTGTGTTCAACCGTTGTTTGACAACACCGGCGTCTGGAGGCAGGCACGCATCGTCTTGAGTCGGTTTGCAGGTCGAGACAACCTACGGCTCAAGTTCGAATTTGATTCCGCAGGCGAAACGAGTTTTGGCGATGATAATACGTTGTTTGCCGAGCTACGAGCGGTTTCCGGAAACGAGCTCGAGGATGGTGACACACTATCGTTGGACTTCAGCCGCGTCATTGAATTCGATCTAGGATTTAGCATCGACGCGCCCAGCGGTGCGACGATCGAGGATGGCGATACCTTCACGGTTGTCAGCGAGTCCCACGGGCCGGTGACTTTCTCCTTCGACAACGACAATACTTTTGAGTCGGACATCGTGGTCTCCAACGGTGGCAACTACCGCGACGGCGACACGTTTCTCATCAGCGACGGACCAGAGTCACTGAGATTCGAGTTTGATAGTGGTAGCAGCATACAGGTTCCGCCTCCGGGAGCGGGTTTAGGTGGTGTGGCAGACGGTGACACTTTTTCGATCAACGGTCGCGTCTTCGAATTTGACTCGGATGATCAGTTTGATTCCAGCCGCGAGATTATCGATACCGTGGTTTCACTGGGCCTGCGGATTCCGACCTCCACAGGGGCGATTTCTGACGGTCAGCAGGTGCTGATCAACAACGGCAGAGGAGGCGCCAACGTGTTGTTCGAGTTCGACTCGGACGGCGTCGCCACCACGGGTGCTCGCGTCATCAACTTGAACAACGTCGAGTTGTTAATTCCCGTAGCGGGTGGTGCTGCAGGTGGCATTAGCGATGGAGACACCATTTCCATCACCGGCGGAACTCAAGACGTCATTTTCGAGTTCGACAAGGACAATCGAGTCACACCCGGAAATCGCCCTGTTGCCATTGACGATTTCAGCACACAAGAAGAGGTCGTCGAAGTTCTCATCGATGTACTCAAAGCCGCAGGGATCGGCTTGAATCCCGTCGATCAGGATGGCGGATCGATTCGGTTGGGGGTCTTCAACCACGTAATCAGTGCTTCTCCTTCCGTTATCGCTCGTACGGTACAGGCAACCTCTGGAGAGATCGCGGACCGACTGGTCGATAGTATTCTCAACGCCGGCTTAGGACTTACGCCGCGGTTTGTGGGTGGCGGCGTGATCCGGCTGAACAGCACCACACATCAAGTGAACACTTCCTTGGCACCGAGTGTTTCGACGATTGACATTTCAGCTTCGCAAGACGAATTGGCGGACCTCATCACAAGTGCTGTTGCCGCGGCGAACATCGGACCGGGCATTGTCCCGATCAACCTCGGTGGCGGTGAGGTCTTTGTCGGGCAGTCCACGACGCTTGATACGAGCGGTTCACTGGCGCTGTCGTCATTCGGACAAGTGGGGCTCAACGATCCTGCAGCGGTGCCGGTGGTGTTTGACCCAACGCAGAGTGACATTCAGTTGGCAGTGGCGATTGCCAACGCCGTTAGTGGATCAAGTTTATCGGTACCGGCGATCAGCTTCGGAAACATCGTCCAACTGCCGACCGGGGTCTCCTTTAGTCCGGACGGGTCCGCACTGGCTCCGGATGGGATCGTCCCCGTTTCGTTTGCCTCGGATATGAGCCCAGGTGATGTGGCCGGCAGCATTCAGTCGGCGTTGGCGGACGGATTTGCGCCGGCACAGATCTCGGCGGACCTCACCGCAGAAGAGAACGACGACCTGAGCAAAGCTTTGCAGAGTGGCGTCACCGGCGGTGCCGCCGATTTTGTCGCTTCCGGTTTCATCGGCGACAACATCGACTTCGAGTTCGAGAGAGCTCGCGACGTCGATTTGATTGAAATCGAGTTGGTTGCCGGTGAGACGATTCGGATTGAGGCCACGGGCGATCGAATCACTGTCGGCGAGACGATTCAACCTGACTTCTTCCCGTTGAATCCCGCAGTCAGGCTATTCGATTCGAATGGTGAGGAGCTGGCACGGGCCTCGTCGAACGGCAGCTTTGTCTTTGCTAATGACGTGTTCACGTTCGTTCCCCGAAGACCGCGCATCAACTTTACAGCGCTCAGCAGCGGAACTTACTACGTGGGTGTCAGTGATTCGAACAACCTCGACTACTATCCGCACATTTCGGGTAGCGCGGATGTGAGGCTGCAGGTGCCGCCCGAAGGGGCGGGGACCGGTGGGCTGACCGACGGCGAGTCCTTTACGATTGACGAGGGAATCGGCGCCGGCCCTGAGCTGTTCGAATTTGATGACGATGGAACGGTTCAGCCAGGGGCACGGGCGATCAGTCTGGCGGATGTCCTGATCGAACTTCCTCCAGAGGGTACGCGGTTCGGTGGAATTGTCGATGGCGAGTTCTTTGTCGTCAACGACAATCAAGGCGGTGGTGACGTCATTTTTGAGTTCGACAGCGACAACGTGTTGCTGCCGGGCGCGATACCGATTCCCTTCTTTGCGGGCGCTCCCTTCACGGCTGATCCAGCGAACGAAGTCGTCACTTCACCGGCACATGGCCTGATGGACGACGACATGGTGCGCTTGATCACGACCGGTACCTTGCCAGGCGGACTGGCTTTGAACACCGTCTACTTCGTGATTAACAGCAGTCCGGACATGATGCAATTGTCGCTGACCGCCGGAGGTATGGCGGTGGATATTACGGATGCCGGCACTGGCGTCCATTCGTTTGCGGGCGACACCACTGCGACCCTGGCGGGCTCGACGATTAACTCGCTGCAAACCGCGAACATCGGCCTATCGCCCAGCTTGGTTTCAGCTGGCAAGATTCGCCTGGGGTCGACGACTCACACTGCCGATTTTACGGGCGCTACCGATACTTTGGAGACGTCTTTGATCTCCCGGTCTCAGCCAGAGATTGCCCAGCAGATGCGGAACATTATCCGCAGGAGCGGGCTGAATCTCGATCCCCAGGTTCAGGCTGGTTCGATTGTGTTGGACACCCGTAGCCACGAAGTGGATACAACGTTGGCTCCGAATCTGATGAACGCCATTCCCGAGGGAACCGGTGCATACGAGCTATCCCTCGAAGTACTCAATCCATTGGAAGTCACGCGTGACGGAGATCAACTCAATCTGACCGACGTCGAGGACATCACGCTGGTGGGATTGCCAAGCTCATTCGTCAGCGGGCGGACCGGGACGGGCGCCACGCGGACGGCGGTCCCGATCGACTCCAGTATGTCGCGAATTGAGGTCGCTGATGCCGTTGCCGATGCCATCGGCCGCGCGGTGGCGGACTACGACGAACAGATTGTGGCCCCGGTCGGTGCACTGATTTCAGATGGTGAGATCTTCTCGGTCGACGATGGTAGCCAAACCATCAACTTCGAGTTCGAAAGTGGTTACAGCCTGCGGATCCCGAATGTTGCGGATCCCTTGGCGATTCTGGACGGTGAGTTCTTCTCGATTACCACCGACGGCGGCACTGAAGTCTTCGAATTCGATGACAATGGGGTTGTTTCCCAGGGGCGCCAGTTGCGGCTGGATGATTTGGCCGTCCGAATTCCAGCCGGTGGAATGAACTCAACAGCGCTGAATGATGGTGATTTCTTCACGATCGATCGCGGGCCGGGAACAACCGCCACCGTCTTCGAGTTCGATACGAACGGTGTGGTGATGGATGACACGGAGATCATCCTGGTCACGCCGCTGTCCACGGGTGTTGAAGTCGCCAACGCGGTCGCTGAGGCTTTGGCTGAGGCCCAGATCGGATTGATCGACCCAAGGCCGATTAGCGTCGGTCAGATCACGACGGTCAGCCAAGGTGTTTTCAACATCACGACGCTGGTTGATGTCCAGCTGGGAATCACTGATCACGAGATCGATCTAACGAACGCTCCGGGACTCTTCACACGCACGGTCAACGTGACCCAGGATGAATTGGCTGACAAGATTGTCACGTCGATCGAGACTTCAAGTTTGGGCCTGTTACCCACGAACTTGGGTGGCGGCCGCATCCACATTGGAGGTTCGGCGGGCGATGTGATTGATGTCTCCAATGCTGTCACGCTCGACGTCGACGGCCTGCCAGGCGCGAGCGATCCCACGGCTGTCGAGATCGTCGTCTTCCCGTCGCTATCGACAACTTCTTCCCAGGTCGCCGACTTGATCCGCTCTGGGTTGGAGACCGCCCGGAGTACACGGGGACTTGAGATCACAACAGAAATGGACGGATCGACTCGAGTGAATCTGGAAGGGTCTTTCGTTTCCGTGGACGTTTCGCTGGCACAGTCGATCTCCGTGAATCGCGCCGGCGATGCGATCTCCCGTTACGAAGACATCATCAATATCGTCGAGCACACGATCAGCGACCCGGGGCCTTTCGGTTTCGACAGCGCCGATCTGACCGAAACCGGGGACCGCACGTTCGGGGCTTTCAATACCAGTGGTCCCTTGCCGGTCACGCGTTACCCGGGCATCTTGCGTGGAATGGACAATGTCTTCGAGGGAGTGTATGTCGACGACATCATTATCGGTTTCGCCGAGCGCGGCGAAATGGTACTCGGTGCGACAGCCAACACCAATTTCGTGCGGAATGCGGAGCTGTTTAATCTGGAGGTGCCGTTCCAGCACGAGGAGATTCACTCGGGTCCCTATCAGTTGGAGATTCGCAGTGCCGAGCCGTTTGCCCGCACGATCGCGGACATCACACCGGAGATCGAGCTGACCCGCGCGTTCGACACCAACGACCGGTTAACGTCTGCTACTTCGATTGACGCACCGGCGGGCAGCGAAGTAGCTGATGGGCAGACTTTCTCGATGAGTGACGGGGCCGGCACGGTGACTTTCGAGTTTGACGAGATCGCTGCTGGCAACGGCGTATCAGGTGGCAGAGTCAGGATCCCCTTTGTTGCGTCCGATAGCCGTGCGGTCATGGCTCGGAGGATACGCGACGTCGTGAACGGTTCGGAGGTTCAGGCCCGGATAGACGTTCAAGCGGCGCTGGCCGACGGTGTTGTGACTGGCTCGAGAATCACACCGGGTGCGCCGGAGAGCACCAGCAGTGTCATTAACTTGTTTGGCAACGTCGTGCTGAACTTTGCCGATCCAGAGATCGTCACGAGCACGCCGATCGTCGAGCCGAGCGACACGGTGTTCCAGGCGGTGAACAGTGGCATTGGGACCAGCGAAGCGAGCTCCTACTTTGGTAGTGGTACGATCGGTGACAATACCGAGATCAATGACCCCACGCTGGATGTCGACCTCATTCGTGTTGATCTCAATGTTGGTGAGACAATCACAATCGACGTCGATACGGTGCAGGTGGTCGTTAACTCGGTCATCGTTTCCTTCAATCCGGTCGTCAATGTGTTCAACCCCGACGGTACTCGGGTCGCGCTGAATGACAATGTCGACGGGTTGGATCCGTTTCTGGAGTTTACGGCTTCGACGAGGGGCACGCACTACGTCGGCGTGAGTGGTTTCTCGAATTTCACCTATGATCCGTTTGTTGCGGGGAGCGGTCAGTTTTTGACAACCGAACGGTCGACGGGCGACTACGATATCCGGATTACTCGGGGTGCAGCCAGCCAAGCGCAGTTTGGGGCGCGCGAGTTCGAGTCCCTGGGCGACAGCAACGTGACCCGGCAACAGGGACAGGTCTTGGTGCACTCGAACCATATATCCAATTCATTGCAGTTTGGTATTCGTGCGACCGCTGGTTCCCGGGACGGGGCTGGTAACGCACCGCACATGGGACCGGTCCGAGTGACTCAGGAGGTGAATGCCAACCTTCTAGCACCCGGTGTCACGATTTCCAACAACGTCATCTCTCGGAATGGCGCCGGTGGGATTCACTTCAGCGGCGTGTCGACGGCGGCGGGTATGCCGGCGGGAGCGGTGCCTGCGGGCCGCATCGTCAACAACACGATTGTCGGCAGGGACCCGTTAGGTACCGGCAGCAAAGGCATCGGGATTGACGTGGGGGAGAACGCCAGTCCCACCCTGTTGAATAACGTTGTGGCCTATCTAGATACCGGTGTCGCGGTCGATCCTAGCTCAACCTCGACCATCGTCGCCGGCACGTTGTATCAGAGCAACGCGGCAGACACGAGTGGTATCGGCGTGGGAAGTTTCCCGTTGATGCTGGCACCCGGAGACGACCTCTTTGTGGACGTTGCCAGTGACAACCTATATCCGGCCGCAGGATCTCTGGCCATCGACAGCTCGGTGGACGCGGTCGAGGACCGGCCCGAGCTCGTTTCGCTCCGCTCGCCGCTGGGAATAGGCGTCTCGCCGATTCGGGCTCCCGATCGAGATGCACTGGGCCAAACACGGGTCGACGATCCGGCGGTCGAAGCCCCGGCGGGCCAGGGCGAAAACATCTTCAAGGATCGCGGTGCTCTGGATCGAGCCGATTTCGCGGGACCAACTGCGCTGCTGCTCAACCCGTTGGACAATGACGCGGCGGGTAACGATCGCGACGATCGCGAGTCTTTCCTTGAATTGACTAGCCAGGTGGTAACGGACTTCTCGATTCAGCTGCTCGATGGCGTCGAACCGGACGACCCGCAGGACGGGACCGGTGCCGACGACCGGACGGTCAACGGCGAGAACATCACCGTCCTTCGTGATGGTGAGAAATTGGAGGAAGGTCGCGATTACAAGTTCAGCTATGACGCCACAAACAATGTGATTCGTCTGACTCCGCTAGCTGGTATTTGGGAGCCCGATCGCGTTTACGAGGTAGAGTTGGCGAATTCCGTGGGATTCGTGATCCAGACGCCGAAGGGAACTGAGGTGACCGACGGTGATCAGTTTACGGTGACCGACGAGAAGAGCAATTTGGTTACCTTCGAGTACGAGACCGGCTACGTGCTGCAGGTGCCACAGACGTTGACGCTGCAGATTCCCGCAGCTGGCGGCTCGGCGATTGCCGATGGCGAGATGTTCACGATCTCCGATGGCTCGACCACAGTCATTTTTGAGTTCGACGACGACGATGCATTCGTCGATGTGGACAACGACATGGATCCCGACAACGAGCTGGTGCGGTTTGACCGCGAGCTGGATTCCGCAAACGACATTGCGAACAAGATTGTCACAGCGATTTTGTTTGCTCCCGGAATCGACCTCGACCCAGTCAATATCCTCAACCAGGGTGGTCGCGCCGTCCATCTCGGTAGTCGCGCCTTCCACACGCTCGACACCTCCAGCACGACGCTGACTCAGACAGGTCAAGCGGGTGGGGTCGACATCGAGCAGACGTTGGTTATCGACGACGGTACGCAGGTGATCGAGTTCGATTTCGTGGCCAACGGTGGTTTCAACACACAGGTTGGCATCATCGGCTTTGACTATTCGCAGACCCACGAGGAGATTGCAGATCAGATCGTCGAGGCCATTATCTTGGCTAACATGAACCTGACACCCAGTCACCAGCCTAACAGCGATGGGTTGATCCACGTGGGTGGCACGGTGGCTCATATCATCGATGCTTCGGACACGGCGTTGACATTGACGGGATTACCGGGCGTGCGTCCCGAGTTCGGAATTCGGATCCCGACAATCGCCGGCAGCCCCGATTTTGAGGACATCATCACCGCCGAGGAAATTGTCGACGGCGAGACGTTTACCATCTCCAACGGGCCAGCTTCCGAGACGTTCGAGGTGGACGACAGTGGAGTCTTTACTCCCGGCAACCACGTGATCTCGATCAATCCGGGAATGACCGCGGACGAAGTCGCGGACTTGATTGCCATCACCATCCGCGACGCGGACATTGGCTTGACTCCGAGTAACGCTGGCAACGGCATCGTTTCGCTCGGAGGCACGGCCAACCACTCGCTCGATTTGTCGAATTCGAGTTTCACGCAAGTCGGACAACCGGGTGTCGACGCGGCCGTGCCCATTGTCTTTACGCCTGGCGACACCTACACCGTCGGTGTCACGATGCCGGCCCCCATTTTTGACGAATCGGACATGGCTTCCGCGATTGCGGACGCCATCAACAATGCCGATGCCCCAGATCAGTTACAAGACGTTTTGGCCACGATTCGTGATGAAGAAGTTCTCGTAGATGGTGTGCTGACTGTCGCGGGCCCGTCGATTTCGTTCACGTCGAGTGTTCGGGATGGCGCGGGCAACCCACTCAAGCCGAATCGTTCGGATGACACCACTCGGTTCACGATCTTCATCGGCACCGGAGTTGACTACGGCGATGCGCCGGCGACGTACGGTACGTTGGAAGTAGACAATGGTCCCCGTCACGAAACTGTCGAGGGATTCTTCTTGGGGAGCGGGCATGACATCGACATCGACGGACAGCCGACGATCGGCGCGGATGGAGACGACCGAGACGGTTTCGATGACGAGAACGGAGTAACGTTCGACGGCACATTCGTTGGAGGTAGGTCCACTGACATCACCGTGTCGGCGTCACAACCCGGCTTGTTGGATGCTTGGATCGACTTTAATACAAACGGTGAGTTCGAATTTGGCGAGCGGATAGCAGATAGCCTGGCATTGCAGGCGGGCGCCAATACACTGACCGTCGACGTTCCGGGTAACGCCACGAGCGGCACGACTTATGGACGTTTTCGCTTCAGCTCGAGCGGTGGGCTCTCCCCACTGGGTCCGGCAGCAGATGGCGAGGTGGAGGACTACGCGATCCAACTCGTGCCGAATCCTTGGCGGAACAGCGTCACCCCCTTGGACGTCAACGGCGACACTTTCATCACACCGATCGATGTTCTGCTGTTGATCAACAACATCAATGTCAACGGGGCACGGCCGCTACCCCCACCGACCTCGGGCAACTCCCCTCCCCCGTTCCTGGATGTCAACGGTGATGGTTCGTTGACTGCAGTCGGCGACGTGCTGCCGTTGATCAACTATCTCAACACCAACTCGGCGACTTCCGGCGAGGGTGAGCTTGCCAGGCAGTTCGTGGTGGGAGCGGCCGAGCAGGCTGAGGGTGAGTTCAGCGGAGGGACGTCGTTTACAGGGATCGTCGATCACCGCATTCCGATAGCGCCTGCTGCTGACAGACAGGTCGGGCGGTCCTCGGTCGAACTAGGATTCCCTGCACCGGCGGTTGGACAGGCGCAGCCGGCGGACGCGGGTGAAACGGCTCTGCAGGAAGCGCTCGATTTCGACAACTACGACGATGAGTTGCTGAGCGAGTTGGCCGCGGGTGTCGCGCGTAGCAGGAGTTCCCACGAAGAGTTGTTCGGCGAGATCTAGCCCCGCTTCGCTTGGTGACTGAGACTCGGCTACAGCAGCACGATCAGCGCCAGTCGCCGCTCAGCGTCCAAGCCGCCCAAAGGAAGGGCGCGGTCTGTCCAGTCGGCTGTGTTTTGGGAACGCGTATCAGTCCACGCAGGTCAGCTTTCCCCACTGTTCCCTGATGGAGTTGGAGTTGTGCGTGCCTCAGGGCGGCGAGTTTCGTCATCTTTCGCAGATAGAGGTTTTCGTAGAAGGCGAGCATTAGTTGTTGGGTGGCGGCATCATCGACTTTCCAGAGGCTGGCAATGACGGTCTCGGCTCCGGCAATGTGGAAAGCCCTCTGCAAACCGAACACACCTTCACCGCGGGCTAGCTGCCCCAATCCTGAATCGCACGCCGATAAGGTGACCAGGTCGAGTTGCGGAAGTTGCATGGCGGCGATCGCTTCGGCGGACAGGATTCCGCCATCTCCGACCGGCAGCCCCAGTTCGTTCTTCATCAGCGGCTGATTCGCCCCAGCGAGCACCAATCCTGACAGTGCGAGCGGGTTTCGGCTGGCGATGCGGGTCTCTTCTGGAACGTCTGTTTGGGAGTCGTTGTCGAACAGCTCAGGATCGAGTCGGAAGACCGATCGAAAGACGGGGTCCGCAAAGAAGCCGTGCGTCGCGAAGTGAGCGCGTCCAACGTGCTGAAGCGCGTGCAATACGTTAACTGTCGTCGCATCGGAGCCAGACAGTCGGCTAACTTGTGTTCCTGTGGGCGTTGCGATCTCGACGAGCCCTGCGACCTCCTGTTGCGTTCCCAGCAAGTGCGGCCACTCGTAGGGTTCAGCTGTATTGGGCGGGGCCCGCATCGTCCGATTGGGAGGTGAGGATTGGCTTGAGTCGTAGTCGACGCCTCCCACCGCCAGCATCGCATTTACTCGGCGCTCGCTTGCGGGCGAGCCAAGTTGCTCAAGTAGAAAGTCGCCGTATGGAACCGTGGCGAAGGCGAACCTTTCTAGCAGGACGCTCCCGGGCTCGCGGCCGGGGAGGGCCGACCAGGGAAGTGCTGTGAGCGGCCCATCGGGGCAAAGCAATACGATTTCAGTTCCGTCGGGAAACACCGACTCGAGCGGCTTCCAAATCGACTGGGCCAACCACTGCGCCGGAGCAAAGTCCGTCGCAGCGGGATTGGCGGTGATCTGCTCACGCCACTTTCGAATCGCCGTATCGGTCGGCGCAGCAGCTCCCAGTTCGACGCGCACGACGCTCTTGTTTGGCCGGAGGACAAAGGCGACATAGTGTGGCGAGCTCCTCTGAGAGAGCTTGCCCGATGCGTCTTGCTTGAAGTCGAGGTGCAGGTAACGCCGCACGTCTACGAATACCGACCCTGCGGGAAGCAATCTGGCAAGTTCGCCGCCTGGATCTCGGCCGGCGGCGGTCGCCACGGGCTCGTGTACTTCGAAGGCGATGTGCCGCTCTAGCAGTTCTGACTGCTCGGTCAATTCGTCGAGTCGTTCGCGGCGCTGGCGCATGAGCTCGTGATCCTGCTCACGGTGGGCAAGCGTGAGTTGGGCGATTTCGCGGCGGCGGTCCAACCAGTCCCGATAGTGTTGCCAGGTTTCTGGATTGCCGGCAGCCAGGGTGAGGTGACGGCGACGATGAGTTGTTGCTCGCTGGATCGCGCCGCGCTCCCACCAGATTTCGCGATAGACGTTTGCTGCGGGTTCATTCCGCGAGCGGGAGAGTGAGAGGAGGCGGCTGCTGATCTGCGGCTGAGAGCGGATATAGTTCAGCGCTTCAGCCGCAACGGCGTAAGGTAAATGGTTCGCCGCCAGCCGTCGAGCGATAGCACCTGCCCGAACTAACTCCGCCTGGGCTCGTGCCAGGTGTCCTTGGGCGTGATAGGCCTTTGCCAGTAGATTTAAGTACTCGGCGACATCCGCCGACTCGGCAGTCGGCATGCTGTCGTCCGAGCCGCCGCTGGCTAACGCGACCGCGTCACGCAGGTGATCGGCGGCCGCCGCGTAGTCCCCATCTTTCATTGAAAGCAACCCAGCCGTCCGTTTGCATCCTGCGAGTCCCGCCGCGCTCTCCGCGGATCCGGGTCGCTCTAGCAGCCGTGAATAGATTCCTGTTGCCTCCTCAAGATGCCGTTCGCCTAGCTCGTGTTCTCCGTCTTTAAGACAGACGAAGGCCAAGGCGTGTAGCGTGGAGGCGAGATACGGGTGCCCGTCCGGATGGTCTTCAGCCGTGTACAGCTTTCGCCGCATCTGCAGGGCTTCCTGCAAATGCCTCCTTGCCGCTGCCAGATCGCCTGCCTCAGCATAACTCGTGCCGATATTGTGAAGTCGTGTCGCTAATGTGACATGACCGTTTGGGTATTCTTCAGTCGTATATAGTCTCCTGGAGATTTCGACAGCCCTGCCATGATGGAACAGCGCTCGTTGGTGCGCGCCGTTGCTATCGCAGATCAACGCGATGGTACTGTGCGCGATTGATTGTTTAGGGTGTCCTTTTGGGTATGAACCACTCGGAAACAGGCGTTGGCCAACCTCTAGAGCCTGTTCTAGACACACCTGTGCGCTCGCATGGTCACCTAACCACGCCATTTCAGTCGCGAGATTCACGAGCGCAGTAAACAGCAGCGGATGGCCGTCTGGGTAGTCTTTGGCGGGGAACAAACCTCGTAGCATGGTGACCGCTTCTTCGTAGTGTGCGGCCGCGGCGCGATGTTGGCCGATGGTGGAGAGAGTCACACCGAGGTTGGTGAGGGTGTTGGCCAAGTACGGATGACCGTTGGGGTAGCGTTCCCGGGGAAACGTCTGGCGATACCGATCGAGGGCCTCGTCAAAGAGCTCGGCTGAACGAGAGAAATTCCTCTGAGCGGACAGGACCGTCGCCAGATTCTGCATTGCCAAGGCTGCCTGCACTCGAGGTATGTCGCGAGCCAGCGACTCTGCGATGCTGACTGATCGCGACAGGTAGGTCTCAGCCTGACGGTAATCCCCCAGACGAAAGAAGAGAGTGCCCAGACTGTTGTAGCAATCGTAGAGCTGGACATGTCCGTCCGGGAAGATGGATTCGGGAAACAGACGTTCGGCGATCGCCAGGGATTGAAGGTAGCGCTCCTTCGCCTCGCCGAACTGTCCCCGTCGGCTAAGCACACGGCCAAGCATCGCCAGCCGTTTGGCAATATGTGGATGGTCCGGTGAGCTGCTGGCTTGGCCATGGCCGTGAATGGCCAGTGTCATATCGAGTGACTTCATGGCCAGTTGCTGGGCTTCTGGGTAGTTCCCGCGTCGGAATTCCAGGTCTCCGAGGACGGTCAATTGGGAGGCGATGTCCACGTGCCCTCGTGGGTAGTCGTCCTGGGGATAGAGCCGCTCGGTCATCTCCAAAGCGCGCTGATAGTAGGACACAGCTTCTTGGTACTTTCCCTGCCGTTGCAAAGTTGTCCCGATCCGGGTCAGGTTGGCCGTCAGGCGGCGGTGGCCGCGCGGATAGTCTTTTAGCGGGTAGAGGCGCTGCCGCATAGCGAGAGATTCATTGAGCAGTTTCATCGCCAGATCGTAGTTTCCCCGGATGAGCTGGATGTTGCCGCGGAGGTCGAGTGTGGTCGCCAGATGAGGATTACCAGCCGGATAGTCCCGCTCTGGGAATAGTCTGGCCAAGGTCTCGTAGGCTTGTTCCGTGAGTACTTCCGCGCGGCCCAGCTCGCTACGGGAAATACACGACCTGGCCATGATGCGTTGAGTCATCGCGGACACAGGGCTCCCGGCAGGCTCGGATTCGGCCGCGTAAAGCGATTGGCCGATAGCGGCCGCCTTTTCGGCGGCGGTCGCCTGACGGCTGAGGTGACCGGTCAGCTCTCTTACCGTCGCGACGGAGCAGTAGGCCTGTGCCAAATTGGGATGGCCACCTGGAAAGTCGGATTCTGAGTAGAGCCGCTGGGCCGCAGCAAGTAGGTTTTCACTGCTCGAGACGGCCTCTTCGAAGCGTCCTAGTTCGGCCAGGCATTGCACCCGCAGGATCGAAGACAGAAGGTGTGGTGGATACTCAGCGGGATCATCGTTTGTGCCGGGCGCCAGCTCTTCGTACCGGCCGAGCGCTTCGTTCACGGCGGCGAGTGCCTGGTAGACCTGGCCTGTGTCCATCAGGTGCAAGCTCTGCCGGTGTTTTTCGTCGGCATGCGTCAGGGTACGGCGGTCCGCTTCGTTCAGCCGTGCGCGCTTGACGAGGAGCCTGATTCTCAATCCAGCGTCCTTGGCCTGCCAACTTGTTGCTCCGTACAGCACAGCAGCGGTCTCACGGACGCGCTGCCGCAGCTCTTTTGCTGCTGCGAATTGGTCTAACCAAATCAGGACGTCGGCGAGCTTGTCGAGCGTTTCCGCCGTTCTGAAATCGTGTTGACCGAAGTTGGCCTCGTCTATCACAGCGACTTGGTTTACCAGTCGTCGGACCGTCTCGTACCGGTTTTCCAACAAAGCTGCCTCCGCCTCGTGCATCAGCTGCGACCGGCGACTCGCCGCGTCAGGCCGCTGGGGCGTCTGGGCAGCCTGTACTGCGGACGGTTCGTCATGTGACCCGATCACAGGCAAAACAACAGCCGCACCAAGCACAAATGTGACGGCAACCGAACAGCTCGGCCAGGACAAGTGCCGACGGGCGATTTGACTAATGGGAGCCGACCGGCGACTCCAAAGATAAGCGGTCATGGAATTGCTCGTGAGGGCTTGGAGACAATGGGGCCTGTTCTAGGGCCCGACTGAACGCGGTACGGGATGATCAACTGCGAGACCGCATAGGTCTGAGATTGCGGTTGACGGATCAGGCCTCGGATCAGTGACTTTAGCTCGGACTTTTCTTGGGGCGCTACGGAACACCAGCTGCGGGCTGCCGTTGTGGCCGCTTCCCAGCGAAATGGGCTGCGAAGAGGCGATGACGCAGAGCGCTTCCTTGCCTCTTGAAGGTACCGCTTGGATGGCGGCGGATTGGGGCGCGTCCCCCCGCGGTAAGGTCTTTGGCCTGCCCGCGAGCACTTGGCCATCATCGGGTCGATCAAACGGAGCGCGCGGGAACAGCTGCTCGGGAGCATCCGGCCCGTAGGAGAGAATTGTGACGTAGCAGTCACGTTCCGATTCAATGCGGAAAGCGATCCGATCACCTGCATCCAGCTCGATGACACCGGAGTCGCTCCGCGGCGCGCCAAGTATGTCGACCTGCATCCAGAAGTCCTTTCTGAGCTGCCCGCCGATTGCGAAGAAATCTAGTGCGTCATCAGGCAGTGCGTCTGGCGCAAACTGGCTAACGGAGCTGAGGGTCGCCTTTCGGTTTTGACTCTGCCCGTTTGGGGATTGCCGGTGAAATCCGCTACTCCACAGCAACAACGAAAGACTGGCGAGAGAGACAGCCGCCAGTACTACCGGAAGCGATCGTTTGAGGCGCAGTGTCGATTGCCAGGCGCCCAGCGCCCGTCGCAACTCGTCCACCGTGGAAAAACGATTGACCGGTTCCTTTGCCAGGCAGCGCATGCAGATCTGGTTGAGCCCCTTGGGGACTGATGGATTGAGTTGATCTGGTGCCAGAATCGTACCTTCGCGTGCCGCCTGGAGGGTCTGCTCGCGTGTCTCCCGATGAAACGGAGCGCGGCCCGTTAGGAGTTCGTAGAGCACTGCACCTACGCCGAACACGTCGGTACGATTGTCGATCCGGTCGATCTCTCCGCGCGCCTGTTCGGGTGCCATATAGGCAGGTGTACCCGAGATGGAGCTGACCGGCGTGGCCTTGATGTGGGCCATCCCGAAGTCGACGATCCTGGGGCGACGATCGTCGCCGATGATGATGTTGGCTGGTTTGACGTCACGGTGGATCAACCCGCTGGCGTGGACCGCGGACAATCCCTCGGCGATCTCTTTGATCAGTTCGACGATATGGGAGATCTCGAGGGGGTGATCGCTGGTGAACCGGTCAAGGGGGCTGCCCGCGATGTACTCGACGACTAAGAACGGGTGGTCGCCGTGTCGATCCGCATCGAAGCAACGGGCGACAAACGGGCTGTTCACACGGGCTAGTGCTCGGGCCTCTCGCAACACGCGTTCGCGTTGAGTGGCGGTTTCGGCATCCCGATAGAGTTTCACTACGACCGGCCTTTCCAGATCCGGGTCGTCTGCCAACCATGTCCGCGACTGTCCCCCTTCACCCAGCGGCTGCCGCACCTTGTATTTACCGATGTTGGTGGGTGGTGTGGCCGCCACCTCGCTGGCCCGATCGGGGCTGGCCAGGAACTTCGCTAAGAGATGAAGTTCGTGCACCAGACCACGTAGCTCGGACGCTTCGTCAGAGGTGGGCTGCTCGGGCTCAATCGACTGGCCACTTTCGAGCGATCTTAGGTAGCTGTCAAGATTGTCGCCGAGCTGCTCGTCGGGGTCGGGGTTCATAGAGATCTCGTCTTGAAGGCAGAGATGTGAACTTTGGTGCAGAACTCTTAATCCAGCGCTGAGTTTTCGATCGAATCTCCTTTTTGCCTGAATGGCGGGTTGATGGCATCGAACGTTGTTGGATCTTGCATCCGATCGCGTAGCTTGCGAATTGCGCGGGTCCACAGCACTCTTGTCGCTCCCGGGGAACGGCCAATTGCGGCGGCGACATCGACGAAAGGTTGCCGCAAGAACACTCGACGGAAGACGACTTCATACATGGGCGTGGGGAGATCCCCGAGCGCTGCAGCGATTTGAGATAATCGTTCGCTCTGAGATAGTTCATCGGCTGCGTCGGGGGCCTCGACGGTGACGTGCTGGGCCAGCTCCTCGACCTCCCGCGTTACTGTCCGCTTCTTGGCGGCGTGAAATCGCCGTAGGCGATTCGCCCTGGCCATCAATATCGTACGTAACCAAGCCATCCACTCGCCCTTGGTTTGACCGCGAAATTGCTCGAAATCTTGAAACGCTTGTAGCATGGTTTCTTGGACAATGTCGGACGAATCGGCACGTGCCGAGAAACGTCCACCTAGCAAACCGCGAGCATGCAGACGTAGGACAGAACGCCAAGCATCCAGCAGCGAATTCAAAGCCGACGAATTTCCTTGGCGGATCTCCGTCAGTAGCACTAGGAACTCCTCGTCGCTCTGCATGCATAGCACCCTTCTGGAGGAAAATGTTACAAGGAAAACTCGGCCAAATATGGGGAACCGAGTTGCCTCGGTGTGACTGTAAGACGATTGACACGGAGCATCAAGCCGCTCGGCGTCGGACACCCCCCGTTACACGCCCCGTCGGCAGGACGCCAGCATTCGCTACAACCGGACTGATTGGTACAGATCGCACATCCGTTACAGGCCCGTCAAGTTCCCACGAATCGAGGGGTCCAGCGCGCCATTTCGTTGAGCCTTTCGCTGCCTGCACTTATGATCGGAAATAGGGGTAAAT
Organism: Pirellulaceae bacterium; assembly: GCA_965223305.1. GTDB lineage: Bacteria > Planctomycetota > Planctomycetia > Pirellulales > Pirellulaceae > CBDCWT01. The sequence continues at coordinate 158,372 of CBDCWT010000030.1, read as the reverse complement.
CCTATGCTCCAGTGCCGGTCTAGGGAAATTCGCCCGGTTTCTACCGACGCATAAGGCGTGAGTTTTGACTGTCCGGTAGGGCGGGATCGTGATCCGTTGGGGTTTTTCATGACCCGAAGCGTCAGCGAGGGGGAGTTGGTGTACCAACGCAAGTTGTTCCCTCGCTGACGCTTCGCGTTCCGATTGAGCCGCAGTCGAGTTGCAACTGGTGCGGATGTGTAACTTGAACGAGGCGGGGGCGGAGCGGCTGCGCAACGCAAATCGGTCTCTCGCTTGCACTTCGGGATATGACCTAAGCCGCCCCAAACCTCAAGACCTACGCCCTCGGGTTTGCCAAGGAAATGAAACGAACGGCTAAAGAGCGTTCCCCATTGAACTCCCGGCGGACCTTGGCGTTCGAACGGCTCGAAGCACGCGAAGTGCTCACCAGTCTTCCCTATGGCGCGATGCCTGAGGACACCGGAGAGTTCATGTTGGGTGACGTGCTGGTCACCTTGGTGCTGATGGAGTCCAACGAGCAGCTTAGCTCGGTCAACGACAACTCTGAGAATTGGACGGCGGAGGCGATCGCCGAGGTCAAACAGAAGGTCGCCGAGGGACTTGATTGGTGGAGTCTTGCGCTTGGCAACATCACCGACAAACACCAGCTTAACTTTCAAATCGACCATACGTTTGCCGACAATCCGGTTTCCACATCGTACGAGCCGATCACGCGCCCGTCGTCGGATTTCCAGAGTTGGATCTACGATTTCTTGGACGAGGTTGGATTTAACGACTCTGGTGACTTCAGCACCGATATCCGAGCCTTCAACCACGCCCAACGGGAGGCTCACTCTACCAACTGGGCGTTTACGATCTTTGTGGTTAACGACCAAAACGACCCAGATGGCCAGTTTGCTCCAGGTGGGTTTAGTCGGGCGTTCGCCTTCTCTGGTGGTCGTTTCTTCGTGATGCCAGCCGGGAGGCCGGCCAGTACGGTCGCACACGAAACAGGCCACATGTTCTGGGCTCGCGATGAGTACCCCGGCGGCGGAACCTTCAACACGTTCCGTGGCTATTACAACACACAAAACCTGAACGCGGCGGACAACCCCCTGCCAGGATTTCAACAGGTGCCGAGCATCATGGACGCCGGCGACTGCGAGTCTGGAGGTGGATTGCTGTGTACCGCCTATCAAACGCATACTAGCTCTCCATCCTCGCTCGAAATGATCGGTTGGAAGGACTCCGACGGCGATGGCGTATTTGATGTGCTCGATGTTGCCCATACGCTGCATGGGTCCGGTCACTACGATCCAGAAAGCGGGGTCTATCGCTTCGCCGGCAGCTCGGCCGTCGGCACGTTGCCCAATTTGAATCCGAGCGGCTTGCAGAACGACATCACCTTGAACGTCGTTAGTCGCGCCGAATACCGAGTCGACTCGGGACCGTGGTTGACCGCTGCGGAATACGGAGAACCGACCGCGACACTTGACTTGTTGCTTGACGTCCCGGCAACAGCCGGCACAGTAGAGATTCGCACGATCGATGACGCGACCGGCGTCCATTCACCTGTATTTGTGGGGTACCTCGATCGGCGCGGCTCGGTGCCGATGCAAGGTATTCAGGGTTCGGTTTGGAATGATGAAAACGCCAACGGTGTGTTTGATCGCGACGAGCTACCGCTCGAAGGCTGGACCGTTGAGTTGGTTGACGAGGCTCAACAGCGCATCGACTTGCAGATCGCGGTCGAGCCTGACGACTATCCGGTCACCGGCACGATTATCAACACCGCTCTGCCCGGTGTGATGCTGAGCGCCGTTGGTGGCGAAGCTCCTTCGAGTTCGGTGACGACGTTGCCGGACAGCAACGCTGCGACGGGCGACCGGGTCTTCGGCAGCGTCAACAACTCCTGTGGAGGATTCTGTGCGGAGTGGTCGCCGTCGCGCCGCTTGCGCACGGACCTGTCGCAGCCAACCTCCGCCATTAGCCTGGATGCGATCGGGACAAACCGGAACAGCTACGCGCGGCTTGAGATCTACGATGCCGGCGACCAGCTGCTGGGCCGCGCCACCACGCCGGCACTTTCGAGCGGAGAGGTGGCAACCTTGACGCTCGGTCGACCGACGGCCGATATCGCCTACGCAATCGCCTACGCACACGTCCAGTCGACCGTGATGTTCGACAACTTGTTGGTCGGTCCGCACAGCAGCGCGGTTACCGACTCGGCAGGCGCCTACGCCCTCGCCAATCTTCCGCCAGGGAATTACTCGGTGCGCGCAGCGACGTCCGGTTCGCTACGTTTGACCAGTCCAGAAACGGGGATCCATCATGTGTCATTGGCGTCCGCAGGAGTCGTCGAGGGGCTCGACTTCGGATTCACTGACCTGCGGTCGCCGTGGCAGAATGACGTCCAGCTGGATGTGAACAACGACGGCTTTATTTCTCCGGCCGATGCGCTGCAGATCATCAATGATCTGAACCGGCTGGGAGCCCGAGAGCTGCAAGCGGAAGCGGCACCGCCATTCCTGGACACGAATGGGGACTTCAATGTCTCCCCTCAAGATGTGCTGTTAATCGTCAACTATCTCAACAGCGAGAGTGGCGTCGGTGAAGCAAGACCAGCTGTTTCGACTGTGTCGCCGGGCGAGCTGTTGGCTGAAGGCGAGGCCGGAGCGGCAGCGCATTCGGCGTTCACGGTTGATCCCCCTGCCCTCCTCAACAGTCCGACTGAGTTGGTTGGCCGCTCTTCTGAAAGGTTGCCGGCCAGTTGGTCTGCACAGGTCGACGACTATCTGTCGAGTTCCAGTGGTTTGACAGAGCTGTCGACGCTGCTGGCTCGTTCGCCGCTGGATCTCCTGGCAGTCGAGGTGCTGGCGAGAGAGGCTTCGACAACGCTCCCGGCGAGCAGCCGCCGTTAGGGGCTCTTGTACGGTCCTCGGGGCCAGATCGAATGGCATCTCGCCCGAGTTCGAGCTTGGTAGCTTGGGTTGACTTGGATTGTTGATCAGAATTGTTAACTTAGGTATCTTGGTCAACTTAATCCCGTTTTGAGGAGGGGTGGTCCACTTCGCAGGTTGGCCAGGCAAAGTGCGGTGAGGCTCGTAAAGCGAATTGCGCAAATTGTTTGCAAAGTCTCCTGGTCGTGACTAGTCTGGAATTAACTCTGCAGATTGAGACGATTTTGCCCAATCGGGGGACATCATGTTCCCGGTGGTGGTTGTGGTATTTCTGGCCTCAAATGCCCCCCGGTTTAACTCAAACAAGTCGCATTGGTTTTGTTGTCTTCCACTGTGGCGCATCTTTCGTAGGACAAGAGCAATCCGATGAGCAACGTTCGTCGCCGTACACGCCGTGGTCGCCCGCGACTTTCTCCTAAGTCACGACGATTAATGCTGGCCGAGTCGTTAGAAAATCGGCTGATGTTGACAAGCGCCTGGCAGAATCTCGCGGCACCCTTGGATGTGAACCACGATGAACACATCACACCGGGGGATGTGCTCTCAGTGGTGAACTTCCTCAACCAGAATGGGCCTCAAGAACTCCCTGAAAAATCCGAGGGCGAGGCGGGCAACCAGCCGCACTCGGTGGACGTCAACGGCGACGGCAGTGCTTCGGCCAGCGACGTTTTGGCGGTGATCAACTATTTGAATGGCGAGGGAGAAAACGGGGCGGTCTTGCAGTACCGGATTGCGATATTTGATGCGACGGGGACGACCGAGATCGAGACCGTCGGGCTGGGTCAAGAGTTCATTGTGAAGGTTTTCGTCCAAGACATCCGGATGGCCGCCCGTGCGGGTGTTTTCTCGGCCTATCTGGACATCAATTACGACGCGGCACTGGCTTCCGTGGTCCCAGAAGCGTTCACACAGCTGGACTTGGTGACCTTCGAGACGGTGGCGGTCACGATTATGGACAACCAAGACGACTACGGTCAGGGCCGGAGTGGGGATGCGACGACGACTGCCGGAGTGATTGACGGAGCCGGCTCGTTTGCCAGCAGCATCGCGCCGCTGGGGCCCACAGAGCGCGAGTTGCTGAAATTCAAAATGCGGGCCACGGGCGAGGGGACGGTGACCTTCGCTGGGTCGCCGACGACTGAAGCGGTGGGTGATGCGGGTCAAAGTCCGCTATTGGATTCCGGGCTTTACAATCAGGACGAGTCTGTCTGCCCGAGTCAGGCCCAGGAACCCTGTCGCGGTGAGATGATGTTCCTCGACGATAGCATTACGATCGTCACGGACATCGTCGCCGTAGCTGACAGTGTGATGTTGAACGAGGACAGCGGTGCCTCCAGTCCGATCAACGTGCTGGGCAATGACGTGGCCAATGTAGGAACGGTCAACCTCGATTCATTCACTTTGCCGAGTAACGGCCAGCTGGTGCGCAACGGAGACGATACGTTCACCTACACGCCCGACCTGAACTTCTTCGGCTCAGACAGTTTTGACTACACGATCGAGAACGGTGAGGGAGCCACGAGTGACACCACGGTGACGATTACCGTCGATCCTGTTAACGACGGTCCGATCAACAGCGTCCCCGGTGCACAAGTGATCAACGAGGACAGCGCGCTGGTGCTTAGTGGCGGCGTCATATCGGTTGCGGACGTCGATGCTGACGCGGGCGGCGGACTTGAGGTGTCGCTCGGCGTGTCGAGCGGTGTGCTGACGGTGGGAACAACCGCCGCCACGGTCACCGGAGATGGCACGACAGCGGTGTCGATTGACGGTTCGGTGGCCGCGGTCAACGCCGCCTTGAACGGTCTGACTTATACTCCCAACCCGAACTTCAATGGCTCGGATAGCCTTAGCGTAAGTACGAGCGACCAAGGTAATTTCGGCAGCGGCGGCGCGCTAAGTGACAACGACACGATCAGCATCACCATCGATCCGGTCAACGACGCGCCGGTGAACACGGTTCCGGGCCCCCAAACGGTTTTCAACACGACGACGTTGAGTCTCGGCAGCATCCAGGTCAGCGACGTCGACGCCCAGATGCTGGAAGTCAACCTGACGGTATCGGAGGGAGTCATTTCGCTGGGTTCAACGGCTGGAGTCGACGTCACTGGGAACGACTCGGCATCGCTGGTTACCACGGGCTCAGTGGCCGCGATCAACTCGGCACTTGGGACGTTGGTCTACGATCCCGAAGACAGTTTCATTGGCAACGACACGTTGACGGTGACCACCAGCGACTTGGGCGGCACCGGAGCGGGCGGCGAGCTGACCGACACCGATACCGTGGCGCTCACCGTCACGCCGCCAGAAGTTCCCTTCGCCGCTAGCGACTTATTTTCGATCGAGGAGGACAGCGCGAACACCAGCCTTGATGTGCTGGGGAACGACTTGAGGCCTGACCCCGTGGGAGCCAACACACTTACCATCACTCAGCTGAATGAGCAGCCGGTTTCCGAGGGACAGCAGTTGACGACTGGCAACGGCGGCACAATCACGTTCAGCAGCAACTCTTTCAGCTACGAGCCTGCGGCGGAGTTCTTCGGCACCGACACCTTCACCTATACGATCGAGTCGAGCCCGGCGGCCGGCGACGGCCCTTCGACGGGCACCGTCACTATCGAGGTGTTGCCGATCAATGACGGCCCGGTCAATTCGCTTCCGGGGTCGCAGACAATCGACGAGGATTCCACGCTCTCGTTCAGCGGTGTCAACGAGATTTCCGTGGCGGATATCGACGCTGGTGGCGCTGGAGTTACGGTGATGCTCAGCGTCGACAATGGGACGCTTGACGTCTCGTCAACCGGCGGAGGCACGGTTACCGAGAACGACGCTGGCAATGTGCTCACCTTGGCTGGCACAGTCAGCCAGATCAACACTCGATTGGGTGGTCTGATCTATACGCCGAATTCGGAGTTTGCAGGGCTGGATACGCTGACGGTCGACACCAATGACAACGGCAACACAGGTGGCGCTGCGGGAGACCCGGCAGCGGACAATCCGCTGGCGGACATCGACACGGTGCAGATCACGATTCAGCCGATCAATGACGCTCCGGTCGTCGTTGTGCCGGGCGCTCAGTCATTCATCGCAGATTTTGATAATCAATTCTCGGCGGCCAACGGAAACGCACTGAGCGTTTCGGATTCGGATGCTGGAGAGGACGACGTACGACTAGACTTGACGTTTACCGAGGGAAGTCTGACGGTGCTCGATCCGAGCGGACTTTCGGTGACCGGGAATGGTAGCAACTCAGTGTCCTTGCTGGGAAGCATCACCGAGATCAACTCGGCGCTGGCGACGGGGCTGAATTACCGCACGTCGAACTCCGGCGACAAGACGCTCTCGGCGACGATCAACGATCTGGGTAACAACGGGGGTATTGCCGGCGATCCGACGGCAAATAATCCGCTATTGGGCGCGGGAACGGTTTCAGTCGACGTGCTGGCGTTTGTTCCCAGCACCATCGGTGGCTTTGTGTTCCTCGACGCCAATGGCAACGGCGTGCGAGACAGCGAGCGTGGGCTGGAGGGCGTGCGTGTGACGCTGTCGGGTGTAGACGCCATCACGGGGAACGAGATCGAGCCGATCATCGTCGAGACGTCCGCGGACGGTAGCTACGCATTCATGAATTTGCGGCCGGGTACTTATCGACTCAGCAAAGCAGCCTTACCGCACTTCCTCGAGGGAGCCGCGCACTTCGAGAACCCCGTGCTGGCCACCGGGGATAACGACGGAGCGGTCGACATCGACATGCGCGGCGGCGTGAACTCGTTAGGCAACTACTTCCCCGTCTTGGGGCTGAACGGTACTTTCTTTGATGGCTTAAGCCACCTCACCCCGTATTTGCCGCCTGATGGTGAGCTGTACGACAACCTGCTATTCGCGATCGACGCGACGAATCCTGCCAACACGGCGACGGTCGTCTCTTACCAAGGTAGGTGGGGCGGCTACGACAATGCCCGTATTGTGCTGGCCCCAGATGGGCAGTCTGCTGAGGTCACCGTGCGGGACCAACAGACTGGGACGGACATGAGCACGACGGTCACGTTTGACTCGGGCCGGCTGCGAGTTCGCTCAATAGGTGCCTTGACGACGGTGCGGATCTTCATGAGCCCCCAGCAGATGGCCGCGGCTGCCTTTGCACAGGCGGTCGACCAGATTGTGGCGGAATAGCGGCCAGCTCCCGGCACGGCGGAACGGGAGTTCGCATCACAGCAGCAGCTCGGCCGTGACTGACAGAAGGCGAACGAAAAGCAAGCTGTCCTCTCCCACGAGACGCAGGAGAGGACACGTTGAGCCTAGCCCGGATTATTCATGAAGATCGTCGCGAGAGGTTGTAAGTACGTTCGTGGCAAGGAAGGCGAGCAATTCTTCCGCAGGCGTATTGAAGCAATACGTCGAGGGAGAATTGTGAAGCATGACGAAGCCACGGATGGACTTACGACCTCGCAGCAGATCGCTCATGATAATTCGGGCTAGTAGTTGAGATCGAGACCGATGCTGATGGCTTGGACCCAGTAGTCGGTGTCGGTCCAAGCGAACGCCGGGTCGTTCGGCGGGACAAACGGCAGGCCGCCAGCGGTGATCTGCGCCGAGTTCACATTGCGATCGATCAGATCACCGGCGAGCGCCACGCGGCTCCAGTACAGAGCCGTATAGCCGACCGACAGGGCCAAGCGGTCGCTGACCGCGTAGCTGAGCCGGATATCCGCTTCGGGAGCCCATACGGTGACGTCACGCTGGTAGACACCTGAGTTTGTCGGTTGTGCGAACAGGCCGCCGGGACCGAGCCGACCGCCGCCGCCGCTGGTGGAATACTCGCCGCGGATGGCCGCCCGTTGCGACATGTTCCCCACCCCGACCTTGCCTAAGACGGAGAGCGTCCAGCAACCGCGATAGGCTTCGCCCCTGGAGGCCGAGCCAGCCGCCGTGGAATTCGTTCTTGGTGTCGAACACGTCGGTCAGTTCGGTTACGACCCCGACTGAGTTGGACGACGAGTACATCACGATTCCGTCGTCGATGCGGCTTAGTTGGTAGCCAGCCAGCCAGTCGAGCCTGTGATCGCAGCCTTGGCGAAGCAGGCTGCGGAAGAAAACGTCGCCGCCCAAGACGTCTGTCTTCGACGAGATGTTGATGTTGCCGTCGAAGAGGCCGGGATAGGCGACCAGGAAGGCGGCTTCCGCATTGACCAGAGGATTGGTGTCAAAGTAGGGTCGGGCGAGAATGGGGTCGCCAGTGGAGGCGGCGTTGTAGACGACATCTTGGCCTTCGTTCCCAAAGGCTCGCACTCCCAGAGCGTGAGTTTGGCAATCGTCGAGCCACAGCCCGAGCCGAATTCGTCCACCCGCTTGGCGGTCGCCGCCCACGCGGTTGCCGCCGAACAAGATGGTGGTGTTGGGGTTGCTCAACTCACCTGCGTCTGCCGGGGGTGTCCCGATGGGGCTGGTTGTGACCAGCGGCGGCAGGTAGCGCGACTTGCTGTACCACTGTAGAAAGTCAAAACCACCGAACAGCCGTCCACCACCGCGTCCGCAGGCGCAGTCGCCCTTTCCGCCCTTTCCACCTTTGCCAGTCGACTTGCCGCAGCTGCCTGTCGCGCAGCTGGAGTAACCCGTCAGCTCAAACTCCGTGCTGTCGTACCAGCTCGACGCCGGACGGACGAGTGGTGCGGCATAGTCGTCGTAGTCGTCGTCCGAGTAGGAAGCGGTGTAAGAGGGCGTAGACGAATCGGCCAATGATGCGGCGTAGGTTGTGGAATCATCTTCCGCACACTGTGCCACGGACTGGGTAAAGGTCGCTGCAACGAGCAACACGGTTACATTCGTTAAGGATAGTCTCATTGGGACAACTCGCTTGCGGGGAATATTCGGACCCATTCATACAGTGTGATCGACTGCTACTGTCCTAAATTCGAGACAATTCCATACTGTCGTTAGAACGAGTGTCTTTTGGTTAGGTACCCCAGTCTCGCTATTTTGATTCTCGGTCCGGGGGGGACTTTTATGCCAGAAAACGCTCGCAGTAGGCGCGACGAACTTCATGAATAATCCGGATTCAGGGCGTCGCGGAAACTGTGATAGCTGGTAGAGTGGAGTCAGAGGGGCAGCCTTTGCGGTTTAGCCTGTTCCAACCGATGCCGTCCTCGAAGTAGCCAGGGTGAGGCGAACCAGAGCATGACAACCAAGTTAGACAACAACATTGCGGGCCGCGTCGTCTCGCTCGTCGGGGACCCCGTACGCCGCCGGCTGGCGAAGTGGCGACTGATCCTGCCGCTGGTCAATGCCCAGGAAGAGTCGCTCAGTCTCCTTTCGGACCGCGATCTCCGTAAGCGAAGCCTCGCCCTTCGCTATCGTGTGAAGAGTGGTGAGTCTTTGGATCGGCTAGTCCACGAGGCTTATGCGTTGGTCCGCGAGGCAGCGCGCCGCACGATCAAGATGCGGCATTTTGACGTGCAGATTCTGGGTGGGATCTGCCTTTTTAATGGGACCATCGCGGAGATGGAAACGGGCGAAGGCAAGACACTGACGGCGACGTTACCCCTCTACATCCATGCGTTGCTGGGAAAGGGGGCTCACCTGGCAACTGTCAACGACTACCTGGCGGGGCGTGACGCGGAGTGGATGCGGCCGGTCTACGAGATGCTGGGGCTCACAGTGGGTGTCATTCAGACGCCCGACACACCCGACCAGCGGCGCGAGGCGTACGCCTGTGACATCACCTACGGGACTGCCAAGGAGTTTGGTTTTGACTTCTTGCGAGACCGTCTGCTGCTGCGTCGGCTGGGATTTCGAGCCGAGGACTTCCTGGGCAGCGTGAGCGGGCATCGCTTCGATTCCGGCGGCGATCGACCCGTCCAACGTGCAGCGCATTTCGCCTTAGTCGACGAGGCAGACAGCATTCTCATCGACGAGGCGAGGACGCCGCTGATTATCGGATCACTGGGTGACAAAGCCCGTGAGCAAGTGGTGTCAACCTATCAGTGGGCGGCCGAGGTGGCAGGACAATTCGTCGAACACGAGCACTACGACGTCGATGACGACACCAAGAAGGTCGAGCTGACCCTCGAGGGCCGGCAGCTCGTGAGAGCCTTACGCAAACCCGACATACTTGGTTCGGTAGGGCTGATCGACCTCTACCAGTACGTCGAGCGGGCAGCGAAGTGCAACCGGGACTTTCATCTGGACCAGCAGTATGTGGTCCGAGACGGTGAGATCGTGATTGTGGACGAATTCACCGGCCGTCTGGCCGAGGGCCGCAAGTGGCGCGACGGTATACATCAGGCGCTCGAAGCGAAGGAGCAGATTGAGGTCACGGTGCCCACTGGTCAGGCCGCTCGGATTACCGTCCAAGACCTGTTCCTGCGGTATCGATTCTTGGCGGGAATGACTGGTACTGCCCGTACCTCGGCGCGCGAGTTTTACAAGATCTATAAGACCCGTGTCCTGCCGATTCCCACGAACCGGCCAGTGCAGCGGAAGCGGCTGCCTGTGCGCGTATTTCACGACAGCGACGAGAAGTTGGCGGCCATTGTCGAGGAAGTACGGGAGCTGCACAGCTCGCAACGCCCGGTGCTGATCGGCACGCGCTCGATCGACAAGTCGGAGTTGCTCTCGAAACTGCTGACCGAAGCGGGCCTCGATCACCAGGTGCTTAATGCCAACGAAATTGCCAAGGAGGCGGAAATCGTGGCCCGTGCTGGCGAGCCGGGCAAGATCACGGTGGCGACGAACATGGCAGGACGCGGAACCGACATCAAGCTGGCCGAAGGTGTTGCCGATCTGGGGGGACTCGCCGTCATCTGCACGGAATACCATGATGCGGCCCGTATCGATCGGCAGTTGGCCGGGCGGTGTGGCAGACAAGGTGATCCCGGAACTGTACGGCAGTACCTAGCATTGGACGATGACATCATTCGCACCGGAATGGGCCCCGAGAAAGCCGAGAAGATCGCCGAGTATGGGCAGCCGGGCACCAACCTCGATCAACACCGGGGGCTCATCCGCAAGGCACAGCGCAAGGTCGAGCGGCGGCATTTCCGCGATCGCATGGTGCTGCTGCACCACGAGAAAGAGCGCAAGAAGATCCAACGCGAAATGGGCCAGGATCCCTATCTCGACACACCCGACTAGTCAAAGTAGCAGGCACGCTCCGCGTGCCGTCCGCCATTTAGGTCAAGTTGCGGTCCCCACCCAGTCGCCCGCTGTTGGCGAGGCCCAGGCGAGACATCCGGGGTTATCCGTCAAAGGGCCGGGAGGGCGAGGCTCCTGCCGAGCCAGAGGAGTCGGCAACTTGTTGTTGCGCGCAGCGCCCTAGCCCGAATTATTCATGAGCGATCTGCTGCGAGGTCGTAAGTCCATCCGTGGCTTCGTCATGCTTCACAATTCTCCCTCGACGTATTGCTTCAATACGCCTGCGGAAGAATTGCTCGCCTTCCTTGCCACGAACGTACTTACAACCTCTCGCGACGATCTTCATGAATAATCCGGGCTAGGTCCGTCGTCGTCTCGGGGGGCGTGCTACCAGCTTGACCCGCGGAAAAGTGGTGGGTCCCCCGTGGAAAGTACGTCCCGTGCTCAGGTAGTGGTCGTACATAAAGACACCTGTCTTGGCGTTGCCTGCTGACTGGCAGCGGAGGATCGCAGGGCTGCCGCATTCAGGACACTCGACCCGCAGGCTGTTGGATTCCAGCAGCTCGTGGACGTTCCGCACGAAAGTCTGGTTGTTCCTGAGTGAACCAAAGTTCCACCCTGCGTAGTTGTTCAGAGTTACCTCGAGCGAAATGCGAATCGCGTCCTTAAAGGAGGCGATTTCAGCCCGTGTTGCCTCTAGGTTGGTCAGCGCTGGTTGCAGGGGGGCCAGGTTTCCCAGGAAGCGTTGTTCGATGCCCTGGCAGAGGAACGCGAGCAGGTGGTCCAGCCACAACACGTAGCGGTTCCGATCGCCAGCAGTCTTAGCGCGAAGAGGGGTCGGTCCCAAGAACAGCTCGACGATTGCAATCCGGTCACCGTGGCTCAGTACGGGGCCCAGTAGCACGAACGAGTCGGTCGGATTCGCCACGTTCGCCCGCGCTTGGGGCAGGGAGAACGGTTTCACCAAGCACGAACGAGCCTGCGACAGTCCGTATTGCAGCAGGGCTTCGTGAGCAGCTCGAGCCGGCTCGTCCAGGCCAAGGTGATCCAGACCCAACGTTGACTTGGCGGTCAGCAAATTGCTGTCGGTTGCTCGAAACCAGATCGCCCCGGCTGTGGCCGCGTATAAGTCGACCACGAGCTGCAAGTAGTCGTCAAGAAATGTCTGGACATCGCAATCGGCGGCCGGCAATTGGGCCAGCGCGCGATAGTTGTTCGTGAAAGCATCGCGCTCGTCGGTCGCGACTTCCTGAAGCAATTCGTCGAGCATCGCGGGATCAGTCATCAACGATGGCCTTAGTTGTCGTCCTGGGAGTTGAGTTTCAAATGGCTCACTGGCTCGTTCTCCGGCTAGCCGCCGAGCTTCACGAAGCGGGCGGCATCCGTGCGGAGGTGTCGGATGCGCGGACACTGGGGCTGCTGGGCACCGCTCATGCTGGCTCGTCGGCTCGGTGTTCGGGGTATATCGCCGCGCAAATCACAATCGTGCGCAGATCGGCTCGTTCCAGTCGAAGCCAGCGGTCCGCCGCTTCACATTCGGCTGCGGTCGGCGGTGGGTGTTCGCGGTCGCGGGATACCGACGCCCGAGTTTGCTCCTCGACAAACTGCAACAGCTGGACGCTGTCGTGCTGCAATTGCCACGCTGACTCGGCCGCTGGTTGAGTTTGCTGGCTGGCCAACCACTGCTCCAGTTGCTCCTGATCTGCTTCCGGCAGTGGTGCGATTACCAGCAGCAGAGACGTGGGAGAGTGTTTCTGCTCCAGCTGCTCGAAAACCAGCTGGCGGGGACCTGTTTCTCGTGCCTGGCCGCGTCGCTTCATCCGGGTGACCTAGCAGGTTACGGTCTGCGTTTTCCGTCTGCGGCTACATTTTTCCCGATTTCGTCTTACCAGACAATTGACTCTCCATTGGTTAATACTTAAAGTATTAACATAGGTGGGACGAAAATCAAGATGGAATAGGAGTCACGAGCGGGCCAAGCGGCACAGGCGTTAAACTCCTACCAGATAACATGTTTTCGCTTTCAAGTTGGGCTCGTATCGCGTTGTAATCGGAGTGCTCGCAGATAGATTGGAACCCATACAGGGCCGTGAAATCGTTGTCACGGCGGTCTTTCCGTCCTGAAGTGTGAAATCGCAGCAAACTATGTCTTCACAACAATCTTCCGTCAATTCCGAGACGATCGAGCAGACCAAACAGCAGATTCGCAGTTTGGTGAGTGAGATTTCCCAGCTGTCCAAGAGCGACATCACGGCGGAGGAGTACTACGCGGCGTTCTTACAACGGATTGTTCAGGCCTTGGCGGCGGCTGGGGGTGCTATTTGGATTGCGGGCGAGGGCCGCCGGCTCCAGCTGACCTACCAAATCAACATCGACGAGATGCTGCTGGACGCATCGTCGGACGGCGCCAGCCGCCACTCGCGGCTGCTGAATTACGCCATGCAGAGTGGTGAGGGCCAGTTGATTCCTCCGCTCTCGGGTGCCTCGGACGAGCGTGCTGGTGGTAATCCGACCGAGCATCTGTTGGTGATCTCGCCGTTGCGCAGCGACGGGGTTGTCGAGGGGTTGGTAGAGGTTTTTCAGCGTCCGGATTCACCTCCGGCGACACAGCGGGGCTACCTCCGCTTTGTGGATCAGATGGCCGAATTGGCCGGCGAGTGGTTGAAGACTCAGAAACTGCGGCAATTCAGCGATCGGCACTCACTCTGGGCGCAGGCCGACCACTTTTCGCGGCTGGTACACGACAGCCTCGATCTGCGTGAGACAGCCTATGCGGTGGCCAATGAGGGACGGCGCTTGATTGGCTGCGATCGGGTCAGCGTGGCGATGTTGAAGGGACGCAAGTGCGTGGTCGAGGCGGTCAGCGGCCAGGACACGATGGAGGACCGCTCCAACATCGTGACCTTGCTGGGCCGGGTGGCGTCCAAGGTCGTCGCGACGGGCGAGCCTCTCTGGTACGAGGGCTCGACGGAAGACTATCCGCCGCAGATCGAACAGGCGATTGAGGAGTACGTCGACGAGTCGTATACGAAGTCGATGGTGGTGTTGCCATTGCGCAGGCCCAAAGATCCGGACCAAGCCGCGCACGAGCAGGCGCAGGGTCAGGTCGAGCAGGAGCATGTGGGCGAGGTCATCGGCGCGCTGATTGCCGAGCAAATCGAAAGCGAGCTGCCGCGGGCGGTGATCGCGCCGCGGTTGGACTTGGTTTACGAACACAGCGCCCGGGCGCTCACGAATTCGACCGATCATAGCACGTTGTTTTTGATGCCGGTCTGGAAGGCCATTGGCAAGGCGGCTTGGGTGATCCGTGCTCGAACTTTGCCCAAAACGCTGGCCATCGCGGGACTCATCTTGGCGATTGCCGCCACGCTGACCTTCGTACACAAGGACTTCAACCTGAAGGCGAATGGAGCGCTGCAGCCTGTCGACAAGCAGGAGGTCTTTATCGATATCGGTGGGACGGTGACCCAGGTGCACGTTGATGACCAGGACATGGTCAAAAATGGTGATTTGTTGGTGGAGTTGCGCAACACCGATTTGGAAGTTGAGCGTGAACGGCTACTGGGCGATGTTCAGGCGACTCAGAAACAGCTGAGGTCGGCCCACAGCGGCCGGAATGCGCTAATGCGCGACACGAATGCCACAGACGCTGACAAGATGCGTGTCGACAGTGAGATCTTACAGCTAACGGCACAACTAGCCAGTCTGCGCCAGCAACTCAACTTGGTCGAAGACAAACGCGAGCGGCTGAAAATCTTGAGCCCCATTGACGGCCAAGTGATGCTGTCTTGGGAGGTCGAGCGTTCGTTGATGAATCGCACGGTCGAAACGGGGCAGGTGTTGATGTCCGTAGCCAACTTGGAAGGAGACTGGGAAGTCGAGCTGTTCATGCCCGAGCGTCGCATGGGACACGTCGACAACGCGGACCGCGAGCAGGAGGCCAGTTTGCCGGTCAGTTACATTCTGGCGACCGATCCCAAGACGACCCGCAAAGGAGCCGTCGCAGAGATTCAGAGAATCACCCAGATGCACGAGGAAGACGGCAACGTCGTGAGAATACGTGTCGACATCGACGACACCGACATTGCCGATCCGCGTCCCGGAGCTGCGGTGACCGGCAAAGTACTGTGTGGTCGCCGTCCGATCGGCTACGCCTGGTTCCACGAAGCGGTCGAATGGCTGCAGGCGAACGTCTTTTTCTAAATCAGCGAACGTCTAGTCAGAGAAATGCCCAGCGCCGTTCCAACCAGGAAACGGTCCAACGAACGGAAGGGAGCTCGAACTCATGTTAACGCCGAAATTATTGGTCGGTCTGGTACTGTTGGGGGCTCAATTCGAGGGTGAGACTGGAGCCCGGAGGGAGGGTGACTACGCGCTGATCACCGGCGCGGAGGTCGTCTTGATTGACGAGGTCGAGATACCAGCCGAGCAGGCTGGTGTGCTCAAGTTTCTGCAGCTAGAGGACGGCACTCGGGTCCGGGAGGGGGTCGAGGTTTCCGAGGGTGCGTTGCTCGGCAAGTTGGACGATCGGGACGCCAACGCTCGGCATGAGGCCGCTCGCCTCGACAAGCAGGTGGCCGAAGCGGAGGAGCAGAAGAGCCTGGTGGCAATAGATGCGGCCGTGGCGACGGTTGAGGTGGCCCAAGCCGAGTATGAGGAATCCCTAGAGATTAACCGTAACGCGCCGAGGACCATACCAAAGACACAAACTCGGCGACAAATGCTGACCGAGAAGCGATCGAGGGCCGAAGCCGAGGTCGCTAGAAGTGACTCGATGACTGCTGGCTTGACTGTGAAGCTCCGCGAATCGCAGCTCAGTGTTGCCCAGATCAACGTCGAACGCCACGAAATTCGCTCGGTGCTCGACGGCGAAGTTGTCCAGGTCTACCGGCATGTGGGCGAGTGGGTGAACCCAGGCGATCCGATCTTGCATGTCGTCCGACTAGACCGTCTACGCGTTCAGACGTTCCTGCAACTGAGCGACTTCGCTCGCGCAGAGGTCGTGGGGCAACCCGTTACGCTGCGGATTCGCCTGCGAGGCAATCGCGATGTGGAGTTCAAGGGTAAGGTGACTTTCGTCAGTCCGTTGGTTCAGACCACGGGTGAGTATGCCGTTTGGTGTGAAGTCGACAACAAACGGGTCGACGGCCAATGGGGCATGCTGCCGGGAATGGTAGCCGACATGAAGATCCACTTGAAAAAGCTGCAATTAGCGGCCGCTCGGTAGATTGCCCGGCGTCAAGGAGCGTCTCGGAGAGAAGTTATGGCTACGCTTGCAGAAAGTCTGATCAGCAGTACGTCGCGCTCGTTGGCGCTGCGCATGCGGCCTGATCTTTCCGCCCGCAAGCATCGCTACAACGGCCAGGAATACTGGGTTGTCAAGGAGCCGGTAGGCTTGAACTACTTCCGGTTTCACGAAGAAGAGTTTGCCATCCTTTGCATGCTGGACGGCCAATCAAGCTTGGAAGACATCAAGGATCGGTTTGAAGCCGAGTTCACGCCTCAAAAGATCACTTTCCAGGACCTGCAGCAATTCGTGGGAATGTTGCATCGCAGCGGGCTGGTGATCTCTGAAGCGACCGGGCAGGGTCAGCAGCTGAGGCGGCGGCGTGACCAGAAGAAACGACGTGAGCTGCTCGGGAAGTTTTCCAACATATTTGCTCTGCGGTTTCGCGGAATCGACCCCGAGCGATTGTTGAACTGGATGTATCCCTACACGGGTTGGGTGTTTTCACCGACAGCGATGTTGCTGGCGCTGGCGCTAGCGCTCTCCGCGTTGTCGCTGGTGGTGGTGCAGTTTGACGTTTTCC
The DNA here is from genome assembly GCA_965223305.1 of Pirellulaceae bacterium. Classification (GTDB taxonomy): domain Bacteria; phylum Planctomycetota; class Planctomycetia; order Pirellulales; family Pirellulaceae; genus CBDCWT01. Next base: position 141,493 of record CBDCWT010000030.1, on the reverse strand, counting down.
GTTCAAGGCTGCCGACGTTCCACGAGTTCTTCGGGCCGCATAATTGGATTTATCTGGCGATTGTGATGGGCACCGTGAAGGTCCTTCACGAGTTTGGACACGGGCTGAGTTGTAAGCACTACGGCGGGGAGTGCCACGAGATCGGCGTGATGCTCCTGGTATTCACGCCCTGTCTTTACTGCAACGTCTCCGATTCCTGGATGCTCCCTAACAAGTGGAAGCGGGCTTTTATCGGCGCAGCCGGAATGTATGTCGAAGTGGTGCTGGCATCGATTGCCACCTTCATCTGGTGGTTTAGCGAGCACGGTTTGCTTAACCAACTGGCGCTCAGCGTGATGTTCATCTGCTCGGTGAGCACGGTGCTGTTCAACGGCAACCCCCTGCTCCGTTTCGACGGCTACTACATCCTGATGGATTTGCTCGAGATCCCGAACCTACGGCAGAAATCGACCGAGGTGTTGAAGCGATTCATGGCGGAGACCTGCTTTGGAATCGAGCAGCCGGAGAACCCGTTTCTACCGCAGCAGCGGAGATTCGCCTTCGCCATGTTCACGGTCGCGTCGGTCATCTATCGATGGGTCGTGATCTTCGGAATTCTCTATTTTCTGAACAAGATCCTGGAACCCTACGGGTTGAAGATCATCGGTCAGCTGATTGCCTGTGCCGGGCTCTTCGGCTTGGTGTTCCAGCCCATCTCGCAACTAGTGAAGTTCTTTCATGTCCCCGGGAGAATGCACAAAGTGAAGGTTCATCGCGTCGCTGCAACGGTGGCGGTCATCGCGACCATCGTGCTGGCCATCATCTTCGTACCCCTCCCCTTTCACGTGGCATGTACCTTCGAGGTGGCTCCGCAAGGCGCCGAGGCGGTCTTTGCCAGTGTGCCCGGCCAGCTCCAGGAAATACTTGTCGAGCCGGGCGAGCAGGTGGAACAGGGAACGATCATGGCTCGCCTGGACAACATCGATTTGATGCTCGCTGTCGAGGGCTTGCGCGGAAAAGCGGCCCAGCTTGAAGCCCAGCTCGAGAACCTGAAGCATCTGCAGCACAAGGAAGACGGTGCTTCGTTGCAGATCCCTGCGGCTCGCGAGACCCTGGCGATGGTCCGCAATCAGCTCGCGGAAAAGGAGGCGGAGCTGGCCCGCCTGGAGATTGTCGCCCCCGCGTCCGGCGTCGTGTTTCCGCCACCTGTCCGACCGCGGCAGGATCCTGGCGACGGGCGGCTCCCTGGTTGGTCCGGGTCGCCGTTCGACAAGAAAAACCGCGGCGCGATGCTGATGACCGGGGACCAGATCTGTTCGGTTGGTGATCCCAAACGGTTTGATGCGGTCTTGGTCATCGACCAGGCCGACGTCGAGCTGGTGGACCAATTTGCGACCCAGCACGGGCAGTTTCCCGAGGTCGACATCAAACTCGACTCCTACCGGTGGAAGACCGCTCAAAGCCGCATCGACAAACTCGCTTCCGCCCCGATGGAGATCAGCCCTGCCAGCCTGTCGGCACAGGGTGGGGGCGAACTGGATGTGAAGATGGATCAGCGAACCGGAGCGTTGCGACCGACGAGCACTTCCTATCAGGCCCGTGTTTCGCTCGACCAGATCGATCTGCCCTTGCGAACGGGTTTGACCGGAAAAGCCAAGATCTACACAGGTTGGCAGCCCATTGGCCGTCGCGTTGCCCGTTACCTTTACCGCACCTTCCACTTTTATCTGTAGGGAGAAGTTTGTAGCTGAGTGGCCACCCGCCGTCGCCTTCTAGAACACCGTGAGCGCGGGGTGAAGTTTGCGGGGGGAACTGGCTCGGCCCTAGACCGTCGAGATGTGTGAACAAGTTCGTTTGTTAGCGGCTCCGAAGAGCTGCTGATTATTCCTTTGAGTTTCCATCCCATGGAGAATTCAGAAATGGCTAAAGCCGCAGAAAAGACCTTGGAAAAACCAGAAGAGACACCGGCCGCGGAGGCGGCGGCTCCGGCTCAGGCCCCGGCCGAGCAGCAGCAAGTTCAGGTCAGCGTTGAAGACCAGGACGCGATTGCACTCTATTCCAACTTCTGCCGAGTCACAGGATCGCCGGAAGAGCTGATCATCGACTTTGGTCTCAATCCGCAACCGGTTGGTGTGCCCAAGGACCCGATTCAGGTCAAGCAACGAATCATCGTCAACTACTATACGGCCAAGCGCTTGTTGGCAGCCTTGAACATGTCCGTCCAGCGTCACGAGGCCGTCTTCGGCGTCTTGGAGACGGATATCCAAAAGCGGCTCAAGCAGCGGACGTAGTCTAAGACCTTTATTGGTTAGGCAGTAAAGCCAGCCGCGTCCGGGTGTCCGTCACCCGGTGCGGCTGGCTTTCGTTTCGAAGGCGAAATGCGAGATCACGAACCGCCACGCACCTTGTTTGTAGCCGAATTCGCAAACCTGCGGACATCGACTTCTACCCTCCCGCGCGGAGGCCGTGCGGCTGTTACGCAGTCCGCCAAACTCTGGCGAGTTCGGCTACGCTGCAAATCAGCCGCTGGGCGTTAGCCCACGGTTGCCCGCTGCAACCGTAGCAGGCACACTCCGTGTGCCGTCCGCCAGAAGCAGAGTAAACACGAAACCGATACGCAGGACAACGGCTCGGCAGGAGCCTCGCCCTCCCGAGCGCCTTAAACGGATGTCGTAGCGAGTGTGACGGGCATTCTGCCATGACACTCCTTCATCTTGTCGATCCTGTCCTCTTTTTTTGACAGGATTTACAGGATCAACAGGATGGCCGACGGCCATGACAAAAATCAGCCGCTGGGCGTTAGCCCGAACTTGAAACGCTCCAGAGCCGCTTTTGGCGGAGAACTCCTTTTCGGCGTTGGCCTTAAGTCGATTTCACAAATGCATTGTCGTAGCCAGAAAATTTGCGATTTGGGCTAGCTAGCTTTTCGCGGCGTTGCTACAACGGGGAGATGAGCACTCCAGAACGACGCAGCGTGCATATTGCTACCGTCACTAAGACTCACAACGGTAAGACCTACACGTCGGTACTCTTGCGACGTACTTATCGCGAAGGCGGAAAGGTGAAACATGAGACGCTGGGAAACTTGTCGGATCTGCCGCCGGATGTGATCGAGTTCATTCGGGGACGACTCAATGGGGAACTCGACGAAGGGGCACCAAAAGGTTCCTTTGAAATCCGTCGCAGCCTGCCGCATGGAAACGTGACGGCTGTGCTGCAAACGGCAAGGAACATCGGTCTTGATCAACTCTTGTCATCACGTCCCTGTCGGGAACGAGATCTGATCCTGGCGTTAGTCGTGTCGCGTCTCATCTCCCCTGGTTCCAAATTGAGCGTGTCTACTGGACTGAAGGGAGAAACAGCACAAAGCACGTTGGCCGAGGATCTGGGACTGGGCTGCGTGGAGATCCACGAGCTCTACGCCGCAATGGATTGGTTGTTAGCTCGTCAGAAGCGAATTGAAAACAAGCTTGCGAAAAGGCATCTACGAGGAGGCGTGCTTGTTCTGTTTGACGTCTCGTCGAGTTACTACACCGGTCGCGAGTCATCTTTGGTGACCCATGGCTATAGCCGCGACCACCGTGGTGACCGCCCGCAAATCGTGTATGGCTTGCTCTGTGATCCCGACGGTCGGCCGATTGCGGTCGAGGTCTTTTCTGGCAACACCGCCGATCCGGTTACCTTCACTCAGATTGTATCTCGTGTTCGTAAGCGATTCGGCATCGACCGTGTGGTATTCGTAGGCGACCGAGGGATGATCACCTCGGCGCGTATCAACGAAGATCTTCGTGGCATAGACGGCTTGGACTGGATTTCGGCTCTGCGTAGCGACGGGATCCGCAAACTGATTAAGACCAAACTCATACAAAAGTCTTTGTTTGACGAACGCGATCTCGCTGAGATCACATCGGAAGACTTCCCGGGCGAGCGGTTGATCGTCTGCCGCAATCCACAACTTGCGGACGAACGCTCACGCAAGCGAGAGGAATTGCTGCAAGCGACAGAGAAGCAACTCGAACCCATCCGCCAAGCGACTCTCCGCAAGACCAGGCCATTACGTGGCAAGGAAGCAATCGGCTTGCGCGTCGGCAAGGTGATCAACAAGCATAAAATGGAAAAGCATTTTGAACTAACCATCACCGAGAGTAGTTTCGCGTTCCAACGCAACGAGGAGAAGATCAAGATCGAGAGGCTGCTGGATGGACTGTACGTTGTACGGACAAGCGTACCCAAAGAGAAAATGAACTCCGAACATGTCGTCGAGAATTACAAGAGTTTGTCACACGTCGAACGAGCTTTTCGCTCCTTGAAGACAGTAGACCTCCAGCTTCGTCCGATCTACCATCACAAGGATGATCGAATTCGTGCGCATGTCTTCCTCTGCATGCTGTCCTACTATGTCGAGTGGCACATGCGTGAGCGTTTACGCAAAGTGTTGTTTGACGACTGCGATCGAGAAAGCGCCTCACGTTCGTCACCGGTCGCCCCGGCGGTTCGATCCGAGGCAGCCAAGCAAAAAGACGCCACGCGCCTCACGGAAGAGGGCCACCCAGTCCAAAGCTTTCAAGACTTGCTTCGTGATCTAGCGACGCTGACCCGAAACCGGATACACATCGCAGACTTTGATGCGGAATACGACAAGCTCACCTCTCCGACCGAATACCAACGGCACGTCTTCGACCTGCTCAACGTGACGCTGTAACACCCCCCAAGATCGTGTAGCCAGAACGCGCGCAAACGGGATGCGCCACAAACCCCGTCACCTAGAGTGTTTACGACTACCTCGTCGATTCAAGTTCGGGTTAGCCGGCGTTAGCCCACGGTTCATCCCAAAACCGGATGCTAACGCATTCCGGCTGATGGGCCGTCCTCCCTGGAGTTGCGTGAGAAAGTAGGCCGGAACAAGCGGCGGGAGAGCTCTGGTTTCACACTCCGTGAGCACCGCGCTGTTCCGGCGGCACATCAAACCGATGCCGGAACAGCGCGGCGTGGGGAAATCGTAGGCACAGGGGTGGCTGCTGGCGCCGCTTGTTCCGGCCTACCGCTCTTTTGCGCTTCACAAACGACCTCACCCTCCCGCGCGCGGGAGGGTCGGACGCGATAGCGTCCGGGGAGGGCTGCCCGGGAGTGATCGTCCCTCGCGTACCCCCCTCTCTGGCCCTTCGGGCCGACTCTCCCCACGGGGAGAGTAAAGAATCAAGGTTAGAGTTAGACGCTGGTTCGACCAAATCTCGGACAACCCTCTAAATCGTTGGAACTGGCGGCGTTCGTCCAACGTCCATTACTCTAAGCCAGGGTGATTTCTGCAGATGCCACCCCGAGCGAGCCCCATGAGCTTTATAGGCCATGCGAAATAGGTGTAAAAATAAGCAAAATAGGTTGCGCCGGGGTGGCGAAAAGTCCATTTTGTTGCAATGGCTTTGTCCCCAACTATAATCGATTTAACCCACAGAAACCGAAAGCTACGACCGGAGTTATCGCAAAGCGCGGGTTCTCTCGTAAGGGCTCTTGAGGGCAAGAGGTCTTTACCCAAAACTCCTGTTTTTACGGGACCTGCTAGCTTTCCGCGCTCGTGACGGTCTGTACACCCCTGGTCTGCCGCCTGGGAATGCGTGGGCGTGCCAGGGGGGTAGTTTACCGGTCCAGGTGGTGAACGGATCCGCTCTTAATTGAACTACCCGCAGAGGTTGCGTCCATGTCATTACGACGAGCTCGTCTATCGTCAGCGGAAATACAGAGGCTGCGACATCGGGACCGACAACGGCGCAAGCGGCAGCGTCGCCCGCGCTTAGAGACTCTCGAAGCGCGTCAGCTGCTGGCCTTGGGCCCTCAGCTGGTGAACATCTCGGCTGACGGCGGGCAGCCTCTGAGCGAGACCCCGCTACTGAACGTGGCGCCCCGGGAGCTGACCTTTCAGTTCGAGGACGTTTCGCCGATCAACCCGGAGACGCTCGGCGGGATCCAGATTACCCGGAGTGTCAACGAGGTCTTTGGTGACGGTGATGACGAGCCGATCGAGCCGGGATCGATCGGGCTTGGCGACACACCTCTGACAGTGACCGCTCGTTTTTCACAGCCTTTGCCAGATGACCGCTACCGAATCAGCATCCTCGGCGGCGGTCCCGATCGGCTCACCAATACGGTCGGAGAGCCCTTTAACGACGGCGTTGACGCGACGCGCGAGTTCGAGTTGGACCTTGCTCCGCAGGTGATCACGGTGGTCCCGCAACCGATTGACCGCGATCCGGCGACTGGTGTGCTGTCGCAATCCTTGAACCAAATCGTGGTCTACTTCAACGACGACACGTTGAACCGGACGAGTGCCGAGTCGAACGACTATTACCGCCTGATCAACCAGGACGATGGTTCGCTGACGGTCCCTGCGATTACTCGCTACGATTCGCTCACGAATCAAGTGGTTTTGACGTTTTCCAGCGCCTTGGCGGAAGGCAACTACAAGTTAGAGATTGGTGACTCGGACGAAGGCAACAACACGTTCGCTGACGCGGTAAATCTCGGCACGCTGGGAGCCGAGTTTCAAACCACGGCCTACCTGGGCGACACGTCGGCAGGAGACGACGACATCGACCTTTATCGGATACATGCCCTGGACGCTGGGCAGATCGTGGCTGCGGTCAGTCCGGGAGGGGTGCTTGATACCACCGTCCGCTTGTTTGACGAGGCTGGCGCGGAGCTTAGCTCTGCCAACAACGGTGCTGCTGGCGAGGCGGACACGCTGACCTTCACGCTCCCGGCTGTCGGCACCTACTTCCTCGGCATTTCGAGCCAGGCGAACTCGGCGTACGACCCGGTGGACGGAAGCGGAGCGGTCAGCGGGGGCGCTGGGGTCTACGACTTGGAGGTGACCTTTGATCTGACGCTCGGGATAGACGACGACAATTCGACGTTTTCCACAGCCACGGACGTCGGTGTTTTGGGTATGGCCGGGCGGGTGTTGAGCGAAGCGATCACGGCCAGCCCGATCGTGTTTCCGCTGCCGGGCGGGGACGACGAACCTGGCCACCGCCAGATCGCCGTGGAGACTCACCTAGGTAGCGCCGCGCCGACCCCGAACGGAGCGCTACGGATTGCCTTCTACAATTTCCAGGATGACTATGGCAACGACCCTGCCGGCAATCCACTGGTCAACGCTATCACCGAGAATCAGAAGCAGCGGGCCCGCGAGATCTTCGAAATCTATGGGGATCTGCTGGGAGTCCAGTTTGTGGAGTCGCCGTCGTTAGGGTTGACGATCGTCACGGGCGACCTCCGCGCACTCGATCCATCGGTTGCGACCGGTCCTGGCGGCGTTTCGGGCATTTCGGACGGGACGCTCAGTGGCATGGCCATCATGGATGCTGCGGAGAATTGGGGCAGCAGCCAATACGGGGGCAGTTGGTTTCAAGTGGCAATGCATGAGATCGGCCACAATCTGGGAGTCGGCCACTCGTACGACTTGCCCGGACTGACGATCATGGGAGATCGAGCCAGTATCGATTCGACACGATTTCCCAACGAGGACGAGCCGGTCTTTCCGGGTGACCACGACATCGTCCACATTCAGCGGCTGCATCCCCCCCGCAGCAACGACTTTGACTTGTATAAGTTTGAGATAGCTGAGGCGGGCTTGTTCCAGGTCGAGACGGTTGCGGAACGGCTGATGCCATCGGCGAGCCTGCTGGACACCAAGATCACGCTCTACGAGCAAGGGAGCGACGCCCGCCAGTACCTGGCGGCCAACGACGACTACTTTGGCAGAGACTCCTATCTCGAATTGGAATTGGAACCGGGGGTTTACTACCTAGGTGTGTCGAGTACGGGGTTAGAGGGTGTCGATCCGGCCATCGCGAACACGGGATTTGGTGGAACGACCGAGGGCGTCTATGACTTGAAATTCGATTTCAGCGCGCGGCCCAGCTCGCACCTGCGGGATGCCACAGGCAGATCGTTGGACGGTGACGGAGATGGGATCTCGGGTGGCAACTACGAGTTTTGGTTCCAAAGCGGCCGCACGATCTTTGTTGACAAAGCGAACGACACGTCTGCTGGGGTCGATGGAGACGGCTCGCTGGGAAATCCGTTTGATACGATTCCGGCGGCGTTAGAGGCGGCGGCCGATCGGATTAACATTCCGCGCGGCGGTGGAGCGCTCCTGGCCGATGGTCAGACCTTGACGGCATTTGACGGAGTCAACCCTCAGGTGACGTTCGAGTTCGATTCGGCATCGGGTGTTGCTGCGGGAAACATAGCGGTTCCCTTTACTGCGGCCGACACGGCCGACGCTCTAGCGGCCAGTCTGGAGACGGCCATCAATGGCGTGGCGGCCTTCGACGTTGCCGCGGCGGCTACCGGAAGCACCCTATCGCTGACGGGCGCCGATCAGACGGACCTTTCCGGTGTGCCGGCGCTCCTCTACGTGCCGAACGTGGTTCGTGTGGTCGGTAATGGGGGAGCAGACGCGGATGTGACGACCGCTGACGATAACATGCCCTACTTGGTTGGCTTAGATGAGCTGGACGCGCCGCTGGTGGACGGCCAGCAATTGTTGGTGCCGCAGGGTGTGACCTTCATGATCGATGCGGGGGCCCAATTCAAACTGCAGCGCGCGAACTTGGATGCAGGGACGTCTTCGTTGGGAATCAGTCGTAGCCACAGCGCGATTCAGGTGCTGGGCGTTCCCGAGCTGCCAGTCTACTTCCGTCACTTCCGCGACGATTCCATTGGAGGTGACTCGGACGGCCCCAGCGAAGGTCCTGAATCGGGTGGCTGGGGAGGTATCGTTTTCCGAGGCGACTCGGATCTCGAGGAGATCGGCGTCTATTTGAACTACGTCAATCACGCCGACATCAGCCATGGCGGTGGGCAGGTTTTTGTTGACGGTGACGACGTTAGTTTTACGCCGATTCACCTGATCGCCTCGCGGCCGACGCTGTCCTACAACACGATCACCAGGAGTGCTGATGCGGCCATCTCAGCCGGTCCCCGCAGCTTCGATGATGCCGGGGGTCGGATCGGGCCCGACATTCACGACAACACAATCATCGACAACAGCATCAACGGACTATTCGTTCGCATCAACACCGAGTTTGGCCAACCGCTCGATCGGCTCGTCGGGAACGCGCGTTGGAACGACACCGACATCCCCCACGTGTTGACCGAGAATCTGCAGATCGCCGGCGATCCCGGCGGTCCGATGTTGGGCGGCTCTGGAGAGTTCATCGCCCGCCCGGCCGGCCGGCTGCGGATCGATCCCGGTGTTGTGATCAAGAGCGAAGGCGCCCGCATTGAGGCCGAGATCGGAGCACAGCTGATCGCGGAGGGAACCGCTGATCGGAAGATCGTCTTTACTTCACAGAAGGACGACAGCTTTGGCGGCAGCGGCAGCTTTGACACAAGCAACGACGGGGATACCAACCCGCCCATGCCCGGCCAGTGGGGCGGCCTATTCTTCAACCCTCAGTCGAAGGGAAGCTTGGACCATGTAGTGCTTGCCTACGGTGGCGGTCTCACGCCGATCGAGGGCGGTTTCGACGGTTTTGACGCGATCGAAGTCCATCAGGCGGAAGTTCGCTTATCGCGCAGCGAGCTGCGCGATAACTCGTCTACCGGGGGCCGCACCGATCGCAACGGCCGTGGTACCAGCGAGCGGGCGACGATCTTCGTGCGCGGTGCCCAGCCGACGATTGTCGATAACGTTTTCCGTAACAACACGGGTGACGTCGCGAATATCAACCCCAGTGCTCTGCAGTTTCAGCTGCACGCTGACGCCGGTCGTTCAACTGGTTTGGCCGAGCGCTACCCCAACTACGACGACAACCACGGTCCCTTACTACGACTCAATAGGCTCGAAGGCAACGGTATCAACGGTGTCGTTGTTCGCGGCGGTACACTGACAACCAAGAGTGTCTGGGATGACACGGACATTGTCCACGTCGTCGATGACGAGATCGTCGTTCCCGATCACCACACCTACAGCGGACTAGTGTTGCAAAGCAGTAGCAGTGCAAGTCTGGTGGTGAAGCTCGACGGAGACGACGCCGGGTTTACCGCTGGAGGCAACCCGCTGGACATTGAGGATCGAATCGGGGGTACGATTCAAATCGTGGGAACGGGCAGCCACCCGGTTGTGTTTACCTCCTTGGAAGACGACAGCTTTACGGCCGGTCTCGATACCAGCGGACAGCCACAAGGAGATACGAACAACAATGGAACCGTCGAAGCACCCTTAGCCGGCGATTGGCGCAGCATCCGCTTGGAGCGTTACGCCAACGATCGGAACGTCCGCTTCATCAGGGAGTCTGAGGCCTCCTTTGCGGGACGGCAGGATATCAACGGCACACCAGCCCAATCGCGAGTGCTGGGTGTGCTGGCGCCGGATGAGAAGAGTGGCGACGACAATCGCAGCTTGGGCTTCAAGGTGAACGGTTTCATCAGTCTGGATTCACCTTCCGATGTTGATGTGTACAGCTTCACCGGCACAGCTGGTGCGGAGGTTTGGATCGATATTGACCGGACAGGCGCCGGTCTGGACGCGATGGTCGAGTTGGTGGATGCCTCGGGGCGGGTCGTCGCTCGCTCACGCTCGAACGACGTGCTCAGTGGGATCGCCGAACACCTCATCAAAGAGGATTGGCGGGGCGGTGACTTCTACACGGTGAATCCCCGAGATCCGGGGATGCGTGTGACGCTGCCAGGTGTTGCAGGTTCGACGAACAACTACTTTGTGCGAGTCCGCAGCGAACCGGCGGCAACCGATCTCGAAAACGTAACGGGAGGCCTTAGCCGCGGCGAGTACGAACTGCAAATCCGGCTGAGACAGGTCGACGAAATTCCCGGTTCGACCATTCGTTTCGCCGATATTCACTTCGCCACCGATGGCATCGAGGTGTTGGGACTGCCCAGCCATTCGTTTCTTACCGGAGATGCCTACGAGGTGGCCTCAGGCACCACGGATTTGGGGAACCTGCTCACCAGCGACCGGGGATCGCTGAGCGTCGGCGGCAATCTCTCGGACCGGGACAACGTGGATTACTATCGATTTTCGGTCGATTTTGATTTGATCCAGGCGATCGGTGGCTTTAACAGCGGCGACAAGACTTTCCCGACCATTTTTGACATCGACTACGCCGACGGTCTCTCGCGGCCCGATACGACCATCGCGGTGTTTGACGAAGCGACCGGCGAGCTGGTGCTGGTCAGCCGAGATTCCAACGTCGATGACGATCAGCCGGGTTTGGGACAGGGCGCGGATGTCGACGACTTAGAGCGTGGGAGCTTCGGCAGGCTAGACGCCTATTTGGGAAGCGTGCAGTTGCCCGCTGGAGTGGTTCCCGCCGGCAGCACTCGCAGCTACTTGGTGGCTGTGATGTCGAATGCCCAGTTGCCGCTGGCCCTAAACGCCACGTTCGACCCCACGGGTAATTCGCTCGTTCGCCTCGAACCGGTGACCGGCATCCACCGCATTGCGGAGGATCACATCGGGTTTCAGGGATACACGTCTGGTGTCGAAGGACTGGGCACGGTGGACGTCGCACCCCAAACGCAGCTCTTTGACATCTCTTCGTCGATTGCACTCAGCGCGAACATCGGTCCATTGAGACTAGGCGACATGGTGCTCTATGTCTCGCAGCAGGATCGGCTCTATACGGTTAATCCGTCATCGGGCCAGATAACGACGAACGTGGGACGGCTGGCCCAGGGCGCGATGACGCAGCAAGGACAAGCCCCTCCCGGTGTGTTGGACATCGCGATGCGCAGCGATGGGGAGCTGTGGGCGGTCGAGAGCGTGCCCGGCATGATGGGGACCGTAGGCGCGATTTCGCAAGTCGATCCTGCCACGGCCGCTCAAGGCAACCGCATGAACGACGCGATTCCCGAGTTCACGCCAGGTCCACCGCCGATGGGAATCAGCAGCGACTGGACCGACGCCCTAGCGTGGCGACGGGTCGGTTTTGATCCCGTAAACAACGAAGTTCGGTACCAGCTGTTCTACTCGGTGCGCGATCCGATCACCAATGAGTCGGTGCTCTATCAAGCTGACCCAACAAATGGTTCGGCACAGATGGTTGTGAACCCACCACGGCCTTTCGGCCCCAAGGGGCCCATCGCCGGCATCGGCGGGCTCACCACGGGGTTGGCCTTTATTGGCGGGACGATGTATGGCGTCAGCGACAACGGGAAGTTCTATCGGATCTTGCAGTTTACCGGGGTCCCATTCCATCCGGAGACCGGCGCACCATTTCAAGCTAAAGACATTCCCGGCGCCGAAGATGGATTTGCCGGATTGACGGCAGGTCCGGAGAACCTGCAGGATGGCGCTTTCGCGGACATGTTGTTCGCTATCACGAACAGCGGCCGGCTGTTTGCACTCGATCGAATGGGGAATCCTCAGCCGGTGTTTGCAGGAGGTGAGACATTTGTTGACACAGGACTTGGTGGCGTAACGGGTGTCACTTTCTCGGCCGTCGACTTCAACCTCTGGCATCCCACCATGCGTCGCCGTGATGACCCGGGCCACGGGATCAACGCCAGTTTCGACCAGAGTCGTCCTAACCCGAACCAGCATCGATTGAACGTTCTAGGCTATCAAACCACCGAGGCGGAAGGCGGCGCTTCGTTCTACTTTGGGCTTGAGCCCTGGCAAGAAGTCGACCAGCTGAATGAGTACATCCGTTACGACGGCAACGCGCAGTACGGACTGACTCCCCAACAGCATCGCGACTTGACATCAAACGCGGCGATAACCGGGGGTGGCGGCAATAACTACAACTTGCCGGGCGGTGCGCAGGGATCGCTGACTACAAACCCGGTCGACCTGTCGGCCTATTCAGCGGCCGACAAGCCGACCCTTTACTTCAACTACTTCTTGCAAACCGAGGATGCGAATTTTGTGGGAACGGGTGCCGGATGTTGTATGCGGGACAGCGCACGCGTTTTCGCCTCGACGGACGACGGTGATAATTGGCTGATGTTGGCCACCAACAACTCTGTCTTGTCGGGCGATCCGAACGCAGAGTTGCCGCGTTTCATTTCGGCGCAATCGACCGTTTCCGAGAACTCTCAACAGCGCGTCCAGGAGCTATACGACAACACCGGTGGTTGGCGGCAAGCGCGGATCGACATATCCGAGTTTGCTGGAGCGGACAACCTGCTCATCCGCTTCGACTTCTCGACGGCCGGATCGATGAATCAGGGAATCGAGGGCGATGCTAACGGGTCGTTTTTCGAGGAAGAGCGTTTCCTGGCAAACGACTTCGAAGGTTTTTACGTCGACGACTTGATCATCGGGCTCACGGAACGCGGCGAAATGGTGACGAACGCGCCTTCGACGACTTCGACGTTCGCGCTTCCGGTCAATCCTGAACCGGGCAGCGCCAGCGAAGTGCTGGCAGGCGACTACCAGTTAGAGATCCGCCGCGGAACACCGACGGCTGTCACGCTGACTGGTACCACGGCCGACATTATCACGATCTCGCCGCTGGACACGAACGACCGGCTGATTCCCGAAACGGGCCGGCAAGGAGATCGGAATGTCAGGCGCGAGCAAGGGCACGTTCAGATCGAGTCGAATCGGGTCCAGGACGTGGCGGGTTTTGGGATCGTCTTTGATGCGGGGGCTCGCGATGCGATAGGGAATCGCCCCTCTCCAGCATCGGTGCGAAACCTGCCCACGATCAACAACTCCCGGTTGGTGCCTGGTATTACGATCGAGAACAACTTGATCGTCAATGCCGCGGCGGGTGGCATTCGTTTCCGCGGGGATGAGAACCTCGGAAATGTCTCCATGGCTGCGGTTCCCTTCGGCCGCATTCTGAACAACACCGTCTACGAAGGCGCAGTGGGGATTGAAGTTTCGCGAAATGCCAGTCCTACAATCCTCAATAACATTGTCGCCAACGCCAGCACGGGTATCTCCGTTGACGGCACTTCGTTGTCCACAGTGGTTGGTGCCAATCTCTTCAGCGGTAACGCCGACGACGGGACTTTGGGTGAGAACTCGATCGTCCAATCCGAAGAAGACCCACTGTTCATCGATCCCGCGTCCGGCAATTTCTACTTGGCGCCTGGCAGTCAGGCCATCGACAGTTCGATGAACTCGTTAGTCGATCGCCCCGAGGCCGTCGCGGTGGGTGATCCGATTGGGATTCCCCCGTCGCCAATTGTGGTTCCCGAGCGTGACTTCTTCGGACAACTGCGTGTCGACGATCCGTCACAGGAGCCGCCGCCGGGGCTTGGTTCGAACATCTTTAAGGACCGGGGAGCCATCGAGCGGGCTGACTTCGTTGGTCCCAGCGGTGTTGTCATTTCGCCGCTTGACCAAGGAGCCGTTGACCTGGAGCCGGCGGCAACCATCGTTCGTGTCGACGCCCCGATCTTGACCGAGATCTTGATCCTCGTGTCGGATGTCGGTTTGGGACTTGACCTGACCTCGGTGACCAGCGATCGAATCACCCTGGAGATGGACGGCGAATTGCTATTGGCGGGTATCGATTACCAGTTCGGATTTGACACGACGAACAGCACAATTCGCCTCACGGAGTTCCCGAACAATGGGAGTTTCCGTGAGCGATACGACGTGACGCTCGATAACTCTCAGGCCACAGGAATCCGTGACCTGGCGGACACCGTCATTCGTCCAAACCGGCCCGGCGGTGTCACTGCGTTCACCATTTTCACGGCAGGCGTTAACAGACCTCCCGCAGTCGCCGACGACCAAGAGATCACCATTGAAGACCTGCCGGTGACCATTGCTGTGCTGGCGAACGACGTGGCGCCGGACAGCCCGATCGTTGCCAGTACGTTGGTGATCACGGAACAACCCAGCAACGGCACGGTCGAGGTCAACGACGATGGAACAGTGGCCTATTCTCCGGCGGAGGGCTTTACGGGGGTCGACACCTTTAAGTACACCGTCGAGGATCTGGACGGCGACACTTCGAATGAAGCCACGGTGAGGATCAGCATCGTCACCGATGTGAACGACGCTCCGGTGCTCACCAGCTCGACCCCGGCTTCGTTAAGCAACCTCAACGAAGACGACCGCAATTCGCGTGGTGACACCGTCGAGGAGCTCATTCGCAGCATTCCCGGCGACGCCATCACCGACGTGGACATCGGGGCGGTCGAAGGGATCGCGATCATCGCCGCGGACACGTCAAACGGGCAATGGGAGTACAACATTGGTGACGACTGGATGCCGCTTGGTGTGGTGAGCGACACGAGTGCGACGCTGCTGGATACGGCTGCCCTCGTGCGTTTCGTCCCCAATCAAGACTTCAGCGGGCCCTCGGGCGACCTGACGTTCCGCGCGTGGGACCAAACAAGCGGTTCCAACGGCGAGCAGGGTGTTGATGTCTCGGCGAATGGCGGGACCACCGCCTTCTCGACGCAGACGACGGTGGCCAGGCTGACCGTGATCCCGATCAACGATCCGCCCCAGCCGCAGGATGACGACAACAACGACCCAGGCGGATTGACGACGAACGAGGACACGGCCTTCACTTTCTCTGGAAGTTTGTTGCTGGCCAACGACCTGGACGACACCCCGGGGAGCATTCTGGAGGTGGTGAGCATCAACCAGGATGCGACGTTGGGCCTGGTTCAGTTACGGCAGAGTGTGTTGGGGACGAGCATCACCTACCTTCCCAACGGCGCTTTTGAGTCTCTCACGCCAGGACAGACAGCCACTGATACCTTCACCTATTCAGTTCAGGAAGCGGCAGGGTTGCTGGGGTCGGCGACAGTTACGATCACGATCACGGGCGTCAACGATGGTCCAGTCGCCTTAGACGACCAGTATGCAACGGAGGAGGACACGTTGCTCGCGGTGCAGGCCGACCAAGGGCTGCTCGTCAACGACGCTGATCCAGAGGGCGATGCACTGATCGCCGTAGCCGCGGAGGTTACGAGCTCGCTGGGAGCTGCTGTTACGATCAACGCGGATGGGTCGTTTGAATACGACGCATCGCCGAGCGATCTACTACAGGGCTTGCCGCCCGGAACAAGCCGCGCCGATACATTCTCCTATCGTGCCACCGATGGCGCCGAAGAGGCGATTGGAGTGGTTACGGTAAACGTCAGTGGCCGCAACGACGCCCCGACGGCCGTCGACGATCGTTACACCACCACGGAAGACCGCATCTTGGAAGTAGCCACGGTCGACGGCGTGTTGGTTAACGATTCCGATCCCGAAGGCGATCCAATCACCGCCACAATCGAGCAGCAGCCGACCAATGGAACGGTATCGCTGTCGACGGATGGTGCCTTTAGCTACGAGCCGAACGCGAACTTTTTCGGTACAGATACGTTCACCTATCTGGTCAGCGACGGCGTGAGTGCGTCGATTGCCACGGTGACCATCGACGTGCTCAACAGCAACGATCCACCGATTCCAGAAGATGACGTATATCAGGTTGAACAGGACGAGGTGCTGGAAGTCTCAGCGGCGAACGGCGTGTTGAGCAATGACACGGATCCGGACGGTGATTCGCTCACAGCCGAACGTCTTAGCGGGCCCAGTGCCGGTACGGCGACCTTGAACAGTGACGGTTCCTTCAGTTACACACCGGCACCTGGATTCTTCGGTCGCGATGTCTTCATCTATCGTGCCATCGACGCGCTGGGGGCAAGTTCGACGGCCACCGTGACGATCGATGTGAGCAACACGCGACCTTGGCGGAATCCAAGCAATCCGTTGGATGTGAATGGCGACGGCACGATCTCTCCGGGGGACGTGCTGCTGATTATCAACTACCTGAACGACCGGGGGCCGAGTGCGGTGCCCGTGCCGACGCCCGATCCACCTCCGTTCCGCGACGTCAATGGAGACAATTTCATTAGCGCCGCCGACGCCTTGGCCATCGTCAATCACCTGAATGACGAGAACGGCCAGGCTGAACCGGAGGGTGAGGAGTCCGGCAGCAGCGGCGCTCCCTCGCCGTTGCTGGATGAAGAGGACGACTCGACTCTGGACGACTCGAGCAAGAGCGGCAACCAGATAGAGTTGATCGATGCGGCTTTCGCGGCGAATAGACCACCTGTCCCGGCTGGCGTCAGCGATGCGACCGCCGGCTCCAACCGCCGACTACCTGAACTCGACGAGGAGCTCTTCGACGAGCTGGCGGAGCAGCTCTCTGACAGCGACGAGCGCGACATGCTATTCCGCCGCTTGGCGTAGCCCGGCTGCAATCTTGTCAAGACAGGAACAACATGATGAACAAGGTCGAGGGGATGGCGACCAACGGCGGAATGTCCATCACCCCCGCTGCAACAGTCGTGTAAGACGCTCGGGAGGGCGAGGCTCCTGCCGAGCCGAGACACATCGGCTTACGGGTGGTAACCGTGGGCTAACGCCCAGCGGCTGATCTTGTAGCGCGGTCCCGGGCCATCCTGTTGCTCTTGTGAATCCTGTCAAAAAATAGAAGACAGGATCAACATGATGAACATGATCGAAGGGACGGCAACCAGCGGCAGGTCACCCCATTACACCCACCGCAACAGTCGTGTAAGACGCTCGGGAGGGCGAGGCTCCTGCCGAGCCGAGACACATCGGCTTACGGGTGGTAACCGTTGGCTAACGCCCAGCGGCTGATCTTGTGGCGCGGTCCCCGGGCCATTCTGTTGCTCTTGTGAATCCTGTCGAAAAAACAGAAGACAGGATCAACATGATGAACATGATCGAAGGAACGGCAACCAGCGGCAGGTCACCCCATTACACCCGCTGCAACAGTCGTGTAAGACGCTCGGGAGGGCGAGGCTCCTGCCGAGCCGAGACACATCGGCTTACGGATGGTAACCGTTGGCTAACGCCCAGCGGCTGATCTTGTGGCGCGGTCCCCGGGCCATCCTGTTGCTCTTGTGAATCCTGTCAAAAATAGAAGACAGGATCAACGTGATGGACATGATCGAAGGGACGGCAACCAGCTCCAGGTCACTCCATCACACCCGCTGCAACAGTCGTGTAAGACGTTCGGTAGGGCGAGGCTCCTGCCGAGCCGAGACACATCGACTTACGGGTGGTAACCGTGGGCTAACGCCCAGCGGCTGATCTCGTGGCGGTCCCGGGCCATCCTGTTGCTCCTGTAAATCCTGTCAAAAAATAGAAGACAGGATCAACATGATGAACATGATCGAAGGAACGGCAACCAGCGGCAGGTTACTCCATTACACCCGCTGCGACAGTACATGTAAGACGCTCGGGAGGGCGAGGCTCCTGCCGAGCCGAGACACATCGGCTTACGGTGGCAAACCGTGGGCTAACGCCCAGCGGCTGATTTTGCGGCGCGGGTCCCGGGCCATCATGTTGCTCTTGTAAATCCTGTCGAACAAACAGAAGACAGGATCAACATGATGAACATGATCGAAGGAACGGCAACCAGCGGCAGGTCACTCCATTACACCCGCTGCAACAGTCGTGTAAGACGCTCGGGAGGGCGAGGCTCCTGCCGAGCCGAGACACATCGGCTTACGGTGGCAAACCGTGGGCTAACGCCCAGCGGCTGATTTTGTGGCACGGGTCCCGGGCCATTCTGTTGCTCTTGTGAATCCTGTCGAAAAAACAGAAGACAGGATCAACATGATGAACACGATCGAAGGGACGGCAACCAGCGGCAGGTCACCCCCATCACACCCGCTGCAAGAGTCGTGTAAGACGCTCGGGAGGGCGAGGCTCCTGCCGAGCCGAGACACATCGGCTTACGGGTGGTAACCGTGGGCTAACGCCCAGCGGCTGATCTTGTAGCGCGGTCCCCGGGCCATCCTGTTGCTCTTGTGAATCCTGTCGAAAAAACAGAAGACAGGATCAACATGATGAACATGATCGAAGGGACGGCAACCAGCGGCAGGTCACCCCATTACACCCACCGCAACAGTCGTGTAAGACATTCGGGAGGGCGAGGCTCCTGCCGAGCCGAGACACATCGGCTTACGGATGGTAACCGTGGGCTAACGCCCAGCGGCTGATCTTGTATCGCGGTCCCCGGGCCATCCTGTTGATGCTGTAACTCAAGCGCGGTCACAGCCGCAAAAAAAAGGCCTTCCGTGTTGGGAAGGCCTTGTGTGACTAAGGCGAGTCTGACGTTGCCGCATCGGCCGGTATCTAACAGCCGTAGCCGCAGGGGAGCGGCGCGCAAGGCGCGACGGGGACCTTGATCGTCTGTGGTACCATTTGGCAGACCGGCACCTGAACCTGCTTTTGGACCTGATGAGGAACCATCACGGTGTAGTTGCTGGTCCGTTCCTCCGGAACTCGCCGCCAGTTGGTGACTTGCCGGGTTCGAGTCTTGGTAACGGGCACCCAGGTGGTGTAGTTCACCGTTCGCGTCCGATCCTCAATCTGATACTCGTGTAGGACGACTTGGCGAGTTCGCGTTTGCGTTTCGTATTCACAAACCTTGCGTGTCCGCGTTCGCTTCTCGGTCCGGTAGTGAACGACGGGAACCGTTCGTGTCCGTGTTTCCGTCTCATAGTCGTACACTGTTATCGTCCGTGTCCGCGGTTCAGCGCGGCACACGGTGACCTGGTATTCATAGGGCACGCTGGACACTTCCGGTCGGTACGTGGTGACCGGAACCTGTTCTTCAACGATGTTGGCAACCCACACTCGCCGAGTGACGGTCTGACAGGCACCACACGAGTCACATCCTCCGCAAGGGTCGCTCGCCCCGTAGCATCCCGAGTGCGCGGTCACGACGCAGTCTTCCCAGTGACCACGGTCCCGGCAGACTGTGCGTGTCGTCGTGACAGGTACCATACGGCACACCTGGCGAACTCCGGTCCTGGTTTCAGTGTGAGGGACCATCGCGGTGTATTGCTGCTCGACTTGCCGCGGAACGGGGACGCAAACTTGATACTGTCGTTCCTCTTGTTTCGTTTCCGGAACCGAAACGAGGTAGTCCTCCGAAACCTCACTCCACACCGGTACTCGCACGCAATACTCCTGCTCGACTGTCCGCGTGCTGGGAACGCGTACTCGGTAACTCTCCTCTCGGGACTCGGTACGCGGCTCCATCACTGTATAGTCTTCGGTCACCTCGTGCGTTTCTGCAACTGGCTTGTAGACCGTGTAGGTGCGCGAACGGGTTTCCGGGCGGCATTCGGTGACAGTGACCGTTCTTGTCTCTGTCGTCCACCGCGGCACATAGATGGTCTCTTCGTAGTACTGTGGTTCGCTAACCGCAGGTGCGGCGCGCTGAACCGCCCCCTCCGACTTCTGTTCCGGTCCTGAGGCGCTCGGCACGGGCACATCGGACGGCGAGGCCGGCTCGGCTTCCTGATTCTGCTCCTGCGCTAGGCTTGTTGCCGCGGCCATGCAGAAGCTGAGTGCTAGGGGAATGAGACGTCGAGATTGGGTCATGGTGATTCTCCCGGATGACAAATGAGTATAAGAGGCGAGCTTATCCGATAGATTCTAGATGTCAATTGAGAAGCTTGCGCAATCTAGGAAGGCTCGAGGCCTTTTTAGGTTGGTGCATGAATTCATCTCTGTTCACTCTCCCCGCGGGGAGAGTCGGCCCAAAGGGCCGGAGAGGGGCAGCCCTCCCCGGGCGCTACGTGTCGGCTTCGCTGGGGAACCGTGGGCTAACGCCGGCTAACGCCCAGCGGCTGATTTGCAGCGTAGCCGAACTCGCCAGAGTTTGGTGGATTGCATGAAGCGTAAGAGCTGCACGACCTCCGCGAAGGGGGTTGCGTTTGGCCGATCGATCGACGCCCCCCGCCAGACCGGCAGGGGATCTGCTCATCGATTTCTGGCTTGTTGCCCCAGCCGCTCGGTTATCGACTCCAGCCGTCGAGGATGTCTTCGGCTAGTTCCTCACTGATCAACTCGTCGATCTCGTTGTCCGAGCTGCGCGTCCACTCGGCCAGGACAGATTGACGGGGACGAGTCCGGTGCGCGTCGTCTGCTGACAACGCGGGATCGTAGAGTGTCGGCAGTGCGGCGCCTTCGGTGGCCGCAGGAGTCCCGTTAGTTGGTCTCACCAACGGTACACCAAGACCTGTCGGTTGCGACTCGCCTTCGCCCTCGCCTTCTCCGGCGGCTCCCACGCCTCTGCGATTCAGATAGTTGATCAGCTCCAGCGCGTCCACCGGCGAGACATGTCCATCACCGGTCACGTCGACGAACATGTTCGTCGACTCGCCCTCCGCACCGGCCCGGTTCAAGTAGTTGACCACGATCAGGGGGTCGATCGGGGTCACGTTGCCATCAGCGTTGACATCGAGACGGTTTGTTGGATTCGTGAGTTCACCCTCGGCGGCCGCGGCAGAGATCGTGATGCTGGTGCTGCCAAGCTCGATCCGATCGAGCATCAGGGTAGTCGTAGGCTCGAAGTGTAAAGATTCGTGCAACGGAAGGATGTCGGCTGGGTCGGCTTGGAAGCTTGCGACTCCAGTGGCGTCCGCCCGCAACCGGACGGTGAACAACAGCCGTTCGTCCGCGCCCAAGGGCAGCGAGCCGGTCTGGAAAGCTCCCGCTTCATCGATGATGTTGGGAGTGTCCACATCCCCCGCGATCCCGTTTCGGTACTCGGTCGCGAAGTTGATCTGGAATCCCAGCGGATTCTGAGTATCGCTAATAGGCGATACGAGATTCGAATCGAAAAGGACGTCAATGTAGCCAGCGAACACACCGCGGTCATCGCGTGGGTTGCCGTCGCCGTCATCGGCCCGAAGGTCGTCGACCAAGGCCCGCAGTTCAAACTCCGAGCCCACCGCGATCGGGCCTGCCGGAACGGTTTCGAGCCGGTATCGGAGCGTCTTAGCGCTGACGCCTGCCTGGACGGTGACCGTCGCGCTGGATGTCAATCCGGTGCTGTTTTGTATCGTGTAGCTAAACTGTTCCACACCAGCAAATCCGACTGCGGGCCGATAGAGCACGTTAGCGCCACCGGATCCGATTACCACTTGGCCACCCCGATCACCCGCAGTCACCGCGACCACGGTCAGCGGTGGATTACCGTTGTCCAGGTCGTTCGCGAGCACATCGAGCGTGTTGCTGATGCTCGGATCCGCGGCGACTTGGAACGTGTTGTCGACGGCAATCGGCACGGCGCCGGAGCTGACAATCGAGAGTGTGGCGTTGGTGAAACGCATGTTCTGCAGCAGGATGTTGCTGGGAGGTTGGAACAGCAACGAGTCGTGTTCCGGTGGCAGTCCGGGGTTGGCCTCTTCTCGTTGGTCGGCAGGATCTCCGACGAACGAGGCGACACCTGCTGCGTTGGCGACCATCGGCACGGAGAAGAGGAGCGCCGCATCCGCTCCCAACGGAATGTTACTGGTCTGCAGAGCTCCGACTTCGTCGATCAGGCCGGGAATCGCGGTGCTGCCCGCGGTTGAGTTCAGGTAGTCAGGGCCGTAGGTGATGCTGCCGGAGATAGAAACCAGTGACAAGTCGTAGAGCACGTCCATATAGGCGGCCGCGATTCCTCGTCGATCGATGGGACTGCCGTCGCCGTCATCGGCGCGCAGATCACGCACATTCCCCTGTAGTAGGAACGGCTGGCCTACGCCGATCGCTGAGATCGGATTGCCGGTCAGATCGGTGGTGAACAACTCGTACTCGATAATGTCGTCGTTGCGCGTCGTGGGTTGGTTGTGGACCGTTACAGTCGCGGTGCTGCGGATGCCCGCGTCATCCTCAATGATGTAGCTGAACTGATCCGAGCCGGCGAATCCGGGGTTGGCCGAGTAGAGAAGGACGTCGTCGTCCGGATCGGTCGTGCCTCGTCGATCAACGGTTACCAGCGAGTTGGCGGAACCGACGACATCCACGATTTGAATCGGCGGGTTCTGCCCGGCCAAGTCGTTGTCCAGCACATCCAGTACGTTGTCCGTCGTGTTTTCCAAGACATCAAATGAGTCGTCAACCGCCAGCGCCGGCGTGTCGGGCACGATCGTGACCGTCACCGTCGCTGTGTCGGTTGCTCCAGCTTGATCCTGGACGGTGTAGGTGAACACCTCGACGCCGGCGAAGCCGGTCGCTGGCGTGTAGCTCAGCAAGAGGCCGTTGGCCGAGATCGAGACTCGTCCGCCCCGGTTGGGAGTGGAGGTCGAGGCGATGAAAATTGGTGCATTTCGGCTGGAGATGTCGTTCGCCAGCACGTTGAACGAGTTTGCCGCCGAGTTCTGATCGACCCGGAACTGGTCGTCAAACGCCTGGGGCTGCGAGCCGACCACGCGGACCTGATGGTCCTCGACTTCGCCCGCGATGTCACGGATTGTGGGCGTGTCGCCCGGCTTGAAGCGGTGATAGCCGTAGGTGACACGGGAGTAGGTAAGTCCGGAGGTGGCGTCTTCAGGAACGGGGAAGCTATACCGGGTGGTGCCGGTCGACTGCCGCGTATCGACAACCACATGCTCGCCGCTGTCGGCGAAATCGCCGTCGCCGTTGAAGTCGATCCACGCGTTGACTCGGCCTGCCGAATACGAACCACTGAACGCCGTGATGTCGATCGATCCTGTGGAACCGGGCGACAAGACCGAAGTGAAGACCACTCCATCCTCGTCGCTGGTGAGTTGATCATCATCGTCACCATCGGCGCCCGGGCTGGGAATCCCGTCCAGGTCGGCATCGACCGACGAGCCGAGATGAAAACCGTCAATGATCGGGTAGACGGGGCCGCCGGACTCGAGCGATGTCCGGTAGCTATCGGGTGCATCGCCGAAATCGAGGTTCGAGGTGTTGCCGAAGTCGAGGGTGACATTCAGAGATCCCTCGGTAACGGTGACGCGATGAGCTTGGGCGGCACCGCCGGGAAAGGTTTGTTCCCAACCGGGGGTCATCACTTCGCGGACGAAGAAGCTGCCTTCCCGGTCGACGTTCAGGGTGTACTCGCCGTCGAACCGACTAGTGAGGCCACCTCGCCCGGTAATCGCCGAGGGCTCGCCGATGTCGAATCGTCCGTCGTTGTCGTAGTCCACATAGATCCAGACGCCGGGGATTCCTGGGTCTTCTTCGCAGGGTGGCTGGATCGATCCGGGGATGATCTCGCAGATTTCGCGGCGGCCGTCGCCGTTGAGATCGTGGAATTTGACACCCGTGATTTGGCCCTCACCGCTGCGGAGTCCAAAGTCGGCATCGGTGATGTCTCCGGCACTGGTCACCGTGACCGCTTGGCTAGTGCCCAAAGCCGGGAAAGTTTGCGATAGGTCGTTGCCCACGACAATCGCAATATCAAACTGGCCGGGGACCAGGAAGTCAAAGGTGTAATTACCCAACTCGTCGGTGACGGTGCGGGGCTCCAGAGGATCCAGCCGTCCACTGTTGTTCAAATCGACGAACACCTCGACGCCGCTGAGACCGGTCTCGAAATTGTCCCTGACACCGTTTCCGTTGAGATCGCCGAAGACCCGTCCCGTGACCGTGCTGATGGGTTGGGGTACATCGAATGCTTCGCGCACATCTTCCGAGTTGGACGCTGGCACGACGGCCCCGGTCCTATCGGCTAACGCGCTCAATCCAATCCCGCGTCGAGCGAAGGCTTCCCAAATCTGTTCATGGTTGACGCCCTGATTCCTGATGAGATCTGCTGACAGGATCGAGTCCCGGACGTCGATGAAGGACGGTTCGGCTGGTACCAGCTTCAATGCATCGGTGACCAGCTGGATGGCCAGATTGTTGCCGCCGCTGCCATCGTACAGATCCGAATCGAATCCGTACTTGTCGATCAACAGCCAATGCATGTCCCACAGCGCAGAAGCAAAAATCTCGCCTCCATCGTGCGGGACGTTGGCCGCCGGGCCGTCGTTCAGTACGACGTAGGTCAATGGATTGACCGTCATGTCAAAGCTGTAAGGAAAGCGTCGGAAGCCGGCTCCCGGAATGGCCGGGCTTGGCCCGTTTAGGTAGTCCCCAATCGCGAAAGAATCAAACTTTTGATCGTTAGCGTCCTGAAGGAAAGCGAGTGCATAGTAGTCGCTCCATCCCTCCGCCAACGCGACAGGCTGGAGTTGTGTGAGCGCCAGAACATTGGATGCACCACCAACCAGGCGGTCGGTCATGCCATGCGCGAATTCGTGAAAGATGACGTCGGCGACAAAAGAAGCGTCCCGGCGCGGCGAATACGGGCCGGCTGGCGTGGTGGTGAAGTCTAACTCGAATTCGTCGACGACGAGGAAACCGGGTTGGCCCTCGGGTGTCGGAAAGAAAGCAGCGTTAGAGGTGGCTTGAATATCGCCTTGTGACTGAGCGTACGCGATTATCGCATCGCCTCCTTGTCCCAGCCCCGTGTAGTTGAGCGCCTGAAAATTGCCGGCGAGTTCGTCGAATCCATATCGATAGGTCAGGTCGTGGGCAACGTTTGTAAGGTAGAACAGCTGTGTGACCGAGGCGTCGGTGTACGCACTGGGAGCCTGAGAAAGATCGAACGGAGCACGAAAGTCCAGTCCGGGACCGCCCGACGGTCGCTGCACCGCGGTGAGGATCAAGTTGATACCACCCGTTCCGTCACGGTCTTCCTGAGCGATGACGTTGTTACCTCGCGTGTCAAAGAAGTCGGCACCTGGTAAGCCATTCGAATCATGCCATCCGAATGGTGAGGCGATGGGATCGTGCGGTTCGACCACAATCGTGCGACTCCCCTCATCGGGGCTGCGTGTTGGAAGCGGGAGTACTTCATAACTTGCCAAAGCCCTGACTCGGTCACGCGCCTGAATCACCTCTCCGTCATCCGCGCTGACGATCGCGTCATACCAAGCGCCCTGTTCGATGACGGCGACATCCAAAGCCCAACTCAGCTCCAGACCGTCTTCGGTCGGGATATATTGCAGCTCGACGACAACGTCCTGGCTCGCCAGGCCTCCACCCGAGATCGTGGTGGTCTGCGCCGGAGTGTCCTCGCTGATCAGCACCTCAGGGTCCTCCGCCAAGGTCAACTCAAGCTCCTGCGCGAAGTCGATATAGGCCTCGTTGGGGGTCACTGACGGCTGGGAGGCCACCGAAGAAGGATCTGGCAACGGTATGAAACTGCTTCCCGCACTGATGACCTCGCCGTTTCGCGCGATGTTGACATTCATGTTCGCGAAGGCAATCTCTAGGTCGTTCAGCTTCTGTCGCAGGTAAATATGGGTGACACCCGTGCTCGCGTCTGTGAATTGGTCCGTGACGACAATGTTCTCGTCGCCTAGGTCGCCGGCTGTCAGGCCGAAATCTCCAGCGTTCGCGCGCACGTAGTCCAGCGCGATGCCCAACGGCGCGCCGACTGCCGGTCCGGAAAGAAACTGGTCGGTCTGGATCTCATGGAACCGAGGTGGCATATAGACATCCGCGGCCAACAGGCGGCGATCCTCGAGACGCTCAAGCTCCACTCTCCGCCGATCAGACAGTTTTCGGCTGCGTTTTCTAGAGTTCGTGGCGGTTTTGGATCGACCGTTTTTCTTCAGTCTCACGACGATACCCCTTCTGGGTTGGGCAGATACGTCAAGATGCGGGTGCTAACGACAACTCATGCCAGTCTAATTACGCACCGCAAATAATTCCACTTTTTTGCAGAAACCGCTTAGCCGCTAAGAGTTTCGCGGTCGGAACGGTGCAATCAGAGCAAGGCAAATCAGCCGCAGATTCGGCGCCAACATACCCCTCTAAATAGGGGTACCCCGAACAGGCCCTCGATGCTGTAAAAATGAGATAAATGAGGTAAATGGAAAACTTGGAGTGTCGAGTATAAACCGGAGCGGCGTGGTGTCAAATAGAAACACCATATAAATAGTGCTTTTTACGGCGGCAGGACCGGCACGAGTCCACCTTCGCGCGCTTGTCACAGTTTGGAGGATGCAGGACTGGCGAGTTTGCCGCGTTTTCGGAACCCGACGCGTCAGCGAGGGGGAGTTGACGTCCCGTTGCAAGTTGTTCCGTCGCTTACGCTTCGGGTTTCGATTGAGCTGAACGCGCAACATCACGACGTGTCAGCGAGGGCGAGCTGATGGACCAGCGCAACTGATTCCCTCGCTTACGCTTCGGGTTTCGATTGAGCCGCAGGCACAAAGAGCAGTTGCCAGGGTCGTTGAGATCAGCGAAAAGCTGCTAGCCCGGGCGGCTTTTAGACGGCTGGAAACAGCGACGGGGAGAGACCCGGGCCGCTGGTCGCGTATTCGTGTTTACGCGTCTGGCGCCCGGGTGGCGTGCCTTCGATGAAGGTTTCTCGCGCCTCTGGTTTTGCCTTCGTCGACCGATTCGACCGCGCCGTGTTGGTCCCCAGCGGTTGTCGGGCGCAAATGTGGAGAGAGTCGTAGAGCCGATTCTTCCCGGGATTGCTTGCTCCCCCCTTACCAGATCCACTCGATACCGACATGACCACCATGCAGGAACACGTCGCCATCGTCGTTCTTGAACGCTGGACGAGGGGTGGTTCCGACGGCTTGCAGGCTTGGGGGAGCGCTGGTGTTGAGGTTGTTGGCGGCCAACGCCACGCCGCTCATCACGAAGAAAGTGTAGCCGGCGCGGATCGTCCAATTCGGCCCGGTTCGGTAGATCGCTTCGAGCCGAGCCTCGCCGGCGAAGGCCACATCGTTGATCGATGCTTCTTCGATAACCGTCGTGGCGGCGGGCGGCAAGGTTGTCGTTGCAAACAGGACAGTTCTTTGGTTGCCGTAGTTTCCATAGACCCCGCCCTTCATCTCGCCGCCGAGGCTGATACCGGGAACGATTGTGGTCCATAGATCACCGCCGATCTGGAAGCCGGTGAGGCTGTTTCGTGTTCGTATGTCGGTCTGTTGCTTACCGTTGACTTCCAGAATGGGAGTCGCCAGATCGTCGCCGCCGTTGGTGTTGTACTCAAAATCCTCCACCAGGTAGATATAGCGAACCCCGCCTAGCCAGGATCCCTGTACGAGGCAGTTGGGTGCCGACCACCGTCGGCGGAAGTTCAATTCAAAGCTATCGATCGTCGACGAGAACGTGATTTCCTGGAAGTGGGAACGGTCCGTTTCATCGAAACCATTGAAGGGATTGGTGCCGAAATCGCTGTAAACGGAGAAGAAATCACCGATCGTGTCGTCTCGGACCATCTGCTGATCTGACCAATTGAACAGACCGAAGTAGGTGAATTCGGCGATCAGCCCCGCAGAGATCTGAGTGGCTCCAGTGAAGCGAAAGCCCAAGCGGTTCTGGAGCGACAGGTCTCCGGTGCTGAGGATGATATCCCCGTTGATCCCCAAACTGGTGATCCCCTGATCTCGGCCCACGTCCTGGCGTTGCAGGAACATGGCATCCATCGTGATGTCGTACCAGCGGGGTGCGCAGATACCGCCCTCGGGGTAGGGTCGCATACCTGTGATGAGCCAACCGAGCAGACCTCCACCCGCGCCAGCACATTCATTGCAACCGGCTCCGCCACAGAACGCGCAGTCCGAGCGGCCATCAACCCATCCGTCAAACGGGCCAGGATATGGCGGATCGACATAGTCTCCATCGTACTCGCCACTCCCATAGCCCGGCCCACCATATCCAGGGCCCATGCCATGTTCGAGCGGTGCGGCTGGAGGCCCAGGAAACGGCTGCGGCATACCTGGCGGTCCGTTGAGGGACGCAGGCATGACAGGTCCCGCCGGAAACGGTCCACCGGGAAATGGCAACCCGTGTGATGCTGGCTGGACGGCAGGTGGCAAATTGGGCTGCGGTGCCCAGCCGAACGAGAAATTCGACCGCAAGGGGACTTGGCTCTCGGCCGAGTCCTGTTGAGTGGCCTCCTCCGTCGGCTTCTCATCGCCTCGTACTTCAGACGCCGTGATCACCACGCAGCAGAGCGTTAACGAAGTCAGGAACCCCCACTTGATTCTCATCGGGATCTCTCCACGGCGCTAAATGAATCCGTCTCTCTTGGCGGTTTGCCGATCGTGTGGCGCAAGGGGACGTCTCGGACCCGCTCGCGTACAAGTCACAGTTGGTCTAACCGGAGCTACCGATCTATTCGGCATAGTCGCTCGTCTAAATCCATCGGACCGGCGCAACACGCAGAACCAGTTCTTTCCGCACTGCCGGAATAGTCACCATAATCGGCAGACTTGGGGCCCAAATCCTGCCATTCCTTGAATTAGGGCGCCAAAAGTGGCGGCTGCCCTGCAACAATGAGTCGACTACCTGTTGGTTTCGGAGGAATGCGCAAAGTTGGCTGTTTCTCCGGAGAGGCCGGAATGGCCAAATTGGCGGGTGATTTCGTCTTTCCTCACTCTCCCCTCGGGGAGAGTCGGCCCGAAGGGCCGGAGAGGGGGAGCCCCTTCCCGGAACTTACGCGTCGGTTTCGAACCGTGGGCTAACGCCGGCTAACGCCCAGCGGCTGATTTTGATCCGTAGCCGAACTCGCCAGAGTTTGGCGGACTGCCGATTCGACCACATTCTGGCGAATTCGGCCGCAAGGAGTTTTCTGAACGAGCACGAGGCCATCCTGTTGATCCTGTAAATCCTGTCAAGAAAGGCAGAAGACAGGATCAACATGAGGAACAGGATTGAGTGGATGGCTCCACGGCGGGCAACAGCCGTGTCAGACGCTCGGGAGGGCGAGGCTCCTGCCGAGCCGTTTGGCCGCGTATCGGTTTCGTGTTTGCTCTACTTCTGGCGGACGGCACACGGAGTGTGCCTGCTACTGTTACGGTGGGAACCGTGGGGCTAACGGGCTAACGCCCAGCGGCTGATTTTGAGCGTAGCCGAACTCGCCAGAGTTTGGTGGACTACACACGGAGAGGCCCGCAGACAACGATTCCGCTAGGCGATAAACTGACCAGCCACCCGCAAATGCCAAGGAGCTGTGCTATGACCCGGAAAACCTGTTTGGTCTGCTTTTGCCTGTGTGTCCTCGGTTGTTCCCCTGGCTCGACTGTGAAAACCGCTCCCGACAATTCCGCGTCGGACTACGAAGATGCTCACCAGCATCACGGCCACGCCCATTCCCACGCCGAGAATGGGCCGCACGACGGCCATCTGGTGGAAGTGGGCGACGAGCAGTACCACATCGAGTGGCTACACGACGACGAGTCGGGCTTGGTCACGGTCTACGTGTTGGACAGCGAGATGGAGAAGGAGGTCCCGATCGAAGCACCGTCGCTCACCATCGAGCGGACCATTGGCGACGAGACAAAGAGATACGAATTGATGCCGGTCGACGCTGAATCGGGGAGTACTGCGAGGTTCGAGACAACAGACAAGGCGCTTATCGAGGCCTTGAAGCTCGCTGGGCAGGGCGTGGAAGCGAAGCTGTTTATCGACATCGGGGGACAGTCCTTCGTCGCGGACTTCAAGCACGAACCGCACTAGGCCTTTGTCTTTCTTCACTCTCCCCTCGGGGAGAGTCGGCCCGAAGGGCCGGAGAGGGGGCACTCGCCGGACGCTACGCGTCGCTTTCGCTGGGGAACCGTGGGCTAACCCGAATTATTCATGAGCGATCTGCTGCGAGGTCGTAAGTCCACCCGTGGCTTCGTCATGCTTCACAATTCTCCCTCGACGTATTGCTTCAATACGCCTGCGGAAGAATTGCTCGCCTTCCTTGCCACGAACGTACTTACAACCTCTCGCCACGATCTTCATGAATAATCCGGGCTAACGCCCAGCGGCTGTTTTGGAGCGTAGCCGATCGCCAGAGTCGTAGCCGAACTCGCCAGAGTTTGGCGGGCGGGCGGGTGTCATTCTTTACAGACGCAGTGCCGCCGATTAGATTAGATACAGTTCCTATGCACAAATTGGCTTTTAACCAACTCTACTGGACTGTACCAGCGAGAGGTGGCGGGAAAGCCCGCAGCTTGACGACGGGTTGATTGCGCGCGTCAGGCGACTTCTATTAGACCTGCCCGAATTCCGATGCAGCTCTGGGTTCAGGGTAGGAGACGCAATTCAGCGACCATCACTTCGCCGTTTGACTGAACGGATCGGCGGCGGCGAGGAAACTCGACACGGCACGTTACTCAGATTGTCATCACGGACCGAGGACAGCTCGGAGTACCAGGCGGCTGCGACGCGACAGCATCCGATGGCTGATGAGAACTCGAGCGATGTCAGAGTTAGCCGGGGATGATCGAGTCTCTCAGACGCGGCGATCGGCTCTTCAGCTGGCGTCGCAGCTGGCATTGATCGTTCCCGTGCTTGGACTAGCGTGGTTCTTTGGTGGGACCCAGGCGGCCCATCAGCGGTGGTTCTTCGTCGGTCTGTTTGCTGCTTTGGGGTTGTTCCTGTTTAGCTCCTTCAGCAACCGCGTCCAGACGGCTCCGGTAGCGTCTGCGATGGTGCCATTGCTACTGGCGTTGCTGCTGGGTGGTTTTCAGCTGGTCTCGTTGCCTGCGGCGGTCTTCGGTCTGGCCCCGGAGAATCACGCGCTCTGGACATCTCTGTTGCCAGCTGAGGAAGATCCCACGGCGGCGACTGAGCGGACTTTTGCCAGCGAGTTGGCGCTTTCGCCGTCGCCGTCTGGCCGCACAATTAGCCTCTACCCCGGTTCGACACGGCACGACCTAGCGCTGCTGACCGCGGGAGTGTCGGCCTTTTTCTTGGCGAGCCGGACATTCAGTGGGGCACCTGCTTTGCTCGGCCTTTTCACGGTCGTGGCGCTCAATGGAGCGGCGCTGTCTTTCTTCGGTATTGTTCAGCAGTTGCAGTGGAACGGACTGTTGTTTGGCAGCGTTCCACTCACCGAGGGCGGAGCGCCGTTTGCTAGTTTTGTGAATCGCAACAGCGGCGCTGGTTTTTTGAACATCTGTTTGGGAGCGGCGATTGGATTGACGGTTTGGGCTTTCAGTCGAGGTCAATTCGCGCCTAGTGCAGCGACGTCTAGGCTTCCTGACCAGCACAGTTCGCTGCCTCCAGGGAAAGGTCTCGCGGGGGGCGGCGGCGTGCTCCGGCTGATTTCGGAACTGAACTTCACCAAACTAGCAGCCCTGTCGGTGACCGTTTTGGTTTTTGCCGGTGTTGTTTGCTCGTTGTCTCGTGGCGCCTGGATTTCGCTGCTGATTGCTGCTGCGATCACGTCTCTCGCCGCGGCGTTCCTTCACCGCTCGTGGAAGCGAGTTTCGCTGTTCGTAGTGGTCGGACTGCTGGGATTTGGACTTGTCGCTTGGGTGGGACGGGTGGATCTGGTCGAGCAGCGGTTGGCCACGCTCTGGCAGAACAGCCGGCCGGACAGCCGGCTTGCCCACTGGCAGAACGGTTGGGCTGCTGCTCAGCATTTTCCGCTGATGGGCAGTGGCCTAGGAACCTACCGTTACATCTACAAACTGTACGAGCAGCGCGGATCGGAGAGTTGGTTTTACCATGCGGAGAATCAGTATTTGGAGGCGTTGGTCGAGGCTGGCAGCCTGGGTCTGATGTTGATGCTGGCCACGTTGACCTTGGTGGCGATAGCCTGTTGGCGTCTGCTTTCGCTGCCCTCCAACAGCGTGGCCTACGCGGCCGGCATTGGCGGGTTGTTTGTGTTGGCAAGTCAGTGCGTGCACGCTGGGTTTGACTTTGGGCTCTACATGCCAGCCAACATGGCGCTATTGGCGATCCTAACGGGCGCTCTCAGCGGCGCCGCAGTACGTCTGAGTAGGCAACGGCGAAACTCACAACCTCGGACACGAATTCAGACGCTCTGCGGTTTGCCGCGGTTGCATGCGCTGCCGGTTTGCTTAGCCGCGTTATTGGCTGGCGCGGTGTGGCTGGGTGGCCAGGAGATCCATGATGGGGCGGAGGTCGAAAGCGCATTGCAGTCGAGCCGTTTCGAGCCACGGCCGGATGGAGTCAGCGCTGCCGAGCTTGACCAGTCGCTTGACCGCCTGGCTGTTGCCGCGGCGACCCAGCCTGGTAATAGTGAAGCGCTCGAACGAATGGGCCAACTTTGGGTCTTGCGTTATCGTCTGCAGATACTGCCCGAGCTACAGCAGCGATTTCCCGACGCCGAGCCGACGACGTTGTGGGGGCTCACCTCGCCGGTTAATTTGCATCTCCGCGTCCACGAACTGCTGCGAAACGATCGTCGCGCCGAGCTAAGCAGCTTGCGGCAATCGGAGCAAGCGCGGTCGCTCATCAACGCCAGCCGTGCGTTCGTGGCGGCGAGACGCGCATGCCCATTACTGGTCAGGTCGCATCTGCTGTTAGCAGAGATTGGGCCTGCAGTGTCCGAGTCGGGGCTCGACCAGCCGAGTCTGGCGCGATCCTTGCGCTTGTCGGTGGGAGATCACGAGTTGCAGGTCGAGTGTGGTTTGCTGCTGGCCCAGGCGGGCGACTTGGAGGCCGCATCTGCGGCTTGGCGGCGATCGATTGAGCTGATCCCGGAAAGGTACTCTCAGGTGCTGTCGCTGGCAGCGGCCCACATACCCAGCGAGCAGACCATCGATCTGATTCCCGCTTCGCCGGAGTTGATGGTCCAAGCGGCCAGAGAGCACTTTGTTGGTCCAGATCAAGTTGACCACCGGCATGCCCTGGCGCAGCGCGCCAGCCGGCTTGTGGATGAGGCGCGCGAGCTGCCCTCAGAGCAACGCAGTTATTTGCAGGGCGTGGCTCTTACTTTGTGGGACCGGCCGTCGGCAGCCGTGGAGCACTATCGAAAAGCGGTCGAGGCGCGGCCCGAACGGACGGTCTGGAGATACGAGTTCGCTCGTCTGCTGGAGATGACCGGCAACGTTGAGGAGGCCGAACGCCAGGCCGTCCTGTGCGCCAAGATGGAACCGGCCAACGAAACGTACGCGGAATACCACCGAGAGCTCGTTCGCAAGCGGGTGGAGGGCTGATCGCATCGTTAGCTATTTACCGCACTGAGTTGCCCGGCCGTGCTAACCCGCTTGACCGACAAAACCGGCAGACCGATAAACGTATTTGCAGAAAGCCAAGATCCCCCAAAGTAACAGACTTGTTGAATTGAGCCGCTGAAGCAGACTCGAAGTTAGCTCGGGATGATCCCGACTGAGGTGCCTCTACGGCTTGAACGAACCTCTTTCCAGCTGGAGAGGAGCAGGATGTATCGCTTCATCCGAGCCCGCATCTGGGTGGAACGGGTTGTTCGCAGCAGCGGGACAAGCCACCCACAGGAACGGAGTGCGCGCGGGTGCCAACGTGTGATTTACAAGAGAGCTGTAACCGATCCATTCCTTTTTTCCTGCTAGGGTAATCCAGTGGCAACCGACGTAATGACCCGACCAATCGAGTATGCACCGGTCTCGGAGCAAGACGAGGACAACAGTTTTGCCTTGTTTGCACTTGCCTGGCGGCGGAAGTGGATTGTCCTGTTGCTCGTCGCCATCGGCTTAGGGTTGGGCTATCTCTTCTATGTAAAGCAGACGCCGGTCTATCAGTCGACGGCCAGGGTTCATATCGTGCGGGACACGACCAATGGACCGATCGAAGATCTGAAGATCAGCAGCAGCTATGACACCGTTCATGAGACGTTGATCCGCAGCCAGATCGTTTTGGAGAAGGCCATCGAGCTGCTCGATATCCCGTCGCTGCCCACGCTGGCCCCGTCCTGGATGACCTATGATCACGTCGAGGACCCCGAGCGGCGGGAGGAACTGGAAACACAGCGCAACCTCAGCATTGCCAGCCAGATGATGGGGCGCCTGCAAGTCGAAGTGGGGCACAAGTTTTCTGGTGACGTGCTGGTGATGACCTACCGCAGCGAAGCTGCCGAAGAGTGCCCCAAGGTGTTAATGGCCGTGCACGCCGCCTACCAGGACTATCAGAAGGAGATCTACGCCGGTAAGGGCGAGGACACCGAGAAGTTGATCGAGGCGCTCAGCAATAACACTGGGAAGGACCTAGCCGTCGCGGAGTCGGCCTATGCGGACTTTCGCCACAACGCGTCGGAGCTGTTGTGGACAGGTGACGAAACGGAAAACGTCCACGCCACTCGAGCGAAAGAGATAGAGGGTCATCGGCGCAGGCTCGAAATCGAGACGCTCGACATCGAGGCGCAGGTGAAGAACATCGAGGAGGCGCTCGGCAGAGGCGTACGCCGAGACGTGTTGAACTTGATGGTCGACAACCCTGGAGCTGCCGAGCTTGTTCCAGCAGAAGTGGATGACACCCTCGACATAGAAATGCTGCCCAAGGAGTTGGAACTTCACCACCTGAGACGCAAGTTCGGTCAAGACTTTCCGAAGGTGCAGAAAATCGAAGAAGAAATCAGGCTCACCCGCGAGCGCCTGCTGGACAGAACGCCTCCGCCGGAGAAGGAGCACGACTTCCTGGACGACTATCTCGAAGCGCAACGCGAACAGATCAAACTCAATCGGGCTCGGATTGCCGTTTACGACAAGCAGTTTATTGTCGAGGAAGCTGAGGCAAAGCGGCTGAGCGATACCCAAATCAAGGGTAAGAACCTCCAGAACACTGTCGACCGGCTCCGCAGAGCCTACAACGTGGCACTCGACCAGGCCCAGCAACTCGAGGTCATTCGCGGCCGCACCAGCACCACGGTCCGCCTGATTGACCGTCCTGGTGCCGCGTACCAGGTCGATCCAGACTTGACCACGGTTTTGATCGCCGCCGGCTTGTTAGGAATGCTGGCGGGGATCGGTTTGGCCTTTGCCATCGACCGGGCCGACCGTCGCTTTCAAAGCCCGGACGAGATTCGTACGGACTTGGGGATTCCGGTCGTGGGTCATATCCCGGTCCTGCCGGGAATCAAGCCAGGTCGCAAGTCGAAGGACGACGGCGAGCTGACGCCGGGGGAGCTCTCCAGGGCCCTACGAAGTTTCCATCACCCACGTGGCCGGATCGCCGAGGCCTATCGAGCGGTCCGCACGGCGCTCTATTTCAGCACGCGGGGCAGTGGCCACCAGGTGATCCAGGTGACGAGTCCCAGTCCTGGCGATGGCAAGTCAACACTCTCCGGAAACCTGGCGATTTCGATTGCCAATTCGGGCAAGCACTGTCTGTTGATCGACGCTGACTTCCGCCGCCCGCGTATCCACAAGTTGTTTGGGCTCGACAACTCGCAGGGAATCAGTTCGGTGATCGAAGGCAAGACCGAGGTTGCCGACGCTGTCCAGCAGACAGACGTTGAAAACCTCTCGATCATGAGCTGCGGGCCCCGGCCTGACAATCCTTCGGAGTTGCTGAGTTCGAAGCGATTCGCCGAGCTGCTGGAGGTGTTGCGCGAGCAATACGACCTGGTTGTGGTTGACACACCGCCGGTGTTGGCCGTCACCGATCCACTTAACGTGGTGGCCCGCGTCGACGGAGTCCTGCTCGTCTTGCGGTTGACGAAGAGCGCTCGTACGATGGGCCGCCGTGCCTTGGAGGCTCTAGATGGCATGGGGGCCAACGTGCTGGGAATCGTGATCAACGGCGTCGGCAGCGAGAAAAGCGGGTACGGCTATGGCTACAGCTACGGCAAATACGGGTATGCGTACGGCAAATCTGGATATGGAGGCTATCGGTATGGCTATGGCTCTGACTACGCATATCAGTATCACTATGGTGAAGGCTATGGGGACGACCAGATCTACTACGAAGACGAACCAGCGTCCAATGGAAAATCGGGCAAGGTTGTTCCCAAGCTGAAGTGACGAGGCAACTAAGGAGTCTTGGACTTCACCACTTCCGTTGAGAAATCGTGAACAACCCTCTGTTTGACAGCCGGCTTTACTTGACCGCGATCGGCGTCTCTTTCGTGTCTTGCCTGGCGCTGACGCCACTGGTCCGGCGGTTGGCGGTTCGCTGGCGCATTGTCGACGCGCCGGACGAGTACCGCAAACTGCACAGGCAGGAGATTCCGCTGGGTGGTGGGGTGGCGATCATGATCGCCTTTATGCTCTCCCTATTTGTTGTAGCGACGTTCTCCGATTCCCAGCAGTTCGTGCTGGGTAGCGATCTTGAGTTTGTGATCGGCCTGGCAGTCGGTGCCCTGATCATCTGCGTTGTCGGCATCATCGACGATCGCTATGGTCTGCGCGGCCGACAAAAACTCTTGGGCCAACTTGCCGCGGCCACCGCCATCGTTGCATCCGGGCTGGTTATCAACAACATCTCGCTTTTCGACGCGAGAATCGAACTGGGGCTGCTGGCGGTTCCTTTCACCTTTTTTTGGCTGCTGGGTGCGATCAACTCGCTGAATCTGCTGGACGGCGCGGACGGTTTGGCGACCTCGGTGGGAATCGTGTTGAGCTTGGCGATTGCCGGGATGGCGATGCTGACCGGTCACACAACCGAGGCCTTTCTGGCCTGCGCCATGGCGGGTGGCCTGGCGGGTTTCTTGGTGTATAACCGTCCTCCGGCGTCGATATTTCTAGGGGACGCCGGCAGCATGTTTATCGGTTTGACGCTGGGTGCCCTGGCGATCCGCGGGTCGTTCAAAGGTCCCGCGACGGTGGCATTGGCGGCTCCCTTGGCGATCTGGACGATCCCGATTCTCGATGCCTGTATGGCGATTTTGCGGCGGAAGCTGACTGGTCGCAGCATCTACTCCACAGACCGTGGGCACTTGCACCACACGCTGCAGCGGCATGGATTGGGCAGCAGCAAGACGGTCATCACGGTCGGTATCCTCTGTCTCTGTACGGCGCTCGGGGCGCTAATCAGCATCCCACTACACAGTGACTTGGTTGCCTACGGTTCGATCCTGGCGGTGGTGACTCTGCTGGTGGTATCCCGCGTGTTTGGCTACAGCGAATCGGTACTCTTGCTGCGCCGAGCGAGGCATCTGGCGTACTCTTTCGCTCCGGTGCAGCGTCGGCGTAGCGGGGCGGCCGCGTTGGAGACTCGCTTGCAAGGTGACCAGCGGTGGG
Source organism: Pirellulaceae bacterium (assembly GCA_965223305.1). Taxonomy (GTDB): domain Bacteria; phylum Planctomycetota; class Planctomycetia; order Pirellulales; family Pirellulaceae; genus CBDCWT01. Next base: position 103,837 of record CBDCWT010000030.1, on the reverse strand, counting down.
ATGAACTCTGGTCGACACTCACCGACTTTGCCGAGCGGTTCGACTTGAGCGCGGTCGAGTTAAACGTTCACCTGCCGGCGATCAACGAGGACTACCACGCCAAGTGGCAACGGCGAGAAGCCCCAGGTGAATCGGAGGTTTGGTACTCGGATATCCCGCTAGTGGCCGACACTACGACGGTCGGTCGACTGAGGATATCGGGAGCCTGCCAAGCTGGCAGCGCTTGCACCTGGATGGGAGATCTGATCGCTGGACTCAAGCCGTTTGAGACGCACTTGTTAGAGCTGGTTGCCGACGCCATCTCGACTGGCGGTCAAGTACTCGATTCCGCCACGAAGGACCATCGCACGGCGGAGTCGACCTTCCTGGAACCCCACAACCACTAACCCCAAGCGGAAGACGAATGCCGATACTTGGCAAAGAGCCGGAGATCTTTCCAGATAATCTGCTGGAGTTACCGGAGACTGGGAATGAGGAGGGCCGGCAATGGTGGGCACTCTATACGCTTTCGCGCCGCGAGAAAGAGCTCATGCGGCGGCTGCGGTCGCTGGAGATCTCCTTTTACTGCCCGATCATCGCGCATCGGCAGCGCTCGCCGGCCGGCCGGATTCGCACGTCCTTCCTGCCGATGTTCTCCAACTACGTGTTTCTTTATGGCACGCCGGATGACCGCTATAAGGCACTGACAACCAACTGCATCTCAAGGGACATCGTTGTCGGGGACGACCAGCGGCTGACTCACGACTTGAAGCAAATCTACGGCTTGATCGAGGCAGGTGTTCCGCTTCGACCCGAGTCGAGACTCGAAGCCGGGGAACCAGTCTGCGTTCGATCCGGCGCTTTTCGAGGATACGAAGGGTTTATCGTCCGCCGTGAGGGCGAGACCCGGTTGCTCGTGGCTGTCAACTTCCTCCAGCAGGGCGCGTCGCTGCTGCTGGACGATTGCGAAGTAGAACCTCTGTAGGCTTCCTCCCATCCCCTGCTCTTCCCCAACAGACTACGCGTGCGGCAGCCTTCAGCACGTCGCGCTCGGGGTGACTCGTCGAGCTGGCGCGGCGCGTCAGCGCGGAACGTGAGTCTTGAGGTTGCGTTTTTCGCCGTGTGGCAGGTGAAAAACAGGTGAATTCGTCGCGTTATTCGGAACCCGAAGCGTTAGCGAGGGGGAGTTGTGTACCAACGTAAGTAATTCCCTCGCTTACGCTTCGCGCTTCCGATTGAGCCAGCAGCGCAACATCAAAACTACGCTTCGTTACGAAAATCCGGCAAATTCGCCGGTCTGCACCCGCCAGACAGTGAAACGGCGCAACATCAAAACTTAGGCTTCGAGTCATGAGTAGTCCGGGCTAACCGCTCGCCCGATTTGGCTAGCGACTCCGAGTGACGTTCATTTGGCATCTGCATCTTTCAAACCGCGCATTCTCTTCCTGAACCGGTCGTATTTCCCCGACGCGGAAGCGACCGGTCAGTTGTTAACGCAGCTCTGCGAAGACCTCGCGCTGCAATTTGATGTAAGGGTCATCTCCGGGCAACCCAACTCCAATCCATCGGCTGCCGCCTACGTTCGGATCGGACAGGAGCTGCGGCGAGGAGTCACGATACGGCGGGTTTGGCATTCCAAGTTTGACAAGTCGTCGAGCGTCGGGCGCCTGTTGAACTGGTTCAGTTACTCCCTGATGGCGACCATAGCCGCGGTTTCCGGGCCGCGTCCCGATATCGTGATCGTCGAAACGGATCCACCGTTTCTCTGTTGGGTAGGGGCGATTCTGCGGCGGTTGTTCGGTTGCCAGCTTGTCGTCTACCTCCAGGACATCTACCCGGACTTGGGCGTGGCGTTGGGAAGAGTCCCGAACAGCCTGATGACCAGGTTGCTGAGAAGACACTTCTTCAGTATCTACCGCCGTGCTGACAGAGTTATCGTGCTTAGCGATGATATGCGGAAGGTACTCATGTCAGCAGGTGTCGACGGGGGGCGGATTGCCAAGATCCCGAACTGGGTCGACTGTTCGAAGGTCGAGCCGGTCAAGACCGACAATCCTTTTCGCGCCGAGTACGGCCTGCAAGACAAGTTCGTCGTGATGCACTCAGGGAATCTGGGGTTCTGCCAACGTTTGGAGAACCTGCTGGACGCCGCCGACAACCTGCGTGAGCATCCTGAGATCGCCATCGTACTTGTCGGCGACGGGGCATTGCGCAAGTCATTGGAAAAGACTGCCAGACAACGAGGACTGGCCAATGTGATGTTCGTCGACTACCAACCGGCGGCTCGGTTGGCCGAGTCGCTGAGTGCTGCGGATCTTCATATCGTCTCGGTCGATCCACGCGTGATCGGCTTTCTGATGCCCAGCAAGCTGTATGGCGTGCTGGCTTCGGGCACGCCGGTGCTGGCGGTGGCCCCTGCGGGCTGCGAGCTTTCCGAGTTGGTTGAGCGTGAGCAGGTCGGATTCGTAGTCTCTCCGGAGGAACCTGCCGCCCTGGCCACTAGGATCGCCGAGTTGGCGGCATTTCCGTATGATTTGGAAGGTCGAGGTGAGCGAGCTCGAGCCTTGGCGGTGCGGCAGTTTGACCGGGGAATCAGCGTCGACTCATTTGCGACTCTGTTGATGGAGCTATTTGAACAATCGTCGAGGGGATCGACGGGGGCTGCATCGGCTCGCAGGCCGCAATCTTCCGTCTCACACTCGGCAGACGCGGTACCGGCCAACTCGCCGGATACGATAGATCAGCCGGAGGAGGCTACGCCAAAATGACCTCACCCTTGAAAGATCGCCGGATTTTGGTCACCGGGGGTGCAGGTTTCTTGGGCCAGCATGTATGCGAGTTGCTGGAACGCCATTCCCCTGCAGAGGTGTTTGTTCCTCGCAGCCGGGACTACGACCTTCGTCACCCGCCGGCCATTCGCCGCTTGCTGGCGGAGCGGCGACCTGAGGTTCTCATCCACCTCGCCGCTGTGGTGGGCGGGATCGGCGCCAACCGTGAGAATCCGGGGAAGTTCTTCTACGACAATGCGTCGATGGCGATTCACTTGATGGAGGAGGCCCGGCTGGCCAACGTCGAGAAGTTCGTTTCGGTTGGAACGATCTGTGCCTACCCGAAGCACACCGCCGTACCCTTTCGCGAGGAGGATCTCTGGAACGGCTATCCCGAGGAAACGAACGCTCCCTACGGTCTGGCAAAAAAGATGTTGCTGGTCCAGGGGCAGGCTTACCGGCAGCAGTATGATTTCAACGCCATCACGCTCTTCCCGGTAAATCTTTACGGGCCCGGCGACAACTTCGATCTGGGCTCGAGCCACGTGATACCGGCGCTGATCCGCAAGGTCGTCGAAGCTCGGGAGGCCCATCAAGCGGAAGTCGAGGTATGGGGCACGGGAACGGCATCGCGCGAGTTCTTGTTCGTCAAGGACGCTGCTGAGGGGATTGTCGCGGCCGCCGAACGTTACGACGACGCGGCCCCGGTGAATTTGGGATGCGGCGAGGAGATCACGATTCGGGAGCTCGCCGAGCTGATTCGCAATCTCTGCGGGTATGCCGGTCAATTCCGCTGGGATACGTCGCAGCCCGACGGCCAGCCTCGCCGCTGCTTGGACACTTCGCGCGCCAAACATAGTTTCGGTTTTGAGGCCACGACCAGTTTTCGTGAGGGGCTGCTGCAGACGATTGCTTGGTACGAGGACCACCGTAGTGAAATCTTAGCAGCCGAGCGAGCGCGGCCTGTGCCGAGCCAGGAAGGCAACGGAGATGCAGGGTCGGCTGGCGTAGCTGCAGGACATTCCACGGCTGTCCGGCAGACCGACGCCGCGCCCCGCAGCGACTCGAGCGATACTTCGTTCGACCGCCGCGCTTTTATCACCGGGATTACCGGCCAGGATGGCTCTTATTTAGCTGAGCTCCTACTTCACAAAGGCTATGAAGTACATGGGTTGGTGCGGCGCAGCAGCAGTTTCAACACCTCCCGGATCGACCATATTTATGCGGATCCGCACGAACCTGATGCTCGGCTGTTCTTGCATTATGGCGACCTGACAGACGGTCAGAACATCACCAACCTGGTGCTCGATATCCAGCCTGACGAGATCTACAATCTCGGCGCGCAGAGCCACGTGCGGGTTTCCTTCGACCAACCGGTCTATACGCTCAACACTGTTGGTGCCGGCGCCTTGAACGTGCTCGATGCCGCTCGGCAGCTCAGTCGTTCACGCGAAGTGCGGGTCTACCAGGCTTCGTCGAGCGAGATGTTTGGCGCTGTTGTCGAAACGCCGCAAACCGAACAGACTCCTTTTCGACCGCAAAGCCCGTACGCCTGCGCCAAGGTCTTCGCCTTTCATCAGACGGTCAACTATCGTCTTGCCTATGACCTGTTCGCTTGCAACGGCATCTTGTTCAACCATGAGTCGCCTCGAAGGGGCGAGACTTTCGTGACGCGCAAGATCACGCGCGCTGCAACGCGGATCAAGCTGGGCCTGCAAGAGAAACTGTACCTCGGCAATCTCGACGCACGACGAGATTGGGGGTACGCGCTGGATTACGTCGAGGGAATGTGGTTGATGCTGCAGCATCACGAGCCGGACGACTTCATTCTGGCCACTGGGCAATCCCACTCGATTCGCGACTTTCTCAATCTTGCTTTCCAGCACGTCGAACTTGACTGGCGCGAGCACGTCGAGCTGGACCAGCGCTACTTGCGGCCGACCGAAGTCGATCGCTTGCTAGGTGACTACACCAAGGCTCGGACGGTTCTCGGCTGGGAGCCGGCAACCTCGCTGAGTGAGTTGGCCGGCATCATGGTCGAGCATGACATGGAGATTGCGAGGCGGGAGGCAACACAAGGTGTGCGGCTATAGCTGCACCTGGCCGATCCATGCGTGAACTGATTATCGAACCCGGCCGCTCAGAACGTCACTATTGGCGTGACTTGTGGAGCTACCGGGAGCTGTTTTACATCTTGGCGTGGCGCGACATTTCGGTGCGCTACAAGCAGACTGTGGTGGGAGTCCTCTGGGCAGTCATCCAACCACTGCTGATGATCCTCATTCTGACTCTCCTCTTCAACAACGTGGCGGAAATACCGTGGGATGGGCCCTATCCGATCATGGTCTGTGCGGGGATGTTGCCGTGGCAGTTCTTCTCCACCTCGTTGGCAGGCGCCAGTCAGAGCGTGGTCAGTAACGCGAATCTGATTTCCAAGGTTTACTTTCCGCGGATGATCATACCTGCAGGTGCGGTAATTACGAGCTTCGTCGATTTCGCCATCTCGTTCCTGATCTTGCTGGCGATGATGGCTTGGTATCGTTTCTGGCCTGATTGGCGGATCTTGACGCTACCGCTGTTCGTGGCCATCGCTTTCTTGGCTGCCATGGGACCCGGTCTACTGATCACCGCACTCAACGTCAGGTACCGTGATTTTCGATATGTGATCCCGTTTCTCGTGCAGCTTGGCATTTGGGTCTCGCCCGTTGGGTTACCGAGTTCAACCATGCGCGAGAAGATCGGCGACGGCTGGTTTCTGATCTACTCGCTGAATCCCATGGTCGGGGTCATCGACGGTTTTCGTTGGGCTACGTTGGCCGGACGAACGGACATCTACTGGCCGGGGTTCATGCTATCGCTGTTGGTCGTCATCCTGTTCTTGGTGATTGGCGTTCGCTATTTTCGCCGGACCGAGAAGACCTTTGCCGACATTATCTAGTCGGGATGATTTGATGTCATCGATCATCCAAGTGCAAAACCTGGGCAAGAAGTACACGCTGCGCCATCAGCGCCAAGCGGGCTACCGGCGGTTCAGCGAAGAGCTGGTCGAGTCGGTAAAACGGCCGTTTAGCAGCCGCAGGAAAGATACGCAGAACGCCTCCCGGGAGGAGTTTTGGGCACTGAAAAATGTCTCTTTCGAGGTAGATCCGGGTGAGGTCCTCGGGATCATCGGCCGCAATGGCGCTGGGAAGTCAACGCTGCTGAAAGTCCTCAGCCGAATCACCGACCCGACGGAAGGCAGGGTGCGGCTAGGCGGACGGGTGGCCAGTTTGTTGGAAGTGGGCACCGGTTTTCATCAAGAGTTGACGGGGCGCGAGAACATCTTTCTCAACGGCGCCATCCTGGGGATGAGCCGCGCGGAAATTAAGAAGAAATTCGACGAGATCGTCGACTTTGCCGAGGTGCATCGCTTCCTGGACACCCCCGTCAAACGTTACAGCAGCGGGATGTTTGTGAGGTTGGCTTTTGCCGTCGCCGCCCACCTTGAGCCTGAAATCCTCATCGTCGATGAGGTGCTGGCGGTCGGCGATGCCGGATTCCAAGAGAAATGCATGGGGAAGATGGACGCCGTTGCCAAGACGGAAGGCCGCTCGGTCTTGTTCGTGAGCCACAATATGGCGGCGATCCAGCATCTGTGCAGCCGAGCGATCTTGCTAGGTAGCGGTCGTGTGCAGGCGGAGGGGCTTCCCGCCGAGGTGGTAAGCCAGTACTTGACCGACGCCAAGGAGGGGCAAACCGTTTCACTGGCAGATTGGAAAGAGCGTTCCACGACCGGCGAAGCGTTGATCACGGAAGTCGAAATCGAGGACGCGGCGGGCACCCCGGGCAGCGTGTCTGTGGTCGGAGAGTTGGTGATCCGCATCCACGCCACGGTACACGAACCGCTGGTCGATCCGCTGTTCGGCGTCATGGTACACAACCCGCTGGGCGAGCCGCTATTGGACCTGCGTTCGAACCACGACGGCTTGCGTTTAGGTCGAGTGCTGGGGGACGTCGTCGTCGAGATGCGAGTTGCCGAGATCGGGTTGTACCCCGGTCGGTATTTTCTCAGTCCCTGGATCACGGACGCCGCCTGCACGCGCGAAATCGACTATCCCAAACTGAGCTGTGTTGTCGACGTGATTCCTGCGCCAGTGGAGCACGGAGACTTGATGCTCGATCCTTCCTGCGGCAAGTACTTCGTCCGGTCACGCTGGGCTAGGACCGAACTAAGTTCTCGCGGCGTCCTATGAACGACACCGTTTTTTGCACTCGAGAGTTTGTGGATGCTTGGTGCCATCACTTCGAGGGCAAGCTGCGCCCGGTACCGATTGCGCTTGATTCCGCGAACCGGAGACCTCCTGTCTTCGCGGTTGCGACCGTGGGACGCACCGGCCTGTGGGCAGTTGATTTTGCTCCCAGTGGTTTTTTTGCGAGTCCGGGTTGGAACGGCGAGCTATCGTCCGAGACCATCGAATGCATGCTTGCCCAATTGCAGTCGAACCAAGTGAGGCGGTTCGAATGGAACGTTCGCTATGACCATCAACCGTTGGCCGAGAAGCTCGCGTCGCGTTTGCCGAGTGCAAGTCGTGTCACGACCCAGGTGCTTGTCTTGCGGGCAAACTACGAGGAGAGTTTTCGCCAGTTCAACGCGACGATCCGCAATCAAGTACGCAAAGCGCGCAGCAGGGGCGTCGTTGTTGAGGCGTCAACGAGTGCCCTGGAGTTGTCGGAATACTACGCGATTCACCGGAGACTTGCCGACTCGAAGGGTGGGTACGGTTTCATGTTTCCGGAGTCGTTTCTACTGGCGTTGATCGAGACCGTCGCCGGATGCCGATTCTTGGTTGCCCGCAACGACGACCAGATCATCGGGGGTGGTCTGTTCCTACGCGACGGCGACACGGTCTTCTATCTGCACGGGGCCCACGATCATCAGTTCTCGAAGCAGTTTCCTATGTGCGCGGTGCTGGACGAGGCAGTCCAGTGGGCGCATCGGACGAATGCCAGGGCATTCAATTTCGGCGGTTCCGCCGGCATCGAATCGCTCGAAAAGTTCAAGTCGTTTTGGGGCGCCGAGACAGTTTGCAGTTGGCGTTTTGGTTGGCGGAATCCACTCTGGACAAAACTCGATGGAGCTCGGAATTGGATCAGGAAGCTGACGCACAGTTCATGAACCTATCGTCGCAGCGTGTCAGGTACGAGACGGCCGGTCCGTCCTGGTCACAGCGCGCTGCCGCTGGTGAACTGAGTGCGGTATTGGATCCTTCGGGAACCGACGTCCGCAACCAGTATCTACATCAGACGAGCCTTACTGCCGCCAAGTACGCGGTCCGCCGCTACGCTCCGCGTCCCCATCGCGACGTTAGGTTGCTCGACTACGGCTGTGGCACCGGACGGTTTATTCGTCACTTCGGGGCGCGCGGATATCAAGTTACTGGTATGGATATCACACCCGAGATGCTGCAGGAGGCAGAACGGTTTGGGTTGCCGTCAGGTTGTGAAACAAAGCTCGCCGACGGCAGTTCATTGCCGTTGGCCGACAACTCTGTTGACTTCATCTGGATTTGTGGCGTGCTCAAGTACGCGCTCTTTCCACCCGCCGCAGCCTGCCGCGGCGGTCCGACACCCACGGCGGATGTGTCCGACCCCGATTTTGTTCCTACCTATGACCAGCTGGCGGGCGAGATGTTTCGGGTCCTCAAAGAGGGTGGTCGCGTAGCGAATTTGGAGATGTATATCGACGTCACACCGAAGGCTTTTTTGGCGGGGTTCGAGCGAGCCGGTTTTCGACGTGAACGAATCGACGTCGTCCGACGCGAAAATGGACGTTTCGAGCGGTACCAAACGGAGAGAGTTCCGAGGCCGCTGATATCGCTGCATGCTGGAGCTTCGGTTTGGATTCGCCGGCTGTTGGATGACCCCCATCGCGAGCTGCATGGCTTCCGCGACTACCTCTTCATCTGGCGAAAGGGATAGGCTGCACAGTTTTTCATGAAAGTCCGGCAGAAGGCGACATCATTGCTCAGGAGGATCGTGGGAAGAGGTGCCGGCGGCCGGACTGCCACGTCGAAGACGCTGCGCAACTCCGTCCACAGGGGACCGGCTACCGCGATATTGCCGTTGCAATATTCCTACCGGGCGAGTCCGGCTGGCACGGCCAGCTACAGGATGCTCCTGAGCGGCACCGACTGTTCATATCGTCTCTATGCCATGGAGTACACGGACGTTCAGCCCGTCGTCGGCGAACTGCTGGCCGAATGCCGGCTACCTGAGCTCCGCAGAGGGGATGTCCTGTCGGTCGACCTGACCACGTCGGTCGTTTCCCGCAACGGTACGCCAATGCCGGTAGCCACCGCTGTGCGCAGCGAGGCCCGCAAGTTCGTCGCGGAAGTGCAGCTCTCCGCCGACGGTGAGCGATACAGTCGTCTTTGTTCCCATTATCTTCCCTACGACCGAAAGCCGATCGGTGGCGACTACTACTTTGGCGATGACTATATTGACTACCCGCGACAGACGGCAACGGCAGACGGTGTCGCGTTGGTGACGCAGCATTGTGCAAGCGGCAGGCTCTTGGATGTAGGCTGCGCTCTGGGCCTCTACACCGCGGCCTTCCTGGAGGCAGGATTCAACGCCTTTGGTATGGACGCGTCCGAATTTGCCATCGCCGAGGCCGCGCGAAAGGTCGGTTCTGAACGTGTGCGCTGCGCTAGCCTGGAAGAAGCCGGCGTTCCCTTCCGCGGCGACTTCGACGTGATCTGGATGTGGGATGTGCTGGAACATTTTGCCGATCCTCGAGAATCGCTTGCCACAGTTTCGCGCCGCGTCCCATCCGGCGGGCTGCTTTTCCTCCACACGAGCAATGGGGACTCGCTGACCCATCGACTGTTCGGCGTGGATTGGGAAGGGTACAGCGACTATTCGCACTATGGGGTCGACCGTGTCACGTGTGCCAGCGTACGCGAGTGGCTGGAGGAGCTTGGATGGGACATCGAAGACTGGCAGTGCCGTAATATCTGGGTCGAGGGGCTCGACCCGGTCCCGCTCCGGCTCCAGGAAGTCTTTCACAGCTCGCCAGAACTGAGAGTGTTATTGGACGAAGCGGATTTGGGCGACGCGATTCGAGTGGTCGCGAGGAAAACGTAACGTGTCAGACAATCGGCAAGATACGGCGCTACAGGTACTCGTGACGGGTGCGGGTGGCTTCATCGGTAGCCATCTGACCGAGTTGTTGCTGCGCTTGGGCCATTCGGTTCGCGCGCTGGCGCACTACCGTGGCGATGGAAGTTGGGGACATTTAGGCCGGTTGTCCGGTCAAGCGGGCCTACCGCTTGAAGTACGCTTGGGTGATGTCACCGATCCGTTCATGATGCGAGAGTTGGTTGCTGGCTGTGACGTCGTGCTACATCTAGCGGCGCTGATCGGTATCCCGTATTCGTACAGGGCGCCCGCCTCGTACGTCGCCACCAACGTGAATGGGACGTTGAATGTGCTGGACGCCTGCCGTCAAGCAGGCACTCGCCGCGTAGTCATTACATCGACCAGCGAGGTTTACGGGACGGCGCGCTACACACCGATTGACGAAGACCATCCACTCCAAGGGCAATCTCCGTACTCTGCCAGCAAGATTGCTGCAGACAAGCTTGCGGAGTCGTATCATTGCAGTTTTGACTTGCCGGTTGTTACCCTGCGGCCGTTTAACACCTACGGACCACGCCAGTCGGCGCGAGCGGTCATCCCGACAGTGCTGGTACAGGCGCTGTCCGGGGCCGACTGCATCGAGTTGGGGAACCTGACCGCTCGAAGAGACTTAACTTACGTCGGTGACACGGCAGAAGCTTTCTTGCTCGCCGCTACGACTCCTGGTATCGAAGGGGAGACGATTCACATCGGGCAAGGGGACGCCGTTTCGATAGGCGATCTGGCCGAGCAGTGTGTTCAAGCCGCGGGGAGCCAGGCCCGTGTTGTCTCGGTGAGACAGCGGCTACGCCCCGGAAAGAGTGAGGTCGAACTACTACTCTGCGACCCTTCCAAGGCACAGAGGTTGCTTGGTTGGCGCCCGCGAGTCAGTCTCGGCGAGGGACTTGGCCATACAGTCGACTATCTTCGCCAGCATCTACAGGATTATCGGGCACAGGATTACACCGTATGAGCAGCCACGCCTCTGAGGACATACACGAGGGAGCTGCCTCAGGTCTGCGGGCCGTCATTCTGGCGGGCGGCAAGGGAGTTCGGTTGCGCCCCTTTACAGTTAACTTTCCCAAACCGCTTGTACCACTCGGCGAAGAACCGGTGGTGGAGGTTTTGATCCAGCGACTTTTGAGCTTTGGCATCGTCGATATCACGTTGTCTCTGGGTTACCTCGCCGAGTTGATCAAGGCCTATTTTCATCACCGGCAACAGCTGACGAGCCGCTGCACGATCCACTACGTCGAAGAAGCTGAACCGACCGGCACGGCCGGTTCCTTGGCATCGGTGTCTAAGTTGGACGAGACCTTTTTGGTGATGAACGGTGACCTGCTGACTGACCTGGATTTCCACAAGTTGGTGGCGTTTCACCACGAGCAGAATGCGGCACTAACGGTGGCTACCCAGCAACGAAAGGTGAAAATCGACCTGGGGGTGCTCGAATTCGGCCAGGACTTTCAGCTGCTCAACTATCACGAGAAGCCGGAGCATACCTATAGCGTCAGCATGGGGATCTACGTTTATGAGCCGCGGGTGTTGCCGTTCATCGAGAGGGGCCAATACCTAGATTTCCCAGATCTGGTCTTGAAGCTGCTCGCCGCCGGCGAGCGAGTTTGTGCGTTTCCCACCGACTGTCTCTGGCTCGACATCGGTCGGCCCGATGACTACGCACGAGCTCAGGAGTTGTTTGCCCAAGGCGCCGCGGCGATCGAACGTGTCTAGCTGGCGAATACCCCTGACCGACCTGGACTACGGTGAAGAAGAGCTGGCTGCAGTACAGCGTGTCGTGCAGAGCAACTGGCTGTCGATGGGTCCCGAAGTCGAGCTGTTCGAGAGCGAGTTCGCGCGATTTGTCGGCGCCAAGCATGCCATCGCAATCAGCAGCGCGACCGCGGGTTTGCACCTTGCGCTGGCCGTTCTCGATGTTGGGCCGGGGGACGAGGTGATACAACCGGCTTTGAACTTCGTTGCCGCTGCCAACATGACCGTCGCTTTAGGGGCCACACCGGTATTCGCTGATTTGATAGGGTTCGAAGAGCCACACCTGGACCCGCAGCACACTCAGCAACTCATCACAGAGCGCACCAAGGCCATCGTGGTCATGCACTATGGCGGCAGCATCTGCAGGATGAACGACCTTCGGCAGATCTGCCAACAGCATCAGCTGCCGCTAGTCGAGGACGCTTGCCACGCCGTCGGTGCGCACTACGACGATCCGTTAGCAACTGGTCTGCACGGCCAGCTGGCTGGTGCCCTTGGTGATCTCGGTGTGTTCTCCTTTTTTAGCAACAAGAATCTGGCAACTGGAGAAGGAGGCATGGTTGTCACGAGTCGTGACGACATTGCCGAACGGCTGCGCCTGCTTCGCTCGCATGGCATGACTTCGCTCACTTGGGACCGTCATCGCGGACATGCCAGCTCGTACGACGTCGCGGTGCCCGGATTTAACTACCGTTTAGATGAACTTCATGCGGCGCTCGGCAGGGCGCAGCTGGCGAAGCTTCCCGCGAACAACGAGCGTCGCCGTCGTTTGCAAGCCGAGTATCGGCGGGAGCTGCGACCGCTCGCAGGGTGGATCCTGCCCTTTGCTGACCGAAACGATGAACCGTCCGGACATCTGATGGTAGTCGTCGCCCCGTCACCAGAGCAGCGCTGTGCGGTTGTCACCAAGTTACGTGAGGCGCGAGTCCAAACCAGCCTCCATTACCCTTGCATCACTGAGTTTGCGGCCTTCGCGGCTACGGGAACGAACAACCTATCGCACAGCAAGCAGTTTGCCGAACGAGCTATTTCGCTTCCGATCTTTCCTTCGATGACCGTGCAGCAGGTACGGGAAGTCTGTTCGATGATCCGGTCAGCCGCGGCTTAGCAGTGCACGATATTTGTGACTCTCCGATGCGGGTGATGGTTGTGGGCCGATTCAGCTCGATTCACACGCGTCGCTTTGCCGAGGAGCTCAGTCGCCAGGGTGCGGATGTGGCGGCGTTGTGCATGGGCAGGTCGGCCGATCGACCACGGCTGCGATGTTATCAGCCGCTAGCCACACCTCGGATTCTGGGGCTGCCGAAGACTGCCAGGGTTGCTTCCCTCATGTATCTATGGGGAGCGATGCGCGAGTTTGACCCGCATATCATTCATGTTCAAGACGATCCCCGCATGGCGAAGTGGTTGCGACTGACACGGCCGCGTCGTGCCAAGCTGGCCTACACGACGTGGGGTCACTATCCGCAAGAAATCCTCGGTGATTCAGCTTTTCAACGCAGTCTTCGCGATGCATCGCTTGTCGTCTCTGATGCCCAGGATGTGTTGGAGGAGATCGTACCGTTCGCGCCAACCGCCCGCCAGCAAATTATGCGGTTCGGAGCCGACCTGAACGACTTCTCGCCGGGCACTCCGTCGCTCGCAGTATTGCAGGAATACGGGCTGAAGCCCGACGGCCGCTACCTGCTCAGTCCTCGTTCGCTGCGGCCTAGTTACAACCAGCTGACACTCATTCGCGCTCTTCCGCAGGTTGTGAAGAAGTTCCCCGACTTGCAGGTGATCCTCAAACATCACCATGTCGAGAACTATGAGGACGCCGCCAGCTATGAATCGTTGGTTCGTTGCGAAGCAGAGCGTTTGGGGGTTTGGAACCGAATTATCCGGTTAGATCATCTGCCGTATGAGCATCTTTGCCACCTCTACCGTGTCAGCCGCGTGGCGGTCTCAATACCGCTGATGGACGGCTTCCCAGCCTCGATTTTCGAGTCAATGGCATCCGGATGTCCGTTGATTGTCTCGCGCGACAAGAGCTACGAGGGAGTGATCCAAGGTGAGGTCAACTCGGTCGTTGTCGACCCCGAAGATCACACGGCCCTCGCCGGGGCGCTGCTGAAGATCATGACCGACGACACCTACTACGGCAGACTACGGGAGAACGGGTTCCAGACTGTCCGAGACAAGGGTGATTTCACCAAAGAGGTAGCGGGCATCATGCGGACCTATGCCGGACTGCTAAACGGAACACGGAATTGAGTCGCTACGGAGTAGTCCGGCCTTGGTTGGCGATTGGCCGCGAATGGAGCGCCGGCTGTAAAGCGCGGCTGGGGGCGGTTTGGAGCCAGCGGCGCTTGGAGGTGGACGCCGGTGTGCGGCTGGCATCCTCCGTCCGGTTTCGAGGCAACGGACACGTCGTGATCGGCGCGGGCGCCGTGCTCGGGGCGGACATTCAGTTGATTGCTGAAACCGAGGCGACGATTGTGATCGGTGCAGGATCGCAGGTCGGAGCCCGTTCCCGTTTGTGTGCGCGTCGTGGGCAGCAGCTCGAGCTGGGAGCAGAGACCACGGTGGAGGAGGACGTTACGATTCTCTCGGTGGCGGGCGTCGAGACCGGCCCGGCTGCAGTGATCGGTGCTCGCACTGCGATTGTGTGCCGCGAGCCGGCGGGTCAGGGACGGTTTTTTCTTGGTCGTGCGTCACATTTGAGTATCGACAACCTAGTAGACGTCTGCGCCGACGTACTGATCGGCGACGATGTGCGCACTGGCCCCAACTGCGCGTTCTATACACACAAACACTCCCCTAGCCGCGAAGAGCTGATCTGGGATCGGCCCGTAGACACCAGTCCAATTTCGGTCGGCAGTGCGGTGTGGATTGGTCACGGTTGCCAAGTGATGCCCGGCATCGAAATCGGCCAGCATGCCGTGGTTGGAGCCGGTTCTGTGGTGACCAAAGACGTCGCCGCAGGAGTCGTGGTGGGCGGAATCCCGGCACGAGAAATCCGTCAAGTCTAGGCCGTGGTAAATCATCTTTCCGCTCTTAACTAAATGCTGACCTTCATTGTGCCACTGCAGGCGCCCGGAGCATCAAAGGACTGGGGCCTCGTTTCGGCGCTCGCCCGTCGTTGTTTGGGGTCTCTGCTACGACAAACAAGCGGGGACTTTCGCACGCTGTTGGTTTGTAACGAACCTCCAGTCGGTCTCCCAGAACACTCGCAGCTTGAGGTGATCGAGCGAGATTTTCCTCTTCCCGGTCCCGTTCCGGAATCACGAATGGCTGACAAGTGGCTGAAGGTGAGGGCCGGCCTGGTGGCAGCGCGCAGGTATGCGCCTTGCCACACGATGGTTGTGGATGCTGACGACTGTGTGAGCCACCAATTGGCCGCTCACGTGAAGCAGTATCCGGAGTACCCTGGTTGGTACTTCGACAGTGGCTATATGCACGACGAGGGATCTCGGCTGATCTACTACCGCCCTGAGGGCTTCGACGGAGTGTGTGGCACGTCGAACATCGTCCGCGTCGAAGAGCCGGACCTACCGGCGAACGAAAACGGCGGCCGCGAAGACAACCACATTCTTCGCGGTGGCCACACGAAAATTCGGGCAGAGATGGAGACACTCTGCAGGCCGCTAAGCCCCTTGCCGTTTGTGGGAGCCGTCTACAACTTGGCGACGGGCGAGAACCACACCGGGTTCTCTCTGTCCGCTTGGCGTAGCAAGAAAGTTCTCCTGCAGAAATTGATCAGATACCGGTTGTTGACTAGCCGTATTCGTGAAGAGTTTGGGCTATACGAGATCGGTCCGCGATGAGCGTTGTGGTTCGAAAACTTCGATCGCTGCTGAGCCATGCTCGCACGCCGACACGGTTAGGTCCGGCGTTGCGGAGGAATTTCGCCCAAGCTCGCGGTGCGCTCAATCGGCGCGGTCGCTTTACCTACGAATCGCCGCTCGGCGTACAGTTTGTTTGCTTTACCGACAACGCAACCTCGCTACAGCTGTTTGTTCAAGGATATCAGGAAGAGGCGGAGATCGAGATAGCACGGGCATGGTTGCGGCCGCGTGATCGTTGCATTGACGTGGGTGCGAACGTCGGGCTGCTCGCTGCCGCTTTTTCCGCAGCCGTAGGGCGAGGGGGAGCGGTGCTGGCCCTGGAACCATCTCCGATCGCGTTCGCGCGGCTGACCGAAGCAGTGCGTGAACTGGAGCTGACAAACACGATTGCGGTTGCGTGCTGCGCCGCCGACTACGAGGGTCTGACACCCTTCTTTGTCGCGTGTTCTCCTCACGCAGAAGCGGAGGAAGAGTCGATCCGAGTGTCGTCAGACCGGCAGCACGATTTTCGCCAGTCGGTCGTGCCCTGTGTCAGAGTTGACGCTCTGTGCAGCACTGCTGAGGGCTTCGAGACACCGGCTTTGTTGAAGCTGGACGTAGAAGGCGCCGAACCGTTGGTGCTGGCCGGTGCCGAGAGAATCCTCACAGCCGGCACACCGCCGTTGGTGATCGCCGAGATTCATCGTACGGCGCTGGCGAACTACTCATACGATCCATGCAGCATCTTGACTCACCTGCCAGCCAACCGGTTTGAGCGTTTCTTCATTCCGCGCAGTGTGTCGGATGCGAGCGACGTCCGTCAGCATGGAAGAGTCTACCCTCTCGTAGACCCCGCGCAGCTTCCGATCTACTCGAACTTGATTGCAATCCCGCTCGACGGTTGGCAGGAAGACCGCCGCGAGTCAGTCAGGCAGGCGATCGCTCGTTACTAGGCCCGATTCCCCACCCGTGGATCAGCACGTTTCCATCTTGATTCCCTGCCACAACGCCGAGCGTTGGATAGCTGCGGCGATCGAGAGTGCGCTGGCACAAACCTGGCCGAGCAAGGAAGTCATCGTTGTGGATGACGGTTCGACCGACGGCAGTCGCGCGATTATCGAGAGGTTTCAGGATCGTATTCGGTGGGAGACCGGACCGAATCAGGGTGGCAACACCGCACGCAACAGGTTACTGGAACTCTCTCGCGGAGAGTGGCTGCAGTATCTGGATGCCGACGACTTTCTGCTGCCCGAGAAGGTGTCGTGCCAAATGGAGTTCTTGGCTGACCAGGCGGAGGCGGACGTGATTTTCGGCCCGGTTACCCTAGAGCACTCGTCAGAGATCGCTCCGCGCCAGGAACTGCTGGAGATCCCCGAGCCGCATGATCCGTGGGTGCTGCTCGCCCGCTGGTACTTGCCGCAGACCGGCGCCGCGCTGTGGCGGAAGCAAGCGGTCGTTGACGTGAATGGTTGGAAACCGGACCAGCCCTGTTGCCAAGAACACGAACTATATCTCCGGCTATTGATGGCTGGGAAGGTGTTTCGCTACTGCGGTCACAACGGTGCGGTCTATCGGCAGTGGAGCCAACACACGGTTTGCAACCGCGATCAGCAGGAGGTACATCGTCGCAAGCTATGGATTCAGCAGCAGTCTGAGAGCTTTCTACGTTCGAGGGGCGAGCTGACACGAGAGCGGCTGTGGGCGATTAACCAAGCGCGCTTCGAAATAGCTCGGTTGGCTTGGCAGTACGCTCCTGGCTTGGCGCTCGAGATCATGAGAACCGTTGCTGCTTCGCTCCCTGGTTTCATGCCGCGCGGCAGAGGAGCGCCGGCTTTGTATCGTCTGGCCTACCGCTTCTTTGGTTTCCGTGTGGCCGAGCGGCTGGCGGAACTGCGGCGGGTGGTCTCCGGCAAGCAAGCGGGGAGTTGAGACGCGGCAATGCTGTTCTCAGTCATCATTCCGACATACAACCGCGCCGATCTCTTCCAGCGAACGTTGGATTCCGTCTGGCAGCAGACGCTGCACGACTATGAGGTTATCGTTGTGGATGATGGCTCGACGGATGGAACTCTAGAACAGCTGCGTCGACAGCGCGACCGCATCCGGCTGATTGAACAGTCGAATAAAGGCCCGGGAGCGGCCCGCAATCGTGGCATCGGCGAGGCTCGAGGAGACTACGTAGCATTCCTTGATAGCGATGACATTTGGTTTGCCTGGACGTTGGCGACGTTCGCCGATCTGATTCACAAGCACGGCGAGCCGGCGATCTTGGCGGCCCGGTTGATGGAGTTTCAGCACGACAGCGAGTTGGCAAACATCTCGCACGATGTGGTCGAAGCAGAGGCCTTTGCAGACTACTTTGCTTCGTTTCGAGCGGGTTACTTTGTAGGGTCCGGGATGTCCGTGATCAAACGGGATGTACTGCTGGCGAGCGGTGGCTTTACGGAGGATCGCGCGAATGCGGAGGATCACGATCTGATCCTTCGTATTGGAACGGCCCCCGGGTTCGTACAGATTACTTCGCCAATTACGCTCGGCTGGCGAAGACATGCCTCCTGTGAGACGAAGGACGTACGCAGCACTGCGATGGGAGTCCTCAGGCTGATTCATAACGAACGTACTGGAAAGTATCCTGGCCGTGCCACTCGGGGTTTTCAGCGGCACGTGATCCTCACCGGTCACGCTCGCCCGGCTTCGCTGGGATGCTTGCAACACGGCGCGATTGGCGAGGCGTGGCGCGTCTACTGGGCAACCTTAGCTTGGCATCTCCGGCAGGGGCGATGGCGCTTCCTGTTGGCCTTTCCTGTCCTCTCGGCATGGGCCGCACTACGTCGTCCGACGTCGCGAGCACCCGTACCGAACGCAACTGTGGCATGACCGCAACTCGTATACTCGGCATTTCGGCCTTCTATCACGACTCCGCGGCAGCGCTGATCGAGGACGGCACGGTCGTCGCTGCAGCCCAGGAGGAGCGGTTCACCCGCCGCAAGCACGACCATCGGTTTCCGGTCAATGCGGTTGCCTGGTGTTTGCAGCGCGCGGGGATCCAGCCGGTCGATCTCGACTATGTCGGCTTTTACGACAAACCGCGGGCGAAGTTCCAGCGGCTTATCGAAACGTACGCCGCGCTGGCGCCGGCGGGCTTCAAGTCGTATTTAAGGTCGTTGCCTTCGTGGGTCACGTCCAAGCTGCATCTCCAACGGGAACTCGATCGGGCTTTTCGTGGCGAGTACCGAGGGCGATTTGTATTTGCAGACCATCATGAGTCCCATGCCGCGAGCGCTTTCTTTCCGTCCCCGTTCGACGAGGCGGCGATCCTGACGCTGGACGGAGTTGGCGAGTGGTCGACGACGACCTTGGGCCACGGCCGCGGCAATCGTCTGCGGCTAACTCACGAGATCCGCTTCCCGCATTCGCTTGGTTTGCTCTACAGCGCCTTCACCCATTATCTCGGCTTTCGCGTTAATTCCGGCGAGTACAAAGTGATGGGGCTAGCCCCCTATGGAGAGCCTCGTTTCAAGGAACTGATTCTGGAACATCTGATTCGAGTGCAGCCGGATGGTTCCTTTTGGATGGATCAGTCGTACTTCAACTACTGCGCTGGCATGACGATGACCAGCCCGAAGTTTCACCGGCTCTTCGGCGGCCCAAGACGTGACCCCGAATCGGAATTGACGCAGCGGGAGATGGACCTGGCCGCCTCGGTACAGGTGGTTTGCGAAGAAGTCATGCTCAGCTCGGCGCGCCACCTCCACCAGCTCACCGGCAGCAAGAATCTTGCGATGGCGGGCGGTGTGGCACTGAACTGCGTGGGTAACGGCAGGATTCTGCGGGAGGGACCGTTCGAGAATGTGTGGATTCAACCTGCGGCGGGTGACGCGGGTGGGGCGCTGGGAGTGGCCTGGCTCGTTTGGCACCATGTTCTCTCGCAGTCTCGCGCCGCGCCTGGTGGCGACGCGCAGCGAGGATCGCTGCTGGGACCGAGATTCAGCGACCAAGAGATTTGTGGTTTCCTCGATTCGGCGGGTGCCAAGTATCACTTATTTGACCGAGAGGATGCTTTGCTGGATCGTGTCGTCGACTTGCTCGAGGCCGAGAAAGTAGTCGGCTGGTTACATGGCCGAATGGAGTTCGGACCTCGGGCCCTGGGCGCACGTTCGATCATCGGCGATGCTCGTTCAACAAGAATGCAGCAGGTAATGAATCTCAAGATCAAGTTTCGGGAGAGCTTTCGTCCTTTTGCACCGTCGGTGTTGCGCGAGAGACACACCGACTATTTTGACATGCCTAGCGGCGCCGACAGCCCGTATATGCTGGTTGTGGCCCCGCTGGTGGAGCAGCAGCGGATCGCCGGGAGCGCCGACAAGATGCAGACGCTCAAGGGCATCGACAAGCTGAACGTGCCCCGCTCCAGCGTTCCAGCGGTTACGCATGTGGACTTCTCCGCCCGGATCCAGACGGTCACTCCCGAGCACAACGGACGTTACTACCGCCTCATCAAGCGATTCGACGAGCGAACTGGATGTCCGGTGATCGTCAACACAAGTTTTAACATTCGGGGTGAACCGGTCGTCTGCGGTCCCAGCGATGCTTGGAGGTGCTTTATGGGTACCGACATGGACGCTTTGGTGATGGAGAACGTCTTACTGATCAAAGCAGAACAACCGCAAGCCGGGGGAGTTGACGTTGATGCATATAAAGCATCGTTCCAATTGGATTGACGAGAGCGTCTGTCACCAGACATGCGAATTGTACTAACGGCGCTATATCCGCTGGTGCTGCTGGCCAGGTGCCTGAACGGGCTGCTTGGACGGGACCCACTCCGGTTGCGCCGACCCGCGGGCGACAGCTATTGGATCGAGCGCGGCACTGAGCCGGATCGTGCTGCCTACTTCTGTGAGTCGTCAGTTGCCGAAGGGCAAGGTCAGGGTGGATGGGGGGGCGTGGCCGCGGCTGCGTTGATGTTGTTGGCGAAGTACTGCGCGCCGCGCCGCACGGATCCAGACGTGGCGGACTCGCCGGCGATCGAACGAGACGAAGCGATTCCGGACGAGGTCTACACACTTTGGTGATGACACAAGTACTTGACACGAAACCGTATGTCGAGCACGACGAGTTGATCGGCTACCGCTATATTCCGGACACGCATCGCGTGCTTGACCGGCCAGACGGCGGCAAATACGAAATCTCTATTAACTCTGCGGGAATTCGTAGCAGCCGGGAGTACCAGCCGCACCGGCCGCCAGGGGTGTTCCGGATCTTGGTTTTTGGTGATTCGTACGCGGCCGGACAGTTCGTCTCGAATGACCACCGGTTCAGCGAGATCATGGAAAGGCGCATGCCGCAGCTGGAAGTGATCAACTTTGCCCTAGAAGGGACGGGAACCGACCAACAATTGCTGATTTACGAGAAAGTTGCCGCCGAGTACGAACATGATCTGGTAATGGTGTTTCCTTTCCTGCAGAACATCCGGCGCAACTTGGTCGAGGCTCGCGAAGCGATCGATCCCAAAACAAAAAAACGGGTGCTGCGTGGCAAGCCTCGCTTCGAGCTGCAGGACGAGCGACTGATTCTGCGAAACTCTCCGGTCCCAGCGGCGGCTACCGATGCGGACGACGGCCGACCGGGCGAGATCACTGCCGGCGAAGGGGGTGGAATCATGCGGCGACCGAAGGCCATGATCAGCCGCTGGCCAGCAGCACATCTGTTGAAGCGCTGGGTTTACGCTCTCAAACCTTGGGAGCCGTTTCCCGAGTACCGCAGCCAGCACCACCCGGCGTGGCGTTTGATGGAGGCGATCCTGCGACGCTTTGCGCAGAGTGCTGCACCTCGACCGTTGGTGATTGTACCTGTGTTTTATGACAGCTACGTTCGCTTCCGAATGGCGCGCAACTACTGGAAGCGATTTTCCTCGCTCGCCAGCCGAGATGTGCACGTTGTCGACTTGCTTCCCCACTTACAGCGATTGGGCACCGATGCCGTTCGTTGCTTTCAGGTACCACATGACTGTCACTTTTCGAGCTATGGCCACCTGGTGATCGCCGATTTGCTGACTGACGAACTTACCCGTCGTGGTTTGATAGACGCTTAACCCGAATTATTCATGAGCGATCTACTGCGAGGTCGTAAGTCCATCCGTGGCTTCGTCATGCTTCACAATTCTCCCTCGACGTATTGCTTCAATACGCCTGCGGAAGAATTGCTCGCCTTCCTTGCCACGAACGTACTTACAACCTCTCGCCACGATCTTCATGAATAATCCGGGTTAAAGGTACGAGATCTTGCTGAAACCGCAGGCGTCTGTCGTGATCACGACAAAGAACCGCAAACACGATCTCCGGCAGGCTTTGCAGTCGACGTTTGCTCAGTCGATTCCCGTCGAGGTGTTGGTTGTGGACGACGGATCGACTGACGGAACAGCGAGCATGGTGCGCGAGGAGTTTCCGGATGCGAGGCTGGATCGGTCGGAGCGATCGTGCGGCTACATCGTGGCCCGCAACCGGGCAGCACAGCTGGCGACGACGCCTTTTATTTTTTCGATCGATGACGACGCGGTGTTTTCGACGCGCCAGATTATCGAGCAGACGTTGACTGAGTTCGAGAACCCTCGTGTCGGCGCAGTGGCGATTCCGTACATTGAGCCGAACAAGTCGAGCCAGATTCACCAGAGTCGTCCCAGCGGGAGCGGCGTTTTCGTGACGGACGTGTTTATTGGGACAGCACACGCCTTGCGGCGGGACACGTTTCTTCGGTTGGGAGGATACCGCGAGTGTCTGGTGCATCAGGGGGAGGAGAGTGACTACTGCCTGCGGTTGTTGAACGCCGGATTCGTGACTCTGTTGGGGCGGTCGGATCCGATCCATCATTTCGAATCGCCACTTAGAGATCTTCGCCGCATGGACTTGCATGGGAGGCGAAACGACGTGTTGTTTGCTTGGCACAATGTGCCGATGCCGTATTTCCCCTTGCACTTGGCGGCGACCAGTTCGAACGGGTTGATGTCAGGAGTGAAAGTGGGTCGTCCCTTCCGCATGTTGCGCGGGACGTTGCGCGGATACGGTGCCTGTATGAAGCGATGGAAGCACCGCCAGCCCGTGGATGCTGCGATCTATCGGTTGAGCCGCCGTCTGAAGAAAGGCGGTCCCCTAGAGCTCGCCGAGATTGAGCCGCTGCTCCCGGAACCGCTGCTAGAGCTCGCGGCGAGATGACGATTACCAGATGACGATTAAGCGTCTCCTGGATAGCACATTTCCTTGGGTGGCCTCGACCTACCGTTTCGTCCGGGACCGCCGCAAGGCAGCTCGCTGGCAAAAAACTATGACACCTCTGGGCATCGAGATGATCGGCGTGGCGGGCATGGGCGAGTCGCGCTTCGAGTCTGGGGAACTCGCTTTGCTGCAGGAACTGTTGGCTGCCTGCGATGTGTTTGTGGACGTTGGGGCCAATTGTGGGTTCTTTACACTGGCGGCCAGGACAGCAGGTGTCCGGTGTCTAGCAATCGAACCGAACGCAGACAACCTCAAGGCGCTGCTGGTGAACCTGCAGGAACTCGCCTTTACAGATGTAGAGGTTTTTCCGATGGCGCTGAGTAGGACGACGAATCTGCTGCCGCTGTTCGGTGGAGGTGAAGGAGCAAGTTTGGAAAAGGGCTGGGGCGGTATGCGCAATACCTATGCGCGACTTGTGCCCTGTAATACACTCGACAACCTCGTCGCCGGGCGTTTCCCAAATCAGAAGCTGCTGATTAAGGTAGATGTAGAAGGGCATGAGCTGAACGTGTTGCGCGGCGCGGCGTCCTTGGTCAAGAGAACTCCCGCGCCCACTTGGCTGCTTGAGCACGGCTTTCGCGAGAACTTTGAGGGTCGCATCAATCCCAATTTTCGAGAGCTATTCGAGCTCTTTTGGGATGACGGATACCAGGCGGTTACGGCGGACTCTGAACGCCGCCCTGTCACGGAGGCAGACGTCGACCGCTGGCTGACGCAAGGTGCTCGTGACTTCGGCTATCTGAACTACTTGATGTTCAAGCCCTAGGTGTGGCCTGCCGCAGCTGGCGAAGTTCCTGTCGGAACCACCATGACGAACTCATTCGTATGCGCATTCCGAGGCCGCCGAGATTCATACCAGGTACCCCTTGCGCTGGCGGAAGCATCCTTGCTGGACCAGTTCATCACGGACGCCTATACGACGCCTTGGGTGCAAGCGGTCGCGAGATGTGCGCCCCTGGCGATTCGCACCAAGGCGGACTTTCGGCGGGCAGCGGGCATTCCGCCGAGCCGCGTTAGCTGCCTGTGGGGAACTACATTGCTTGAGCACGCGCGGCACCGGCTCGGATGCGCGCGAGCGCTGACGTTTATGAAGCTGGATCGTCGATTCTCTCAGGTAGCCGCGCGCCGAGCGGCGCGATATCGTTCTCACTTGTTGCTCTACAGTCCTTATGCGTGGGAGGCGTTTGTTGCCAAGTATCCCCACACGCCGCGTCGGATTCTATTTCAATATCACCCTCATCCTCAGCTCGAGCAACAGATCCTATCTAGCGACCGGCGGTGTTATCCGGACGTGGGAGAATCGTTTTCCGGAGAACGCAGCCTGCCTCTGCCCGAGAAGTTGACCCGCCGCGAGCGCGACGCCTGGAGGCATGCCGACTTGATCTTGTGCGCCAGCCGTTTTACACGCCGCTCGTTGCTGGACGCGGGGGCCGAGGAGAAGAAGTGCCGCGTTGTTCCTTACGGTATCGATGTGCATCCCGTCAGCGGCGCGCCGCAACCTCCTCCGGGGGCATTTCATGTGATCTTCGTCGGGTCGGGCGGGCAGCGCAAAGGCCTGCATCATCTGTTGTACGCCTGGCAGCGGGCGGCACTGCCTGCCGATAGCAAGCTGACACTAATCTGTCGCACGATCGACCGCGGTATCCAACGACTTGTCGCCCAAACCTCCGGTGTCGAGCTAGTACGAGGAGTTTCTCAGGAGCGACTCGGCATGCTCTACCAATCGAGCACGCTGTTTGCGATGCCTTCGCTCGTAGAAGGGTTCGGGCAGGTCTACTTAGAGGCGCTGGCGCAAGGCTGCCCTGTCCTGGGTACCGAGAACACTTGCCTCCCCGACTTGGGCGATGAGACCGACGGCATCTTCCTCTCGCCGCCAGCGCAGGTAGATCAGCTCGCGGCAAAGCTGGAACAGCTTTCAGTAGCGCTGCCTGAGTCGGCCGAGGTGCGAGAGGCGGCCCGTGCCTGCGCGAGCCGTTTTAGCTGGCCGTCGTTCCGTGATGGCGTCCGGCGGGCCCTAGGTGAGGACAGCTAAATCTCTTCTAGTCTCGGATTCTCTTTGACATCATGAGCACATTCATCCCAACAGACTCTCTCGAGCCTAGTGCTGAGTCGCTCGCGAGTTTTCCCTGTTATCCGGTAGCCGGTGCCTGCTCGGTCGTGGTCGGAACGGTGGGTGCGGTGTTGACCGTTCCTCTGGACCCGACGCCTCCAGGAGCGTTGTTTGCTTCGGGTCTCTGCATGACCGGTGGTTTGGCTGTCCCGCCAGTTGCCGCCTTTCTCAGAAATCCCCGGGCGGTCTTGCGCCCGGAGCACGTTACGATCTTCGGGATCTTTTTCTTCCTGGTGATGGACTTGCTGTTAGGTTCGTCCTTGGGAGCGCTAACGGCTTCGACTGCCAAGGGCGCGTTCCTGGCCATTGGGCTGTTCGCTTCGGGGTTCTGGTTGGCTACGATGTTCGCGCCTCTGCCGCTGCCCCGTGTGGTCGTGGGGCTCATCCGTAGGCCGATTAGCGCGGGGCTGGCGTTTAAACTGGTCATCGTCTGTTTTGCGTTCGGGATGTTCCAGTACGCTTACTTCTCTGGCTTTGATTTGTCAGCGATGATCGACGGACTGGGGCGCCCCCGATTTCGCGCGCCCTGGTCGCGGGGTGCCCTTGGTGGTTGGAACTCGTTTATTCACATTCTGGTCTATTTTGGGTATCTGCTGCCGTCACTCGTGGTGTGCCTGGCCCGGCTGCGTGGCTGGCTACGACCGGAGACGATCTTTGCCTGCTTGCTGTCCGTGGTCATGTTGGCTTTCCTTTCGCAAAGCGGCAGCCGGCGGGTGATTGGTGTCACGATAGGAGCTGCGATTCTGTGTTGGATGTTGCTCGACCTCCGCAAGTTTGGACACCGGCTGATCCTGGGTATCTGTGCCGCAGTGCTGACTCTGACCTTGATGCACCTGATGCTGGAGTATCGAAAGTTCGGTTGGCGACTTGGACTGGAGAATCCACGGTCGCAGTACCGGTACAACATCTTGCACGTCGACGAGAACTTCAAGAATCTGTCGAGGGTCATCGAACTCGTACCGACACACTACCCCTACGTCAAACATCAGCAGGTCGTCTATGCGCTTGTGCGGCCTGTGCCACGAGCAATCTGGAAGAGCAAGCCAGTCGATTCGGGTTTTGATCTAGGTCAGATACTCGGCAAGGAGGGCACGACACTATCGACGTCGATCATCGGCGAGTGGTATGTCTCTGCGGGTTGGCTGGCGGTGTTTCTGGGCGGGGTCGTACACGGCGTGCTGGCGCGGACGGTGGTGCGCATCCTGACTTTTCCACCAGGTGTGGCGCGATCGCTGATGTATGCGCTAGGCACGATCGTCCTGCTCGCGGGAATCCGCTCGATGGTCGATCTAGTGATCATGAGCTACATGTTCGTGGCTTGGGTGATCGCGTCGTTCGTGCTCAAGATACAGCAAAAACGCACTCATCCCATAGAAATCCGCGAGGAATCCTACTCTGCGTTGTGATGAATCCCAGCATTCATATCATCACGCATTTTGTTTCGCCGTATCAGGTTGAACTGTTCAATGCAGTGGCAGCGAGCTCGACCGCCGATCTGTTTGTCTCCTATCTTCACGACAAATGGACGGGGCGTTACTGGAAGAACATTCCGATTCGGCATGAGCATTGCGTCCTGAACGACTCCAGCGCTCAAGAGAAGACCCGGCTGCGGGTGGCCGACTCCGATGTTGTCGTCTTTAATCTCTACCGGGACCGTTTTGTTCGGCGGATGATCAAGCTACGGGCAGGCCGCCTCGATCCCTGGGCCTTCTGGGGAGAAAGGCCGTCTTTCCGCCTCAAGGGGCGGCTGGGAACGCTCTATCGGCGTTGGCAGCTGGCGCCGCTGCTTCACTCACAAGCTCCGATCTGGGGGATCGGGAGCTGGGCCACCGCCAAGTACCGTCGCGAATTCGGTCCCCATCGCCGGTACGCTGAGCTTCCGTACTATTCGGATCTCGAGCGTTTTCGGCGGTCAACAACGGCGGCGGCCCAACAGCCGGCGCCTCGTCGATTCCTTTACTCCGGCGCCTTGGCGGCGCGCAAGGGTGTGGATTTGCTGGCCCGTGGTTTCCGCGACATCGTGGCCGAAGGCCACGACGTCCATCTCACGCTGTTGGGCACGGGTGACCTCGATGCGCAGTTGAGAGAGGAACTCCAGGGGCTCGAAGATCGCGTCCGTTTTGTGGGGTTTCAAGATTGGCAGCAGCTTCCCAGCTGGTATCACCAGGCCGACATCCTGGTGGCGCCCTCCCGCTACGATGGGTGGGGACTGATTGTCCCGGAAGGACTTGCCGCAGGTTTGCCGGTGATCGCCACCGATCGCATGGGCGCCGCAATCGATCTGATCGAGCCGGGTAAGAACGGTTGGATCTGTCGGGCCGGCGACTTTGCTAGTTTGGCGAGAGCTTTGCGGCAGGCCGCCACGCTGCCAGACCACCAGCTGGAAGTACATCGGCGCTTGGCCGAGTCCTCGGTGGCCGAGCACCAGCTAGTGAACGGAGCCGAGAAGCTCGTTCACCTCTGCGAACAAGCGCTCGGAAACTGGTCGGCCTAACGCGCCATGGTGACCTACCGCCTGCCCGACTTGCCAACTGCCTTCAGCCACTCGTGCCGAGCCGCAGCACGCTGCACAGAGGATCCTCGGGACGGCGTCTAGATGTGTGGTATCGCGGGAATACTGACACGGGCAGATCTGGACAACCCAGAGTTTGCCAAGCGGCTCGATCTGATGACCGAACGATTGGGTCACCGCGGGCCCGACGATTCGGGAACAACGGTGTTTTCTCCGGCCGAAGGATGGCAGCTTTATCTGGGACATCGTCGGCTGTCGATTATCGACGTCAGCTCCAACGGTCATCAGCCGATGGGCGATCCGTCCTCGGGAAGTTGGATCACTTACAACGGCGAGATCTACAACCATCGCGCGCTCCGCGCCGGGCTCACGGATGCTGACTTTCTTTCCACATCAGATACAGAGTCGCTGCTCCGCGCTTGGGTCGAGCGTGGCCCTGATGTGACGGACGAGCTACGAGGTATCTTTGCGTTTGCGCTCTACGACGGCCGCCGCCGCCAGTTCTGGTTGGCCCGGGACCGGCTGGGTGTCAAGCCACTCTACATTGCGAGGCCCACGCCCGACTTGTTGCTGTTTGCCTCAGAAGTGCGGGCGATTCTAGCCTCGGGATTGGTGCCCCGACGTCTTTCCCGTCAGGCGCTCACGGGCTACCTAGCTTTCGGTGCCGTGCAGGCCCCGCATACGATTGTGGAGGGAATCCAGTCGTTGCTACCCGGCGAGCGAGTTTGCATCGAGTTGACAGCGCAGAAGATGGACTGGGTGTCCCAACGGTATTGGCGACCGCCGTTTTGCGACACGCAAGCAGCATCAGCGACTCGCAACGGTGCTCCCATGGCGGCGGACCACCGCGAAGCCCTACTGGAGCGGCTGCAACCTGTTTTCGACGAGGCGGTCAAGTCACGTTTTCTGGCGGACGTCCCGATCGGTGTCTTTCTCTCGGGAGGAATCGACTCCAGCGCTATTGTGGCGTCGGCGTCCAGACAACAGCTCCAGCCGGATACCTTTTCGATTTCGTTTGACGAAGCTGAGTTCGACGAGTCGGAACACGCGATCGCCGTTGCGCGAGCTTGCGACGTGCGGCACACCGTCTTGACCGTGACGTCCCAGGATATGTTGGCCGACCTGGACCACGCGTTGGCATCGTACGATCAGCCATCCAGTGACGGGTTGAATACCTACACGATATCGAAAGCCGCCCGAGATGCTGGTCTGAAAGCGGCCTTGTCCGGCCTAGGTGGAGACGAGGCGTTCGCCGGATACAACAACTTTCACAAAC
The DNA here is from genome assembly GCA_965223305.1 of Pirellulaceae bacterium. Taxonomy (GTDB): domain Bacteria; phylum Planctomycetota; class Planctomycetia; order Pirellulales; family Pirellulaceae; genus CBDCWT01. Next base: position 75,190 of record CBDCWT010000030.1, on the reverse strand, counting down.
TCCGTGCGATTGACCGCTGGATACGATGTTGCGGCGGCCTCTGTGGCCCGCGGAGCCGCGCCCTTTGCGGCAAGTTCATCGGCAACTCCGGACAGCTTTGGCGGGCTGTGCAGCTGGTTGGATTCAGCGCTACGCGGCTGGATGCCTACGCGGTGCTGAGGCAGTTCTATTCGCAGGAGCGAATCGGGAAGCTGCTAGCCGCAGGAGGCTCGCCCACCTTCGGTCTGGACGAGAGTTTATTCGCCGAGCTGGAGTACCAGGTCCGCGACACCGACGTGGTCAACGCAACTTCTCTGCTGGAGATGTCCCTGTATATGCACAACGTGCTGTTGCGGGACACCGATCAGATGTCGATGGCGCGAGGCCTGGAGGTCCGTGTCCCGCTCCTGGACCACCTCTTGATTGCCGAAGTTGCCCGCCTTCCCGGTCAGGTGAAGTTGCCTGTGAGCCGGACAGTCAACAAGTGGTTGCTGGTGGAGATGGTCAAAGAGTTGGTTCCTCCGGAGGTCGTGCGTCGTCGAAAGATGGGATTCGTGTTCCCCTGGGCTCGCTGGCTGCGCGGTGAGTTGCGTGGCTTCGTCGACGAGCACCTGTTGGACGGTGAGTTGGTCGAGGCAGCCGGCTTGCGGCCCGCCGAGGTAGCCAAGATCTGGCAAGCCTACCTCCAGCAGCAGCGCGGCGTGCGCTATGCCGACATCTTAGCGCTGCTCAATTTGGTCCACTGGTGCCAGGCTAACGGCGTGGTAGCGGGATGATCCACGTGGGCCGTCCATCTCGGCATCTTGTGTGGCGAAAACGGCTTTGCAGTGTCGTTCATCGTATGACAATCCCTACGACCCTTGCCATCTGGCGCGAACCCGTCTCGCCGACCGCACTCCTGCGGCGAAAAAAGCTATACGTTGTGTCGTGTCTGCTTCTGAGAACCCCCGGATCTAGTTTGGTCACATGATTGTCCTCTCTGTACACGATGGCCATGATGCAGGTGCTTGTCTGCTGCAGGACGGCAAAGTCGTTCTCTATAGCGCGGAAGAGCGACGGCGCAACGTGAAGAACTACGCCGGAGTTCCCACACAGTCATTAGCGGAGCTCTTTCAAAGGACGGGAATCTCGCCCGCCGATGTCGACGCCATTGCACTCTGCGATCGCATCCGCACCATGACTCCCACGCGCAGGGAGTCGCCACTCAAGTCGGTGTTGCGAACGTTTTACTTCCTGGGGCAAACGGAACTCACTACTCAGATGGGTCAGTGGTTGCTCGCTAGAATCCGAAAACGGCGAGCGCTGCTCGAACAGTTGGCTGCCATGGGCTTGGACGACAAGCCTGTGACAGCCTACGACCACCATTTGTGTCACGCTGCCACGGCGTACTTCCACCGGCCGTGGGAAACTGAAACCTTGGTGCTCACTTTGGATGGTGCTGGGGACGGACTATGCGCCACCGTATCGATTGGCAAAGAAAATGAACTCCGCCCGATCGCCAAAACACCCAAGTTTCATAGTCCGGCGGCCTGGTTCTACTCTGCATTGACCGCTCACCTCGGCCTAAAGCCATATGAACACGAGTACAAAGTCATGGGCATGGCTCCCTACGGCCGTGCTGAATACTGCGCGCCCCTGTTGCGTCAGTGCTTTCGGGTTGATGGCTTGCGGTTTCGCAATCTGACCCGCAGAAACGGACCGGGTATCCAAGCTTACTATCGGCGCCTGCTGCAAGGTCAGCGGTTCGACAATATTGCAGCCGCTTGCCAGCAGGTGTTTGAAGAGTGGATGGTGCAGTGGGTTGGGAATGCGATCCGAGAAACGGGCATCAGTCGGGTCGCGTGTGCCGGAGGAGCCTTTCTGAATGTAAAAGCGAACAAGTTGATTCGTGAGTTACCCGAAACGGAGTTGCTCTACGTCTATCCGGCCAGCGACGACGGAGGCACTCCGATTGGCGGCGCCATTCTCGGATATCTCGACCTCTGCAAGAAACGCGGTGACGAACCGCAGTTGGAAATGCCCCCAGACATGTATCTGGGCCTCGAGCATTCGGAACAGGAGATGCAGGACGCACTGGAATCAGCAGGCGTCAGCTATGCCCGCATGGCGGATCCATCCGAGGAGATCGCCGCCTTGCTGGCCGACCAGAAAATCGTCGCCCGCTTCCAAGGGCGGGAAGAGATTGGGCCGCGAGCCCTCGGTAACCGCAGCATCCTAGCGGATCCGCGCGACCTGCGGGTGATTCGCAAGTTGAACTTCGCCATCAAACAGCGCGACTTTTGGATGCCGTTCGCCGCGTCGATGCTGAAAGAAGACGCCGATCGATACGTATCGGGGTTGAGCGGGTGGCCCTACTATATGATTGAGGCCTTCGACACCAAGTCCGGCGCCGAGGACGCGTTCATCTCGGCGATGCACCCGTACGACCTGACAGTTCGCCCCCAAATCGTCAACGGCCTAAACGACAGTTACCGGGGGTTGATCTCAGCGTTCAAGCAGCGGACTGGTTCCGGCGTCTTACTAAATACGAGTTTCATTCTGCACGGGTTTCCCATCGTCGGCAGTCCCGCAGTGGCCGTGCGGACCTTGATGGAAAGCGGGCTTGACGCACTCGAGCTAGGTCCGTTCCTGGCCCGGAAGAACTGATGACCCACCACGCGTCCGCACAAGATCAAGTACAACGGTTCTACGATACCGAAGCAGATTCGTACGACGCGAGTCGCTACGAGACGCAGCGGGGCAGGCGCAGGGATCAGTTTCACAAGAATCTGGTGCTCGAGTTGCTGAAAACGGGTTCGTCCGACCCCACCGCGCGAAGTCCGGTCCGTTGGGGGGCTCGTGTTGGAAATCGGCTGCGGAACTGGTCGCCTGTTAGAGGTTGTTGCCCCAAGCGGGGTTCCAAGTTGCAGGTGTCGATCTGTCAGCAGGGATGTTAGCGAGGGCCCGGCAGCGGCTGAACCAAGTTGGGCTCGATCAGGTGCCTCTGCTGCAGGCGGCCGATTTGCCGTTTTGCTTCGGCGAGTTTCGATGCTGTCTACAGCATCTTCGTCATCAACCTGATTCCCGACTATCGCGCCTGGTTGGCACAGGTGGCTGCACTACTGCGACCGGGCGGGGACCTTGATATTCAATGTGCCCAACCTTTCCAGCATTTACTGGCCGGTGGGTAAGGTGATCAACCAGCGCGGACGAACGACGACCGCGAATGCCAGCGGCGCCAGGTACAGCCATTGGTTTTCAAGACAAGAGTGGAGGCATGCGCTGCAGCAGCAGAACGGATTCCAGCTGGAAGTTGTCTTCGGCGAGCCGCCATGGTGCGGCCATCTGGATCGCTGTGACCCTGTACGGGGCAGCTCGCCCAGAACGCTGCTCTGTAAGTCCCTCTTTATCAAAGCTCGATTAGGTAAGTCGTGAGCAAAGCCGCCAAGAAAGCGGTCGACAAGTCGTCCCACGCGGCCGTCCGGCAGGAACTCTCTGATGAACAGCGAGCTGCTTCCGGCGCGGATGTGCCCAGTCTTGCCTTGGCGGCTGAAGCGCCGGCGAAATAGTCGTTTGCAAATCGGGCGACATGATGATCGACTGCAGGTCTGCAAGTCCTATCATCGCGTCTACACCGCGCAACAAGAGCGCGACGCTTACCGAAGTCTTGAATCGCTGTGTGCACGCGTCGAGAACATCCGGACTCCCCATATCTACGGTGTGGACGAGGCGAACAACGCGATCTATCTCGAGTTTATTGAAGGGGTTGATTTGAAGCGGGCGATCACGGCCTCCGGTCTCGCGGCGCTTGGACCGCATGAAGATCGCCTGCTGCGGCTGTTCGCGCAGGCGCGGTTGGATTCGATTCACTTCGATAGTGACCCGGCTAACTTTCTGGTCGAAGAAGCGTCCGGCGACCTAGTGATGGTCGATCCAGTTTGCCAACAGGTAGAGCTGCAGGACTTCGTGTTCGTCGTATTCCTCTTCGGGCTAGTGAAAGCCGGTGTCGCTGCACCGCATCGCGTGTATCCGCACCGCATGGTGCGGAAGCTGCGAGTGCTTTGCGATCAGTACTGCCAGCACGTGCCCGGTGTTACTCCAGTTGGCCTCCGCCGGCAGCTTGCGGAGTATGTCTCCGTAGTGATCCGTTGGAACCAGGAGAGCGCAGAAGACGAGTCGCTGGGGTTGTCGTTTGTGCGGCGCAGCGTCTGGGTGCCGGCTCTGCGGCTGCTGGCTCTTTGGTTGTCGAGATGACAGCGTGCAAGGCGTTGGGGCGAGCAGACTGTGCTAAGCTCTAGAGAGGCGATACCTCCCGCGCTGCGCCGCTGCCGCCGTCAAGTTTGGCGGGACGACGGGGGAGTTCCGACAGAAACCGTTGCTACGGCGTCCCTTCGGGGCTAGGCACCATCTGATGAAGATCCTGCATGTCATCCCAGCGATGACTTGGGACCGGGGCGGCCCGGCTGCGGTTGTCGCTGCGCTGGCCGATCACCAACAGCAGCAGGGGCACTCTGTAGCGGTCCTAACGACCAACCAAGGCGCACGTCACCGGTGAGCGGCCGATTGAAATACCCGCTACGGTCGGGTATCACCGGGCACGGGTTTGGGGACCCGATCGGCTTGCCTATACGCCGCGCTTTGCGGCTGCGGTCCGTAGTCGATTGCGTGCTGCCGATGTGATGCATGTCCATTCGATCTTTCGGTACCCCTGCTATTCCGCAGTCAAAAGTGCTGTCCGCATCGACAGGCCGCTGATTATTCGCCCTTGCGGCGTGCTTCATCGATACGGACTCGAGAAGCGGTCAGCACGTGCCAAGGCTTGGTTTCTGCGCAAGTACGGACCGATGTATCGATCGGTTTGCAGGGCGTGGCACTACACGTCAGAAAACGAGCGGCGTGACAGCTGGCCGTTCGAGCGAGTCGACGGCTTCGTGGTCCCCAACGGCATCGATCCCCAACAGTATGCTCTGGACCGAGCAACAGCGCTGCGCGCAGTCGTGCAGCAGTGGCCGGAGTGCCAAGACCACAACTATGTTCTGTTTCTAGGGTCGGCTCCACTCAAAGAAACGCATCGATCTCTTGCTGCAAGCCTTTCTCGAAGCTGCGCCAGATCACTACAAGCTGATTGTCGCAGGGCCGGACGAGCAAGGACTTTGGGAGGGTCTCGAGCACCGCTATCTGGGAGAGCAGGCTCAGCGACGTCGGGTAATTCGTGTCGGCCTCGTGACGGGGCAGACGAAAGCCATGCTGCTAGCCGGCGCGTCTCTGTTTGCGCTGGCTAGTGAACACGAGAACTTTGGCAACACCATTCTCGAGTCCCTGGCCGCTGGTACACCTGTCCTCGGATCTGCAAACGTCGACTTGGTCAGCGAGCTAGCAGAGCAAGGAATGGCATTCGTTGCCGAGCTGAATGCAGAGGCCTGGAAGGAGCAGCTGCAGTCGATCCTACAGCGCCCGCCCGCGGCCGAGTTTGCCCGTACCGCCCGCGACTGGGTCGCGGACCGCTACAGCTGGGCCTGCATCGCTCGGCGGATCACCGCCGAATATGGCAAGTTGACCTGAACCGCGACCGTCTGCTTGACAATCACCGCGAGACTTTACCGTGAAACCTGTCGGCATCAAAATCAAACTAGCGAGCATCGTCGTCTTGGTGTCGATGGTGATCATCTTCCATCCCTTCCTCTTCCGTTTGGCGCTCCGTCCCCTGTTCGCCAGCGGCGGGAGCGCATCGGGCAGTACGTTGGTCATCCTTGGCGGTGACCGCCGCTACACCCGCGCCGCACAGCTCGTCAAGGAAGGTGCTGTCGGCACGATCCTCCTGAATCCGGGACCGCAGCGATGGGTTGTCGAGTACGGCATCGCCCCGGCAGCGACTGAGATTGCCGTACAGCAGCTAGTGGACCGTGGCGTGCCTTCGGACAGAGTGACCCTACTCCCTGGGGGGGCCCAGAACCTGTGGGAGGTCGGTGACCAGCTGGCGACGTGGTTGGCAGAACATCCCAACGAATCTCTGATGGTTCTCGTGGATCAGCTCTATGGGCGGACCACGGAGATCGTCCTGCAGCGCACGATCCCTGCTGAAGTTGTAGATCGGGTGCAGGTGGTCGGACTCAAGCACAGACAGTTCAACGCTGCCAGGTGGTGGCGAGAGCGGAGAGAGTTGAAGATGGTCTTTAACAATTACGCTTGGCTGGCTCACACCTACTTTGTCGGGCGGCCTGCGCCAGTCGTTGAAACGTGGAACCCTGTTCAATTCGAACGTCGCCTCCGCCTACAAATGGAGACGGGATAGTGGCCAGACGACCAGCATTGAGGTTCCTAGCTTTCTGCAGCATCGCCACGGTGTTGGTGGCGATCGTCGCTGTCTGGATGCACGCCAGCTGGCTTCCTCGACTTGCCAGTTGGCTCGACGTTGGCCAGCCGTTTCAGCACGTCGATGTGGTGATGGCGCTACCTGGTGACAGCGAACGCCGTCCGTTTGTTGCTGCGGCGCTAGTAAACGTTGGTCTGGCCGACGAAGTGTTGATCGTCAGCACGGCACCCACCACCGACCTGATCGACGCCATCGGCGTTCCCGAGCACGTGCTCACGCAGCGGATCTACACCGCAAGGGGAGTTCCGGCGGAGCGCATTCGAGTGCTTGAAGGTCGAAGCTCGTCGACGATCCACGATACTCGACAGCTGGCAGCGCACTTGACGCGCCAACGGGAAGGGACCGCCGGCATTGTCACCAATGCCTATCACACGCGTCGAACCCGTTGGACACTGGACCACCGCTTGCCAGAACTCGCCGATCGTATCAAGGTCTTCTCGGCACCCAATCCAGGGCACATCAACCAGTGGTGGCGAAATCCGAAGGGGTTTCAAGCGGTCTCCTCCGAGTACTTGAAGCTTGCGGCGTATGTCTTTTACTACAGATCGCGCTGGATCGATGTCGCGCTGTTCACGGTTGCCCTGCTGATTCTATTGCCTCGGCTCCTCGCAATTTTTTCCCTTCACCGTGCGCAACGCGCGCGTAGAATGATACCAGTTGAGCGGTTGAGCTGAACCGACGTGGTGGCCGGCATGGTGGCAGACCTGCGGCACGCAGAAGTCGATCGCAACCGCCGAAGGGGCAGATTCTTCACTTGATGTAGAGGGGCAGATTCTATGTATGGGGCAGCTCGTTGTGTATTTCTTGGGGTATCGTTGTGCGCGCTGTGGATGGCTCGTGCTGAGGCCGAGGTCATTGTCGCCTACGAGACGCTCAATCCGGAGGTGGGAGATGTATCCACCAGCGAAGCGGCGCCACACGTCCAGCCGCTGGCGCTGCGGCGAGGACCCGGCTTGTCCGCCGCGTCGGGCGCGACGTTCAACACGCGCGGCTGGACGACCGAAGGCACAATCGATCCGGAAGACTATCTCGAATGGGGATGGAACGGATCGGATTTCGTCGATCTGGCTGCGCTGGACGTACGTTACGACCGCTCATCGAGTGGCCCGGCTCAGCTAGAGATTCAACTCGCGGTAAACGGCGGACCGTTCGAGCAGATCTTTGCGGACGCAGACGTAGACACGTCGGGTGAAAGCCAGCTGGGGATCGACCTCAGCCGCTTCGGTGGGGTCCTGTCGGCGACATTCCGGCTATTCGGTTACAGTGCAGGTCGCTCGAGTGGCACTTTTGATTTGGAGAACTACTCCACCGCACCCAACCGTGCAATCATGGTGAGCGGCACGACGTCGGCCGTGCCCGAGCCGGGAATGCTGGCGTTGATAGGATCACTCGGTGTGGGATTTGTCGTGGCCAAAACGGCTAGACGCCTTGGGAAGCGTCACCGCGGCAGAGCGAGCTAGGCAGCCTGACCAGTAGCGCTGGCGCAGAGCGGGACGCCCTCGCCAGCGTTTTTTGAAGTTGTGCTTTTCTCAATCAGCGACCGAGGTGGCTGAACGAACTCTGTGCCGAGCGAGGCGAGTTGAAGGTCGGCAGGTGGCGTTTTGCACAGGCGATCAGAAGATGATCTCCACGCCGACGGTGCCGCCGTGGTACCAAGTGTCGCCGTTTCCGTCGAGTCGTGCGCCGGTGAGCGGGGTGAGTATCGCTGGAACTTGCTCGTTGGCGATCGCTAACCCATATAGCCACCAGACCTCGTACCCGGCCTGCAGCGAAACTCGCTCCGACAGACGGTGCCGCAGGTAGTACCCGAACTCGATGATGGAGGCGAATCGCAGGTTGTCGGCGGCATTGTTGATCTCAACCGATCCCGCGTTCACCAACCCAGTGCGCCCGTCCATGGCGTTGCCAAATAGGCCGCCTTTGAAACGGGTCATGGAAGTCCAATTCCCAATGGGGATCTTCATTGCCAACGACAACTGGACACCACCCATGTTGTTATTCGTCTCGACGTTCAGCGAACCGAGGTTGCCGCCACGAATCGAGCTAAACAAGTAGTCCTCTTCAACATTCAGGTATCGGACACCCAGCCCCACCTCAAAGACGTCCCAGCCATACCACTTCCGGGTGAGCTCGATGCTGTTAAGTCGAGAACGTGACGACTGCAGATGTAGATCGGCATTGTTGAACGTCGAGATGTCGACACCGTCGGCCCCGAAGACCGAGTTCAGACCAGGTCCGACGGCAGAAGATTGCTCGAACCAGTCAAATCCGCCAGTGTAGGTCACGTCCCAGCCGTCTAGACAATCGAAGTGTCGGTGAAGCGTCACACGCACACCGGGCTGATAGTCGAAGTCGCTGAGGACAAAAGCCAACGAGGAGCTGAAGCGATCATTGCCCTCGCGGTTCAGATAAAAAGCCTCCATCTCTGACGTCCAAGCCGGGGGGCACCCATAGCCACAGTCCGCAGGCAAGGCCGTGGAATCAATAACATCCAGGTAGTCGGAGTTCGCTCCGCCGTAACCCGCCCCGTCATCAAAGATGGCGGCCCCTGCTTGAGGGTCAAAGAGACTACGGGGAGAGCTGAACTGTGGTGTCTGCAGTCCTCCCGGGAACTGCCCGAGACCTGGACGAGTTGGACTCTGAGCGCTCGCCGGAATGCAAATCGCAGTTAGAGCAAGGACAAACAACAGGCGGAGATTTGACATGATTCTGTGCATTGAATGGTGATACTTGAGCGATCTCCCAGGGGATTCGCTGTGGCATTTCGATGCAGTTGTCTCATTTGTCGCTGGCATGTTTCTGTCTAGCGTCTCATTAGCTGCAGGTTGTCGACCACCGGAACGAGTTTTACGCTCCGAACAACAGACAGAATCTGAATCGCCTCCTGACGATCTTTGGCATTTCCGTCGACATGTACGGTACCGCTTCGTTGCGTCAGCTGCACTTGACTCGCAGGAAACAGCTCGGCCAGCAGCTGCTCCAGTTTGCCTTGATCGCCTGTCGGTGTCCCGCCTCTCCCTACAACGATGCGGTAGATATGAGCTGTGGCTTCTCCTACCAGCCAGACAGCGACGTCCGTCTGGCCTTCCTGCTTGCCGATCAGCGCCAGTTCGTAAGGCGAGTGCTGCATGACTTCGCAGACCGAGCGATCCGCGACGGTGACTTTGGCAACACGGCCCGGCGCTTGGAGCGGATAGCTGGTCCGAGCGGCTAGTCGGACCTCGGCAGCTCGACGAACCGCAGAGGCGCCACCGACGATGGAAGTAGTAGTCGGCTCAGCGACTCTTGCTGCCTGACCGCGTGGAGGTACCGGTCTAGATGGCTGGTTTGCCAGCAGACGAGGCTGCGCCTGCAGCGGGCCCGCAACGGGGCCGGCGCCTGTTGGCATCTGGGCCCGCGAAGGCGCGGCGGTTGGCGTTTCAACCGGGCGACTCAAAGGGATGTCGTTCCGATCACCGACCACGTGGTAGGTTGGTGCCCGCCTGACCACTTGGTGGGGGACAACCTTGTCTGGGATGGCAGTTGGGTTGGGCGTCAGGCTCGAAGGCTCCGGCCGCTCTTTCGTCGGCAGCTCGCTGCCAATCGGTTTCGGGTCGAGTTCGGGGCGCACGCCGACCGTGGGGCCGTGAGGAGTTCCCGACGACTTGACCAACTGGGGTGAAGGTGGTGAGCGGTCATCCGCGCCGCGGCGAGGATGAGCGGAATGCGTCTGTTTCGCAGCCGTCACCGCTGATTCACCGACAAGCTCGTCGATAGCGGATTTGAGCCGGTTCCGCAGGACGCGGCCGGAATCTTCCGGCTCCGTGTCAGCAGACTGCGCAGGACGCGCCGTGCCCTTCTCTTGGATGGCCAGCTGGCCGTCCGGCCCCGCCATCGGCCGGTGCGGCGACTCCATCTCGGCTCGTGGCGTCTCGTCCGCCCGCAGTTGTTTCCTGTCAAAAACGCGATAGGTCACTCCGACTTGGTTGTCGTTTGCCAGCGAAGAGGGCACCAACGTGCTAGGCGCGGGTTGCACTGCTTGCGGATGAGCGGTGTCAAGCGCGTAGTTGTCGAGCGTTTCCTCGCCAGCAGCCTGCTCTTCAGTCAGGTCGGCGGGCTCTAACGCAGCTGGGTTGTACTTGGAAACCACGCTCGATTCGGGCGCTATGGTCGTCGGAAACGGCGTGTCGAGAGCCGGCGTTTCGCGCTTGTCCGCTTCGGCGGTCTGGCTTTCAGCTGAGGGCCCGTTGGTTTCGCTGTTCTGTTCGGTGAGGAGTTGTGGGGCCTGCTTGGCGGCGTCGATCGGCAAGCGGTCGATGTCGCTCGGGGCGTCAAGTGCGACCTCAGACCCGCTTGGTTGCCAAGCCGAGTCGCGTTGGCGAAGTTGCTGGTTTTGGATCTGTTGAGCGGGCGGGGACCACTGGCTCGCTTCAACGGCCAGGCTTTGGTGAACGGTCGATATCTGCTGGCCAGGTTTGAGGCCTAATGAGTCGAACAGGCGGAGTAAACACCGGGCCTTTGCGAGCTCGTGGTCCTCTGGAACAGCAGCAGCTTCCGGTTCCACCGTCTCTTGCGGCGGAGCAGTCTCTAGCGGGGGAGCCGAGTGAGCGGAATCGACTTCGAGACTTTTTGGCTGGCTCGCCTCCGGGAGGGGATCGAAGTTCGGCTGCGCAAGTGGCTCTGGCACGTCAGCTGGCTCGGCAACCGACTCGGCGGGCAGCGGGCGCGCCGGCGGTACCGGTGCGTCGCTGGTGTCGGCCGGCCCCGATCTAAGCTGTACTAGGGCTTCCTCTGGAAATGCCAGTGGCGGGTCTGAATTCTGCAACTGTGGTGCTGGCTCCGCCAAGGGTGGTGGCAAAGTCGAAAGGGAATCTGGCGCCGACGGTTGAGATTTGCGGATAGGATTCGGCGGCGTCTCTGGCTGCGAGTTATTCCTTGCACTGCCGTCGGGAACCGCCTCCCGCATCGGCACAGGACGGTCGGTAACCCGCAGCCGATTCACCGGCTCGGGCCTCGTAGGAGGGTCAACCGGGGCGCTTCGGTGGACGGGTATGTTGAGCGATCGTGGTGCTCTTTCCGGCATTTCGTGCACGGCGTTTCTGGGAGACTCCCGCAGACTCCATCTGGCTGAGGTTTGCCCGCTGGCTGGAGTCGGCACGCGCTCCCCCTGTTCCCGCTTGAAACCAGAGAGTGGGGACACGTGTGAAGTGCCCACGAAGCCCGCCCTGGGAGCGGACGCTGGGATACGTCGCAGCCGTGAGCCCCCCGACCAACGCCGCCGCGACGAATGCTGGTCGGCGCGGCTGTCGCTGCCGAGCACCAGCGTCGGTTGATTCGCATGAAGGGGCTGGCGGGCGAGTGAAACGGTAGGCCGACGATCCGCAGCGGCACTTTGGCCAACCAGCAGCGCCGTGCCGACCACGACGCGGAGCGCCCAGCGGCAGGCTGTCAGCATCAGGCTCTTGGCATGTCGTTTCATGGGTTGGCTCTAGTTCTACTGAGGATTGGTCGTTTACGTAGTCTCAATCCGCTCGCTACCCTTCCCTGGCCCGTCGTCGGCTACCTTCTCCGAATCAGCTCGGCGATGCCGTAGGTGAAGAACGTGCCGAGACCGAAGTTCAGCAGTTCCTCTTCGGGCTTGTACATCAAGACGAGGTAGTCGCCGGCTTGAACGAGTGGACGAGCTGCTGGGTTGTTAATGGCTCGGTTGAGATCAACGGCAATGGTGACTTGGCCGTTGCACGGCGTTTTGCGGAGAATAAACAGTTGCCCCGGAGGAATGCCGCCGATGCTGTTCACCCCGAATCCACCACCTCCGACTCCACGGCTCACGTTTCCGTTTCCACCGGCGCTCGGATTGGCAACACCTTGGCCGACAATCGACATCGCGCCGATCACGTCGAGGTCATAGTCCCGCGGCAGCGGGAACTCGCCGCCGCCTAGCAGGCCGCCCGTGTAGAAGACCTCCCTCTCCCGTCCTTCAATCAGCACGATATCTCCCTCTTGCAGGATTATGTCCTCTGGGTTGAACGAAGGCGTTTCGCCGGGAGGTAGACGTAGTGGAATCCGCAAGACCGCGGGGTCGTCGGGCAGCGGTGGCCGGCAGAGGCAAGGATCCCCGATTTCTGCCTGATACCATTTCTTGACAAACTCATCGCGTTTCCGCTGATCTAGCAGACTCGACCGCAGGATCTTGACCTCGGCCTTGGCGTCCATTCCGGGAAGCCCACCCGTTTCGGCCAGCGCGGTCATGATGTCGTTTTTGTAGGCGGGCAGGTCAAGCGTATATCCCCGGGTGATCTGATCGCTGGTGACCATTCCGCCATTGCGGCCAACTTGTTGCCGTACAAAGCCGCCGTCCTGCCGCATCACCGTGACGCGGTACGTCCGCAGCTTCATCAAGGTCACCGTGATCCGAGCTTGGTCGGGGTTCAAGAACTGGTTGTCTTCGGTGTAAGCCCGCCGCACGACTTTTTCTATTTGCGGGAGCGTCAGCCCTTTGACGGGAACGGGAGGTATCAATGGCAAAGACAATGTGCCGTCGTCCCGCACGAGATAGGGATAACCGATCGAAGGTGGCAAGTCCGAGCCGGGTTGCGGCAAGTTGACGGGGGGCTGCTCACCTTCGTCGCCCATCACCCCTTCGATGTAAATACCCAGGATGTCGCCGGCATCCACCAGCCTTTCGAGCGGAGCAGGCTGGCGGAGACGGGAATAGTCAATCTCAACTAAGTCATTCTTGGCAGGCGCCAAGAACTGGGGTGGTAATCGGTGCGCTGGGACCCCATTGATGGGTGAGAACAGCGACATGCACCCAGTCTGCAGACAACAGATAACCGCCAAGCTCACAGAGAGCACAGCCCATCGCGAGGGCGAGCTGTCTCTGTAGCCGGCAGCTCCAGTTTTGATTTGTTCCGTGTGTCGCATTTTGGCTGTCTCGTATTGAAAGCAACAAGATTCGACGTCTTACCACTCCCCGGTGTGGCTACTGTGGCCACGCGGATCGAGGCGGTGGTTGCGGGCCCGGTCCAACAGGTTGATGATAGGCAACCGGGATCACACCAGGATGCAGCGGGCCCTGGACGTTCGGAGGGGCTGCGCCACCCGGCGGCAGAAATTGAGGGAAGCTCGCCGAATCATCGCTCGAGGGTACAAAACCCGGATTCGGCAACGGCTCCAGATTGTCTTGCCGTGGGATTTCTGGCATCTCTACCTGCCCTGGCAAAGTGCCGCTCAGGAACTCCGGCGAGTACTGGTGCTCGATCGCATAGGAAACCTGGATGTGTTGGTACTCGCCAGCCTGTTCCTCCTCGGCAGCACGAGCTCCGTGCGGGAAGCCGGCAAACCAGGCGGCAACCTTGGCCTGGCCTTCCGGAGTCTGGTACTTCCACGTCCAGTACTTCCGTGGGGCTACTGCCGGCGGGCAGCCGTTGCCGCCGGAAGCGACCGAGACGTAACCGGCCCGAAATCCCGCGCCAAATGAGCTGAACTGTGGTTGACCCTCGAAACAGCCTCGCCGCTCAGCCCACGCCTGCTGCGCCCAGACACCGTTGCGGAAACCCAAGACGAAGTCGTTCTGAGTGTCGTTGTAGGCGAGGTAGTTCCGAACACTGCCCACCATGGAGCAGCCGGCGCTCGGCAGCACCAGCACTGCTGCAAACAGCAGCATCGTCGGAACGGAAGCCCTCCTGGACCTCAGCCCCAAGCCACTCACGCGGTCGTCATCGGGTGCAGACTGCATTTTCCCCCTCACAGCAGGTGAGTGTCGGTCATTACGCGCAACAACGTTGGCGGTTGTAACGTTCCCAATAGATTTGTCGCCCAGAACAGTCGCAGGGATTTAGCCAAAAGGGAGGAATTTGACGAGGGTGCGGATTAATCCGTCAAAATGGGCAATTTGGGAATAATTTTCGAGAGGAATGTTGCAAGGCGGTGCGCTCTGGTTAAAATACTAGCTACGAATCACTTAGGGGTACTTTGCGGTTCCTATAAGCTATAGGGTTGGTAAGATGGCGCCCGGTTCATGTTTGGCATGGCTGACAGCGCCTGGACTCGAGCATGTCATACGAGGGAAGGCCCGATGAAACGCTTTAGACTGGTATTGCTGAGCGCGATTTGCATCCTGATGGCGAGCCAAGCGCCCGCGCAAGTTGAGTTACCGCAGCCCACATTCGGCACGATCGCCGTCCGGCTGCAGCCTGATGGCTTGCTGCGAGGCACCATCGGCTATATCGATCCCAGCAGCCTGGAATTGGTGCCGATCGATGGCGTGAGCGTCGACTTCGTCCAGAACGGACGGGCGGTAGCGCAGACCGTCTCCGCGGCGAACGGCCAGCTGACGGTTAGAGGTCTGTCGCCACAAGCGGTCTACTCGGTGTTTGCTCGGGCGGAGTTTGACGGTCGCCGTTGGTTTTTAGCTCACGGCGTCTCGGTGCTGGCTGCGGAAGTCGAGGAGCCCTCGGCTGCACTCAGCCCTCGTCCTGCCTACCGGCTCACTGCGGCGCGGGCGCGGCGAATGAACCTGAACCTGGAAAAAATGGCTTATCCCACGATTGGGCTCGCGATGTGCCCTGAAGGCGACTTCGGGGGCTTCGGTGACCACGCTGGCGTCTTGGGCGGCGATTTCGCTCATTTCAAAGGCGGCGGCGGTGGCGGTGGGGGTGGCCTTGGTGGCGGTGGTTTAGCGGCGGCAGCGGTTGCCGCGGCGGTTGCTGTTTCAGCATCCGATCGAGACAGAATCCGGATTGCCACGCCATTTCGGCCTTAAGGTCAAGATTCTCCGCCAAGAAGACGGTGGATTTTAAAGCGAGAGCCGTGACGCTCTCGCTTTTTTTATGCGCTGGCAGACGCTGCAGCGAGCAGTTCTCAGCGTCCGGCGTGGAGGCGGGCACGGCGGGCTCGCCGCTCGGCGCGAAGGCGTGCACGGCGCTTGATTTCGCTCGGTTTTTCGTAGTATTCGCGGCGCCGCATTTCCTTTTTGATACCGCTTCGTTCGACCAGTTTTCTAAAGCGGCGAACCGCCTCTTGAATCGACTCTCGATCACGTACAATGAGCCTTACCATTCTTCCTCCATTGGGGGGGACCACGCCTCGCAACCGCTGAGATCGCGTGCATCGGGAAACTAAAGGTAACCCAACAGTCTATAATAGTCTCGGGTTTGCTGTCTAGCAGACTTTTGCTCCCCTTGGAGAGTCGGGCCGGAAGGGCCATGGTCTACCCAGTCTTGGTGGGGAGGCGATTTTGGCTGAAAAACCTTCAAGCGGCACCGGTTGGCGATTACCGGTGACGAAACTTGGTTTCTCCGGGCTGCCCAGTTGATGACCCAATCGTTTACGACATGAATGCGGTAAGACCTGAGGGGGAGCTCTCCGCGACGCGTCGGTTTCGCTGGGGAAACCGTGGGCTAACGCCCAGCGGCTGATTTGGAGCGTAGCCGAACTCGCCAGAGTCGGGGAAAAGTCCCTGATGGCGGGAGGGTGCAAGGAGATGTCCGCAAGTCTTTGCTGATCCGCACGACCAGACAACCCAGCTGTGTCTCAAAGTCAACCACGAGGAGCATCCGATGCCATCCACAGCACTTCGCCGCGGGCGACGCAAGCGTACGACTAGGGTGAGCAAAAGGAAGCCGAGGACCATGACGAACCCTGTGGAGCAGCTTAGCTTGATCGATGAGATTGACCGGCGGCAAAATGAGGTCCTCGATCGACTGGACGAGCTCAACGAACAAGTCGAATCACTGCTGAAGAAGTGTCTTCCCGCCAAGGAGGACTCCGAGGCCTGAAAAGGTCAGCTTAAGCCCGCATCTGAGGCTCGAAAGCAAGCCTCACTTTCCCCGCCGGTCGAGGTGCCCCGACTTGCTGATCGCCAGCAGCAAACGCAGCCCGATCAGAATGCTCAGAACGCAGCCGCTGGCCCCCAGGATCGAGATTTTGTGCAGGAACAGATAGGTGTTCACTGGAAACAACAGTGGTGGCACCTGCATGCTGAGCAACAGGGCCGACCCTAAGAAGAGCGAGCTGGCCATCATCGCCAGAACCAAGCGATTGACGGATGGTTCAAGGCCCCGATGATCGAGGTGCACGTCGAACCTACCAGTCTGGATCTGAGCCAGGATGTCCATAATGCGTCCGGGCAGCGTGTCCACGATTTGTTCGAGTTCGAAGTAGAGCCGCCGCATTTTTTTCATTTGCCGCCCTGGCGACATTCGTCTTAACAACATCTTGCGATGGAAAGGACGCATGATCTCCATCAAGCTGAAAGTGGGGCTGAGCTTTTTGTTGGTGCCTTCCAGGGTGATCAGCGTCTTGATCAATATGCCGACTTGAGGCGGCAGCAGCACGTGGTGGCGGTGCATGATCGCCGTCATGTCGCGGAGCGCACCGCCCAGGTCAAACTGATCGAGCGATTGCGTCGCATAGGTGCCAACGAAGTCAGCGACGTCGATGGCCAGTGCACCTTCGTCGAGTCCCGGTGGCGGCGTGCCAACCTTCTTGATCAAGGT
Source organism: Pirellulaceae bacterium (assembly GCA_965223305.1). GTDB lineage: Bacteria > Planctomycetota > Planctomycetia > Pirellulales > Pirellulaceae > CBDCWT01. Next base: position 58,378 of record CBDCWT010000030.1, on the reverse strand, counting down.
CGTGAGAATCGTCACATCGTGATTGACGATTGCCAGCAACATCTCTTCAATGTCCTCCCTGAGGCGCTCGTCGATCCGGCTGACCATGCCGAAGTCGAGCAAGCCGATGACGTTACCTTGCAGCAGCACGATATTGCCGGGGTGCGGATCGGCGTGATAGAAGCCGTGCGAGAAGATCATCTGCATATACAGCTCCGCGCCGCGCCGGGCTGTCTCGTTCAGGTCGATCCCGGCTGCAATCAGCCGCTCCCTGTCCTCCAGCTTGATGCCGTCGACCCGCTCCATGGTCAACACTCGAGCTGTACAGAATTCAGTGATCGGAGCTGGAACGCGGACCGTTGGCTCGTCAGCGAACATGACCGCAAACTGTTGCAGGTTCCGCTCCTCTCGGCCGAAATCGAGTTCGCGGCGGAGCGTGCGTGACATCTCGGCGACGATCGCCGCCGGCCGGTAAGGTTTGAATTCGGGGATTCGCTCGGCCAGCAGCGACAGCCCTGCCAAGACATCTAGGTCTTCGCGGACGATCTTCTCGATTCCGGCATGCTGCACCTTCACGACGACTTCGGCGCCGTTGGTCAGCTGCGCGGCGTGGACCTGACCGATCGATGCAGAAGCGATCGGAGTCTCATCGAACCAGGCGAACAGTTCAGCGAGTGGTTGACCTAGCTCGGTCTCGACCAACCGGCGAACCTGCTGGGGCGAGTCTGCTGGAGCCGCTGCCTGAAGTTTGGACAGCTCTGCCGCCAGGCGAGCATCGATCACGTCGGGTCGCGTGCTAAGCAGCTGGCCCAACTTGATAAAGGTCGGCCCCAGTTCGGTCAAAGCCAGCCGTATCCGCGCTTCGTAGCCGTGCCGTGCGATCGCCTCGCCGTCGCCAGCCTTCAGCGCGTCCTTGGCAAACTCAAGGTTGAAGCGGCTAATCCAGTCCGCCAGCCCGTACTTGCTAAGCACAGAGATGATCTCGGTCCACCGCTTTACGTTTCGGTAGATGTGAGGGATCGTGCTTATCTTCATCGCGCTGGATCAACTTGGAGGTTTGCAGGTCCCTTGTCCCTGTTGGCTAAAAGGGCCGGCGTCGGTCCTGGGCGTTTAACGTCGTCGGAGCCGTGAGTTGCGTTCTCCCACGAATCCTGCAGGCTGTCTTGGGAGCCCCCATCGATTCTAACCTGTATTCGTGGCACGGCTCCGAGACGCTCTAAAACGGCTGTTGCCGGGCGACGGCCATCTGCTAGGATATTCGCCCCAACCCGCATCATTGTTGTCAACTAACCTGCTCGACCCTCCCAAGCCAGTTTCAACGCAGCCACTTCATGCGCCGCAACGACATCCGCAACATCGTGATCATCGCCCACGTTGACCATGGCAAGACGACCCTGGTCGACTGCTTGTTACGCCAGAGTGGTCAGTTTCGTGCCAGCCAGCTGGAGGGGGAATGTATTCTCGACTCCCATGACCTGGAACGAGAGCGCGGCATCACCATCCTAGCTAAGAACATCGCCCTGCCCTATCGCGGAACCAAGATCAACATCATTGATACGCCGGGACACGCCGATTTTGGTGGTGAGGTTGAACGGGTCATCAGGATGGCCGATGGAGCACTGTTGCTGATCGATGCTGCGGAGGGCCCGCTGCCCCAAACACGCTTTGTGCTGTCCAAGGCGCTTGCGTTCGGTTTGAAACCGATTGTCGTCGTCAACAAGATCGACCGATCGGATGCGGTGCCACATGACGTGCTGGATCAAGCGTACGAGTTGTTGATGGAGTTGGACGCCGAGGAACATCTCGACGAATTTCCTCATATCTTTGCCAGCGGCAAGGACGGCTACGCCACATCCGATCCTGACGTACGCGGCGAATCCATGCGTCCACTGCTGGATCTGGTCTTGGATGTCATTCCGGGGCCCCGCGTCAAAGTAGCAGAGCCGTTGGAGCTGCTCGTGACGACGCTGGACTGGTCGGAGTATGTCGGCCGCATCGCGATCGGCCGTATCGAAGCCGGCGAGATTCGCAAGGGGCAGACGGTCTCGCTGATGCAGGCGCAGGGCCAAGTGACATCGGCCAAGGTGGGAGGACTCTATGTTTTTCAGAACTTGGGCCGCCAGGAAGTGGATCTGGCGACTGCCGGCGAAGTGGTGGCACTCGTCGGGCTCGACCAGGTCGAAATCGGTGACACCATCTGCGAACCCGTCCATCCGCGGCGGTTGCCTCGTGTCGACGTGGACCAGCCGACGCTGGAGATGGTGTTCTCCATCAACAGCTCGCCGCTCGCCGGTCGCGATGGCAAATACGTAACCACACGGCAGTTGAAAGAACGTCTGTTCGGCGAATTGGAACGCAACGTTGCCTTGCGCGTCCGCCCCGTCGAGGGCAGCGATGCTCTGGCAGTCTCGGGAAGAGGCGTCTTGCACCTGTCGGTCTTGATCGAGACCATGCGGCGGGAGGGCTACGAACTGTCGGTCGGCAAACCGCACGTGATCATGCGGCAGCGAGATGGGGTCAGAGAGGAACCTTTCGAAACGCTGGTTGTCGAAGTTCCGACCGCCGAGCTGGGTCCTGTCATGGAATTGGTTGGCGAACGTCGTGGCCTGCTCGAGGAGATGCAGACACGCAATGACTACAGCCACGCCACGTTCGTGATCCCAGCCCGCGGCTTGATCGGTTTGCGGACGCGCTTGCTGAATGCGACCCACGGCACGGCAGTCATCCACCATCGGTTCGCCGAATACCGTCAAGTCGAAGGCGACGTACCTCGCCGTGCCAACGGCGTGCTCGTTTCCACGGTGGGCGGCAAGGCAGTTGGTTTCGCGTTGGACGGGCTGCAGCAGCGGGCCGAACTGTTCGTGGCTCCAGGCGATGAGGTCTACCAAGGCATGGTGGTCGGGGAGCACAGCCGCGAAAGCGACCTCGATGTGAATCCCACCAAAGAAAAGAAACTAACCAACATCCGCGCGGCCGGTAGCGATGACAACATCATCCTCAAACCGCCGCGCCGACTGTCGCTGGAAGCCGCCCTGGAATACATCGAGGAGGACGAGCTGGTTGAAGTCACTCCCTCGATCATTCGGCTCCGCAAGAAACTGCTTGCCGAATCCGACCGTCGCAAGCAGGCCCGTCAACGGGCTTCGTGATGTGCGAAGATCAACCAGCTTTCCCATTGCGAAGCTTGCCGACCAAGACCGAAGCGTTGTGGCCGCCAAAGCCGAAGCTGTTGCTCATGGCCACGTGAATCTCACGTTCGCGAGGTTGGTTGGGCGTATAGTCCAAATCGCACGCCGGGTCCGGATGCTCCAAGTTGATCGTCGGCGGGATCACGCGGTTTTGCACAGCCTTAGCGGTCAGCACCAGTTCGATGCCACCGCTGGCACCTAGCGAATGGCCGAGATGGCTCTTCGTACTGGAGATGCTCAACTGGCGCGCGTGGTCGGCGTAGACTTTTTTCATCGCCAGGGTCTCGGCCCGATCCCCCAACGGTGTGCTGGTACCGTGGGCGTTGATGTAGTCGACAGCTGTGGGTTGTAGCCCGGCGTCTCGTAGGGCACTTTCCATAGCCCGCGCGGCACCCACTCCTTCTTCGTCTGGTTGAGTAATGTGTCCAGCGTCACCGCTGGCGCCAAATCCAAGCACCTCCGCGTAAATGGTCGCTCCCCGGGCTTGAGCGTGTTTCAGTTCTTCAAAAATCAGAATTCCGGCGCCTTCGCTGAGAACGAAGCCGTCACGCTCGCTGTCGAATGGGCGGCTGGCGTGTTGCGGGTAGTCATTGCGGGTGGAGAGTGCCTTGATGTTCTGAAAAGCACTTAGCCCCATGCGAGTCATAGCGGCCTCCGTACCGCCAGTAATCATCACGTCCGCATCGTCGTACTGGATGGTCTTCAGGGCATCGCCAACTGCATTGGTGGCACTTGCGCAGGCAGTAGCTACCGTGTAGTTGGGCCCACGCAAACCATACTCGATCGAGATATGACCCCCGGCCGCGTTGAGCATCATCTTAGGAACAGTCAACGCGGAAACACGGTCCGGCCCTTTGGCAAACAGACGACCCATCTGGGTCTCGATTTCGCCGAGGCCACCAATACCCGAGCCCAAGATGACCCCGCAACGAAATGGATCCTCGCCTGCGAAGTTCAAGCCGGAGTCGGCGATGGCGTTGTTGGCGGCCACCATCGCGAATTGGGTGAACCGGTCGATTCGCTTAATCTCTTTGGCAGGAATATACTCGCTTGGATCCCAGTCGTAGACGTCTCCACCAAAGCGGACCTTGAAATCCGAGACGTCAAACAAGCGTAGCGGGTGGATCCCACTCTCACCCGCCAAAACCTTCTGCCACAGATCCTCGACGTCACAGCTCAGCGAAGTGACGACGCCAAGCCCAGTTACGACGACGCGCCGTTTCATGCTAGTGCTCGTGGGCCCCTAGGACGCTTGGGCTTTTTCGATGAACTCGATCGCCTGGCCGACCGTTTGAATCTTCTCCGCCGCGTCGTCCGGTATATTGATGTCGAATTCTTCCTCAAGCTCCATCACGAGCTCGACGGTGTCCAGTGAGTCAGCTCCCAGATCATTAACAAACGAAGTCTCGGGAGTGATCTTGTCCTTTTCGACACCGAGCTGCTCGGCGACGATGTCAGTGACTCGTTCAGCGACAGATGCCACTTTCACGGTCTCCTTTTAAGAGTTGGGGATGGGACCCCCAGAGGAATGGTAACGGTAACCCGGCCTGGTCGATTTTCTAGCTTGGACGCAACAAGATAGAGGATTCTTGTAAGGTAGGTCAAGATGGTTGCCGGCTGATACTTACGTCTACGAGTCGGTCTGCTGGTCTTTTGAAGTCGCGGTGGCCGATCGAGCTGTCCGGCCCCCGGTTCGTTCAAAGAGCTTCGTTCAAAAGCGATCCGCCGCCAGGCCGCCGATCACTTCCACTCCGCTCACCAAGACCTGCCTCGCCTATTCTATCCCTGTCACATCTGTAAGAACACGATCTGGCCGCGATCGATCGAACAATTTAAAAGCTAACCGGTCATCCCACCGTCGACGGTGAGCACGGTTCCGGTGATGTAGGCCGCCGCTGGGCTGGCCAGGAACAGCACGGCATTGGCGACCTCCTGAGCGGTGCCGAGCCGCTTGGCGGGGATCCTCTTCTTGGCCTCGACCAACAGGGCGTCACCCAGAGTACTGGTCATTTCGCTCTCGATGAACCCCGGAGCAATCACGTTCGCGGTCACTTTTCGCCCCGCCAGCTCGCGGCTCAGGCTGCGGGTCAACCCGATGATTCCCGCTTTCGATGCCGAGTAATTGGCCTGGCCCGGGTTGCCGATCAATCCAGAAACGCTGGAAATGTTGATGACTCGCCCGTAGCGCACGCGCATCATGTGCCGCGAGGCGGCCCGCATGAAGAGGAATGGGCCGCGTAAATTGGTGCTGAGTACATCGTCCCATTCGTCGTCAGACATCCGCGGTAGCAGCGTGTCTCGAGTCACACCGGCGTTATTGACCAGGATGTCCAACCGCTCCCATCTCTCCAAGACATCGTCCACGACCTGTTCGACCCGATCACGGTCACGGACATCGCAGCTCATCGCTGCGGCCTCGCCGCCGGCTTCCTCGATCGACTGCGTGACCTCGGCCAGCTTATCCGCGTTGCGGGCGATGCAGGCGACCTTGGCCCCGTTGCGGGCCAGCTCGGCGGCAATGGCTCGGCCAAGCCCCTGTGATGCACCCGTCACAAGCGCCACCTGTCCCGAAAGGTCGGCATTCAGCAAGGCAGATTCCGGCATGGCTCAGACTCGTATTTGACAGTTAGACGGTGACGCTCTCACAAGGCACCTTGCGGCTTACTCTCTTGAGCAATCCACGTAGGACACGCCCGGGACCGACCTCGTAGAAACGGTCGCAACCTGCGTCCAGTAGGTGCCGCAAGGTTTGCTCCCACTGCACCGGCGAGACAACCTGCTGGATGAGTCGCTCGCGAATGCTCTCCGGGTCACTGTGGGGCTGCGCGTCCACGTTCAAGACGACCGGGATTCGCGGTTTGGCAAAGGGCGCTGCGCGGATGGCGCGCTCCAAAGGCTCGATGGCTGGCTGCATGTAGGGTGTGTGAAAGGCACCAGAGACGGCAATCGGCACGACCTTCATTGCCCCGGCCGCGAGCGCCGCGCTTTCCAGCCGCTGGCAAGCGGCTTGGGCTCCAGATACCACCAACGTGCCTGCGCAGAGATAGTTGGCGATCTGCAGGATTTCGTCCTGCTCGCGTGTCTGCTCGATCACCTGTTGCAGCCGGTCGGACTCCAAGCCAATCACGGTGACCATGCCGCTCGGCGCCGCATCCGACGCCGCCTGCATCGCCAACCCGCGCTGCTTCACAATCGTGAGGCCGGTCTCAAAATCCAACACGCCTGCGCAAACGATCGCGGTGTATTCGCCGAGGCTCAGCCCCGCTACCAACTCGCAGCCTTCCACTGCGTCGGGAGACTGTTCCCGCAACACCTGCAGTCCGGCCAAGCTGCAGACAAACAGCGCAGGTTGGCTGTGAACTGTGGAGTTCAAGTCGTCAGCTGGGCCTTCAAAACACAGCTCAGCAAGGTCGTAGCCTAGCAACTCGTTGGCGCGGTCGAACATCTCGCGGACGGCGGGCGAGCTATCGAAGGCCTGCCGGCCCATGCCAACTTGCTGGGCACCTTGACCCGGAAAAAGAAACGCGATCTTGCTCAAGACGCGGACTCTCCGGTCTCGACGACGGTCCGACCCATGTAGTAGCCACAGTTCGGACAGACGGCGTGAGTCGGCACAGCTGAACTGCACTTGGGACAAAACGACAGCTGTTTCGAGTTAACGCCATCGTGCGACCGGCGTTTGCCGGTTCGCGAATTGGAGTGTTTGCGTTTCGGGACCGCCATCGCCAGCTCACTTCTGATTGGGTGCGATTCGCCAAGTTTATTCGGCGTGCGGGACGCCTAACTTTGCCGGTGTAAAAGCCTTCGATGATAGGTCATCGCGAGCCCGAGTGTCAAGGCGAGGGGGGGGCGGGCGGCCGACGCCGTTGAGGAACCTGTCGTAACCGAATTCGCCAGATTTGCCGTAGCCGAACTCGCCAGAATTGTTGTAGCCGAACTCGCCAGAGTTTGGCCTGCCGCGTTCGCCACAATTTTGGACGACGCGGCGGTGCGCCAAACTCTGCTTAGTTCGGCCAAACTCTGGCGAGTTCGGCTACTCGAGTTCGGCTACCGTTGGCGAGTCAGCGGTGGACCCGTCGGGGAAAGTCCTGAGTTGCGCAGCCCGTCGCACCGCGCCGACTGCTAACCCACAGGCTCGGTTTTCGCATACGAGCCGAGGACTTCCAGACGCACGGTCTTGCGGCCCAACGCTTCCAACGCGCGTCGCAGTCTGGCGTCGCGCTCGTGGCCATCCGCTTCGACAAAGAACAGATACTCGCTCTGGCTTCCCGCCAAAGGGAAGGACTCAATCCAAGTCAGATTCAGTCGTGCCCGTTTGAACACCGCCATGACATCGGCCAAAGCCCCCGGCTGATGCGCAATCTCGAACATCAGGGCCGTCTTATCTCGGCCAGTTCTGGACGCGGTATCCCCGCCGATCACCGCGAAACGAGTCACGTTGTGTTGGTTGTCTTCGATGTTGGCCGCCACAACGTCGAGCCCATAATTGGCAGCAGCCAGCAAACTGGCGATGGCGGCGGCCCCCTGTTTGCCACCGGCCAGCTGAGCAGCTGCAGTGGTGCTTGTCATCTCGACAGTACGTACCCACGGCAGGTGGTGTGCCAGCCAATCACGGCACTGGGACAGCGCTTGCGGCTTGCTGTAGACCTCCTGGATCTCGTCTCGGGGACATCGGGCCAGTAGGTTGTGGTGGATTCGGAGTTGGACTTCTCCGCAGATTCGTACCGGCAAGCGAGCGAACATGTCCAGAGTGTCGGCCACTCGGCCATCGGTCGAGTTCTCCAGAGGCACGACACCGAAGTCGGCATGTCCGCGGTTCAATTCTTCGAAAACCGCGGCGATCGTGGCCACCGGAGCCAACTTGGCACTGCTGCCGAAACGCTCGATTGCGGCCAGGTAACTGAAACTGTACTGGGGCCCTAAGAACGCCACACGCAGGGGGCGGAACAGCGCCCGGGATCCGCTGAGCATTTCTCGAAAGATTGCCCGAAGAGCGTCTTCGGCCAGCGGCCCTTTGCTCTCCTGAGTGATCCACTGCAAGAGCTGCTGCTCGGCGGCCGGATCGTAGGCTGGCTCGTCGTTGGCAAGCCGAGCCTTTGCGAGTTGCTGAGCCAGCTTGGCGCGTGCATTAAGCGCCTTCAACAGTGCCTTGTCGGCGCGTTCCAGCTGCCGTTGGAGCTGCTTAGGCGAGCTGGCTCTTGCACTGGTCGGTCGTTTCCTCGCCGCAGACTTTTTCTTGGCCATCGGCAGCGGCTCTCATTCGGGTCGTCACTCGTAACGCTTGAGCCAGTTCGCGTCCCCTCCCCTCTTCTCGTCGCTTGGTCAAGGCGGGTTGGACCCACCCCAGCTGACTGACAAAACGCGCCGCCGAGGGGACTACTGCTTCTTGTAACTGGGCGGCTTAGAGGTGTCAATTTGCCTGCAGACGTGGGAGCTCAATAGATGCCAAAATGGCAGCTGACCTGCTGCCGCCCGCCCAGCCGCCATCGGCCGACAATTCGGGCTTGTCTGTAAAAGACGTGATTGTAAGAATTTACGCACCGTTTCCGAGGATGCTTCGTCGTCTGGCATGACCTTTGCAATTCTGGAGGAGGCCAGGGCGACTTTGCCTGTCGGATGAAAACGGATGGGCTGCCGAACAGGGCCCCGATTCGAAAACAATATTCGGAAAAATGCAGTCAATAGGCAGTAAAGACACAAGGAGCACACGATGGCTCAAGGCGAGAAGATAATCGGTATCGACCTTGGAACAACCAATTCGGTCGTGGCCGTGATGGAAGGCAGTGAAGCGAAGGTCATTCCCAACGCAGAGGGGAACCGTCTGACTCCCAGTGTCGTGGCCTTCACGGACAAGGGGGAGACGCTGGTTGGCGAGCCCGCTCGACGCCAAGCGGTCACGAACCCCACGCGGACTGTTTACTCCATCAAACGCTTCATGGGGCGCCGTCATAGCGAAGTGGAAAATGAAGAAAAGATGGTCCCCTACGAAGTCGTCGGGGGAGCCAACGACTATGTCAAGGTGCAGATTGGAGACAAGACGCATACCCCGCAAGAAATCTCGGCGATGACCCTGCGAAAGTTGAAAGAGGCCGCCGAGTCCTATTTAGGGCACAAGGTCAACAAGGCCGTGATCACAGTGCCTGCCTATTTCAACGACGCGCAACGGCAGGCAACCAAAGACGCCGGCCAGATCGCAGGCCTAGAAGTGGCTCGTATTATCAACGAGCCCACGGCCGCGGCCATGGCTTATGGGTTGGACAAGAAAACCGATGAAAGAATCGTCGTTTTCGACTTAGGCGGCGGTACATTCGACGTTTCAGTGCTCGAGGTCGCCGACGCCAGTGACGGAGACGGCGAAAGTCGTGTCTTTCAGGTGATCAGTACCAGCGGGGACACACATTTGGGTGGAGACGACTTTGACGAGGAGCTCATCCACTACGTCGCGCAAGAATTCAAGAAGGAACAAGGGATCGACTTGCGCGAAGACAAGATGGCGCTGCAGCGGCTGCAGGAAGCTTGCGAAAAGGCCAAGAAAGAACTGAGCAGCGTGCCGCAAACCGACATCAACTTGCCGTTCATTACGGCCGACAGCAGCGGTCCCAAGCACTTGCAGGTTACGATTACCCGTGCCAAGTTCGAGGAACTAGTCGACAAACTGATCGACCGCTGTCGGCGTCCTGTCGAGCAAGCTTTGAAGGATGCCAAGCTCTCTCCCAGCGACATCGACGAGGTCGTGCTGGTTGGTGGCTCGACGCGGGTGCCCAAGGTGCAGCAGGCGGTCAAGGAGATCTTCGGAAAGGACCCGCATCGCGGTGTGAATCCTGACGAGGTGGTCGCGGTGGGCGCGGCGATCCAAGGCAGCGTGCTGGCGGGCGATCGCAAAGATGTGTTGCTGCTCGATGTCACGCCCCTGACGCTGGGAATCGAGACGGAGGGCGGTGTCCTCACAGCGCTTGTCGAACGGAATACGACCATCCCAGCTGAGAAGAAGAAGATCTTTAGTACTGCGGCGGACAACCAAACCGGCGTGACGGTGAAGGTGTTTCAGGGTGAACGGCCGATGGCCAACGACAACCGGGTGTTGGGTGAATTCAACCTGGAGGGGATTCCGCCGGCCCCGCGAGGAGTTCCGCAGATTGAGGTCAAGTTCGACATCGACCAGAACGGGATCCTTAATGTTTCAGCCAAAGATCTCGGTACGAACAAGGAAGCCTCCGTGCGGATCGAGCAGTCTTCTGGACTCTCGGATGGCGAGATCGACAAGATGCGCACCGACGCCGAATCGAACGCCGAAGAGGACAAGAAGCGTGTCGAGTTGGCCAATTTGCGAAATCAAGGAGAGCAAATGTCCTATCAGCTCGAGAAGCTCATGAATGAGCACGCCGAGCAACTCAAGGATTCGGACAAAGAGCCGCTGGAGAAGGCGATTGCCAAGGTACGGGAGCGGTCCGGCGAAGATGATGCCCAGGCCCTCAAGTCAGCCATCGATGAGCTCGAGGCCGCCTCGCATGCGTTCAGCAAGACGATCTACGAAAAGGCGGGCGATGCAGGCGCCGCACCCACCGCGCCCGAGAGCGGAGCCGAGCCCGACGGCGAGTCCGATCGCAGCGGCGACGATGACGCCATTGACGCTGAGTTCGAGGTGAAGGACGCCTAGTCAAAGTAGCAGGCTCACTCCGTGAGCCGTCCGCCGTACCTCCACAAAATGGCAGGCTCACTGCGTGAGCCGTCCGCAAGAGTAGCAGGCTCACTCCGTGAGCCGTCCGCAGGCGGGGTGCGCCTGCCACCTTGATCGCGGTCACAGCACGCAGAGTGTGCCGACCTAGCGACCTGACTGCACTTGTTGAACAAATTGGCGATCGCCGTATGCGCGTCGCAAATGAGGAGGGCCATCGATGACTTTCCGTTTTGAAAAACTGACGATCAAAGCTCAGGAGGCGGTCGCTGCAGCTCAGTCGCTCGCCCGCGAGCGAAGCCATCCGCAGGTCGATACCCTCCATCTGCTCGCTGCCATGCTTGCGGAAACCGATGGTATCGTCCGGCCGATCATCGACCGCATTGGGACGAATCGGGACCAGTTGGCCGAGTTGATCGAGTCCGAGCTCGAGCGGCTACCGAAGGTCTCCGGCGGTGGTGACCCACAAGTAAGTCCCCAGCTAAGAGCGGTTCTTGAAGCCAGCGCGCGCGAGGCGCTGGAGATGAAGGACGACTACGTCTCCACCGAGCACCTGCTCGTGGCGCTGACGAAGACCGAGAGCCCTGCTCAACAGGTCCTGCAGCTGAATGGCGTGCGGGAGCGGGACTTGCTCGCGGCCCTCAAGGCAGTTCGCGGCAGCTCCAGGGTGGCCGACCAAAATCCTGAGGAGAAGTACCAGGCTCTCGAGCGGTACGGGATCGATCTGGTCGAGCAAGCCACGCGAGGGAATCTGGATCCGGTTATCGGCCGAGATAGCGAAATCCGCCGCGTGATCCAAGTCCTGTCTCGGCGGACGAAGAACAATCCGGTGCTGATCGGCGAGCCAGGGGTCGGCAAGACGGCGATTGCCGAAGGACTCGCGCTGCGCATTGTTCAAGGGGACGTGCCACAAAGCCTCAAGAACAAGCGGCTCGTAGCCCTCGACATGGGAGCACTCATTGCCGGTGCCAAATTCCGTGGCGAGTTTGAGGAGCGTCTGAAGGCGGTACTACGCGAGGTTCAGGATTCCGACGGCAGCGTCGTTCTCTTTATTGACGAGTTGCACACTGTCGTCGGAGCTGGTGCGGCAGAAGGCGCGGCCGATGCCGCCAACCTGTTGAAGCCCGCGCTCGCCCGCGGCGAGTTGCGGTGTATCGGTGCCACCACCCTGGATGAGTATCGCCAGCATGTTGAAAAGGACAAGGCACTCGAACGACGCTTTCAACCAGTCTATGTGGGACAGCCCTCGATCGAGGACACGATTTCAATCTTGCGTGGCCTGAAACCTCGTTACGAAGCGCATCACGGTGTCAAGATCAAGGACGCCTCCTTGGTGGCGGCGGCCCGCCTATCACAACGCTATATCACAGATCGGTTCCTGCCCGACAAAGCGATTGACCTTGTCGACGAAGCGGCCAGCCGGTTGGCGATGGAGTTGGAGAGCGTTCCCACCGAAATCGATGAGATCCAGCGCCGGCTACGCCAACTCGAATTGGCCGCCCGACAGCTCTCCGAAGAATCAGACGAAACCGCGCAACAGCGGCTGGTTGAAATCGAGCAGGAAATGCAGCAGCTGAACCACAAGCTCGCCAGCCTCCGAGAGCAATGGGAAGCCGAAAAACTCGGGCTGGGTGACGTTCAACAGGTCCGCAAGGAAGCAGAACAAGCCGAGCTCGAATTCAATCAACTCGACGCAGTTATCAAGGAGAAACAGTCCACCGGGCAGCCGGTGGCCGAAGGCGAATATCAGCGGCTCTACGAACTCGATGTGCTGCGCCGCAAGTTCAAGGAGCGGATCGACGCCGAAGAGGATGGTTCCGGCAGCCGCCCGGCGCCGGAACGGCGTTTGTTGCGGCAAGAGGTAACCGATAACGAAATCGCAGAAGTTGTCAGTGCCTGGACGGGGATTCCAATCACCCGCATGATGGAAACAGAACGCGCCAAACTACTCGTGCTCGAAGAGCGACTGCACCAGCGGGTGGTCGGTCAAGATGAAGCCGTGGCGGCGGTCGCCAATGCGGTTCGCCGCAGCCGTAGCGGTTTGCAAGATCCAAGCCGCCCTATTGGCTCCTTCATCTTCCTCGGCCCGACGGGCGTGGGAAAGACCGAGCTCTGCAAAGCGCTGGCCGAAGTGATGTTCGACGACGACCACGCCCTGGTCCGTCTGGACATGAGTGAGTTTATGGAGAAACACACCGTCAGCCGGCTGATCGGGGCGCCTCCTGGTTATGTCGGCTATGAAGAGGGCGGAAAGCTGACCGAGGCCGTCCGGCGGCGGCCCTACTGCGTCGTGCTCCTGGACGAAATCGAGAAAGCACACCGAGATGTCTTTAATGTGCTCCTGCAGCTGCTCGACGATGGACGACTGACCGACAACCATGGGAACACCGTCGACTTCACCAACACGATCGTGGTGATGACCAGCAACACCGGCAGTCAGGTGATTCAACGCATCTCGCAGGAAGGTGGCGGAGAAGCCGAAATGCAGAGCGCGGTACTGGAGCTGCTGCAGGCTCAGTTCCTACCCGAGTTCCTCAATCGAATCGACGAAACGATTATCTTCCACCCGCTGGAGCGCGAGCAGATTCGGCAAATCGCCGGAATCCAGATCGATCTGCTGGCCAAACAACTGGACGAGCAAGGTATCGGGCTTTCCGTGACTGGGCAGGCGATGGATGCGATTGCCGCCGAGGGTTACGATCCGGTCTACGGAGCCCGGCCCCTGAAGCGGGTTATTCAGCAGCGAATTCAGAACCCACTGGCGACCGAACTGCTCAAAGGAACTCTCTCCGCCGGGAGCGGTGTGCGTATCGATTATCAGGTCGGCGACTTCACCTTCGAGCCAATGGCTAGCGACGAGTCGTGCGATGCGCCTGCCACGCTCGAGGCGTAGTGATTCAGTCTTTTCTTCACTCTCCCTTCGGGGAGAGTCGGCCCGAAGGGCCGGAGAGGGGGCCCTCCCCGGACGCTACGCGTCGGTCTGCTGGGGAACCTCAATCGTCGGGTTGGCGATCAACTCGTCGGGAGGGCGACGCTCCTGCGGAGCCGTTTCTTCCACGTCAGTTTGGCGGTCGAGCAGCTTCCAACTTAGTGCATGATTTCGTCTTTCTTCACTCTCCCCTTCGGGGAGAGTCGGCCCGAAGGGTCGGAGAGGGGGAGCCCCTCCCGGACGCCACGCGTCAGTTTCGCTTGGGAACCGTGGGCTAACGCTTAGGTATAGCCACATCTCGGTTATGAGGCCATTTTGGATGACGATGCTTCAAGCTGTTCTAGTTAGGGATTCCGGGTGAGGACACTTGGTTTCGCTGCGTTACCCAAATAATGACCCAACCGTCACGACATGAATGTGGCCAAACCTAACGGCTAACGCCCAGCGGCTGATTTGGAGCGTAGTCGAACTCGCCAGAGTTGTAGCCGAACTCGCCAGAGTTTGGTGGTCAACATGAAGCGCAAGAGCTACACGACCTCCTCAGGCGCGTGTTCCTCGCGTTGACCCGCCTTCGGTTGCCTGCTAGAACCAACTGCATGTCAGCGGGTGGTTTGGCTGAGTCCGCGATGATTGCTAATTCCGGAAGTGCAGGAGAAATGTTGTGGCAAGTGAGCGTCGCCGAGAGCTGCGGCGCCGGCGGACTCGTCGGCGGAAAATGGGTATCCTCAAGCGTCGAGCTGATAACGCCAACCCCTCGGAGAAATCCGTGATCGCGGCGAAGCTGCGAGGTCTGACGCCCGGTGCCGAGATCATCATCGAACGCTGGGGACTCGGCGATCGCTAGGAGGGCGCTTCGTCAGGAGCGCTCGCGCAGCCATTGCGTCAGTCGACGCATGCCTTCCTTTGTCGAGATGTGCGGCTTGTAGCCAAAGTCCCGCTGGGCCTTCGAGATGTCGAAGTAGTGGGACGTGGCCAGCTGGGCTGCCAGGAACCGGGTCATGCTAGGCTCGGTTCGTAGACCGAGAGTCCGGTAAGTGAGCTCCAAGAGGTGTCCCACCCGCCAGGCTCCCACCTGTGAAATCGACCTCTTGATCGGAGGGAGGTCGGCGATCTGCAAGATCTCACCAATCCAATCCCAGCAGTTCACTGGCTCCCCTTGAGATAGAAAGTAGGCCTGACCCGCCACAGGTGACTCGTGATCGAGCGCGTCGGCTGCCTGCAGGTGCGCCGTTGCGGCATTCTCGACGTAGCTGATGTCAACCAGATTGGTGCCGTTGCCGACCTGGATCAATCGACCTCGCCGCGCACGGTCCAGCAGGCGGGGAATCAGATGCTCGTCCCGCGGGCCCCAAATGAGATGTGGACGCAATGCACAAGTTGCCAGCCTGGCGTCTACGTTGGCCGCCAAGACTTGCTGTTCAGCGAGCGCTTTGGAATGGGCGTAGTGACAGAGCCAGCGCTCCGGGTAGGCTGCCGACTCATCGACACGCAATTGGTCGCTGCCATCGAACGTCACACTCGGGCTGCTCGTATAGACGAGTTTTCTCACGTCGTGACGAAGGCAGCCGGCGATGACATTCTGCGTGCCGCGGGCGTTGATCCCGTGGAAGTAGTCCCTCGGTCCCCAAATGCCCGCCACGCCCGCGGTGTGGAACACCACGTCGACTCCGGCACAGGCCCTAGCCACCGCTGGTGGGTCGCGGAGGTCTCCTTGGACGAGTTGTATGCCGAGTTTGCCCAGCTCCGGATAGTCGCCCCGCGAGAACGAACGCACCTGATCACCGCGGGCCACGAGCTGCTCCGCGATGTAACGTCCCAAGAATCCGCCGGCGCCGGTAACTAATGCATACACGGCCGAACCGCTCCAGGCTCTCCACGCGCAGCTCCGTTTGGCAGAGCGTGGGTCGCTAGTCGATGAACTGCTCGTCGCCTCCCCCGCCACCCAAGCTCACTTCACCGCTATCTTCAAGAGTGCGGACGACGTCGACGATCTGTTGCTGGACCGCTTCGACCTCAGATAGCCGGACCGGACCCAGATAGTCAATCTCCTCCCTCAGCATATCCGCCGCACGTTGAGACATGTTGCCCAGTATCTTCTCTTTCAATTCCTCGCTGACTCCCTTAAGTCCCATTGCCCATTGCGAGGTTTCGACATTCTTGAGCACCGCCTGGATCTCTTTGTCTCCCAGCTTTGAGATGTCCTCGAAGACAAACATCAAGCGGCGAATCTCCTCAACTAGATCCGGATCCTCTTGAGACAGTTCTTCCAACAGGGCTCTTTCCGTGGCACGATCGCTGACGTTGAGGATTTCTGCCACACTTTCTACGCCACCAGCATTCTCAAACGACTGACTGACCACTGCCGCCATGCGGGATTCCAGGCCTTTTTCCACCTGCTCGATGATCTCAGGACTGGTTTGACCCATCTGAGCAATCCTGGCGATAACGGCCATTTGACGTTCGGTTGTCAGTCCGGCGATCACTTGGGCCCCGTAAGCAGGCGGAAGGTGGGACAGAATCAAGGCAATCGTTTGGGGATGTTCGTCGTTGACGAAGGTCAGCAGGTTCTGCGGATCGACGTGTTTGAGGAAGCCGAATGGCAGCGACTCGATCGACTGCTGGACGTTTTGTAACGTATCGCCCGCCTCGATTCCCAGCGCTTTTTCCAGCAGGTTGCGGGCGACATCGAGTCCGCCCGCGCTGCCGCCGAGCGCATTGGGATTCGCCTCGGCGAATCCGAAAATCGCTTCCTCCTGCTCGTCGCTCGTAAAGCGGCCGATCTTTGCGATCTCAATCGACACCGATTCCACCTGCTGGGGCGTCAATTTGCTGATGATCTGCGCCGCTTCCTCGTCGGGAAGGCTCATCAGCACAATCGCAGCTTTACGTAAATTCGAGAGCACCCTTGGCTCCGGGATGAACGTAGGTGACGGATCGTGCCTCGGGCGCGGTCCTTGCGCCCAAAGCTAACGTGTCGCTCGGCATTCATCGGACAGCCAGCTCAGCAAAGTAAACCTTACTCCGTGAACTTAGGGATTTTCTTTTCGGTGATGGCGCATCGTGCGGCACTCCGGCTGCCTCCCTTGGTAAGCTGGGTCGACCTAGATCGCTCTCCGCGGCCGCCCGGCTGAACCGGTGTGGCTTCTGCTGTTAGGTCGCGCCAGGCGATCGGGAGGGCAACGCGCTCGGAACGGCAATGCGCTCCGGGGGCAACGAGATCGGGACGGCAACGCGCTCGGGAGGGCGAGGCTCCCGCCGAGCCGCACGCGCGGAAAACTACGCTCCAAATCAGCCGCTGGGCGTTAGCCCACGGTTCCCCAGCCAAACCGACGCGTAGCGCCCGGGCCCCCCCCTCTCCGGCCCTTCGGGCCGACTCTTCCCAAGGGGAGAGTGAAGAAAGACGAAATCACGTACTAACTCGAAGCTGCTCGACCGCCCAACTGACGTGGAAGAAACGGCTCCGCAGGAGCGTCGCCCTCCCGGACGATTGACCCCCTCGGACGATTGACCCCCCTCGGACGATTTACCCGCCCCGGACGATTTACCCCCCCTCGGACGATTTACCCGCCCCGGGACGGCTAGCTGGATTCCCAGATTCCCCATTGGCCGCGATTCTCGTCGACCGCAACTCGTACCGCCGCCGGACGGAAGTCGAATTTGCGATCGAGGGTCTCCAGCAGACGCCTACCGATATAGCGAGCCAGTAGCTCGGCGGTAGTGTTTTCGACCGGCAGGAGTACGCAGTCTCCGCGGGGGAATACCCATCGTCGGTCGCCGCAGCGGACGACAACCTCTTGCTCCACTGACTCGACCGCAATCAGCGGATGCCCCGTCGGCAGCAGCATGCGGTGATCAAGCTCCATCACGATTTCTTGCAGCGAATCTCGCAGCGCAATGAAATCGACGACGTACTGATTTCCGTCCAGGGGCCCGTGGATGTCAGTGGCCACCTGATAATTGTGTCCGTGCAACCGCTCGCAGATGTCGTTGTTATAGGTGATGAAGTGCGCGGCGCTGAAGACCATCGTCTCCTTAGACAGTCGAACGTGATAGCTTTCGGGCATGTCGTACTCCTGCAGCCAGTGTAACAACTCCGTGCCCAGGACGGTTCGTCAGCCCCAGCTGAAGGGTGTTGCCAAGTCGCCCTCACGTAACCCCGTAAAGAGTGCCGCGGCGACTAAATCGGCTGTCGTCCCCGGATTACGGCGATGGTGATCGGCGCGCAGCCAGAAATCGAGATCTGCCACCGCGCTTAAATAGTGTCGACCTCCGCAGCTTCCGGCGGCTAGGGCCGCCGCGGCCCGCCGCGCAGATTCGTCCGCGATTGCCGTTCCACACTTTCGGGCGATCAGGCTGTCCGGATAGTTCGCCATCAGCCGCAGATGGGTGTGGATGATCGCTTCGTTCAGCGACTTCGTCTCGCTGTAGGTCTGCGAAATCCAATCGCAGGCGTCGAAGACTTGCGCAAAGTGATTCGTGTATTGCCGGGCGACCAGGTCCCGATCGGCCGCCGCTGCCATCGCCGCCACGAGGTTGTCGGGAGCAGGGCCATGAACGTCCATTTTCTCTGCGACCTGCAAGCCACCTGGACGTGCCAGCCGGATGGCCTCGAAGACCGCAGCTGCGTCTTGCGGCGTCAGAGCCTTCAGGACCACGGAGATTCCTTGCCGCAGCGAGAGGCCCGCCGGGACTGCCATCAACGGCCCCAGCAACAGCAACGTCCCTAGATTGGTGTTCGAGCCTGCAGCGGCGGCGGTCGCCTTGGTCGCGGAGAGCACGGCGTAGCCGACACCGCGATCGGGCGCCTCCGCCAGCAGAGGGCCACTGGCGACCGCCGAGGCCAGAAAGTCAACCAGCGTGACATCCTCAAAGTCGGCCCCGCGGTGCACGTTGCCAGGTTTGCAGGCGCTGACCTCGAGGACACAGGCAAGGGTCGCAAGTTGGCCCAGCTGCAGCTGAGGTGATGCTGATCGCGGCTCGATGTCCTCTGCCATGCAAATAAAGTCTACACGACGTCCACTGGCGCTGGGGGGCCCGCGAGCACGAGCAATAGGGACGAAGTCTGTCAAATTGACAGCAGCCAGCCCGGCAGCAAGCTCCTTTGGGCCTGTCTGGTGGAGACCATCCTTGTGACGTAAGTGATTTTTTTCAGAGGCTTTATGGACTCGGATTGCCGTTTGGCACGATGCTTGCTGTTTTAACCGCGTCTTGCACGGTTCGACTGCCAGTTTGGTTGACCGGTTTGTCACAACCTCGAACAACCCCGCCATCTCCTACAGCGGCTTGTTGCCCGCAGACCTGAGACGGCGGCGTTTTTGCGAATTGCTATTTCACCTGAAGGCTTAAGCCCACACCAATCTCCAGAGGAGGAATCCTGCAGTGGCCAAACAAATGTCCTTTGAAGACAAAGCTCGGCAGCCGCTGCTGGCCGGCGTATCCAAGTTGGCTCGTGCTGTCCGCAGCACGCTCGGTCCGCGCGGTCGCAACGCGGTGCTTGACAAAGGCTGGGGTTCGCCCAAGGTCACCAAAGACGGAGTGACCGTTGCGGAGGACATCGAACTCGATGACCCGGAAGAGAACTTGGGTGCCCAGCTGGTCAAAGAAGCGGCCAGCAAAACCAACGACGTCGCCGGCGACGGAACGACGTCAGCGACCGTCTTGGCCGAAGCCATCTTTCGTGAGGGGCTGAAGATGATTGCGGCAGGAGCGGACCCGATGGCCTTGTCCCGCGGTATCGCCCGCGGCACCGAGGCGGTGGGTGCAGCCGTCGCCAAGTTGTCGACTCCGATTAATGAAAAGAATAAGAAAGAGATCCAGCAAGTCGCCACCATCGCGGGAAACAACGATCCCACGATCGGCAGCGTGTTGGCTGACGCGTTCCTGAAGGTTGGCAAGGACGGTGTGATCACCGTCGAAGAGGGACGGGGTAACGAGACAACGGTCGAAGTCGTCGAGGGGATGCAGTTTGACCGCGGCTTCCTCTCACCTCACTTTGTGACTAACCAGGATGATGTGACCGTTGAACTTGAGGACTGCTATGTCCTGCTCTTCGAGGAAAAGATCTCCTCAAACAAGAAATTGATCCCGATTTTGGAGGCGATCAGCAAGTCAAATAAGCCGTTGTTGATCATCGCCGAGGACATTGACGGCGAGGCGCTCGCAACGCTCGTGGTCAACAAGATGCGCGGAATCCTCCAAGTCTGTGCCGTCAAGGCTCCGGGATACGGCGACCGTCGCAAAGCGATGATGGGCGACCTGGGTGTGTTGACTGCTGGAACACCGATTTTCAAGGACTTGGGCATCGAACTGGAGAGCGTCAAGTTGTCGGACTTGGGCCGAGCCAAGAAGATCAAAGTGAACTCAGAAGAGACGGTCATCGTCGGCGGTGCTGGGAAAAAGTCCGACATCGAAGGTCGGGCCGAGCAAATTCGCCGGGAGATCGAAGTCACCGACAGCGACTACGATCGCGAAAAGCTACAAGAGCGGCTGGCTAAGTTGGCGGGCGGAGTGGCGCAGATTAACTGTGGCGCCGCGACCGAGACGGAGATGAAGGAACGCAAAGCCCTGTTGGAAGATGCCAAGGCAGCAACACAAGCGGCTCTGGAGGCCGGAGTCGTAACCGGCGGTGGCGTCGCGCTGATTCGTTCTGAAAAGGCCTTGTCACAACTGAAGCTGGCTGGTGACGAGAAGTTGGGTGCCGACATCATCCGCAACGTGCTAGATCATCCGCTACGAGCGATCGCCGAAAACGCCGGACACGACGGTGCCGTCGTGGTCAACCGCGTGCGGCAGCAAAAAGACAAAAACCAGGGCTTCGATGCAGACCGGGGTTCCTACTGCGATCTCGTCGCCGCCGGCATCATCGATCCTGCCAAAGTCGTCCGCACCTCGCTCCAAAACGCAGCCAGCGTCGCTTCGCTGATGCTCACCACCTCCTCGCTGGTTACCGACATTCCTCAGGAAGAGGAAGAGAACGCTCATGATCACCACGACCACGGCATGGGCGGCATGGGAGGAGGCATGGGCGGCATGGATATGGGAGGCATGGGTGGTATGGGCGGCATGGGAGGCATGGGCGGCATGGGCGGCATGATGTAAATCCAAACCAACGGCTGACCTCGAGCGTCAGATACGAGCCAAGATTTCGAGATTCAACATAAAGGGAAGTATCAAGACATGGCTAAGATCAAAATTCGACCATTGGATGACCGCGTCGTTGTTGAGCCCATCGAGGCGGAGGAGACTACGGCGGGAGGGATTGTGTTGCCCGATTCTGCCAAAGAGAAGCCGCAACGGGGAAAAGTTGTGGCGGTTGGGCCGGGCCGGTTGCTGGACAGCGGCCAACGAGGTGAGTTGTCAGTGGCGGTCGGTGACCAAGTGATCTATGGGAAGTACGGTGGTACGGACATCGAGATCAGCGGAGACGATGTCAAGATTCTTCGCGAGAGTGACATCTTGGCCAAGGTTGTCTAGTTGTCGGTGGGGTCGAGTCGTTTTTCACGACCACGACCCGCGATATCAGCAGATCCAAGCCAAACCTAGTGATATGAGGACCATCCAGCGTGGCAAAACAACTGCTTTTTGAAGACCATGCCCGGGCAAAGATGCTTCACGGGGTCGATAAGCTGGCGAACGCGGTCGCCGTGACGATGGGCCCGACGGGCAGAAATGTGATTATTGACAAGTCCTTTGGAGGTCCGACGGTGACCAAGGACGGGGTGACGGTTGCCAAGGAAATCGAGCTTGAGGACCGTTTCGAGAATATGGGCGCCAAACTGGTTGTCGAGGTCGCTCAGAAGACATCGGACATTGCCGGTGACGGCACGACGACCGCGACCGTGTTAGCTCGGACCATCTTCCGTGAAGGCCTACGAAACATTGTCGCGGGCAGCAATCCCACGGCAGTCCGACGTGGCATCGAACGTGCCGTCGACGCAGCTGAATCCCAGCTGTTGCAGATGGCCAAACCGGTCTCGAACAAGTCAGAGGTCGAGAACGTCGGAGCGATCAGCGCCAACAACGACAAGAAGATTGGCGAGCTGTTGGCCGAGTCGTTGCATCGAGTTGGCAAGGACGGTGTGATCACGGTCGAGGAAGGAAAGACGACCGAGACCAAGGTCGAATATGTAGACGGCATGCAGTTCGACAAGGGTTACATTTCACCCTATTTCATCAACGACCCAGCCACCATGGAGTGCACGCTGGAGGGTTGCTATCTGCTGATTCACGAGAAGAAGATCAGCAACCTCCGTGAGCTCGTTCCCGTGTTGGAAAAGGTCGGCCAGACTGGCAAGCCGTTGCTGATTATTGCCGAAGATGTCGACGCGGAAGCTTTAACGTTGCTCGTCGTCAACAAGCTCCGTGGGGTATTGAACGTGTGTGCTGTCAAGGCTCCTGGCTTTGGCGATCGTCGAAAGGCGATGTTGGGCGATATCGCAGTCTTGACCGGTGGCACTTTGATCAGCGAAGACTTGGGGCTCCAGCTGGAGAACCTCACGTTAGAGCAGATGGGCCAGGCCAAGAAGATCACGGTTGACAAGAACGCTACGACAATCGTCGAAGGCGCGGGCAACCGGAGCGAGGTTGAAAAGCGGATCCAGCAGATTCGCAATCAGATCGACCAGACCGACAGCGAGTACGATAAGGAGAAGTTTCAAGAGCGGTTGGCCAAACTGGCCGGCGGCGTGGCGGTGGTTTCTGTGGGTGCAGAGACCGAAGCCGACATGAAGCAGAAAAAGGCGCGCGTCGAGGACGCGTTGCATGCCACTCGTGCTGCGGTGGAAGAGGGAATTCTACCGGGTGGCGGCGTAGCCCTGCTGCGTTGCCGAGAGTCGGTCGAGAAAGCGCGATCGGCGGCCAAAGGCGACGAGAAGATCGGCGTCGATATCGTGCTCAAAGCGCTCGATGCACCTCTCCGTCAAATCGCGGACAACTGCGGCATTGATGGATCGGTTGTCGCTGACGAGATTCTCGACAAGCCGACCACCACCGGCTATGACGCGAACCAGGGGAAGTACATCGATATGTACAAGGCGGGCATTATTGATCCGGTCAAGGTCGTTAGGACGGCGTTGAGCAACGCTGCCAGCATTGCCGGATTGATGCTGACCACTGAAGCTTTGGTGACCAATCTCGAGCAGGAAGACAAAGACAAGCAGCAAGTGGAAGGAAGTATTCGCTAGACGAGTGCGGAAGCTTGCTGACCGGGCGGCGGTTAGCCGGTTCGAATGTCACGGGCCACTTCGGGACGAGGTGGCCCGTTTTTTGACCGGTTAGCCCGGATTATTCATGAAGATCGTGGCGAGAGGTTGTAAGTACGTTCGTGGCAAGGAAGGCGAGCAATTCTTCCGCAGGCGTATTGAAGCAATACGTCGAGGGAGAATTGTGAAGCATGACGAAGCCACGGATGGACTTACGACCTCGCAGCAGATCGCTCATGAATAATTCGGGTTAGCGCAGCCGGATGCGATTGATGTGGGATGATGCGGTGAGCTCCCTTGCGGGGCGAGCAATCGTGCGCTGCGACGAGTTGTCAGATCGGTTGCTGCTGGTGCTCGCACTGCCGCGAGGGCCTTCGCCGCAGATCGTTCCTGGATCAGCTGGTCGCGACGTTTGCGGCCCCTAGATCAGCGCATCCACCTAGAGGGGGGTGGGCTATAATTGGGCGGCGGACAACGGGCCGCCCGCGCAGAAATTGATCTCATGCCGCCATGGCCACAATGACTGGAAAACGCGACTACTACGAGATTCTGGGCGTTGATCGCAACGCGTCCGACAAGGAAGTCGCCAGTGCCTATCGCAAGCTCGCGCTGAAGTACCATCCCGACAGCAATCCGGGTGACGAAGCGGCTACCGAGCGGTTTAAGGAGGCGGCTGAGGCCTACGAGGTGCTGAGTGATCCCGACAAGCGGGCTCGCTACGATCAGTACGGCCACGCTGGCCTAGAGGGGGGGGCACCCCAGTTTACCGACGTGGAGGACATCTTCGAGGCCTTCGGAGACATGTTCTCCGGAGGGCTGTTCGGGGACCTATTCGGCGGCCGTCGGCGCGGTCGACGGCATCGCCGTGGTGCCGACCTGCGCTGCGATGTGACCCTCACGCTCGAAGAAGCCGCTCAGGGCGTTACCAAGACGGTCGAGTTTGCTCGCAGCCGGCTCTGTTCGCAGTGCGAAGGGGACGGGGCGATGCCGGGTACGTCGCGCGAGACCTGTCGTCGCTGCGGCGGCCACGGTCAGATCGTTCAATCCGCGGGAATCCTGCGCGTCCAAACAACCTGTCCGGCCTGTCAGGGTGCCGGCGCGAGGAACGCACATCCCTGCAATCAGTGCCGCGGGACGGGTTATCAACCGACGCCTGTCAAACTGGATGTGGCGATCCCTCCCGGTGTGGATGATGGCATGCGCGTCCGAATTCACGGCGAGGGAGAACCGGCACCCGAAGGTGGTCAGGCGGGCGACTGCTACTGTTTCGTATCTGTCGAACCCCATTCCTTGTTTCAACGGGACGGCAGTAACCTGATCCTGAAGTTGCCAATCTCCTACTGCCAAGCGGCGCTGGGCACGACAATCGATGTGCCCACAATGAACGGTCCCAGATCGCTGGAGATTCCCGGCGGAACTCAGCACGGAGAGGTGTTCCAATTGAGGGGCCAGGGTATGCCGGACCCGCGTGGGAGTGGTGCTGTCGGAGACCTGCTCGTCCAGACACTCCTAGAAGTCCCCAAGCGGATTTCGCAAGAACAAGAGGCGTTGCTACGCGAACTCGCCGAGGTCGAGCATGCCGATGTAACGCCGCACCGCAAGTCGTTTATGGATAAGTTGAAGGACTACTTTGCTGCCGACGATTCCAGTGGCAATGGGGATTGAAAACGATGTCAGAGTCGAACGTTGCCGAAGACGATTTTCCCACGGAAGATCCGCTTCCCGGCGACAAGGAACAACCGGCAACTGGTGAACGGTGGGACGATCTTGCCGACCAAGTTCGCGACGCCGAGGAGCGGGTGCTCCGCGCCCAAGCGGAGCTCGAGAACTTCCGCAAGCGGGCGCGCCGCGAGCTGGACGAGGAACGCCGCTACGCGGTGCTGCCGTTGGTCAGCGATCTGCTGCCGGTGCTGGATAATCTCGACCGGGCTATCGGTGCAGCCGAAGAGAACGAAGGGGCCGCCGGACTTCTCGAGGGTGTCAAGATGGTTGCCCAGCAGTTGATGGGCGTCCTCGAGCAGCATGAATGCAGGCGCATCCAAGACCTCGGGGAGTCGTTCGACCCCAACCTGCACGAAGCGATCGGGCAGGAGTCGAGCGCGGAGTATGGGGAAGGTGTTATCTCCCGGGTAACGCGGATCGGATATTGCTTGCACGACCGGGTCGTCAGGCCCTCTCAAGTGATGATCTCCACAGGAAGACCAGCCGAAGAAGGCGACTTGCCGACTAACGAGTAACTGCCCGCTCAGCTTGCCAACACCACAGGAACGACAACATGCCAACCTACGACTACGAGTGCGAAGCTTGTGGGCATAGTTTCGAGCTCTTTCAGTCGATCAGCGAGTCGCTCAAACGAAAGTGTCCCGAATGTGGCAAGCTGCGATTGCGTCGCTTGTTTGGCACCGGAGCGGCGGTTGTGTTCAAGGGATCCGGATTCTACCAGACGGACTATCGCAGCGATTCCTACAAGAAGGCCGCCGAAGCCGATAAGAAAGCCTCCAGCGGCGATGGCGAAGGAAAGCAGAAGTCTACAGACAAGAAGAAATCGACAGAGTCAAAAAAGTCGAGCTCGAAGACCGAAACGAAATCAGGTGACGGTCAGAGTTGACCGGCCAGTGGAGCGAGGCTGAAGACCGAGCACCGCTTTCGACATGACTTGTCGGTGCCTGCTGTGAACGGCGCACCTTCCTACTGACCCGAGAGTCAGCCAACTTCATGCCGACTGCCAACTGCCCAACGTGCCAGCAGCAATTCGATACGACACGAACGGAAGCGATGCCCTTTTGCAGCGATAGGTGTCGGCAGATCGATCTACGTCGCTGGTTGGATGAACGCCACAGTGTTACTGTCGAGCGAATTCCCGATGAGATCGAGGACGAGTCGGCGGATGCCGACGAATAACTGTGTGCAACAGAAAGTGAGCCATGTCTGACGTTCCTCCGGTACTGCGTCGGATCGACTGGAGCGAACTATGTCCGTGGCTGATGATCTTCCGTACTTTTCGCCTCGCAATTAGCCTGCCGATCCTCGTTCTAGCGACGGCCGGCATCCTGCTGACACCGCTTGGCTGGGCGATCGGCAGCGCACTCTTCGGCCCGGCCGCCGCAGACGATCCAGTATCTCAAGCCGCAGGTGAGACCCAGTGGCCGCAGCTGGTGCCGAGTCGTTTCGAGAGCAGCGAGATTCTCGAAGTGCGAGGCGAATGGAATTCCGCGCGGCTGCAGGAGAGTTTGACTGCGGTCCCTGCGGTTTACTGGAGGTTCGTGGGGCCGTTTGCGCAGCTGGCGGGCGGAGATTGGAGCCTATCCAGAGCAGCGTATCTGCTCTTCGGCGGTATTTGGCAGATCGGGATCTGGGCTTTCTTGGGCGGGGCGATCTGCCGGTTAGCTGCCGTCCACTTGGGACGCGAGGAGCGGATTAGTTTGCGCCAAGCGATCAGCCACGCAGGCAAGAACTACGGCTGGTATTTCACTGCTCCGTTCTTTCCTTTGCTGGGGGTGGTCTTGATCGGTCTTCCCATCGCGCTGCTTGGACTGTTGATGAGGACGTCAGTGGGTGCCCTGCTGGCCGGCGTGCTTTGGCCGCTGGTGTTGATTGGCGGCTTCGTGATGGCGGTCATGCTCTTAGGTTTGCTCTGCGGCTGGCCTTTGATGTGGCCTACCATTAGTTGTGAAGAGGGGAGCGATGCTTTCGAGGCATTCAGCCGCAGCTATTCCTACACCTACCAACGTCCCCTGCAGTACTTCTTCTTGGCCGCGCTGTCGGTCCTTATCGGCGCCGCGGGCTGGCTATTTGTTTCGGTGTTCTGTACTGGGTTGCTGCAGCTGACCGAGTTCGCAGCCGCCTGGGGAGCCGGCACGGAACGTATCAGTGCGATCCTGACCGGTCAACACGAAGGCGTACTATGGTTCGCCACTCGGCTCATTCGGCTGGCCGTCGGCGGTGTCCATACGGTCGCCAACGCTTTTACCCACAGCTTCTTTTTCTGCGCTGCCACAGCCGTCTATCTGCTGCTGCGTCGAGCCGTGGATCAAACCGACTTCGATGAGATGCTGCTCGAGGATGAGGAGACGCGATATGGACTGCCCGATCTCGGGACGCCTACCGAGGCCGGCGCTAGTAGCGGTGGCCAGACGAGTGGTGCGGATTGACCTCTCCTCATGAACGGAGCTCTATGTTTAGTCTATTGCTGTCTACCGATCTCATGTTCGCGTCCCGAGTCACCGAGACCGCGAAACGAGATGGTCTTCAAGTTCGCGTCGTCCGTTCAGTAGACGAGTTGCTTAGCTCGGACAACGTCCACCTCGTGATCATCGATCTGTTCCGCCTGCCCGTTGTCGAGTGGAGTGCTGCGGTCCAGCAGCTGAAGCAGCGAGAGCTGCCACCGCACATTGTGGCCTACGGACCTCACGTTGACGAGCAGACGCTGAGCGCCGCGCGGGAGGCCGGTTGCGACGACGTACTGACGCGAGGCCAGTTCCATCAGCAGATGGGCCCGCTCCTGGCCCGCTGGTTGCGACCGTAGGTCTCCGGTCTCGTAGCCGTCAGCCGGGCTAGACCGCCTCGGGGCCTCGGGTGTCGCCGCCAATCTGATACGTTTCGGTAACCGGCAATACGAAGATCTTGCCGTCCCCGATGTTTCCTTCGGGACCGGTACGCGAAACGGTCTCCAGGGTGTCGATCGTTCGCGCCAGGAAGTCGTCGTTGACCACGATTTCCAACGCCACTTTTCGAAGCAAACTGGTTTTGTATTCGACGCCCCGATACATCGCAGTTTGGCCACGCTGCCGGCCGTACCCTTGAGCGTCGCAGACCGTCATTCGTTCGACACCAATGCGCGCGAGCGCCTCCTGGACGGGCAGCAACTTGGGTGGCTGGATGATCGCAATCACAAGCTTCATGACCGATACCATACCGCGCGAGCGGCTAGGAAAGTAGGTCAGCATGGTGAGAGGAAAATGCTTGCAGGCCGCCGATCGGCTGTCTTGAAGTTGGACGTTTGGCTTAATCGGAACCCGAAGCGTAAGCGAGGGATCAACTACGTCGGTACGCCAACTCTCCCTCGCTGACGCTTCGGGTTACGAAACCGCGACGAATTCGACGTCCTGTCCCTGCGAAAAGGCGAAAACGCGACCTCGCCGAGACCGCGGACAACGGCACGACAAGACTGCTTACTCTCAGTGCGTTGAGCGGCTACAGCTTCCACAGCAGCAGCATGGCATAGTTCAGGTCATTCGGTCGACGGCCATGTGGCGTACTATCATAGCGGTCGTTGACAGAGACTTTCAGGCTCAGGTTGTGCTGCTCGTTCAGCAGCACTTCCCAGCCCAAATCGATGACAAGACGATAGTCGGTGAAGTCCTCCCAAGCGGGGTAGTAGTCAGCAGTGGCCTTCAGTTTCTGGCGGTCGCCTAGCTGATGCTCGTAGTCCGTGCCAAACACAGCCTCAGGAAGCCACTCGTCAACTGGCCCACCAAACTCGCGCGATGCACCAGCACCGAACCGTCCTTTCCAACTCCGTGAGTCAGTCTTGATGATCTGATAGCCAACGCCAGCATTCAGCCAGAACCGCAAATCGAAAGCGCGGAACTCGTCATACTCCAGACCCAGCTTGTCAAACATTGTCCAGCGCGTATCTCCCAGGAACTGCTCGAAATTCGCATTGAACAAAGCGTTATGTTGTGTTTCGATGTTGTCGGCAGTCGCCTTGGCGTAGGAGATGTCGAATCCATACTCGTTCCACTCGGTTTTGCGGGTCAGTTCACCTCCAGCCCGCAAGCTAAACGCCTGCGCATTTCCCTCCGACGAATTTAGCCCGAACTCGATGCTCCGGTCCCACTGGGTGGGCTGCAGCCACGGAGTGGGGCTCCAGAGGGTTTCCGTAGGTGGATCAAGGTCCTCGAGGCCATCGGTCATGTACCCATTCAGTGTTGGATCACCGTAGGTCTGCGGCAGAGGCACTTGGAATGGCGCTGCATTGGGGTCGGCGAAGCCATCGAGTGACGCTGGGGCTCCGCTGGGAGGCAGTGGGTAGTTTTGGGGGTACTGGGAATATGCGGATTCTGTAACAAGTAAGCTGACCAGCCATCCCAAACACAGCCGGGTTAGCACGCCGCGGTGCGGTGCGAGGATAGACCTTAGGCCGCAAGTCGACATGGCGCAAATCCCAGAAAACGAGCGAGAAGAGAGCAGAACGGAAGAGCCGCGACAGGATCGGCGGTTATAGCGAAACCAGTATTTCAGGACAATCGCAGTCGGCCCATTCTCGCTAAAACTGGAAGGCTCACATAACTTAGGCAAGCTGGTCTGGACACCAAGTGATCTGCGCGGCGACAATGCTGCCACACCTTATTTTTGCTGTTGCCCCTTGCTCGTCTTCCCCCTGGGAGGTCGTGCAGCTTTTAAGTTAGTGCGTGATTTCGTGTTTCGAGAGAAGGTAGCAGGCACACTCCGTGTGCCGTCCGCCAGAAGCAGAGCAACACGAAGCCGACACGCGGGCAAACGGTTCGCTGGGGAACCGTGGGCTAACGCCCAGCGGCTGATTTGGAGCGTAGCCGAACTCGCCAGAGCGTAGCCGAACTCGCCAGAGTTTGGTGGATTGCACGAAGCGTAAAAGCTGCACCATCTCCCGGGGCGGCCGTCCTTCGCCGTTATGTCACACGAAGATTTCGACATCGAGAGTTTGGCCAGCTACCTGCATCTGATTCCTCACCAGGTAGCTCGAATGGCCGACCGCGGACAGCTTCCGGGTAGAAGAATCGGCGGTAAGTGGCGCTTTTCCAGAGCTGAGATCCATCATTGGTTAGAAGAGCGGATCGGAGTCTCGGACGAAGAGGAACTGATCGAGGTCGAGGGAGTCTTGGACCGGGAGAAGTTGGATAGCGACGAGGACGAGATGTCGATCTTGGGGTTGATGCCACTCGCAGCGATCCAGGTTCCTCTGTTGTCGCGGACAAAGAACTCGGTGATCGAAGCGATGGTCCAGGTGGCCGCCACCACCGGCAAGCTGTGGGATCCGGAAAAGATGGCAGCTGCTGTCCGAGCGCGAGAGAACTTGCATCCCACGGCCTTGGGGAACGGTGTTGCCCTGCTGCATCCCCGACGGCCTCTGCCGGGGATTCTTTCCGATCCGCTGTTGGCTTTCGGTCGGACCCACCAGGGGATCCCATTCGGGGGCGATCACGGAGGCATGACCGATCTCTTTTTCTTGATCTGTTCAGTCAATGATCGTGAGCACCTCCGACTTCTGGCTCGACTCAGTCGCCTGCTGGCCGATTCAACGATGGTATCTGAGCTGCGAGCTGCAGAGAATGCGGCGGCAGCTCGCCAGCTGATCGGAGCGGCGGAGGCGAGATTGCAATGACATCTGATATTCACCCGTACTTTGCCGGCTAGGCGGCCTGTGCTTCTATGAAACACGCCTTGTTTGTTGGTAACCATCGACACCGCCTCTATCGGCCGGCGATCGAGTGGCTGAGCGAGCGCTACGAGCTGGTTTGTGTGGACACCCCGCGAGCGGCTTGTGGGGCCTGCCAGCGACAGCCGCCCGAGCTGATTGTCGTCGGGCAGGTTCGGCCCGGACAAATCTCCAGCGCTGAGGTCGAACAGATACATCGTGAGGCCCCGCTGGCCCGACTTGTCGCTCTGTTGGGTGAGTGGTGTGAAGGGGAAACACGGACCGGTGCTCCCTGGCCGGGTGTGCCGAGGGTGTATTGGCATCAGTCTCTGGGGCGCCTTGTTTCAGATGCCGCGCTTCGCCCGGGGGCGCAGTCACCGCTGCCACGCACCAGCACCGAGTCGGAGCGGCTGATGTGGTTCGCTGAATCGGTCGAGCCCTGCGGCGGGCTGGTCGTCGTGCGTAGCGAGGATCAGCTCTCGTTCGAGGGAATCTGTCAGCTGCTTGTCCGCGCGGATTCTCGGTGGTCCGTGTAGATGAATGGGTGGGTGCTGCGGGTGCCCGAGCAGGGATTTGGGACTGTGCGGCGAGCGTCGAAGAAGACAGTGCCGAGTTGGCACGATTTGTCGAGCGTCTCGCGCCGGCCGGAGTCGTTACTCTGGTCGGATTTCCCCGCCGCAAGGACTTGTTGCAGGCCAAATCGCTTGGCGCTGGCGCGATCCTGGGCAAGCCGTTTATCTTGGAAGACCTGCTGGCGGAGCTCGCTCGTACTCAGCCGACAGGCCTGCAACCAAGCGATGTATCGCCCGTCGAACGAAGGACGTCGGCATGAATCCACCGCCGCGCTGCACCCATCGGGACAGCGAAGTGCGCAGCTTATCAGCCGGACCGCGTTAGCGGCCGGTTCGACTCGAATACCCCTCCGTCGGCCACTTGGCCGCCGCGTGCCGCACAGGGAATGTCGGTGCGCCACTCTGTTAGCCACCAACTGTCAACTTCCGCCCGGCGAGCACTCATCCAAACCATCCCTTCTTTTCAAAGGCCTCGAGTGC
This sequence comes from Pirellulaceae bacterium, assembly GCA_965223305.1. Taxonomy (GTDB): domain Bacteria; phylum Planctomycetota; class Planctomycetia; order Pirellulales; family Pirellulaceae; genus CBDCWT01. The sequence continues at coordinate 26,959 of CBDCWT010000030.1, read as the reverse complement.
CGTTTGCTCATCCGAGTATGAAATGTTCTTCAGGCCCATCATTTTGAAGACCTGTAGGATGTTGGCCGAGATGCAACACAACTTCAGGTCCACCTTGTCCGCCTTGGCTCGGTTTTTGAGCGCCGCCAGTTTCCCCAGCATCGCCGACGACATGAACTCGACGCTTTGGAAGTTCACCAGCATTTTCTTATGCAAGACAGCTTGCATTTCCAGGTCGAGCAGCTCCTGGCCGATCTGAGCAATCCGATTTTCGTCCAGTATCTTGGTATCGGTGAAGCTGACAACCAACACGTTGCCTACGTCTTTGGAGTTCAGAATAGCCACGGGTCCCTCCATCCTCACTGGAAGTTATCTCCTGCTCGTGTCATCGAACGGAGCCGATTTTTCGAGCGGGAGATAGAGATGCACGGATATCGCGCTGCCAGCAAAGTGATGCTAGCCCGGATTATTCATGAAGATCGTTGCGAGAGGTTGTAAGCACGTTCGTGGCAAGGAAGGCGAGCAATTCTTCCGCAGGCGTATTGAAGCAATACGTCGAGGGAGAATTGTGAAGCATGACGAAGCCACGGATGGACTTACGACCTCGCAGCAGATCGCTCATGAATAATTCGGGCTAGGATTGTCGCAAAAAACAAGTAATCTGGTCGCGTGGCGACTCCTCATCTGTTCTCTCCCCCAGTTTGGAGGTGCTACTACGCTGCATGCAGTCCGCCAAACTCTGGCGAGTTCGGCTACGCTCCAAATCAGCCGCTGGGCGTTAGCCCACGGTTCCCCAGCGAAACCGACGCGTAGCGTCCGGCGGGGCTCCCCCTCTCCGGCCCGACTCTCACCGGCCTCCCGTAGCGAGGATAGTGGCGTGAGCGGGACGAATATCGGCAACCGATCGTTGGGCGACTCCTAACCCCCCATTCGTGAGACGCCGGCTTTTCAGTAAAATGAGGAGTTTGACTGACACCTGCCCCCTACTCCGTCAAGGAGCCAACCAAGCCATGCCAGGACCTATTGTACGTTCAGGACCGAGCGATCGGTACCAGCAGAACTGGGACACCGCCTTTGGGAGCAAGAAGTCCACTTCCAAAAGCTCAGCGAAGCAGGCAAAGAAAAGGGTAACCAAGAAGAAGAAATAGAACACGCAGGCAGCCATGGCGGTGGGGCACACTCCCGTGGCACCCCCGCGCGCCGTAACCTGCAGACGGCTCGAGGAGCGAACCCGCTGCTATACGGAGTCACAAAAGAAAAACCCCCGCCATCACGGGCGGGGGTTCTAGGTTCATCAGGGATTGCTAATGCTGCGGCTCTTCACCGCCCGTCTCAGCTCTTCACCTCAATCCGCTTGGGCTTCACCTCTTCGACCTTGGCAACCGTGATTGCCAGGACGCCGTCCTCGTACTTGGCGTCGATCTTCTCAGAGTCCACGTGCTTGCCCAACGCGACGACTCGGCGGAACTTGCCGTAGGCCGTTTCCACCCGGTGAAAGGTCTTGCCTTTCTCTTCAGCTTCGTGCCGCCGCTCGCCGGTGATCCACAGACGGCCATCCTTGAACTCGATCTCAAAATCCTCGGCCTTCATGCCAGGTAGATCGACGCTGATTTCGTAGGCTGTGTCGGTTTCCGCAAAGTTCGTTCGAGGCGCGAAGAAAGTCGTGCCGCTGTCGTCATGATCTCGCAAGCCCTCAACCATCCGACTCATCTCTTTGCGAAAGTCGTCGAGCAGGCCAGGAGACCACCGGTCCGATAAAGTCAAATTGCATGACATGATTGGTTCCTCCGTTTCCGGGGTTTGTCTTACGAATGAACAGTCGTCTACGGGAGATCACTTCAATTGGCCAGTTTGAAGCGTGCCGCCTTTGATTCGCCAGCGAACGTTAATCTCCAGTAGCCGGATCTCATCTAACGCAAGAACCGTGCCAAAGGCGCAACTCATCGGGTAAGATGCTGCAGCAAAAGAACTTGTGACGATCAACCTAGACCGGCGCGACTTGATTACACCCCGCTGTAAAACTGCCGTTTTGGCAGCGAGGGCAGCTTGGAAGCAGCTTGGGCAAAGCCCTGGCACAAAGTCCCGATCCGCAGGAAGTGAACTCGCAGCTGTCTAGGTCCGGCTAGCGAATCGGTTAGACTTGTGCTGTCCTGGCTCGTGCCGGACATGTCTCCGGCTGTTAGACCGGGGCCGACCTAAGAAAGGTGGACGGATGCTTGCGCGTTCGATGCTGGTGACGGTTGTCTTACTCTGCCCGCTCGGTTCTCCGCGCTTGCGCGCCCTGGAGCCGCTGCCGGAGAAGCTGGTTGTTTTAACCTTCGACGACTCGGTTCGGTCGCACTTTACCGTGGTTCGCCCCTTGCTCTTGGAACGCGGTTTTGGGGCGACGTTCTTTGTGACCGAGGGGTTCGACTTTCTCGACAACAAACGCGACTACATGACCTGGGAGCAGATCGCCCAGTTGCATCGCGATGGTTTTGAGATCGGGAACCACACGGGGGATCATCTGGCAATCACTGAGGAGACGTTGGATCAGCTGCCCGAGCAGCTCGAGGCGATCCGATCCCGCTGCTTAAAAAACGGTATCCCGGCACCGGTGACGTTCGCTTATCCAGGCAACGCTACGACCGCGGGCGCCTTTCCGATTCTAGAAGCGCACGGCATCCTGTTTGCCCGCCGTGGTGGCAGTCCGGAACACCCGTACGAAACCGGAGGCGGTTTCGCTTACGAGCCGGGATTCGATCATCCGCTGCTGATCCCTTCGGCGGGTGACGCTCGTCCTGTCTGGGAGCTGGCAGACTTCAAGCGGGCGGTAGAACAGGCGGGATTTGGTCGTGTCGCCGTGCTGCAGTTTCATGGGGTACCCGATCGCGCCCATCCGTGGGTTCACTCGGATCCCAAACGTTTTGAGTTGTTCATGGATTACCTCGCGGAGCACAACTTTACCGTCATCGCGCTGCGCGATTTGGCGCGCTACGTCGACCCACGCGTTGCGCCGCGGCGGCACGAAGAGATCATCTCAGATCGTGTTCGAATGCAGAAGTTGGATCGCAGTCGTGCTAACACTCGGCGGCCGAATCAAGAGGATCTCGAGTACTGGTTGCGCAACATGTACGTCGATCATCAATTCACCACCAGCGAGATCGCAACCGCAACAGGAATGACCTGGAGCGAAGTCGACCAGGCGCTTGCCCGTTTCGATTTGTTGAAGGCCAAGGGTTTGCCACAGCAACCGAGAGACCGGTTGCACGTGCTGCCCTACCCTGGCGGCCGTCATCCGCGCATCGGGTTCAAGGACGGTGCGATTCGTCCTCAGCGCGAGACCAAATGCAGCGTGTTCGCGCCGTGGGAAGGTGGCGGCTACGTTGTTGTCGATGTGCCGGAGGCGATTCGGGTGAACGCCGACACTGCTCCCGAGTTGCTCTATCTAGCGCACACGCACGTACCGACGCGCTGGACTCGCCAGAACGTGGAGCTGGAGCGGCGGGAGTGGACTCGGTTGCCCGATGGTGGGCTGCAGTCCGAGCGCCTGCTGCCCAACGGCGTTCGATTTGGGGCCACGGTGACTCCCACAGCGGACGCGGTCGAAATGGAGATTTGGATTACCAACGGAACCGACGAACCGTTGACCGGACTGCAAGCCCAGAACTGCGTGATGCTCAAGGCCGCCCCAGATTTTAACCAACTGACGACCGACAATCGGCTGTCCGAGGCACCTTACGCGGCCTGTCGGAATGAGGCCGGCGATCGATGGTTGATTACCGCCTGGGAGCCCCACTTCCGCACGGGCGGCAACTCGTATTGTCCCTGCTTGCATTCGGACCCTCAGTTTCCCGATTGCCCGCCTGGTGAAACACGTCGAGTTCGCGGGGTGTTGTCGTTTTACGCAGGCACTGACGTACACGACGAGTTCAAACGACTCGACGCAACCGGCTGGCGTGAACGCTAAAGCCGTCTGCTGAGCCATCTATCGATCCCAACACCAGTTTTGACGTTTAACCGCGACCCAGAGGAGTTTCGTCGGAACCAGCGCTGAATTCAGCCTGGACCTGATACGGCGGAACTCCGGCGGCGAGCGCGTCTGACCAACGTTTCTCTCTTAGAGAAGTAGGCCGAAACAAGCGGCGCAAGAAGCTATCCACGCGCGGCGGGCTCCCTGCCGCGCCGTTCCGGCAGGTGCTGACCGACGCTCAGCGCCGAATACAACCGCTCCGCTAGCTCCGGAACGGCGCGGCGGTCACGCCAGGGCTAGAGAATCGTCGTCTCTCCCGCCGCTTGTTCCGGCCTACAGCTCTGCGTCGCGGTTAAACAGCTCCTCGTTTCCACCCACACTACAGTCGGGTAGGGTCCAGCAGGAGCGGGAAAAACGGACCATCAATGGGTTTCCCCGGCGGAATCGAGGGAACTCCCGGCATCAGCGGTTCGTTGCTGGCTGAGCAGACTCCATCGCGGAAGACGTTGATCACAGTCGCCCGCCGAGGCCGGTCGCTATGATTCTCGAACGAGCCGTGAACCATCAATGGATGATGAAACGTCGCTTCACCGGGCCGTAGGGTTGCCGCGACTGGTTGCTCGAGCGCATCCCACTGTTCATCCGTCAGCACTTCGCGGATGGCGGACATGTCGCCTGCGAGTCCGGTAATCGGCAACAGGTCCCATCTGTGGCTTCCGGGAACATAACGCAGACAGCCGTTTTCCACCGTGCTTTCATCTAGGGCGATCCAGCAGGTCAGATGCGCCATGGGTTGCGTCCGCGTCCAGTATGAATAGTCTTGATGCCACGCCACAACACCGCCGTGTCGGGGCGGCTTGCAAAACAGCTGGTCGTGCCAAAAGCGCACCGGACCTTCCAGCAACTGGGACGCGGCCATTGTGAAGGCAGGATGCCATAGCAGATCGTGAAAGGCCGGTGCGATCCGCCACGCGCCCAGTGCATGAAAGAGCACTCGCTCGGGGTCCGTGGACTCGTTGCTGTAGTACTCATACCACAATTCGTTGTTGGCATTTTCGGCGGCGGTCAAATCAGCCAGCTCGTCGCGGAGAATGTCAACCTGCTGTTCTGAGAGGACCTGTATTCCGGAGACGTATCCCCATTGGCGGAAGAACGCTAACTGCTCATCAGTCAGGCGATACGCGTCCCATGCTTCGCTCGTTCGAGGCAGTGCAAACAGATCGGCGGTAGGTGAAGGCTGTTGAGCTAGGTCACGTTGCATGTCAGACTTTCGAGTGAGGAAGGTTCGCTGCGGGATCTCGTCCGACGCCAGCTGTTGTCCTGCCAGAGTGAACACCGCAGTCTACACTGCTGAAGGCCTTTGTATAAACTAGGCTTCGTCTCAGGACTGAAAGAACGGTCGCAGCGGCTGTGATTTCACCTTTCCTGTGGCAGCGTCGAGCGCTATTTTTTGAAGTTGCGCTTCTCGATGTTTGGCAGGGACAAGTGGTCGAGTTCATCGCGTTTTTCGTAACCCGAAGCGTAAGCGAGGGGGAGTTGACATACCATCGCAAGTTGTCTCTCGCTTACGCTTCGCGCCTCCGATTGAGGCAAAATGCGCAACATCAACATGCGTTAGCGAGCGGCGGGCGTGGGCAGGCAAGCGATGCCAACAAACGAACCAGTTTAGCCGAGCGATTACAGACAAGCTGTTATTCCATATGAGCTGCTGCGACGTTTTATGACGACTTGGAAAACACTCAACCGCCGCATTGTGGGCTGTGATGACTGTCCCCGGCTGCGCGCCCACTGCCAGGCGATCGCCGAGCAAAAACGTCGCGCCTTTCTGGATTGTGAGTACTGGGGACGTCCGGTACCCAATTTCGGGGACCCCCGGGCACGATTGCTGATCGTCGGTCTGGCCCCGGCGGCGCACGGAGCGAACCGAACGGGTCGTATGTTTACGGGTGATCGGAGTGGCGAATGGCTGTACCTCGCGTTGCACAGAGCTGGCTTGGCAAATCAAGAGACATCTCAGGATGTGGCGGACGGCCTCGAGCTGATCGACTGCGCGATCACCGCCGTTTGCCACTGCGCGCCCCCGGCCAACAAACCGACGAGGCGAGAGTTGCAGCAATGCCGTCCTTGGTTGACATCGACGGTGGATCTCCTGGATCCGCAGGTCGTGATTGCGTTGGGCCAGATCGCCTGGCAGGGGATGGTCGTTGAAGCGGTGGACCGTGGCTGGTATCGGGGGCGGCGGCCCAAGTTTGGGCACCTGGCCCAGGTACCGCTGGGCGACTCCCGCTGGATGCTAGGCAGCTATCATCCCAGCCAGCAAAACACGTTCACTGGGCGGCTGACCGAGCAGATGTTTGACGATGTCTTTCGGCTAGCCAAGAAGTTGCTTGTCTGAGAGCAACTGCCGTTGCCGGCGGCGGAGAGGCTTGCCATGATTGTGGACGAGCGGCGAGTGCCTTTGGTAGACTTGGCCTCGGTGTCCGTTTCGGCAAGGGCACCCGACCAGCGAGAGTGGCGGAATTGGCAGACGCGCTAGATTTAGGATCTAGTGTCCGAAAGGACGTGCAGGTTCAAGTCCTGTCTCTCGCACTGTACCTTGTAGCGGTTGACGTCCAACTAGCGTCAACCGTTTTCTTTTGCCGCTTGGCCGATGTGCCTAGGTACACCGCGATTCGCTCCGCCTGATCTGCGGCTCGATGTCGCAGGTAATACTCAACCAGGAGGTTGCATATGAATCAGCTCGACCAAGATCGAATCGAGAAGGTTGTCGACCTTGCGGCGCCGGTTTCGCGAGTGTGGCGTGCGCTCACCGACCACGAGGAGTTCGGCCAGTGGTTTCGAGTCCGACTCGATGGCCCGTTCAAACTCGGTGAGACGACGACGGGCAACATCACCTATCCGGGCTACGAGCACATGAAGTGGGTGTCTGTGACTGAACGAATGGAACACGAGCGGCTGTTCGTCTTCTCGTGGCCTCCCAGCGCCATCGATCCCGATACCACCTACGACGACGACGCCAAGGTAATGGTCGAGTTCCGCCTACGGCCAAGCGACAACGGAACGCGACTGACGATCATCGAGACGGGCTTTTTGCAGTTCCCGGAATCGAAACGACTCGAGGTGTTTCGGTCGAACAAAGAAGGTTGGGACCTGCAGGCCGAAAACATCGCCGAATATGTCAAGAGCTGAGACTCGAAGCAAAGATCCCGCGCCCGTATTTGCGGCCTTGGGTGTGCCACCCGCCTCGAGTTGGTCTCGCGCCTCAGTGACGGTAAGGAACGCTCGATTACCGCGCTGACTGAGGGTCTCGACCTTACGCGTCAGGCGACTACAAAGCACCTTCAGGTACTACAACATGCCGGTGTCGTTGACTGCCCGGCGTGTTGGCAGAGAGAACCGGTTCACCATCCGCCCCGGATTGTTCAACCAGGCCAAAGCCTATCTGATGCGAGTCTCTGACCAGTGGGCAGCGCGATCGCGAGGTTGCGGGCGACTGTCGAGCAGTAGGTCGCTTCTCTTCCGTTTTGGTCCCGCGCCGCCAAACGGGATTGGGATTTTGTTTTCGGCCAGCTGGTTTGAACGTGACTTCCTCCAGGTTGCATTTCAGGATCTGCGGACATACCGTGTTTTCTTGCAACAGAGCGATACAAGTTTCGCGACGAGAGGACACACCTCGGCGAGCTACTGGGTACCGAAAGCTGCTGCGGTTTCATCGTAAGGCATAGAATCGTCAACCCAGACTCGTGGCCACGTCAAGCGACGCTGCTTTGTCGCAGCCAACTCATCTGGCAGGTTTACCAGCGGGTTGTCCACTCTTTTGACCGCTTTCTCGCGAACATGGTATCTTAAGTCTAGGGAGAACATACCTATGCAAATTGAACTTCCACCTGACCTCGAACCCTTCGTTGAGCAGGAATTCGCCACGGGGCGCTACTCGACCCGCAAGGAAGTGGTGTTACAGGCCGTGCGCTGGTTACGCCAAGAGCGGGAACAGGCATTGTCGGGAATCAAAGACGGCCTCGCTGATCTGGCCGCCGGCCGAACGCAACCGATTCAAGAGGCTTTCGCCGACATCAGACGGGAATTCGGAGTTCCCGAGTCGGAATGACGCACATTGTAGTCGTCACTCAAAAGGCGAAGGACGATCTTCGGCATTACTATTCAGTCGCAGCGGAACACGAACCCATCTACCAGTTCTTCTACGGGCAAAGATCGGGGCGGTATCGTGCGCTGTTCACGGTCGAGGGGGATCGTGTACTTGCCCTCCATGTTCGACGCGGCACGATGGACAAAGCCACCGAGCGCGATGTGTTCGGCTAAGGTCGGGGCATGAGCACAGCGCACCATTACTGCGGCAGCCCGACGACGACGACCAATCGCGCCATCAAGTTGAATCGATGGGGCTCTTGATTCGACGCACGGGTCGTTCTCACCCGTTGCAGTACGTGCGGCTCGGAATGGCCGCGACAGCAGTTTTGCAGGGTGCAGTCGGGCTAATGGCATATCCTCGCATCTACGCTGACTATCACAAGCTCTCCATCAATGAGGCAGGGGCCGAGTGCCTTCCGCTCGTGTGTTAGCGGCCAATGCCGAATCATCTTTCGGTCGTTTCTTGGCACATCTCACGTCTGAGGCCAACGAGCGTAACATCAGTTTGTAAGAATGCCCTCGTTGCCGCCTTACGATTCGCCGTGAGAGTTCTGTGTCACCCGAATTCGCTTCAACAGCCGGGCGGCACCTGGACCATAGCCACGACTCCAACGGTAGCTGCTCGCGAATCGTCGAGCGACGTCGTCAACGTCCAGGCCCCCATTTGCGACAAGTGACTCGGCAATGTCGAGAGACATCATCGTATCGTCAGACCAACGCAGCCCCACTCCACTGGCACGAGTGATACACCACCACGTCACTCGCTCGATTAGACCACCCTCGAAGGGCGCGCCCAATGCGTCACCCAAAGCGAGCCCCAACAGACTACCGTGACATTGATCTCTTGTCGCAATCGCAGGCATGAAGTTCAAAAAGGGTGGTTTTACGAGGCGCACACTGCGCGGCGCAGACTCACTGACTGATGTCACAACCCGGAAGTGCTCTCCGAAGCTGATCCACACCCGAGCTAGTCACGTTGGTATTCTTCAGACGCAGGTACTTCAGAGCCTTCAAGCCACTCAAGTGTCGAAGTCCATCGTCCCCTATTGCCGTATTATTCAAGTTGAGCTGAATCAGATCGCGCAAGGAGGCTAGATGAACCAAATCCGCGTCACCGACGTCCGTCGCGTGGAGAGACACGCTCTTGAGGCCACGCGCTGACTTAAGTTCCGCTAGATCACTCCGGACTGACACATTGATGAGCGACAACTCCTCCAACTCCGGCAAGCTCCTGAGGTGGCGTAAGCTGCGAGCTGGTAAGGCATGTTTGCGATCTGGGTTCCCAAGGGAAACCGAGCTGACGTTGCCAAACGCTTCCTCACCCACGAGAAGGTCCACCCAACGTGGAAGGGGGAGGTCGATAGGCACATATGTTGGCTGTCCGGCTCTGCCTCTTGGATTTCGCTGGTAGTCGAAATTGACGTTTCCTCCTAGACCTCTAATCGCGAGCACCGCTCTGCGTTGTCGTTGTCCGCGACTGTTCTGGAAGACGGCGATTCCCACGCAAAGAACACTGAGTACGACCAGGAGCGTTCGGAGTCGAAACCTCGACCAGCCGCTTGTTGCAGTCCCGTCCATTGGTCCGATCTCAGCACCTTGGGGCAGGCCCGTTAGAGAGACACATCAGAAGATAGCTGCTGACCTTAGCACCATCGCGGCATTTCGCGAAAGCGTGTCGGAGTTCAATCAAGTCTGTGTCAAACACGGGGTCCAATTACGGGACCACAATCCTACACCGCGGCAATGCTCTTCTCAGCTGTTCTACAGCTGCCTCGCTCACTTGCGTGCCTTGAAGCTCCAACCACGAGAGACGCGTCAACTCGCTGAACGGCGATACGTCTTTCACCTGCGTGTAGCAGAGGTTCACGCGACGAAGGTTTGTCAATCCAGCCAGCGGCGTCACATCGCCTACACCCGTGTCTTGAAGGTCCAATCTTGTGAGAAGCGTCAAGCCAGCCAACGGTACTAGGTCGGCGACCTCAGTGCCGAAGAGTCTGAGGTCTTCGAGCGCCGTAAGCTTACCCAGTGGCGATACATCGCTTACCCGCGTGTAACTAAGGTCCAAGTATCTGAGACGCGTCAACTCAATTAACGGCGCCAAATCGTTTATCTCAGTGCCACCGAGGGCCAGCTCTTCGAGATTCGTCAATCTAGCCAGCGGTGTCACATCGCTTACATGCGTGCCGTAAAGACGCAACCTTTTCAGACGCGTCAACTCAGTCAGTGGCGTCGCATCGATGACCTCTGTGCCGTCGAGGACCAAAGTTTCAAGGTGCGTCAAGTCAGCCAGTGGCGTCAGGTCGCTTACCGGCTTGACGCCGAGGTACAGGTGTCTGAGACGCGTCAACGCAGCCAACGCGGTCAGGTCGCTCACCTCCACGAGTGTGTGGAGGTCGACGTAGACGACCTCATCGAAGAAGTCGATCCCGAGCCGGTGACGCAACCATTCCGGTCCCGGAAGCGAGGCACTTTTCAGCAAATGTGATCCGTCATCCGCGTATTCGTGTCCGTACTTCACGGACCCACCCATCTCGTGCACCCACGCCACCGCCTCCCGCTGCTTCCTCGCACGTTCAACCTTCCAACCGAGCCACGCGCAAGAAATGGTCAGCACTATCAAGAGAGTACGGATGCTGAACCGAACAAAGCGACGCGCGTGTCTTGTGCTACCCTTTGGCATCACGTCATACTCGCGCTAGAGTGTGCGCGTGGTCAGCGTAAGCAGGCGCCGTTTGCGTCTCAAATACTCGGTCGTTTAATGATCCAAACTCAGCACCGACTCCATCGACGCGGGCCTCCGTGCGATGACTGCGAGCTCCGCACCCGCCGGATCGTAATCCGCGCCGGCCACGTCCCCGAGGATCGCCTCGACCTCGAATCCGGCGGCTGAGAACTCTTGCGCCAGCGCCTCGGGGTCGAAGTACTGAAACCAGTTGAAAATTGTGCGCGTGCGTTCCGCCTCCACGATCGTGTACTTGTCAAGCACGACGTGCTCAGCGTCGTACTTGAAGGTGTTCAGGAAGCCGAAGTACGGAGCCGCCGACCAGAAGCCGCTCATCAGTCCCGGTGCGTAGATTACGGCCTCCTCGCGCTCGGCGTACGCTGATCGGGATCCCACATCGAGCAGCACGGCGCCGCCCGGTTCAAGCAGGGAGTGGAACTTCGTGAGCAAGTTCCGTCGGCGGACGGGATCGAGAACGGCGAAGTCGCACATGATCATAGTGATTAAGTCGAACTTCGCCGCGGTTTCGTACTCGAGGTAGTCGGCGTGGACGTGGTCCACGGTCACCCCCTCACGCGTGGCCAGGTCCCGAGCGTAGCGTAGCGAGCCTTCCGAGAAGTCGATTCCCGTGACGGTGGCTCCGGAGGTGGCCAGGCGAGTGGTGTACAGGCCCGGTCCGCAGCCGAAGTCGGCGACGGACATGCCCTCGCGCAGCCCGAAGCGATCGACGATGAAGGCCACGGACTGTTCGATAAACTCGGTCCGTCGTGACGAGAGGTCCACCGCGTCGTTGAGGTGGTAGGTCAGCATCTGCATCGATATGTGCGGGTCTGTCCAAAGGTCGGCGGCGGTGTACGCCGACCAGACCGCAGGGCGGGCGTTGATCTCTTCGAGCACAGTGAAGGTCATGTTCCTCCCTTGGTTCAGATACGGTCCTTATTTCGGACGAACGCTGGCAATAACCTCAACCACATCAGCCCACAGTCTACTGGACACGTCGAGGGAGCGGAGACGCGGAGCAATCCTCGCGATAATCTCGTCCGGTGGCTGAGTCAGGTGGACCGCCAATGCGGCGGTTGCGAACGTCGGCGACCGACTCATCCCTGCACTGCAACCGACAATCGTGCGGAGGCCAGCATCCAGAAGGTCGGCGATCGTCTGAATTGCCTGGCGCAGCACAGCTCGATCGTTTCCACCTCCGTCATTGATCGGGAAGCGGCAGTTAAATCAGTTGGCGTGGTAGCTGGGCCGGTAGCTCTTCGTAGGCAACGTCAACAACCGCTGAGATTTCTGCATCCAACAAGTTCTCATGCGTCCGAATGTCCACGGCGTTGCCAATCCAGAGTAACTCGCGATGGACTTCAAGCATTCGATTCAGCCAAAATGCTGGCCATTCCAAAACTCGTGGTTTACCGAGAGTTGTCGCTCTGAAGTGACTCCCGCAGCGAGACGCATAGAAATTGGTCGGTGTCATTACCAATCAAGTGAATCTCTGACTCAAACGGCTTATAGCCGTCGACAACGAACCGGACGCTGTGTTTGCCGGCGGGCAGTCGAAAGTGCGCCTGGCGTATTGTGCCGAAGGTCGCTGTAGTTGCCAACAAATTGATCATCGACGAAGACCTTAGGCACTGGTTTGGCCACATCATATAGAAGCTCAGTGGTCTCATTGTCCGCATACAGCTTGAGAGTGCCATTGCTCACGTCCGCTTGGCCAAGAGACTGCTCTTCTGCACTGTCCACGTTTCCCAGACAGAGCGCACCAAGGAGCAGAATCGCGATCGCCGTTGGTAGAGCTGTTCGCATTGCTGTGTCTCCATTTTTCAACTCGGAATTGGAAAGTCAAGACTCCTGTCGCAAACCACGAATCACGCGACGGTTGTCCGCCACGAGTCCTAAGAATTCGTTCGATTCACGACGCAGACGCAATCGGCGCTTTGAATTCAGCGGGACCAACACCGGCAGTCCCAAATTGCCGTCTCAAAATCAAAGTCCCAGAATCTCATTAATTCTATTAGTAAATGGGAGAGCGATCGACGTTGAATCGCCCCCCGATAGAAGGGAATTTCGGGAGTGGATCTGGGGATCACGAAACTCGCAGTTTCCTACTCGGGTGACTAAAGCAAGAGTCGCCAACGGCCAAGAAGGACCGTGAAGAAATCGATGTGAGATTGGCGAAGCCCTACGATCAGCTGACACCGCCGTCGATTGTGAAACGGCTTACGTCGATTTGGCGCGAGCCGTTTTTTCAGTGTGAAAGCGATCGGCTGTATCAGTTTTCCGGTGCATCTGGCCGCTAGATACTTGACGATTTGCTCCACACCGCCGGCCACGCGGTGCCGCCGGTGCTGTTTCTCGGCTAAGATCGTCTCATGCCAGAAAACCCGTACACGCCGCCGTCGCTCGAGAGACAATCGCCTTCTCCCGCCGCAACTCATGCTAGTACTGGAACTTCCCAGCCACTTGGGCCGCGTCCACTGAGAGTCACATTCTTGCGTGGCTCTTCATCTTTGATGGAGTTCGTCGCGCGCAGTTTCTCTCGAAGATCGACGATCTTCATTGCAGTAACGAATTGGAAGCAAATGACGTGGAATTGAATCTTGGACGTGGACCCGCGGCCACGATTCCGATTCAACGGATGTACTTCCGTGCTCGCCAGCTTTGTCTGAAGGCACTCGTACCGCCGCGGGCGCGAGCTGTTTTTCTGCCGCGGCCGCGCCGCTACTTACCTCCGCAGGGTGGCCACGTCGCCGGCTTCGTTCAGTTCGTAGATGTACCAGGTGTAGCCGTCCGAATCCTGGTAGGGATCGATCTTCAACGTCCCCCGAAACTTGAATCGGCTTGGCACGATAAGAGATCAATTCGTCCTTCCGCAGTGTCACGCTAAGAAGATGGTCCGGCTGGCCCTCCAGGGCCAAACTTGCATTCGGTGTTCCGCAACAACACAAATTGGTCGATGCCCTCCAGCTTCGCATCCGGCAGCATGTAGCCCGCGTGCGCACCAGTTGTCCGTCGAGTTCCTGGGCACGTTCGGTCAGCATCCAAGGGCGGAAAGCTACGTCCGGCTGTAACTGTAGATTGATGTCGTCGAAAGTGATCTCGATCGCATCGCCTGCCGGCGGCTGCTCGCTCTGTGTCGACTCGACCGAAGTTGTAGTCGTAGCTGTACTATCCGCTTCCGCCGCTGGTTCGACAGGCTCGGCTTCGCCTGCAGATTCAGCGCGTCAGGCAGTTGCCCTCCCGGGTCGGAACAACCAATCAGACACACGAGCAACGCGAAAAAACTGCCGCACAGCAGATCTTGTCTCATGCTAGCTTGTTCTCCTTGACACTGCGGCGTCGCAGATAACCTGCTTCAGGCGCGTCCTTGGGCGGACGGGTCGGTAGGTGAAGCTCTGTGCTGACGTATTACCCTGCCGCACCGGCGGCATTTTGAGCCAGCAACACGATCAAACCGCACGCTGCATTGTGCCATTTCGCCAAAGAAGCCACAATAATGAAGAGAGCCAGCTGGAGGAGCGGCTTGCCCCCGTTCATAGAGATCGACAAGAGGAGGTCTGCCGTGCACCGCCTACTGCAACTCGCACTCGTCGCCGCAACAGTGCTGGCTTTTTCTGCTCCGGCGCGCGCTGGATACGGTATTCCGTTTCGCCACGGGGCTCACTACGCCCGCTCATTTGGACGTCGGCACTACGGGCACCGCTACCACGTCTATCGCCGTCCCCACTATCACCACCGCCACTCCTACTTTCGATCGTTTGTTTACCGGCCGCACGTGTGGACGTTCGGTTTCGCGCCCCGCTACTACTATTACCGTCCGTTCAACTACTTCTACCACCGACCGTTGGTGTCCTTCTGGAACTCGTACTGCCCACCCTACCCTCCCTACTATCTGTCGACTTGGCAGAGCTTCCTGGCCTCATCTCCTGCTTTGCGGTCGCCGTTGCCCGTCGTGCGAAGCCTCGTCGAACCGGAGATCGATCGGTCAGTCCGAATGCCAGCCTGGCGAGAGCTGGTAGCCGTGCATCGTGCCATGGCGGACCGAGTGAGTGCGACCGCCAAATCGGAAACGCCGACAACTCTCACAAGCTGGAAGGCGACTTCATCCGCCGAACGCAAACGAAGCGGACCACTTGGAGATCGGTGACCAGCTGTTCCGCGGCCAGTTCTACGAAGGGGCGTTGCAGCAATACGAGGCTGCGGCAACCTTGGCCCCGGTCATGGCCGCTCCCTATATCAGGCAAGGATACGCCCTCGTTGCTCTGAAAACGTTACCAACGGGCGGCCGAGGCATTTCGGCGGGGAATGGCCCTGGATCCAACCTACCTGCGATCAGGTTTCGGCTCCGAGGAGTTGTATGGCAGCGACCCCTCGACTCGAACGGAGCATGTGGAAGCTGTTGCTGCGGCCGCGCTGGAGCACTCCAGCGATCGCGACCCTGCTGTTCGTAATCGGCGTGTTGTTGCAGCTTGAGGGTGAAAGCGATCGCGCGAAGCTCTTCTTCCAGCGCGCGCGTGACCCGGACCCCGAGCCCGAACTGGTGCTCGACTGACCGGGGATGCGATCAGTTCGTCGCAGCTCTGGCAGCGGCCCTACGCGGTTTCGCCCAGCTATTTCTAGCTGTGAACTGGGTGTTATTAGAGAGCTCCGGCGCGCAGGGACCTCTTAGTAACGGCGGCGAGTTAGCCCGGATTATTCATGAAGATCGTCGCGAGAGGTTGTAAGTACGTTCGTGGCAAGGAAGGCGAGTAATTCTTCCGCAGGCGTATTGAAGCAATACGTCGAGGGAGAATTGTGAAGCATGACGAAGCCACGGATGGACTTACGACCTCGCAGCAGATCGCTCATGAATAATTCGGGCTAGACCGCTGCGGTGTCGTCCCGGGCGGAGACAATTCTCAAGACTCCGGATGTACCGGTTCGGCTTGGCTCAGTAGAATCAGAGACCTTCTATAGCCCGGATTGCAGCAGCGGTCGTTCGAGCAATCGTTCGTAGATCGTCTGGGCTCAATCGCTCGTCCGGTTTGCCTGGAGTGCGAACCGGCAGAATTCTGGGTCATCGACGTTAGGACGGGACTATGAACAAATACGTGGTCGAATTCATCGGGACTTTCTTCCTTGTTTTCACGATCGGGAACGTGGTCATCGCACCCGGGGCCGGGAGCTTGGCGCCCCTAGCCATCGGCGCGGCCTTGATGGTGATGGTTTACGCTGGTGGCCACATCTCCGGCGCCCACTACAACCCGGCCGTGACATTGGCGGTGTTCCTGCGGGGCAAGTGCGAAGCAAAAGACGTCATCCCCTACGTCGTGGCGCAGGTTGCGGCGGCAATCGTTGCCGGTTTGACGGTGCTTTTCATCAAGGGACCGGATGCCGAGATCCAAGCCATCAACCTGCTGGAAGTGCTTCCTAAGGCAATCTTGGTCGAGATTCTGGTGACCTTCGCGCTGGCTTATGTGGTGCTGAACGTTGCCACGGCTCAGGGCACAGAGGGCAACTCGTTCTATGGACTGGCGATCGGGTTCACCGTCTTGGCCGGCGCGTTCGCAGTCGGTGGCGTTTCCGGTGGAGCGTTTAACCCGGCAGTTGCTGTCGGCACCTGCGTGATGGGCCTCTCGAACTGGACCGACATTTGGGTTTACTTCGTCGCGAACTTCGGAGGTGCCGCGCTAGCAGCGATCGTCTTTAAGTTCGTCAATGGCAGTGACTAGCAGTCGCCGCATCCCAATCCCAGGGAAGTGATCCTAAGAATCAGCGACGTAAGTCGTTGATTTGCGAGCCGCGAAGAACTCTGTTCTGAGCTTGCTGAGGTTGAAAGACGCCAGCACGGTGTTTTCAACAGGCGGCTAATGCCGCGTCATAGTCTGGGTGCTCCGCCACCTCCTTGACGTACTCGACGTGTGTCAGCACACCTTGCTGATCGACGACAAAAATGGCCCGCGCCAAGCACTGGTCTAGTGGACCACCTGAAATCAGCACGCCGTACGCTTCGCCGAAAGCACTCGAGCGGTGAGCACTGAGGGTGGTTACGTTCTCGACACCTTCTGCGCCGCACCAGCGCTTCTGGCCAAACGGCAAATCGGTGCTAACCACCAAGATCGCTGTGTCGGACAACGAAGCAGCTTGCTCGTTGAACTTCTTGGTCTCGGCGTGACAAACAGGTGTATCCAATGACGGGACCGTCGCGATCAGCAGCGTCTTATTCGCAAAAGAACTCCGGTTGACATCTTCAAGCGCTTGATTTTGCAGGTTGAAGTCGGGGGCGGCGTCACCGGCTTTCAGTTCTGGGCCAGCCAGATCGACTGGCGTTCCTTTCAACGTAATCGCTCCGCTGCGGGGCATAGATCAATCTCCTCTAGGCCTAGGGGCAAGACTTGTGACGTTTTACAAAAGCTCTTGCCGGACGCTCTTTCGAAGTGAGCTGCGCGGCTTCGCTCCACTGGAGAACTTACTCGGGCAACCGTCCCGTTTCGACCTTGGGGAACTCACCCGTGCAGGCCTCCATAAACGCTACTAAGTCCGCCTTTTCTTGGTCGTTTAAATCCAGCTTCTTGATGTCCTTGCTGAGATGCTCGTTGGGGTGGCCACCTTTGTTGTACCACTCGACGACTTCGGCAAGTGACTTGAGGCTGCCGTCGTGCATATAAGGGTGACTCAGTGCCACATTGCGTATTGTCGGCGTCTTGAAAGCGCCCCGATCTTTCTCTTCCTTGGTGACCTCGTAACGGCCGAGATCAGGTGATTCCTTGTCCATCCCGATTCCCAGGTTATGGTACTTTTCGTCGGCCAGGTTTGCACCGACGTGGCATGCCGTGCAATTCACCCGCTCGGAAAAGAACAGGTCCCTTCCGCGCTTGGCGCTTTCCGACATCGGATGGGCCTCACTTTCCCTGCTCGCCGCGATGTACTGGTCGTAGATGTCCGGATCGTCCTCTTGGAGTGTTTCCAGATCATCTAACTGGTCTCCCAACACGGCTGTCATTCGTCGGACGGGTTCGTAGTAGTCGAACGGTGACGGTCCGGTCACAATTGCCCGTTCGAACGATGCGATCGCTTTGCCAATGTTGTCGATCGTGACACCGTCGGAGAAGATCTTCTCAAGTTGGATCCGATACCCTTCAATGCCCTGGACCGTGGCCACGGCCGCTTCGTGCGTGTTGGCCATTTCAATCGGGTTAGCGATCGGACCAACCGCTTGTTCCTCGAGCGACGCCGCGCGGCCATCCCAAAATTGAGCATCGCTGAGGATGCGGTTGTAGCTCACCGGCGAGTTGCGACCACCCTCTTGGCCGTCGACGCCGACGCCGAACTGTGTGTGCCGGCCGTAACCTTCGTCGGGATGATGGCAACTGGCACAGCTCACCGTATTGTCGGATGAAAGCCGCGTGTCAAAGTACAGTTGCCTGCCCAGCTCAATCTTGGCACGTGTTAGCGGATTGTCCTCCGGCACTTTGACGTTGCTGGTGCCCGCCGCCAGTCCTACTGGCAATTGGATGTCCAGAGGTGCGTGATTCTCGCTTTGATTCAGCCAATTCTGTATCTGGTCGACCTCTAGTGGCCCACTGCCCGGAATTCCTCCGGTTAGAGCGGGGTCTCCCAGGAGCACCACGACCGGATCGGTTGCTGTTGAGTCCGTGGTGCTAGTGGATTCGCCCGCCCCCGGCTCTTCCTCGTCTTGATCGGAGCTGCCGGTCTCCTGAGATTCCAGTGACTCAGTTGACTCAGTGGCGTCGGGAATTTCTATGCTCAGCTCTTCGATATCGTCTTCTGCCGAGTCGGTTTGGGTACCACTATCCGACGAGCACCCAGCCACTCCGAGGAACAGTACGATCAGCAACCATCTCGCCCAGTTTCTGACAATCATGATTCTCACCTTCCTGCATTGGTCTCCTGCAACTGCTAACCTCAGCAGCCTACCTTAAAAAGAAAAGGAGCAAAAGAGACGGGGGGGCCTCACTGCGAAACAATTGGTGCGCTGGCGGCTCCCAGCCGTCCCGCACTGTGTGCGTCGATGCGCAGGCGGAAGGTCGCGCCCTCCGGCGGCAAGTCGAAAGACAACGTCTGTTTGCCACTGCCGTCTGTGATCAACCACGGTCGCCAGACTAACGTCTTCTTCGACAAGCTCCTGTTGGACGACTGATCAATTGCGGCTCCGTAGAGGCGCATTGCACGGAGCGTCCTGCCCTGGCTGTCGACACTCTCTTGCGGTACGTCCGCCGCCGAAGGAGCTGCGGAGGGTGCTTTCCGGCCTGCTTGACGTGCCAGCGATGAGACACTGCTCGGGCGAGCCGAGGCAGCCGCTGGCGGGGGACCGTCCTGCGGGACCATCCCCGTCTGCTCGATTCGCTCGACTCGTGGGCCAGCCTCCGATTCGAAGTAGTAGCGCTCTTCCGCTTGGGCGGCCGGTTCAGCGGCTGTATCGGCGAGCCGATCGGCTTCAGCCACTTTTTCCAAGCCCATGGCCATGGCGTCGTCCCGCTCGGACGTCTCGGCGTCGTCTAATCCCCAGCTGTCGTCTGTCTGACGCAGGTCGCCCCGGGGAGCTGAGGTGACCTTAGGTGACCTGCTGAGCCGCAACTGAAAAGCGACCACGAGCAGCAGCGCCGCCGTAGCGATGGTTCCCCAGACAAGGCGGTTGCCCAGCCGACGAACCGCCAGATCGGCCAGAATCAACGTTGCCAAGAGGAAACTCGCCACGATTGCAGCCGTTCCCAGCCAGCGCACCAAGCGGATACCCTGCGGCGCACGGTCCAGAGAAGCCGTCGGTGACGCCAGCGACCAGCTCGACTCGACGACCTTCGGCAGCGGGTCGTCATGGAGGGCCATCGACCAACCTGACCTAAGTCGTTCCATCGACAGCGCGGACGGGCCAGCTCCGTATCGCACCTCCTCTCCCAGCGGCGCCCTCTCGGCCAGCTGCGCTGGACTCGCCTGGATGAACCGCCGCCACCCCTGAGTCCCTAGCAACAGGTCCAGCGCCCGCTCCGCGCGCTCATTCTGTTGCAAATAGAAATCGGCGTTTTCCAGATCCTGAGCGTTCTCGATAGCAGTGGTCAAGTAGAAATAGGTGGGCAGTGCAGGTGGAGGATCCGGTGCGGCGCGGAGGATGCTCTCGGCGACGACCGACGTTCCCAGCACGGCGCTCAGAGGTCTACCCGTCTCGTCGGTGGTCGTCAACGACACGTTGACTCGCTCGCCCCTCTGGTAGGTCTCCTCGAGCCCGTCGAGCTGCACCTGGACATGTTGTGCCGCACGCACGAACACCAGCCGCTCAGCAAGCGGCTTGGGAGTACTCGAGTAGTCATAGGCAGTAATCCGGATGACTCCCGACGCTCTTGGCGCTAACTGCACTGGACGTTCGACGGCAAAGGCGCCATCGTCAGCCACAGCGAAATCTGCTGGCTCGACCCGTTCCAGACCCACCGTTGCCCCGCGGCACGAAGCAAGCAAGACAACCGGGCCGATCCGGTTGGTTGCCCGCAATATCACTCGCAAGGGCACGGCCGTGGAGAAGACCCCTGGCCCAGTGCTGATCGATAGCTGTGCGGCGCCTACAGCAGGAAAGTTGGGATTGGCTGAGACGCCGGCTGGGCGACTGATCTCGACCCGATAGTGTCTTCCTTCGTGCGGGACCAGCGAAAACTGTCCCCTGCCCTGGTGCTCGGTCGTTAGGCGTACCGCATCGTCTTGATCGTCGATGACCACGGCTTCTAGGTGCACTGGCTTTCCTGCTGGATCGCGGGCGTGGAAGTAAATTCGGTTGGGTACCCCCGCGACCAGTTCTCCTCCCTCGGGGTAAAACTCGACCTCAACCTGACCGAGATTGACTGGTATCGGCTTGGTAGCTGTCTCTCGCACCCCGTCTCCGCGCACGGTCAGCATGACGACGGCGTCACCACGGCGGATGGTGGCCGGCAATTGAAAGTCAAACTGAGATTGTCCCTGGTCGTTCGTAGCCTCTGCGGTCTGCTCAGCAGCCAGCGGCTCGCCATCGACGAAGATCTGGTAGCTGACTGGCAATCCGGCAGCTGGAACTCCATCGGTCTGGCCAAGTGCCTCGAAGTTCGCCGAGACCTGATCGCCGGGACCATAGCTGTCGTGAGTAAAGTCGATTTTTTTCGCCCAACGCGGTAGTTTGAACTGCCTGTGTACGAAGAAGTCGCGCCGCACCTCGCCGGATCCTTTGTTGTTCGCGACGAGGATGTATCTTCCTGCCGCGGTGTCGGGTGGAAGTTGAATGGCTCCGCTGGCAACACCCTGGCTGGTCTGTGCTGTCTGTCGCAGACCGGGCAGCGGGTTTTGTTGCGCGTCCTGAATGTAATACTCCACGTCGAGTCCGTCGTCGGCCCGCAATTCGAAACTCGAGAGGGTCACCGAGCGGAAGCGAACAAGATCGCTTGGTTCGTAGACGGGTCTATCTAGGGTCAGATAGGTCGACGCATTTTCGCTCAACACGCTCACTTGGGGCGCTGAGTGGCTTGCCAAGACCGGCGATGGGGGCGACTTCGAGCAACGCTGTTTCCGGTAGCTCGTTACCTGAGAGTTCGACTCGGGAAGTACCGTCCGAGCCGGTTTTCTCGATTTTCTTTAGCTGCAATGCGCCGGCTTGATCGTAGACTCGGTATTCCAGTGTTGTATCGAACGGTGCCCCGCTTGCCGTTGACGTACGGGCGATCACAGTGTTGGTGATGTCGCGATGAAGCTGGGCCGGCATGGTGACCGTGGTGAGGACCTTGGCCGTGTTCTTGGCAACATTCGCTGTCGCGCTATCGGGGTCGAGGCGGTCCGACTGCACCAGCACGTATCCAACAAAGCCGATGGACAGCACGGCGGCCAGGCCGATCAGCGTCGAGGGAACTCGGAGTTGCCTGCGGCGTTTTGCCGTCTGGGGCGAACCTGTTCGCGGCCGGTGGGCGGGGTCGGAACCCGCCGATTGTTCGGTGGGAGGAAGCTGCAGGCGAGTTGTTGCGTCGTCCAATCGAGCGGCTTCTGCGAGCAGATCCGACTGGAGCTTGGCGGTGACGTAGGCTCGGGCCAAATCGGGCTCCGAACGAATACGGGCGCTGAGAGCGTCTGCGTCTTCGTCGGGAAGCAGACCGTAGATCAGCTCCCACAACTGTTGTTGAGTTTGTTCGTTCAAACCCATGTTCTTCCTGCGAGGCGGCGAAACCCGGAGGGTCGCCGCTCCTAACGGTCTGTTTCTGTTTTTCTGATTGCGTTTAGGAGCTGCTGGCTTGTTCCGCCACGGCTTGTCTCAGCTTTGACAGTGCCAGCCGCATGCGAGTCTTGACGGTTCCCAGGGGGATGCCGACGGCTTCGGCGATTTCCTCGTATTTCATTTGTGCGTTTTGTCGCAGCAGAAAGACCTCCTGTTCTTCTTGCCGCAGAGCTGCGATGGCGCCCCGCAGCTGTCCCATTTGCTCATTTAGTTCCGCTTCGGCTTGAGGTCCTCTCGTCTTGCTGGTCATCACCGCCTCGTCTTGTGGCAGCCCCTGTCGTTTGCGACGCCACGCTGTTTGGCGGAGGTCGCGACCCGTATTCAGAGCGATGCGAAAAATCCAGGCCTTAAGGTTATCAACTTCGGGAAGTTTGGCTCGGTGCTTCCAGCACTTGACGAATGCCTCCTGGAGGGCGTCGGCAGCATCCTCGCGGTTTCCCACGAGATAGTACAGCGTGCCAAGCAGTTCGCTGTGGAATTCGCTGAAGGCCTTCTCGAGGGGATGGGGAGCCAGATCTTCGCGTGATTCGGCCGGCTGAACGACTTTCGGCACGACTTGTCTCTTCACAGATATCAGACGAATTTGGGACCTGGAAAGATCCCACCCCTACTAGCGTTTTAGCAGATATCCCTGACGGGATCAGCATTTATCGATCTGCCCGAACCAACATGCGAGGTGAGGTGGCAGCGAGCGGCTGCCGCGACCGAGAAGACCGAGAGGGGTGGTTCACCGGGTTGTGGGGCGCGAGCGGGCCGGGCAGGTGGTGGTCTGTTGACGTTGGGAGGGGGTGAGAGGGTAAGAGCCGATCCGCCGTCTGGTTTTCAGGGCTCTTTGATCGATTTTGGAGGGAGCGCGAGCGCTTTTTTGGGCGTGTTGCTAACGGCACCAGCGGCGTTCACCTCGGCGTTTACTTTGCGCTGTGTCCCGGGGTGTGGGGGCGTGATTGGGTCGTATTCGGGCGGCCTGGAGCGGCGGTAGCAATCCGGTCAAAAGTGTGTAAATTGGGCCTGATGTCTCGGGAGCGACGTCGCGGGGCGGGCACCACGGGTCATGCCGGGAGCCCGGGGCAGTCGGAGCTCATTTGAGGGGTGGGCGGAGCTCATTGAGGCGAAGCTGATTTGAAACGAGTCCCCGTAGCTCAATTGGATAGAGCGTCGGCCTCCGGAGCCGAAGGTTAGAGGTTCGAATCCTCTCGGGGATACTTGGACTTACGTCAACGCCAGACCGCCGATGATACAGAATGTGATACAGAACTCAGATAAAATCGGCAGCTGAGCGAACAACAAAATGGCCCCCGGGCGGCTTTCACCGCCACCCGGAGGGCACGAACAGCAAACCTCTAGCGGCTTGCTGGACTGGTTTTATTCAGTTCAAGCCCGGAGGTTTGCACCCGTGCCTCGCCCACCGAAACCCTGGTTTTGGAAAGCCAGACAAGCCTGGTTTGTCACCATTGATGGCACCCGCCACTATCTGGCGGATGAAAAACAGGCGGCAGAAACTCGCTTTCATCAGCTGATGGCAACCGCTCCCGAGCAACGAATCGTTCGCTCGGACTCTTTGGCCGTCATCATCGACCTCTACCTCGATTGGTGTCAGACAAACCGAAAACCTGACACCTACGAGTGGTATCGCTACCGCCTGGAGCGTTTCGTCAGACGCTACCCGTATCTCAGAACACACGAGCTTCGCCCGTTGCACGTCCAGCAGTGGCTTGATTCCATGCACGAGCTGGCAAGTGGCTCTCGTAGGAACCATTGCCGGGCAATCAAGCGGGCAGTTCGCTGGGCCAAAAAGCTCGGCTATATCGACCACAACCCGATTGCCGACATGGACCAGCCGAAGGCTGGCAAACGCGAACAAGTCATTAGCGAGGCTGAGTTTGAACGAATCTTGTCGCTTGTTCCCTGTCCAGAGTTTCGAGACCTGCTCGAAGTTACCTGGCAAAGTGGCTGCAGGCCGCAAGAATCGCTTCGAGTAGAAGCCCGACATGTCGACCTGGAGACCTGTCGCTGGGTATTTCCGGAGAGTGAGGCAAAAGGAGAGATTGGCCGAGCCGTCTATCTCACGCCCGGTGCCCTGGAAATCACTCGCCAGCTGATGGCTCGGTATCCTCGCGGCAAACTGTTTCGCAATTCGGACGGAAAACCCTGGACGACTTCTGCAGTCAACTGCGGCTTCATTCGGCTTCAGCAAAAGATGGGGCTTTCTGTCATCAAAGATGAGGGAATCACGATTAGCGAAAAAGCGATTCGCGATTTCGCTAGAAAGCTCGCACCGACCAGGATGGTAAAGGGCGTTGAGACAGAAAAGAGCAAACGACAGCTCCACATCGAGGCCAGAAGAAAGCTCCGACTCAGAAAAGCTGAATCGCTTGCACGCAAGTACTGTCTTTACACGCTTAGACACTCTTGGGCGACACACGCACTGGAGCGAGGTGTTGATTCGGTCACAGTCGGCGTCCTGATGGGCCATGCTGACCCCTCGACGCTGGCAAAGGTGTATCAGCATTTGGCACAAAACCCCCAGTATCTTTTGGAGCAGGCTCGAAAAGCCGCTGGCTAAATCCGGATATGCTTTAGCCGGCGGGCAGAAAGCTCTGGAGGCTTGGCACCAGAGCGTTTTGCACACTTTCGCTCACGCACAAAGGCTAGCAAATCACTTGGGTCAATGCGGTAGCCCTTGTGGGCACCTACGCGAACAAACGGAAGCTCCCCCCGGCCAATCAACGCGTAGACGTTGGTCTGTGAGCAACGAAGCCGCACGGCAGCTTCTCGAACGGTGAGAAGGTCATCCAACGTGGTCGACTCGTCATTCATTCGGCGACTCCGCATCACGACCGTGTTGCACAATCCATGCAAAGGCAGCCTCCGATGCCATCCGGTGCAGCGGCAGATGCTGTTCGTGAAACACTTTCGATTGCTTCCACTCCTCACCGTCCTTGTAGAAACGGTAGAATTCCGTGTTGAATCCTCCATACTTGCTGCCGCGTCGTCGCCAGATGACAGCCTTGACGCAGCCGAACTTGATTTCATGCACCGGTCGAGAACTCGACATTTTGAAACCTTTCGGGGGAGTTAATGTGTGTCTCAGCGACAAATGTCCGCTCAGGGCTCAGAATGAGACACGTCCGTCCTTGCCGTCTCCAGTCATCCGAGCCAACTTGCACCCGGCGGGTATTGTGAAGACATCACCTTTGACGGCACACTCCGTGCAGTAGCGAGCCAAGTCCCAGTCAAAGGTGACGGGGCTACCGTCATCGACAGAGATGGTCTCCTGTCTTAGGCAGACCTTCCATGTGTCTTCTTCATGCGGTGCTCCGATTCTCCGACCACATTAATCGCACTTCATGGTTTGCACCTCATGTCAAGGCTCTGGTCTTGTCGATTCTTGTGGCATCGAAACCAAACTCTTTCAACCACATCGCCAACTCATCGGGTGCCAACTCGCACATCAGCTCAAGCCATCGCAGGACGCCACGGCCATGTCATCGTGACCTCCGTTTCGGAGGATTTCCTCAACGGTCCAGTTTTCACGGTTGTATTCAAAGCTCGTCCCAACCGGCAGTTTATTCAGTTTGACTTTCATTTCTGTTGCTCCTCCAGTCCGGTGAACGAATCGACTTCAATCGCGTCGTGAAACTTGAATGTGGCATCAACACCTTGCTTTAGGTCTTCTGGTAGTTCGCCCACTCCTTTGAGTTCATTCACCGCCCATTCGCATATCAACACTTGCTCAAATACATCAGTGAGCATCCGTGCTCGTATGTCGGTTACCTCCGCTATTGCATCCCGAACTGCCGACTCCAACTCTTCCCGTTGCTTGACGCTTGTGTTCATCGAAAGACCCTCCAAGAACTGTTACGAAACACTCACCACTTATTGACCGCCCGGGCCTACCTCCATCTGCAGCGGACTCAGTAGGGCACTACCGGGATAACCACCTCGGCCGGTGCTGCAGTCTCTACTTTCCCAACCGAGGCAGGGCCCCACCGAATCGGCTCGCCAGCTCTAGTTGCTCTGGGCCCCTCACTCGTTGATGGAGCCGGCGGCACGGGACCATGGCCGGGGTCTGTTCCGTAGAGCATGCCGTTTTTCACCACTTCACCGGCTCGGTTCTGAAGCCGAATTACCAGCACATGCTCATGCACGCTCTGCAGATACACTTTCGGAATCTGCCGCTTGCCGTAGACCAGTAAGGCAACGCGAGGCTTGGCTGCTGACTCGATTAACGCCCTAGTGCTTACTCTCCTCCCATCGGTGAGAGTTACTTCTCTGATCTCGCCTGCAGCAACTGCGTGCCGATGGATACGCCCCTCACACCTCGGGTCCATGCACTGCGGGTAGTGGACCCAAATCGAGTTCTCGTTCCGTTGCTCGACTACGGCCATTTCAAAGGCTGTTCGGTCATACCACCCCGCCTCCACCGTGGAGCAAGCAAGCAACGACACCGCAACGACCAAACTCAACATTGAACTTTTACCCATCACATCACTCTCCTTTCCACGAACTAGTTACAACTCGGTATGCCCAGTGACAAAGAACAAAGCGGTTCTCATCCACTGACCACCTTCCAAACTGAAAGCACAAAAACACAAACCCATAACGAGCTGCTCTTCCAAGCACTCCGTTGACAAACACACCAAACAGGGCCCAGAGAACTTCTGCGTAGCTGCCGGCAAGCACTTCCAAACGCACCTCTGCTTTGTCCCGCACAAAGCCAAGCGAGAAAAAACCAAACAAACCACAGCCAAACACTGCCACTGCCCAGCCACCGGGCCCGAGCTTTACTGCAAGCGGCAGCGGCCAGAAAATCCAATCCGTGGCAAGCACAATCACAAAGGCCCACACAAGCCCCCGTGACATCCACTCAAGCACTCTCCAGCACCACCAAAACATCCCAGGTACCCTCGAATTCTTTGACCAAAACGCCGTGTTTCAG